>JAXLYP010000020.1:0-196570 GCA_046351395.1 Polyangiaceae bacterium
GACCTGTTCGGTGCTCTAGGCATGAGCGTCATGCCCTCCGTCCAGCATTTCGTCTCGAACGGGGAGGGCTGGCTCCTCTCGTTGAACCAAGCGTGGGATCCCGCGCGGCTCCACCCCCGCCGCATGCCCGTGCTGATCGTGCCGGGATACGGGATGAACTCGTTCGTGTTCGGCTACCACCGGCACGGGCGATCCTTCGAGGCTTCGTTGGTCGAGGCGGGCTTCGAGGTCTGGCGCGTGGATCTGCGCGCGCAGGGCCCGAGCAAGCGCGCGGGCGGCGGCCGCGTGTTCGGCCTCCAGCACCTCGCGCGGACGGATCTCGGCGCGGCGATCGCGGCGGCGCTCGATCGCACGAAGACGCGCGCCAGCGTCGTGGCGATCATCGGCGCTTCGCTAGGCGCGACCCTCATGTTCGGCCACGCGGCGCTCGCCGGCACCGCGCGGATCGGCGCGCTCGTCGCGATCGGAGGGCCGGTCCGCTGGGTGCGCGTGCACCCGCTGCTCCGCGTCGCGTTCGCGTCGCCCACGCTCGTGGGGCTCGTCCCCGTCCGCGGATCGCGCGCCATGGCGAGGGTCGCGCTGCCGCACCTCCTCGCGCGCGCGCCGTCGCTGCTCTCGATCTACATGAACGCGGCGCACGTCGATCCGTCGAACGTGGACGAGCTCTCGAAGACCGTCGAGGACCCGAGCCGGCACGTGAACCGGCAGATCGCCGAGTGGATCGCGCGCCGCGACCTCGTCCTCGACGGCGTCGACGTGACCGCGGCGCTGCCCGGGATCCGCGCGCCGTTCCTCTCGGTCGCGGCGAACGCGGACGGCATCGTCCCGCGCGAAACGACGGAGTACACGCACGAGCGCATCGGCTCTCGCGACCGTCAGCACATCGTCGTGGGCACGCCCACGCTCGCGTTCGGCCACGCCGACGTCTTCACGAGCGATCACTCCGAGGAGCACCTCTACCGCCCCGTGCGCGACTGGCTCCTCGAGCGCACGTGAGCGAGCGCGCGCGCTACCGCTTGAGCTTGGGGCGCTTGTAGAGCTGCGCGTTCAGGTCCTTCTTCACGGGCTTCGGCGCGACGCTCGGCGCGGCCGGAGGCGGCTCCGCGTCTCTCGGGTCCTCACGCCAGAGGGGTCTGTCGGGATCCCGTGAGGGCGGCGCGACCACGGACACGGGGCCGCCGCTCGCCGCGGGCTCCTCGCGCGCCGCGGGCGGTGACGAGGGCGCGGGCACCGGTGACGGCGCGACGGACACCGAGGGCGCGGGCTGCGGGGCGGGGGGCTCGTCCTCCTCGATGGGCATCGTGGACATCGCGGCCTGCGCGGGCCGCACGCCCTTCGAAGGCGCGCCCCCTGCGGCCCACGGCGTCCCCTCCCGCGAGGCGGGCGCGCTCACGGGCGGGGGCTGGGACTTGGGAATGGGAGCGTCGATCGCTTCGACGCGCTCTCGAAGGGCACCTCTGCGAGCGTGATCGTTCTGAAGCCTCGGCGAGGGCGACCGTCCCCATCGCGGCGTCCCGTTGGCTCGGGGAGCCTGCTCCGTCGGGCGCGGCGCGGAGGATCGCGGATCGGGCCGCGCGACGACCTTCACCGCGAGGGTCGCGAGCGCCTCCTCGGATCGCAGCGGAACGCTGCCGCGCCAGAGCATCGTGCACCTGCGATCCGCGAGCGTGACGATGAGCGCGTCGATGCGGAGCGGGACCGCGTCCGCGTGCTCGCCCGAGAGCGCCGTCGCCTCCACGGTCGGCGCGAACAAAGGGAACCGGAGGAGCGGAGCGTTCGGATAGAGCCCGATGAGGACGACCTCCTCGTTGCCCCGCAGCTCCGTCACGCGCTGCTCCGCGTCGCATCGTTGGAACGGGGCGCCGTCGGGCGAGGGGAGCGTGACGACGCCGGCCTCGAACGCCTCCGGCGGCACGGGCCACGCGCTCGGCCGCGGGGCGAACGCGGCGAGCGCGGCGTTCGGAGCGGCGTCCGCGTGCTCCTCCACGATCGTCGTGCCCGCGCGCTCGAGCCGATAGCCGACGCGCGACGTGCCGTGGCGATGGAGCGCGCGGCCGATCACCATCACCTCGGGGCTCGGGACGAACGGCGCCACGTCGCTCGGAGCGCTGAGCTCCCCGGTCACGGCGACGCGATCCTTCACGAAGATGGGCAGCGGCCGGACGAGGCTGCACTGCCCGCTCGTCGTGAACTCGAAGCACGCCTTCACGACGACCGTCGCTCGAATCCGCGCGCCGACGCGCCACGCGACCACGCCCGCGGTCACCGGCCCCTCCGTGCTCACTCCCGTCGTGATGCGGCTCATGGTCTTTCGACCGTAGAGGTTCGCCAACAGGGCCGGTGACCGTCAAGGCGCCCGCCGTCACAAAGTCGAAGGGCGCCGCTCTCCCACCCAGCTCCCCGCGGAGCCCAGCTCCGCCGTCGCTTGACCTTGTTCGAACTGTCGCGCTTCATGCCGGCTCCGTCCGACGTCGTTCGCGCCTCGAGGTGATCATGTCGTTCACTCCCCGCTCCGTGAAGCTCGAGTCCGAGGAGTTCGCGTGCGCCGATCTCGACGTGGTGCGCGTCGACGGCGTCGAGGAGATATCGGAGCTCTATCGCTTCGAAGTCACGCTCCGCCCGCACGAGGCCGATCACCACGTGCTCGACGTCGAGGAGATCGTCGGCGCCGAGGCGACGCTCCGGTTCACCGACGATCACGGGATCACGGTGCGCGCGGTCCACGCCGTCGTCGCGGGCGCGCGCGCCCTGGTCGACGGCTCGGTGACGAAGGGCATGTCGCGGACCCCCGTCGTCTACCGGGTCGTCCTCCGGCCGCGCGCGCACGTCATCGACCTCGTCGCGACGCAGGAGGTCTTCCTGAACCTCAGCGTCCCCGAGATCATCGCGCTCAAGTTCGAGCGCATGGATCCGAGCTACGCCGTCTTTCGCGTCCGCGAGACGTACCCGAAGCGCGAGTTCGTCGTGCAGTACAGGGAGACGGATCTCGCGTTCGTGCGCCGCCTCGCGGAGCACGTCGGCCTCGCGTTCCACTTCGAGAACGTGGAGGGCGTCGACGGCACCGAGCAGGAGCGCATCGTCTTCTCCGATCGCCCCGACGCGATGCCGCAGCGGTTCGCGGAGCCGCTCGCCTTCGGCCCGCGCGAGGAGCACCCCGCCGTGCACGAGCTCGAGATCGCCGCGCGCGCCGTGCCCCATTTCTTCGCGGTGCAGGACTACGACTACCGCCACCCGCGGCTCGACCTCGGGGCGACCGCGGAGGTGCCCGAAGGCATGGGGGGCGTGGTCGAGTACGGGACGCACCACAAGTCGCCCGAAGAGGGGCAGCACCTCGCGAACGTGCGCGCCGAGGCCGCGCAAGCGGCGCGCCGCCGCCTCGCGGGCAAGGGCGTCGTCGGCTGGCTCTCGGCGGGGACGCGCTTCAAGCTGGAGCACTCCCCGTTCCCGGGCCCGGCCGAGCTCGTCGTCGCGCGCGTCGAGCACCGCATGGAGCAGCCGCAGGCGATCGCGGGCGCTCCGGCGCGCGACGCGAGCGGGTACGACAACTCCTTCGAGGCGGTGTCCGCCGACCGAGCCTACCGCCCGCCGCGCGTCACGCCGAGGCCGCGCATCCACGGGTTCCTCACCGCGGTCGTGCAAGCCGACCCAGGGTCGTCGTCGAGCGAGCCCGCGCTCGACGACGAGGGCCGCTACCACGTGCAGTTCCACTTCGACACGGCGGACCGGGAGGGCCACCGCGCGTCGCGCCCGATCCGACTCGCGCTCCCGTTCGCGGGCCCGAACCAGGGCATGCACTTCCCCCTCACCCCCGAGACGGAGGTGCTCGTCGCGTTCACCGACGGCGACCCGGATCGCCCGGTGATCATCGGCGCCGTGCAGAACGCGGTGACGCCGATCCGCGTGAGCGCCGCGGACGCGCACATGCACCGGATCCGCTCGAGGCACGGCTTGATCGTCGAGTTCGGAAAGACGCGGAGGAACTGATGTCGCAGGAAGAGCAGGCGAACGAGCACTACCGCATCCACGTCCCTCACCCGGACTGCGAGATCATCGTCGGCGAGGGCCCGAGCGGGTTCGTCGGCGTCACGCAGCGCGTGTCGAACGGCGGCATGTTCTTCGCCGCGGGCGGCTACGGCTTCGGGATCGGGTCGGTCGACTCCACGTACGAGGGCTTCCGCAAGGCGCACACGGCGCTGTCGATCGGCATCAGCGCGGTCCAGCTCGTGGGCCAATTCATGCGCGCGTTGATGCTCGGGCGTGACGCGAACGTCCTCTCGGTCACGGTGAACGCCGTCGCGTTCGGCGCCGGCCCGCTCGCCTCGGCCGTGGGCGCGATCACGACGAACGGGCTCACGACCCCCGAGGGGACGATCTGCATGTACGCGGAGAAGACCGTCGCGCTCGCCTCGCCGATCTCGGTGAACTTCACCGGCGGCGTCGCCGCCTCGCTGAACGGGGGCGTCGCCGCGTCGCTGAACGGCGTCGTCTCCTCGACCGTGAACGGGATCACCGCGGGCGTGTACGGGTCGTTCGCCGCGACCGTCGCCGGCATGCAGACGCGCGTCGTCGGCGACGCGGAGTCGTCGATCTCGACGCGGAACGGAAAGGTCGCGGTCGAGGGCACCACGGTGCAGATCGGCGCGCGATCCGGGGTCGTCCCGGGCATGGCGTACTGGGAGTTCACGACCGGCGGCCAGCACGCGACCGCGAACGTCGACATCCAAGCCGACAAGGAGATCACCATCTCCCCCGGCGGCGAGCTGGATCGCGTCACGGGGACCGCGACGAAGATCGTCGCCCACCCGGACGGCGTGCACGCGCAGGGCCCCGACTCGGCCCTCACGATGGAGGACTACGCGCTCCTCCGGTCGGGCGGCAGCGCGATCGCGCTGACGTCCAACCAGATGAAGCTCTTCGTCGCGCCGGTCTCGCTCAACGCCGCGTTCAAGAAGGCGATGCAAGCCGCGGAGGCCGCGTGGGTCACCGAGACCAAGGCGGCCGACAAGATCGTGAAGACGATCGAGGAGAAGGGCCTTCACCGCGTCACCATGGGCATGCTCGGCAGCATCGCGGGGCTCGCCGCGGGCCTCGCCACCTCGCGCGGCAGCGAAGGAGAGAAAGCGGGGATCGTGATCGGCGCTCAGATCGGTGGCGGGGCCGTCGGCGCGCTCGGGATCATGGGCGTGCTCACCGCGGTGGAGAGCAAGCTCACGCAGACCGCCCGAGAGATCGCGCGCAAGGCCGCGGACATGAAGCTCCGCGCCGCGTCGATGCTCCTGCGCGAGACCGCGAAGGCCCAGGCGCAAGCGCTCTCGAGCGTGCCGACGACCCCAAGCATCGATCTCACGTCGAAGAACGTCACGATCACGGTCGGCCTCAGCACGATCCAGGTGACGCCGACGGGCATCACCCTGAAGACCGCGCCCGGCATGTCCGTGAACATCAACGGGCAGGAGTTCAAGAACACCATCCCCGGCCTTCTCGCCGTCGGCTGAGGCGCGAGGGACGATGCCCGCGCCGACGATCACCGACCCGAAGCCGGCGTACACGCGCGTGCACAGGCGGAGCGCGCTCCACGTCGCGTTCTTCACGGCGCGGCGCGAGGTCGACGTCGCCACCCTCACGATCGTCGTGAAGGGGACGTTCGCGATCGAGCCGGGCGAGATCGTCCGCGCCCTCGATCCGACCGACCAGCCGCCCCTCTTCGGCGATCTCTATTGGGGCGACGACCCGACCACGACCCTGCGCTACCCAACCGACTTTGCGCCCTTCAAGCCGCACGCGGACACGATGCTCGTCGGCACCTGCCGCGCGGCGGCGCCGGGGACGGGCGAGGCGCGCAAGGGAGGGCGCGTCGAGTTCGGGGTCGGCAAGCGCACGAAGGTCCTCGCGCTCGCGGGCGATCGGGCGTGGGAGACCGGCGTGGGCGGCGCGGTGCCCGGCAAGCCGTCCACGCTCGGGGACGTCGAGCTCCGCTACGAGAACGCGTTCGGCGGTCCCGGGTACCCCGACAACCCCGTGGGCCGGGGCTACGTCCCGAAGGACGCGGATCCCGAGGGCCGGCCGCTGCCCTCGCTCGAGCTCGCGGACGCGCTCGTACGGTCGACGAGCGACCGGCCGCTGCCGGCCGGGTTCGGCCCCCTCGAGTACGTCTGGAAGCAGCGCGCCGCGTTCGCGGGCACGTACGACGAGCGGTGGCGACGCGAGCGATGGCCCTGGTACCCCGCGGATTTCGAGTGGGGCTACTTCAACGCCGCGCCGATGGACCAGCAGGTGAAGGGCTACTTGAAGGGCGACGAGCGCTTCCACTTCGCGGGGATCCACCCGCGTCTCGAACGCGTCGACGCCAAGCTCCCGGCGCTCCGCCCGCGCGTGTTCGCGAAGCGGCGCGCCGGCTCGCGAGGCGAGCCGTTCGAGGAGGTCGCCCTGTCGCTCGACACGCTGTGGGTCGACGCGGACGCGATGCGCGTGTCCCTCGTATGGCGTGGCGCGGTCGCGATCGAGGCCATGCGCAGCCGCGAGGTCGAGGGCCTCCTGCTCGTCGACGAGTCGATGCACGATCCACCCGCGCCGCGCGACAGCTACGCGGCCGACGCGTACTGGCACGTCCCCGAGCCGACGATCGAGGAGCTCGCCGACCACGAGGAGGCCGCCGCGCGCGCCGCGCCGATGCCCGAGCAAGGGGACGACGAGGAGAGAGCGCTCGCGGACGCACGCGCGTTGCTCGAGCAGGGCAACGCGTCCCCGGAGCTCATCGAGAAGCTCTCCAAGGTGAGCTCGATCGACGCGTTCCTCCACGTCGTGCGCGGGGAGATGAAGGAGCCCACGGAGGAGGAGAAGAAGCGCGTCGAGGAGATCATCGCGGCCAACGACGCCGACGCGGACACGAAGCTGCGCGCGCTCGGTCACGATCCCGGGGAGCTGAAGCCGAAGCCGCCGGTCGACGCCCCGCCGCGGGAGAAGCCCGGGCGCTGGACGCGCGAGCGCGTGATCACGCACGCGGCCGAGAAGCGAAGCTTCGCCGACGCGGATCTCTCGAGCCTCGATCTGTCGGACATCGATCTCTCGGGCCTGAACCTCACGAACGCCAAGCTCGACGAGGCCGATCTCTCGCGCGCGAAGCTCGATCAGGCCGATCTCACGAGCGCCTCCCTCCGCGCGACGGTGGCCGCGACGGCGTCGTTCGTCGACGCCCTGCTCGTCGGGGTCTACGCGGTCGGCGCCGATCTCCGCTGCGCGAACCTCCAGCGCGCGAACGCGGCGCAGATGCGCGCGCACGCCGCGACCTTCGCCGACGCGGACCTCGGGCTCGCGGATCTCTCGGACGCGGATCTCTCGGAGGCCGATCTCACGGGAGCGATCCTCGAGGCCGCGACGGCCGAGCGCGCGAACCTCCGCGACGCGAAGGCAGCCCGGCTCCGGGCGTCCCGAGCCTCGCTGCGCGAGGCGGATCTCACGCGCGCCGACCTCGTCGAGGCGGATCTCAGCGGCGCGAACCTCTCCTTCGCGCTGCTCGACGGCGCGAGCATGGACCGCCTGAGGGGCCGCGAGATCCTCCTGTCTCGCGCGCGGGGCGCGAAGGTCTCCCTGATGGGCGCGGATCTCTCGGAGGCGAGGGCGGCGGGCTGCAAGCTCGACGCGAGCGCGCTCGACGGCGTGCGCGCCGACGCGTCGATCTGGGTCGGTGCGTCGCTCCAGGCGTCCTCGCTCACGAAGGCGACGTTCATCCGCGCCGACTTCTCGGAGGCCGAGCTCGCCGCGTCGACGTTCCACTTCTCGGTGATGAAGCAGGCGAACCTCTCGCGAGCGAAGCTCGGGGCGGCGAAGCTCACGAAGGTCGACCTCTTCCAGTCTCTCCTCCAGGGCGCGGACCTCAGCGCCGCCGACTGCCGCGGGAGCAATTTCTTCGGCTCGGACTTCACGCAGACGATCACGACGCACGCGCGGTTCGAGCGCTCGAACGTGAAGCGGACCTTGCTCGCGGGACAGCGATGACGACGAACCCGATCCCCGACGCCTCCGACAAGGACCTCGTCTACGCGACCCCGGAGGAGCTGCTCCGCGCGCTCGCTGCGGGGAGGAAGCCCGTGCTCGTCGCGGACATGGATCTGCGCGGCGCGAACCTCGCGGGCGCGGACGTCGCGGGAGTCTCGTTCCTCCGCGTCGATCTCCGGGACGCGAACCTGCGCGGCGCGCGCGCCGGAGGGGCGCTGTTCGCGCACTGCAAGCTCGACGGCGCGAGCTTCGACGGCGCGTCGCTCGAGGGCACCGCGTTCTCGTGCCAGGACGTGGACGACACACCCACCCCCAGCGTCGACGTCGGGGGCGTGGAGGACCAGGTGCGGGCGGCCGCCGCCGAGGCGGCGCGGGCGCGCCTCGAGCGGATGACGATCTCGCTCGCACGCGCGTCGTTCGATGGCGCGACGATCGGCGGAGCGACGTTCGACGGCGCGGATCTCGGCGGCGCGTCGTTCGCCGGGGCGACCCTCACGCGCTGCGCGTTCCTCGGGTGCACGCTGAAGTCCGCGAGATTCGCGGGCGCGACGCTCGGCGCGACGACGTTCTCGGAGAGCTCGCTCGCCGACGCCGCGCTCGCGGACGCGCGGCTCGTGGACTGCACCTTCCTCGCGACGGATCTCACGGGCGCCGACCTCCGGCGCGTCCGCCTCGAGGGCGCGCGCTTCGACGAGGCGGGCCTCGGCGGCGCGCGCTGGGACGGCGCCACGGTCCTAGACTCGCGGTTCGAGCGTGTCGTGCCGAGCCCGCTCGATCTGTCGGGCGCGGCGCTCCATCGGGTCTCGTTCCCGGGGCTCGCGCTCCGAGCGACGCTGACGGGGGATCATCGCGGCGTAGACCTGCGCGGCGCGGATCTGCGCGGCATGGATCTCACGGGCGCGATCCTCGCGGGCGCGCACCTCGCCAAGGCAGCGCTCGCCAGCGCGAACCTCGCGGGGTGCGATCTCACGGGCGCGAACCTCGCCGGCGCGTCCCTCGCGGGCGCCGACCTGCGGGGGGCGAAGCTCGAGGCGGCGAACCTCGACGGCGCGTCGATGACGCGCGCGAACCTCGCGGGCGCCGACCTGAACCGAGCGCGCCTCGAGGCGTGCGATCTCGCGGGCGCGAACCTGGAGCGCGCCGTGCTCGCGCACGCGTTCGGTGATCGCGCGAACCTCGCGGGCGCGAGCCTCGCGGGCGCGAACCTCGACGGCGCGAACCTCTCGAGCGCCGATCTTTCGAGCGCGAACCTCTCGCGGATCCGCGCGACGGAGGCGACGCTCGCCAGCGCGAACCTCGGCGACGCGAACCTCTCGGGCGCGGTCCTCGAGGGCGTCGTCCTCACGTCCGCGTCCCTGGATGGGGCGAACCTCGACGGGGCCACGCTCGACCGGTGCGATCTCACGTCCGCCGGCCTACGCGCGGCGAAGCTCGCGGGCGTGACCGTCGTCGGCGCGCGCCTCGTGGCCTCCGCGCTCGACGGCGCGGAGCTCTCGAGCGCGAAGTTCGCGGCGACCGACTTCACCGGCGCCTCGTTCACGGGCGCGCGCGCGGCGCGCGCCACGTACGAGCGCTGCAACCTGCAGGGCGCCGACCTGCGCGAGATGGTGCTCGACGGAGCGGACTTCACCGACGCGGACCTGCGCGGGGCGGACTGCGCCTCCACGTCGTTCGCGGGCGCCCGTCTGCTTCGAACGGATCTGCGCGGCGCGAACCTGATGGGCGCGCGCCTCGACGGGGCGTCGGCGGTCGGGGTGAACCTCGGGGAGGCGAGCCTCGACGACGCGAACCTGGACGACGCGGATCTCTCCCGCGCGTCCCTCGACGGCGCCGGCTTCGCCGGAGCGAGCCTCCGCAGGGCGAGGCTCTCGTTCGCGAGCGCGATGGGCGCGAATTTCACGAAGTCACGTCTCGCGTCGGCGAAGCTCGACCATGCAGACTTCTCGCACGCCATCCTCCGCCAGGCGGATCTCTCGAAGTCCGACCTCACGCTCACGAACCTCCACCGCGCGCTCCTCGACGGCGCGTCCTTCACGGACGCGAACCGCAGCGCCGCCCGTCCGACCGACGCCGATCTCCAAGAAGCCGAAGACTGGAAGCCGGAGCCCGATTGATGGAACTGCCCCCCGAAGAACAGGCGATCGAGACCTCCAACGGGACGCGCGTCGCCGTCGTGAAGCGCGGCGCGACCGAGCGCATCGAGGTGCGGGACCGCGCCGCGCGGCTGATCTTCGAGCTCGACACGGTGACGAACAAGGCGACGCTCACCGTCCCCGAGGGCGATCTCGCCGTCCACGCGCCGAACGGCAACATCGACCTCGTCGCCGGCGGTCGCGTCGCGATCCAGTCGAAGTCGCTCGACGTCTCGGCCGAGCGCGCCGAGCTCAAGCTGAAGGACGTGGCGTTCGCGGGGCTCCGCTTCGCCGCCAAGCTCGGCGAGATCACCATCGCCGGCGAGCGCATCGAGACGCGGGCCGAGCGCATCTTCGAGCGCGCCCGAAGCGTCTTCCGCACGGCGGACGACCTCGCTCAGCTCAAGGCGGGCCGCGCCCGCACCGTCGTCCAGGGCAGCTACGCCCTGCGAAGTGGGCATACGACGCTCGAGTCGAAGCAAGAGACGAAGATCGACGGCGCAGAGATCCTGTTGGGCTGAAGGAGACACCCATGCCGAGCATCGCGACCACGGGCGGCGGGACCTGCACCGCCGCGCCCGACCCCTGCAAGACGCCTGCGCCGCCCGGCCCGCCCGTGGTGATGCCGTACTCGAACCAGTCGATGTGCATGATGGCGAACGCCGGCACCGCGACGAAGAAGGTCAAGGTCTTCGGCAAGCCCGTGATCACGCAGATGACGATCATCCCTCAGTCGATGCAGAACGAAGCGGGGGTCGCGGGCGGCGTCGTGTCCGGCGTGAACATGGGCCCGACGCGGCCCCAGATGGCGTCCCTCTTCGTGAAGGCCGAGGGTGCGGGCGTGGTCTATCAGTCGTGCGCGATGGGGCAGAACGGCATG
Source organism: Polyangiaceae bacterium (assembly GCA_046351395.1). Lineage (GTDB taxonomy): Bacteria > Myxococcota_A > Polyangia > Polyangiales > Polyangiaceae > CAYYKK01. The sequence continues at coordinate 11,008 of JAXLYP010000020.1, forward strand.
GCCCCGAACGCGGTCGGGGTCCAAGACACCCCGTCTCAACCGTTCGTCCAAGTCACGGGGTGACGAACAGGGCGGCTTGACCACGCACCGCACCCGCGTACGCTTCTAGTGTCGATCCGGATTCGGGGCCATCCTTCCACCGATCGACGAGTCAGGATGGGCATCGGTGAGGCCGCGTTGCGCGCCTACCGGGTGTGACGACCAACGTGCTCGCCACTGTCCGAGGTCGCGATGCGAAAGAACGAGATCGACGCGCTCGTGCGCGCACACCGGGGCGAAGTCCGCCCGGTGGCCTTCCTTCATGTGCTCCGGCAAACGAAGCTCGAGCCGGACGACCACGCCTTCCTTCAAGCGAACATCGACCAGCTCGGCGCGGCGGATCTGCTGCGCTGGCGCTCGCGCTGTGAGCCGGGGTTCACGGGCGCGGTGATCGCCGAGATCGGGCGCCGCGCGGTCGCCGACCCGGTCACCTTCCGCCATGAGATCCTCGACGCGCCCCGCCTCGACTTCGAGGAGGCCGAGTGGCGCGAGCTCGCGGACGTGCTGCGCGGAAAGATCCCCGACGAGGTGCTCGCGATCGTCCTCGAGCGGGGCGGCCCGCGCCCCGCGCGTGCACCTTCGGATCAGCTGTTCTCGCCCCGCGTGATCGCGCGGGAGAGCGTCGAGTTCGAGCCCGCCGACCTGGACGACGGTGTGCGCGTCGACGTGGAGGCCGCGACGCGGCTGCCGCTCGCGAAGGTCCTCGCGAAGAAGCGCGCGCACCTCCTCGACCTCGACGACGAGCAGCTCCGCTCGGTCGCGCTCGAGAAGGCCCGCGGGACGGACGAAGACTGGAGCGTCCTCGCCGCGGACTTCCCGCCCGCGTGGCAGGAGGTGGTCCTCGAGAAGGCGCGTCGCACGCCGCGCGCTTCGGAGCGCGCGAACCTCCTCTCCTGGCTCGAGCGCTACGAGGCGCCGCGCGCCGCGCTCTTCCCGATCGCCCTCCGCTCGACGGAAGAGGCGGACGTGGGCCCGAGCTTCGGGGTCATCGCCTGGCTCGCGCGCCAGCTGTCCACGCGGTCGGCGTGGGACAAGCACGGTCTCGAGACGATCTCCGCGCTCCTCCGGCAGCGCGCGCTCGCCGAGCTCGGCGAGCTCATCACCATGGTCGTCGGCGACGCGCGATCCCGGGCCGAGGGGGACACGAAGAAGCCCGCGTCGGACAAGATCGTCGAGGCCGTCCACGGCGCGTTCGCCGAGGCCCTCGTGGGAGAGGCGAAGGACGCGCTCGTCACGCGGGACCGACCCCGGGCCCGCGCCGCGCTCTCCGCGCTCGTGTGCCTCGACCCGCCATCGCGCGTGAGCCGCGCGGTGCACGAGCTCGAGCGCATCGACGGGAACGACGAAGACCTCACGGAGCTCATCGCCGTCAACGTGCGCCTCGTGAAGCACGGGGACGCGCGCGGCGCGACCCTCGAAGGTGTCGTAGCGGCGTTGCACGCCCTGAGCGACGTCCTCTCGTCTCGATGACGCGCTTGAGTTAGCCTCCGCGCGAGATGATTCGCGCGCTGCTCCTCCTCGGGCTCACGAGCACCGTCATCGCGTGCTCGTCGGGCCCGCGCGCCGCGGATCCGAAGGCCGGGGCGACGGGCCCGGCGAACCGAGAGCGCGTCGGCCTCACGATCTACAACGGCAACTTCGGGCTCGTGCGCGAGATCCGCACGGTGGACCTGCCCGGCTCGGAGAACGGCGGCAAGGTCACGCTCGACTTCGGGGACGTGTCGGCCCACCTCCAGCCCTCGTCCGTGGTGATCCGTTCGTTGGACGACGCCGCGTCGCTCGACGTCCTCGAGCAGAACTATCGGTACGACCTCCTCACGCCGTACGCGATGATGGAGAAGTACGTCGGCAAGGACATCAAGGTCATCCGCTGGAACGAGAAGCTCGGTCACGATGAGGAGCACGACGCGAAGCTCCTCAGCATCCAGGGCGGCACGGTCGTCGACATCGGCGGGGAGATCACGCCGAACTACGCGGGCCGCATGGCGTTCCCCGGTGTCCCCGAGAACCTCATCGCGAAGCCCACGCTCACCTGGCTCGTCACGTCGAAAGCCCCGAAGCAGAAGGTCGAGGTGACGTACCTCTCGGACGCGCTGAACTGGAAGGCCGATTACGTCCTCCAGGTGGACAAGGACGATCAGCTCGCCGATCTACACGGCTGGGTCACGCTCACCAACGAGACGGGGACGAGCTTCCCGAACGCCGATCTCCAGCTCGTCGCCGGGGACGTCCAGCGCGTCCGCCAAGAGCTCTACCGCATGAAGCGGGAGGTCGACTACGAGGCCGAGGAGGAGCAAAAGGCGCAGGACGACTTCCGCGAGGAGGGCCTCTTCGAGTACCACCTCTACACGTTGAACCGCACGACGGACGTGCTCGACAAAGAGTCGAAGCAGGTGACGCTCCTCGACGCGAGCGGCGTGAAGGTGAAGAAGAAGCTCATCCTGAACGGCGCGGCGCAGTACTACCGGGGCGCGTACTACGAGCCGGTCGAGCGCAACGCGAAGGTGGGCGTCTTCCTCGACATCGAGAACGCGGAGGGCAACCAGCTCGGCGTCCCGCTCCCGATGGGGAGCGTGCGCGTGTACAAGCAAGACAAGTCCGGCTCGCTCCAGTTCATCGGCGAGGACGCGATCGAGCACACGCCGAAGGACGAGAAGATCCGCGTGAAGATGGGGGACGCGTTCGACGTCGTCGCGGATCGCAAGCAGACCTACTGGGACTCGCTCGGCGAGTGCGGGTCCGAGAGCGAGTTCGAGATCGAGCTCCGCAACCACAAGGACGTCGCCGAGGACGTGGAGCTCGTCGAGCCCGCGAGCGGCGAGTGGGAGATCGTCAAGTCGAGTCACCCCGCGAAGAAGAAGGACTCGAAGACGTTCACGTTCGACGTGAACGTCCCCGCGAGGGGCAAGACCGTGGTGACCTACCGGGTGAGGGTGGAGTGGTGTTGACGTCGCGGGGAAGAGTCGCGCGCGGGACGAGCACCTCGAGCGCGCTGCGCTCGACGCGCGCCCGTTGGATCACCTGCCCGGCGCTCGCGCTCCTCGGCGCGGTCAGCGTCGCCTCGCTCGCGAACGCGGACGAGAAGGCCACCCCCGCGCCGACGGACAAGAAGCAGTCGACGGCGAAGGATCGCAAGAAGGTCGCGCTCACCGTCTACAACGAGAACTTCGGTCTGGTGCGGGAGGTGCGCTCGATCGACCTCGGCGCAGCGGGCAAGTCGTCGCTCGAGGTCGCGGACGTCGCTGCGACGATTCAACCCGAGACCGTCGCCATGAAGGCGACGGGGCTCGACGTGCTCGAGCAGAACTATCGCTACGACCTCCTCACGCCCGAGACGATGCTCGAGAAGTACGTGGGCAAGACGGTCCGCGCGTACCGCTACAACAAGGCCAAAGGGAAGGACGACGCGTACGACGCGAAGGTCATCGCGGTGAACCCCTCTCCCGAGGGCGGAGGCACGCCGATCCTCGAGATCGACGGGCGCATCACGACGGATTTCCCCGGGCGCCTCGCGTTTCCGGGCGTGCCCGAGAACCTGATCTCCCGACCCACGCTGGTGTGGCTCCTCGACGCGAAGCAGCCCAAGGGGGACGTCGAGATCACGTATATGGCCTCGGGCATGGGTTGGAACGCGGACTACGTCCTCGTGGTGAACGACGACGACACCAAGGCGGATCTCAGCGGTTGGGTCACGCTCAGGAACGACTCCGGGGCGAGCTACGAGCAGGCGGAGCTCAAGCTCGTCGCGGGGGACGTGAACCGAATCACGAACCGTGTCCCCGAGCCCATGAAGCCCGACGCGCCCATGCACTACACGGCCAGCACCGGGTTCAACGAGGAGGCCCTCTTCGAGTACCACCTCTACACGTTGGACCGCCCGACGGACGTGCTCGAGAACGAGCAGAAGCAGGTGTCGCTCCTCTCGGCGAACGGCGTCGCCGTCCAGAAGCGCCTCATGTTCCGCGGACAGTCGTGGTGGTACCGCGGACGGTACGGCCAGGTCGTCAGCGACGCGAAGGTCGGCGTCTACCTCGATCTCCAGAACAGCGAGAAGCAAGGGCTGGGGATGCCGCTCCCGCGAGGGGCGGTCCGCGTCTACAAGGAAGACAAGAGCAAGGCGCGCCAGTTCATCGGCGAGGACGCGATCGATCACACCCCGCGCGACGAGAAGGTCCACGTCAAGATGGGGGACGCGTTCGACGTCGTCGGCGATCGCAAGCAGACCTCGTACAAAGAGATCGGCGAGTGCACCGTCGAGACGGAGTGGGAGATCGAGATCCGCAACCACAAAGACAAGGCGGTCACGGTCGAAGACTGGGAGCCGATCGACGGCGACTGGGAGATCGTCTCCTCCAGTCAGCCCAGCACGAAGAAGGACGCGCACACCTTCGTGTTCGACATCGCCGCCCCGGCGAACGGCAAGAAGACCGTCACGTACAAAGTCCGCATCAAATACTGCTGACGGTCGGGCTTTCCGGGTGTTCGCCGCGTCGTCTGCGGTGGGGCGCGCGTGCTCGCTTTGGCTCCCCGACACGTCAGAGCGCGGCCCCACGCGACCGCGTTGGCGGATCAACCTCGCCGCTCGGGATCGACGAGGAAGGGGCAGCCTCTCGGTCGACCCCGAGGGGTCCTCTCCGCGCTCGATTGGAGGCGACGCCGACGAGCGCTACTTCTTCCCCATGTCCTCGAGGATGTGGATCGACTCGACGACCCACGGATCGCGGGCGAGATCCTTCTGCCAAGCGTCGAGGCGCTTCTGGAGCTTCTTGTCGATCGGCTTCTCGGCGGGCTTGTCGCCGGGCGACGCGGGCGGTGGTGTGCCGATGGTGAGCGGCTCCACCTCGATGACCGCCGGGAGATCCTTCAGCTTCGGGTTCGCCGCGGTGGCCTCGTCCGTCTCCTTCTTGTGCTTGGCTTGCCACTTCGTGCGCTCGAGCGGCTCGATCGAGTCGTCCCGGCGAGCCTTCATGAGCTTGCCGAACTCGGCCAGCTTGCCGAAATTCGGGTCGGCGCTGGTGCGCTGCGAGCTCGCCGCCTGAAGCACCTTGGGATCCCACGTGTGCGGGACGGGCGTGAATTTGGCCGCGCCGATCTGGGTCCAGGGCAGGGCGTGAAAGAGCGTGCCCTCGTCGGACTCGACCCATGACGTCGGATCCGGGAGCAGCACGTCCGGCGTGACGCCTCGGAGCTGGGTCGAGCCGCCCGCGACGCGGTAGTACTCGCTCGTCGTGACTTTGTAGATGCCGAGCGACTCGTTCCGCCCGAGCGCCGCGCTCTGGCCGAGGGCGCTGTCGAGATCGATGACGTCCTGCACCGTGCCTTTGCCGTGCGTGCTGTGGCTCCCGACGATGACCCCGCGGCCATAGTCCTGCACGGCGCCGCTCAAGATCTCGGAGGCGGAGGCGCTGAAGCGATCCACCATCATCACGAGGTCGCCGTCGTACGTGACCGTGGGATCGTCGTCGGAGAAGATCTTCACGTCCCCGGACGACTCTTGCGTCTGCACGACGGGGCCGGTCTTGATGAGGAGGCCCATGATGCCCCGCGCCGCGTTCAGCAGGCCGCCCGGGTTGCCCCGAATATCGAAGACCACGCGCTTCACGTTCTTCGCGACGAGCTGCTCGAGGAGCTGACGCACGTCGTCCACCGCGTTGCGCTCCCCCGGCTTGGGACGGCGGCTGAGCTCGCCGTAGAAGCTCGGCAGGTAGATGTACCCGACGTCCTGCTTCGCGGCGCCCTCGGTGAGCCGGATGACGGCGCCGCGCGCGTAGCTCGCCTCCACGACGATGACGTCCCGCTTGATGGTGATGGGCGTGACAGTCCCGTCGCTCTTCTTCACCGTGAGCGTGACGAGCGTGTCCTTCTTGCCGCGGATGAGCGTGACCACCTTGTCGACGGGCATGTCGGTGACGTCCACCGGATCCTTGCCCTCCTGCGCGACGGACAGGATGAGATCGCCCTGCTCGAGCTTGCCCTGCTGCCACGCGGCGCCGCCCGGGACGAGATCCTCGATGACGATGTAGTGGTCCTGCTCACCGAGGGTCGCCCCGATCCCCTCGAGCTTCCCCGTCATGTCGATGTTGAAGTTCGCGGTCTCGGCTGGCGCGAGGTAGTTCGTGTGGGGATCGTAGACGGCGTTGATCGCGTTGATGAAGTCCTCCGCGGGGCGGAGGGCCTCGGTCGAAGCGAGCCGCGTGAACGTCGTCTGGTAGCGCTCGGCGAGCTCCTTGCGGGCCTTCGCCTCGCGGAGCTCGAGCGTCTCGGGGATGTCCTTGACGGTCTTCTCGAGGAGCGCGTCCGCCTTCTTCTGATCCTCGGGATCCTTCGCCTTGTCCGCGGGCTTCGGGTGGGCCTTCGCGTCCAAGAGATCGTCCATTTGCTGGAGCCGCTCGAGCACCTCGAGCTTGAGCTTCTGGCGCCAGCGCGTGCGCAGATCGTCCTCGGTCACGCAGTAAGAGCGCTTCTTCGGATCCGTCTCGAACGACTCGTCCACGGTGAAATCGAGGGGCTTCGTGAGGATGTCCGCGACGAGCTTGGTGACGACGTCGAGGCGCGACGCGAGCATCGCCGCGCCTTTCCGGGCGAGGACGAGATCCCCGCGCACGAGCTCGTTGTCCATGTCGAGCTGGAACACCGCGAGGCTGTCGTAGTTGCTCTGGAGGAGGAACAGCTTGAGGGAGTCGAGCGCCTCGATGTACTTCGGGAACGCGTCGCGCGAGACGTCGTTGTCGGCGATCTTGTGGAGCAGGTGCTCGTCCTTGAGGAGCTGGACGGCCGCTTGCGAGAGGATGCGCTCGCGCGGGTCCGGCTTGATCTCCGGCAGATCCGACACGACCGGCGGCGAGTCGTCCGCGATCTCTGCGCTCGAGCCGAGCACGATGGGCGAGCTCGAGAGCGCGCCGTTCTTCGCGGAGTTGGAGGAGCAGCTGAACGCGCCTCCCAGGAGGAGCGCGGCGACGGCGAGACCGGCGAGGCGGGGACGACCAGGGTACTGCCGTGAAAGGATTCGCATGCTCGTGGGGAGCCTGTCACGGGGCTCCCCGACTCGCAATGCGCTCCCCGAGGCGCGACGGGAAAAACCAGGCCAACCCACGCGCGCAGGAACAAGCGGCCACGCCTGTCGGTTGGCCGAGTTCCTGGCTGCTCGATAGTGGCCCGACGCGTCCGAGCCCGCGTCCTCCCGAGGTAGCCGCGGCGCGCGTGGTGATAGCCTCGGCGCGTGCGGAGGAAAGTCCTCGCGTCGTCCAACTCGGTCGGGCCGCCGTCGCTCCGGAGCGCCCGCACGTGGAAAGACGTCGTGATCGGCTTCTACGACGGCCTCGTGAAGCACCGCACGACGGGGCTCGCGGCGGAGGTGTCGTTCTTCGCGCTCGTCTCCATCCCACCCACGCTCCTCGCGTTCTTCGGCGCGCTCGGGTTCGTGGGCGACGCGATGGGCTCGAACTTCACCGACGGCGTGCGCGACGAGGTCGTGCGCGCCGCGCACAATTTCCTCACGCGCGACGCCGTCGATCAGGTCGTCACGCCGATGCTCGACAAGACGCTCCGCCAAGGTCATTTCGACATCCTGTCGATTGGCCTGTTGGTCGCGCTGTTCGCGGCGTCTCGCTGGGCGGACGCCCTCATCTCCGCGCTCAACGTCGTGTACGACGTGGACGAGCGCCTCGCGATGTGGCGCCGCCGCGCGCTCGCGGTCGTGCTCACGCTCGCGGGGATCGTGACGAGCGTCGTGCTGTTCCCGCTCCTCATCGCCGGCCCTCGGATCGTGCGAGCGTTCAAGCCGTCGTCGAACGCCGCGACGACGTTTGCGACGATCTGGGACATCGCCTACTGGCCGGTCACCGCCGGGATCACGGTGGGCGTCCTCACGGCGATGTACCACTTCGCGACGCCGTTCCGGACGAAGTACCGGCGCGACCTGCCCGGCGCCGTGTTCGCGTTCCTGCTCTGGGTCGTCGGCAGCTGGGCGCTCCGCGCGTACGCGCGGTGGAGCATCGAGTCGAGCCCGATGTACGGCTCGCTCGCGGCGCCGCTCGTGGTCCTCGGGTGGCTCTATTTCACTTCGTTCGCGGTGCTCATGGGCGCCGAGGTGAACAGCGTGGTGGAGATCCTCTGGCCCGCGATGACGCGCAAAGAGCGGCGCGCGATCATCCGCGACGCCGTCCAGAAGATGCGCGCGAGCGGGGCAGACGTGGACCCGGTCACGTCGAGCGTGGGCAACGAGATCGACGTCGCCAAGGCGGAGGAGGTGCTGCGGCGGCGCGCGATGAGCCCGCCCCCGCTCGAGAACGAAGAGGGATAGGATCGCGTCCATGCGCGGCGCCTTCTTCCCCGGTCTCGGTCTGTCCGTCGTCCTCGCCCTCGCGGTCGCCTGCTCGACCTCTGGGACGGACGGCGCGGGCGCGGGGTCATCGCAGGGGAGCGACCCGTTCGGTGAAGTGCACGAGGGCGACTATCACCTCGGCCCCGTCGACTGGGCGGAGACCGCGTTCCACAACTCGTGCGCTCCGTACCCGGACGAGATCGAGGGGCTCTACGGCGACTACCTCGCGGGCGTCGACAACAGCCTGAACGGTGACGGCGAGCTCTGCGACGCGTGCGCGCAGATCACCACGAAGCTCGGCAAGCAGATCACGGTGCACATCGTGACGACCGGCGTATCGAATCACCCGGGCGACATGGACCTCAGCCCGTCGGCGTACGACGCGATCTACCAGATGGATCCCTCCGGCACGAGCGAGCACCCGCGTCCCATGACGTGGCAGCTCGTGAAGTGCCCCGACCTCGGGACGATCTCGTACCAATTCCAAACGGGGGCGAACCCGTATTGGACGAGCCTCTGGGTGCGGAACCCGAGGCTGCCGCTCGCCAAGGTGGAGGTGAAGAGCGCGAACCACCCGTCCTTCACCGCGCTCGATCGCGGGAGCGACGGCACGTACACGGACAACGCCGGGTTCGGCGAGGGGCCATTCCAGATCAAGCTCACGAGCCTCGACGGTCAAGAGGTGACGAGCTCGTTCCAGGGGTTCGAACCGGGAGAGCTCGCCGCCTCGAACGAGCAATTCGAATAACGGTTTCGCGCTCGCCGAGCGCACCGTCGGGACGGCGGACGGCGGACGGCGGACGGGTCGCTCGCGCGCCGCGCGACGACGGTGACAGCTCTCGGCATCTTCACTAGGGTTCGCGCAGCATGACCGCCGAGAACCCCGATCCGATCTTCGCGTTCTCCAGCGACTTCGTGGACGAGCTGACGAGGCGCTCGCCCATGCTGGCGACGCTCGCGGGGATCCCCGGGGCGCACGCGGGGTGGGACGACCTGTCTCCCGAAGGAGGCGCGGCGCTCGCCTCGTTCTACTTCGGTGAAGCGCGCCGAGCTCGACGCGCTCGGCGCAGGCAAGTGATCGTTAGCGAGGTCGCCCGACGCGTGATGCGAGAGTGGCTCGACGAGCGATCTCGTACTACGCGCACGGCGACAACCTGGCCGACCTGAACAACATCGAGTCGCCGTTCCAAAATGTCCGGCTCGTGTTCGACTTGATGCCGACCGCGACGGACAAGGACTGGGAGACCATCGCAACGCGACTCGAGACGATGGCGGCGCCCCTCGAGGGCCTGCGGCGCTCGCTCGACGAGGGGCGGCAGCGCGCATCGACGGCGGCCAAGCGCCAGGTGCGCGCCGTCATCGATCAGGCGCGCGCCCATGCCTCGGAGTCGTCCGGCCTCCGCGCGGTGGTGAGCACGTACCGGACGGAGCACCCTGGCTCCGCGCTGGGTGAGCGGCTCGCCGCCGCGGTCGATCGCGCGGCGGACGCGTTCACGGCGTTCGCCGACTGGCTCGAAGCGGAGTACCTCCCCGCGGCGACGGACCGCGATCCCTACGGTCGCGAGCGCTACATCCGCTCCGCGAACCGATTCCTAGGCATCGCGGCGTTCGATCCCATCGAGACGTACGCCTGGGGTTTCCGTGAGATCGAAGAGATCGAATCCCGTATGCAAGCGATCGCCGATCGACTCGCCCCCGGGACGTCGGTCGCGGATCTCGTCCGCGCGCTCGAGGTGAGCCCGGATCAGCGCATCGACGATCTCGACCAGTTCCTCGGCCTCATGCGCGAGCGGCAAGCGCGCGCGCTCGAGGACCTCATGAAGAGCCATTTCGACGTGCCCGAGCCGATCCGCCGGATCGAGGTGAAGCTCGCCCCGCCGGGCGGCGCGCTCGGCGCCTACTATGTGCCGCCGAGCGAGGACTTCTCGCGCCCGGGAACGGTCTATTACGCGCCGTCGAGCTCGAAGACATACTCGCTGTTCAGCGAGATCACGACGGCCTATCACGAGGGCTTTCCCGGGCATCACCTCCAGTGTGGGCTCCAGGTCTATTTCCGTGAGAACCTCTCGCGCCACCACCGGCTGCTGGTGTGCTGCTCCGGCTACGCCGAAGGGTGGGCGCTCTACGCGGAGCAGCTCATGGATGAGCTCGGGTACTACGAGCAGCCCGCCTATGTCCTCGGGATGCTGATGGCGAAGCTGTTCCGCGCCTGTCGGATCGTCGCGGACATCGGTATGCACCTCGAGCTCAGCATCCCCGACTCGTTCGACTTCCACCCCGGCGAGACATGGACGTGGGACCTCACGGTCGAGCTCCTCTCCACACGTGGGTTCATGGAGCGCGCGTTCGCCGAGAGCGAAGCGACGCGCTACCTCGGCTGGCCGGGCCAAGCGATCTCGTACAAAGTCGGGGAGCGGGTGATCCTCGAGCTGCGGGACGAGGCGCGCGCGCGTCTCGGCAGCGCGTTCGATCTGCGCGCGTTCCACGAGGCGGTGCTGTCGGCGGGGAGCGTCGGGCTCGACCACTTGCGCGACATCGTTCGAGCCGCCGTCGCCTGAGAAAGGCGGCGGCGCGCCGCCCGAGAAAAGAAGGCGCCGCGCCGCCAGAGAGACGCTGGCGCGAGGCTCGAGAGAGGCGCCGGCGTGTCGCCCGAGGAGGGGCTGTCGCGCCGCCCCCGGGTGCCGAGCGGGACACCCGGGATTGTCTGCGCGGGAAACGGAGCAGCCAGTCGCGAGGCTACTCGGCGAGCACGTAGACGCCGCGACCCGCTCGTTTGACCTCCTTGAGCTTCGGGACCATGTTCCCAACCACCACCGAGAAGTTCGCACTTGTCGTCGCGTAACCGGATGCTTTCGCGGCAGCGGCAATGTCTGCGATACCCATGGGGCCCTTCGCGTCCTTCAGGACCTTGAGGATCGCCTCCCTGAGGGTCGGCGCGCCCGAGGGCGCGTCGGACGGAGCCGCTTCCGACGATTGGGGCGTGGGCGCCTTCGGCGGGGGCCCCGACTTGGGGGGAGCGGACGCGGCGGGCGACTGGGGCGCTGCGGCAGGTGCGGACGCCTCACGGGTCTTCGCGCGCGTGCGCTTCGCGGGTGCCTTGGGCTTCTCGGCGCGAGCGGCGGCTTTGCGCTTCGGGGCAGCGGGCTTTGCGGGGCGGCCCCTGGGGACCGGGGCCGGTGCGGCCGGCGCTCCGACCGACCACGAGGCTACGAGTTGTTGGGCGCGGGCGCCGATCTCGGCGAGCTCGAGGAGCTCGTCGACCTGAGCGCGAATCGCGGGTGCGAGGAGGGTGAGGAGGGGTCGAAGTGCGTCGCGGATCTCCGCGGTGCGGGTCGTCATGTTCGCCAATTTGGACGAACTTCGCTCGCCTTGGGTAGAAATTCGCGCGCTCTATCGACGTTTGCGCCCACGAAAATCCGGTCAACGGAATTTGCAGGGGAAAGAGCCGCCCAGCATCGCCGCCCAGCATCGCCGCCCAGACTTGGATGCGCGTCGAGCCTCGCTTGTGTCATTGTGACCCGAGACCCGATAGGTGGGTTCGTATCGGCTCGCGTTGTCGACACGACTCCCCTCGCGTTTCTGGAAGATGCTGAGTAGGGTGGCGCGCCGAAGGGGGGAAACCGGTCCGCTGAGGTCGACCCAATGGATTTCCTGGACACCTTCCTACATTCCTTTCACGCCGCCGCTGCTCCCATCACGAACCAACTGACGCTCGAGCTCGAGCGCTGTCTGACGGACTCCCTGTGGCACGTCGTCCGTGACGCCATCGGCGCCCCCGAGGACGTCCCTCCCGCGCGTGCTCTGCCGAGGAAGAGGCGGACGCCCTCCGTCCGCGAACGCGCCTCGAAGCCCGCCCAAGAGACCTCTTCCACTCCCGCGGCCAATCCCGAACCCGCTCCAGCGAACACGCCGGCCCCCGAGCGTTCGGAGGTGGTGAAGGTGATGCCGTTCGTCATTCCGGTCCCCGTGAAGCGGCGCCGGACACCGAAGCGGACCGCGGACGAGATGGAGACGCTCGAGCGGCGGATCCTCGCCCACGTCACCCAGTCCCCCGGACAGCAGGCGGCCGCGATCGGGAGCGCCGTCGGCGCCTCGCGCGCAGAGGTGATGTGGCCGCTCTCCAAGCTCGTGTCGACCGGCAAGCTCGTGACCTCCCTGGACTCGACGGGCAGCAAGTCCTACGCGCCCGCGCCGCCGCCCGCTCCCGCGGTGACGCGGATCATTCGCAGGCGCCCCGCGACGGCGAACCCGTCCTGACGGCCTGAAGCTCGCGCCTGGCTCGTCTCCGCGCCCCGCGCGGGGCGCGGCAACGGAAGGCCCGGAGATGACCCAGGCGCGAATCCCTCGCTTGCCGATCACACTCATCATCCCTGGGCACGGCCGGATCCGGAAGAGGACTCCCGGTCGGCTGGACTAGGTCTATGCTGCACGGGTGAGCGCGCGGCGCGCTGCCCTCTCCACCGAGCCCGACGAGCGTGACCGCGCGCGCGTCGCCGCAGCGTCCGACCGAGACCTGCGGGCGGAGATCGCGCGCGCGAGGGCGCGCGTCATGGAGCTTCACCGGTGGGAGAGGAGCGCCCGCGCGCAGCCCGTGACGCCGCGGCTCCGCGGCCTGCGCGCGTCGAGGGAGGCCCGCTCGCCGAGGACCGCGTATCGGGATCTCGATCCGTCCGCGCGCCTCGACCGCGAGCTCGAGGAGCTCCACGCGCGCGCGGCAGCGCTCGCCATCGAGCACGCGATCGCGCGCGCGATGATCGAGCGGGAGCGCGCGTCGAGGCTCCGCACACGCGCGCGCCTCGTCTCACCGGTCGCGCTCTCTGCGATCGGGGTCGTCCTGTTCGCGTCGACCCAGAACCTCGGCGTCCTCCTCGGATATGCCGCGCTCGTGGGGCACGCGCTCGCGTTCAGCCGGCTCGTGGCCGCGATCACGCCGGCGCGGCGCTGACACGCCCCGGCGACGCAACGACCCACGCTCACGGCGGGATTGTCTGTTCCGCGCCCCCGGCGACGGCGCCGTGCCGCCCCCCCCTCGAAGACGGGGCGACCCACGCTCAGCCGATGTCCTTGCCCTCGTACCAGCGACAGGGCGCGGCGCTCGTCGCCGGCGCGGGGAGCGGCTCGAGGCCGACCACGATCCCAGAGGAGAGGCCATCCCGTTCGGTCAAATAGACACGCATCGCAGACCCCGGAGGGACGTGGGCCGCCGTTTGGGCGATCACCGGTTGATTGTACTCGTAGAGGGGGAGCCCTCCGATGCGGAGGCAACGCCGGCCCCGGAACCCGACGCCCCGCTCCGCGATCCCCTCGAGGAAGGTCAGCGGCGAGCGCTTCGCGCGACCGATCCGACGCGCGTCGAGGACACCGATGACGAGGAGCAGGACGCCAGCGAGCGAGCCGACGAGCGCCGGCCAGCCGACGCGCACGGTGCCGATCGCCAGCACGGTCTCGGGCATCGTGCGGGCGAGCGCGAGGCCGACGCCCACGCCGATCGCCGCGACGAGCAAGCCCAGCCCGAGGAGGACGTACGCGGTCGTGATGCCCTTCTGGACCGCGCGCGCTCCGCCTTCGCTCAGCCGCCCCGCGCGCATCGCGTCGAGATCCGCGGGCACGAGGTTTTGCGCCGCGAGGAGCGACGCGCGTTGGTGCTCGACGTTCGCGGCGGGGTGCGCGTTCATGGGCTGGGCCCGCGGGAGCGCAGCCACTGGCAGTTCGCTTGATAGCGCTCCCACCACTTCTTGTGAGTGGCGGTGTCGCGCTTGAACCGCTCGCGCCAAATGCTCTGCGCGAACTCCCAGTCCTCGTCGTTCGCCATCCCGTAGCGCGCGCGAATCGCCGTGCCGTCTTCCGGGTGCACGGTGAGCTCGGCGTGAATCCACGCGAACTTGTCCATGTCGAGCGCCGCCTTCTTGAAGTCGATCGTCCCGGTTCGGAGATCCGTCGATCCGAGGGCGGGCAACGCCCGAGGCGGGAGCATGGGTCGCGCCGTCGAGTCGAACGGGAGGGGAGCGCTCGGCTCGTCCACCTCGCTCATCGAGGTCTCGTCGTCCGCGAATGTCCGCACGGGGGGCGGCGCGGCAGCGCCGCGCGACGAGGGTGGAGGCTGCCACTCGGCACGGAAGCTCGGCGGCATCGGGATGGAGGGCGGCGCATCTGCGTCCGCGGGAGCTCGCGACATCGGGACGGAGGGTGGCGCGGCCTCCGCAGAGGGTCGGGGAGGCGGGGGCGGAGCGACGACCCACGGCGAGACCTTCGGGCCCTTCGAGGGCAAGAGGTGACTCGGCACGTCCACTGGCCGACTCGACACGGGGGGCTCGGCCCTCGCACTGGCTTCGATGGGCGACGAGCGCAGGGGGCTCGTCGACGCGGCGCTCGGCGCCGCGCCGTTCGACGGAGCAGCCGTCTCGAGCGCCTCCGCGTCGGCCTCGCACGCGGCCGCGAAGCGGAGGAGGAGCTCGCCGTCGCCGCCGTTCGCGTCTCGCTCGAGCTCCGCGGCCCAGTAGACTTTGCCCGCGCTCCACGCGGTCGCGGTCACGCCTTGCTGAGCGAGGATGCTCGCGACTCGATCGGCCGGAGCGCCCCGAAGGGCGCGACGGATGCGCGCATACTGTTCGAGCGACAGTTCGGCTGGGCCCGCCACGACACCTCCGTCAGCTCATGACGTGACGAACGGGATCTTGCCAGGTCGCCGCGTTCGTCCAAAGCGCTATCTCGAGCGCGTTCACCTCGAGCCACGACTCGACGGCGACGATCCCACCCGCGGGCGACCGCTCGAAGCGGGACTCGAGCATCCCCGTGACGGCCACGTGCTTCCCGCTCGGCGGGACGATCCCGAAGGGGCCGAGGTTCTTGGCGCGACCGCTGAACCGGCTGACGACGCGATCGGCGGTCGCGATCTGCGCCTCCACCGTGAGCTCGAAGTCCTTGAGCCCGTGCGCGATGAACTTCAGGACGCCGAGGAGCGGAGCCCAGCCGCGGAGGGTGACGGGCGGAACCAGCGACTGATGGACCGCGTGCTCGCCCGAGACGAACGGCTCGATCCGATGCCACTCCCCGGAAGCGAACGCGGAGAACACCATTCGGTGGAGGTCCTTGGGATCGGAGGGGTCCATCAGTACGCGGAGGTCTGCGCCCCAATCACGAGCGACTTCTGGAAGTCGGCGAGCTTCTTCGGGTCGGTGATCTCGTACCCACACGCGTTGGTCCGCGACGTGTCGTTCATCGTGACCGATTTCAGCGTGCCGTCGTCGTTGTACTCGATCTGACTGACCATGACGGCGTGCCTGCCCTGCGGGTCCTGTCCGGCCATGACCCCCACGTCCACGGACGCGATCACCGTCTTGCCGTTCGCGAGATCGTTCGTGATGCCCTCGGTGGTGTTCTCGCCGAACTCACTGTCGATGCCGCACCACTTCTTCATCAGCTCCGCGCGCGCCTTCGCGTTAGAGCCGAGCGTCCCCGCCGCGAGCTGCTTGTCCGCGTTCACCTTGTCCGCGGGATCGACGACCAGCTCGCCCAGCTTTTCGAAGATCGCGCTCTTCTTGTACGACCCGGTCGTGCTGGGCGCGAGGGCCCAGAAATACAGGCGCTGGAGCTCGTTTCCGTGCCACGTGTTCGAGATGTCGACCTGCGGGTCGGTGCCCTTCGGGCCGGTGGTGACGCCGTACTTCCCCGTCGGGATGTCCTTGCTCTCCTCGACGGTTGCCTTCCACAGATCGTCGTTCCTTTTGGTGATCTGGGCGTTCTCCTCCGCCGTCGCGGCGTTGTGGCGCTCGCGGTTCTCGGCGATGTACCGCTTGTACCAGTCGTCTTCTTTCGTCTTGCAGGCCTCGCAGCACCGCTTCAGGTCGTCCGGCGGGAGCTTCTTCTCGGCGCACGCCTGGATGCACGCGGTGCGCATGCTCTCCTGGCCGCAGTTCATCTGCTTGCCTTGCTGGCCGTTGCGGTCCTTCTCGGGGATGTCGCCCCCCTGCCAATCCTTCTCCTTGTATTTCGACCGGCCCTTCGCCGCCTCGCGGCAGGCGGCGGTCGCCTTCGCGGAGTTGCCGAACGTCGCGCCCCCGACGGGCCCGCCGTAAACGACATCCTTCGACGCGGGCCCAGCCTCGACATCCACGACCTCGCCTTTGTGGATCGTCCTCGAGCCGACGAGTGCGGCGACGCGGTTGTTGATCTTCACGGACTTCGCGCCCGTCGTGATCATGTCGACCTTCGGATTGAGCTGACAGGTCGCGTTGTCCCCCGTGCGCGCGGCAAGCTTGTTGTTGATCTTCACGTCCTTGCTGCCGACGCCGAAGATCGGCCCGCCGACGTGGTCATGGGAGGTCGTCTCGGTCGTGTCCTTGCCGATGCAGTGCTTGACGACCTTGGTCTCGTTCACCTTCATCGGGCACGTGTGGTTCGTCCCCAGGATCGCGGCCTTCGCTGGCATCAATCGGGCCCTCGTTCGTCGCGGGTCGCGATCAGCGCGTCCAGCCCCGCGACGTGGAGGGCGTCGGCGCCGAGGAGCGTCTGGAAGAAGTCGCCCTCGATCCAAGTCTCCGCGAGCCGAGGCCCGCGCCACCGCGTGAACACCTTGAGCGCGAACACGAGCCACCGCGCCGTGACGGACATCTCCGTGCCGTCGACCCGAAAGGGCGCCGTGTGCTTCACCTGCACCGCGACCCGCGCGTACGCCTGATCGCCCTCCGCCACGACCTGCTGGAGCTGGTACGCGCTCGCGCCGAACGCGCGCCACATCGAGCGCAGGCGCGCGCGGAGCGGCTCGACGCCCGACACGGGACCGATCCCGAGCGCGGCGTGGAGGACGTGGTCGTCCGCGAACAGCTGGAGGAGGCGCGCGTCCGAGCGGAACGTGAAGATCTCGGAGAGGGCGTCGTCGAGGCGCCGCTCGATCGCGAGGCGCGCGGCGCGCCCCACCTCAGCCGCCCTCCTCGGCCTCGCGCGCGGCGCGCCCGGCGCGCTCCTCGAGCTCGCGCTCGCGATCGCAGTTCACGAGGACCATCTCGCCGTCGATCCAGAGATCGCGCTCCGCTTCGATGCGGCCCTCCCCCGAGGCGTGCTGCACGAGGTCGCGCCCCGCGTGGACCCGCACGTCGCGGCGAGCGCGCACCTCGAAGTCTTCGCAGTCGACGGCCACCGCGCCCGCGCTCTCGAGCTCGAGCCGCGCGCCCTTGAACGACAGCACCGGGCCCGCCTCCGTGAAGCGCACCGCGAGCTCGACGTCCCCGCCCCGGCCGTAGACCGTGAGCTCCTCGCTGGAGGATCGGCCCTCCATGCGCAGCACGACCACGCGCCCGGAGGGCGAACGATGCACGACCGGTTGGGGCTCCGCGTCCCGCGCCTCTCTCCTCGACGTTTCGGTCGTCTCATCCATCGCTCAGACCTCCTCGATGCGCTCGATCTCGCCGTGCTGTGTCTCTCGATCGTAGACGCGCTCCGCCTCCCGCGCGTCCTCGATGGTGCGCTCGATCGCGCGCGCGAGCGCGGGGCTCGCGTGCACGTCCCCCGAGCGGAGGAGCGCGAGCACGGCGGTCCCGGCGCCCACCGCGATGTCCCGGTGCCCCGCCTCGTGCGCCTCGAGCCCCGCGACGAACGCGCCCCAGCGCGCCTTCAGCTCGGCGGGCGGCGCGGACGGCTCGATCCACTTCGGCAAATGGATCGTCACGTCCACGAACACGCGCTCTCGGGTCCACTCGACCGCCCAGTCCGTGTACGCAGCGTAGCTCGCGCCCGCGCGCCGAGGCCCCGCGACGCGCATCGCGCGGAGGATCTGATCGCTCGTGAAGCCCGCGACCCAGTAGTGGACGACGCGCTCGGCGATCTCGAGCCCCGGAGGGGCGGCGGGCGAGTGGGAGGGGCCAGCCTCAGTCATTGAGGAGGATCTCGCTGCCCTTGATCTTGATCGGCCCCTTCGACTCGAGCGTGATGCTGCCGGGCGTGATGTCGATGGAGCTCGAGCCGCACTTGATCTTGAACCCGTTCGGCGCCTCGATGAGGCCGGGCCCGTCGTCGATCACCATGTGCGAGCCCTTCGTCGTGGGCTGCTTCGCCTCCGCGCCCTTCTCGTCGCGGTAGTTCGCGAGCGTCACGTCGAACGGCTTGAACTTGCCGTCCGTGCCGCCGCCGCCGCCCTCGCCGCGCCCCCGGAGGAGCTCGCTCGGGTTCGAGAGGAGCTCGAGGTAGACCTCGACGCGCGCGGCGACGGCGCGCGCCTTCTCGAGGCCTGGCGCGAGGTGCTGGCCGCGCCCCGGCGGAGCGGGGCGAGCAGGCCCTCGCCCGGGGTCGGGATCCTCGATCGCGCTGGAGATGCGCTCCTCGAGCTCGATGGCGCGATCGAGCACCACGTCCGTCCGCGCGAGCACCTCGGCGATGGGACCGTGCGAGCCGCCCGCCTCACGCACGCGCTCGGGGAGCGCGAGCATGTCCTCGGTGAGCAGGTGCACCGCCCCCGCGATCGCCTCGAGCGCCTTGTCGATCGCGCCGACCTGCCCGACGAGGTTCTGGCTCTCCGTGTACTCGACGCCGTCGAGCTGTTCGCTCTGGTAGAGGAGCTTCGAGCGACGCACCCGGGCGCCGCGCGCGACGACGGGGTCGTCGAACATCGGGAGGCTCGCGAGCGCGCGGAACTTCTCGTACGCCGACGCGTCCTCGGGCAGGGCGCGGGGCTCCTGCTTCTCCTCTTTCTCGGGGGGTCGACCGACCTGGATCAGCTTGCTGCCCGCGATGTTGAGGACGAAGTTCTTCTCGACGAGGACGATCTCGCTCCCCCGCACGACGCGCACGTTGTCCTGCGCGACGTCCATGATGCGGCCCTGCTTCACCGTGACCGCCTCGTTCCCGTACACGGTGCGCGTGTGGTCGTGCTGGACGACCTCGTCGAAGTCGCGCTCCGCGTGGAGGTACACCTGCTCGGCGCCCGCGGCGTCCTCGAACGAGAGCTCGTTGTAGCCCTGACCTCCCGGGGTGCTGCGCGTGCGAACGCCGCTCCGGGTCTTCTTGCCCGGGAGCGCGAACGGCGGCGGGGTGACGCCGTTGTAGACGCTCCCGAGGACGAGCGGCCGATCCGGGTCGCCGCCGCTGAACGTGACGACGACCTCCATCCCCACGCGCGGGAGGAACTGCGACCCCCAGCTCGTGCCCGCCCAGGGCTGGAGCACGCGGACCCAGCACGAGCTGTGATCGTCGCTCTTGCCCTCGAGGTCCCAGTGGAACTGGATCTTGATGCGGCCGAGCGCGTCCGTGTGGATCTCCTCGCCGTGCGGACCGACCACGACCGCCGTCTCCGTCACCTGAAGGGGACGCCGCTCCGGGCGCGCGGGCCGGATGGGGACGCCCGCGGTCACGCACGTGAACCGGTTCGAGTAGCGCGTCGGCGCGTCCGCGCCCGGGAGCGGCTCCTCGCCGTCGTGCGCGATCTCGGTCACGACCCAGCGCGTGTTGAGCTCGGCGTTCGCGTGATCCCGGAGCGCGAAGAGCGCCCCGGGGACGAGGCGGCGCACGCTGCTCTCACCGCGCGCGCGTCGGGCGCGCGCGCGGAGCTCGTCGAGCCGGAGATCCGCGACGCGCTGGGGGACGGACTTCGGCTCGAGGACGCGATCGTGGTCGTACGAGCGGAGGGCGCTCTCGTCGATCTCGGCGCGCGGCGCGGGGCGGTGCGCCTCGGCGACCGGCACGAACTTCGGGCGCTCGTAGTCGAACCCTCGGACGAGCACGCCCCCCCGAGCGACGTTCTTCTCGACGTCGAAGCGGACGATCGACTCCTCCTTGAGGAGCGAGCCTCGGTCGCGGAACGCGATCGGCTCGCCCTCCGGAGGCGCGTAGTGCACGGGCGCGTCCGCGAGCACGAGGACCTCGCGTCCGCCGTCGGTCGCGGACGCGCTCTCCTCGGCGGGAGGGGCGTGGCGGAAGAACGTGAAGATGCCCTCCTCCGCGAGCAGGCGCCGCACGAAGTCGTGGTCGGTCTCCTGGTATTGCACGCAGTACTCCCGCTTCGCGTACTCGCGGAGGAGCGTCGCCTCGCAGCGTGCGCCGATCTCGGTGACGATCGACTGGACGATCTCGGGCACCGTCTTGTCCTGGAAGATGCGGGACGTCTTTCGGAGCGCGAGGAGCGCGACGCGCGGGACGACGCGCACGAGGACGAGCGGCCGGAGATCGCCCCCGATCGGGGTCGCACCGAGCGCGCGGACCCGCGATACGACGCCGTGCACGACACGGGGCGCGGCGCCTCCTTCGGAGGATCGAAGCTCGACGCGCGCGTGCGCGCCGATCCCGGGGTTCGCGACCTCGTCCGTTCGCGCGACGAACGTGACGTCGAAGCGGTAGCTCCCGTTCGCGCGCTCCCGTCCGGCGACGCGAACCACACGGCAATCCGCAGGCCCCGAGGCCGCGATCGCGAGCCCGAAGACACCGTCTCTCTCGCCCGCTCCGCTCATCGATGCGCTCCTCTCTCGGCGCTACCGCATGACCTCGCTCGCGTCCATGGCGACCCGCGCGCGGGACGCGCGCCGTCCAACGGAGGCGCGTCGCGTCAGCGCGGGTTGCGCGCGGCGTACGCGATCGCCTCCTCGCGGAGCCCGTCGAGGGACCGCTTGCGCGGCTTCCAGCCGAGGACGCGCACGGCCTTGGACGCGTCGTAGACCACGTGCCGGGTGAGGATCTTCACCACGAACGGCGTGAACGGCGGGACCTTCTTCGCCTTCGCGAGCTTGAAGCCCGCCTCGACGACGTGGGACAGCGCGAACGCGACGCCGAACGGCATCGAGATCGTGGGGCGCGGGGCGCCGACCGCGTCGGCGATCGTGTCCGCGACGGTGCGGACCGTCGGCGGCGTCTCGGCGACGTCGTCCATCACGTTGAACGCCTCGCCGTCGATGCCGGGCGTCGTCGCCGCGAGGATCGTGACCTCGCTCGCGTGATCCACCCAGACCATGTTCAGCGGAGCGACGCCGCCGTTCACCAAAACGAACTGGCGCCGCCGGAGCGCGGAGACCGCGCGCGGCATGAAGTTCCGGTCGTGGGGGCCGTAGATGACGGGCGGGCGGATCGCGACGACCTCCATGCCGAGCGCCTTGCCGAGGCGGAACGCGGTGCGCTCCGCGTCGGTCTTCGTGTCCTCGTAGGACATGCCGGAGTGCTTCGTCGGCCAGGTCTCGACGACCCTGCCCGTGTCCGGCCGACCGTAGACCGCGGTCGACGAGAGGTGGACGAACCTCTTCACGCCCGCGCGCGCCGCGGCGCGGACGGCGTTCGCCCTCCCGCCCCCCTTCACGCGCCCGAACTCCTCGGGGGCGCCCACGTCCCCGACGTGCGCCGCGAGGTGCATGAACGCGTCCGCGCCCTTCGCGGCGCGCTCGAGGGCCGCGCCGTCCTCGAGCCCACCTGGCACGAGCGACACGCCGAGCGCCGCGAGCTTCTTCGCGTCCGCGCGGTCGGGCTCGCGCACGAGCCCCGTCACCTCGTGCCCCGCGTCACGCAGCATCTCCGCGAGCCGAACGCCCAGCCCGCTCGTGATCCCGGTCATCCCTACGCGCATGCGCCTCTCCTCTCCCGGCTCCGATGAACGATGCCCTCGCCCCTCGGGCGCGCCGCGTGGACGAGCTCGGTGGGGACCGTCCGGCTCGACGATCCCCTCGAAGCGGCCCTCGAAGCGGCCCTCGCCGCGCCCCCGCGATCGCGGGGCAACGCGCCACAGCCCGCGCGAGCGAGCGCAAGAGGGAACGTGGCTCCCGACATCGTTCGTGCGAACGACTTCTACCCTACGGGCCGGCGCGACCTTATAGGATTCGGCGCGATGAAGTCGTTCATGGGCGAGGCGCTCGACACCTACGTGGAGGAGCACAGCCGCGCGCGCGGACCGCTCTTCGACGAACTCCGGGAGGTGACGTACGCGAGGGCGAACTCGCCCGGGATGCAGGTCGGGCGCGTGGAGGGCGCGCTCCTCGCGATGCTCGTCAAGATCAGCGGCGCCCGGCGCATCCTCGAGATCGGCACGTTCACCGGGTACTCCGCGCTGTCGATGGCCGAGGCCCTCCCGCCGGACGGCAAGCTCGTCACGTGCGACATCGACGCGCAGGTCGTCTCGATCGCGAAGGAGTTCTTCGCGAAGAGCGGCTTCGGGGATCGCATCGAGTCGCGCATGGGGGACGCGCTCGACACCATCCGGGCGATGCCGCGCGACGAGGTCTACGATCTCGTGTTCATCGACGCGGACAAGGCGCGCTACCCGGACTACTACGAGGCCGTGCTCCCGCACGTCCCGGTCGGGGGCCTCATCGTGGCCGACAACACCCTCTGGAGCGGAGCCGTGCTCGACCCCAAGACACCCGACGACATCGGCATCACGACGTTCAACCGCCTCGTCACCGGCGACCAGCGCGTCGAGAACGTCCTCTTGCCGGTGCGGGACGGCGTCATGCTCGTGAGGAAACGCTGATGCTGCTCGCCGTCGACGTGGGGAACACCAACATCAGCTTCGGGGTGCTCGAGGGGGACCGCCTCGTCCACCACATGCGCACCGAGAGCGCGCGCCAGCGCACGGCGGACGAGTTCGCCGTGCAGATCCGCCAGATGATGGAGCTCTACGGCGTGGATCCGGCGCAGATCCACGCGGCGATCATCGCGAGCGTCGTCCCGGCGCTCACGGACACGATGAGCGGGTTCGTCCGGCGCGCGTTCAAGATCGAGCCCGTCATCGTCGGCCCGGGCATCAAGACGGGGATGCCCATCCTCTACGAGGATCCGCGCGAGGTCGGCGCGGATCGGATCGTGAACGCGGTCGCGGGCTACGAGTGGGCGAAGGGCGCGGTCATCGTCGTCGACTTCGGCACCGCGACGACGTTCGACTGCGTGAGCAAGAAGGGCGAGTACCTCGGCGGCGTCATCACACCGGGCGTCCAGATCAGCGCGGACGCGTTGTTTTCGCGCGCCGCGCGGCTCCACCGCGTGGAGCTCGCGGTCCCGCCGAAGGCGATCGGCCGCAACCCCACGCAGTCGATGCAATCCGGGATCATCTACGGCTACGCCGGGCTCGTGGACGGGCTCGCGGCGCGGCTCAAGAAGGAGCTCGGCGAGGCGACGCGTGTCATCGCGACGGGCGGCCTCGCGTCCCTCATCGGCAAGCAGACCGAGGCGATCGAGGAGGTCGACCACGACCTGACGCTGACGGGGCTGCGCCTCATCCACGAGCGAAACATGGCGGCGAACTCCGAGCGCTGATGGTGGGCCGGAGGCTGACTCGTTGGGTGGCGATCGCGGGCGTCGGACTCGCCGCCCTCGGCTCGCGGGTCGCGCTCGCCGATCCCACGGACGAGGAGATCCAGCGGGCGAAGGCGCGCTTCGAAGAGGGCCTCAAGTTCGAGGACTCCGGCGACTGGAAGGACGCGCTCGCCGCGTTCCAGGACGTCAGCAAGGTGAAGCTCACGGCGCAGGTCCGCTTCAAGATCGCGTTCTCGGAGGAGCACCTCGGCCGCGTCCTCGCCGCCACGAAGGGGTACCGCGAGGCCCTCGAGCTCGCGAAGAAAGATCCCGAAAAAGCGCAGGACGTGCTCACCGAGGCGCCGAAGCGGATCGACGAGCTCGCACCGAAGGTCCCGCACCTCACGGTCGTCGTCGCGAGGCCCCTCGAGGGGAAGGTGGACGCGCGCGTCTTCGTGGACGGCGCCCCGCTGGACCCCGCGCTCTACGGCAAGCCGAGCGAGATCGAGGTCGGTGAGCACGAGGTCGCGGTCGAGGTGACGGGAAAGCCGCGCGAGACGATCGAGGCGCTGACGATCGGCGCGGGCGACGACAAGAAGGTGCGCATCGACCTGAACGAGTTCGCGCCGGTGAAGCCTCCCGGTCCCGCGCAGCCCGTCCTGATCGAGCAGCAGGGCTCGAAGGTCCCGGCGATCGTCGTCGGCTCCGTGGGGATCGCCGGCCTCGTCGCGTCCGGGATCTTCCTCGGGCTGCGCGAGGCGGCGATCGCGGAGGTGCGCGCGAGCTGCAAGGATCCGGAGCACGACAAGGGCTGCGACCCGAAGCTCGCGCCCGTCGCCGCCGACGGAGAGACGTACACGTACGTCTCCGCGTCGATGCTCGCGGTCGGCGTCGTCGGGCTGAGCGTGGGCGCCGCGCTCTGGTTCACGGTCGGCGGCAAGCACATGGTGCCCGGGGCCGCGCCGTCGCCCACTCAATCGGTCTCCATCGGGCCGGGGAGCGTCCGCTTCGCGACGACGTTCTGATGGTGGACGAGGGTCACGATCGCGCCGGCGGGCCGAGTGTCGCCTCCAGGGCCGGCGGGCCCGGTCTCGCCTCCGGGGCCGGCGGGCCCGAGGCCGGCGAGCCGACTGCGCCCGAGCCTCGGAGGACGCTCGCGCCGCGCGCTCGGACGCCGCTCTCCGCGGGGCTGACGTCGCGCCCGCCCTCGTTCCTCGGGCCCCTGCTCGTGGTGCTCCTGATCGCGGTGATCGAGATCGCGAACCGCTTCGAGTTCAAGTTCCCGAACCCGCCGGCCATCCTGATCACGATCTGCGTGTTCTCCGCGTTCACCGGGGGCGTGCGCGTCGGCCTGCTGAGCGCGGGCCTCACGTGCGTCTACCTCGCGGGCCTCTACGCGGATCCCGCGTGGTCCTTCCGCTACGGGGAGGAGGAGTTCCTCAAGGTGCTCGTGCACCTCGTGACCACGCCGTCCGTCGTCCTGATGGCGGCGTTCTCGAAGCGCGCCGCGGACCGATACGCGGCGGCGACGCTCGAGCAGGAGCGTGAACACTCCGCGTCGCTCCTCGAGCTCCTCGCCGCGCGGCGCAAGGTCGAGGCGGAGCTCCAGCAGGCCAAGGATGCCGCGGAGGCGGCGAACCGCGCGAAGAGCTACTTCCTCGCGAACGTGAGCCACGAGATCCGGACGCCGATGAACGGGGTGCTCGGGATGACGAACCTCGCGCTCGACACGGAGCTCACGCGCGAGCAGCGCGACTACCTCGACACCGTGAAGACGTCCGCGGACGCGCTCCTCTTGCTCATCAACGAGCTGCTCGACTTCTCCAAGATCGAGGCGGGCAAGCTCGAGCTCGAGAGCGAGCCGTTCGACCTCGCCGCGCTCGTCGCGGAGACGATGCGCACGTTCGCGCTCCGCGCGCAGGAGAAGGGCCTCGAGCTCGCGTACGAGATCGCGCCCGGTACGCCGATGCGCGTCATCGGGGATCCGCCCCGGGTTCGCCAGATCCTCGTGAACCTCCTCGGCAACGCGATCAAGTTCACGCCGCGCGGCGAGGTCGTCGCCCGCGTGACGACCGTCCCCGGAGACGAGAAGCGCATCGCGATCAGCGTCGAGGACACGGGCATCGGCATCCCGGCGGACAAGCTCGAGACCGTGTTCGAGGCGTTCACGCAAGCCGACGGATCGACGACCCGCAAGTTCGGGGGGACGGGGCTCGGCCTGTCCATCTGCTCGCGGCTCGCGAGCGCGATGGGCGGCACCGTCACCGTCGAGAGCCGCGTCGGCCGCGGCTCCACGTTCACGGTGGAGCTCCCGTTCGAGCTCCAACCCGGCGCGCGCGACGCGACCGCGCTCGAGGCGCCCGACCTCGCCGGGCGGCACGCGCTCCTCGTCGAGTCCAACGCGACGACGCGCGCCATCACGACGCGGCTCCTCGAGCAGTTCGGCATGAAGGTCGAGAGCGCGTCCACGAGCGCCGACGCGCGCGCGCGCGCCGCCGCGACCCCCCCGGCGATCGTGATCGCGGCCGCCGCGCTCCGGTCGGACCGGGGCGAGGAGGACGGCTTCGCGCTCGCGAACGAGCTCCGGCGCGCGTCGGGCGCCGCCGTCCTGATGGTGCTCACCGCGCTCGGCCAGAGCGACGGGGCGAACCGCTGCCGCGACGCCGGGATCGGGACGTACGTGACGAAGCCGCTCCGCCCGCAGCGCCTCGTCGAGGCGATCCGGAGCGCGCTCGGGGCCACCCCGATGACGCCCGCCGCCTCGGCGCGCGAGCTCACCGACCCGTTGAGCGCGCCGCGCCCGCGCCTCCCCGGCCGCTCGCTCAAAGTGCTCGTCGCCGAGGACAGCGCCGTGAACCGCAAGCTCTTCACTCGGATCCTCGAGAAGCACGGCCACGTCCCGAAGATCGTCTCCGACGGCAAGGCCGCGCTCGAGGCGGTCACGAGCGGAGACTTCGACGTCGTCCTGATGGACATCCAGATGCCGGTGATGGACGGCCTCGAGGCCGCCGCGAGTATCCGCAAGCGCGAGGCCGAGGTGGAGGGCACGCCGCACGTACCGCTCATCGCGGTGACCGCGCACGCGATGCGCGGGGACCGCGAGCGCTGCCTCGCCGCGGGCTTCGACGGGTACGTCGTGAAGCCGATCGACGTGGACGCCCTGTTCGCGGAGATCGAGCGCCTCGTCCCCGCGGAGTCCGCGCGGCGCCCCGCGGACAGCGTGCCGCCGCCGCCCGCGGACTACCGGTTCGACGAGGACGCGAGCCGGCCCTCCGCCGCGCCGCCTCCTATCGACGTCGCGGCGGCGATCAAGCGCGCAGGCGACGACGTCGAGCTCGCGCGCGAGCTCGCGGCGCTCTTCGTCGACGAGTGCCCGACGTGGCTCGAGAACTTCGAGGCCGCGCTCGCCGAAGGGGACGCCGCGGCGGCGACCCGCGCCGCCCACACGATCAAGGGCGGAGCCGATCACTGGGGCGCGCGACAGACCTACGACCTCGCGCTCCGCATCGAGCGCCTGTCGAGACAAGAAGCTCGACGAGGCGCGGCAGCTCCGAGCGGAGCTCGCGCGCTCCGTCGAGGAGCTCCTGCCCGTCGTTGCAGCGTTCGCGGGGAGCGCCCCGAGCTGAGCGTCCCCCCGCGCGAGCGGCGCGATCCAGCGCGCCGCGGCGCCTGTCCACGGTCGCGCCCGACTATCGCCCGAGCTCGGATCGTCAGTGCGGCGCGCCGCGGAGCTCGCCGATGTGCGCGCCGAACCACCCGGCCGTCAGCACGTCGAGGGAGGCCTCGGCCGAGAGCCGAGCCACCTCGGCCTTCGCGCGCACGTCCGGGTCGACGATCCCCGGATCCGCAAGCGTGATCTCGGCGGCTTGCCACGCGTGGACGAGGCCGAGGACGCGATCGGTGAGCGCGCGGTCCTCCTTCGCGCGCTCCGCGCGGAGCCGCTCGATCTGCACCTCGTCGTCGGCGAACACGAGCCGATCGAGCCGAAACGTCGCCCGACCTTCGATCCAGAGCTTCGTCCCACCCGACGCGGTGACGCGATCCGGGTCGTACTCCGTCGGCGCGAGCGTCTCCCCCTCGTCGACGTCGTGCCCGATCCGCACGCGGATTTCGGGCAGGAGCGCGCTCACGCGCGCGCGCGTCGCGAGTCCATCGAGCTCGACCTGGCGGTCGTCGGATCGATCGGCGCGCTTCGCGGCCGCGACGAGGCCGCGCGCCATCGCGCCGTCGATCGTGCGCGGGCCGGGCGCGCCCTCCGTCTCGGTGGTGGGGGTGGGGGCGGGTCCGGCGCCGCAGCGGTGTCGTCCTGCTTCTTCGGCGCGCTTCGCGCCTCGCTCGTCGGCGTCGAGGCGCGCGCCGTCCTCGTCGTCGATCCGGATCGTCGCCTTCGATGCGCCGCGATCGGCGCGATGATCGACGATCACGTCGAACCGACCCCCGATGGAGACGAAGAACCCTAGCGAAGCGGCGCCTTGGGACATGCGACCCGAGCCGCCGATGGCGAGGAAGAGATCACTGCCTGCCGGACCCACCGCTCCATCCGCGGAGTTCTCCGCCTCGCGGGCGAGCGGTTCACCTCTCGCCGAGCAAGGGGACGAGGCGGCCACGAGGGCGAGCGCGACGAGGAAGCAGAGAACCAGGAACGGACGAGTGTCGATGCGCATGCTCCTTCATCGACACGACCCGGCTCCAGTTGCCCCCCTATCGCATAGGTACTACCCCCAACCCATGGATCGAAAGGAGCTGGAGAAGCTTTCGCGCGCCGAACTCGTGGAGAAGGCGGAGGCGGCGGGGGTCACGCGCCCGCGCACGCTCACCATCCCCGAGCTCATCGACGAGATCCTCCTCGCCGCAGAGCGCAGCACGGGTCAGAAGAAGCCCCGAGGCTGGTTCGGACGGGCGCGCGATTTGCTCACGAGCGTCGTCGACCGGGGCCTCTCGACGGATCCGCGCAAAGCGCCGAGCCGATCGATGCCCGCGGCCCCACCTCCCCTGCCGACGGTGACCCTCGCCGAAATCTACGCGGCGCAGGGCCACCTCGAGCGCGCGATCGCGACGCTGGACGAGGTCATCGCGCGCGACGCCGCGCACGACGAGGCGCGGCGCCTGCGCGAGCGCTTCGCCGAGCAGCTCCGTCGACAGCGGCCCTCGCGTCCTCCGGCGGCGAGCGGCGTAACCGCCGCGGCCCTCACCCCCGAGCTCGCGAAGCCGAAGGAGAAAGAGGAGCGCGCGGAGGAGCGCCCGGCCGCGCCCGCGCTCACGCCGGCCGCGCTCACCCCCGAGATTCAGCCCCAGGTCGCGTCCTCCTCGGCCGAGGCCCCCGCGCCGAGCCCTGCGGAGGAGGAGCCCGCGCTCGCACCGCCCGAGCCGATCGCGGAGCTCTCCGACCGCTACGACGTGGACGAGGTCGTCGCGATCGCGGTCGATCCGCACACGGTCTACGTCTACTGGGAGGTCCGCGCCGCGACGCTCGCGCCCCTCCGCAACGACCAACCGGACGGCGCGCTCTCGCTCCGCGTCCTCACGGTGCCCGCGGCAGGCGGCGCTTCGAGCGACGCGCGCGACGTGCGGGTCGACGCCGCGATCGGCGAGCTCTTCGTGCGCGATCTCCCCGCGAACGCCGAGATCCGCGTCGCGATCGGATGGCTCGCGGGGGGCGCGTTCCACCCCGTCGCCGTGGGCCTCGAGCTCGCGACGCCGCGCGAGGCGCCCGCGTCCGAGGTCGCGGTGCAGTTCGGCCGGATGGCGACGGGCGGGATCGGGGAGCCCTACGACGCCCTGCGCGCGGGCGGACTCGTCGGCGGCCGAGCCGCGCCGAGGTTCCCAGATCTCCCTCTGGAAGACGCTCCCTTCGACCGCGCGCGCGCCCCGGGCGGCCTCGGTCCGATGGCGTTCGAGGAGCGCGATTTCTCAGAGCCCATCGAGCGGATCGAGCGCACGGCCGAGGCGGGGGACGTCGCCTTCGTCACGCGCGTCGAGACGTTCCGGCTCGGCGCGAGCGAGCTCCTGACGCGCGAGACGCTGGAGCGCCACGCGCGGCCGGGCGGCGGGTTCCTCGGCGCGAGCGACATGAACCTCGGCCGCACCGTCAAGCCGCGCCCGGGGGACGTGAGCTTCGCTCGCCGCCCGGGCTGAGACGGCGCTCCATTCAGCGCCGATCGAGGATCGCGCGGGCATCGTCGACGTCCGCGCCGATCTGCGCGACGAGCGCGTCGAGCGAGTCGAACTTCTCCTCCCCGCGGAGGCGCTCGATCGCGTGCACGCGGAGCTTCGCCCCGTAGAGATCTCCGCTGAACCCCCGCTCCCAGCGGCCCGACTCCCAGCGGTCGAAGACGAAGACCTCGATCTTCGTGCTCGCGGTCGCGTCCGTGGTCGGGTTCACGCCGATGCTCATCGCCCCGCGGCCGAGCGGGTGATCCACTTCGGCTGCGTGATCGGACGAGTCCTCCGCGACGCGATCGACGAGCGCGGCGTAGACGCCGAACGGCGGGATCATCTCGCGCGGATCGCCGATGTTCGCGGTTGGAAACCCGATCGTTCGGCCGAGCTGCTTGCCGCGCTCCACGCGCCCCGAGAAGCTGTGCGGGCGGCCGAGCAGCGCCGCCGCCTCGGCGAGCTGCGCCGCCGCGATGGCGCCGCGCACGCGCGTGCTCGAGATCGTCCCGCGCTCGTCCGCGACGAGCGGCTCCGCGCGGGCCTCGAAGCCGAGCTCCCGACCCAGCGCGACGAGCGTGTCGAACGTCCCCTCGCGGCCGTGACCGAACCGAAAGTTCTGGCCGACCGTGACCACCTTCGCGTCGAACGCGCGGACGAGCCACTCCGCGAACGCGCGCGGAGACTGCGCCGCGAACGCGCGATCGAACGGGTGCTCCACGAAGCGCAGCGCGACGCCGCCGCCCGCGATCGCGTGGCCGATCTCGTCGACCAGGGCTCGCTTGCGACGGGGCGACGTGAGGACGGGCGGCGCGATCCGCCCGAGCACCGCGAGCGGGTGCGGCACGAACGTGAGCACGACACACTCGAGCCCGCGCGCTTCGGCCATGTGCGCCGCGTTCGTGAGGAGCGCTCGATGGCCGCGATGCACGCCATCGAAGTTCCCAATCACGACGATCGCGCCCATCAGGCTCTTTAGTATCCGCACCGAGAGCTGGGGTCGAGTCGAGCCCCGCGCGTGCCCCTTCGCGAAGCCGCGCGCCGCGACGGTGATCGCGTGACGACGCCGCCTTGACGTTCGCGGTACCGACTGGTACGGGTCGGCCCAGTTTTCCGTGGAAGGAGCCGCTCGATGTTCAAGCGTGTGAGCATTTTCTCGGGGAACGCGAACCAGGGGCTCACGCAGGAGATCTGCCACGCGCTCGAGCTGCCGGTAGGGAAGTCGAAGGTCTCGCGGTTCAGCGATGGCGAGACGTTCTGCGTGATCGAGGAGAACGTCCGCGGCGTCGACACCTACGTCGTCCAGCCCACGTGCTCACCCGTGAACGACCACGTGATGGAGCTGCTCATCATGGTGGACGCGCTCCGCCGCGCGTCCGCGGGGAGCATCACCGCGGTCATCCCCTACTACGGGTACGCACGACAGGACCGGAAGGTCGCGCCGCGCACGCCGATCACGAGCAAGCTCGTCGCCGACCTCCTCGTCGCCGCGGGCGTGAACCGGATCGTCGCGCTCGACCTCCACGCGGCACAGATCCAGGGGTTCTTCAACATCCCGTTCGACCACCTCTTCGCGATGCCGGCGCTCCTCGACCAGCACCTGAAGGCGAACTACTCGAACGACGTCGTCATCGTCTCTCCGGACGCGGGCGGCGTGGAGCGCGCGCGCGCGTACTCGAAGCGCCTCCAGGGCACGCTCGCGATCATCGACAAGCGGCGCGAGCGCGCGAACGTCAGCGAGGTGATGCACATCATCGGCGAGGTCGAGGGCAAGAGCTGCCTCATCATCGACGACATGATCGACACCGCCGGGACGCTCGTGAACGCGGCGAACGCGCTCAAGAACGCGGGCGCGAAGCGCGTGTCGGCGTGCGCGTCGCACGCGGTGCTCTCGGGCCCCGCGGTGAAGCGCATCGCGGAGTCCGCGCTCCACGAGGTGATCGTCACCAACTCCCTCCCCCTCCCGGAGGACGCGAAGGCCACGGGCAAGTTCCGCGTCGTAAGCATCGCGCGCCTCCTCGCGGAGGCCATCCGCCGGATCCACAACTCCGACAGCGTCAGCTCGCTCTTCGTCTGAGTCGGCCTTCGTGAGCGCGCGATCCGCGCGAGCCCGCCGTGAACGGCGCGCACGGATGCCGTAGACTGCCCGCGATGCAGCGCACATCGCTTTGGGCTTGGTTCGTCTTGGGTTCGCTCGTCGGTTGTGGAGGGAAGGTGACCTGGGTCCCCGACTCGACCGGTGGCGGGGGTGACGGGAGCTCGTCGAGCCACTCCACGGGATCTTCGCCGACCGGTCCGACCGCGACGACCGGCACGGGGACGATGTCGCTCTGTCAGACGTTCTGCACCCAGACCGGCACGTGCATCTTCCCGAGCGACTGCGTCGCGCAGTGCGAGTCGCTCTTCGTGTCGAACTGCTTCGCCGAGGCTCAGGCGATCGTCACGTGCGCCACGAACAACATCGACCTCGCCACGTGCAACATCTCCGCGAGCTGCGACGCGTCCGCGGAGGCCTACACGAACTGCGTGAACTCCTCGAACTGCCAGGGGGGCACGTGCTCGATCTCGGAGGACTCCTGCTCGTGCGCGGGGACGTGCTTCGGCAACAGCGTCCACGCGATCTGCACGATCCCGCCGAACGGCCTGCCCGACTGCACCTGTTATGTGGGGGCGGACCCCGTCGGCTCGTGCAAAGAGACGAATGGGCAGGCGTGCAGCCTGAACGAAGGCTGCTGCGCGCCGTTCCTCCAGGGCGTCGGCACCGGTCCGTGAGCCCTTGACGATCTTTGGGTGGAGGCGGCGCCGCCCCCATCGTGCGATCGAGGTTGCAGTAGTCTAGGGGCGTCGCGGGCGCTCCTTCGTGCCGCGGCTCGGTCCGCGGACCGCTTTTCTTCTCTGGAGCCGACATGAAGAAGTCGATCGCGTTCTTGGCGTTGGCGGTGTGCCTCTGGATCGTCGGGTGTGGGCGATCCGGCATCGAGCCCAACCCGACCGGCGCCGGCGGGAACTCGACCTGCGGACCCGACACGTGCAACGGGTGCTGTCGCGAGGACGGGTCGTGCGAGGCCGGGACTGCGCACGACGCCTGCGGGAAGGACGGCGATCAGTGCGACGTCTGCGGCGTCGGCGACACGTGCTCTCCGGTCTCCCGCACGTGCGAGGGCGGCAGCTGTGTCTGCGGCGACGGGTTCTGCGACGCCTCGTGCGGCGAGCCCACGACCTGTCCGGTCGACTGCGGCAACGAGTGCTCCCAGGTCTTCTGCGGGGACGGCTTCTGCCAACCGCAGTGCGGGGAGGACACCTTCAGCTGCTCCGTGGACTGTGGCGGCGAGTGCTTCTGCGGCAACGGCCTCTGTCAGCCCGAGTGCGGCGAGGATCCCTTCAGCTGCTCGTTCGACTGCGGCACCGAGTGCCTCTGCGGGGACGGCTTCTGCGACCCCAAGTGCGGCGAGAACCCGACGTTCTGCCCCGTCGACTGCGCGTGCACCGGCTTCTGCGGCGACAAGGTCTGCCAGCCCGGTTGCGGCGAGAGCCCGGAGGCGTGCCCGTCCGACTGCTTCTGCGGGTTCGAGCAGTTCTGTGGAGACGGCGTGTGCGAGCCGGGCTGCGGAGAGACCCAGATCAACTGCCCGAACGACTGCGGCGCCATGTGCCAGTGCGGCAACGGGTTCTGCGAGCCCCAGTGTGGCGAGGATCCATTCAATTGCGGGATTGATTGCAAGAACAACTGCATCTGCGGGAACGGGATCTGCCAGCCCCAGTGCGGCGAGACGCCCGCGAACTGCTTCGACTGCCAGGAGCCGTGCCTCTGCGGAAACGGCGTGTGCCAGCCCCAGTGCGGTGAGAACTCCACCAACTGCCTCGACTGCCCGTCGACGTGCGTGTGCGGCAACGGCGCGTGCCAGGCGAACTGCGGCGAGAACCAGTTCACCTGCCCGACGGACTGCCAGCAGCCTTGTGTGTGCGGCAACGGCCAGTGCCAGCCCCAGTGCGGGGAGAGCTCGGCGACGTGCCCGACGGACTGCGGCGCGCCGTGCGTCTGCGGCGACATGAAGTGCCAGCCCCAGTGCATGGAGAACGGCGCGACCTGCCCGATCGACTGCCCGCCGTTCTGCCAATGCGGCGACGCGAAGTGCGATCCCGGGTGCGGCGAGACGAGCAACACCTGCCCGAGCGACTGCGGCCAGCCGTGCATCTGCGGCAACGGGCTCTGCCAGGCGGGCTGCATGGAGAACAGCAACACGTGCGCGATCGACTGCGGTCCCGCGTGCGTGTGCGGCAACGGTCAGTGCCAGCCCCAGTGCGGTGAGTCCCAGAGCACGTGCGCGCAGGACTGCGGCCAGCCGTGCATCTGCGGCAACGGGAAGTGCCAGCCCCAGTGCTTCGAGGACTCGTTCAGCTGCCCGATGGACTGCGGCCCGAACTGCCTCTGCGGAGACGGGACGTGCAGCGCCACGTGCGGCGAGAACCAGGGCACCTGCCCGCAGGACTGCGGCCAGCCCTGCATCTGCGGCAACTTCAACTGCCAAGCGGCGTGCGGCGAGAACCAGGCGACCTGCCCGACCGATTGCGCGCAGCAATGCCAGTGCGGGAACGCGGTGTGCGAGCCCGCCTGCATGGAGACGACGACCACCTGCCCGCAGGACTGCGGCACGGGGTGCGTCTGCGGCAACGGACAGTGCCAGCCGAGCTGCGGTGAGAACGCGTCCACCTGCCCGAGCGATTGCGGCTCGCAGTGCGTCTGCGGCAACGGACAGTGCCAGCCGAGCTGCGGTGAGAACGTGATTTCCTGCGCGCAGGACTGCGCGGTCGCGTGCAAGTGCGGCAACCTCATCTGCGAGGGCGGCGCGTGCGGTGAGAACGCGGCGACGTGCCCGAGCGACTGCACGACGTGCGCGTGCGGCAACGGGCAGTGCCAGCCGGGGTGCGGCGAGTCGAGCGCGAGCTGCCCCCAGGACTGCGGGATGGCGTGCACCTGCGGCGACGGGTTCTGCAACGCCGCGTGCGGCGAGAACATCCTCACCTGCGGCCTCGACTGCGCGACCGGCTGCGTGTGCGGAGACTTCAACTGCGACGCCGCGTGCGGCGAGGACCCGTCGAGCTGCCCGAGCGACTGCTTCAACCAGTGCACGTGCGGGGACTTCTTCTGCGACGCGTTCTGCGGCGAGGACATCAACACGTGCCCGTTCGACTGCCAGTTCTCGCAGTGCACCTGCGGCGACGGGTTCTGCGACTTCAACTGCGAGGATCAGTTCTCCTGCCCCATCGACTGCGGGCCGGTCTGCAGCTGCGGGGACGGGTTCTGCGATCCGAACTGCTTCGAGAACGCCGCGACCTGCCAGTCGGACTGCCTGCAGCTCTGCGCGTGCGGCAACTTCGTGTGCGAACAGTTCTGCGGCGAGTCCCCGCTGACGTGCACGAACGACTGCGGCACCTGCGGCTGCGGGGACGGCACGTGCCAGGTGACGTGCGGCGAGAGCCCCGCGACGTGCCCGCAAGACTGCAACGGGATGTGCGCCTGCGGAGACGGCAACTGCAACGCCGCGTGCGGTGAGAACGTCTTCAACTGCCAGCCCGACTGCCTGCCGTTCTGCGTCTGCGGCAACGGTCAGTGCGAGCCGTTCTGCGGGGAGAACCCATTCACCTGCGGCACAGACTGCTTCGGCCCCCCCATCCCCTGAAGCCGACTCGTCGACGGATCCCTCCCCCTCGCGGGGGAGGGACGATTCAGCCGCGGCTCCGCCGCGGAACGGAGGAGCGCGGCGAAGGCGCTCGATTCAGCCGCGGCTCCGTCCGCGGAAACTCAGGAGCGCGCCGAAGGCGCTCGATTTCGCCGCGGCTCCGCCCGCGGAAACTCAAGAACGAGCCGGTGAGCGTGACGTTGCCTGCGCCGAGATGGAGGTCGACGCGCGCCGCGCGCAGCGCAGCGCCGGGGACCTCCGCGGCGCCGCTGACCCAGAGCGGGATGCCGATCGCCGTGAGGAGCAGACCGCCCGCGGCGACGGGTGCCGATGATGAGCGCGCCGAGCCCGCAGGCTCGCAGCGCGGCTGCGCGAGGAAGTACACGCTCGTGATCGTGCCGGCGAGGATCGCGCCGCCGCCGATCGGCACGAGCACTTGACCGGCGGTGCGCATTCCGACGTCGCGCGGGTGGGTGGGCGACGCGGAGTCGGACATCGTCGTCACGGTCGGAGCGAGCGGCGGCGCCTTGTACTCCTCCGCGTGCGCAGGCGCCGCGATCGCAACAGACGCCGCGATCGCCGCGAAAGAAAGCGAGAGGGTGGTCGAACGAAAGACGAAAGAACGGTTGGGAGAGAAGCTCATGTCCGCTTCCCGTCGCAGCTCGCGTGCCTGGGGCGGGCGTCGATGATTCGTCGCACGGCGCCGGCGCATCCCACGGCGCTCGATTCGGCCGCGGCTCCGCCGCGGAATTTCGCAGTCTTGTCGTGCACCGACGCCCTCGGTTTTGGGCGGCCATGGCCCCTACGCTCGCCACATGCCCCGACCGGTCCAGTTCGTCGATCTCGAAACCGCCCGCGCGACGCGCGGGCTCCGCCTCGTCCTCGCTGGAGGCATCCCGAGCCCGTGGTCCGAAGCCGCGAAGGGGATCTTCGCGGTGAAGGACGTCCCGTTCGTCGCGGTCCGCTTGCTACCGACGGACAAGGAGGTGCGTTCGTGGGCGCGGACGCGAAATGCTCCGGTCGCGCTCTACGACGACGAGCCGGGTCGCACGGGGTGGGCGGACATCCTCGAGCTCGCCGAGCGGATCGGCCCTGCCCCGTCGCTCGTGCCGAAGAAGCCCCGCGAGCGCGTGCGGATGTTCGGCCTGGCCCACGAAGTCGTCGGCGAGGGCGACCTCGCGTGGAACGCGCGCCTCGTGACGATCGCCGACGGCATCGAGACCGACGGGGCGCGCGGCTTCCCGCCGTTCGTCGGGAAGTACCTCGGTGCGCGCTACGGCTTCGAGGCGGCGCGCGTCGCGCTCGCGCGAGAGCGGGTCGTCGAGGTGCTCGCGTTGCTCGCGGAGGAGCTCGGCGCCGGCCCCTTCTTCTTCGGCGAGGAGCTCACCGCGCTCGACGTGTACTCCGCCGCCGTGGTGAACGTCCTCGACCCGCTGCCCGACGACGTGTGCCCCATCCTGCCGCCCATCCGACACGCGTTCGAGTCGATGCGGGCCGTCCTCGGCGCGCTGCCCCCTGCCCTCGTCGCGCACCGCGAGCGGATGTACGCGCAGCATCTCGAGTGGCCGATCGTGACCTGAGCCGCTCGCCGCGGTCCCATGGACGGGGAGCCCCCTTGGATGCGCGGCGCTGAGCTCTCGCGCGCGAGCAACCGTGGAGTACCATGGCGCCGATGAGTGAAGCGCCCCCCGTCGCGGTCGTCGGCGGTCGGTACCGTCTGTCGACGTGCATCGGCCAGGGCGGGATGGGTTCGGTCTGGCGCGCCGAACACATGTCCCTGCGCACGCCCGTCGCGGTGAAGTTCCTCGACCCGGGGCTCGCGAAGCAGGAGGGGCTCCGCTCGAGGTTCGTCCGCGAGGCGCGCGCGGCCGCGGCGCTTCAGGGCGACGACGTCGTCCGCATCCTCGATCACGGGGAGGAGGAGGGCCTGCCGTACATCGTGATGGAGTTCCTCGAGGGCGAGTCGCTGGGGGACAAGCTCGGCCGCGAGGGCGCGATCACGCCGACGTTCGCCGGTCACGTCATGGCCGCCGTGTGCCGCGCGATCGCGCGCGCTCACCGCGCGGGGATCGTCCACCGCGACCTCAAACCCGACAACATCTTCCTCGTGCGTGGAGAGGCGCAGCTCCCGCAGGTGAAGGTGCTCGACTTCGGCATCGCGAAGGTGCTCGCCGAGGCGGGTTCGCTCGCGGGATCGAGCGCCCCGACGGCGACCGGCAACGTCGTGGGAACGCCGTATTACATGGGTCAGGAGCAGATCCGGGGGACGAAGGAGTTGGATCGGCGCGCCGACCTCTGGTCGCTCGCGGTCATCGCGTTCGAATGTCTGACGGGACGTCGACCGTTCGACAGCGAGTCGATGGGCGATCTCGTGCTGAAGATCTGCCACGAACCCGTTCCCGTCCCGTCGCACGTCGGCCCGGTGCCGAGCGGCTTCGACGCGTGGTTCTCCCGCGCGACGGACCGGGCGCTGGAGGCGCGGTTCCAGACCGTACAAGAGCTCGCGGCGTCGCTCGCGGAGCTGCTCACGCCGGGCCGACCTTGGTTCGACGACGCCGTCGCGCGCGCAGCGGGCATGGCGCCGACGGAGCGCGTGTCGGCGGTCGATCCGCGCGCGTCCACGCAACGCACGACGGCGCACTCCGTTCACCCCACGGAGGCGCCGCGCTCGCAGGCATCGCGCATCGGGATCGCCGCCGTCGCCGTGCTCGCCGTCGGGGCGGGCGTGTTCGCGCTCTCCCGAAAGCCGACCGCGGACGCGTCGAGCACGGCGATGAAGGAGGCGTCCGCCGAGGCGCCGACGACGCCGCGATCCACGGAACGCGGCGCAGGCGCTTCACCACCGACGACCGCGATCGAGGCGAGCGCGCCGAGCGCGTCGGCGGTCGCGATCGCGCCGAGCGCGTCCGCGTCGAGCGCGCCGTCGGCGGGGGCCGCGCCCAGCACCTCGACGCGCCCCACCGCGCGCTTGCCGAACATCCCCGCGCCGCCCGCGATGACGAGCGCAAAGCCCAAGCCCTCCACCGGGTTCACTGGAGTCGACTGATGCGGAGCTCGCCTCTCCTCCTCGTGATCGCGCTCACCACACTACCGGCGACCGCACGCGCCGACGGCGACACCGACGCGGCCACCGCGCGTGCACTGGCCGAGGACGGCCTCCAAGCCGTTCGCGCCGGGAACGACAAGGACGGTTGTCCCAAGCTCATCGAGGCTTGGAAGCTCGACTCGACGTTGCTCGGCGCCGGTTTCGCAGCAGCTGGATGCCACGAGCGAAAGGGCGACCTCGCGACCGCGTGGGCGACGTACGGCGCCGTCGCCGGCAAGGCCGAGGCCCGACACGACGCGCGCGCGGAGGAGGCGCGCGCGCACGCCGACGCCCTGAAACCAAGGCTCTCCACGTTGACGATCGTCGCCCCGACCGACGTCGCGTCGCTCCCGGGGCTGGTCGTCCGACGAAACCAAATTTCCATCGGACCCGCCGCGTTCGGGACGACGGTGCCGGTCGACGGAGGGAGCTACGAGATCGGGGTCTCGGCGACGGGGCGCGGCGAGTGGACCCAGCGCGTCGAAGTCCCCTCGGAGGGAGGCCGCGTCGAGGTGACGCTGCAAGCGCCGCCCGCGCTCGCTGCCACCACCCCGATCGGCACTCCCGCGCGGCCGTCACCGCCCGATCCGACGCCCCCAACACCGAGCCGCCCGGACGCACCGCGATCGATCGGAGGCCTCGGCATCGCCGCCATTGCGCTCGGCGTCGGAGGCGCGATCGGGATGGGGATCGGGATCGGCCTCGGCGTGAAGGCGGACAGCGACTACCACGGCGTCGCCGGCTGCAACGACAAGTTCTGCGACTCCGCGAGCGCAGCGACGCAGCGCTCCGCGCTCGGACTCGCGGACGCGGGCACGGGGACGTTCATCGCGGGCGCCGTCCTCGGCGCGACGAGCGTCGTGCTCGGCATCCTCGCGGCGACGACCGCGCCCTCCTCTTCCAAGGGGATCGCGCTGACCCCCCGAGGAATCGCGTTTTGACCCCCCTGGACAGCGCGCAACGCAGAGTTCCGATGAAGAGCCGACACCTCTCCCGCGGGGCGCGATCCGCCGCGATCCTCCTCTTCCTCTCGAGCGCGGGGTGCCGCCAGATCTTCGGACTCGAGGAGCCCACGGAGAGCGACGCGTGCCTCTCGGCGTCGAAGCCCGTCGTGTCGCTCACCGACATCGGCCCGCCGGGAAAGACGCTGGGCTGCGAGAACGACTACGTGATCGAGAAGGACGTGTCCGTCCTCGACGGCGCCGCGCTCACGATCGAGCCGGGGACGACGGTTCGCGCGAAGGCCGACGCGCGCCTGATCGTCGAGCCGGGCGGCAAGCTCCTCGCCGACGGCACCGCCGAGCGACCCATCGTCTTCACGAGGGACGGCGACAGCGTCTGGGGAGGGATCGAGCTCCGCGGCAAAGCGTCGGGGGACGGCGCCGTCTGCACCGGCGACTACCCGTTCACGTTCGCGGCGAACCCCGACGCGAGCGACAACAGCGGCGTCCTCCGGTACGTGCGCATCGAGCACGCTGGCTCGCAAAACACCGCATGCACGGGAGCGCTCATCTTGCTCGGCGTCGGAGACGGGACGGTGCTCGATCAGCTCGACCTCCCCTTCAGCGACTCGGATGGCGTCTCGATCGCGGGCGGGACCCCCTCGCTCAGCCACGTCGTCGTGACGGATTCCGCCGACGACGGCATCGACCTCGAGAACGCGGCCAAAGCGAAGATCCAGTTCTACGTGTACCGAGGCAAGGCGATGGTGGGCTGCCCCAACCAAGATCATTGCCCGAACGCGATCGATGCGGATGGGGCGACGATCGAGGCCTACAACGCGACGCTCTGTGGGCACCAGACGAAGGACACCGAGAAGAACGTCGCCATCCTCAGCATCGCGGGGTCGTCGATCACGCTCGAGCGCTCCATCGTGCTCGATCACAGCGCCGCGCTCGACGTCGAGACCGACACCAAGGAAGCCACGCCCGTGTTGCTCGAGACGTCGGTGTTCGCAGACGGCCTCGCGGTCGGGCTCGCCGAGGGGAATCCGGGCGACGACAACGGCTTCGACGAGGGACAGTTCGCGGCTCCAGCGCACCAGAACTCGAGCCTCTCGACCGCCCCGATCCAGTGCTTCGGCGAGGTGAACCTCACCCCGACCGCCGAGTTCGGGAACGTCGGCTCCCCGCCCCTCGGCAGCTTCCTCGACGCGAAGTACACCGGCGCCCTGCACGCGGACGATCCGTGGATGGCGTGGATCGTCGTGCCGCCCTGACCGCATTTTTGCGACTCGAGAGTCACCGCTCGATCGCGACTCGATGGAGCGCTCGGCCATCGCCTTCGCTCGGCGCGGCGGATCGGCTAGCGTGCTCGGCGATCATGTCGAACGCGGGATCGACGGCCGCACCGGACACGCCCACCTTCGGGAAGCGTGCGCTCTCCGTCGCGTTCAGCGCGGGGTTCTGGCCCTACCTCGCGGGCTCGAGCATCGTCCTCTTCTTCCCCGCGCTCGGCATCTTCCTCGCGACGTTCGCGTTCGATCCGAAGCGGCGCTTGCTCTCGCGGTTCACGGCCGCGTGGGGTGCCCACTACCTCGAGCGCGCGCCGTTCGCGGGCGTGGAGGTCACGGGGCGCGAGCACGTCAACGTGGGGCCGGCGATCTACGTCGCGAACCACCAGTCGATGTCGGACACGCTCGCGCTCTTCTCGGTGCGCGCCGAGGCCCTCTGGGTGAGCAAGGTCGAGAATTTCTACGCGCCGTTCCTCGGCTGGAACATGCTCCTGAACGGGTTCATCCCGCTGAAGCGCGGCAAGCTCCCGAGCATCATGAAGATGTTTCGGACGTGCCTGAAGCGGCTCGAGGAGGGCCACAGCCTCGTCGTGTTCCCGGAGGGGACGCGCTCGCTCGACGGGAACCTGCGGAGCTTCTACCGGGGCGCGTTCGCCCTCTCGACGCGCGCGAAGGTGCCCATCGTCCCCATCGTGATGGATGGCACGAAGGGCCTTTTGAAGAAGGGCAGCGCGCTCATCGAGCCGCAGCTCGTGCGCGTCACCGTGCTCCCGCCGATCGACCCGTCCGTCACGAACTACGACTCGCGCAAGCTGCGCGATCTCGTCCGCGAGAAGATGGCGGAGGAGCTCGCGCGCCTGCGATCGACCGGAGGCTCGGCGGCGTGACCTGCATCGTCGGGCTGGTCGATCGCGGCTCGGTGTACATCGGCGGGGACTCCGCGTCCGTCGCCGGGTGGACGTCGCGCGTGACGCGATTGCCCAAGGTGTTTCGCCGCGGTCCGTTCCTCATCGGCTACACGACGAGCTTTCGGATGGGGCAGCTGCTCCAACACGCGCTCAACGTCCCCCTGCAGAAGGAGGGCGACGACATGCGCTTCATGGTGATGACGTTCGCCGAAGCGGTGCGCGCGCTCCTCAAGGAGCGGGGCGTCGCGAAGATCGAGGCGAACGCAGAAAGCGGCGGCCAGTTCCTCGTGGGCTACCGGCGCCGCCTCTACTCGGTGCAGCAGGACTTTCAGGTGAACGAAATGGCCGACGGGTTCGACGCGGTCGGCAGCGGGGCGGAGTACGCGCTCGGCGCGATGGCGGCGATGCGCGGATCTCGATCCCTCTCGCCCGCCGCCAAAATCCGCCGCGCCCTGGGGGTGAGCGCCCACTTCAACATGGCCGTCTCACCCCCGTTCTTCGTGCGCTCGCTGAAGTAGCTCACGCGGTCTTCACCGCGATCGTCCGCGCCCGGCGGGACGCGTGGCGACCGAGGTGGAGCTTGAGCACGCCGTCCGCGAGCTCCGCGTGGATCGCGTCGGGGTCGCCCTCGCGCGGGAGGGTGAACGCCCGCTTGTAGGCGACGCCCGCGTCGGGCCGCTTGCCGACGAACGTCAGCGTGTCCTTCTCGTAGTGGATCTCGAGGTCCGCGGACTTCACTCCCGGCACGTCGGCGACGAGGAGGATCTCCGCGTCGCTCTCATACACGTCCACGAACGGCGCGACGTACGCGAGCTCGCGCGGCTTCGCCTTCACCGGCTCGGTCTTGGGGGTCGAGGTCTTGAGGTCCTGGTTCTGGGGCACGGTCTGCATGGCGGTCTTCCTTCCTAGGGTCGAGTTCGTGTTCGAGGTGCGGCCGATCTCAGGAGAGCTCGGTCGGTGCGGGCGCGCCCTTCAGCGCGATCCTCCGGGGCTTCGCCTCCGGGGCCTTGGGGAGCTTGATCGTGAGGACGCCGTCCTCGAGCGTCGCGTCGATCGCGTCCGCTGCGAGCGGCGAGGCGAACGAGACTTGGCGCTCGAACGAGGACGCGCCGCGCTCGCTGCGCACGAGCTTGTACTCGCTCGGGGCGTCGAGCTTGCGCGTCGCCTTGAGCGTGAGGACGTCACCCTCGAGCGTAATCTGCACGTCCTCCTGCTTGAAGCCCGGCAGCGCCGCGAC
Organism: Polyangiaceae bacterium; assembly: GCA_046351395.1. Lineage (GTDB taxonomy): Bacteria > Myxococcota_A > Polyangia > Polyangiales > Polyangiaceae > CAYYKK01. The sequence goes on from JAXLYP010000020.1 coordinate 53,862, forward strand.
GACGTGGAACGCGTCCTGATCCTCGGTGACGGAGAGGCCGCCGAGCGAGCGGGCGCGGGTGGACATCTGGCGCTCGAAGGCGTCGAAGAGGGTGAACGGATCGGTGTCGAAGAATCGAGCGAGCATGGGACTTCCTCCGTGGGCCGGTGCGGCCCGAGTGGTCGGGTTGGAGCGTGGACGGGTCGCGCGCGGCGCGCGCCACCCGGAACAGAGCCCAGGCGGTCCCCACCGCGCGCCGATCGACGTCGTCGGTGGGGGAGGCGCTCGTCGGGGCGAGCCCCCGGGGCTCTCAAATCCGGGGTCCGTCGCGCTCGGAGCGTCGTGCCGTCTGGTAGTCCGGAACTTTGGCACGCTTCTAAACGTGTCAACTCCCGCTCGAACATGAGCTCGCGACGGCCCTCGGGCTGGAGGGGCCCGGTCGACTGAGGCTCAGACGGGGCGGCGCTTCGTCATGGTGACGACGTTGCCCTGGGGGCTGTGGACGACCTCGTCCATGAACATGCGGATGAGCATCAGGCCGCGACCGTGGAGCTGCTCGAGGTTCGCGGCGTCCGTCGGATCGGGGAGGCTCTTCGGATCGAAGCCCGGGCCCTCGTCCTCGATGCGGTAGGTGACCTCCCCCGGCTCGTAGCGGGCGCGCACGGTCACCCGGCGCTTGCGCCAAGGGTCCTTCTGGCGGCGCTCGGCGACGAGATCGGCGAACGCGGTCCCGGCGCCGCCCCCCGTGGGCTCGTCGAGCAGCTTCGAGCTCACCTCGAGGTTCCCATGCACGATGGCGTTCACCATCGCCTCGCGCAGCGCGACACCCACCTGGATGAGCCCCGTCTCGTCGCAAATGCCGAGACGCGCGAGCTCGGCCTCGAGCTGGCCGACGACCTCGGTGATGCCCGCGACGTCGTTGTCGAGGACGTAGTGGGTCTCGCGCGCGTCGAGCGGGTCGACGTTGCTCGTGCGATCCTTGGACTCGGTCGTGAGCGCGACGACCGCGTGGAGCGTGGTCGCGAGCTCGTCCGCAAGCCGGCGCTTCGGGACGAAGCTCGCCGCGCCGGTGCGGAGGGCGAGGATCGCGATCTCCTCGCTGCCGTGCGCGGTCATCAGCACGACGGGGAGCTTGGGGTGCCGCTTGCGGATCGCCTCGACGAGCTCGAGCCCGTTGAGCTTCGGCATGTGGAGATCCGTGACGACGATCGTGGGCGCGGCGCGCGCGATCTTCGCGAGCGCCTCGTCCCCGTCGGCCGCGTAGAGCACGGAGAAGCCCGCCTTCTCGAGGAGCCGACCGGCGAGGCGTCGATCGATCGACGAGTCGTCGACGACGAGGACTGTTGCGGCCTCGCTCACGGGCGCGAGTGTAGGAAACCACACGCAGAATGAACAGCGCGCGATTGGCTATCGCCGCCGCGTCCCTGGACAGCTGCCACCGTCGAGCCGCGATCGGACGGGCGACGGAGAGGGCATTGGGAACTCGGCTGCGTGTGGGGTCTGATGGCGGGCGTGACGATCGACCACGTCTTCCTCATCGCGAACTGGGGCGTCCTGCCTCCTTGGCTGCTGCTCGTGTTCGCGCCGCGGTGGCGCGTGACGCGCGTCGTGGTGCACTCCATCGCCCCGTGCCTCGTGCTCGCGCCGCTCTACGGGTTCCTGCTGTTCGCGGATCGGCCGGGGCCGGAGGGGGCGAGCTTCTGGACGCTCGCCGGTGTGACCCACATCTTCACGACGCCGTGGACCATCACGGCGTGCTGGATCCACTACCTGGTGTTCGACCTGTTCGTGGGCGCTTGGGAGGCGCGCGACGCGGAGCGCCTCCGGATCCGGCACGTGTTCGTGGTGCCCTCGCTCGTCCTCACGCTGCTGTTCGGTCCGCTCGGCTGGCTGAGCTGGGGGCTCGTGCGCTGGATCTGGAAGCGTCGGTTCTCCACGTCGGAGCAGGGGTAGACGCCAAGAGCGCCAAGCCGCCAAGACCGCCAACGCAGAAGAGAGAACAAGAGCATCCTCTCCCTCTCGCTTGGCGCTCTTGGCGGTCTTGGCGCTCTTGGCGTCGAAGTCCGCTCTGATGCTTACTGGCGAACGGGGACGCGGAGGGAGCCGCCGGCGCGTTGAGCGAGGAAGGCGACCCCCTTCTCGAAGAACGCGACGAGGAACTCGATCTCACGGGGCGGGGACGTGATGAGCCCCGCCTTCTCGATCGCTTGCACGACGTGCAGCACGTCCGCGGCGCGCTCGGCGCCGGCGCGGTGCTTGATGCTGAGCGCCGCGTCGCGCATGCGGCGCGCGAGCAGGGCGCGCGCCTCGGGCGTGAAGTAGCGATCGGCGGCGTTCTTCATCTCCTCCTTCAGCGCGGCCTCGACCTTCGCGCTCTCCTTCGACTCCTCGGCGTTGAGCGACTGGCCGACCTTGCGGATGAGCTCGTCGATGGCCGCCCCGTCGGGGAGCCAGCCGCGGAACTCCGGCTCGTCGTGCAGGCCCTTCTTGAGCTCCGCGGGCGCGTCACCGATCGTCGCCTCGAAGCTCGCGATGGGGTGCTCCGGCGCCTCGGCGGGGACCGGCTCCACGAGATCCTTGCAGCGCTCGAGCCCGAGCGGGATCAGCGCCTTCGAGACGGCGTTGTCCTTCTTGGCCTCGGCGATGCGCCACCTCACCCACGCCGGGGGGACGGGGACGGGCGGGAGGCCCGAGCTGTCGGTGACGCGCTGGTGCGCCTCCTTGATCTGCGAGCGGCTCATCCACGTCGCGACGGCCTGGAGCACGCCGACACCGTCGCGCACGATGACCTCGGAGATGTGAGCGCGGTTTCCGCCCTGGCGCTTCGAGATCGTGAACGAGACGGTGCCACGCGCGTCGGGCGCGGTGAACGTCGCCTCCTCGACCTCCTCCTCGGAGCTCGTCGCGGCGGGCGCGCGTGTGGCGCGCTCGGGGATCGCGACGTGGCGCGCGCGCAGGACGTTGATCGCCCGCTTCGCCGCCTTCCGCGCGGCGGAGGGAGCGTTGTCGGCCGCCGCGGCCTCGACGATCGCGGCCGCGTTGTTCGCCTGCGTCCAGAGCTCGACCAGCTTCTCCGCGGCGTCCCCCGCGTCGAGGAGCGTCTGCACCGCGGTTGCGCCGTCGGCGGCGAGCCACTTCGGATCGATCACGACCTCGGCGGACTTCGTCGCCGGCTTCTCCACGGGCTTCGCGGGAGCGCTCGCGACCTTCGCGGTGATCGCCTCGCGCGCCGTCTTCGGTTTGTGGCTCGATGACTTCTCGATCTTGTCGACCGCGACCTTCGGCAGACCGACGAGGATCGTCTCGCTCAGGGTCGGGAGCTTCTTCTCCGGCACGGGATCGGGCCGGCGCGGAGCGACCGCGGGCTTCGCCGCGAGCGCGGGCTTGGGACCCGCGCCGTCCGGGCGGTCGCGGCGCGGTCCGCGCCGATCGTCCCCCTCGCGCCGTGGGCGGTCCTTGAACGGGGGTCTCTCACCGGGCGGGCGGGGCTTGCTCGTGAGCCAGCGATCGACGAACTCGGCGCTCGAGCGATCGACCGGGCCCCGCTGCGGGAGCTCCGGGGTCGCGCGCCCGCCGGACGCTCCGGGCCGGGCCCGCGGAGCATCGGGGTCGGCGCCGCGCCACGGTCGGCGCGGTCCATCGGGGCGCGGGCCACCGGGGCGCGGGCCACCGGGTCGAGGTCCGCGCGGAGGCCGCGCGGCGGCGCCGCCCGCTGGGCGCTCGGCCCGGACGTCCCACTTGCGGCGATCGCTCGGAGGGCTCCCACCCTCCGAGGCGCCGCCTTGAGATGGAGCAGACGACAGGGTGGAGCCGCCCTCCGCGCCATCCCCTTGCGACGCGGGCGCAGGGTCTCCCGGCTTGTACCCGGGGTGGGCGGCGGTCGACGCCGAGCGCGCGACCTTGCGAGGTCGGGACTCCTTCTTGTCGTTCTCTTCGGTGCTCATGTGTTTCTCCCGCGAGCGGTGTAGCTCGCTCTTCTCGTCCCCCGGGGTCGAGCACCATGCTCGCGCTCGCGCGTGCGTCCGCACAGTCGGACGTCACGCGCGAATCACCGGGGCCCGTAGCCCTGTTCGGTCAGCGCCCGGCGGCCGCGCCGCCGGGGGGCGCTTGCCCCACGACCGCAGCGATCGCGTCGATCTCGACGACGGCGCCCTTCGGCAGCGCGGACACCTGGACGGTGGCGCGCGCCGGCGGCTCCTTCTCGAAGCACTTTCCGTAAAGTTGGTTGACGACTTGAAAATCGCCCAAATCGGTGAGGTAGATCGTCGTCTTCACGACGGACGCGAACGAGGCGCCCGCGGCGGCGAGCACGGCGTAGAGGTTCGCGAGGACCTGCTCGGTCTGCTCGACGACTCCACCGTCGACGAGCGCGCCCGTCGCGGGGTCGAGAGCGATCTGTCCGCTCACGAACACGAAGCCGTTCATCACGACGGCTTGGGAGTACGGCCCGATAGCGCTCGGGGCATTGTCTGTCGCAACGATGGTGCGCGCCATGATGGTCTTCTTCCTGCGCGGGCTACGCGCAGCTCGTGACAACGATGCGAGGACGAACCGTCGCGGAGCGGGGGTTCGTCCTCATACGAATCTTCGCCGGTGCTCCATGGCCCGGCCCAGGGTGACTTGATCGGCGAACTCGAGGTCGCCGCCGTGCGGGACGCCGCTCGCGATGCGGGTGACCTGCGTCTCGGGCGAGACGGAGGCGATCTCGCGCGCGATCAGGAGGGCGGTCGCTTCGCCATCCACCGACGGGGGGGTCGCGACGACGACCTCGGTGATGCGCGGCTCTGCGCCGCGGATCCGATCGAGGAGCCGCTCGACGCCGATCTCCTCGCGGCCGACGCCGTCGAGCGGAGAGAGGAGCCGGCGCAGCACGAAGTACCGCCCTCGCATCGCGCCGCTCTTCTCGATCGCCATGAGATCCTGGACGCGCGAGACCACGCAGAGCGTCGCCGGATCGCGCTTCGGATCGCGGCAGATGGAGCAGATCGCCTCGCGGCCCTGCGCCCGCTCCGCGATGTGTCCACACCGCGCGCACGGCTCGACCCAGTCCCGGAGCTCGGCGAGCTCGCGGCCGAGGTCCCGAGCGACGGCCTCGTCGCCCGACGCGAGCATGAGGGCGTACCGCTGCGCCGTCTTCTCTCCGACGCCGGGGAGGCGCGAGAGGAGCTGGATCACCCGGAGCAGCCGATCGGGGAACATCGCGCGGGGAGCTTCGTGCGGCGGGGCGCGCGGATCAGAAGCCCGTCGGCAGCTTGATGCCGCCCGTGACCTTGGCGAGCTCGGCGTCGACGAGTTTGTCGGCCTCTTCCATGGCCGTGTTCGTCGCCGCACAGATCGAGTCGAGCGCCATCTCCAAGCCCTCGGCGGCGAGGAACTCGGGGTCGACCACGATCTGCTTCACCTTGCCTTCGTAGGTGACGGTGACCTTCACCTTCTCGCCCGCGGCGGAGCCCGTGACCTCAAAGTCCTTGATGCGCTTCTTCGTGGCCTCGATCTTGCGCTGCATCTGCGCGGCCAAGCGCATCGCCTCGTTCATTCCACCGCGGGGTAAATGCATGGGGCGCGCATCCTCGCCAAAGACGGGCCCTGCGGCTATTTATTTCGGCTCGATCGCAGGCTCGCTCGGTTCCGCTGGGCTCCGCCCTACGGGCCGCCGGCGCTGCTGGCGCTCCGTTCGCTCTTCTGGGGACCGCGTCGGCCTGTCGACCCGCGCGACGGGCCGCCTCTCGGTTCGCTCTCGCGCGCCGCGGGCCCCCCTCCCCACATCTCACGCGGAGCCCCACGACCCTTGGGAGCGGGGGCCTCGGCGCGGATGGGGAGCGGCCCGTGATAAGAAGCGGATCCCCATGAGCTATGTCGTCCTCGCACGGAAGTGGCGCCCGCAGTCGTTCGACGATCTGGTCGGGCAGGAGCACATCGCGACGACGCTGGCGAACGCCATCGCGCAGAATCGAGTCGCGCACGCGTTCCTGTTCACCGGGGTCCGCGGGGTCGGCAAGACCACGAGCGCGCGCATCCTGGCGAAGGCGCTGAACTGCGAGAAGGGGCCGACGGCGAAGCCGTGCCTCACGTGCAGCGCGTGCGTCGAGATCACCGAGGGGCGGGACATGGACGTCCAGGAGATCGACGGCGCGACGTACAACGGCGTGGACGACATCCGCGAGCTCCAGGAGAAGCTGCCTTACCGACCCGCGCGGGACCGCTACAAGATCTTCATCGTGGACGAGGTCCACATGCTGTCGAAGCCCGCGTGGAACGCGTTCCTGAAGACGCTCGAGGAGCCCCCACCGCACGTGAAGTTCATCTTCGCGACGACCGAGGTCGACAAGGTCCTCGTGACGATCCTCTCGCGGTGCCAGCGCTACGACTTCCGGCTCATCTCCGCGGCGCGGATCGCGGCGCGGCTCCGGCACGTGCTCGACGTCGAGAAGATCGCCGCGGACGACGAGGCGCTCGCGATCCTCGCGCGCGAGGCGGCGGGGAGCATGCGCGACGCGATGAGCCTGCTCGATCAAGTCATCGCTTGGGCGGGGCCGAGCGGTGAGGGCGAGGGGGGCGCGAAGCTCACGCGCGAGGGCGTATCGAAGGTGCTCGGCGTCGTGGGCCGCGAGGAGCTCCACGCGCTCGCGTCGGCCCTCGTCGAGGCGGACGCGGCGCGCGCGCTCCGGTCCGTCGACGATCTCGCGCGCCAGGGCTACGACATGGTGCACCTCGCGAAGGATCTCCTGCACCACCTCCGCAACCTCGTGGTCGCTCGCGTCGCGAGCACGGACGACGTGCTGCTCGAGGTGCCGGACGCGGAGCGCGCGGCGCTCCGCGAGCTCGCGTCGAAGGCGTCCCCGGAAGATCTGTGCCGGCTTCACCAAGGGCTCTCGAAGGCGTTCGACGACTTCGCGGAGTCGCCGGATCCGCGCGCCGGCCTCGAAATGACGCTCGTTCGGCTCGCGACGCGCCCCGCGCTCGTCCCGCTCGACGATCTGCTGAAGCGCCTGGGCGAGCTCGAGCAGCGGCTCGGCGGTGGGCGCAGCGGCGGCGGCGGTGGCGGTGGGCGCGCGGGGGCAGGCGGGCAGCGACCCGCAGGCGGCGCCGGAGCAGGCGGGCCACCGCCCGCGAGAGCGTCCGCGGAGCCCGCGCCATCCTTCAGCGCGCCGGTCGAGCCCGGCCCCACCGCCCCCGTGTTCACGCCACCGCCGCGCCCCGACGCGGCGTTCGCCGCGCCCGCTCCGAGGCAGGAAGCCTCCCCGCGCTTCGTCGCGCCACCGCCGCGGCCCGAGCCGCCGCCGACGCCGATGTTCGTCGCGCCCCCACCACGGCCCGAGCCGCCGCCGAGCGCGCCGCCACCGACGATGCCGCCGCCGAGCGCTCCACCGCCGATCCACGTCGATCGGAGCGATCCGAAGATCCTCCGCTTCGCGCGCGTCACCGAGGCGCTGCGCGCGACGAGCGGCGCGCTCGCGTCGATCCTCGAGCGCGCGCACATCGCCGAGGCGAACGCCGAGGTGGTCCGGATCGCCCTCGATCCGCGGGGGTTCGAAAAGGATCAGCTCGCGCCGCCCGCCGCGCGCCAGGCCGTCGAGTCCGCGGTGGCCGCGGCGCTCGGCGCCGACGTTCGCTTCGAGGTGGTCGACGCCGCCCCCAACACGCCGCGCTTCAGTTTGTCCGTGGCGATCGAGTCCGTGCGCCGCGAGAAGGTCGCCGAGCTCGACCAGCTCGCGCGCAACCACCCCCTCGTGCTCGGCGCGCAGCGCGAGCTGGGCGCGGAGATCCGCGAGGTGAGGCTCCCCGAGGTCGACGTATCGACGGCGTTCGCCGCGTCACCGTGACGTCGGCGATCGGGGCGTCCTCGAGCGGAGGGCGATCCCCTGCGCGTTCGATGCTCCAGCCGACGCCGCTCGCTCGCGGCCGGATCAGCGCGCCGACGCAGCGGACGAGGGGCGACGGCGCACCGGGAGGATCCGCGCCCGAGCGACGCTGTCCGCGACGATGTCCACCGTCGACCCCTCCGCGGGCATGCGGTAGTCGGGGTTCCAAAAGCCTACGCGCCAGCCGCCGAGGGGCGCGCGGACGGTCACGTGGTCGCCCGGGTGCAGCGCGATCCTCGGCATGAGCTCGACGACGACGTCCGCCGGCGTGTCCACGGGCGTGAACACGAACGTCCCCGGGCCGATGATCCGCGCGGGCGACCACTCGTCGGGCGTGACGGAGAGCTCGACGTCACCGACCGCCGCTCCTCGCTGGATCGCGAGCGCGACCATCACGCCGAGCGAGTCCGGTCGGTCGAGCGGCGCGAGGGCGCGCGAGTACACGAACGCGCCGCCGCCCGTGGCCGCCGGCTCGACGCCCACGGTCATCGCGCCGTCGTCGCCAGGCTCCGTGAGCGTGCCCCGCCCGAAGAGCGGCGTCAGGAGGTAGCCCTCGTGTGCGCCAAACATCGAACAGTAATCGAGCGCGCAGGGCGGTCGATGACCGGGTGGCTGCCCGGGCTCGAGCGCGAGTCGATCGGCGCACGCGTAGCGCGCGCTGCCTCGCGCGGCGGTCGAGACCGCCGTGTGGAGGACGAGGGCTTCGGCGCCGCGCGCGAGCTCGTAGCGCGTGGAGATGGGGACCTCTCCCGCGCGGCCCGACACCTCGATCCACGCGACGCCGCGCGCCTCGTCCACGCCCGACGCGAGCGAGGTGTACCGCGCCGGCTGATCGAACGCGCGGGTCTCGAGGGCGCGGAGGTCGTCGACACCATGGGAGCGACGGACGAGATCCACCACCGTCCCTCCGCGCGCGGACCCGTCCGCGTCCGCGACGATGGCGACGACGGATCCGTTCGCGAGCACCCAGTCGCCCACCTGCCCCGAAGCCTCGTCGCCCTCGAGGAGCTCGGCGGGCGTCGCGATCTCGGTGACGGTGGCGGGCGCGTCGTCCCTGACGCGCATCGCCGCGACGCGCGCCTCCGTCTCCCTCGACACGACGATCGGCGCCACCCCTCGCGGCGTTCCACAGGCAACCACCGACAAGGCGAGGAGGAATCCTTGCGCAGCCATCGCCCGCACGATCCCGTTGAACGCGCGAACGAAGCGCCCCGTTCCACGCCTCCGAGGGGGCCTGTCTCGTTCGACCGAGGGGCGCGCGCGCATCGAGCGGAGCGGGCGTGAAGCCGTTCGACCAGGTCGACTCGAACCGATCGGTGCTCTGAGGAGCGGAGCGACGAGGGCGCGCAGACCTGGCCGAAAAATCGGTGGATACCCCGCCGTTTCCACGGGTTCGGTGCTCGAGGTGGCGGGGGTCTTTGGATCGACCCGATTCCGCGGCTAGGCTGTGGCGCCCATGGTCGGCGCGCTCGAGAAGCTGCGCGCGTTGCCGCGCACCGTGTGGGCGCTCGGCGCGGTGTCGCTCCTGACGGACACCGCGGCGGACATGATTTACCCGCTCCTCCCCTCGATCCTCGAGCGCGTCGGAGCGACCGTGGTCTCGCTCGGGGTGATGGAGGGGATCGCCGAAGCGCTCTCGGCGGCGGTGAAGATCGCGTCCGGGCGCGCCGCGGATCGAGGGCGCTCTCCGAAGCTCCTCGTCGCGTTCGGCTACGGGCTCTCGTCGATCGCGCGGCCGCTCATGGCGTTCGCCCACGCGAGCGCGCTCATCGTCGTGCTCCGATCGTTCGACCGCCTGGGCAAAGGGATCCGCGGGGCGCCGCGCGACAAGATCCTCGCGCGCGCCGCCCTGCCCTCCCAGCGGGGCCTCGCGTTCGGCGTCCACCGCGGCATGGACAACCTGGGCGCCGTCCTCGGCGGCACGCTCTCGTTCGTCCTCCTCGGCGCGTTCGCGCTCCCCCTCGACACGGTGCTGTTGCTCTCGTTCGTGCCCGGGCTCCTCTCGACGATCGTCGCGGTCGCGTTCGTCGAGGCCCCGACCCCGACCCCGACGGCGACCGAGCCGGCCCCGCGCGCGCGAAGCGCGGAGCGTGGGGTGCCGGCGCGCGCGCGGTGGACGCTCGGCGTGTTCGGCTTGTTCGCGCTCGCGGCGTCCGCGGACTCGTTCCTCGTCGCGCACCTCACGAAGCTCGGCCTCCCGCTCGAGCTCGCGCCGCTCGCGTGGATCTCGCTCCAGCTCGCGAAGTACCTCCTCAACGTGCCCGGCGGGGCGCTCGCCGATCGGGTGGGGCCGAAGGTCGTCGTCGTCGGGAGCTACGCGGTGTACGCGGCCGCGTACGCGTCCTTCGCGTTCGTCGCGAGCCCCTGGGTGTTCTGGGCGCTGCTGCCGCTCTACGCGCTCTATTACGGCTTCGGCGAGGGCGCGGAGCGCTCGCTCCTCGTCGCCCTCGCGCCGGAGGAGGTGCGGGGCCGCACGCTCGGCTGGGCGAACGCGATCCAAGGGCTCATGCTGCTGCCCGCGAACATCGGGTTCGCGCTCCTCTACGTGCACGAGCCGCGCGTCGCGTTCCTCGCGACGGCGGGCGTCGCCGCGCTCGCGAGCATGGCGCTCCTCGTCACCGTCCCCGCGCCCGCCGAGGTCCCGTAAGCTCCCCGGGATGAACCCTCACGACGGATGCACGTCGCGCGCGCGGTGCGCGCTCGTCCTCGCGCTCTGCTCGCTCGGGTGCGGAGGAACCCAGGGGCCATCGTCCTCGGCTCTCTCCGCGAGCGCGCGACCGTCGGCTGCGCCCGTCGAATCACCTCCACGCGCCGAGATCCCGGAACGTGGGCTCCTCCGGCGTCACTGACTGACGGGTGCCTCGTCCGCGCGCAGCGCGGACTCGTGCGCCTGGGCCGTGCGGGCGTTCCTCACGAGGTGCGCGACCGTCGTCGCGGAGGATCGCGGTGACCGCGAACCGCGCAATCCATCGGGCGCGTGTGGGTGATGGGAGTCGGCGCTCGATCGCCTCGACGCCGCTCGCGACGAGGACGCAGACGAACGGCGTGAGGGCCGTGAAATAGCGCTCGCCGGCGAGCGCGCCGCGTCCCACGTAGCTCGCGAGAAGGAACGCGAACACGCCCGCCGCGGGGACCCATCCCGCGCGGCCTGCGGCGGCCGCGCCGGGCACGCCGGCGACCGCGAGGAGGAGCGCGGGGCCGAAGACGATGAACGGGGTGAGGAGCGGCAGCCGGATTGCGTCGACGAGCCACGACCGCTCGGTCGTCGACCGGAGCCCGCCCGCGAAGCTCCGCGTCTCCGTGAGGAACGTGAGCCACGCGCCGTCGTGCACGCGGTGCGCGACGATCCAACCGACGATGAAGACGAGTGGCGCGACGACGACGAGCGATCGACCCATCGGGACGCCTCGCGCGAAGCGCCGGTGGCCGACGTACAGAGCCCAGGCCGCGACCGCGCCCCACGCCTCGTACCGCATGCCCGAGGCGATCGTGAGCAGCGCCGCCGCCACGCCGAAGCGTGCGCGCTCGAGCGCGAGCGCGAGCGCGACGATCACGAGCGTGAAGAGCGTCTCGGCCTGCGCGGACACCGCGAGCGCGTTCGAGAGGGGCGCGATCGTGAAGAGCGCCGCGGCGAGGCGCGCGCGACTGGGCGACGCGGGCAGCACCCACCGATAGAGGACCCAAGGGGCGGCGAGCGCGACCACGCTCGACAGGACGCGCAGCGCCGTAAAGCCGAGCCCGAGCCCGGTCACGAGCCCGATGAACGCGTGATAGAGCGGCAGCCACACCCAGTGGACGCCGAGGTTCCACGGATCGCGCGCGAACGCGCGGCCCGCGTTGAAGTGGCCGTAGGCGTCGCCGTCGATGTCCGGATACGTGACGATGAGTGCGATCCGGACCGCGAACGCCGCGAGCCCGACCGCCATGAGCACTGCGAGATCGCGTCGCTGCTCAGTGGTCATCGCTTCTCGGCTCCCGGGTCTCACCCCGCGCCTCCGCCCGCGTCCCCTGGCTCGACGGCGCGGCGTGGACGGATCGTCCGTGTGGCGGTGCTTGTGATACGTTGGGGTCGATGTCGGTCGGGGCCGAGAGCGCTCGAGAGCTCGGCCGCTACGCCGTTTTAGACGAAATCGCGGCGGGCGGCATGGCTACAGTGCACCTCGGCCGAGCGCTGGGGGGCGGCGCCGTGCCCGCGGAGGACGTCGAGTTCGTCGCGATCAAGAAGATGCACGCGCAGTTTTCGCGCGACCCCGACTTCCGGTCGATGTTCCTCGACGAGGCGAAGCTCGTGCGCCGCATCCAGCACGAGAACGTGGTCCGCACGCTCGACGTCGTGGACGGAGACGAGCTCCTCCTCGTCATGGAGCTCATCGAAGGGGAGTCCCTGTCGAAGCTCGCGAAGCAGACGGCGCACCGCAAGGAGCGCATCCCGAGGGCGATCGTCAGCGCGGTCATGCAGGACACGCTGCGGGGGCTCCACGCCGCGCACGAGGCGACGAACGAGGCCGGAGAGCCGCTCGCGATCGTCCACCGGGACATGTCGCCGCACAACGTGATCGTCGGGACGGACGGGATCGCCCGAGTGCTCGACTTCGGGGTCGCCAAGGCGCGGGGCCGCATGCAGCAGACGCAGCAGGGCCAGATCAAAGGGAAGCTCGCGTACATGTCGCCCGAGCAGGCGCGGGGCAAGCCGGTCGATCGCCGGAGCGACATCTTCGCGTCCGGCATCGTGCTCTGGGAGCTCCTCGTGGGCGCGCGCCTCTTCGACGGGGAGAACGAGGCGAGCGTCCTCACGCAGCTGCTGGTGGAGAAGGCGCCCGCGCCGAGCTCCCGGCACGCGGATCTCGCGAGCCTGGATGCGCTCGTCGTGAAGGCGCTCGACGCATCTCCCGACGGGCGCTACCCGACCGCCCTCGCGTTCGCGGACGCGGTCGCGGAGGCGATCCCGCGGGCCCCCCGAGAGGACGTGGCGGCGTGGGTGAGGTCGGAGGGCCGGCTCGCGATCGAGCGGCGCACCGCGATCCGGTCGATGCGCGCGCGCGAGCGAAGGGCGACGGGCGACGCGGTGCCCCCCCGAGATGCCTCTGCGGATCTGCGCGAGGGGACCCCGTCGGGCATCTCCCGATCGGTCGCCGCGTCCGCCGCGCACGCCAACAAGTCGGGCGTCTCGTACGTGTCGTTGCCAGGGCCGAAGCCCAGCAGCGGTCTGCGCCTCGGCGGAGGGGCGGCGCCCGCGAGCGCGCGGTCCCCGCTCGGGCCTCCGCGGCCGAACTCGGGGCTGGTCCCGCGCGCTGCGCCGCCGCCGCCCGCACCACCACCCCCCGCGCCACCGCCGCCCCCGGAGGACGCGGAGCCACCTCCACGCCCGCCGATCGAAGAGCCACCGAGCGTCGTCAACGAGGCGACGCCGCCCCTCGAGGGCTCTCACGTGCCGAGCCCGTTCGGATCCGCACCGTCCTCCGCGGCCTTGCCTCCGCCCAGCGCGCCGCTCCCGCCGATGCGCGCGCCCCTCGAGGTCCCGCTCGCGCCCACCTTCGGCATCAGCTCGAGCTCGCTGCAAGCCGTCTCCGTAGGCCCGGTCTCGGTGCCTCCCGTGAGCGTGCCGCCCTCGTTCCCGAGCGCTCCGCTCGCGGCGAGCGGAGGCTGGCCGGCGCAAGACGCGAACGCACCCGCCGTGCACCCGGGGACGACCGCGCGCCTTCAACCGGTGAACGCAAACCTCGCGCAGGCGCCAGCGTCGCAGCCGCAGTGGTACGGCCCCCCGAGCGGTCGGCCGAGCGTGTCGCAAGCCCCCCCTCCGAGCTACTCGACCGTCGCGAGCGCGCGCTTCGATGCGCCGCGCCCGAGCGCCGATCCCGTGGAGGCGACGCCGCCGCCCCTCCCGCCCGAGCAGGTGCGGCGGCTCATCCTGATCGGCGTCGCGACGGCGGTGCTCGTGACGCTCGCGCTCGTCGCGATCCTGATCATCGCGACGTCGGGCGGCGCCCCCAAGGCGTCCGCGTCCGCCACGCCGCGCGCCCCCACGTCGGCGGCGCCCGCAGCGCCGCTCCCATCGGCGACGGTCCCGAATCGTCGCCCGGATCCGAGCGACATCGCGGCGCCGCGGCCGACCGCCGCCCCCGAGCCGTCCACGACGGCGGACACGGCGCCGAGCGGCGCGCCCACGACCGCCCCCTCCTCGTCCGCCGACGCGCGGCTGGTCCCCATCCCCACGGCGACGACAAGAAAGAAGAAGCCCGACTACGGGTTCTGACATAGTCGGCCGAGGTGGACTCTCCTCGCGCTCTCGTTCGGTCGCGCGGCGCTCTCGACCCTCGTGGACGCGCGCTCGCGCTCACGCTGGGTCTCTTGCTCGTGTCCGTCTCCGCGGCGAACGCCCAGCCCGCGGACGAGCAGGCGCGGAAGGACGAGGCGCGCGCGCTCGCCGAGCGCGGCGACGGCGAGCTCGAGGCGAAGAAGTACGCCGAAGCGGAGGCGACGTTCAAGCGCGCGATCGAGCTCGTGGATGCGCCCACGCTCCACGTCCGCCTGGCGCGCGCGCTCGTCGGGTTGGGGCGGTTCGTCGAGGCGGCGGCCGCGTACACCCGAGTCGTCGAGACCGACCTCGGACCGAAGCCCCGAGACGCGTTCGTCGAGGCGGTCGCGCAGGCCAAAGAGGAGCTCGCCGCCGTGAAGAAGCGGATCGCGATCGTCCATGTGGGCGCGCCGCCGGGGAGCGGTCCTCCCCGCGTCGACGGGCGCGAGGTCCACGCCAACGGGGACGTCGAGGTGGATCCCGGCAAGCATGAGATCACCGCCGACGGGGCGGTGCCGCGCTCCATCGAGGTGGCCGAGGGCGAGCGCGTGTCGGTCGATCTCGTGGCCGAGGGAGTCCCCTTCCCCTTCCGAACCACGTCCACGCCCGTCTTCATCCTCGCGGGGCTCGGCCTCTTCAGCCTCGGGCTCGGCGCGGGCTACGGCATCGACGCGATCGCGCAGAAGTCGGACCTCGACGCTGCGTGCGGAGCGAACGGCGTCTGCCCGCCCGAGTTTCGATCGCTCCACGACGCGTACGTGACCTCCGGCATCGTCTCGACCACCGCGATCGTCGTGGGCGGCACGGCGCTCCTCACGGGCGTGATCGTGTTCGCGGTGGGCAAGCCGCTCCGCCACGGCGCGCCAGCTCCCGACGGAGCGGAGGCACCCGTCGCGATCTCGATCGGTCCGGCGGGCGCTTCTGCGCGCCTCACGTGGTGAGCGCGTCGTGAAGGCGCGCGTCGCCGTGTTCGCGCTCGTCGCGGGCGGCGTCGCGATCGCGATCGCCGTGTTCGTCGCGATCCGCGCGATCCGCGCGCGCTCACCCGCGCCCGCCGCGTCCGAGAGCGCGGCGGCGCGTGCGCGCGCCGAGCTCGCACAGCGACCCCACGTGCTCTTCCGCAGCCTGGAGCTCGAGCCGAGCGACGCGTTCGGCCGCCTCGAGGCGTCCGCCCTCGAGCCGCCGAGCGCGATCGAGCGCGCGAGCTCCGCGCGCGTCGACGCGGGAGCTTCGTGCATGCGCGTGCACTTCGCCCGCGCCCGCTCGGCGGTCCGCCGCGGCCTCTGCTTCGTCGCGGACGCGAGCCCGGACGAGCACGGCTCCACCGCGATCCTCCGCGGGCTCGACGCGCGCTGGACCCCCACGTGGTCGCGCTCGATCACGGGGATCCCGAGCCGCCTGCGCGTCTCGCCGCACGGCGCCTTGGGCGCGGCCACGGTGTTCGTAACGGGCCACAGCTACGACGACACGTCGATGTCGACGCAGACGCTCCTCGTGGACCTCGAGACCGGCGCGACGATCGCGGATCTCGAGGACTTCGAGATCCGCCGCGGCGACACTGGAGAGAGGCTCTCCGACGCGATCAACCTCTGGGGCGTCACGTTCGCGCAGGACGACGACACGTTCTACGTGACCGTCGCGCGCGGCGACACGACGTGGCTCGCGAAGGGATCCGTCTCGTCGCGCGCCCTCCGCACGCTCCGCGAGAACGTCGAGTGCCCGTCGCTCTCCCCGGACGAACGGACCCTCGCGTTCAAGAAGCGCGGCACGAGCCGCGCGGACACGCACCTCTTCGCGCTCGACGTCGACGCGCTCACGCGCGGATCCACCGCGGACCGCGCGCTCCCGGAGGAGCGCGTCGTCGACGATCAGGTCGAGTGGCTCGACGCGCGCACGATCCTCTACAAGTATGGAATGGACGTGTGGGCCGCGGGCCTCGACGACGCCCGGCCCCCTCGGACGTTCCTCGAGCGCGCGTCGTCCCCCGCGATCGTCGAGTGAGCGGGGCCTTCATAGGAGCGAGTCGATGAGCGTGCGGCGCGTGTTCGGGGTGTGGATCGGGATCGCGATCGCGATCGCGGGGTGCGCGTCGAGCAGCGCGTCCGACGTCGACATCCCAGCCGGAGCGACCGCCGACGCCGCGCCCGGATCCGCGAACGCCCCGGCGCCGAGGCGGCCGCGCAAGCCGCGGACGTCGGACGTCCCGCCGCCCCCCGCGCACACCGCGACGGCCGAGGATCGCGCCCGCGCGGGGGCGCTCTTCGACGAGGGGCGCGCGCTCCTCACCGCCGGCAGGATCCCCGAGGCGTGCGCCGCGTTCGCCGAGAGCGACGCGCTCGACCCAGCCCCCGGCACCGAATTGAACCTGGGCGTCTGCTACGAGAAGCTCAGCGACAGCGAGCGCGCGTGCCACGCCTTCAAGGCGGCGCTCGATCGCGTGCAGGACCAGCCCGAGCGGCGGAAGTTCGTCGAGGAGCACCGGGCGAAGCTCAACTGCTTCGACTGACCCGCGCCCACCTCCACCCGGGACGCGCGTCGCTCGACCCCCGCTCGTCGAACGACCGAGCGGCGTGCGATTCAACCCGCGTGCGCCGCGATCCGAAGCTCGGCCGCGAACGCCCGCGGATCGGGGCGGTCCGCGGGATCGCGCGCGAACGCACGCGCGAACAGGTGATCGAACGCGCGCGCCATCCCCGCCTCGCTCGGGAGCGGGAACTTCCGCGCGGCGTGCGCCATGAGGAGCGCCGCGACCGATCGCGACGAGAACGGGAGCGCCGCGGTCAGCGCCTCGTAGGCCGTGACGGCGAGGCCCCACGCGTCGAACGACACCTGCGCCTCCTTCGCGTCGAGGAGCTGCTCGGGGCTCATGTACGCGAGGGATCCCACGAGGACGTTCGCCTGCGTGACGGACTGCTCCGCCTCCGCGGCGACGTGCTTCGCGATCCCGAAATCGAAGAGCTTCGCGACCGTCCGCTCCGGGGCGGCGCCGCGGCGGTGGTGCCCGTCGTCGCCCCGATCGGCCGCGCTCGCGCGCTCGAGCATGATGTTGTCGGGCTTCACGTCGCGATGGATGACGCCCACGGCGTGCGCCGCCGCGAGCCCCTCGGCGATCTGGTGCGTGACGTCGACGATGTCGGACATGTCGAGCAGGCCGAGCCGGTCCATCTTCGCCCGGAGCGTCTCGCCCTCGCAGAGCTCCATCACGATGAACGGCATCCCGTCCCAGCCGAGGCCGTGATCCAAGATCCGCACGACGTGCGGGCTCTGGACGCGCATCCCCGCGCGCGCCTCGTGCGCGAAGCGGACCTGGAAGTCCTCGCCCGCTTCGCTCGTCTCCGCGATGAACTTCACCGCGACGGACGCCGCGCGGCCCGCGCGCCGATCGTCGTGCGCGACCCACACCTGCCCCATGCTCCCGGCCGAGAGCGGCCGCACGAGCCGCACGTGCGGGGAGACGAGATCGCCGGGGTTCCAGGACATCCAGGCGCCACGTTGACGCGCACCGTCCCAGGAGACAACCTCGATGTCCGATGACGGATTCTCAGTTGCCGAAGACGTTCCACGAGGCGACGCGGATCTGGTTCGAGCGCACCTTCGACACGCCCACGGACGTGCAGATCCGCGCTTGGCGTGAGATCATCGCGGGGCACGACACCCTCGTCGCGGCCCCGACGGGCTCGGGCAAGACGCTCGCCGCGTTCCTCTCGAGCGTCGACGCGCTCGTGCGCGAGAGCGCGTCCGGCCCGCTGCCGCCCGAGATCCGCGTCGTGTACGTCTCGCCGTTGAAAGCGCTCTCGAGCGACGTCGAGAAGAACCTCGCGTTGCCGCTCCAGGGGATCCGAGAGACGTCGATCGGCCTCGGCGGCGGTGAGCCGAACGTCCGCGCGGCGCTCCGCACGGGGGACACCACGGCCTCGGATCGGGCCGCGATCGTGCGCAACCCGCCGCACATCCTCGTCACGACGCCGGAGTCGCTCTACTTGATGCTCACCGCGAAGCGGAGCCGCGAGCTCCTCTCCACGGTGACGACCGTGATCGTCGACGAGGTGCACGCCCTCATGCGCGACAAGCGCGGGAGCCACCTCGCGCTCTCCCTCGCGCGCCTCGATCGCGTCACGCGCGTGCGCGCGCAGCGGGTCGGCCTCTCGGCGACGGTGCACCCGATCGAGGACGCCGCGCGGTTCCTCGTCGGCACGGGCCGCGGCGCGACGAACTCCGCGCTCGCGGAGCGCCGGAGCCCCTGCGCGATCGTCGACGTCGGGCACCGCCGCGCGCTCGACCTCGGCGTGGAGGTCCCTTCGACCGACCTCGGGGCGATTGCCACGCACGAGCAGTGGAAGGAGATCTACGACCGCCTCGCGAAGCTCATCGAGGCGAACCGGACGACGCTCGTGTTCGTGAACACGCGAAAGTACGCCGAGCGCGTCGCGTTCCACTTGGCCGAGCGCCTCGGGGACGACAAGGTCGGCGCGCACCACGGGAGCCTCTCGAAGGAGCGCCGTCTCCACGTCGAGGCGCGCCTCAAGGCCGGGGACGTCCGCGCGATCGTCGCCACGGCGTCCCTCGAGCTCGGCATCGACGTGGGCTCCGTGGATCTCGTGTGCCAGATCGGCTCGCCCCGCGCGATGACGACGCTCCTCCAGCGCATCGGGCGCGCGGGCCACGGCCGCGACCGGACGAGCGTGGGGCGCTTGTTCCCCACGAGTCGGGACGACTTGATCGAGTGCGCCGCGCTCGTGCGCGGCATCGGCAAGGGCAGGCTCGATCGGGTCGAGCCGCCGATCGCGCCGCTCGACGTGCTCGCGCAACAGATCGTCGCCGAGTGCGCCGCCGCCGAGTCCTCCATCGACGACCTCTACGCGTGCCTCACGACGGCCGCGCCCTACGAGACGCTGACGCGCGAGGCGTTCGACGAGATCATCACGATGCTGGGCGACGGCCCGGCGCCGAAGCTCGGCCGAGGCGGCGCGCTCCTCCACGTGGATCGCGTGAACGGCGTCGTGAAGGGTCGGCGCGCGGCCCGGATCATCGCGCTCACGAACGGCGGCGCGATCCCCGACCTCGCGAACTTCCGCGTCGTCCTGGATCCGGACGAGACGTTCGTCGGCACGGTGGACGAGGATTGGGCGATCGAGAGCGGCGCCGGGGACGTGTTCCTCCTCGGCACCCACTCCTGGCGCATCCGCCGCGTCGAGTCGCGGCGCGGACTGCTCCGGGTGACGGACGCGGCGGGCGCGCCGCCGTCGATCCCGTTCTGGCTGGGCGAGGCGCCCGCCCGCACCTGGGAGCACTCGGAGGAGGTGTCCGCCCTGCGCGCCGACGTCGTCGCCGAGCTCGACGCGCGCGGCGTGAAGGGCGCGCGGAGGCTGCTCGAGGAGGAGTGCGCGCTCGGCCCGTCCGCGTCCGAGCAGCTCGTCGCCTACGTCCGGGCGCAGCGCGACGCGCTGGGCGTCATCCCGACGATGAGCGACGTCGTCTTCGAGCGGTTCTTCGACGAGTCGGGCGGCATGCAGCTCGTCGTCCACGCGCCATTCGGGGGCCGCGTGAACCACGCGTTCGGCCTCGCGATGCGCAAGCGCTTCTGCGCGAGCTTCGATTTCGAGCTCCAGGCGGCAGCGACGGACGACGCGGTGATCCTCTCGATCGGCACGAGCCAGAGCTTCCCCCTCAAGGACGCGTTCACGTTCGTCCGCCCCCAGATCCTCGACAAGACGCTCCAGCAGGCGATCCTCCCCGCGCCCATGTTCGGGTCGCGCTGGCGCTGGAACGCGACGCGCGCGCTCGCGATCCTCCGGAACCACAACGGGAAGAAGGTCCAGCCGTACCTCCAGCGGATGCGCTCGGACGATCTGCTCGCGGCGGTGTTCCCCGCGCAGGTCGCCTGCCAGGAGAACGTCACCGGACCCATCGAGATCCCCGATCACCCGCTCGTGCGACAAACCGTGCAGGACTGCCTCCTCGAGGCGATGGACGCGCCTCGCCTCAAGGTCCTGCTCGAGAAGATGGAGCGCGGAGAGATCCGCCTCCACGCGCGCGACACGACGGAGCCTTCGCCGTTCTCGCACGAGACGATCAACGCGAAGCCCTACGCCTACCTGGACGACGCGCCGCTCGAGGAGCGCCGCGTCCGCGCCGTGAGCCTGCGGCGCACGCTCCCCGAGACGCAGCGCGACCTCGGCGCGCTCGACGAAGCGGCGATCGAGCGCGTCCGCGCCGAGGCGCGGCCGAGCCCCAGGGACGCGGACGAGCTCCACGACGCTCTCTACGGGCTCGTCGCTTGGAAGCTCGTCGACCCGTTCACGGTCCTCTTCGACGAGCTCGTTCGCAAGGGCCGCGCGACGACGATCGAGACCCCGATCGGCGACCTCGCGGTCGTGACGGAGCGCGCGGACGACGCCGCTCGCATCTACGTCGGCTCGCCCGATCCGGACCGCCGCGCGGACGCGATCCACGCGCTCGTGCGCGGCCACGCCGAGGCGCTCGGGCCGTTCACCGTGCCCGAGCTCGCCGCCTCGACGGGCATCGATCCCCACGACGTCCTGCTCGCGGTCGTCCGCCTCGAGACGGAGGGCGCGCTGCTGCGCGGGCGGTTCACGCCGAGCGAGGACGAGTCGTTCTGCGACAGGCGGCTCCTGAGCCGCATCCACCGCTACACGATCGATCGCCTGCGCACCGAGATCGAGCCCGTGACGGCGCAGGACTTCATGCGGTACTTGCTCGCGCGCCACCACCTCGTGAAGAGCCACCGCACGGGCGGCCGCGGCGCCCTGCGAGACGCGATCCGCGCGCTGCAGGGGTTCGAGATCGCGGCGTCGGCCTGGGAGAGCGAGATCCTCGCGCCGCGCGTCGCGGGCTACAAATCGGCCTGGCTCGACGAGCTCGGGCTCTCGGGCCAGGTCGCGTGGGCGCGCCTGTCCCCCCGCGCGACGAGCTCGGACGCGCCGGGCGCGCCCTCCCGCGCGACGCCGATCTCGCTCGTGATGCGCGAGGATCTCCCGTGGCTGCTGTCGGCGGTGCGAGGGGACACACCGCTCGAAGCTCCGACGTTCGACGCGACGACGGCGACGCTCGCCGCCCTCCGCTCACGCGGCGCGCTGTTCTTCGCGGATCTCGTCGCGGCGACCAAACTCTCTCGGGACGAGCAGGCCGCGGCGGTGTGGGACCTCGTGGGTCGAGGGCTCGCGACCGGCGACGGGTTCCAGGTGCTGCGGGATCTCATGCACACCGGGCGCGGCGCGCTCGGCGCGAGCGCGCGCGGGGCTCGAATCCAGGGTCGCTTCTCCCTCCTCGAGGACGGGCTCGGCGCCGCGCCGCTGGACGACGCGGCGAAGGAGGCGCGCGCGGAGAAGGTCGCCGATCAGCTCCTCGAGCGGTACGGCGTCGTGTTCTTCGATCTCGCGGCGCGCGAGAGCTTCACGGTGCCGTGGCGCGAGATCGCGCGAGCCCTGCGCCGCAAAGAGGCGCGCGGGCTGATCCGAGGTGGCCGGTTCGTGGAGGGGTTCATCGGCGAGCAGTTCGCGCTGCCCGACGCCGTCGACGAGCTCCGGCAGACCCGGCGCACGCCGCGCGACGGAGAGGTCGTCCGCGTCTCGCCGCTCGATCCGCTGAACCTCACGGGCACCATCCTGCCGGGTCCGCGCATCCCGGCGCACGCGGGGCCTGCGCTCGAGATCGTCGACGGCGCGCTCCGCGGCCTCGAGAAGCGCGGCGCACGGCGCGCGCGAGCGCGGGTCGAACCCACGGCGCTCACCGGTTGAACGTGCGCGCGAGCCGGACGAAGCGCGCGCGCGCCTGGACATCGATCGCGGTCCTCGGAGCGGCCACGGCGGCGGCGTGCGGCGCTGGGGCGCCCGAGGGGACGCGAGGCGCGCCGCTCGCGCGCACGAGACCCGTCGGGTGCCTCGCCGGGCCCCCTTCGGTGTGCCCCGAGCTCCCCCCACCGAGCGGGGATCCGACGCCGTGGCCGCGGCCTTCCCAGCTCGTCGACCGGAGCCCTCGATCGATCGTGGTCCCGGTCGGCGTCGCGGAGATCGCGGCGGTCGCGCATCGAGACGAAGGCCTCGCGAAGCTCGACGCCAGCCGCCGCGCGCTCCTCGTCGCCGCGGACGACGCGTACGCAGCGGCGCTCGCCGGGGAGGATCACGGCGCTCCGTCGGACCGGTGGGCCGCGGCGCGCACCGCCTACGAGGGCGCGCTCGCGGCGCCGGGCGCCGGTGACCTCGAGGGCTACGCGCGCTTTCGACTCGCGCGTGTCCTGTTCTTCCAAGACGACCCGGCGGCGCTCGATCAGCTCGACGCGGTGGTCGCGCTCGCCGCGACGACCGCCCCGGGGGCGGCGGAGCTCGCGGCGCACGCGCGAACGGAGTGGATCACCGTGTACGCGCGCCTCGGCGATCCCGCGCGCGCCTTCGAACGACTGCGTGCGTCGCACCCGAGCGGCCCGGAGGGGGACGCGACCGCGCGCGCGGCGCTCGTGGAGGTGGCCGAGGAGGCGCTGCGCGTCGGCGCGTTCGCGAACGCCGAGGGGCTCTTCCAGGCGCTCGTCGACCGAGAGCCTGCGGCCGTCGACGCGTGCGTCCTCGCGACCCACGTGCTCGGCGCGCGCGTGGCCCGCGGTGCGCACCGGACCGCGTGGCCCGAGGCGATCGACGGGCTCCTCGCGCGTGTGCGCGGGCTCCGCGCGAGCGGGGCGGACGCGAGCGCTCTTCGCGCGTGCGCTTCCGCCGTGGTGTCGATCGCGAGCGACATCGCGACGACCGCCCACGTCGAGGCGGCCGGCGCGCGCGGCGAGGTCGGGAGCCTCGACCGACAGGCGTTCGAGACGGCGAGGCGAATTTACGAGGCTCTCCGCGAGAACTTCACGGACGCCGAGCTCGAGCAGCTCAGCGCCGGGATGCCCGAGCGAGCGCGGGCGACGCCGTTCCGCCTCACCCACGCGCTCGCGGACCTCGCTTGGACCACGAAGGACTGGCGTCGCGCCGCGGCCGCGTATGACGCGGCGCTCGCGCTCGATCGGAGCCCCGCCGACGCGCTCGAGATCACGTATCGCGCCGCGGTCGCGCACCTCAACGTTTGGCGAGAGTCGAAGCCCGCGCTGCCGCTGCTGCTCCCCGGCAGAGAGACGCCGCCCGACGAAGACGAGCTCGCGCGGATCGCCGCGGAAGACCGGCTCATTTGCGTCGGCGCGCCCCCGCGTTCGGCGGGCGCCGTGTACGACGACTGGGTGAGCGCGAAGTTCGACCGCGGCGTCGTCCGCGCCTCCCACCGCATGTGGCGCGGCGCGGCCGTGGGTATTCGCGGGATCGCGTTCGATCACCCGGATCACGCCGACGCGCCGACGGCGGCGCGCCTCTACCTCGAGATCGCGGCGCTCGACACCGCGACGGACACGACCTGCGCCGCGGAGCTCGAGCGCGCGGCGCCTCCCCTCTACGCGCTCTACTGCTCCACCGGGGACGCCGCGCACGCCGACTGGGCGACGGGGTACACCGAGTACCGCACCGATCACGCAGAGACCTGCGCGAAGATCCGATCGTTCGCGCCGGACCTCATCCCGCCACCGCTCGCGCCGAAGCTCGATCCGTTGCCCGCGGAACCGAGGGCTCCCTCGGTGCGCGTGGACCGCACGGCGACGGCCGGCGCGACGCCCATCGAGGCCTTCGAGCGCGTCGTCGACCGCGCGTTCGGGGGCGCGGTGGGGTGCTACGAGGCGGGGCGCCGCGCGGATCCCGATCTCGAAGGTCAGCTCCGCGCGCGACTCACCATCGCGCGCGACGGATCGGTCGCGGGCGTCGAGCTCCGCGCGTCGCGGGCGATCGCGCCGAGCCCGATCTCGCGCTGCTTCACGCGCTGGTTCGCGGGACTCTCGTTCCCCCAGCCGGAGGGAGGCGTCGCCACGCTCGAGATCCCGATCGGGTTCACCCGAACGTTCGTGCTCCCTCCGCAGCCCGAGAACCCAGCGAGGATGCGGCTCGATCCGGGCCTATGATCACCGCGCCGCGGTAGCCGTGCGCCCCAAGGCGAGGCGCCGAGCCGCGAGCTCGAGCCGTGCTCGTGGTCGACGTCAGAAGCGGGAGATCCGCTTCGCGGCGGCGACGCTCGCCGCGCTCCTCGGCTTCGAGGTGGGCCTCGACGACGACGCGGGACGAGAGGACGGCGGAGACGAGACGCGAGCCTTCGCGCGCTGCGGCTCGGCGCCGAGGCGGACCCACACGTAGCGGGACCCGTCGGGGGCCTCGGGGCAGGCCGTCCATTCTGCCTCCGAGAGCGCGCCGAGCCCGCGCTGCGCCTTCAACACGAGGGCGCCGGTCTGGCCGGCACTGATCAGGTTGCGGTGGACGCTCTCGCGCCTCAGCTGGGGCTCGAGGAGCGCGACGACGGCGGGAACGAAGGACTGACCACGAGCCGCGTCGACGCTCTGGCGAACCGCGTCGATGACGCGCTCGAGATCGCCGAGCCCGAGCGCCGTCACCCGCGGCGCGCGGGGCGCGAGGAGCGTCGGCATGCGCTGGTACGAAGACGTCGCGAGCTGGTCGAGCTCGCGCGAGACGTCCTCGCGGGCGATCGCGATCGCGCCCTTCGATCGCGCGACGAGCGCGAACCTCGCGGCGAGCGCGGCGAGCTCCTTCGAGAGCTTGCGCACGTCGCCCGCGTCGAGGACGCCGACGTCCTTCGAAACGAGCAGCTGCGTGGTCCCGCGGAGGAGGATGCGCGCCTCGCCGCGTTTGACCAGACCGCGCGCGACGTCGCGCGCCTCCTTCGGGGAGGCTCCGCGCACGAACGCGCCGACGGAGGAGAGCGGGATCTCCGCCCCCGAGGCGATCACGTCGAGCAGCTGTCGCTCGAGCGGCACCCGCGACGTGCTCCCGCGTAGCTCGAAGCCGAGCGCGAGCACCCGGTCGCGCACGGCGCCAAGGACAGCGCGCGTCGCCTTCGGGAGCTTGGCCGCGCGCTCCCGCAAGAGCTCCGCTCGCAGCCGCGCGACGTGCGCGTCCACCACCTTCGACGATGCCTCGTCCAATCCGCTCTCCTCGCGCCCGCGAGTATAGGCCGGCGGCACACGACCCCCCACACGAACGGCGGCAGCAGCGCCGCGTGCTCACTTCACGGAGCGGAGCGTCGCGGCGAGCGCGTCGCACTGGGACTTCACGCTCGGGCGGTCGCACTCGTGATCGAAGTCCGGCTCGAAGCCGTACGCGGCCCGCTGCGCGAGCCTCGCGTTCATCCCTTCCGAGTACGTCACCGTCCTCTTCATCGCCCAGAGGAGTCCGAGGCGCACGCACGGCGCGTGGTCGATCTCGTGCCCCGGGTGACGGCACGCGGCCTCCGCGTAGTAGAGGGCGCGCGGACGATCCTTGCCGGGATAGGGGCCCGCCGAGAACGCCTCGGCGAGGTGGTCGCACGCGCGAGGGGAGTAGTCGTCGCTGCCGTCCTCCGGGCGAACGGGGGGACACGTCAGCTCGTAGAGCTCGGCCGCGAGGCCCACGTCCTTGGGCACGCCTTCGCCCGCCTCGTACGCCGCAGCGAGCGCCGCGCAGCCGTCTGCCTCGCCGTTCTCACAGCCGAGGATCGCGAGGTCGAGGCGGCTCGGATCCTCGGCGGGGGCGTACCTCATCGCGGCGCTGCAGGTGCACTCCCCGTCGAGGCACGCCGCCGTCAGCGTCCGCGCGAACGCGTCGCGGATCGGCGCGAGCTCGGCCGGCGAGTATCGCGCCTTGTCGAGGGCGACGTAGACGTCGTCGCAGTCGTGCGTCGCGTCGCACACCTCGGTCGCGAGGGTGACGATCTCGCTCGCCAGCTTGCCGTCCTTGGGCGCGCGCTCCTGTCGGAAGAGGACGCTGTCGGGGGCGACGCAGCGCGAAGGGTCCGCAAGACACTGCGCGCGCCGCTCCGCGAGCTTCTTCGCGTCGTCTCGCCGCGGCATCCCGGGCTCGGGCTCGGGCGGCTTGCTCCGGGTCCGGAACCTCCAGATGCCAAGCTCGTCGGGCGACCGCCGCGTCGCGCTGAAGCGCGTCGAGAGCGCGCCCGCGGGCATCCGGCTCGCGACGCGGGCGAGCGCGCATGCGTCGTCGTCCCCGAGCCGACACGCGCTGCGCATCGCGTTCGCGTAGGCGAGTTCGTCCTCGCCCGCGTCCGCCGGCGCTCGCTTCAGCGCGGGATACGGACGGTCCCGCGGGACCCCGCACCCTGCCTCCACACCGACTCCGCTGAACCGATTCGCGACGCGCCGGCACGCCCCCGGATCCCCACCCTCGCAGCGCGCGCGATCCTTCTCGTACAGCGCCCTCGGTGTGGTCCTCCGCGCGAGCTGATGGGGGCGAGGCGGGGTGACCCGAGCCGAAGTGGATCCAACGGCGGCGATCGGCGCCGCTGCGATCGCGCTGCTCGACGCGATCGGCGCGGTGGGCGCCGCGGGGGGCGCGGCGCCCGTCGAGGGGTCACCGCAGGCCGCCACGAGCGCCGCGGCGAGCGGGAGCGCGCGCGACACGCGGCTCATCGGATCGTCACCGTCGGCGCCGCGTCCCCTCTCGGCCAATAGGCGTCCACGATGGGACCGTCCGCTGGGAAGACATCCCCTCCGTAGTGCCACTCGGCCCGGAAGAACCGGAAGAGGTGGCCCTCGCCGCGGCGGAGCGGGACCACGACGTAGCCCCCGCCCTCGTGATCGAAGGCGTCGCTCGGCCTCGCGAAGGGCGTCACCCACAGCGCGACGTCGTCGATGGGGCCGGCGAACTGTCGAATCCCGCTGAGGCTCATCGCGCACTCGATCTTCAAGTACTCGCGCAGGAGGAGGGCGCTGCACGCGCGAGACGCCGAGTTGCTTCGCGCCGTGAGGACGGGGCGCGCGCTCGCCCACTCGTCTCGCCCCGGGAGCGGGGATCGCTCTTCGGGGATGGTGAGCCCCGCGAGGTCGACGGGATCGGCGGCGACGCGCTCGCGCGGCGACGCGCTCGCGCTGGGCGCAGCCGCCGGACCCGCGACCCCTCGCGGCGCGACGGCGAACACGGCCGCTCCGACGCCGAGGGCTCCGAGCCCCATGACAATTCCTCGTCTCGCGCGCACGCGACGACACTCGGAG
The DNA here is from genome assembly GCA_046351395.1 of Polyangiaceae bacterium. Lineage (GTDB taxonomy): Bacteria > Myxococcota_A > Polyangia > Polyangiales > Polyangiaceae > CAYYKK01. The sequence continues at coordinate 81,076 of JAXLYP010000020.1, forward strand.
GTCGTGCCCACGACGCCCCGAAGGGGCGGGCGTGGAAGTGCGATTCGAGCGCGCGCCTTCATAGCGTCTTCAGGAACGCGACGAGCGCCTTCTTGTCCTCCTCGCCGAGCTGGCTCGTCTTCCCCATGCGATCGCCGTTCGCTGCGATGAGCTCCTCGAGCGTCTCGAAGCGCCCGTCGTGCATGTAGGGAGGGCGCCCCGCGAGCGCGACGAGCGAGGGCACCTTGTACTTCTCGTCCGGGTCGACCACGAAGCCCGCGCGCGCGGGCGAGAGCGCGAGCGGGACGACTTCGCGCGTCGTGAGGTCGGGCCCCACGGGGTGACACGTGGCGCACGCTGCGGTGGGGTCGGTGAAGATCTGGCGCCCCCGCTCCTCCTCGCTGCTGAGCGCGCGGCGCTCGATCGGCGGCGGAACGAGGCCGTTGCGGAGAAAGTTCGCGAGGCGATGAGCCGCGGCGCGCTCGACGGCGGTGTGCACGTCGTCGTCGTGCGTGGACCGCGCGCTCGACCAGCGGTGCAGGTCGAACCCTTCGAGGATCCGCGCGTCCAAGTCCTTGGCCTCGCCATGCCACCCGTACGGCCCGATCGCGCGGACGCGGCCGACGAGCATCGGCGTGCGCCGCGGGTAGCCGGCGCCGGTCGCGTCGACGTTCTGCGCGGGCATCGGCGTAGTCCCCGGCTCGTCGCGCCAGAACGCGTCGAGGTGGCGCGCGGTCGAAGCGGTGGCGAGGAGGTTCGTGAAGCGCGTCGTCGCGTCGTCGGTCGCGGCGAAGACGACCTCGTGCCACACGTGACCGTCGTCGCGCCCCTCGGGGTGGCAGCCCGCGCACGACATCCCGCCGCTCAGGGTGTCGTTGGTGCCGGCGTAGAACAGGCGCCGCCCGTCGGTGAACTCCGCGTGCTTCGCCTCGTCCGCGAGCTTGACGAAGCGCGGTGGCGCGGCGGCGAAGGGGCCGTCCCACGTCGCGAGCGGGACGACGGCGAGCTCGTCGGTGGAGCGGCAGTACACGTACGCCGTGCCCTCGTCCGGCGAGAGGGCGACGCCGCTCGGCGCTCCGCCGTGGAGGGGCGTCCCGAGGATCGGGTCCCGATCCGTCTCCAGGCCATAGGTGTGCATCGGCGCGAGCGTCGGATCGCTCATGTCGGCGTCGAGCTCGACGAGCGCGTCGCTGCCCTCACTCGCCACGAGGAGCGAGCGTTGGCGCACGCGATAGATGACCCCACGCGCCACCGAGAACGCCGCCGCGCCCTCGGACAGGGCCGTCGACGCGGCCCCGCTGTATTTCGGGATCCGAGCACCTCCGGGCCCCGACATGAACGGCGCGAACACGGAGTGCGCGTTCACAGCGCGGGCAATCCCGCGGGGCGTGTCGCTCGCGACGTCCAGCACGTCCACGGTCGCCGCGCCGAACCACGCGTCCGAGCCGAGCGCACCGAGCGCGTGACGGGGGGCGAAGACGCGCGCGCGATCGGGCGTCATCGCGATCGCGTACCCGAGCGACGCCGAGAGGCCATCGTTGGCCGGCGAGCGCGACGGTGAAGCGGGGAGCGCGACGCGTGACGGACTCGCGTCCGCGTGGACGCGCGTGATCTTGGTGAGCTCGGCGCCGATGAGGTGCGTCACGTAGACGGTATCGCCGTCGCGCGTGAACGCAACGCCGCGCGGCTCGCGCGCGACGTCGCGCGTGGCGAGGATCCGCCCCGAGGCGACGTCGAGGAGGGAGACCTTCGCGGTCCACGCGCTCGTCACCGCGGCCGTGCCCCCGTCCGGGGACACCGCGACGCCCCACGCGTCCGCCGGCAGCCGAATCCTCCGCGCCTCGGTCAGCGGAGCGCTTCCCGGACCGGATCCGCGCGCATACGCCACGAGCGCTCCACCCCCGCTCGGCGTATCCCGAATCGTCACGAGGAGCTCCCGGCCCACGAACAGGACCTGCGACGGCTGCCCCGAAGTCTCGAGCTTCACGGGCCTCGACGCCTCGGTGATGGGCAGCTCCAGGAGCACGAGCGCCGAGTGGTCTTCGTCCGCGATGACCGCGAGGTCACCCTCCGGCGCGACCGCGATGCTCGCCCCCTCCGTGCGCACGAGCGGAGACGCGGTCGCAGGCGGAGCCTGCGCGGGCGGTGCGACCGTGGACGGAGCGATTCCAACCGCAGAGCCCGCCGCCGTGGAGGCGCTCGACGAGCTCGACGCCCCGAGCTCGCCGCATGCTCCCATTCCGAGCGCGAGCGCGAGGCCGATCACGAGGGCGAGCGCGTGGGTAGGTGTCCAAGGGATGCGGCGTGTCGTCATCGGTAGAGGGCGCCGAGAGGAGCGGCGCTCTGGGGTGCCCACAACGCCGTCGAATCCAAGCGCCTTCCAGCGTCGCCGAGGTTCGTCGCTACGCGAAGCGGTCACGCGCCCCCGGACGCGCGGGTGAATCCATCCGGTCCATGCAGAGGGCTCTGGACCCTCGCCCGAGGACGAGCGATGCGGGGAACATGACCACCACGCTCCAGGGCAAGACGCTCTTCATCACCGGCGCGAGCCGCGGCATCGGCAAGGCGATCGGCCTGCGCGCCGCGCGCGATGGCGCGAACGTCGTCATCGCGGCGAAGACCGCGGCGCCCCACCCGAAGCTCGAGGGCACGATCCACACGGCCGCCGAGGAGATCGAGAAGGCCGGCGGCAAGGCGCTCGCCCTCGTCGTGGACGTGCGCTCCGAGGACCAAATCGCGGACGCGGTGAAGCAGGCCGTCGAGCGGTTCGGAGGCATCGACATCCTGGTCAACAACGCGAGCGCGATCAGCCTCACGGGGACGCTCGAGACGCCGATGAAGCGCTTCGACTTGATGCACCAGATCAACACGCGCGGGACGTTCGCGTGCTCGCAGGCGTGTCTCCCGCATCTGCTCAAGGCCGAGAACCCTCACATCTTGAACCTGTCCCCCCCGCTCAACATGGAGGCGCGTTGGTTCGGCCCGCACGTCGCCTACACGATGGCGAAGTTCGGAATGAGCCTTTGCGTGCTCGGCATGGCGGAAGAGTTCAAAGGAAAGGTCGGCGTCAACGCGCTCTGGCCCCGCACGGTCATCGCGACGGCCGCGGTTCAGAACCTCCTCGGAGGGGACGCGATGATGAAGGTGAGCCGCTCGCCGGACATCATGGCGGACGCGGCCCACGTGATCCTCACGCGCCCCGCGAAGACGTGCACCGGGAACTTCTTCGTCGACGACGAAGTGCTGCGCTCCGCGGGCGAGACGAACCTCGACAAGTACTCGATGGTCCCCGGGGCGGAGCTCGCGCCGGACTTCTTCGTCTGAATCGCGCCGCGGACCGCGACGAGAAGGAGCCCGCCCCCAGGCGCGCTCAGAAGGCCCTTGCCAGATGTAGGCAAGAGGACTACCTGGGCGCCATGAACTCGCTCAAAGCCGTCTTCGCTCTCGCGCTCCTCGCACCGCTCTCTGCCTGCGCCCCCGAAGCGCCGGTCGAGTCCAACCCGGAAGAGTCGAGCGAGGTCGACGCTCGCGCGGTCGGCGTGGACACGGTCTACGTCGTCGTCGGTCAGGACTTCAAGAAGTGCGCCTGGCCCATGTGTGGCGGCGTTTACGTCAAGGCGGTCAACCAGACCAAGACGACGTGCGCGGACGGATCGAAGGCTGCGCAGTGCTACGTCGCGGATCTCGATCTCGTCGCGCTGGGACTGAACGAGCAGGAAGCGTCGGACACGCGCAACGCCGCGGTCGCCGGCCGCGTCCTCCTCTCGGGTGGATTCGGCCCCATCCCGGGGTTCGCGTCGACGAAGCTCGTCGTGCAGAAGGCCTTCGAGCAGCGCACGGACGCGGTCCCCACCGGGACCTTCTATACGGTCGGCCCGTCGGGGATTGTCTGCATCACGACGCCGTGCCCGAGCCTCGCCGCGCACAAGATGAACGCCGGGACGACGACGAACGTCACCGACGTGGACTTCTCCGCCCTGGGCCTCACGAGCGACGAGGTCGCCGCCGCGTTCGAGACGATCCAGGCGAAGAACCTCGTCCTTTCGGGGACGATCAAGACGACGGGCAACAAGAAGAAGCTGAAGGTCAGCCAGATCTTCGACACCGTCGAGCCCGCCACGCAGGCGCTCTGCCTGACGGACGCCGCCTGTGGCGCGAACATGCACTGCGACACGAGTGTCTGTCTCTCCAATTGCGCCCCCGGCATGGTGTGCCCCGCCGTGTGCTACGGCGCGTGCGCCCCGGGAGCGCCCGCTCCGACCGGCGGGACCTGCGTCGACGCGTGTGGAGACCAGTCGGCCGACGAGACTTGCTGGTGCGACCCGGCGTGCACCTACTACGGCGACTGCTGCGCGGACTACGCGTCCACCTGCAAGTAGGGTGATCCGCGTGGGGCCGAGCTTGTCGCCCGCGCTCTTGCGCCGCCTGCTGCGGGCGCGGGACCGGTTGCGCGAGGACCCCACGCTCGCGCCCGGTCTCGATCAGCTCGCCGGGGATGTCGGGCTCTCGCGCGCCCACTTCCTCCGCAGCTTCGCGGCCGCGTTCGGCGTCACGCCGCATGCCCTCCGGACGGAGCTCCGCCTCACGGGCGCGAAGCGCACGCTCGCGCGCGGCGGCTCCGTCACCGAGGCCTGCTTCGACGCGGGGTTCTCGAGCCTCGGCTCGTTCAGTCGCCGGTTCACCGAGGCGTTCGGCGTCGCTCCGCGGGAATGGCAGCGCCGCGTGCGCCTCGTCGTCCCGTCCGCCGACCTCTGGCCCGCTGTTTGGATCCCCTCATGCTTCCTTGGGCAGATCGCCGGCGGGGACGCGTGGAGCACTTTCGGAGAAGCGCGACCCACGAACGTGGGTGCATCGTCATGCGGACATCCCAACAAGGAGCCGCAGCCATGATCACCAAGCACTCACACTCGACTGTCTACGTCCTCGATCAAGACCGTGCGAAAGCGTTCTACACGGAGAAGCTCGGATTCGAAGTCCGCGACGACGCGAAGATGGGGGAGTTCCGCTGGCTGACCGTCGCTCCGAAGACCCAGCCCGACGCTTGCATCATCCTCATGGCCGTGACGCCCGGCCCGATGATGGATCAGGAGTCATGCGACATGATCCGAGAGCTCCTCGAGAAGGGCGTGCTCGGTGGCGGTGTCGTCGAGACCGACAATTGCCGCCGAACGTACGAGGAGCTCAAGGCGAAGGGCGTCGAGTTCATCCGCGAGCCGAAGGAGATGCCGTACGGCATCGAGGCGCTCTTCAAGGACGACTCGGGCAACTTCTACAGCATGGGCGAGAAGAAGGCTTAGCCAGGTTGGCGACTCGCTACAGTGGCGTCGTGACGAGGTTGGGAATCGCGCTGGTCGCCGCGGGGTGCGCCGCGTCCCCGCCCAGCGTCGACGGGACGACGCGGAGCGCGACGTCGGACGTGGCCCTACGAGCGACTGCGCCGTCGACGACGACACCTCGATGGTCGTTCCCCGCGACGAACGTGCAGCACGCCGCGGCGATGGTCCGCGGCATCGCCGTCGTCGAGGACATGATCAGGCGCGCGCTGAAGGCCTACGAAGGGGGATCAGCGTGCCCGAACAGCGCGCCGATCCCGTCGACCCTCCCCACTCGGACGTCGATCGCGCTCGCCGACCCGTACTCGTTTCGAAAGGACCCGGGCTTCCACTGCATCGGGTTCGACCCCACGAGCGAGCTCGAGTTCCAGCTGACGTTCTCGTCGGCGCCGCCCTTCAAGAAGCCCCGCCGCGAGGCAAGCGACCCGATCCTCCAAGCGTGCGCGGAGGCCGATCTGGTGCCGGGCGGTCGATCGACGCTCGTCTGCTTCTCCGCGTTCGCGGACCCCACGACGGGTGAGCCGACGATCGCCGATCGCGCCGACGTGGACCTCGAGCCCTTCGAGCCGGACGAGAGCCCGATGCCCGAGGCGCCTCGGGACGCGACCGTCACGAGTGTATGCGAGCGTCTCGCCCGCATCCACTCGCCGCGCGTCTGCGAGACGGACCTGAGGAAGAAGCAGGAGAAGCACCCCGAGGACTTCGCGTGCTTCGCGGGCTGCTCGACGCTCGCGCACGTGGACGATCAGGCGTATTGCGTGGAGCGGTGCATCCTCGCGAAGATGAGCGGCCCGACGCGCAAGTGACGGCGCGCTCGAGGAGCGCACGCCTCGAAGCCGCTCAGCCTACGTGAGGCTCCTCGGCGCGAACGTGCTCAGCGTCGGTCGGAGGCATCGTGAGAGGTGGGTGCGGGGCGTCCGAGCTACTTCGCGGCGCACGCGCCGATTTGGGGCGCACAGTCGTGGATGGGATCCGCCGATCGGAGGATGCAATCGAGCGCCGCGGAGGATTCGACCGAGACCGCTGGGTCGGCGGCGAGCATGCACGTGGTGATCCCCTGCAGCGGCGCGTCCGCCGCGAAGGCGCTCTGGATGCAACCCAGCGTGTCCGCGCACGTCGCCGATCCTTCCCCGACCCACTCTGCGGCGAGGTTGCCGTCGTCGTCTTCACAGTTCGCGGTCGCGCGATCGGTCGGGTAGTAGGAGCCAATCAGCATGCACATCTCGTCCGTGGAGCGCGGCCCCTGAAAGACGTCCCGCGCCTCCTGGTTCTCGTAGTCGCAGTGATAGTCGAGCTTGGAGCCCGCGTGGACGACGAGCCCGGGCTCGAAGACCTGGACTGGCACGTTCGCCCAGGTCGCGCTCTCGTAGAACGGCGCCGCCTGGTCGACCTGCGCACCATAGCCGACGCCTCGCTTGTGCATGTGCGACTGGACGTTCGCTAGGGTGATGTCGTGGTGCACGGGGCACCGCATGCGCGCGCGGGACGAGGCGTTCGCGCCCACCGCGATGAGTGGGTTGTAGAGGAACAGGACGTCCCCCTCGGTGACGACGGAGGCCTGCGGGACGGTGTAGAGGTTCATCCGCACCTCGGGCTTCAGATCCTGCGCGGACGCGTTCACGTAGTGGACATTGAGGAGCAGTACGGCGCCCGCCTCGACCCGCATCGCGACCCCGGCAGGAAACGCGAGGAGCGAGTCTCCCTCGGCGTTCTGGGAACCACCAATCAGCTTCGTGATCCGAAAGCCATTGGTCGCCCCGTCGCTGCAGTCGAACACGCCGCTCGTGTCCACCGGGGTCCCGTCTTCTCGCTGCGTCGGGATCTCCGTGTACGGCGTCTGGTAGAGGAGCACGTGGTGGCTGCCCTGCGTGAAGCGCACCTCGTCGCGCTGGACCCAGAGGTCCGCGTCGGCGGGCGCCCGCACGAACGTACAATGCTCGGCCTCCGTGCCGGCCGGGATCGTCGTGGTCATCGCGAACTGGACGCCCTCACCAGCCTTCGGCGGATCCAAGAGCGAGGGCTCGTGCGTGGGCGAATCGTCGCTCGAGCAGCCGGAAAGCCCAGCGAGGAGGGCGGCCGTGACCAGTGCGGGGATCGTTCGACGACGAGGCATGAACTTGCTCCTTGGAGTTGCGCGGACGAATGCGCCGGAAGGGTGCGACCGCGTCGCGCCCCTCGCGATGGGGCTCGCGCGGCGACGTTCCATGTGGAGTGCCCACCCGCGGGTGAAGCGTTCACTGCAATTTGTCGATGAGCTCGACGGCGTCCTCGCGGCGATAGGAACCGGCCTCGCCGCTCGCGAACTCCTTCAGCGCCTCGCGCGCCGCGGGCTTGTCCCCGGAGCGCGCGAGCGCGACGGCCCGCGCATAGCGCGCCTCGGGCACGAAGCGCCCCGTCGGGTGCGCGGCCAGGTACCGGTCCCACGCCGCCACTGCGGCGGCCGGGGTTCCGCTCGCGTACACGCGATAGGCGGCTTCGAACGCCGATTTGTCTTCGGCGAGAGGATCGCGCTCGCTCGCTGCGCCGCCTCGCATCGGCTCGCCACCCGCGCGCAGGGGGCGAGAGGAGACCGGATGGGAATCCGACCATGGCGCTGAGGCGCTCGCTGAAAGGGGCGCAGAAGGAGGGGCGAGGCCGACGACATCGACCGTCGGCCGGACGTCGGGGTCGACCGCTCGCGGAGCCTCCCACCCGATTGTCGTCCCCGCGGACGTCGGGGGAGACGCCTCCGATGCACTGTCTGCCAGGGAAGGCGCTTCGACGACGCGATCGCTGCTCGTCCCCGCGCTCGGCGGCTCGGAGCGCCCGAACCTGCCCGACGCGGCGGCCCACGCGGAGGACACCGCGAGCACCGCCGCGAGCGGGACCCCGAGCTTCCAAAAGAACGCGCCGTGGCGCGTACGCGCGCGTGATGACGCGAGCACGCGCCGGAGCGTGGCCGAGGGATCCGGGCCCTCGTCGCGGGTCTCCTCGCGCAGGGCGTCGAACGCCTCGCGGAGCGGATCCTGGGCGCCTCGATCGCTCATGGCGCGTCCTCCTCGAGCAGCGCGCGGAGCTTCTTCTTCGCGTGGAACAGGCGCGTCCGCACCGTCCCTTCGGGGACGTGAAGCACCTCCGCCGCCTCGGCCGACGTCATCTCCTCGAGCTCGCAGAGGACCACGGCCGCCCGGTGCTCGAAGGACAGCGTCGCGAGCGCGCGGTCGAGGCGCCTCGCGAGCTCGCGTCGTTCATGCTGCGCCTCGGGCGTCGGCGGGCTCGCGTGTTCGCGCGGGGCGAGTCGGAACCTGTCCAACCACGAGCGTCGGCGCGCGGAGGCCCGGACGTGGTGGTGCACGTGGTGGACGGCGATCGAGAAGATGAACGCCCGCACCGACCCCTCCCCGCGGAACCCTTGAAACGCGCTCGGCGCTGCGACGAACACGTCGTGGACGAGATCTTCGACGTCCCCCGAATGGCTGGTCAGGCGTCGCACGAAGGCACGGACGGAGCCGTGGTGCTCCCGGTAGAGCCGCGTGAGCGCGGCGTCTTCTCCCCGACGGAGGCGATCGAGCCACTCGACCTCGGGGTCGCGGACGGTCTCACCCTCGTCCCGATCGACGCCGGGGAGGAGCGAGAGGACGTCGTCGGCGTGCTCGTGGTACGCCACGCTTACTCCGCGATCATCTGGGCGCCGAACACGGCGCCCGGCCAGAGGTGAGCAACGGAGGCCACGTCGAGCGCATAGTCGGGCGCCCAGCTCTCGTCGGCGCCGGTGGTGAGGAGCGCGTTGAACGCCGCGCCCCCATAGAGCGCGAACGGGCCGACCAGGTTCACGCCGAAGATCGGCCGAGCCTGGAGGAGCGGCGTCCCTCGCTTGCCGTTCGAGAACGAGGACGTCACGTGCGCGAGCGCGTCGACGTCGAGGAAGAAGCGCTCGGAGAAGCGCACGTGCGCTCCAAAGCCCAGCAATCCAATGAAGCCCGGATCGGTGAGCCGCGTGCCGACCCCATAGATCGAGTGCCAATGATCGCCGCCGTTCTTGACCGCCGCGAGGAGCATCCCGGCCTCGAGGTTCGACCACACGTCGACGTGAAAGCGACCTTTGTAGGCGACATTCACGACGCCCAGGGACAGGTCGGTCGTCTCGGCGACGTTGACGACGCCGATCTGCACGCCGCGCACGCGACCCCTCGCGACGTTCACCGCACCGACTTGTGCGCCGTACACGTCCCCCGCCGACACGTTCGCCGCGCCCGCCATCTGCGCGCCGTACACGTCCCCCGCCGCGACGTTCACTGCGCCCGCGATCTGGGCACCGTACACGTCCCCCGCCGCCCCGTTCGCCGCGCCGGCCATCTGCGCGCCGTACACGTCGCCCGCCGCGACGTTGACCGCGCCGCCGATTTGGAGGCCACCGAGACGACCTCCAACATTCAGCGCGCCACCGATCTGGACGCCGCACACCGGCCCTGTGACGAGGTTCGCCGCGCCTCCCACTTGAACCCCGCGGAGACCGCCGACGAGCCCCCCGACGACGTTGAGCGAGACCCAAGGCGCCGCCGCGCGCACGTCGGGCGAGCTGCTCATGCCGATGAATGGCGCAAAATCCACTGCAATGGGCAGGAGTGGCGCTCTCGACGCGCATGGATCGACACCGAGCTGCTCGGCGACGGCCGCAGGCGCTACGCGGGCGGACGCGGGCGCCGCGGGAGCCGGTGGCGCAGCGTCGACCGAGCTCTGCTCTTGGACCATCGGCTCTTTGGCGGCCTCCACCGGCGCAGCCTCCGTGGCGGGCGGCTCGGCGGGCTGGGGTGGATTGTCTGCGACGATCAGACTCGCGTCGTCCCGCGCGAGGTTCGCGGCGACGAGGGCGATCTCCTCGACCGCTGCGCCCGCGCTCCGCTGGAGGCGAATCGTGCGCTCGATGCGTCGCCCGTCGTCCCTCACGAAGACAATCGTCGCCGCGTCGCCGTGGTGCAACACGGTGAGCACACCCGCGGGTGCGGGGCTCAGCGCCGCGAGCTCCACGCCCACGGCGCGCTCGATCGCCGCGGCGTCCTCGCCCTCGACGTGGACCGCCACGCCCGGGTCGGCCCAGGCGGGTGGGGTCCATCCGAGCGCGAAGGCCAGGGTGGCCGCGCCGATCGAGCGCCTCACGAACCGGGTCACGCTCCTTCGTGCCCGGCCGCCCCGTGTCCGTTCAAACAAAACGTCCGCGGCCGGTCGACGGCAGGAAAACGACGGTCCTGGATCACGGTACGGAGCACCCACCGTCGATGCAGAGCTCCCCGCTCGGGCAGTCGCAGTCGACGGTGCACGGGCGCGGCAGCGGCTCGGGCGCGGTGCAGTGGCCGCTCTCACAGAGCTCGCCGGTGGGGCACTCGCACGACTTCACGCACGGGAGATGGCACTCACCCGCGACGCACTCCGCCGGGGCGATACAAGCGGGTCCGCCGCCGCAGGCGGGCCCGCTCCCGGTGGACGTGGTCGCGCCGGAGGTCGACGTCGTGCTTCCCGTCCCCGTCACTCCGACGCTGACGACGACTCCGTGGATCGATCCCGTCGAGCCGTGCTCGCCGCCGCCCGATCCGCCCGCGCCGCCCTCCGATCCCGAACACTCGAACGCGCCATCACCCGAGCAATGGCCCCCCTCGCACGTGGTGATGGTGCAGCCCGTCAGGACGCGAGACGCGAGCGCGAGCGCCGCGACCCCCGCGCCGATCGTGATGAACGATGACTTCTTCACATGGCCTCCCTTTGGCGGTGCCCGCGAACGGCGTCCGTGTGGATGAGCGCGCCGAAGGCGCTCCGCAGAGCCGCGGGTTCGACCGCGGATGTCGGAGTCCATGTGCCCGCTCGAGGCCGAACCGTTCATGCCATTGGGAGGGTCGCCCCGTCGGTCACTTCACTCGCGCGGACAGACACAGCTGCTCGAGATCGGCCATGACCGCGTCGCGCCGGTCGAGCTTCTTGTCGGTCACGTAGCCCGCCCAGCACTCGAGCTGTCGGTTCCCCACGATCCGATGGACGCGCACCGACGCGCGGGTCGGGGACCGGACGACGAACGCGCCGCCAATCGCTTCCCCCGTCGCGCCCTTGAGCTGTATGCGGTCGGTCTCGACAATGCCCTCCAGCGTCGTATCGAGGGCCATGGAGTCGAACAGGTCGACGCGCAGGCCGTCCTCGTCGATCTCGCCGCGACGAAAGACGACGCTCCCTTTTCGAGCGTCGTCCTTCTTCAGCCCGTCCGGCAGCGCGATGACGACGGAGAGCGATCCCACTTGGACATCCGTCGGTTTCAGCTTGCCCGAGTACGCGATGCTCCTCCCCTCGAGCACGGGGGGCGGAACCTCGGCCGAGGACGTAGCGCCGCTCGCCGACGACGACACCGCGACGGTCGCGACGTCGGGCGCGTCGGTCGAGGCGGGCGTGCCCGTGGCGGGACCCGTCGGCGATTGAGCTGCGCAGGCGACGAACCAAAAGCTCGTGCCGAGGAGCAACGCGGAATGGTGTGCCGTACGAAGCGGTCGTTCGTTCAAGTGGAGCACCTCGATGTGGAGCCTACGAACGCACATCGTTCCCCGCATCATCCCCGTCCCGTTCGAAATGCGTCGGCGCGACGTGCGTCTGGAACCGCTGTGAGCTCGCGCCCCTCCCGACGTGCTATCGGCCCGTGCGATGACGATCGGGAAGCTCCTCGCGCGGCTCCTCGGGCGACCGGACACGGTCGCGCTCGAGCGGACGCGCTCGCTCGCGATCGACTACCTCGACGCCATCGACGTCGCGATCGGCAAGCTCGTGGAGCACTTCGGGGACGAGCTTCTGCTCCGAGGAGTTCGCACCGGCCGGATCCCGCGCGAGGGCGCGATCCCGGGCGCCCGCTATTGGTTCCACGGAGGCGGCTGCCAGGTGACGCTCGAGCCCTCGCTGACGGCGTTCCGCGGCCGGACCGCGAACACCCGGGAGGTGATCGTGGAGTTCGACTTCGAGGCCGGCTCGAACCGGGTGACGCACTTCAGCTCATGGTTCTTCGAGGGCTTCGTGAAGTCGGTCGACACGGGATTGGACACGACGACGCTCACAGCGTGCGTTCGTCGCCTCGAGCGCGCAGGCGTGATCGACGAACTGCTGCGCCAACCCGGCCGCCGGTTCGTGGGCCTCGGCGGCACACCCGCGGGTGGTACGAACGTACCTAGACGGTGAGCTCCCGCTGCCCTCGGAGCCGGATGGTTCGGGTAGAGTGGTGACTGCCCATGCAAGCCGCCCACCCCCTACTCGGCTCCATTTGCGCGGCGCTCGCGGCGGTCGTACCCAGCGTCGCTCTCGCCGGAGATCCGTTCCGCGGCGATCCGACGCTCCCAATCCCCGTCTTCCGCGGCATGGTCGGACCCGCGTTTCACATCAAGTCGACGCAGCTGACAGAGTTCATGGCCGACGTGGACGCCGGGTTCTTGGTGCTCACCGGTCGTGACCAGCGCTATCTCCTCGGCGCCGAGGCTGGGTATACGTTCGACGGCAGCGGACTCCACGCGTTCAACCTCATGGCAGAGATCGGGGGCGGCAAGCACTTCGTCATCTGCGCCGCGTACCAGCCGCGGTTGCTGCTCGGGACGCTGAACGAAGAGCTCGCCGTGGGAATGCGCAATGGCCTCGGAATCCACGCGTTCTCGGACATGCTCGACGTCGAAGTCGGACATCAGTTCATGGAGTCGCGCGGTCGGCTGAGCCAGGCGGTGACCTTCACGATTGGGCTCAACCCCGCGGCGCTGATTTACCTGTTCATCCTCGACGGATGAGCGCGCGGCGCCGTCTCCAGTCGAGCGTCAAGGCGGGAGGATGATCCGCCCGGGGGCGCCCTCTTTGCCTTCTTGGGTGTGGCACGTGTTGCAATCGCCGGTCATCACCGCGGTCGACATCGCGAGCACCTTGCCCTGATAGAGCACGCGCGCCTTGATGGGCGTGGGCAGCGTCGCGGGGTCTCCCTTCAAGAAGAAATTCCCGCTCCCGGTCCGCGCCGTCGCGGTGAGCACCGCCCCGTTCGCGTCGGTGACCTCGATGACGGCGTCCCCCGCGCCGTTGCAGTCGTCGGGCTCGTGCGCGCTCGGATAGACGGTCCCCGCGAACAGGAAACGGGGTCCATGGTCGCCGCCGGGTTTGCTGTGGCACGCGATGCACGCGCGCCCCGGCAGCATGTCCGGGGATCCGTCGTCCCCTTTGTTCCACGTGGACATGCTGGTGCACACCGCGGGCACGTCGTACGGGTTCATCGGCGTGTCCGGGATCTGGCCGTCCGTGCCGCACGTCTCCTTGGGCATGCCAGCCGAGACCCACGCCTCGAACGGGGCCACTTCCATCGCGCCGAGGAGGTTGCCCGGAGGCATGGGCGCGCCCGCGCTCTTCATGCGCGCGAGGCTCGCCTCGGCGACGGACGTCGCCGGGTCCGTCGGCATCGGCGCGACGAGGTCGTCGTACGTCATCAGCGAGACGTGCGCGCCCGAGATGGGCGGGCTCGAGTGACACCCGCGGCAATACTGGACGAGCAGGAACGAGACCGCGCATGGGAGCCCCGCGTCGGACACGACCGGCGTCGCCGCCCCGCCTCCCGCGCCTCCCGTCCCCGCACCGGTCGCGCTGGACGCCGTGTCGCCCGCACCATCCAGCAAGCTGCTCGGCTGCTGCACACAAGCAGGCCCCAAGAGCGCCGAGGTCCCCGCGAGCGCACAAGCACAAAGCAAGGCGAGCTTCATGGATTCCACGCTACAGCCGGCACCGCCAGCGCTTCCACTGGTCAGCCCGTCGATCCCGCAGATGTCGTGTTCGCGGTCGGGAGCCGATCGACGGCCACGCCTCGAGCGGAGACGACCGTCGCGAAACGGAGAGCCTGTTTGGGCTCTCCCCCCGAAGCGACGCCACGGCGAAGCAGACATTCCGGCGTGTAATTCCAGATGTAAGCCCAAACGGCCACGCATCGGCGTGCGCGTTGCAGCCGTTCGTGGAGCATGCGTCACCGCCCAACGGCCTTCGCACTCGCGATCCTCGGACTCTCGGCGAATGGCTGCCTCTTCCCGGCTCAGGTCGGTGCCGGGGCGACGGTCGTCGTCCCGTACGAGGGCCCGGTGACGGTGACACCGGAGGTTCGCGCCGGGGTCCACCCGCTTCAGCTCGTCGAGGAGCTCGATCAGCGGCCCGTGGACGCGGGAGCAGGGCTCGTCGTCCGCTGGAAGGATCCCGCAACGCCCGTCGCGCGCCCCATCACGGAGATCTACGTGGAGGCGACGGGTCTCGAGGTGACCCCCATCGAGAAGCGCGCGGCCCCCGACGGAGCGTGGCGCACCGACGAGTACAGCCGGCGGAGCTACGGCGGCGCGATCACGTTCTGGCCGGGCGAGCAAAAGCGGTTCGGCGCCGAGGCGATCTTCAAACAGGAGATTGGCCTCTTCCTCCACGACGAAGAGGAGCTGACGTACGTGCACGGCGAGCTCACCGTGGGGGCGTACGCCGGCCTCGCGTTCGACACGAAGAAGATGACGCTCTCCGCCGGCCTGATGGTGCGTACGCCGTTCGCCGCGACGGTCGACTTCGCGGAGCACTGACGGAGGGCATGCAGCCCCAGCTCAGCTCACGAGGCGCAGCGCGAGCAGGACGATCACCGCGAGCACGCACCCGAGAGCGACGAGCCAGGGCGCCAGGCTCGAGCCAGACCACCGCCGCCGAGGCTCTCGCCGAGACGACGCGGGCGCACTCACCGAGGTGCGCTGGACGATCGCGTCGATCGCGGCGACGAGCTGCCCCGCGTCGGCGTAGCGATCCGCGGGCTTCAGCGCGATCGCTCGCGCGCAGAGCTCCTCGAGCTCGTCGCTCACGCGGGCGCCCCGCGCCCTCGGCGTCGGCCGCTTCTTCGCGGCGGCGCTCTTGAAGAGCTCGGAGAAGTCGTTGCCCTCGAAGGCGCGCGCGCCCGTGACGAGCTCGATCAAGATGAGCCCGAGCGCGTGGACGTCGGTCCATGGCCCGGTCGGCCCATAGACCGCGTGGAACTGCTCCGGCGCCCCGTAGAGCGGGGAGAAGACACGCACGTTCACGGGCGTGCCGCTCGCGGCGGTCGCGTGGTCGCCCGCCTGCATCGCCTTCGCGATGCCGAAGTCGAGCACCTTCCACACGGGCCCGCGCGCCGACTCGGTCTGCATCACGTTCGACGGCTTGAGATCGCGGTGCGCGACGCCGCGTCCCTTCGCGTGCTCGAGCGAGTGCGCGGACACGACGGCGGTCGCGATCTCTCGGAGGAGCAGGAGCGCCTCGCGCTCGGAGAAGGGTCCGAGCCCGTGGCGCTGACGCTCGCTGAGGAGATCCGCGAGCGTGCTGCCCTCGAGCCACTCGAGGACGAGGAACGGCACGCGCGCCGACGTGGGCGCAGTCGTCACGCCGAGATCGAGCACGCGCACGATCCCGGGCTCGGAGGAGAGGCGCAAGAGGAGCTTGCCCTCTTTGCGGAACGTCCCGAAGAACGCGGCCCTCCCCTCGGCGGAGAAGTTCTCGGGTGGGCGCAGGCATTTCACCGCGACCTCGGCGTCCCCGAAGCCCTCGTGCACGGCTCGATAGACGACGGACGACCCGCCCACCCCGACGACCTCCTCGATCCGATACTTCCCGTCGATCGTCGTTCCTACGAGCTGGAAGGGATCCCGCGCCGACATCGAGCTCGAAGACTCACGGCTCGGCCGCGGCCGCAGGCGCCGCGGGCTTCTTCTTCGGCACCGGGATCTTCGTCGCGAGCGGGCTCTCGATCCCGAGCATCGTCTCGCGGAAGTGCAGGAAGATCGTCTGGACGACGCTCATCGCGGGCACCGCGAGCAGCGCGCCGGTGATCTGGAAGAAGTGCTCGCCGACGATCAGCGAGAACACGACGAGCACCGGGTGGATCTTCGCCTGGTCCCCGATGATCTTCGGGTTCAGAAAGTTCGCCTCGATCTGATGGATCCCGATGATCCACGCGAGGACGGCGATGGCCGTGCCGGGGGACTGCGTGAGGCCGATCGCGACCGCGGGGATCGCCGAGAGGATCGAGCCGAAGATCGGGATGATCGAGCCCATCGCGGCGAGGATCGCCATGATCGGCCAGTACTTCAGCCCGAACATCCAGAAGCCGATCGCCGCGAAGACGCCGTTCATCACGCAAATGATGAGCTGGCCACGCACCACGCCCGCGAGCCCTCGCTCGAGGCGCCGGAGGAACCGATCGAACGACGACCTCGACTCCTCCGCCACGAGGCTCCGGAAGAACCCGAAGATCTTCTCGTGCGTCAGCATGATGTAGCCCGCGAGCATCAGCGTCATGAAGAGCGTGAAGATGCCGCGCCACACCGCGCCCACGACCGCCTGCCCGACCTTGATCACCTCGCCCGTGTTCTCGGAGAGGTACTTCGTCGCGCGCGAGAGCGCCTTCGAAGCGAGCTTCGCGGTCGAGACGGGCTCCTTCTTCTCCTCGGGCTCGAGCCTCCACGTGTCGTCGCTCACGTGGCGGAATTGAACCTTGTCGCTGAGGTGGATCTCGTAGGTGTCGTCGCCGCGCTTCTTGATGACGAGCGCCGGCGGTGGCTCGTCGTCGAGGAGCGCACTCGCGCTCGTGCTCGGGATGGCGACGGGGGTGGGGCTCGCGCCGTCCGCGGGCGCGGCGCCGTCCGCGGGCGCGGCGCTGTCCGCGGGTGCCGCGTCCGGCGTGGGTGACGCGCCCTTGCCGGACCACTGGTTGAGCTTCCGATCAATCTCTGGGAGCCAACGCTCCTCGATGTATTTGATGCGGGCGGGCATGTCCGCCTGGATCTGCTTCGCCTCGCTCACCATGCTCGGGATGATCAGCGCGAAGAACCCCGCGAGACCTCCGAGCGCCAGGATGTAGACGAGGAGGATCGCGACGAACCGGGGGACCCGCCGCCGCTCGATCCACATCACCGCGGGCGTGAAAATGAACGCGACGATGATCGCGAGGATGAACGGAAACAGCACGTCCGCCGACGCGATGATGACGGCGGTCGTGAGCACGCCCGTGATGGTGAGGAAGATCCGGCGATGCCGCTTGCGCCGCGCGGGATCGACCACGACGACGCTCGGGCCAGGGTCCGTCGCCCCCCCGGGAGCCGGCGCCAGAGCCTCGGTCGGTGCGGCGGGCGGCGTCGACTCAGCCATTCTTCGAGCCGATCGGCTTGTCGCCAGAGAAGTAGGGCGCGAGGTGGTCGCGCGTCGCGCTCAGCGCTTGAGGGACGACGCGCGCGTCCGCGATCACGGGCATGAAGTTCGTGTCGCCCGCCCACCGCGGCACGACGTGCACGTGAAGGTGCTCGGCGATCCCCGCGCCCGCGGTCGGGCCGAGGTTGATGCCGACGTTCAGGCCCTCGCACTTGAGCGCGCGCTTCAGGATCGTGACCGAGGTGCGCACGAGTTCGAAGAGCTCGACGTGCGTCTCCGCGTCGAGATCTTCGATAAGGTGCTGCACGTGCGCGGTGGGCATCACGAGCAGGTGCCCGGAGGCGAAGGGATACCGGTTCAACATGACGAACGTGCGCGCTTGCCGGTGGACGACGAGCCGCGCTCGAAGCTCCTCCTCCTCCGCGCTCGGGGCGACGCAGAACACGCATCCACCCGCGGACTTCGGTCCGAGGATGTAGTCGATCCTCCAAGGGGCCCAGAGCGGCGCGCTCATGTCGAGCCGCACGGTATCACACGGCGATCGGCGAGCGCGCCGGCGACGCGCGGAGCCTCACCAGGGCAGCGGGCCGCTCTCGTCCGAGAACGTGCCGGTCGGGCCGTCCGGGCCGAGCGTCGCGAGGCGGACCGCCTCGCGCGCCCCTTGCTCGACGGTGCGGGTCCCCTGGAACCGATTCAGATCCGTCGCCGTGAACCCGGGGCACGCAGCGTTCACCTTGATCCGCGTCGGCGCGAGCTCGTTCGCGAACGCGACGGTGAGCGCGTTCAGGGCCGTCTTGCTCGGCACGTACCCCACGCTGGGGATGCGGTACGGGTTCTTCGGGTCGCTCTGCAGAGTGAGCGAGCCCACGGAGCTCGAGACGTTCACGATCCGCCCGGCCGGCGCCTCGCGGAGGAGCGGCAGCATCGCCTGGGTCACGGCGACGACGCCGAACACGTTCGTCTCGAACACGGCGCGCATTTCCGCCATCGACGCGACGCTCGGACGGCCAGCCTTGACGATCTCCTCGAACGACGCGTCCGCGGGTGCGATGGACGAGATCGCCGCGTTGTTCACGAGCACGTCGAGCCGACCGAGCTCCTCCTGGATGCGCGCTGCTGCGGCCGCGATCGACGCCTCGTCCGTCACGTCGAGCTGGACGGCGCGCGCGTCCCCGCCGACGGCGCGCGCCGCGTCCTCGCCGCGCGCGAGATCGCGCGAGCCGAGGACGACGGTGAAGCCGCGGGCCGCGAGGTCCTTGGCGATCTGGAGACCGATCCCTTTGTTCGCCCCGGTCACGAGGGCGACGAGCTTTTCGTTCATGGCCGGGATCTGCGGCCGCGCGCGCCTCCGTCCTTGGCGATTCTTGGCGGAAGAACATGCCAAGAATGTCCAAGCGTCGCCCCTCGCGCCACGGTATCCCAGGGGCATGGAAGCGACCGTCCCGCTCCCCGTCCTGGTGCCCGACGTGCGCGCGTTCCGTTGCACGAACGACGGGCTCCGCGCGTGCATCAAGGAGCACTTCGTCATCGGTCGAACCGAGCGCGGAAAGTCCGAGTGGTGGGCGCGCGGCAAGGTCTGGCGGAGCGGCCCGGGCTCGATCCAGGTGAAGGAGCCGGGCGACGTGCACCGGGACATCGCGCGCGACGGCCCGACGACGTTCACGGTGATCGTGCTGCCGACGAGCGAGATCACGGACCTCCGAGCCGCGGGGAAGGTCGTGGGCCTCCCGCACCTCGAGCCTTCGGACGCGCGCGCCCAGCCGTTTCACCGCCTTCACGACGCCGTCGTCGGCGGCGCGGATCGCCTCTCCGTCGAGGTCGCGGTCGCCGAAGCCGTGGCGACGTTCGCGTCCCTCCAGGACGAGCGGTCGGCGCACAGCCGCCCGGTGCGCCGCGCGGTCGAGTACCTGCGCGAGCGCCTCGCGGATCCGATCTCGCTCGACGATCTCGCGCACCACGCGTCCCTCGACAAGTTCCACCTCTGCCGCGCGTTCCGCGCGCAGATCGGCATGCCTCCGCACGCCTACCTCACGCACCTCCGCGTGATCCGCGCGAAGGCGCTCCTCAAGCAGGGCGTGCGCGCGACCGACGTCGCGCCGCGCGTCGGTCTCTACGATCAGAGCCAGCTCAACCGCCATTTCCGGCGCATCGTCGGGACCACGCCCGCGCGCTACGGCATCGAGAAGCAGAGCGAGGGCGCGCGCGGCCTCGGCTCGGTTCTTTCGCGCTGAGGCGAAGCCCCTCGCGTCGGGCCCTCCGTCACAGTAGACCAGCGGCCATGATCCTCGATGGTTCGTGCACGGCGCTGGTGACAGGGGCGAACGGCGGCATCGGCGCGGCGATCGCGCGCGCCATCCACAAGACGGGCGCGACGGTGTTGCTCTCGGCCCGCCGCCCGGAGGCCGTCGAGCCGCTCGCGAAGGAGCTCGACGCGCGCGTGATCCTCGCGGACCTCGGCGATCGCGACGCGGTCGCGCGCCTCGCGGACGACGCGGCCGCGGCGGACGTGCTCGTCGCGAACGCCGCGCTCCCGGCCTCCGGCCCCGCGCTCGGGTTCTCCGTCGAGCAGATCGATCGCGCGCTCGACGTGAACCTCCGCGCGAACATGATCCTGGGGCGCGTCCTCGCCGAGCACATGACGGCGCGCGGCCGCGGTCAGCTCGTGTTCATCTCGTCGATCGCGGGCAAGGTCGCGGCGCGGTACAGCGCGATCTACTCGGCGACGAAGTTCGGGATGCGCGGGTTCGCGCTCGGCTTGCGCGAGGATCTCGCGGGCACGGGCGTCGGCGTGACGACGATCTTCCCGGGCTTCATCCGGGACGCAGGCATGTTCGCCGAGACCAAGGTCGAGCTCCCGAAGGGGATCGGCACCCGCAGCCCGGAGGACGTGGCGCGCGCCGTGCTCCGCGCGATCGACAAGAACCCCGCCGAGATCTCCGTCGCGGCGTTCGAGCAGCGCTTCGCCGCCGTCCTCGGGTCGGTCGCGCCGGAGGCGCTCGCCTCCATGCAGAAGCTCTTCGGCGCCGACAAGGTCGGCGACCAGATGGCCGCCGCTCAGACCAAGCGGCATTGAGCGCCCCGCCAGGGCTATGCTGTGTCCGTTGACCATGCGCGGGGATGATCGATGAGCGGAGTGACGGCCGGCACCGTCCTCGGCGGCGAGTTCAAGATCCTCGAACGACTGAGCTCCGGCGGGATGGGCACGGTCTACGTCGCCGAGCAGCTCTCCACCGGCGGGCGGCGCGCGGTGAAGGTGATGCGCCCCGAGCTCCTGTCGACGCCGCGGCTCCGCGAGCGCTTCGAGCAGGAGGCGCGGATCGGGGGGCGCATCGAGAGCGAGCACGTCGTCCAGATCATCAGCGCGGGCGTGGACGAGGCGACGGCGACCCCGTACTTCGCGATGGAGCTCCTCGACGGCCGGGATCTGCTCGATCACGTCCGTCACCATGGGCCCATCGCGTCCGGGGAGCTCGTCTCGATCGTGGAGCAGATCTGCCACGGCGTGAGCGCCGCGCATCGGCTCGGGATCATCCATCGCGATCTCAAGCCCGAGAACATCTTCCTCTCGAAGTCGAGGCGCGCGCGCGTCCCCTTCATGGTGAAGGTGCTCGATTTCGGGGTCGCGAAGGTCGTCGCCGAGGCGAGCGCCGGGACGGGGGCGGTGGGCACCCCGTTCTGGATGGCTCCCGAGCAAGCGGAGGTGCGGGGCGGTCGCATCGGCCCGCGCACGGACATTTGGGCGCTCGGGCTCATCGCGTTCTTCGCGCTCACGGGGAAGATCTACTGGCTCACGGCGCGAGATCCGAAGGTGCAAGTCGCGCTGCTCCTCCGCGAGCTCCTGATGGCGCCCATCGCGCCGCCCAGCGTCCGCGCGCGCGAGCTCGGCGTCGAACACCCGCTGCCCCCGGGGTTCGACGCGTGGTTCGCGAAGTGCGTCACGCGCGAGCCGATCGATCGATTCGAGTCCGTCGAATTGCTCGAGGCGGAGCTCTGCGAGCTCCTCGGGCTCGATCCCAACCGGGTGGCAGAGAAGCGCCGGTCGATCGCCATGACGACGCTCGACCGCCGCGCGACCGAGGCGCCCGCCGAGATGCCGACGAACGTCTTCCTGGATCAGATCGTCGCGCAGGTGCACGCCCCCGCCGCGCCCATGGCAAGAGCGCCGACCGTCCCCCCCGCTCCCCCTCCGCCGTTCGACGACTACCCGCCGCTCAGCGAGCCCCAGCGGATCTCGACCGCGCCCGACCACGGCCCCATCTCGACCCCCCCGCCGACGCAGCGTGACTCCGCAGCTCTCGAGGAGGTGCGAGCGATCGTCGAGGCGCGCGCCGGCGCCATCGAAGAGCAGGTCGTCCCGACTCCGACAGAGGCGAAGCGAGACAGGTGGGTCGTCTGGGGCGTCCTCGCGACGCTCGTCGTGCTCGGCGTGATTGGCGCGATCCTCGGTCTCATGCGCTAATCCGCGTCTTCCGAACGGGCCGAGCGCGGATGGGCTCGAGGCTCGAGCGCGAGTCCTTGAGGCGCGTCCGGAGACACTGTCGCATTCGGCCGACGCTGCGGGCCCGTGGCCGGCGCGACTCATCCCAGAAACTGGCGCCACCCTCCTCGTCGCGCCTGGGCGGGTGCGCATCGTGGCCCTCGCTGCAGACACTCGATTTCCGGAACCGCCCTGGCAGACAGAGGGCAGAAGAAAAGAGGCCCCGAGTCGCCTCGGGGCCTCCTTTCACTCTCGACATTCACTCTCGGCGGACAGCCGGGAGCGACCGACTCACTTCACGTCGATCTTGCCTTCGAGCTTCTGCTTGATGAGCTCGCCGATGCTGGCGGCGGCCTTCGGGCCGTCGTCGTTGTGGCGGTGCTTCTGCGTGGTCTGCGGGCGCTCCGCGCCGATGTTCTTCATCGACAGGAAGAGCCTGCGATCGATCGTGTCGACGCTCGTGACCTCGCAGCGGACCTTGTCGCCCACCTTGATCTTGTTGCCCTCGGGCTCGTCCACGTCCTGCGACGGGATGAGGCCCTCGACGCCGTCACGCAGCTTCACGAACACGCCGTACTCGACCACGCTGAGGACCAGCGCGTCGTCGAACACGCGCCCGAGCGGGAACTCGGTGAGCATGCTCGGCCACGGGTCGTCCCACAGCTGCTTGATGCCGAGGGAGACCTTCTTCTCGTCGTGGTTGATCGAGAGGATGATCGCCTCGACGTCGTCGCCCTTGTGGTAGAGCTCCGACGGGTTGTTGACCCGCACGGTCCACGAGAGATCGCTCTTGTGCACCATGCCGTCGACGCCGTCTTCGATCCCGACGAACACGCCGTAGTCCGTGATCGAGCGGACCTTGCCGCTGATCTGCTTGCCCGGATCGTACTTGTCGGTGAAGAGCATCCAGGGATCGGGCTCGAGCTGCTTCAAGCCGAGCGAGATGCGCTTCGCGCGCGCATCCACCTCGAGGACCTGGCACTCGATCTCCTGACCGACCTCCAGCATCTTCGACGGGTGCTTGACCTTCTTGCTCCAGCTCATCTCGCTGACGTGGATGAGACCCTCGACGCCCGGCTCGAGCTCGACGAACGCGCCGTACTGCTGCTCCGGGATCGACGTGACCTTGCCGCGGACCTTCTTGCCCGGCGGGTACGCCTCTTCGGCGTGGTTCCACGGATCCTCTTGCGTCTGCTTGAGGCCGAGGGACACGCGCTCCGTCTCGGGGTTGTACTTGAGGACCTTCACCGTGACCTGATCGCCGACGTTGAACACCTCGTTCGGGTGGTTCACGCGGCCCCAGGACATGTCCGTGATGTGGAGCAGACCGTCGATACCGCCGAGGTCGACGAACGCGCCGTACTCGGTGATGTTCTTGATCGTGCCCTGCACCACCATGCCCTCGGTGAGGGTCTGGAGGGTCTTCTGCTTCATTTCGTCGCGCTCGCGCTCGAGCAGGACGCGGCGAGACAACACGATGTTGCCGCGCTTCTTGTTGAACTTGATGACCTTGAAGCTGTAGGTCTGGCCGATCAGCTTGTCCAAGTTGCGGATCGGGCGGAGGTCGACCTGCGATCCGGGGAGGAACGCCTTCACGCCGCCGCGGATGGTGACCGAGAGGCCGCCCTTCACGCGCTGGCTGATCGTTCCGTCGATGAGCTCGTCCGCCTCGCAGGCGTTCGAGATCTCATCCCAGACCTTCATCTTGTCGGCCTTCTCCTTCGACAACGTCACGAGGCCGTCGTCGTTCTCGCGGCTCTCGATGTAGACGTCGACCTTGTCGCCGGCAGCGACCGTCGTGTTGCCGGTGGCGTCGGCGAACTCGCGGAGCGCGATGACGCCTTCGCTCTTGCCGCCGATGTCGACGACCACGTGGTCGCGGCCGACAGAGACGACGGTTCCTACGATGATCTCCCCTTCGCCGCCGAAGTCGCCGTCGGCGATGCTCTGCTCGAAGAGGGCGGCGAAGCTGTCGGCCATGGAGCCGGAGTCGCCGCTGGTGTTGGTGGTTTGGGTCATGGTTGGGGGTTGATTCCTTCTTCCGGCTGCTTTGCGCAGCGGGAGCGGGGTGGTCTAGTCGCCTGCAAAGGGCGTGTCAACGGAGCGACTGCCCGTCTCGCGCGGCTCGACCGCACCGGAACGGGGGCTCAGCGCGCGAGGCACGTGCCGGTCGGATCGGTCTCGAGGCCGCGCGCCCCCTCGTGGACGACCGTGAGGTGGGGCGCGACGTGCGCGCGCAGGAGCTCGAACACGACGACCATCCCGAACATCGCCGCCGAGCTCCACACCACGACCCGACCGATCGGCGTGCGCGAGCCCTCCGCGCGCTCGTCGATCGACCACCAGACCGGGAGCGTGAAGCAGAAGCACGCGCCGTAGCTCAGCGTGCCGAACGAGAGGGCGAACGGGGCGCTGTCGTAGCAAAAGAGCCGCGTCATGAACGGGTTCGCGTTCAGCGCCGTCTCCAGCGCGGCGACCGCGAACGGCGCGAGCGCGACGGGGAGCCACGCGAGGGGCCGCGGCAGCCGCGCGCCGATCCGCCGCGACCAACGCGCCACGGCGAGGAGGAGCGCGCAGTACGTCGCGAAGTACGCGACCGTGAGGAGGTAGAGGAAGATGGGGTTCTGCCGGATCGTCCACCGGACGCGGAACCCGTAGTGCATGTGGAGGACGTCGTAGAAGAACGGCGTCGTGAAGTAGTTCATCAGGAACGCGAACATCACGACCGACAGTCCGAGCTTCGTCGCCGTGCGCTCGTGGATGGGGCGTGCGCGCTCCTCCGCGTCCCGGGGGAACAGCGCGGGCGGGAGGACGGCGCCGGCGCCGAGGGTCGCGCCGAAGATCATCAGCTCGACGTCCCCCCAGCGCTCGGCGAGGCCCGTCATCATCACCGCCGCCGCGGCGCCGCCCCAGAGCAGCGTGTAGAGCAGCCAGTATCGCTCGACCGCTCGTTTC
Organism: Polyangiaceae bacterium; assembly: GCA_046351395.1. Taxonomy (GTDB): domain Bacteria; phylum Myxococcota_A; class Polyangia; order Polyangiales; family Polyangiaceae; genus CAYYKK01. The sequence continues at coordinate 105,979 of JAXLYP010000020.1, forward strand.
CCCATCGAGGCCGCGCTACTTCTTCGTCGAGGCGATGATCGCCGCTTCGGGCCCGCGGATCTCCTCGGCCGTGGCGTCCGTCGCGTGGGTCGCGAGCGCCCGCGACCTACGGAACGCGTTCACCGGTCCTCCACGGAGACCGGCGGAGGGATCGTTTGAAACCGCTGCAGGACGGGTGCGCTCATCGACGTATCCTTTCGTCAGGCAGGCGCCCACACTTGCATGAGAAGGGGGCCCTTTCAGCATGAAAATGGCTCGTCCCCGGGTTTTCCCTCCCGCTAGGGGAGCGCGCCGGGTAGATCTGGATCGTCCGCGGTCGTTTTCTGAGGTTCCGCCGCGCGACCAAAGCAACTCGCAAAGGGAGGGCGGTCCCCCGCCCCCGTGGATTCGTCATGCCCGCGCTCGAACTTCGCGCCCGAACCCCGCGCTCGAACCCCGCCGAGGATTGGATTTGCTGTTAGTCGCGACCGACCATTTCACCCTCGAGGCTCGCGTGGAGGACTCGCTCCTCGAGCTCGTCCGCACGCGCCGCGAGTTCGAGTGCGCGCTCGACGTCGAGGTCGAGGCGGACGCGATCGCGGGCATCGCGCACGGCTTCGAAGTTCGGCACGGTTTGATCTTCGACCTGCGCAACGGCGCGTCCGACGATCGGCCGCAGCTCGAGGGCGCGCTGCGGCGGTTCATCGCCATGGTCGCCATGCCGTTCGAGCGCGTGGCGGTCATCGTCTCGACGCACACGGCGATGCATCGCGTGGCGCGCATCACGAAGGACCTCCCGGACAAGCCGCTCATCACGCTGAACGCGGCGCAAGCCGAAGATCACGTGCGGGGCCTGAAGGCGACGGGAACGCGGCGGCGGCCGACCTCGAACGCGGCGCTCGACGCCGTGCGCGCCGAGACGGACTGGGCGCGCCGCGCGCCCGTCGGGAGGGACGAGGAGCTCGCGAAGACCTCCCCGCCCCCCGCGCGCCCCTCCTCCTCGAGCGAAGCGCTCGCGGACATGTCGGGCGCGGATCTCGCCTCGACCTTCGTCGTCGACCAGCTGGCGGAGGAGGTGAAGGCGCTGTGTACCGCGCTCGACGCGTGGGCGATGGTCCGCGAGAAGGTCATCGACAAGCTCGATATCCGGGGCGCGCGCCGCGCGCGCGACGGCGCGCGAGATCCGCGGGGCCATGGCGATCCTCAGGGCGTCGCTCGAGAACAAGGAGGCATCCGCCGCGCTCTACGCGGAGATCCAGGACCTCGTGGCGCGCGGCGAGGCGCTCCTCGCGGCGCCGCCCGACACTTTGCCCGCGCGCGGCGCTCCGCCGTCGTCACCGAAGCCCTGGCCGCACCAGCCGAGGGAGAGCCCCCCGCCCGCGCGGCGCTCGCGGAACCCGAACCGGCGGCCGAGCGCCCCCTCGACGCCGTCGCCGACGGCGATGTCGAGGGCGACGCGCCGGCCGCGCTGAGGTACGCGCTCATCGAGATGGGCAAGCACCTCGAGGCCGCAATCGGCGCGCTGAACGGCCTCGTGGGCGACTGGCTCGCCGAGACAGACAATGGGCTCGCCACGCCCATGTCGCTCCACCTCGCCACGCGGGACACCGATCCGCTGGACGACCTCGGCGCGATCACGGACGCGCGGCGGACGGTCGTCGTGCTCGCCCACGGACTCATGTGCAGCGAGGGCGTGTGGGAGTTCGAAACGCCGTCCGGGCGGACGGACTACGGCTCGCTGCTCCGCGAGGACTTCGGCTGGCTCCCTCTCTACCTCCGGTACAACAGCGGCCTCGCGATCTCGGACAATGGACGGCGGCTCTCCGCGCTGCTCGACCGCCTCGCGGCGGCGCTCGGGGATCGCCTCGAGGAGATCGTCTTCGTCGGGTACAGCATGGGCGGCCTCGTCGTGCGGAGCGCCTGCCACGACGGCGCGACCCGGCGCGCGCCTTGGCTCTCACGCGCGAGACGCGCGTTCTACCTCGGGACTCCGCACCAGGGCGCTCCGCTCGAGCGCTTCGGGAAGCGCTTGAGCGGGCTCCTCGCGAGGGTGAAGGATCCGTACGTGGAGGTCGGCCGAGACCTCGTCGAGCTCCGGAGCCGGGGCGTGAAGGATCTCGGGGCTCCGGTGATCGTCGACCTCACCGATCCCGAGCACCCCCTCCCCCTGTTGCCCTCCATTCGGCATTATCTGGTCGCGGGATCCATCTCGGACAGTCCACTGTGGACCCCCCTCTTCGGAGACGCGCTCGTCCCGATCGCGAGCGCGACCAACGGCGTCCTCGTCGAGGACGCGCGCGCACCCGTCATCCCCCCCTCCAACACACGCTTCCTCCGAGGCGTGAACCACTTGGCGCTCGCGCACGAGCGCAGCGTCTACGGCTACCTCAGGTCTTGGGTCGAAGAGGGGTGAGAGGCCGGTCGATCGCGCGCGGACGCGCCTCCTGGGCCTCGGGGTTGACGGGCGCGGCGCCCCGCGCGCAAAGTTCGAGCGATGTCGCTTCGTCGAGCCAGGGGACTGTCGCAATTGATCGAAGGCGCCGTCGAGCACGGGAGCCGGGCCGTCCAGAAGGTGCACCTCGGGACCTCGGCGCGGACGTTCGACGTCCTCGCCCACGTGCCGGTGGTGGCGCCGCCAGCCGCCATCGTGCGCGTGGTGCACGACGGCTTGACGAACGCGATCTACGGGACGATTCGAGTCGTGAACAAGGTCGCGTTCACCGCGATCGGAGCGGCGATGGACGCGGCCGAGGCGGGCACCTCGAGCGATCCTCGGTCGTGAAGTCCTGAGGTCGCAGCTCGAGTAGAGTGCCGGCGTGACTCCTGCCCCGGTTCCGCCGCTCGCCGAGGCGCTCCCGCGCCCCGTTCGCCGGTCCCGCGCGCCCCTCGTCGCGGGCCTCGCGATCGCCGGGGTCCTCGTCGCGGGGGGCGTCGTGCTGACGCTCGTGCTCGTGCTCCGCCGTGGGCCAGCGCTGCCCGTCGCGTGGAACCAGCTCCCGCCGGACCTCTCGGTCGTGCGGAGTCACGACCGGGCCGCGCTGCGCGCGTTCAACCTCGGCCTGAAGAAGGAGGACATCCCGGACGAGTCGACTTGGTCCTGGGTCGCGGCGAACCTCTGCGGCGCGCCGACCGACCTGTTCGCGGATCTGCTGTCGTCGATGCATGGAGAGAGCTCGAAGCGCCTCGCCCGGGCGTTCGAGGATCCCTCGGGCCTCGGCAAGGCGCTCGCGTGCGGCAAGGAGCTCTCCGCGAAGATCCCCGCGAGCTACCGCGTCACGTTCGTGACGACGGCGAGCCGAAAGCACAGGGAGACGGTGACGCTGCTCCCGCTGGATCGAAAGGATCTCCCCGACGGCTTCCCCAAGCTGCAGCGCGCCCCCGATCCCGATCACCTCGAGCTCACCCGCTGCGTCGAAGCGCCGGAGGACGAGCGGAAGAAGGCGCGCTCCGACAAGGAGAGCGGGAAGGACAGGCTGCCGTGTCTCCAGGGGGTCGCGCGGATCGAGGGCACCAACGTGTTCCTCGCGGGCTCGCTCGACGCGCTCGAGGCGTTCGGCGAGGGCTATCGACCGACCGGGAAGCAGCGCGGGGACAAGCTCCTCGAAGAGCTCTTCGGCGCGCACGCCGCCGCCATCGTGCGCGTGGGCACCGGCGACGACGACGCCGCGCTCGGCGCGCTACCGGGCTCGATCGACGACAAAGAGCTCCGGAAGACCCTCCAAAAGACGATGCGCGACGTCGACGCGTGGGGGATCTCGACGAACATCCACGACGACGACGACGGCTGGGGCACGGACACGTTCGAGTTCCGGTGCCACTCGGACGCCACGGCGAAGGACGTCGCCGAGGCCGTCGAGCGGTGGATGAAGGCCGCCGCGGAGAAGGCTCACGACGAAGAAGAAAAGGAACCCAAAGCCGAAGAACGCGAGGCGGACGAGCGCCGCGACTGGTGGTCGGCGAAGCGCGGCGTGGTCGCGCGCGCGTATCGAGACGCCACGATCGTCACCGACGGCGCGACGGTCCGGATGGTCGTCGCCTACGATCCGGACGAGCGCGCGCGCCGCGCCTGGTCCACCCTCGAGAAGTGGAACGCCGCGCGCGCGAAGAAGGCAGCGCTCGTCGTCGACGGGCTCATCGACGGCAAGACGCCGAGCGACGAGGATCTCGAGGACCTCGCGTCGGGCCTCGCGGAGGCCCGAGGCGCAGCCCACTAGGGTTCGAGATCACCGTCGGCCGCGCCCGGCGGGCGCGTCGCGGAGCAGCAAACCCTCCCCCGAGGGGACGAAGCCCGCGGCCGACAGAATGTCTGCGAACGGGCTCGCGGAAGCAGACACTCCGTCCACGCGCTCGATGAAGATCGGAAGCGGCGCGTGCGCGCGGAGGGCCTCCACCGCGGCCGCGCAATCGGCTCGGTCCTCGCCGGCGAGGAGGAGCGATTTCCGGCCTCGACCGATGAACGCGATCGCGCGTCCGTCGCGGAGGACCACCCACGTCCCCTGGCTCCGCTCCGCCTTCGCCCGTCCCCTGCCCCCCGCGAGGTTCTCCGGCCACTTGACCGAGACGCCATAGACGTTCGCCGGGTCGGTGCTCGCGAGCACGTAGGTCGCCCCCGGCGGCGCGTCCGGCTCCCGACGGATCGACCGCATCCGATCGTCCGCGCCGATCTTCGCGAACTGCATCGCGCCGACGTCCTTCACGAAGTAGCCACGGCGGATCTTGCCCGCGTCCTCCATCGCGCGAAGGACAGGATAGGTGGCGCCGTACCCCCCGCTCGGCGTCTCCGCGACGACGGCGTCGCGCGTGAGCACGCCGTAGCGCTCGAGGAGCTTCGCGGCGAACGCGGCGCGACGATCGGTCAGGCTCGTCGAGATGGGCTCGAGCAGGCTCCAGCGCCCCTCGGCGGCCTCTCGGCCCCGACCGTACGCGGCGATGCGCGCGCGGATCGGAGCGAGCGTGTCGTTCGTGACGCGCCCGCTCCACACGAGCGACCAGAGCGCGTCCTCGATCTCGGGCGCGAAGCCCCCGACGACGCGCGCGAGATCGCGGAAGAACATCGCCCCGCGCTGGTCGAGCGCGCGGAGCACCGCCTCCTCGAGCGGCGTCCGAGGCTCCCCCGGCGGGGGGGCGAGGAGCGCGAACCCGTCGGGGGAGTAGAGCGCGACGCGCGCGTCGTTCGTCCCCACGGGCTCGATCCCGCGCCACACCACCGCGCCCCGGCTGACGAGCGCGTCGAGCGCGTACGACGCATCCCGGGGGAGGTACGCGTCCTCGGATCGATCGTCGCGGCTGACGCGCGCGGGCAGGAGGTCACCGAGCAGGGCGGACGCGAGCACGACCGCGCCCTCGAGCTGGGCGACCGCGGCGCGGAGCCCGCTCTCGCCGCGGCCAGGCCGAGCGATGCCCTGGTGCGCGATCTGGTAGGCCGCGTACGTCGCCGTATCGACCGGCTGGATCTGCTGCCTCACGCCGCGGAGGACGCGCCGCTTGATCGTCACGAGGACGTCGGCGTCGCACCACTCCTCGTGGACCTCCTCGGGCGTGAACGCGCCCCGCAAGAGCCTGCCCGCGCGCTCGAGCTTCGCGACGACCGGAAGGACGACGTCGGAGTCGAGCGCGAAGCGCTCGGCGAGTCGCTGGAGCGTGAACGGCGCGTGGGTGCGGGCGAAGCGCGACACCACGTCCCCCAGCGGATCGGCGACCGGCGCGAGGAGCGCGCCCGGCAGCGCGTCGCCCACCAAGACGCCGAGCGCGCCCGTGATCCGGCCCGCGTCCTCGGCGGCGATGAGCCGCGGCTCGCCCGCGATGGTCACGCGCGCCGCTCGCTTCGAGGCGAGGAGCTCGTCGACGAGCGCGCCCGCGTCCCCGTCGACGCGCGCCTCGATCTCGGCGCGCGAGAGGTCCCCGATCGAGAGCAGCACGTCGTGGAGCGCGTCCGCGTGCGACGCTCGCCCCCTCGTCGTGCGCTGGAGCTCGGCCTCCACCGCGTCGATCGAGTCCCGATCCAGGAGATCCCGGAGCTCCGCCTCGCCGAGGAGCTCCTTCAGCCGAGCGTGATCGAGGTTCAGGGCGCTCGCGCGGCGCTCCGCGAGCGGCGCGTCCCCGTCGTAGATGAAGTTGCCCGCGTACGCGAACAGCAGCGACTCGGCGAACGGTGATGGGCGCTCCGTCTCGACCGTGACGACGCGCACGCGGCGGTCCTCGATCTTGCGCAGGAGATCCACGAGCGCCGGGAGATCGAGCGCGTCGCGCAGGCACTCGCGGTAGGTCTCGAGGATGATCGGAAACGCGTCGAACGCGGACGCGACGCGGAGGAGCTCCGTCGCTCGGCGCCGCTGCGACCAGAGCGGCGTGCGCTTGCCCGGGCGCGCGCGGGGCAGGAGGAGCGCGCGGCCTGCGTTCTCCCGGAAGCGTCCGGCGAAGAGGGCGGTCGCGTCGAGGCCGCTCGTGACGAGCGCCTCGACCTCGGCGGCGGCCGGGAAGAAGAGCGCGTCGTCGGGCAGACGCTCGACGTCGGGGAAGCGGAAGACGATCCCGTCGTCGCTCCAGATCATGTCGATCCCCTCGAACCCGGCGTCGCGGAGGCGCACCGCGACGGCCGAGACCCAGGCCGCGTGCACGCGCGTGCCGAACGGAGACTCGATGCACCAGCGGATGTCGCCGAGCCCGTCGCGGAACTTCTCCACGACGATCGTGCGATCGCTCGGGACCTCGTAGGTCGCGACCCGCTGCGCGTGCACGTACGCCACGAGGTTCTTCGCCGCGCGCTCGTCGAGTCGGTGGTCCCGCTCGAGCCACTCGATCGCCTCCGACTCGGTGAGATCCGCGAGCGATCGCGCGAGCTCGCCGACCCTCGCGCCGAGCTCGGCGGGGCGCCCCACGCGATCGCCGCGCCAGAACGGCATCACGCCGGGCTCACCGGGCGCGGGCGACACGAGCACGCGGTCCGATCCGATCTCCTCGATGCGCCACGAGGACGCGCCGAGGAGGAACACGTCCCCGACGCGCCGCTCGAAGACCATCTCCTCGTCGAGCTCCCCGAGGCGCTTCGATCGCGCCTCGTCCTCGCCCGCGAGGTACACGCCATAGAGTCCGCGGTCCGGGATCGTGCCGCCGTTCGTGATCGCGACGGAGCGCGTTCCGGCGCGCGCGCGGAGCACGCCCGTGTCCCGATCCCAGAGCAGGCGGGGGCGGAGCGACGCGAACGCGTCCGACGGGTAGAGCCCCGTCAGCATGTCGAGGACGGACTCGAGCGAGGCGCGCGGCAGCTCCGCGAACGGGTGGGCGCGCCGGATCACCTCGAACACCCCATCCACGGTCTGCTGCTCGACGGACACCATCGCGACGACTTGTTGCGCGAGGATGTCGAGCGGGTTCGTGATGACGCGGGTCTTCTCGACGAGCCCCTCGAGCATGGCGCGCACGGTCGCGGCGCACGCGAGCAGATCTCCGCGGTACTTCGGGAAAACGACGCCCTTCGAAGACCCGCCGACGTGGTGACTCGCGCGCCCCACGCGCTGGAGCCCGGAGGCCACGCTCGGCGGCGCCTCGATCTGGATGACGAGATCCACCGCGCCCATGTCGATCCCGAGCTCGAGCGAGCTCGTCGCGACGATCGCCGGCATGTCGCCCGACTTGAGGCGCTCCTCCATCGTTCGCCGCGTCTCGAGGGCGACCGAGCCGTGGTGCGCGAGCGCGAGCTCCTCCCCGGCGACCGCGTTGATGCCCTCGGTGAGGCGCTCGCCGAGCCTGCGCGAGTTCACGAAGATCATCGTCGAGCGGTGCGCGCGGATCAGCTCGACGAGCCGCGGGTGGATGACGTCCCAGATCGACTTCGGCTCGTCGTCCTTGCCCTCGGCCGCGTCGGGCGCGGCGCGCTTGACCTCGCCGTCACCCGCGAAGAACGCCATGTCGTCGATCGGGACCTCGACGCGGAGATCGATCGTCCGGCGCATCCCCGCGTCGACGACCGCGACGGGCCGCGGCTCCCCTGGGGCCGCCCAGCCGCCGAGCGCCCGCGCGATCGTCTCGAGCGGGCGCTGCGTCGCCGAGAGGCCCACGCGCTGCATGCGACCTCGAGCGGGTGACCGGATCGCCTCGAGGCGTTCGAGCGTGACGAACAGGTGACTGCCCCGCTTCGTGCCCGCGACCGCGTGGATCTCGTCCACGATGAGGGTCTGTACGTCGCGGAGCGTGTCCCGGGCGGACGACGTCAGGAGCAGGTACAGCGACTCCGGCGTGGTGATGAGGATGTCCGCTCCCTCGCGCGCGAACCTCGCGCGATCCTTGGCCGCCGTGTCGCCCGTGCGCATCGCGACGCGCGGCTCGTGCACCGGGACGCCGAGCTCACGCGCGGTCTCTAGGATCCCCGCGATCGGGCGCACGAGGTTCCGCTCGATGTCGTTCGCGAGCGCCTTGAGCGGGGAGACGTAGAGGATGCGGACGCCGCGCGGCGGTTCACCCGGCCTTCGGGCCGGCTCCACGTCTCGCCCCAACATCGAGCGCTCGAGCGCGACGAGGAACGCCGCGAGCGTCTTGCCCGAGCCCGTCGGCGCGGAGACGAGGACGCTGTCGCCCGCCGAGATGCGAGCGAACGCCTCGACCTGCACCGGCGTCGGCGCGCCGAGCGCGGACTCGAACCAGGCTCGCACGGGCGCGCTGAACGGCGCGAGGCCGTCCGCGCTGTCGGTCGGCTGCGCCGCCTTCGTCTTCTTCGCGGTCCGCTTCGCCGCCATCGGCTCTCGTTCTCGTCCGGGGTCGGCGCGCCGGCAACCCGGGTCGCGCGCGGCTCTCGCCCGTCCGCTCCGCCGCGGTACGCTCTCCCGCGCGACGTGCAGAAACTTGCACTATCGCGAATCGACGCGGCCCATCCAATACGGAGGGGCCCGTTCGCGTCCTAGCTCGAACCGAGGAGGTCTCGAGAGATGAAACGAGAGCCGTACGTCCTACTCATCACCCTCGCGCTCGCGGGGTGTGGCGCAGCTACGAACGCCGAGCCCCGCGCCGTCGAGGCGACGAACGCCGAACACGCAGCGCCGCACGCGTCCGCCACGGGAAAGGCGGACGGCGCCGTCCCCGCCGCGGCCCCAGCGGTCGAGCGCTGGGTGATGCTCGAGTCGTCCCCGGGTGCGACCGAGCTCGAGGCGGGCGCCACGGCGGCTCGAGCCTCCGAGTGGACGAAGGCGAAGGCGGCGCTCGAGCCCGCGATCGAGAAGATCCGCGCGAGCGCCCCCGCGGACGCGACGATGGCCGGAGAGGCGTTGCTCGGGCGCGCGTGCCTCGCCCTGAACGACACCGCGTGCGCCGAGCGGGCGTTCGGCTCGATCCTCGCGAAGTGGAAGGAGGGCGTCGTCCCGAAGATTCAAGCCGAAGGCTCCGACACCGAGAGCAAGCCCCACGTCCAGCGCGCGCTGATGGCGGTGGGCGAGGCGCTGTTTTTCGAAGCGGAGAAGAAGCGCGCGGCCACCGAGCCCATCCGCATGCCGAGCTACGCCGGGCCGAGCGACAAAGACAGCATCACGCGGTTCATCAAGGACAAGGTCGCGCCCTGGGCGAAGACGAAGCGCGCCGCGATCGACGACGCGGAGGCCGCGTACAAAAAGATCTCGGCGCTCGAGCCGTCGGCGCCTCCCTATTGGGTGGTTCACTCCACCGCGCGCGTCGGCACGATGAAGGGACACTTCGTCGCCGAGTTCAGGGCGGCGCCGATCCCCGGGGAGTGGAAGAAGGACGGACCCGTTCCGGGCGACACGGGCCTCACCTGGGAGGACGTTCGTACCAGCTATTACGCGGCGATCGACGCGGCGAGCGAGCCCCTCAAGCTCGAAGCGAAGGCCGCGTTCGAGACCTGCCAGCAGACGTCCGAGAAGTTCGGCATCGCGGACGACTTCTCGAAGTCGTGTGACGCTTGGTTGACCGCGAACTATCCGGCCGAGTGACGCGTAGCGAGCTCGGCGTCGGCGACACTCGCGCTGCGGGATCGCGACGGGATGGATAGCTCGGTCGACACGCCGAGGTCCGTGCGCGCGTGACGGCGCGCGGGCCTTTTTCTTCCTGTCGAACCAAGGTATTGCCGAAGAGGTGATCCTCGCCGTCTTCGTCGCGCCGTTCCTGACCGACAACGCCAAGGTCCACCTCGATCGCCTGGTGTCGGTCGAGGGGGCGCGCATCGCGCTCGTCACCGCGAGTGACCCGGCCTCGCTCGACCCGAACGTGCGCGCGCGGCTCGCGCGGTGTGTCCAAATCGCGGACGGATTGTCCGCGGATCAGATCGTCGGCGCGGGGCTTCACATCGCGGGCACCGAGGGGCCGATCGATCGCCTCATCGGGATCGTGGAGCAGCTCCAGGTCCCCGTCGCCGAGGCTCGCGAGCGGCTCGGTTTGCCCGGCATGCGCGCCGCCCAGGCGCAGAACTTCCGCGACAAGACGCGCATGAAGGATCTCCTGCGCGGGGCGGGGCTCCCGGTCGCGCGTCACCGGCTCGTGAGCGCGAGCGCAAGCGCGGTCCAGTTCGCGGAGGAGATGGGCTATCCGGTGATCGTGAAGCCCCCCGCGGGCGCGGCGGCGCAGACCACCTATCGCGCGGACGACGAGGCGGCCCTGTGCCGCGTGCTCGGCCCGACGAGCATCGCCGCGGGCGGCGTCGCGCTCCTCGAGGAGATGTTGAGCGGACAGGAACACTCGTTCGACGCGTTCGTGGTGGACGGGCGCGTCGCGTTCTACTCCATCTCCGACTACCACCCGTCGTGCCTCGACGTGATGCAGAACCCCTGGATCCAGTGGGTCGTCGTGCTCCCGAGGGAGTACGAGAGCGCGGACATCGCGGCGGCGGCCGCGCGCGCGTGCGAGGTGCTCGGCCTCGAGTCCGGGATGTGCCACCTCGAGTGGTTCCGGCGCGCCGACGGGAGCCTCGCGATCTCGGAGGTGGGAGCGCGCCCGCCCGGCGCGCAGTTCCCCACGCTCATTTCGCGCGCCCACGACGTGGACGCCATCGGCGTCTGGGCTCGGTTGATGGTGCGGGGCGAGTTCGAGCCGCTCCCCGAGCGGAAGTACGCGTCCGGCGCGGCCTACCTCCGCGGGCAGGGGGAGGGTCGCGTCCGCGCGGTGCACGGGCTCGACACGGTGAAGCGCGATCTCGGCGATCTCGTGACCGACGCGCGCCTCCCTCACGTCGGCCAAGGCAAGGCTCCGTCGTACGAAGGAGAGGGGTTCATCATCGTCCGCCACCCCGAGACGAAGGTCGTGCGGGACGCGCTGAGCCACGTCGTGTCGACCGTGCGCGTCGAGCTCGGGTGATGGTCGTGACGAGCGTCGATCCGCACTCGTACGGTCGGCCGAGCGAGGCGCGCGTGCGCCACGTGGCGCTCGACCTCGACGTCGACTTCCGGGCGCACGTCCTCCGCGGCAAGGCGACGCTCGACCTCGACGTCGCGGACTTTGCGCGCTCGCTCGTCCTCGACAGCCGGCGTCTCCACGTGGACCGCGTCGTCGACGCTGCGGGGCGCGCGCTCGCGTTCAGCATCGGCGCGCACGAACCCGTGCTCGGCGCCCCGCTCACCGTGGAGCTCCCGCGGGGGACGACGCGCGTCGCGATCACCTACCGAACCCACGCGGACGCGGAGGCGCTCGAGTGGCTCGATCCCGTGCAAACCGCGGGCGGCGCGCACCCGTTCCTCTTCACGCAGGGCCACGCGATCCAGACGCGCAGCTGGATCCCGCTCCAGGACAGCCCGCGCGTGCGCGTGACCTACGAAGCGCGGATCACGGTGCCTCGCGAGCTCGTGGCGGTGATGAGCGCGGAGCACCTCGGCGGCGCGCCCGCGGGCGACGAGGAGCGCTCGACGTTCACGTTCCGCATGGCGGAGCCGATCCCGCCTTACCTCATCGCGCTCGCGGTCGGCGACCTCGCGACGCGGGCGATCGGCCCGCGGACGGCGGTCTTCGCCGAGCCCTCGTGGATCGAGCGCGCGGCGCACGAGCTCGGCGAGGCGGAGCGGATGATCGACGCGGCGGAGGCGCTCGGCGGCCCGTATCGCTGGGGCCGCTTCGACGTCGTCATCATGCCCCCGTCCTTTCCGTACGGAGGGATGGAGAACCCGCGCCTCACGTTCGCGTCCCCGTCCATCATCGTCGGAGACCGCTCCCTGACGACGCTCGTCGCCCACGAGCTCGCGCACGCGTGGGCGGGCAACCTCGTGACGAACGCGACGTGGAACGACTTCTGGATCAACGAGGGGACGACCGTTTACCTCGAGCTCCGCATCCACGAGGTGCTCTGGGGAGCGACGCGCGCGCGCATGCTCCACACCTGGGGGTACCGCGAGCTCGTCGCCGAGATCGAGCGGGTGGGAACGTCGTCGCCGGACACGCGCCTCGCGTACGACATGACCGGCCGCGATCCGGCCGTCGGCGTCACGATCATCCCGTATTTGAAGGGCGCGGCGTTCTTCTGGACGATCGAGAACCGCGTGGGCCGGCCCCGCCTCGACCGCTGGCTCCGAGGGTGGTTCGACCGCCGTGCCTTCCAATCCGTCACCACCGCGGAGCTGCTCGCGGATCTCCGCGCCGAGCTCTTCACGCCCGCGGACGAGCCGATCGACCTCGAGGCTTGGGTGAGCACCCCGGGCGTCCCGGACGCCGCGCCGCCCCCTCCCTCGGAGCTGCTCGATCGCGTCGACGCCGCCGCGAAGGCGCTCGCCGCGGGGACTGCCCCCGGGGCCATCGACACCCGCGGGTGGACGCCCCATGCGTTTCGCCAGCTCCTCGGCGCGCTGCTCGCCTCGCCCCCTCCCCTCGCGCAGCTCGACGCGCTCGACGCCGCGTTCGGATTGTCTGCTTCGACCAACTGCGAAGTGACCCTGCCCTGGCTGCGCCTCCTCGTGAAGCTCCGGGGCGAGCGAGCGGCCGCGCCCGTGGAAGCGTTCCTGAGGTCCCAGGGCCGCGCGCGCTACCTGCGCCCGCTCTACGCGGATCTCCTCGAGGCGCCGTGGGGATCCGCCTTCGCGAAGCGCGTCTACGCCGAGGCGCGTCCGGCCTACCACGCGCTCGTCCGCGCGGCCCTCGACGCGCTGCTCGGCGCGCCCGCCTGACGCTCGCTATTCGAGGAGGTTGTCGGGGACGGGCATCCCCTTCTTGTGTTGGTTCTTGTCGACGGCGGGACCGCTCGACGGAGCCGCGGGGACGATCGCGCTCGACGACGCGCTCGGGACGACCGAGCTCGTCGGCTGCGCCGGCGAGGGCGCGGGCGGCGCGCTCGGCGCTGCGCTCCCGCTGCCCGCGGGCGTCGATGACGGCTTGTTGGAACCACGAGGCGGGCCACCTCGCGCGTCCGGGCCGGAGGGGGACGGGGGAGAGGCTGCGTCCGCGCCACAGGCCGCGAGGAAGGCACCCGCGCAGAGCGCCATCACGATCGAAGCGCCCGCCTTGAGGCGGCGCCGAAGGCGCCGCGCGTCGTTCTTTTTGGGATCAGCGAACACGCAGAGCCTCCTCGTCGGCCGTGGTACGGGCGCGCTTCAGCTGCAAGAGCGAGCGCGGGGGCGGGGCGTCCGTGTAGACCACCGGCTCGGGCGCCGGGGCCGGGTACTGGTTGGTGTCCGTCCCCCGGTAGACGCCGAAGACGCTCGCGATGCCCTCGAGCATCTGGGCCGCGTCGAGCTTGCGTGGCATCACGTCCGTGAAGTGGCAGAGGAGGTACCACGCGCGAAACATCGAGTAGAAGAAGTCGTTCGGTGGCAAATCCAGGAGCCGCTTCACGATCGGCAGGAGCTGTGGGATCGCCGCGGTGACCGCGAAGAGCTTGTGGAGGTTCTCGATCCGGCGCTTCTCTCGGGCGGACGAGAACGAGAGGATGCTCTCGGTGTAATAGCTCTGGTCGATGCGATCGAAGTCGCCATCGAAATAGCCATTGTCGATCGCGTACGTGGCGATGCCCGTGCCCGGGTAAGGCGTGCAGAGCGTCGCCGCCGCGTAGTCCACGTCGAGGTCGATGTTGAGCCGGAGCGTCGCGAGATCGTCCTCCAGCGTGCCTCCCGGGATCCCGAGGATATTGTCTGCAAACACGACGATGCCCGCGCGCTTCAGCATGCGGATCCCGCGGGTCAGCCGGTCCATCTTCACGTGCCGCTTCAGGACCTCGTTCGCGACGCGCTCGCTCGCGGTCTCGATGCCGACGTTCACCGTGTGGCACCCCGACCACGCGAGGAGATCCACCATCTCCTGATCGAGAATGTCTGCTCGGAGGTGACAGTAATAAGGGAGGCCCACCTCTCTCCGGTAGAGCTCGCCGAACGCGCGGAGCCAGGCGGCGTTGTAGACGAAGATGCTCTCTCGAAAGCCGATCACCTGGAGCGGGCCCTTGCGGCGCACCTCGAGGATCTCCGCGACCACGTTCTCGGGGCTCCGGATGCGCACCTTCTTCCAGCTCGAGCCGTAGTGATCGACGAGCGATGGGTTGAAGCAATAGCTGCACGGGAACGGGCACCCGCGGTTCGTCGTGAACGACTTCAGCGGGCGCCGGCGGAGCGAGTCGTCGTATTCGTAGAGGAGCTCGCGCGGCGGGAACGGGATCGCGTCGAGATCCCGGCGGAGCGGCCGCGCGCCGTTCTTCGTCACGACGCCGCCCTGCTTGACCCACAGATCGGGGATGAAGCGATGGTCCTCCCCGCGATCGAGCGCGTCGCAGAGCTCGACCGCTGCGTCCTCCCCTTCCCCGATGCAGACGACGTCGATCCCCGGCGTGGCGATCACCTCGGGGAAGTAGGTGGCGTGAGGGCCTCCCATGAGCGTGACGATGCCGGGTCGGCGCGCCTTGATCGCGGCGTTGAGGCCCAGATAGTAGTGATGAAGCCCCGTGGTGGGGCCGAACGCGACGACGCCGGGATCGAACCGGTCGACCTCCGCGAGCACGTCGTTGCCGCGCGTGCCCACGAATCGACAGGTGTGCCCGGCCTGCATCAAGCAGCCCGCGACATAGAGCGCGCCGATCGGCTCGGCCCCCTCGAGCTCCTTCTGGATGAACAGCACGCGCATGTCGCGCTCGAAGCGTAGCCGCCGATCGGGAGGATTCGAGAACAATCTCCGGAGGGCGAACGCGCGCGGCCCGCGAGGGCGCGCGCCGTCGACTCAGGGCTTCGCGTCTCGGATCGGCTCGCACTCGTAGAGCGCGTGGCAGAGCGACAGCGCGCGGGGCGAACGCACGCGAAAATCCATGCGGTTCATCACGTAGCCCACCGTCAGCTGTTGGACGGGGTCGGCCCACCCGAGCGCGCCCCCCATCCCCGCGTGGCCGAACGACTCCGGCGTGGGGCTGAAGACGTGGCGCTCCTCCTTGAGGAAGCCGTTCGACCAACCGAGGGGCTTCTGGAGGACGCGGTCGCGCTCGGACCATCCCTCTCTGCGATACGCAGCCAGCAATGTCTGCGAACGAAGGTAGCGGCGCCCGCCGTGCTCGCCGCCGGACGCGAACGGCAAGTAGGCGCGAGCGAGCCCGCGCGCGGAGGACGTGCCGTTCCCCCAGGGCATCTCCGCGCGGCGGACCGGCAGATCGTTGTACGCGCGGATCCCGCCGGGGAGGTCGACGCGCGGATTCGTGAACGCGCGCCGCACCATCGAGTCGCGCCGGACGGTCGCGCGGAGGACGCGCGCCTCGTTCCCGTGCGGATCGAGCAGGAGCGAGCCCACCATCTTCGCGACGCGCGCGCCGTTGTTCGGCGGGTAGAGGGTCGCGACGCGCGCGTCCTCGGACTCGGGTGTCCCGATGAACGCGTCCGACCCGAGGGGGCCGAGGAGCTCCCTCCGCAGGAACGTCCCCATCGACTCGGAGGCGATCGACTGGAAGAGCTCGCGCGCGTAGAGGCCGAACGTGAGCGCGTGGTACCCCTGATCCTCGCCTGGCACCCACGCGGGCCGCTGAGCCTCGAGGGCGTCGCGCACCTTCCCGGGCCCCGCGGGAGACAGACAATCGGACAGCCCGAGCGGCGCGTCGAGGCCGGCGAGGCCCCCGCGATGCCCGAGCAGCGTGCGGACCCGCATGCCCTCCTTTCCGTGCTTCGCGAACCCGGGCCAGTACGCGCCGACCTCGCGATCCCAATCGAGCCTTCCGCGGTCGGCCAGCAGGTAGAGCGCCATCGCCGCGAGGCCCTTGCTCACGGAGAACACGTTGATGCGCGTGTCGTGCTCCCACCGCCGCCCGCTCGCGACGTCGGCGAGACCGCCCGCGAGGTCCACGACGCAATGCCCGCGGTGGTAGATGGTGAGGGCGGCGCCGATCTCCTCGCCCGTCGCGAGGTTCGCCTCGAAGGCGCGCGCCACGGGCTCGAACCCCTGCGCGTACGTGCCGCGCGACCGTCCCGTCGCGAATCGGGGCACGCTCATGCGCCGCCCAGGGCGGGGCGCGGGCCGCGGGCACGGTGGATCGCAACGTCGTCGGTGTGGGTCATGGCACCTCGGGTGTCGGGCGGTCCGAGCCGCCGCGCGCGCCGATGATACGTCGATCGAGGAGCGTGGGCGCGCCGAGCGCGTCCGCCTCGTGGGGCACCGGCCCGCGCGTAGGGCGCGTCCGGAAATAAGTGGCTGCACCGAGGGCGACGATGCGCCCCGCGGCCAAGGCGCGACGACGATGAATAGTGGGGCTATTTTGAGGAGGAGTAACGCCGGCCGCGGGGATGCAGCGTCGGCCGAATGCGCCAGTTATTTCCGGACGCGCCCTTAGCGACGATTCGCGAGAGGAGCCGTTCGAGACACTCCGCCGACGAGCGACCCGCTATTTGATGATCTTGTCGACCGCGTCCTTCTCGTCTTTGTCTTCGTCCGCCTCGCGTGGCGCGGGCCTCGGCTTGGCGGGCTTGGCCGGCTTCGAGGGCTTCGCCTCCGCCGCCTTCTGCTTGTCCTGCTCGCGCTGCTTCTTGCGCGCGCCCACCTTGTCGACGAGGGTCTTCTCGTCGAACAGGGGTTCGCACGGGGCGCTGGGATCGTCCTTGACCTCCTCGCGCGCGTACGACGTCAGCTCGATCGTGATCTTCGCGACGGCGGTCTCGAGGAGGATGCGGAGGGGCGCGTGGCGCTCGTCGTCCGAGAACCAGATCGTGAAGTGCCGCGCCGAGGTCGTCGACGAGGGCGTGAGGTTCTTGCCGGAGAGCTTCTGCGCGATGCCCTCGATGCGGAGCGCCTTCTCCTCGCCTCGCTCCGTCGAGAGCACCTCGCCGCCGACGAACGTGAGCTGCGCGCGCCACGCGTAGCGCCCGGAGACCGTGTAGAGCCAGCCCGTGGTGCCATCGGGCGGGTGCCAGTTGCGGACGTACCCAAGGACCGACTCCGCGTCGTGCGGGATGCCTTCGATCGGGAGCGCCACCTCGCCGAAGAGGGGCTTCTGCTCCTTCTCTTTCACCGTCCGCGTCTGCTGATATTGGAAGCGCGAGGGGTAAAACAGGGACTCGACGATCGTCCGCTCGTCCCCGATCACGGTGTCCCCCCAGCCGGAGATCGGGGTCCCCGTGTCGAGCTGGACGAGGCTCTTCGTGGCGATGGAGGCGGTCTTGAGGAGCTTGCCGACGCCCACGCTCTCCGCCTCGAGCTCCACGCGCACCGCGGGGACCCCCTTCGCGTCGCACGCTTTGACCGCGCGGAGCTCGCCTCGGCCGACGACGATCGAGTCCAGGTAGACGTCCGCCTTCATGACCTCGCCCGGGAGGAACGCCGTCCCGACGGAGCGGATCGCGTTCGGGGCGGGCGTGGCGTTCGCCTCGGCGGCCTCCTGCTCGATCGGCGTCGGGAAGAAGTATTGGCATCCGAGCTGGGGGAGCAGCGCGAGCGCGGCGGCGGCGGCGAACCAAGGAAGGCGCTTCATGGGGCGATTCATCGGGTGCGAAGCTCCTTGGGGAGGTGCTCGCATTCGTTCTGTGACCGGAGGCTGACGACCGACGCTCCGCCGAGGGGGATGACCCGGAGCCGGACGAAGCTCGCGTGGTTCAACGTAATCGCCTCCCACACCCAGGGAACCGTCTGCATGCCGAGGAGCAGGCTCGTGACGAGCGCGTTCGTGCCGCCGTGCGCGACGATGACGATCCGCCCGGGATCGCGGACCTGGCGAAAGCGCGGGTGACGCGACGCCGGATCGAGGGGCTCGACGCCGCGCGCGCGGAGCAGGTCGAACAGGCACGCGCGGACGCGCGCCTCGAAGTCGTGGAACGTCTCGCCCCCGTCCGCGCCGCTCCACCACGAGTCGAGCGGGCGCTCGCGCATCTTCCGGAAGCGATCCGCGACCTCGATCGGATCGAGCGACGTCCAGTCGGGGAGCCTGAACTCCGTGAGGTCGTCGATGACGAGCGGCGTGAGGCCGAGCGCGTGGGCGAACGGCTCCGCGGTCTCCCGGGCCCTGCGCGCGGGCGACACGATCAGCTCGGCCGGCTTCTTCTTCGATCCCGCGAGCGCCTCCGCGGCGAGCTTCGCCTGCGCGCGCCCGCGAGGGGTGAGGGCGGGATCCATCTCCGGCCGGCCGTCGTCCGACACCCATTTCGGCTCACCGTGGCGAACCAAGACAAGCTCCATGATCTCCTACGTTAGCAGGACCGGTCGGCGCGGCTCTCGGCCGCGAGCAGGCTGAACGCGTCTCCTTGCTGCTCCGCTTCGGCTCCTCGAGCGCGCGGCGAGCGCCGCGACGAGGGATGTGAGCGGGAGGAGCGCGCGCGGGTCGACATCATGAAGGGCCGGCCCGGGAGCGGCGGCGCACCCCTCCTCGATGGTGGGTGGGGACTCCTTCGGCGGCGGCTCGACGGGCTGGGGCGCCGCCCAGTCGGGGGGATCGTACCCGCCGATCTCCGCGGCGTGGACCGCGCCGTCGCGAAGGAACCCCTCGTGCGCGTCGATCGACGTGTAGACGAGCTCGTCCGGGAGGGTGCTCGCGCCCGGGTACTCGAGGTGACGCACGAACACGCCGGTCACCTCGCCGTTCGACGTGAGCGCGGGGCTGCCCGAGTCACCGGGCCGACCGCCCGTGTGGGCGACGGACGGGTGCCCGATCCACTCGAGCGCGCCGGTGAACGACTTCCCGCAATCGCCGACGCAGAACCCCGTGAGACCGTCGAGCCTGCGGCGCGTGCCGATCCCCGCGCCGTCGCCCGACTGCCCATACCCTACGGCGGCGAACGCTTCGCCGACCGACATCGGCGCGTCGAGGCGCGGGAGGAGGAGGAGCCCGTCCGCGATGGGCTCTTTGAGGAGGACGAGCGCGATGTCCCGATCGCAGAGCGACTCCCCAGGCACGGCGGGGGTGAGGACCTCCTGGACCTCCGCGTAGTCCCCAGTCGTCTGCGGGGCGACCGTCGCGTGCGTGTAGAGGAGCTTCGAGGTGTCCACCACGCCGCCGAACGTGAACGCCGCGCACGTCTGGCCCGAGGTCGCGGTGGTGGACACGCAGTGCGCCGCCGTGAGCACGAGGTTCGGCGCAATCCTCGCACCGCTGCAGAGCTCGTTGATCGCGGTGTTCGCGAGCGCGACGACCGCCGTGTCGGACTCGTCGATCGCGCCGCCCTCGATCGCGGCGGGCGCCGAGATCGTGGGCTCCTCCACGCTGCACCCAGCGCCCAGCAGGACCGAGAGGAGGAGCGGGAGGCCCGAGCGCACCTCTCCTGCATAGCACCCGCTCCGCCGTCAGGCGCCTTGACCGCGCGCCCCCGGCGCGCGACGAACCCTCGCATGAAGCTGTTCGACACGTTCGTCAAGGTGGTTGACCGAACGGATCTGCTCCTCGACAAGGTGCGCAAGACCCCGCGCAAGCGGCTCGACGTCGTGCCCGAGCCGATCGCGGTGCACGATCCCTTCGCGCCGGTCGAGGCCGCGCCCAAAGCGCCCGAGGCGCCGCGCGAGGTTCCGCTCGGCGATCCCGCGCTCGCCGCGCAGGTCTACGGCAAGCGGACGTGCGAGTGGTCCGGGCGCGCGGTGCAGCTCCTCCGCGAAGGCGGCGTGGACGCGCGCTTCATCAATTTGGACGAGCCCGAGCACCGGCACCTCGAGGTGAAGCTCGTCGCGGCGACGAAGCAGTACACGCTGCCCTACGTCTACCTCGCAGGACAGTTCGTGGGAGGCTACGACGCGCTCGCCGAGCGCATGAAAACGGCTCGCTGAGCCGCGCGCGGTCGAGGCGGCGCTGGCGCGAACTTCAGGCCGTCGGTACCTAATACCACTCGGCGCCGATGCCGCCCGCGAGCGAGAGCAGGACACCGCGGTCGAAGTAGGTGACGTGCGGGTCGAGGCCGATGGCGAAGGACTGCCGCCGGCTGAACCCCTTCGAGCTCCCGAGGAGCAGCGAGATCCGCACGTGCCCGCCGGGCTCGATCGGGCTCGCGTTGCCTGCGAACGAGCCGCTCGTCACGAGATCGAGCGAGGGGCCGAACCCCACTCCGAACGTGTCCTCGATCGTGAAGTCCGCGAGGATCGCGTTGAAGTCGCTCGCGCCCACCTTCGGCCCGTTGCGGAACAGAAAGAAGCCGAGCGGGCTGTTCTGGTAGTAGAGGCTGAAGACGTCCGTGATTTGGACGCCGATGCGACCGCCGAGCGAGATCGAGCCCCCGTTCCCGCGGTTCGTGTCGCTGAAGACGCCGAAGTAGCCGCCGTTCAGGCTGAAGCCCCCGCGCACGCGCGGGTCGGCCTTCGCGGTCGCGGGGAGCGCGATCGCGAGGGCAGCGAGACCGGCGGTGAGCGCGGAGGCGAGGCGAGACATCGACGCTGTTTGGGCTTAGCACGTGCGCCACGCCCAGCGAAGAAACAGCCCCCGCCGAAGTCTTGCCCGAGCTCTCGGGGAGCCGCTTTCTTTTCCAGGTCAGGACCCGCGTGGCATGCACGCGCCGAGGTGAACCCGATGCGCGCTCTCCCGCTCGTCCTCCTGCTGGGTCTCGCGGCCTGCAACAAACCCATCGACTCCGAACCCAAGAAGGACGATCTGCCCGCGCTCGCGAAGGTCGAAGAGGCGAAGGCGCCGAACGAGCAGGGCGACGCGACCAAGCCCGGTCGCCTTCAGAAGCCCGAGCCCGTCGCCGACACGAGCACCGTGAACGACGGCGCGCCGCCCTCGGACGACCACGCGTCGGACGCCGCGGACGATCCGCCCTCGGAGCCCCGCCCCACTTCGAAGCACAAGCGCCCGGCC
Organism: Polyangiaceae bacterium; assembly: GCA_046351395.1. Lineage (GTDB taxonomy): Bacteria > Myxococcota_A > Polyangia > Polyangiales > Polyangiaceae > CAYYKK01. The sequence goes on from JAXLYP010000020.1 coordinate 127,094, forward strand.
CACGAGGACTCCGCGTCGAGCGACGACGGCGGCGACGACGACGCCGACAAGGCGACGACCCCCACGCACCTCGCCATCAAGCGGATCCAGTTCGCCGAGGCGATCGACAAGCGAGAGCCCGTGTCCCCCGAGGAGACGTTCTCCGCGAAGCAGACGGAGAAGCTGTACGCGTTCGTCGAGCTCGACAACCCGGAGAAGGCGCGCGGGCGCGTGTTCGTGCACTTCATCCCGCCGTTGGGCAGCACGTCGAAGGTGGAGCTCCGCGTGGGCGACAAATCGCGCTGGCGCACGTGGGCCCTGCGCCGCAGCGTGAAGGCCGTCGGGACGTGGACCGTCGTCGTGAAGGACGCGAAGGGCAACGAGCTCGGGCGCCGCACGTTCGAGGTCACGGAGTAGGGCGATGGCGGCCTCCTCCCGAACCAAGGTCGCGGCCGGCGGCGCCGCGCTGGGCTTGAGCGTCCTCGGCGCGGCGGCGTTCGCTGCGTCGGTGCGCGCGTCCCCCACGGAGCTCGAGCCGAACCTCTCGATGAGCGTCCCCGCGATCGAGGGACCGCAGGGCACGACGACCTACGAGATCCTGCCCGACGTGAACCTCCCGTCGAAGGTCGAGGATCGCATCAAGCAGGTGGCCGGGCGCTACCACAAGGCGACCGGGAAGATCCTCACGGTGACGAGCGGGACGCGCGACGCCGCGTCGCAGGCCGAGGCCATCTACGACAAGCTCGCCGCGGGCGACGACGTCGTGAAGCTCTACAAAAACAAGGACGCCGCGCTCGAGCTCAAGGCCGTCTTCGATCGAGGCAAGTCCGACAAGGACGACAAGGAGACGATCGTCGCCCGGATGGCGAAGGCGATCCGCGCGCAGATCAAGCGCGGGGTCTTCATCTCCGCGCACCTGCGATCCGGCGCGGCGGACATCCGCAACGTCGACATGTCGAGCGCGGAGAAGCAGTCCTTCGTGGAGGCGGCGGAGAAGAGCGGCCTGCGCGTGCTCGCGGAGACGACGCCCCCGCACTTCCACGTGCAACTCGACTGACGAGGTGCCGAACCCCGCGAGCTCCTTGCGCTCCTCGGCCCTCCGAGGATCACGCCGCGGACCTTCCCGAGAGGGCGTTGCTGCGCCCGGAGCCTTTGGATAGCGTGCGCGTCATGACGGACTTCGCCGAGGGGCGCGCGAGCGAGAGGGTTGGCTCACGAGGGCGAGGCCGAGCCGCGCTCGCCCTCGGGCTCGTCGCACTTTCGGGGGTCGGGCTGTCGGCCGCGTGCGGCCCGACCCAGGTCGTCACGCCCACGCCCGTCGGCTCGGGGAGCGCGATCGCGTCGGCGCAGCCGCGCACCTGCCGCCAGCCCATCGAGGCGAACCTCGCCGCGGATCAGCGCACGCGAGCCCTCATCAACAAGAAGCGCAAGGGCGGGATCGTCCCCATCAAGGTCGCTGTCGACCCGGACTGCGGGCTCCAAATCACGGTGCTCGATCAGTGCGGGAGCAAGGGCTACTACGACTTTCAGCCCTACTCCGGTCAGCACAAGACGCTGATCCACAACGACGCCGAGCTCCGCGCGGAGCTCCCGCTCGGGGGAGATCAGTTCGCGCACAAGCTGAAGGACGGTCAGGTCCTCCGCTCGGACGAGGCCTACCTCGGCACGTTCGAGACCTCGGCGCCCGTGCGCAAGCAGGACCTCAAGGGGAGCCGCTGCTCCGAGGCGACGCACTACATCTCGAAGATCTACATCGGCGGGTTCGCGATGGCCGCGGGCCCCGCGAGCATCGAGTCCGCGGAGTCGATCTTCTGGCAGCCGAGCAACAGCGTGTTCCTCCAGGAGGGGAACCGGCAAGCGTGCGAGGAGTCCGGCTCGCGCTACGAGAACGAGCTCTGCTCCGTCCCGCTGAAGATCGAGTTCGGCGAGTTCAGCGCGATCCCGTCCGCGGACGAGGAGTGCGCGCACGACCCCTGCGAGGCGGGGGACAAGCTCGCGAAGACGTGCAACACGTGCGTCGAGGCCGTGTGCAGCACGGTCGGGTATTGCTGCACGAGCCACTGGGACAGCGGCTGCATCAACAAGGCGAAGCAGATCTGCGACAGTCCCTGCACGAACTGCGCGCACAGCCTGTGCGAAGCGGGCGAGAAGCTCGACCCGACGTGCAACCCGTGCGTCCAGCAGATCTGCGCGCAGGACTCGTTCTGCTGCAACGAGAAGTGGGACACGTCGTGCGCGAACCGCGTGCCGACCGTGTGCTCCCTCGCGCCGGACGTGTTCGCGAAGCAGGGCTGCGACAAGGTCACGCCGAGCTGCAGCGGCGGTCAGATCTGGGACGGCAAGGCGTGCGTCTGCCCGGCGGGTCAGCTGTGGGACGGCTTCGCGTGCGTGACGCCGGCGGCGTGCCACGACGTCTGCACCGCGGGCGTCCCCCAGCTCGCGAGCTGCGACAGCTGCACCGACAAGATCTGCGCCGCCGACCCGTACTGCTGCAACACGGGCTGGGACGTGAGCTGCGCGAGCAAGGTGAAGACCCTCTGCAACAAGATGTGCCCGGGGGACACGCCCATCGTCGTGCCGCCCCCTCCGTGCAAGTCGAAGGGCGTGGGCTGCGTGAAGAACAGCGACTGCTGCTCGAGCTTCTGCAAGGCCGGCAAGTGCAGTCAGCCCGACTGATCGGGCGAGCCCGCGCACGCTGATCGCTCGCACCGAGGGAACGGGCCCGCCCCTCCGCGCCTGCGGAGAGGCGCGGCTCGCGGCGCGACGGAGAGGCGCGGTTCGCGGCGCGACGGAGAGGCGCGGCCTGCGGCGCTACGGGGACGCGCAGCGCATCCCGCCGGTCGCGGCGCGCTTGTCCTCGGGCCATGCTGCGCGCGCGCTCGGTGCGATGAGCGCCGCGTCGTAGCTGAGGAAGGCGCCCCCACGCACCACGCGGCGCGGATTGTCCGTGGGCTTGGGCGCGGGCTTCGGCTCCTCCCCGGAGCTCGTGTCGTACGGCGCGAACCAATCGCTCGTCCACTCGGCGACGTTCCCCACCATGTCGAGCGCGCCGATGGGGCTTCGCCCGTCCGGGTAATTGCCCACGGGCGCGGTGCCGCCGAAGCCGTCCTTCTCGGAGAACAATACGTCCCACGAGGCTGCGCCGGCGCCGAACTGAACCCGACACTCGAGGCCGCACGCGTTGAGCCGCGGGCCCGCGGGCGCGTCGGCGCCCCACGGCCACGGTCGACTCTCCGGCCCGCGCGCCGCGAGCTCCCACTCGGCCTCGGTGGGCAGGCGCGCGTTTCGGAACGCGCAGTACGCCTCCGCGTCGGCGAAGCTCACGCAGTTCATCGGGTGCGTGTTTCGATCCTCGTGCCCGTAGTTGCAGAGCGGCGTCTGCATCTTCTTTCGGACGTCGTCCATGTCGGAGCCGCCCGTGTCGACGCGGACCGCGCACTTGCCTTGATCGACGCACTCTTTGTAGCGCGCGACCGTCACCTCCGTCGCGTCGATGCAGAACGGGCCGACGGTCACTTTGTGAGCGGGCTTCGCGCTCTCGTCGCCGTCGTCGCCCATGACGAACGTCGTGCGTTCGACGCGGATCATCCCCGCCGCGCAGGGGGGCAGGGCGCTCGCGCTCCCACTCCCGCTCGGGTTCGCGCTCGCGCTCGCGCTCGGAACGGCGCTGTTGCCCGACGCGCTCGCGAGCAAGGGCTGAGGATCGGCGCTCTTCGCGGGCGCGGGCGGCGTGCCGGGCGCGGCGATGCGCGAGATCGTGAACGCGCCCCCCGCGATCAGCGCGACCGCGCCGACGACGAACGGCCAGCGGCGCATCGCGCGCTTCGCGGCGGCGGGCTCGGAGACGGTGACGGAGATCGTCCGCGAGCGCGCGCCCGCGAGATCCGCGGGACCCGCGAGGGCGGTCTGCTGCGCCCGGATTTCCCCCGAGGGCGACGCGGCGTGGGCATCCGGCACGCTGGCCGCGGTCGGGTGGGCCGAGTCGCGCGGCGCGATCCCCGTGATGAGCGGCAAGCTCCCGGAGGGCGTCGGGGAGAAGCGCGGGCCCGTTCCACCGCTGCTGATGAACTCCCCCGTGGGAATCGACGCGTCGCTCGCGGAGAGCGCGCTCACGCGCCCGTCCGGGAGCGACATCCGCAGATCCCCGCCGCCGCCGCCGACGGCCTCGCCGAACGCCGCCGCAGCGGCGCCCGCCGAAGCGTACCGATCGGACGGGAGGAGCGCGGTCGCCCGGGCGAACCAGTGGTCGAGCGCCTCGGAGATCTCGACGCCGCGGCGGCGCTTCGCGCGCGCTCGCGCGCCCTCGACGATGCCCTTCGTGACCGCGAGGATCAGCTGGAACGCGTTGTCGGACTCCTCGAGCTCCTGCGCGAAATACGCCTCGCCAGCGAGCATCGTGTAGGCAACCTGCGCGAGCGCGTACACGTCCGTCGCCGCGCCGATCTCCGTCTTCGACTGGATCTGCTCCGGCGCCATGTACGACGGGGTGCCGATGGTCGCGGTCTGGTTCCCGCCGCGCATGCCGTCCGTCACCACCTTCGCGATCCCGAAGTCGAGCACCTTGAGGTGCGGCGTGCCGTCGTCGCGGAGGGTGACGAAGAGGTTCTCCGGCTTCAAATCCCGGTGGACGATCCCCGCGGCGTGCGTGCGATCGAGCGCCATCGCGGCCTGCCGAAGCAGCTCCGCGAGCTGGTGCGGCTTCATGGGCCCCTTCTGCCGGCGGATGCTCTCGAGGTCCTGGCCGGTGAGGTACTCCATCACGATGAACGGAACCCCGGTCGTCGAGTCGACGCCCGCGTCCGTGATCTCGACGATGTGCTGGCTCGTCACCTGCGAGACGATCGTCGCCTCTTGCTTGAAGCGATCGCGCAGCGCCTCGTTCGCGACGAGCTGGGGCAGCATGACCTTGAGCGCGCGCCGGCGCTGCGTGTCGATGTGCACGACCTCGTAGACCGCGCCCATCCCCCCGGAGGCGAGGCACTTGATGACGCGATAACGACCGTTGAAGACCCCACCGATCGTCAGCGCGACTGGGTTGCCGCTCTCCGCCATGTTCGAGCGGGAGTCTAGCCGAAGGGAGCTTCGAGGCCAGCTCTCGCGGAGCGTGGGCCTCGGCCCGCGGCGCCCCGCCGTCGGCTCGGGAGGAGCCTCACGGCGCGGCGCTCGGCGCCCCGTGCGCGCCCGTGATCGCGCCCTTGGCGACGACTCGGCCATCCACCGAGGCCTCTACGGCGAAGCGCGCGAGCGCGCCGAACGTCTTCACGCGGGTCACGAAGAAGTCGATCCGCTCGCCCGCGAACACCGGCGCGACGAGCTTCACGTCCACCGCGGCCGCGAGGCCGCGACGCAGGGCCGGATCGGCGCCCTCGTCGAGCGCGCCGAAGCGCTGCCGAGCGTCCGGTCGAAACCCCGGATCGAGGCGCGCCCCGAGCTCGAGGTTCCGGAGGAGCGGCAGCAGATCGTCGGGCTCTCCGCCGCTCGCCATCGCGACACGCTCGAGCGCGCCGAGCACCGCGAGCACGTTGCACGACTGGCCCATCCCCTCGATCGTGTAGACACCCGGCCAGAGGTGGAGCCCCGGGAAGTGCCCATCGAAGACGCTCTCGTTCGAGCTGACGTGCCGGCTCGTCCAGAGCGAGGGCTGCGGCGCGCGCGCGTAGGCGACGACGCGATCGATCATGAGGAACGGGCGCCGATGAGGCAGGAGCGCTTCGATGACGTCGGGGCCGAGCGCGAGCGGCGCGCGAGCGGCTTCGAGGACGCCTCGGTCGATGGATGGAGTCTCGGACACGCGCGGATGATCGCGGATGCGCCGCGACAGGGAAAGCCGGCTGCGGACGCGAGAGCGCTCATCCGTGCGAACGACCGGTCCGGCGTGTCGCGTTCTTTCAAGAGCGCGCAGCCGGAGCGCGCTACGACGGGCGCATGGAAGCCAAAGGCACGTTCGACATCGAGATGAACGCGGAGCCGCCGTACGACCTCGTGGACGGGGTGTCGCTCGCGCGCGTCCGCTTCGAGAAGCGCTTCGCGGGCCCGCTCGACGCCAAGAGCCACGTCGAGATGCTGGGCGCGCGCACGCCCGTCGCGACCTCCGCGGGGTACGTCGCCGTGGAGCGCGTGACCGGAGCGCTCGGCGGGCGCCGCGGTACGTTCGTGCTCCTCCACCGCGGCGTGATGAGCGCGGCGGGCCGGGATCTCACGGTGACCGTCGTCCCGGACTCCGGCACGGGGGAGCTCCAGGGGCTCACGGGTCGCATGGAGATCGAGGTCGTCGAGGGCCAGCACCGCTACGCGTTCGACTACGCGCTCCCCTGAGCTCGAGCACCGCACCTGTCGAAGCCCGAACGAATGCGCTCGAGCTCGAGGGAGAGGGCGCGCATACGACGGCCTTTCAACGGGTTCGGTGCTCGAACTGGAGCAGCCGACGGGCCGCCTCCTCGGCCTCCGCGCGGCGCTGCGGGAGGATCCCGGCGTTGCGCTGTTCGATGATCGCGCGGACCTCCTCTGGCGCCGTCTCGGGGCGGCCCGCGGTGAACGGCGGAGCCGGCGCGTACTCGATCGCGAGCTGGATCGCCTGCGCGACCGTGGGTCCGGCGAGCTCGGCGGCGACGACGAGCGCGAAGTCGATCCCCGCCGTGACGCCGCCCCCGGTGATGATGTCCCCGTCCCGCACGACGCGGCCCGCGTCCGGGATCGCGCCGAACAGCGTCAGCATGTCGCGCCACGCCCAATGGCAGCCCGCGCGCTTGCCGCGGAGCAGGCCGGCCGCGCCGAGGACGAGGGAGCCCGTGCACACCGACGTGAGGTACTTCGCTCCCGCCGCGAGGCGGCGGAGCTCCGCGAGGAGGGACGCGTCGAGCGCCGCCTCGGTCGCGGTGACGCCGCCGGGGACGAGCAGCAAATCGCAGCGCTCGACGTCGCGGAGCGCCTTCGTCCCCGCGAACACCAGGCCGCCATCCGACCGAACGTCCCCCCCGTCGACGGACGCGACGACGACCTCCGTGTCGGGGAGCCGGTAGAGCACGGTGTGCGGCCCCGTGAAGTCGAGCTGCGTGAACCCCTGGAAGAGCGCTTCGACGATGACGAATGGCATGCCCTCGATATGCCTCGCGAGCGGCCTGGCGCAAATGACATACTTCCCACGATTTCTGCCATGCGCCCTCCAGCCCGACGCCTCGCGTTCGTCGTCTTTCCTGGCTTTCAGATCCTGGACGTGACCGGGCCGATAGCGGCGTTCGAGATCGCCGCGCGCTTCGCGCCCGGCGCCTACGCGCTGTCCGTCGTCGGGGCGCGCGCCGGCCGGGTGTCGAGCTCGTCCGGCGTCGCCCTCGACGCGGCGCCGGCGACGCACCGGACGCGGTGGCACACGATCCTCGTGAGCGGCGGTGAAGGGACGCGCGCCCCCATCGAGCCTGCGCTCCGGCGGTTCCTCCTCGGCGCCCCCGCGCGGGTGGAGCGGATCGCGAGCGTCTGCTCGGGTGCGTTCCTCCTCGCCGCGCTCGGCCTGCTCGACGGCCGCCGCGCGACCACGCATTGGACACGGTGCGCGTCGCTCGCGCGGCGCTTCCCCGCGGTGCGCGTGGAGCCCGATCGGATCTTCACGCGGGACGGACCCGTCTGGACGTCCGCGGGGATCACGGCGGGGATCGATCTCGCGCTCGCCATGATCGGAGAGGATCTCGGCGAAGACGTAGCGCGGCGCACGGCGCGCCAGCTCGTCGTCTACCACCGGCGGCCGGGCGGGCAGTCCCAGTTCTCGGAGCTCCTCGAGCTGGACCGCGGGGAGCCCGCGTTCGCGGAGCTCCTCGGCTGGGCCCGCGCGCGCCTCCGCGAGGATCTCGGCGTCGCGCGACTCGCGAAGAGAGCGGGGATGAGCCCTCGCAACTTCGCTCGTCGCTTCGTGGCGGCGACCGGCGTCACCCCGGCGCGCGCGATCGAGCGCGTGCGCGTCGAGGTCGCGCGCGAGCTCGTCGAGCGCGCCCGAGGCTCGATCGAGGAGGCCGCGGAGCGCGCGGGCTTCGGCGACCCCGAGCGCATGCGGCGGGCCTTCGTGCGCGCGTTCGGTCAGCCGCCCCAGGCGCTCCGGCGCGCGGCCCGATCGCGCTGATCGGAGGCACCCGCCTTGCACCGACGGGGGCGACGCGCGCCGCTTCGCTTCCTTATCGCTTCCTTTCTCGCGGCGCCCGGCTCCCCACGACGAGGTCCCCCATGACAACGCTGTCGCACTCTCTGCGGCCCCGGCCGGAGGTGCAACGGGCGCCGTCGGCGCGTCCGCTCCTCGCGCTCCTCGCCCTGCTCTCGAGCGCCGTGATCGCAGGCTGCCCGGACACCGGCGCCGCTCCCCCGAACGGGCCGAGCCCAGCGCCGCCCACGCGCGTGGATCCTCCTCCCGCGCAGACGACCATCATCGCGGCGGTGCGCCCGCCGCCCATCAGCGGGGGGACGCTCCTCGTCACGAAGGACGGCGCGCGCGCCTTCGCCGCGGACTCGGACCGAGACCGCGTCGTCGAGATCTCCATCACGGGCACGGCGCCGGTGGTGTCGCGCGAGATCCCGCTCACCGCGGGGGACGAGCCGGGGCGCCTCGTCGAGGACGACGCGGCCCACGTCCACGTCGTCTCGCGGGGGACGGGCGCGATCGTCTCGATCGATCGAGCGACGGGCTCGGTCGCTGGGCGCCGCTACGCCTGCCCCGCCCCGCGCGGCCTCGCGTTCGACGCGGCGACGCATCAGCTCTTCGTGGCGTGCGTCGGCGGTGAGATCGTCGCGATGCCCGCAGATCCCAAGAGCACCGCGAAGTCCACGATCCGCACGTCCGCCGACCTCCGGGACGTCTCGGTGCAGGGCGACCGCCTCTTCGTCTCTCGCTTCCGATCCGCGGAGCTCCTCGTGCTGGACCGCGAGGGTCACGTGCTCGAGGGCTCCGCGCCCCCCGAGATGGAGGACGCGATCACCGCGCAGCGGCTCGCCCCGGCCGTCGCGTGGCGCGCGACGCCGCTCCCTGGCGGGGGGATGCTCATGGTGCACCAGCGAGCGATGGCGTCCGTTCTGCCGCAGCCGAGCGGCGACGCGCCGCCCGCGTACTACGGACCGAGCTGCTGGGACGCGATCGTGCAGCCGTCCGTCACGCTGTACGACGCGGAGGGCCACGTGTTCACGCAGCCCGGCGGCGGACGTCTCGCGAACCTCGTGCTCCCGGTGGACGCGGCGATCACGCCCGACGGCACGCGCATCGCCGTCGTGAGCGCCGCGAGCGGCGTCGTCGTCGACGCCCCCGCGGCGACGTTCCGAGCGTCCGACTGGTGCGGCGAGGGTCCGCCGATCGGCACGCGCTCCCTCGTCGTCCCGGGCACACCCGTCGCGACCGCGTACGACGCGGCGGGGCGCCTCTTCGTGCAGACGCGCGAGCCCGCGGCGCTCTGGACGTGGGAGGCGGGACAATCGGTCGGCGGCTCGATCCCGCTCGGCGGAAGGAGCGTGCGCGACACGGGTCACGAGCTCTTCCACGGCAACCCGGACGGCATCGCGACCATCGCGTGCGCGTCGTGCCACCCCGAGGGCCGCGACGACGGGCGCGTCTATTCGTTCGCGGATCACGGTCCGCGGCGGACGATCCCGATCACCGGCGGGCTGCTCGAGACCGCGCCGTTCCACTGGGAGGGTGACCTCGAGGGGATGACGGAGCTCATGGACGCGATCTTCGTGAAGCGGATGGGCGGCAAGCCCCAAGACGCGACGCGGATCGGCGCCGTGTCGACGTGGATCGAGGCGCTCCCCGACGTACCCGCGTCCCCCGAGGTCGATCACGCGGCCGCCGCGCGCGGCAAGGCGCTGTTCGAGGACGTCGAGGTCGGCTGCTACGACTGCCACGGCGGCCCGCGCTTCACGGACGCCGAGACGGTGGACGTCGGCACGGGAGGCAAGTTCCAGGTTCCGTCGCTCGTCGGCCTCGCGCACGGCGGCCCGTATCTGCACGACGGCTGCGCGCCCACGCTCCGCGATCGCTTCACCGATCCGTGCGGAGGCGGAGATCAACACGGCCACACGTCGCAGCTCGACGAGGCGCAGATCTCCGATCTGATCGCCTACCTCGAGACGCTCTGAGCTCGCGCGCCTACTTGCACTTGCGGGGGCCGAGCGGCAGCGACTGATCCGTCGCGATGCCGAGCTTCATCACGGAGTGGTGCTGGGTGCCGAGGTAGTAGTGCGTCTCCTCCGGCGTGCCGCCGATGCTCGAGAGGTCCCCGGGGCCCGTCTCGTACCCGGCAGCGACGACGACGGCGCGTGAGAGGTCGTCACCGCGCTGGAGGATCATGCGCGTCCCCTTCGGGGGACGCGCCGCGGCCGTCCAGTACATGTTCACGTACCAGCCCTCGTCGGCGACCGGGAAATCGGCTGGATCGCCGATGCCCGCCCCGAAGAACGTGCCGCCGCCCTCCTTGGGAGCCCAGACCTGCGTCCGGTGCATGACGAGGTTCGTGGCCGCCTGCGAGAGCGCGAAGTGCGCGTCGAGCTCGTCCGTCTCCGTCATGGGAAACGGCATCGGCTCTTCCTGCGTGACGAGGTGCGCCTCCATCACCACGGGACCGGTCGCCGGCATCGCGAGGTGGTTGCCGCCGTCGCCGACGCGCGCCATCTCGCCGGTCTCCATCGCGCAGGCGCCCTCGACGACGGGGATGAAGCCGATGTCGATCTTGTACGCCCCGGGGAACGCCTGCGACGCGTTCGCCCAGCTGTCCGCGACCACCCAGACGTGCCCGGCCTTCACGTCCGCGCGCGCCTCGATGTCCCCCCGATCGAGGCAGTTCGTTCCTTTCGGCGCTGCGGGATCGAGATCGCTCAGGATGTGCACGTCCACGTCGACGCCCGCGCCGTCGTACACCGCGACCGAGAGGAACCCATCCGTCGGGACGTCGACCCGGTAGTAGATCTCGGGGCCGCTCTCGTTCGTGTCCGCCGCGCAGTCGTAGGCGTCGATCTTCGAGACGCCGGTGCTCGTGTCGCGGTCGTCCGTGAACGGGAACGTGCCCACGCAGGTCACGCCCGCGGGGCACGGACCGCCGCCCGTGGACGTCGTCGCGCCCGAGCCTCCCGCCCCACCCTCACCGCTCGTCGTCGTCGTCGCGGTCGTGGTGGCGCCGTGCCCTCCGATGCCCGTGCTCGCCGTGGAGTCCGGGTTGATGACGTTCGTCGTCGTGCACGCGCACGCGAGCGCGAGCGCGGAAGCGAACCCGAGCGCCCCCCGGAGGCTCACTGCGGGACCACGGGCGCGAGGGTGCTCGATCCGGCGCCCCAGAACACGAGGCCCCCGGCCGTCGACACGGGCGTCGTGATCAGGGCGTTGCCCTGGATCTTGAGCTCGAAGAGCTGCCCCCCGCTCGTGAAGCCGTAGCTCGAGCCGCCCCAGAACGCGAAGCCGAAGATCTTCGAGTACGTGCCGATCTGACCGTAGTTCTTGATGAGCTTGCCGGTCTGCGGGTTCACCTCCGCGAGGCAGTCGTTCGGGGAGCACTCGTTGTTGTCGCCGCCCTTCAGCGTGAGGTAGGTCGGCCCGTTCTTCACGGACACGATGTCCCCGCTCGAGACCACGCTCTCGGTCCACACGTTGCCGATCTTCGTGATTTTACCGTCCGTCGTGTTGATTTGGACGTACTGGTTCTTGTTGATCGGGTTCGGCTCGACGACGTAACCCACGAGCGCCTCCTCGTTCGGATCGAGGGTGCCGGCGGGCACGAACGAGAGCGAGTTCGGGTAGTCGCCTGCGGCGATCTTCGTGCACGAAGCGTCCTCTTTCTTCACGGTGTAGAGGCCGAGGTGGCTCGTCACGTAGATGGTCGAGTCCTTGTCGAGCGCCATGTCCATGATGCCCGTCTTCGAGAAGTCCGCCGTGACCTCACAGCCCGTGAACTTCCCGATCGTGGTCACCTGCTTGGAGATGGGATCGAGCTCGTAGAGCGTGTCCGGGCTGTGGAAGAACACCTCGGCCAGCGCCGGGGGCCCGCCGCCGGTGCCCGTCATGAAGCCGGAGCTCGACGACCCGTTCGTCGTGCTCGAGGTCGTGCTTCCGGACGCGCTCGACGTCGACGTCGACGACGTCGCGCCGCCCGCGCCGCCGGTGCTGTCGGTCGTCCCCGCCGCGCACCCGACGAACGCCCCGATGCCGGCGAGTCCCAACGTAAGCCCAAGAGAAAGGCGAAGGTGCTTCATGTGTCTCCGATGCTGCTGACCGACCGTGCGCTGCGCCGCGATATCACCCGCGACGAAACTCCATTTTGCGCTGGACCGTGCCCGACTTCATCACGATCTCGTAGGCCTCCTTCTCGAGGAGGGGGTGGACACCGCGCGGGGCGACACCCATCGGGTTCTTCTTCCGGGTGATGAACCCCATCAAGTACTGCACGTTCATCGCCTTCATTTGGCGGAGCACGTTCTTCATCTCCTTCGTCTTGTTCGCCCACGCGTAGGCGAACGCGCGAGCGCGGAGGAGCTGCGGCTTGAGGTCGGCGTAGGTGTCCTCGTTCGGGTCGATCTTCTCGAGGAGCTCCACCGCGCGCGCGGCCTGCCCGGAGCGCGCCCAGGCCTCGCAGATGATCGCCGTGAGCGACGCCCGGCTCTTCGCGTCCTTGTGGCGCTTGAGGTCGATCGGATCGACGAGCTGCCGCGCCTCGTCCGTCTCGCCGAGGATGAGGTGGATCATCGCGCGCTGCGCGCGGGCCTCGTCCGCCTCGTTCGCGAGCACCTTCTGGAGGTTGATCTTCTCGAGCGTCTTGAGCGCGGCCCGGGGGTCCTCCTGCATCTGGAGCTGGGCCTTCGCGAAGATCGCCGCCGCGTCGTTCTCCTTGAAGTCGGAGTCGAGCTTCTCGAGCGCCTCCTTGCGGCCCTCCTTCGTGTCCGCCTTCTGGAGGATCGACGCGACCGCCTGCCTCTTCTTCCCCGTCTTCACGGCCCACCAGACGAACGCGAGGAGCGCCGCCGTGAGGACGCCGACGATGATCGTCAGCACGAGGTTCTGGACGAGCGCGACGATGACCCAGACGATGACGAGGGGGATCCCGAGCCGGATCGCCATTCGCCGCATGTTCTCGGGCGAGAGCGGATCCTGCGCCGTCACCGCCGCCGCCTTGCGCGCGTTCGCGGTGACCTCCTCACGCTGGGCCTTCGCCTGCGCCTTCTTCGACGGTGCTTTCGTCGCCGTGGTCATGCTGGGTGCCTTTTGCCGGGCGCGGCTACATAGCACACCGTTCGCCGCGCCCGCTTCGACCGTGCGCAGCTTTGCTCACATCTTGAGCGCCCTCGGATCCATGGCCAGTCCGCGATCCATCCTGCCGGGGGCGCGAATGGCGTAGATGGGCCCTGGCTTCGCGACCGGCACACCGGTTGCTCATGGCTCCCTCCGCGATGCAAAGCCTCCGTGTTCCGCGAAAATCGAGCCTCCTACTGCTCCTCTCGGCGTGGGGGTCGGCGGGGTGCGTCGTCGAGTCTCCCCCGGCGCCCGAGCCCCTCGGCCGCGCCTCGAGCGCTCAAACCGTGGCCCAGGCGGCGACGAACAGCTGCGGCACGTCGAGCGTGAAGGGGCTCTCCGACCAGATCATCGCGCAGGCGGCGTGCATCGAGCCGGACGCGTTCGTGAAGCTCCCCGCGCTGCCGAACGTGACGATCAACGGCGGCGTCCTCCCCTACCTGGAGAAGCCCGCGCGGGACGCGCTCGTCCAGATCGTCAACGCGCACCCGAACACGCACCTCGGGATCAACTCGATGCTCCGGAGCATCGCGCAACAGTATCTCCTGTATCACTGGTACCAAACGGGCACGTGCGGCATCGGCCTCGCCGCGAAGCCCGGCAACTCGAACCACGAGTCCGGCCTCGCGTTCGACACGTCGGACTACGGGACGTGGAAGAGCGCGCTCACGAGCGGCGGCTTCAAGTGGCTCGGGAGCTCCGACCCCGTGCACTACGACTACGTGGGCGCAGGGGCGGTGGACTACCGCGGGACGGACGTGCTCGCGTTCCAACAGCTCTGGAACAAGAACCACCCGGACGACAAGATCGCCGAGGACGGCGAGTGGGGCCCGCAGACGGAGAGCAAGATGGCCGCGTCGCCCGCGGACGGGTTCCCCATGCCGGTCGTCTGCGAGGTCGCTCCGCCCGACACGGCCGACATGTGGCTCTCCGCGGACGTCGGCGGCGCGACGGACGCGTTCGCCGACGGCGCCTCGATGGGCGTCCCCGACACGTTCGAGGGCGAGGCGTCGACGATCTCGTTCCGGCTCGTGAACAAGGGGAAGGCGCCCGCGACGAAGGTGACGATCGGCCTCGATCTCGACAGCGCGTACCTCGAGGCGACCGACTACCTCATCGAGAGCGATTGGATGAACGCGGGAGCGTTCAAAGAGAACGACGCGAACACCCTCGCGACGAACCCGCCGCACACCGCGCCCCTCGCGTCGAGCGTGACGCTCGACCTGAACCAGCTCTCGCCCGGCGAGACGAAGCGCGTGACGCTCACGATCCGCGCGGCGAGCTACTCCGTCGATCATGAGAGCCCGGCCGGCGCGCGCGTCTTCGTGAAGGAGATCCCGGGCGCCTACACGCAAGCGTCGTACGGCGGAGAGGTGACGAACGCGAGCGGGCAGACGTTCAACGGCGGACGCCTCGAGGTCGCCGCGACCGAGGACGTGTACAGCCACGCGCGTTGGGAGTGGAACTCGAACCGCCTCGAAGGGTTCACGGTCGCCGCCGGAGGCACGATCAGCGCGACGGGGACGTCGTTGAAGGCGACCGGCGGGGTCGTCCTCTCCCCCGCCGTCGACGTCGAAGCGGGCGCCGCGCTGTCCCTCCGCGCGTCGCGCAGCGGCGGCACGGGCGCGGCGAAGGTCGCGCTGCTCGCGAAGCCTGGCGACGACGTGTCGAAGGCGAAGACGGTGGCGCTCGACCTCCCCGCGGACGGCGAGCCGCACGACGTGACGGTCGAGCTCGACGGCGCGTTCGCGGCGTTCGCGCTCCTCCCGTTCGACGGCGGGAGCGGCACGATCGAGATCGACTCCGCGGAGCTCGGGGACCCCATCGGCCCGAGCACGGGCTCCACGGGGGAGGACGCGAACGCGGACGTCTCCGGGGATCTGAGCGGGACGTGCGCGTGCTCGGTCGTGGGAGCTCGAAGCGCCGCGGCGACGCGCGTCGTGGCGCTCACCGTGCTGGGCGCGCTGGCGCTTGCTGCTCGGCGGCGCCGCCACGCGAGAGCCTGAAGTCGAGCCGGCGCGAGCGCGCCGGCGCCGTCATCGAGCTCGGGTCGGCGTCGCGGCGCGACGGCGCGCGAGCAGGGAGGCGCCCGCGAGCCCGAGCGCGACGGCGACGTAGATCGGGAGGCGCTCGTTCGGAGCGTCGTCACCGAGGGTGAACGGGACGAACGCCGCGCCGCACGCCTGATCGCCGTTCTTCGAGAGCGACGCCTGGAGCGTCCGGCTCACGGGCTGCTGCTCGTCCGCCGCCTTGAGGACGAGATCCGTGTCGAGGGCGCCGCGGGGGAGCACCGCCTCGAGGCGCGTCACCCACACGTCCTCGAGGTGCATGCCGAGCGTCGCCGCGCCGATGTCGTCCGCGCCGCCGCAGACGAGCGAGTTCACGTCCACCTCGCCGGGCGCGAGCTCGATGCACTCCGGCGAACCGGGCTCGACGCCCGCGGGGCAAGGATCCTTCACGAGGCCGGAGGTCGGCGCGTCGAGCACCGTGCCGCACGGTCCCTGCGACTCGCCGTTCTTCACTGCCTGCTGGAAGTAGGCCCGCGCGAAGTTTTGATCTTCGTACGTGACCGGATCGAAGCCGAGGTAGCTCGTGAGCGCGCCCTTCGTCGCGTACGCCGTGAGGAACCCGCGACCGCCTTCCTTCTCCAGGGCGATGGCGCGGAGGTCGGCGTAGTTGGAGGTGTTCGTCGCGAAGTCCCACGTGACGAGCCCCTCATCGACGTTCACCGCCGGGAAGTTCTGCGTCGCCCAGCGGCCCTCGCCGATCACATAGAGGACGATGGGCACGCTCGCGCCCGTGCCGATGGCGACCATTCGGAGGGGCATCGACGGGCTCGCCCCGGGGGACACGACGCGGACGGGCGTCATCTGCGAGACGCCTTTCCCGGGCTGGAGGCGCAGCGCGATGAAGTCGAACCCCTCGGTGACGTACTGATCGATGACGGGTTGGGAGGCTGCGTCCACGTTGAAGTCGTGTTGCGCGAGCCACTGGTTGAGCGCGCCCGGCGTGGAGGAGTGGAGCGTCACCGTCTCGTAGGGACCCACGGTCCCCTGGTGCACCACGGTGACGGGCGTCCCCTCGGCGCTCGCGCCCGCGCTGTCGCTCGCGGCCAACGCGAGTCCACACCCGAACCCGGAGCCTCCTCCGCAGTTCACTGCGGGGCCCTGGACCGTGCGCTGGGTCGTCGCCTCGAGCACCTCGAAGAACGCCGACGTCGACGCTTCGATCTCGGCGCCGGGCTTGATCGGCAGGACCCAGGCGAACTCCGTCGGATCGCCCTGGTACTGGATCTGGTCCCAAAGCACGGTGCGCGTCGGAGATATCGAGAGCACCATGCGGTGCCCGGACACGACCGTCGGCGAAGTGGGCGGGCTGAAGCACGCGCCGCACGCGAGCGCGTCCGTGGAGGGAAGCGCGAACGCAAACGCGAGGAGCGAGGCGGTGAGGAGAGCCGAGCGCTTCATCGAAGACCTCCTAAGCAGAACGGGCGGGGCGGAGCGCCGCGAGATATGCAAGCATAGCGCCAATGCGATGGCGTTCTCTCTTGGTCTTGCTCTTGGGCGCGGTGATCGCCGCGGGCAGCTTCACGACGGGCGGGTGCCGGTCGTACGGATGCGCGGAGCTCTGCAAGGCGGAGGCGGACTGTTGTGAGCCACAGTTCGGCTGCGACCCGGACACCCGTGACATGGACTCGTGCGTGGCCACCTGCGAGGCGCTCATCGAGAAAGACGGCTCGTTCGCGGACACCGTGGACGACCAGGCGAGCTGCTACCTCTCGAACTCCTGCGAGGACATCCGCTTCCAGGCGGCGTGCGCCGACTGAGTTGGAGTCGTGAGAGGGCGCCGTTTTTTTCGTGAACCCGAACCCAGCTTGCGTGCGTCGAACGGTGGATGCACTCTAGAGGTCCCCATGCGCGCTGCTAGCACCCCGGTCGTGCGAACCCTGCGAACCTTCGCCGCCGGACTCCTGGCCCTGTCCCTCGTCGGCAGCGGCCTCCAGGGCTGCTCGAAGAAGCGCGACGACAAGGACATCAAGGCGGAGAAGGCGGACCTTCCACCGCTCGCGTTCGGGGACGACACGCCGAACCTGATGCTGACGTGGATCGACCGGCGGGGTGGGACGCACGTCGAGGAGAAGCCGGACTACGTCCCCCGCGAAGGAAAGAAGCTCGTCCGCGTCCTCATCAAGGGCGAGGAGGCGGGCATCAGCGACCCCATCTACGTCGTCGACCTCACGACGCCGAGCGGCGACGGGAAGTACGCCGCGCGGTCGATGCCGCGGCAGGAGTGGGACGAAGAGATCGAGCGGCGCCGCGGCGCCCGCGTCGCCGCGTTGCCCGAGGGCGCGACGGACGACGAAGATCCCGGTCCGCGGCGCACCCCACGCACCCCGCGCGGACCCTCGCGCCCACCGCCGCAGAACCCGGGCAACGCGCCTGGCCCCGATCCCGGGCCCGGAGAGGATCCCGATCCGCCGCGCCACCCGTTCGGCGACTCTGCGAAGAACCTCGACGTCATCGTCTACGGCGCCTCGTGGTGCGGCCCGTGTCACATGGCGATGAAGCACCTCGACCAACTCGGGGTGAAGTACACGTTCAAGGACATCGACAAGGATCCGGGCGCGAGCAGCGAGCTCCACGGAAAGCTGTCGCGCGCGCACATGCCGGAGGGGTCGATCCCCGTCATCGACATCGCGGGGCGCCTCCTCATCGGGTACGACGCAGGCTCGATCGACAAGGCGATCGAACAAGTCGCCGGCGGCACGATGCTCTAGGCATCGGAGCCCCGAAGCTCCCGAGCGGGCGTCAGCTCGCGGGCCGAACCTCCGTTTTTCCACCACGCTGTCGTGAGACGCGATCTCCCGGCCACGGTTGGTCCTCCCCACGGCAACGAGCCCTCGGAGTGCAGCGCGAGGTCCGCGGCGTCGAAGATTCGCGGCGCGAAAAAAGCGCGTACAGTTCGCAGACGATGCGCGTGCGCGCGGGCAAGTGCCCGCGAGCGGACGGTGAGCCGTGCCCGGTGCCCGATTCCGCGATCTGGGTTATAAGGGCCCCGCGTTTGGAGCGATGAAGGAGCCAATAGCGCCATGATCGAGGTTCGTATGCCCCAGCTCGGCGAGAGCGTCGCCGAGGGGACCGTCACCGAGTGGAAGGTTCGTGAGGGTGACGGTGTGGAGCGGGAGCAAGTGCTGCTCACGGTCGCGACCGACAAGGCCGACACGGAGATCCGCTCGCCCGCCGCGGGTCGGGTCGGTCGCATCGTGGCGAAGCCGAACGAGATCGTCGCGAAGGGCGGGCTCCTCTGCGAGATCGAAGAGGGCGCTGCGGCCACCAAGCCCGCCGCGGAGACCCCGAAGCCGGAGGCTCCGAAGGCCGATGCGCGCGCGAACGGTGGCCCCGCGGGGCTCGCGTCTCCGTCGACGAGGCAGTACGCGCGCGAGCAAGGCGTGGACATCCAGCGCTTGAAGGGGACCGGCGAACAAGGGCGCGTGACGCCCGAGGACGTGATGCGCGCGAAGGACGCGGCGCCCACGTCGTCGCCCCGCCCCTCCGCCCCGCCGCCCGCAGCCGCCAAGCCGCCGCCGCCGGCGCACGCGGCCACGCCGTTGACCGTCGACCTCGCGAGCCTGGTGCAGGCGGGCGGCGGCTTCGTCCCGCCGATCCCGGGCGTGGGGTACGGGGCGTACAAAGTGCCGCCCTACACGCCGAAGCCGGGCGACGAGGTCGTCCCGTTCAACCGCCGCCGCCGCATCACGGCGGACCACATGGTCTACTCGAAGATCGTCTCGCCCCACGTCGTCACGGTGGCGGAGGTCGATCTCGGCGCGACCAGCAAGCTCCGGGACCTGCACAAGGACCGCCTGAAGAAGGAGGGCATCCCCCTCACGTTCCTCGCGTTCATCTGCGCCGCGACGGTGAAGGCGCTCCGCGAGCACCCGGCGCTCAACGCGCGCGTCATCGAGAGCGCCCACGTCATCCTGAAGGACATCAACCTCGGCGTCGCCGTCGAGACGTCCGGCGGCCTGGTGGTTCCCAGCATCAAGCACGCCGATCAGCTCTCCCTCCGCGGCCTCGCGGCGACGATCGACGAGCTCGCGACGCGCGCGCGCGCGGGCAAGGTCACGGCGGACGATCTCTCGGGCACGAGCTTCTCGGTCTCGAACCCGGGCCTGAAGGGCAACCTGTTCGGCGGCGCGATCATCTCGCAGCCGAACGTGGGCATCCTCCGGATGGGCGAGATCAAGAAGCGCCCCGTCGTCGTCACGCGCGACGGTGAGGACGCGATCGCGATTCACCCCGTGATGTTCATGGCGCTCTCGTACGACCACCGGGTGGTGGACGGCGTGCTCGCCAACTCTTTCCTCTGGCGCGTCGCGGACATCCTCACGCGCGCCGAGTTCGAGGTCGGATGAGCTCCCCCGCTTCCCACGTCATCGAGAAGGGCGGGCGAGCCCCCCTCGACGAGATCGATCCCGAGATCGCCGCGCTCATCCACAAGGAGAACGTCCTCGAGGCGGAGAAGCTCCGCCTCATCGCGAGCGAGAACTACGTGTCGCGCGCGGTGCTCGAGGCGAGCGGCTCCGTGCTTACGAACAAGTACTCCGAGGGGTACCCGAAGAAGCGCTACTACGAGGGCCAGCAGGCCGTCGACGAGGTCGAGGAGCTCGCGAAGTCGCGGATCAAGGCGCTCTTCGGCGCGGACCACGTGAACGTGCAGCCCTACTCGGGGAGCCCCGCGAACCTCGCCGTCTACCTCGCGTTCGTGAAGGCGGGCGAGCCCATCATGGGACTCGGCCTGCCCGCGGGTGGGCACCTCACGCACGGCTGGAACGTGTCGATCACGGGCAAGGTCTACAAGAGCATCGCCTACGGCGTGCGCGAGTCGGACCACCGCATCGATCTGGATCAGGTCCGCGCCCTCGCGAAGGAGCACAAGCCGAAGCTCATCTGGTGCGGCACCACCGCGTACCCGCGCGCCCTCGATTTCAAGGCGTTTCGCGAGATCGCGGACGAGGTCGGCGCCATCCTCGCGGCGGACATCGCGCACATCTCCGGGCTCGTCGCGGCGGGGCAGCACCCCTCCCCGGTCGGCATCGCGGACGTCGTCACGTCGACCACGCACAAGACCCTGCGCGGCCCGCGCGGCGGCATGATCATGTGCAAGGCGGAGCACGCGGCGGCGATCGACAAGGCGGTGTTCCCCGGCCTCCAGGGCGGTCCGCACAACCACACGACCGCGGCGATCGCCGTCGCCGCGAAGGAGGCCGCGCACCCCACGTTCAAGGAGTACGCGCGGCGGATCGTGGAGAACGCGCGCGTCCTCGGCGAGGCGCTCGTGGAGCGCGGGTTCAGCCTCATCACGGGCGGGACGGACAATCACCTCCTCCTCATCGACATGACGCCGAAGAAGATCGCCGGGAAGCCGTACGCGCAGGCGCTCGATCGCGCGGGCATCGTCGGCAACTACAACTCGATCCCGTTCGATCCCCGCAAGCCCTTCGATCCGAGCGGCCTGCGGATCGGGACGCCGTCCCTCACCTCGCGCGGGATGGGGACGGCCGAGATGAAGCAGCTCGCCGCGTGGATGGACGAGGTCGCAGAGAACCCGAGCGAGGAGACGACGACGCGCGTCGCCGCCGCGGTGAAGGAGCTCTGCGCGGGCTTCCCCGCTCCGGGCCTCTTGGTCTGAAGATGTCCCCGGTCCTCGGAGCGCTCGGCTCGGCTCTCCGATGGATCGGTGTCGCGCTCGTCGGGATCGGCGCGCCGACGCTCGCGCTCGACTCGCTCGAGGCGAAGCGCGAGCGCCGGACGACGATCGAGCGCCCCCCGCTCACGCGGCCGGTCGCGCGCGAGGCGCGAACGATCGGCGCGCGCGCGATCCCGACGAACCTCGTCGAGATCCTCCGCGGCGAGCCGTTCGGCGCGGATTGTCCGATCGTCGAGGACGCGTACTGGCCGTTCGAAGCGCGCCGGTGTGCCTATTTCATCGCCGATCGCGCGTACGACGTGACGACGGCGACACCACCGCCCGACCGCGTAGCCGCGTGGATCGCGGACGCGAGCGCGATGATCCCGTCGCTCGCGCGGCTCGAATCGAGCGATCACGACGCGTGGGAGAAGGGGCTCGCGATCGTCGCGCGGTACACGATGAACCAGTCGGCGCGATCGTTCCCGCTCGACGGCGTGGTGTTCGAGGACTTCGAGGGGGCGACCGAGTACGAGTTCCGCGGCGGCGTCACCTTCGGGGTGACGAACGAGAAGACGCGGTCCTGCGGGGACTGCGCGTGCCGCCCGAACTCGCTCCACCGCGCCGAGTGGTGCACGTACGTGGCGGACGGCCTCGCCGAGCACGACGACGTCGAGAGCTACGCCTCGTGCGTCGCGGCGCTCGGCGGCGAGCGCGGCTGGAGCGACGCGTGGGCGTCGACATGCTTGCAGCTCCACGCGGACGCCTGGTCGTCCCCCCGCAGCGAGAGCTACCGCGCGCTCCTCCACTTCGTGGAGAAGAACCAGATTCACCCGTCGCTGCGCGACGACGCGGCGCCCGCGGAGGTGCTCCGGGCGCTCGAGGACGCGTTCACGTACCCGCACCGCCGCGCGCGCCCGTCCGCGCCCTGATCGGCTTCAGCCGCTCGAGCGCGCCGCGCGCAGGATGTCGATGACGACGGGCCGCACGCCGTCGATCACGAACTGGATCCCGATCACGACGACGATGAGGCCCATCACCTTGGTGATGAGCGCGAGCCCCGCCTTGCCGAGGAAGCGCGTGACGAAGGGCGAGAGCATGAGGACGCCGCACGTCGCTGCCGTCGCCAGCGCGAGCGCGGCGAGGAGCGCGGTGCTGTGGGCGATCGAGGTCGCCTGGCCCATCAGGACCATGACGGTGGTGATGGCGCCGGGCCCGGCGATGAGCGGCACGCCGAGCGGGACGATCGCGGGGTCCTTCGCCGCGGAGGGCGCGGCGTGCGCGTCCTCGTGAGAGGCGAGCATCGGAAGGCCGAGCGTGAGGAACACGACGCCACCCCCGATGCGGAACGCGTCCAGCGTGATGCCGAACATCTTGAACACGAAGGCGCCGCCCACCGCGAAGACGGTGAGCACGCCGAGCGCGACGAGGCACGCCCGGAGCGCGATCGACCGCGCCTCCCGGCTCGGGCGGCCCTGGGTCATGGACGCGAACACCGGCGTGGTCGCGATCGGATCGATGACGGTGAACAACGAGGAGAAGCAGAGGACGGCGAACGCGAAGACGCTCATGGGCGCCTCCTTTTCAATTCCGCGGACGGAGCCGCGGCTGAATCGAGCGCCTTCGGCGCGCTCGGGAACAGCGCGCCGAGCACCGAACGGATCCGTGCCGAGGAGCGCCGAACAGGATCGGTCCACTAGCCCAAGACGGGCAGCGGGCTGTTCTTCTTGCTGGAGGAGAGGACGAACGTCGTCTTCACGCGACCGATCGCCTTCGAAGTGCTGATGCGGTGGAGGAGGAAGTGCTCGAGCGCTGGGATGTCCGGCACCGCGACCTTGAGGAGGAAGTCCTCGTCGCCCGCGATGTGGTGGCACTCGAGCACCTCGTCGAGCTTCTGGACGAGATCGACGAACGACTTGTGCAGCCCGAGCTCGTGGCTCTTCAGCGTGACGTGGATGAACGCGAGCGTCGGGCAACCCGCGGCCGCCGGATCCACGATCGCGACGTACTTCTCGATCGCGCCCGACTGCTCGAGTCGCTTCAGGCGCTGCAGCATCGGCGTGGGCGTCAGCCCCACGGACTGCGCCAGCGCGTTGTTCGCGATCCGACCGTCTTCCTGCAGCGTCCGCAGCACCTGCCGATCGATGGCGTCGAGGGTTACAGTCGATTCGGCCATGAAAGATATATTGCACAGCATTTGATGCTCCACAACCCCGCAACGCTAGACAGAACGGCCTTCCGCGGACCAGCACACGCGGTTCGCCTCGCGGCTGGGCCCTCCCCCGTGAGTGCGCGGCGCGGGAGGCGCGCTTGGTGCAGAGCGCTCGCTTCGTGCAGGTTCGGGGCGCATCTCCGAGACATTTCGCCGCGATCACCGTCGCGCTCGCGCTCGCGCTGTGGGGATGCGCGACGCAGGCGAAGTTTCTCTTCGGCGGGGACAGCCGCGAGCTCCGCGCGCGCCCTCCGGGGGCGCCGCCGAGCTCGCCCGCGCACGCGCGCGTCCTCGTCGTGGCGCTGGACGGCGTGGATCGCGCGCTGCTCTACGAGATGCTCCGCGCGGGCGAGCTCCCCGCGTTCGCGCGCCTCTTGGGCGGGCAGCGGGGCCGCGCGTTCCCGAGCGCGTACTTCTCCGATCGACTGGTCTCCACGCTGCCTTCGTCCACCATCGCGGCGTGGGTGACCGCTTTCACCGGCGTCGGCCCGGCGCAGCACGGCGTCACGGGGAACGGCTTCTTCGTCCGCGAGGAGCGGAGCTTCAAGGCCCCCGCCCCCGCCTCGTTCGCGGACGACGCCGCGGTCCTGTCGAACTACACCGAGCACTACCTCGATCGCATGGCGCTCGCGCCGAGCGTCTACGAGCGCATGCGCGCGTCCGATCCGGACGTGCTCGCGTGGGTCGCGATGCAGCACTTCCATCGGGGGGCCGATCGCCTGCTGCTCACGAAGCCCACCCCGCTTGCACGCTCCGCCGCCTGCCTCGGTAAACGCCCCTCGCGGCGCTGTTCGCGCGCCGCGAGGTCGCCCATCGGTCCGTCGAATCAGCGCGAGTAGACCTGCCCCGCGGCGACGCCGGTGCCCTTCGTGGCCGTGATGATCCACTTCGCGTTCACGCCGACGAGCGAGGGGAGGCGGAAGCAGTTGCCGTTCGGGCCGATGACCGCGTTCTGTCCGGTCATGTTGTCCTGCGCGATCACCGGCGGCTGCCCGGGGAGCGGCGTCAGCATGACGATCTTGAGGTCGAGCTCCGTGATGCCCGCGCCCGTCGCGATGATCGTGTAGCACTTGTTCGGGACGAGCTGGAACTGGGTCTCGAGCGAGCTGCCCTCGCTGAAGTTTCCAGCGACGGGGCCGCCCTCCTTGGCCATGCCGCCCGCGTGCTGCGAAGCGAGCTGCGAGAGCGGAATGGTGGCCGCCTGCGCGAAGTTCGGATCGATCGCCTGCGCCGCGGGGCCCTGCTGCGGCTGCGGCTGACCCGGCGCCGGGAACCCAGGGAACCCGGGGATCCCCCACGTCGGCTGCGTGGGCTGAGTCGTGGGCTGGGGCTGCGGCTGCGGCTGCGGCTGATAGCCAGGCTGATACCCCGGCTGCGGTTGATAGCCCGGCTGCGGCTGGTATCCGGGCTGCGGCTGGTACCCGGGCTGCGGCTGGTAGCCCGGCTGGGGCTGACCGTACCCGGGCTGCCCGTACCCCGGCTGGCCATAGCCGGGCTGGCCGTACGGCTGACCGTAGCCGGGCTGATTGACGGCGGTGTCCTGCTGCTTCTCGCAACCAACGAGGGCACCCACGGCGAAGACAGCGGCAAACAGCGGACGGGAGCGAGTCACGACGAACCTCCTGGGAAACGAATGAGTGAGAAAGGCCGGGAACGCAGGGCCACGACGGCTCCTCGTGAGATAGCACCACGGCGTGGCCGGGGTGGGAGCCGAATTGCGTTCTCGGTGCGTCTTCGATTGAGACGC
The DNA here is from genome assembly GCA_046351395.1 of Polyangiaceae bacterium. Classification (GTDB taxonomy): domain Bacteria; phylum Myxococcota_A; class Polyangia; order Polyangiales; family Polyangiaceae; genus CAYYKK01. Next base: position 151,961 of record JAXLYP010000020.1, read on the forward strand.
AGCGCAGGGCTCGGGCCGCTCACCTTTGCGGTGAGGAGCACGAGTGCGGCGACGTATCTCGGCTCGGGCTCCACCCGGCCGGATCCCAGCCGAACTTCCCGCACCGACGAGCTCGGCTTGTACTAGCATGGCGCGACTTTCAGACCTGGAGGGCGGAAGGCTCATGACGAACACGAAGACGGTTTCCAGAGGGTTTGTGCTCGCGGCGGCGGCGCTCGCCATCGGTCTCTGCGCTTGCAGCAGCGAACCGCAGTTCCCCGAAACCCCGGACGCTGGACCGCCCGCGCCCACGCCGACGCCCACGCCGACCCCGCCTCCCGCGCCCCAGGTCACTGACTGCGACGCAGGTCAGCAGGCGCAAATCCTCTCGGGCTTCGCCGGCCGCGTCGGGACCGAGGCCCCCAAGATGACGCCCGAAGGGCCGTTCGTCTGTGGACAGATCCCGGTGGAGGGCATGGGCCAGACGGGGCCCGTCCTGACCATCCAACCGGGCATGTGTTACACGGCGCTCGGCGGCGGCCTCCCCAGCGTGCAGGACGTGGACATCGCGGTGACGATCGACGCGTCCGCGGCGGCCGGCATCCCCGGCCTCGGGGCCCTCATCGCGGCGACGAACGCCCCGCTGATGGTCGACAACATCGCGAACGTCATGACGGGCGCGAACGTGAAGGCCGACGGCTGCTTCAAGCTCCAGCCGCCGTTCAACCTCATGGGCGTCCCCGTTCGGATGACCGTGAAGGCGCACACCGGTACGGGCCCGGTCGGCGCGCAGCTCTACTCGCGCAAGCTCTGATTCGAGTCGCGACCCCGCGGACTGCCGAGCGCGCCGAACGTGGCGCGCTCGGTCGCTCCGTCCACGACGAGGCGACGGAGCCGCCTGCTCGGGGCACGCCCCCGCGAAGAGCGATGGAAAGAAAAATCCCACGTGCCCGCTCTCCTCGGAGAGCTTCGGGCCGTGGGATTCTTCTTTTCGGATCAGCGCGATCGCTGATCAGGCCATCGCGTCTTTGATCGCCTTGACCGGCCGGGCGCGGACGGACTTGCTCGCGGGCTTCGCCGCGAACGTCGTCGGCTGCTTGGTGAAGGGGTTGATGCCCTGACGCGCCTTCGTCGCCGCCTTCTTCACGACGCGGAAGCGCGCGAAGCCGGGGAGCGTGAAGACCTGGGACTTCTTGAGCTCCTTGTGCGCGACGTCGATGAGGGAGTCGAGCACGGCCTTCACCTGCTTCTTCGACACGTCCTCGCCGACCGCCTCGCTGAGCGCCTGGATCAAGCCGCTCTTGCTCATCGTCTTCTTCGCACCACCGCCGTTCGCGGGGGCAGCCTTCTTCGTTGCCATGTGAACCTCCTACCGATGCTCGTGCAGCACCTCGCCGCCCCTGAGCAGGCTGACCGTGTCACGCATTCTGCGTTCAGGAAAGCCAAATGTGCAGGGTTCACTCGATTCGACCCAACAAATCCCGGGCCTCCGCGAGGTTCGGCTCCTCGGAGAGCGCTTTTTCAAGCATGAGCTTCGCGCGCCGGCGATCACCCTGGGCCACCGCGATGCGCCCGAGGTGGAAGTACGACTGCGCCTTGTCCTGCGCGGACGGGCCGTCGTTCGGGGTCGCGCCGGGCTTCATCAGCGTGATGCTCCGGAACGCGCGCTGCGCGACCTCCGCGTCGTCGAGATCCACCGCGAGCTCGCCGAGCTCCCGCGCCATGCGCGCGTTCTGAGGATCGTTCTCGAACGCCTTCGAGAGCGCAGCGAGCGCGTCCGAGAGGTTCCCCTCGCGGTTCCGCGCTTTGTAGAGCGAGTAGAACGCCCGGCCGAGCTCGCGCGACCGGCGCCCCTTGAAGCCCGCGATGAGCTGCTCGGTCAGCGCGACCGAGTCTTCGATGCGCCCGCTCACGGCGTACGCGTCGGCGAGCATCAACTCACCGTCGAGGTCGCCCGGCTTCAACGGACGCGCCTCGACCAGGAGCTCGATCGCGGCGCCCGCGTGCGCCTCGTCCCGCAGGAGCAGCTCGGAGGCCTCGAGGAGCCCGGCGTGGACGCGATCGGTGTCCGCGTGCGCGCGCGCGTCCGTGACGAGGATGCGCGCGAGCGTCGCGACCTCGCCCATCGCCAGGTAGGTCGATTTGAGTGCCGCGCGGATCGCCTCGTCGGACGGGGCGAGCGCGGCGGCCCGCTCGAGGGTCGACTTCGCGATCGCGGGGCGGCCCGCGGTCCTCGAGACCTCGGCGAGGCGGAGCGCGATCGGGACGAGGCGCGCGGCCTCGTCCTCGAGCGGCGCGAGGCGCTCGAGCGCGGCCGTGATGGCCGTCGGATCGCCGCTCATCTCTTCGATGCGCGCGAGCGAGCGGAGCGCGTCGCGATCGGTCGGCTCGCGCCGGAGGAGCTCGCTGACGAGCAGCCGCGCAGGTCCCGTGTCGCCCTGCTCCGCGGTGAGCTCTGCGAGGCGCAGGCGGAGCGCACGCTCGCTGTGGATCGACGCGTCCGCCGAGCGCGCGACGCGCACGAGCGCCGCCTCGAGGTGCGCGCGGAGCTCGCCGCCGTACTTGAGCCCGCTCCGCTGGTGCGCCTCCTCGAGATCGGCGAGCGCGGCGTCGCTGTCTCCCACGGCCTCCTTGAGGACGGCGCGCGAGAAGTAGAACCACGAGCTGTCCCCGCTCTGATCCGCGGCGATCGCCTCGTTGACCGCGCGGATCGCGCGCTCGTGCTCCCCGAGCGCCGAGAGCGCGTCCATCAGCGTGAAGAGGACGTCGCGATCCGTGGGATCCGCGGCGCGCGCGGCGTCGAGGCAGTCGGCCGACTCGCGCGCGTCCCCGAGCTCGTCCCGGTAGATCTCGCTCAGGCGGAGGAGCGACGCCTTGCGCCCGAGCGGGTCGGAGATGGCGAGCGCGGCGAGCTTGTCGAGGTCCGTGAGCTCCTTCTTCGCTCCTCGCGCGGTGTACGCCCGGACCAGCTCCTCGCGGATCGCCTGGTTCGAGGGTTGCGCCTTGAGGCCCGCGACGAGCGCGCGCTCGGCGGCGAGCTCGTCGCCCTGCGCCCGCTTCATCTGCGCGACCTTGATCGCGAGATCGATCGCGGCTTGCCCCTCCTCGATGGCGAGCAGCCGGTCGAGCTCGTCCCCGAGGCCGACCGAGTCGTCGCGCTTCATGCCGAGCTGGACCACGGCGCGGAGCGCGTCGCGGCTCTGCGGGTCCCAGTCGAGCGCGGCGTGGAACACCTCGAGCGCCGCCGAGTCGTCCCCCGCGGCCTCGTGGAGGCGGCCGAGCTCCATCGAGAGCGCGACGATCTTCGCCTTGTCCTCTCGGTCCTTGGCGGCGTCGAGCCGGCGCTCGGTGAGCGCGACGAGCCCGGCGGTGTCGTTGTCCTTCCGGTAGATGCCGGCGAGCAGCGCCGCGACGCGCTCGTCCGCCGGGCTCTCGTCGAACGCCTCCTTGAGGAGCTCCGCCGCGCGCGGCGTGTCCGTGGTGAGGAGGATCTCCGCGAGCGTCATGCGCAGGTTCGAGCGCTCCGCGACGTCGTCCACGAGGGGGATCGTCTCGCTGAGCAGCGCCGAGAGCGCCGACGTGTCACCCGTCGCGCCGTGGATGCGCGCGAGCGGGCCCCAGACCTCGCGATCCGCTGGATCACGCGTGCGGAGCGCCTCGAGCACGGCGACCGCGCGCTTCGGATCATGCAGGCTCTCCTCCGCGAGGCGCGCGACGCGGAGCAGCAGGGCGCGCTCCTCGTCCGGCGCGGAGACCTTCGCGCCCCGCTCCAGGAGGTCGCACGCGTCCGCCGTCGCCCCCGCGGAGAGGCGCCGCTCCCCCAGCGCGACGAGCGCCCACGCGGACGCCTCCGTGTCCGCGAAGCTCCCGCCGGGCGCGCCGGCGAGCTGCACGATCCGAAGGAGCAGGAGCTCGGCGCGGTCCTCGCGCCCGAGCGCCATCGACGTCTCGTACGCCTCTCGGAGCGGGCCGCGAGGATCCTCGTCGCGATCCGCGACCGCGACGAGCGCGTCCACGAGCGACTCGTTCCGCTTGTGCTGGCGGCAGAAATCTTCGAACAGCCGAGCGACGCGGAGGCTCGACGGCGCGGCGACGAGCCCCTCGCGGAGCGCGCTCTCGGCCCGGTCCGCCTCGGGCTCGACGTTGACGGCCTGCTCGAGCGCGTCCACCGCGAGCTCGACGTCCCCCGCGCCGAAGTGGAGCTTCGCGAGGCGGTGGTACAAGTCCGCCTGGACGCGGAGCGGGCGCTGCGCCTCGAGGGACAGCTCGATGATCTCGTTGAGCGCCTTCACGCGCGCGGGGGTATCGCCGAGGTTCTCGAGGACACCGAGGAGCTCCTCGAGGACGCCCAGCCGCGAGACGTTCGGGACGCTCGTCCCCTGCGCGACGAGGTCACCGAGGCGATCGAGCACGCGCTCGAACGCGGCGCGCGCGCCCTCGTGATCCGCGAACTCGCGCTCCTTCGTCCGCGCCTCGAACAACGAGAGCTCGAGGCTGAGCGCCGGGCTCTCGGCGGCGCCCTCGGCGAGCTCGGCGAGCGCGTCCGTGTAGCGACGGATCTCTCCCGCGACCTGCGCGAGGCGCAGCGATAGCTCGTGCGCGCGCGTGGACGAAGGATCGAGGCGGAGCGCCTCGATCGCGGCGCCGAGCGCCTCCGCGGGCTGGTTGAGGGGCCCCGAGAGGAGCTCGGCGCGCTCGAGGAGGAGCGGCACGCGCGCGGCGCCCACGGCGTTCTCGATGCGCGTCGCGAGCGAGCGCGCGATGAGGTCCGACCAGCCGTGCCCGCGGAGCGCGTTCGAGAGCTGCTCCGCCTCCCAGCCGTTCTCGGCCGCGGCCTCGAACGCGGACTCGATGAACTCCGCCTTGCGATCGGCCTCGCCCTGCTTGTCGGCGATCGCGGCGAGCTCGACGAGGACCTCCGCGCGGCTGACGGGGATCTCGAGCGCCTTGCCGACGACCTCGGGCAACGGCGTCGCCGCGAACGCCTGCTCCCGTCCCCGCTGCGGACGGACCACGAGGAGGAGCGCGCGGAACGTGCGCTGGGCGCGAAGGAGCTGGCCCTCGGCGAGCGCGAGCTTCGCGAGCGCGTGGAGGATCCCCGGGTGCGACTGATCGATCTTGGACGCGGCCTCGAGCTCCCGCATGGCCATGCCGTTGTCCTTCAACGACAGGGCGACCTTCGCGAGCTCGAAGTGGACGAGCGCGCGCTCCTTCGGGCGGCGCGCGCCGTACTCGTCGAGCAGCTGCTTCAGGATGTCCGCGGCCTCCTCGAAGCGCTGGTTCGCGCGCAGCGCGTCCGAGAGGAGGAGGCGGGTGACGAGATCCGTCTTGTCGAGGTCGAGGAGCTCCGCGAGCAGCGGGATCGCTCGATCCGGCTGGTGGAGCTCGCTCGTGAAGATGGCCGCGGCCTCCTTGAGGCGACTCATGCGCGTCTTCGGATCGGGCGCGGACTCCGCCTCCCGCGCGAGGAGCGCGGCGAGCGGCTCGAGCATCGAGAGCGCGCGGTAGCTCGCGCGGAGGCGCGCGCGGAGCTCGGCGCTCGCGCTCGGCCCGTCGTATTTCTCGAGCCAGGAGAGCGCTCGCTCCCGCTTGCCTCCGGCCTCGTACGCGCTCGCGACGCGCAGGACCATCGACTCCGCGAGCGCGCCCTCGGCCTCGGCGGCGCCGATGAGACGCTCGAGGATCGCCGCGGCGTCGAGGTGCTTCTTGCTCGCCTCGAGCACCCGCGCGAGCTCGTCGAGGGAGCGGACGTTCGGCGTGATGTCGACGATGCGCTTCCGCGCGACGATCGCGGCGGGCAGATCCTTCAGGGTCTCCCGCAGCGCGGCCGCGCGCTCCCACATCTCCGCGGCGCCGTCGCCCTGGAGCAGCTTCGCCTGGCCCTCCCAGAGCGACGCGAGCTCCTGGAGCTTGCCCGCTCCGTCGTAGAGGCGCGCGAGGAAGCCCACGCTCACCTCGTCCGTGGGGACCTCCGCGAGGTTCTCGAGGAGCGCGCGCAGCGCGCTGTCGACGTCCCCGATCTCCTCGAAGAGAGACGCGAGCGAGACCCTCAAGCCGAGGCGCTCGGGCACCGATTCCGCGACCCCGATCTGCTTCTTGCGGATCGCGACGACGTCCGCCTTTCGGCCCTCGGCGAGGTACCTCGCCTCGAGCTCCCGAGCGACGTCGACGTCCGTGACGTCCTCGTCGAAGAGCGTCTGGTAGATCTCGATCGCGTCCGCGCGCGACGCGTGCTCGGTCGCGCGCACGAGGAGGGATCGCCGGGCCTCCGTCGCGAACGGCAGCTTCGCGCCGCGCGTCAGCGTCTCAAAGACCTCCGCGGTCGCGCCTCGGGCGACGAGGAGCTCGACGAGGACGTCGATCGCGAACGACGCGGCCTCGCGCGACGGCGTCACGTCGTCGTCGACCCTGCCCTCGCGGATGTCCGTCCATCGTCGCGTCGACTCGTCGAGCAGTCGGCGCGCGAGCCCGAGCGCGAGCTCCGCGTCGTCCAGCGTCCGGAGGGCCACGACGACCGCCTCGCGCACGCACTCGATGCCCTCCGCGGACAGCGTCGCGTCGGCGTTCTCGTGCCGCCCGGAGAGCGCCGACGCGAGCTCGATCAGCGCGTCGCAGAGCTCGCTGCTCGGGGCGCGGCGCCGCGCCTCGACCAGCCGCTTGAGCGCGTCGACGTCGTTCGGGAGGCGCGAGAGGGACTCTTCGAGGAGCCGGAGCGCGTGCGTGGGCTTCGCGTCCTCGCGGAGCGCGTAGTCGGACGAGTCCACGAGCAGGTCGCGCGCGACGTGGACCGGCACGAGGCGGCCCTCGAGCGCCTCGAGCAGCCCCGGTACGATCACGTCCCACCGGCCCGAGAGGCGCGCGCGGCGCAGGAGCTCGCTCGCGATGGGATCGCGCTCGGGCGCGATGCAGAACGCCTTCCACGTGCTCACGGTCGCGAGTCCTGGATTTTGGGCGCGCTGCTCCTCGAGATCGGCGCCCTCCATGTGGATCGTGGCCCGATCGGCGTTCGACTCGGCGGCCTGGAGGCGCGCCGGGACGAGCGCGAGCGAGCGCTCCCACGCGCCCGTCTTGCGGAACGCGCGCTCGAGGCTCTCGACCATCGTGCGGTAGAGCAGCGCGTCCCCCGCGAGCTCGTCGAGGAGGCCCTCGAGGCCGACGCGCGCGACGTCCAGATCGGGGGCGTGATCGAGCGCCTTCGCGTACGCCGCAGCGGCCTCGGGGCGCGCGCCCATGCGCACCTTCACGGCGCCGAGCCGCGTGTAGAGGCTCGCCCTGCGGGACGGATCGGTGGCGCGGCCCGCCTCGTCGCGGAGCAGCTCGGCGAGGCGTTCGATCTCTCCGTCGCGCTCGAGCACGGAGGCGAGCTCGTCGGCGACCTCGTCCTCCGGGCCGTGCTCGCGCATCAATCGCTCGTACGTCTGCGTCGACGCGCGGAGATCTCCGAGCGCGGCGTGGAGGCGCGCGAGCTCGAGGAGATCGTTCCGGCGCTTCTCGTTGACGTCGAGCAGCTCGACGCGCCGCTCCAGCCTGCGCGCGAGCTCCTCGCGCTCGTCCGCCTCGCGGAGGTTGTCGACGAGCTGGGAGAGCGCGCTCAAATCGTCCGGCTCGTCTTCGAGCCGCTGGCGAAGCGCGCGCGAGGCGCGCTGGACGTCGCCGATCACGTCGCGCGCGATGCGCGCGACCTCGTGGAGGATGCGCCCCCGCGCCGGCTTGTCCGACTCGAGCTCCGCGAGCCGCTCGAGCACCCCGCAGCGCTCCGCCTCGCGACCGCTCTTCTCGAGCTCGCGGTCGAGCTTCTCGGCGGCCTCCTTCGCGCGCGCCGGGTCCTGATCGGTGCGAGCGAGGATGCGCAGATCGATGGAGATCACGCGGTTCGAATCCCGCAGGTCCACGCGCGCGATCTCGCTCGCGCGCTCGAGGATCGGCAGGGAGTCCGCTGGCTCGGGGCACCGCTCGGCGATCTCGATGAGGACGTCCACGAGCTTCTCGTGGTTGCCGAGGACCTTCGCCTCCTCCTCGAGTCGGGCGCGGAGGGACGCGTCGAGCGGGTTGAGCCGCGCGAGCAAGGACAGGGTCTCGAACGCGCGCGCCCGATCGCCCAGCTGGTCCCGCTCGAGGACGATGAGCTCGTCGAGGAGGCCACGCCGCTCGTCGCCCGGCGCAGCGCTCTCGAGCGCGACGTCGATCATGCGGGCGGTGAGCTCGAACTTCTTCGCCCTCGCGTAGCGCTCCTTGAGGGAGAGCGCGGTGCGCTTGCGGATCTCCGGGAGCTTCGCGCCCTCGGGGTGCTTCATCGACATCGGCGCGTCGCTCGGGGACGCGTCGCGCGCGTCCATCGAGCGGCGGAGGCGCGCGAGGCCCCGGGCCTCGCTCCCCGTGAGGCCGAGGATCCGCTCGAGGAGCTGGTCCGCCTTCGCGCACGTGTCGTCCTCGCGGAGGATCTCGTCCGCGAGGATGCGCGCCGGATCGAGGTCCTTCACGCCGTCGAGCCAGAGGCCCGCCATCCTCAGCCGGAGGTCCGTGCGCTCCGGGACGTCCGCGTCGCGCAAGCGCTCGCCGAGGAGGTCGATGAGGGGCTTGTGCTTGCCGTGCTTCTCGTAGAGGCGCTCGAGCGCGGCGGCCGTGCGCTGATCGTTCGGCTCGAGGACGTGGAGCTGCTCGTAGTACCCGATCGCGCGATCCGAGTCGCCCGCGAGATCCTTGGCGACGGACGCGGCGTCCTCCAGGATTTCGACCTTCAGGCCATCGTCCTCCGTGCCCTCGATGACGCGGTCGTAGAGGGCGAACAGATCGCCCCACCGCTCCCCCGCGTTGTAGAGGAGCTTGAGGCGCTCGAAGGCCCACGTCGCCGCGGGCGCGACGTCGACGATGAGCTTGAGCATGTGCGCGACGGCGTCCGGGTCGTCGAACCACTCCTCTTGGAAGTCGACGCCGCGTTGACCGATCGTCATCGCCGACTCGGGGGTGAGCTTCGTCGCGGCCTGCGCGAGCACCTGGCGGTACGCCATCGAGACGCGATCCGCAGCGCCGAGCGCGCGCGCGAGCTCCTCCGAGCGGCTCCAGAGCTCCTCTTCTTCGGGGAACTCACCGACCGCCCGCAGCGCGATCCCGAGCGCGCGCTCGGGGTTGCCCTCGGCGACGGCGAGGAGCTTCTTGTAGATCCCCGCGCGTGACGGATCGGGCTTCTCGCTCGCGCCGTCCGCGGAGGGGTCGACCACGAGGAGCGACTCGTAGATCGCGGCGCGCTCGGCCTCGGGCAGCTCGCCCGCCACGCGCTCGAGCATCTCTCCCGCGCGGGCGCGCGCGGCGTCGTTCTTCAGGGCGCGCTCGAGGATCCGTAGCGCCGCGGGGTCGGTCGGGGAGGCGCCGAGGAGATCCTCGGCGGCGTTCAGCGCGTCGTCGGCGCGCCCGAGGTCATCCATCAGGACGGTCGCGAGCTCGACGAGGAGCGCGCGTCGCGCGTCGCCCTCGCTGATGCCCGCGCGGCGCTCGATGCTGCGCGCGACCGCCTCGTGATCCCCGAGGGAGCGAGAGAGCTCCGTCTCGAGCTCGAGCGCCGCGACGTCGTTCGGGTCGGCGGCGAGGAGCTCGCGGACGATCGCGAGGCCGCGCGCCGGGCTCGCCATCGCGTCTCGCTCGGCGATCGCGGACGCGAACAGGATGCGGCGCCGCTCGTCGGCGCTCGCCCCCTTGGCTCGGAACGCGAAGAGCGCGCGCCGATCGTCGAAATAGGTGGGATCGTTGCCACGGGCCGCGAGGAACGCCTCGTAGCTCGTGGCGGCCTCTCGGGCCGCGTCTTCGGGGAGGGACGCGAGCATCACGCGGTAGACCTTCGCGGCCTCCGAGGGCTGGGTCGGCGCGAGCGCGCGCGCCTTCGCCGTCAGCAGGTCGAGCCGCGCCCCCGCCTCGGAGAGCACCTCGTCGAGGTTCCGAACCCAGCGCTCGAGGTCCCCGAGCCGCCCGAGGGGCTCTTCGAGCGAGAGCGCGAGCCCGACCCGGGCCTCTCGATCCTCCGTCGCGGAGCGGAGCTCCTCGAGGAACGTGGCGACGCGCGCGTCGTCGCCGAGCGCGCGCGCGATCTCCACGCGCCGCGCGAGCGTGGGCCGGTGGCCCGGGCGCGCGCCGAGCACCTTGCCGAGCAGCGCGAGCTCGCGCTCGCCGAACGCCGGGGCGTCGTCGAGCGACTGACACTCGCGCGCGGCCCCGAGGAAATGCTCCGCGGCCTCGTCCGCGGCGCCGCCCTCGAGGATCAGATCGCCGAGGCGCTCGAGCTCCGTCGACTTCGCCGCGGGGGTGTCCGCCATCGCGAGGCGCCGTTCGTACACCTTGCGGAGGAGCGAGGAGGCGTCCGTCTCGCGAGCGAGCCCCTCGACGACGTCGAGCTGCGCGGGCGTGAGCTCGCCCCCGAGCTCGAGCACGCGCTCGAAATGGGTCGCGGCGCGCGGTCGCTCCTTCGCGGAGAGGCTCACGTCGGCGAGGCGCCGCTCGAGCCCCGCGCGCTCCTCGGGCGGCGCCGCCGCCGCCGCCGCGCCGAGCGCCTCGTACAAGTCGTCCCACGCCTCGGCGACCTCGTAGCTCGCGAACAGCGCGCCGCGGAACGCCTTGTCCTCGGGGAACTCGCTGAGCGCCCGCCGATACGTCCCGATGGCGGCCTGCACGTCTCGCAGATCGCGCCGCTGGACGGCGCCGATCTTGTGGAAGAGCTCCCGGCGCTTGCCCGCGTCCCGGTGGCGCTCGAGCGCGGCCTCGTAGAGCACGACCCGATCGGCCGGGCTCCCCTGCTCCTCGAGCAGATCGTCCACGGTAGAGAGGAGCTCGGGATCGTCCGGGACGAACGTGAGCGCGCGGCGGTACACGTCGAGCGCGGAGCGCGAGTCGCCGTGCGCCACGAGCGCCGCGCCGGTCGCCTTCGCGAGGAGCACCATGGACGCGTCGTCCACGGGGTGCTCGCCGAGCGCCTCGACCCACACCCGAACGAGCGCCTCGCTGCCGCCCTCTCCGAGGCGGACGCCGAGCTCGCTCACGCGCTGGACCCAGGCCGCGAGGGCGTCGCGGTTCGTGGCGATCGCCTCCGCGAGCCCGCGCGCCGCGAACCCGAGGGCGCGCGTGTCGGACGGGAGGAGATCGCTCGCGATCGCGAGGCCATCCTCGAGGATCGCGAGCCGCTCCGCGGGGTCGGCGGCGAGCGTCGCGCGGACGTCGCAGACGGACACGAGGCCGCTCGCGTTCCCCGAGCCCTCGTAGATCGGGAGCATGATCTCGGACGCGCGGAGGCGCAGATCCGGGGCCCCCTCCTTCGGCGCCTCCATCGCTGCCTCGACGAACGCGCGCGCGTCCGCGTCGTTCGGCGTGAGGGCGAGGACGCGCGCGAACGCCTCGAGCGCTTCGCCGACCTCGCCCTGCTTCACGCGGATGCGCGCGATGCGGAGGTAGATGGGCGCGCGCTCGTCCGGCGAGACGATCTCCGCTTCGGCCGCGAGCGTGACGAGCAGCTCCGGCACGCGCCGGGCCTGGACGAGGAGCGGGATGAGGAGCGTGTGGACGTCGTGGGCGGGGCCGAACGTCTCGACGACGTGCATCAGCACGTCGATCGCGATGGGAGTCTCCTTCGCCTGTTCGCGCAGCGTCGCCGCGCGGATGAGCATCTCGCGGGCTTCGGGGCGATCGCCGACCATGCGCGCGCGCGCCTCGATCACCTCCGCGAGCTCGGAGAACCGGCCCGTGGCCTCGAGGAGGCGCTCGATGTCGTCCCGCGCCTCGACCGTCGGGAACACCTCCATGACGCGGCGGAGAGACTGGATCGCGAGATCGAGATCCTTGAGGTCCTGCTCCGCGATCGTCGCGAGCTTGACGAGCGCGTTGCCCCGCTCCTCGGGCTCCGACGCGAGCGCGCCGATGCGCTCGAGCGCGGTGGCGATCTGCTTGGACTCCTTCCCCTCTTCGTAGAGCGGGAGGATCGTGCGCGCGGCGGACAGCGTGGCCACGTCGTCGCCCGAGGTGTCGATCACGCTGACGAGGACCTGCTTCGCGCGCTTCGCGTCCCCGAGGACGACGTACACGTACCCGAGATCCGCGTTGATGCGCCCGCGGAGGGGCGCGTCCTTCGCGCCGGCGGCGGCGCGCGAGAGCACGCGCGCCGCGTCTGCGGCGCGCTCGAGCTCCATACAGAGGAGGACGAACTTCTCGCGCGCCTCTTCGTCCGCGAGGTCCCCGAGCACCACCGCCTCGAGGTTCGCGATCGCGGAGGTCGGGTCGCCCAGGCTGATCTGGAGCTCCGCGAGCCGCTTCTGCGCCTCGACCTTCTTCGGTCCGCGCAGCTGCTCCACCTGGATCGCGAGCATCTTGGCGACGGACTCCGTGTCTCCCTCCGCCTCGAAGACCTTCTCCATCGCGGCCGCGGCGCGCGGGGCCATCGTCTTGTGGCCGAGGAGGCGCTGCGCGGCCTTGCGCGCGCCCGCGTGGGACGGATCGGCCGCGAGCAGCTCTTCCACGTGAGGGACGGCCTTCTCGATCTCGGCGAGCTTCGAATCGTAGAGCTCCACGAGCCGCCCGCGCGCCTTGCGCGCCGCGTCCTCGGGGATCCCGAGCTGGAGCGCCGCCTCGAGCATGCGCGTGACGTCCGAGAACTTGCTCGCGGCGGACAGCCGCTCCTCCGCCGTCTCGAGCGCGGCGACGTTCGCGGGATCGAGCTTCAGGATCTGCTGCGCGAGGCGCACCGCCTTCTCGTCGTCGAAGCCGACGGCGAGGTTCAGCGCCTTCTGCAGGTACTCGAGCTGGAGCTCCTTCTCGATCTTGGGGTTCGCCGCGCCCATGTAGAGCGCGAGGAGGCGCGCCTTGTCCTTCTTGCGCTCGAAGATCTCCACGAGCGTCGAGAACGCCTCGGGGTGCCCCGGCACGAGCGTGAGGACCTTCTCGAGTGCGGCGATCGCGCCGTCGAGATCCGAGAGGCACTCCTTGTAGAACTGGTAGACGTGGAGCGAAAAGAGCGCCTGGCTGGGCGCCGGCATGATCTTGAGGCGCCGGTCCTGCTGGATCTTCTCGTAGGCGAACGCGAGCTCCGCGGTCCGATCGTCGCGGAGCGCGGCGTCGTGGAGGCGCTGCCAGAGCTCTTCATGGTGCTGACCCTTCGCGAGCGCGACGAGCAGCGCCTCGAGGATCCCAACTTCGTTGTCGAGCGGCTTCGAGAGCACGTCGGGGAGTTGTTCGATCCGCAGGGGAATCATGGAGGGGTGAGGCTATCGGAAAAGCGCTGCCGTTTTTCATCCTCGCTCGCGAGCTCGCTCCTCCCCTGGCCCGGGGGGGTTCGCGGCCCATCCGAGGGCGGCTCGGGCGTCGTATCGGGAGGGTTTCGACGGGCTTTCGAGAAGGTTCCCTGAACGCGTGCATCGGCGCTGTTAGGATGGAGGAATGGTCGGAGGCGCCCTCGCACCCGGGTTGTTGATCGCGGCGCCCCCGCTCGGCGACCCGAACTTCGAGCGGACCGTCGTGCTGCTCGCGCTCCACGGGCCGCGCGGCGCGCTCGGGTTCGTCATCAACCGAGCCTCGCCCATGCAGCTCGGCAACGTGCTCGCGCTCGCGGGCTACGAAGGCTCGGCGAAGGCGGACGGGCGGGTCTTCGTCGGTGGGCCGGTCGAACCGGGCTCGGGGTGGATCATCACGCGACAACCGGAGCGGCTTACGGGCGTCCCCGGCGTCATCGAGATCGGCGAGCGCATGCGCGTGAGCTCGTCGCGGACCGCGTTCGATCGCGTCGCGAAGGATCTCGAGGAGGAGCACGGCCCCGCGCGGTGCGCGAGCGAGGTCGTCGTGGTGCTGGGGTACTCGGGGTGGGGCCCGGGACAGCTCGAAGGAGAGATCGCCGGGGGCGCGTGGCTCCCCGTCCAGCTGGACGAGTCGGTCGTGTTCGACGCGGAGCCCGATCAGCGCTGGCACACCGCCCACGCGCTCCTCGGCATCACCCCGTTCTCCGCGTTCGGGATGCGCACCGTCGGCGACGCGTGATCCGGATCGAGTTCAGCGGCGGGACGCTCGTTCTCCGCGGCGGCGCGCGCGACGCCGGCGTCGACGCGTCCCTCCCTCCTTCGTTCGCCTGGGACGAGCGCGAGGCCGTGCATCGGGCCCGCGCGCTCGACTACGCGGGGCTCATCCTGCACCTCCGCAAGCAGGGCGTCGCGTACGAGGACGCGGCGCGCGCGTACGGCGAGGTCGCGCTCGAGCCTCGCGCCGCGCGCGAGCCCTTCGAACACCAGCGCGACGCGATCGCCGCCTGGAAGAAGGCCGGCGGACGCGGCCTCGTGGTGCTCCCGACGGGCGCCGGCAAGACGCACGTCGCGACGATGGCGCTCGCGGCGGTGAAGCGGAGCGCGCTCATCGTCGTCCCGACGCTCGACCTGATGAGCCAGTGGCACGACGGGATGCGCGCGACGTTCGACGTGCCCGTCGGCCTCCTGGGGGGCGGGTACAACGAAATCACGGACCTCACCATCACGACGTACGACTCGGCGTACCTCCACATGGATCGCCTCGGGAACCGGTTCGGCTTCGTCAGCTTCGACGAGGCGCACCCCCTCCCGAGCGACGCGTACTCCACCGCCGCGCGGATGTGCCTCGCGCCGTTCCGACTCGGCCTGACGGCGACGCCCGAGCGCACGGACGGCAAGGAGACGGCCTACCAGGAGCTCATCGGGGAGACCGTGTTCCGGCGCGACATCGACGAGCTGAAGGGCCACTACCTCGCGGACTACGAGACGATCCGCCTCGAGATCGCCCTCTCCGAGGAGGAGCGGCGCGCGTACGACGAGGCGCGCGCGACGTACGTCGGGTTCATTCGGCGCATGGGGATCGACATGCGGGGCCCCGACGGGTGGGGCCGGTTCCTGATGGTGAGCTCGCAGAGCGACGCCGGGCGGCGCGCGTTCGAGGCCTACCGTCGCCAGCGGCAAATCGCGCTCGCTGCGCCGGGGAAGCTCGCCCTGCTCGAGCGCCTCCTCGAGCGGCACCGAAGGGACCGCGTGCTCGTCTTCACCGAGGACAACGCGACCGTGCACCAGATCTCGCGCACGCTGCTCCTGCCCGCGATCACGCACGAGACGAAGGTGAAGGAGCGCGGAAAGATCCTCGCCGGGTTCAACGGAGACGGGGTCGACGCGAAGTACTTCGCGATCGTGACGAGCAAGGTGTTGAACGAGGGCGTGAACGTCCCCGCGGCGAACGTGGCGATCATCCTGAGCGGCAACGCGAGCGTCCGCGAGCACGTCCAGCGGCTCGGCCGAATCCTGCGCAAGCACGGCGACAAGCGCGCGACGCTCTACGAGCTCGTCGCGGCCGGCACCTCCGAGAAGCGCACGAGCGACAAACGCCGCGAGCACAGCGCCTATCGGTAGAGCGGCCGCCGACGTCGTGCGTCGGCGGGCTCCGCGTCGTAAGCACGCGTCTTCGATCTCGCAGGCCACAGCGAGGTTCGCGCAGCCTCGAGCGGATGGGCCTCGCACGGTTCCGGCGCGGTCCGCCGCAGGATCGAGCGCCCTCGT
The DNA here is from genome assembly GCA_046351395.1 of Polyangiaceae bacterium. GTDB lineage: Bacteria > Myxococcota_A > Polyangia > Polyangiales > Polyangiaceae > CAYYKK01. The sequence continues at coordinate 167,470 of JAXLYP010000020.1, forward strand.
CGCGCTCACTTGAACTACGCTCACCGCGTGAAGGCGACGCTCTACGTCCTCGGGGGTCTCGGTCTGTTCGCGCTGGCGTTCGCGGCGTGCTCGTCCACGCAGTCGGACGGGTCCGTGAAGTACGACGACGACATGGTCTACCACGGGCCTTCGACGAGCTCGGGGCCGAGCGCCACCCCTTCGAGCTCCGCGCCTCCCGCGCCGACGCCGACGCCGACGCCCCCGGACCCGCGGACCTTCCCGCAGCCCGTCAGCTGACGGCGCCCGTGCTCACGTCGGATCTCGTCCGCGCCCGTCGCGTCGCGGGCGCCCTGAAGGTGCAGTTCCTCGACAGCGCGGCGCGCGCGCGGCTCGGCCCCGTCGCGGACGCCTACGTGAAGGCGTACGCGTCGCTCGTCGGCGAGACGCGGACCACCGTGGACGCCGCGCTCGCGGCCGTCGAGGTCTCCGCGCGCGACCGGCCGGTGGCGCTGGGCCTCGCGAAGCTCTGCGAGGATCGCGCGGAGTTCGAGGCGCCCGGCGGGCTCGATCCGGAGGTGGTGCGCGAGGAGCTCTTCACCCGGGCGGCAGCAGCGCACCGCGCGTCGACCGCGCGCTCCCGGTTCGCGCGCGAGCCGATCGTGCGCGCGACGGCGGAGTCGATGGGCGTGTCGAGCGACGACGTGGAGCGCGCGATGTTCGCCGATCTGCGCGACAACCAGCGGCTCACGCGCTTCGACGCGCTCTCCGTCGAGGAGCTCCTCGATCGGTACGACGTGGGCTTGGTACAAGCGCTCCTCCTCCGCGCGACCTACGTCGAGCTCGAGGCGATCGCGGCGCCGGCGGCCGCGGTGCGGAGGATCTTCCGCGCGGCGCGCTTCTTCGGACTGCTCTACGCCGCGCGCCCCACCGCGCGGGGGACGCTGTTTCGGTTCGACGGCCCGCTCAGCTTGTTCGAGGCGGCGCAGAAATACGGCATCAAGCTCGCGATGTTCTTCCCACGCATCCTCGAGCTGCCCGAGTTCGCGCTGACCGCCGAGATCCGCTACGGCGCGGCGCGCGAGGTCACGATGCTCCGGCTCGACCACACCGCGGGGCTCAAGGGTCGGGCTCCCGCGCGCGAGCCCGAGCGGCCGGAGATCACCGCCCTGGTGGAGGCGTTCGACGCGCTCGGCTCGAAGTGGAAGATCAAGCGAGCGCCGAAGCCCATCGCGATCCCGGGCGAGGCGCTCGTCGCCCCCGACCTCGCGTTCACGCACGAGGCGACGGGCGAAGAGGTGCTGTTCGAGCTCTTCGGCTTCTGGAGCCGCGCCGCCGTGTTCCAGCGGATCGAGACGATTCAACGAGGCTTCCCCGGGCGAATCCTCCTCGCCGTGGGCAAGCAGCTCCGCGTGAGCCCCGAGCTCCTCGAGGGGGACGAGAACGGCAGCATCCTCGTCTTTCGAACCAGCATCTCGGCGAAGGAGGTGCTCGCGCGCCTCGACGGGCCCGCTGGGCGCGACGCATAGGCCGCGCGTGTCCGCGCCGTGCGCTCGTGGGTCGTTGCTCGCCGCGTCGGGTGGCCCCGCGCGCCCCGCGCGCCGGAGGGTCAGCCCGAGTCGTCGCTCACGTTGGGGGCGTGGTGCGTCTCGGCGAGATCGTCGAACACGTGCGAAAGGAGGGCGAGCTTCCCGGCGTGCCGCAGAACTCCCTCGATGACGTGTTTGTTCGCGTTGTACACGGCGAGCCACTTCGCGCGGGCGGTCGCGATCGCCTTCTCGCTCCGGTCGGCCTCGATCGCCGCCTTCATCGCCTCGTCCGCGAGCCTCTGCTTCTCGACGCAAAAGTCGACGGCGCCGTCGAGCTCGGGGACGAGTCCCTTCACGTCTCGAAGGATCCGCTCGCGCACGAACGGGCCGTAGGACTGCGTCTCGTTCGAATCGATGAAGGGATCGGGCATCGGTCTCCTCGGGCGCTGTAGCCTACCAGGTCCGTCGTGGATCGATCACCGCATCGCCTCGTCTTCCCTGCTGGCGCGCGTACGCGCGCGATGCGGTCGTGGGATGGCCACACGGTCCGCGGGCGTTCTCGGCGCGTGACGCGAGGCGGCTCTGGACTCTTTGCGGTGACCTTGGGGGCCGCCGTGATCGCGTGTAGCGGCGCGTCCCCGCGGATCGGGCCGGCGTCGATCGCCTCCGCGAGCGCTGCGTCGAGCGCGACCGCGCCCCCCATTTGCGACACCACGGCGCTCGAAGCCAAGGGAGATCTCGACGGCGTCCTCGAGGCGCTCGGGCGCTGCGCGAACCTCCCGCTCGACCAGAGGATGCACGGCGCCGAGCTCCTCGTGTCGCTCGGAGAGGTGGCCGCGGCCAAGGAGGCGGCGTCCGAGATCGCCGCGAGCGCGCGGGAGCGCGGCGGACCGGGGCCCGAGCTCGGCGCTCGCATCGACGCCGTGCTCGCGACGCCCGATCCCGCTCCGCGCCCGCTCGCCGACGTGCTCGCCGAGGTCGACGCGTTGGTCGCGCGCGCGCGATCGGAGCGTGAGCCGGCCCGCTGGATCGATCGGGCGAAGGCCAAGCACGCGCTCTCACGCGCGACGGGACAACGCGCGACACCCGTCCTCGTGGGGCGCACCGGGATCGCCCGGTGGGCGGCGGGGCACGCGCTCTTCGACGTGCAGGTCCACGGTGTCCCGCTCGGCGCGCAGGCCGAGAGCGCGACGCTCGTCGCCGAATTGGACGCGCGGGGCGCGCTGCGCGGGACGAGACTCCTGAGCCCCTCGGTGAAGCTCGCCGACATCCAGTCCATCCTGCGCCTCCCGAGTCCGCCCGGCGCGTTCGCCGCGGTGACACAAGACGGGGTGCGCGCGTTTTTCACGGGGCGCGAGGTACCCGCCCTGCCCGCCGAGGGCATGCTCCAGCTCGCGCCGGGAGGCGCGGTGCTCGTCGCCTACACGTACGATCACATCACCGCGATCGACCTCGCCTCGTGGAAGATCCGGTTCGGGATGACCGTGACGGGCGCGACCCTCGCCCGGGTCACCGAGGACTCGTTGATCACGACGGCCGGAGTCGCGAACGATCTGAGCCAAGTGATCGATCTTGCGACAGGGGAGCCCCGGATTCAGCTTCAGGGCCTCGGCGCGCTCTCCCCCGACGGTCATACGCTCGCCGCGTTGGAGGGCGACGTCACGCAGCCCGGCTCCTACAAGCTGCACGTTCGCGGGGTCGCAGGATCGTCGACGGAGCGGACGGTGCCGGTCCCGGACGTCAATGCGCCCGTGCTCGCGTTCGACGGCGACGCGCATGTCTTGGTTCAGGACTACGTCACGGTCGGCATGCGCGGCTGCTCGCTCGTCACGCGAGCCTACGTCGACGCTCGCACCGGACAGTCGCTGCCCATTCCGAAGAACAACCTGAACGGATCGTGCGGCGAGATGGGCGCGCTCCCCATGACCTACGAAGCGTCGGGGCTGACAGCGTATGCCTACCCTTATTCGGAGTCGGAGCTCGTGGTCTCCCCGAAGGGAGCGGCGGAGCAACACGTGCCGCTCTCCGTGAAGGACGGGTTCAGCGTCTCCGGCATCACCGGGACCGAGGACGGCCACTACGTCGTGGCGTGCGGGAGCGGCGCGTTCTCCGGTGCGTTCGTGCTCGACGTGAAGACCGGCGCGTCGAAGTTCACGGCCTCGGTGGACGACTGCAGCCCGGGCGTCGTCGAGGGCCATCGAATGCTCGGCGCGCGCGGCGTCATCGATCTCGACAGCGATTCCGAGTCCCCGAGCTGGCCCGAGCTCTCTGCCGCGCCGCTCTTCCCGGAGGATCGCGTGGAGGAGCTCTCGAAGCTGCGCGTGCCCACGGACACACCGGGGCTCTATTGTCGGTTCGGCGAGCTGCTCCAGCCCTACGAGGTCTGCGGCCCGCCGCCGCCGGATGTGGGCGCGGCGCCGCGCCGAGAGAGCGCGGACCGCGGCACCGTCACCAAGTGACCTTCTGGCTGTCCCGGACGAACCGCACGAACCCCTCGACCGCGGCCGTGTTCATCATCGTGAACGTGCGCGCGAGCTGACCCAGCTTGCCCGCGCGCGGGCCGAGCGCGGCGAGCGCGGCGAACGCGAGCTCCCCGCCGAGCAGGAGCTTCAGCCGGGCGCGCTCCGCCTCGTTCGTCTCGGTGAGCAGCCCCTCGATCGTGCCGAGCACCGCGCCCGCCATCAGCGGCGGACCGGCGAGGCGCAGCAGCTTGTGCGAGAACGTCTCGAAGAAGCTCGGGTTCGTCACGGGCGAGAGGAGCTTCGGCATCTTCGCGAAGAGCTGGAAGTTCCCCGCGAGCGTGCGGACCTTGCGGCCCTTCTCGCGGTCGTCGTCGAACGCGTCGTCCAGGGCGACCGCGTCCTTCTCGAACACGAGTGACTTGCCCTGCAGGCGGAGCCCGAGCGGGATCCACATGTCGTCGAGGATGATGTCCGCGGGCACCTCCGCGGGGAAATCGCTCGCGCGGATCGCGTAGAGCGGCCCCGTGACGCCGACCATCCCACGGAAGCGCGCCTCGCACGAGCGGATGAAGTTCTCGTACCTCCAATACGCGCCCGCACCCGTCCCGCCGACGAGCTCGAGGTTCCCGGACACGCACCCCACGCTCGGATCGGCGAGGTGGTCGACGAGGGATCGAACCGCGTTCGCGCTCAGCACCTGGCGGATGTCCGTGAGGACGAACACCTCGCCCGTCGCCTCCTTGCGCATCACGTTGAGCGCGCTCGGCTTGCCGCGCCGCGCGTCTCCCCGGATCAGCCGAACGCCCCGATCCGCGTACGCGCGGATCACCTCGTCGCTGCCGTCGTCGGACGCGTCCGAGTAGAGGAGGATCTCGAGCTTGTCCTTCGGGTACGTCTGCGCGAGCAAGCTATCGAGCTTCGGCTTCACGTACGCGCGCGCGTTGTAGACGGGGATCAACACGCTCACCCTCGGCTCGTACGCGGTGTCCCGCGCCGTCGTCATGGGCTTGAGCGCGGACAGGAGCGCGACCGCGACGGGGTACCCGACGTACGTGTACCCGAGCAGCGCGACGGAGGCGTAGGCGAGGCGAGACAAGACGCGTCCTTCGTAAATTCGTGGGCGAGGCGCGGCAAGCGCCGTCATCGCGCCGAGTCCACCTCCCTCCGAACGTCGAAGTTGGCCCGGAGCCCGGCGCTTCGCTTGGATCGCGCCCGTGCGCACCTCATCCTTCCTCGGGCTGACTCTCCTCCTCGCGGCGTGCTCTTCCAAAGCGGAGCGGGGCGAACCGCCCCAGCCGACGTCCAGCGAGGCCTCGCCGCCCGCGGCGGACGTGAAGAAGGCCCCGAGCGACGTGACGCCCGCCGCGGCGATCCCGAAGGACCAAGGGAAGACCATCACCGCGGAGGCCGCGAGCGGCCCGCCCGACGGGATGGCCGCGATCCCCGGCGGGTTCTTTCGGATGGGCTCGCCCCGCTTGCTCGGCAACCCCGAGGAGCGGCCCATGCACGAGCGCGTCGTCGCGAGCTTCTACATGGACAAGACCGAGGTGACGCTCAGCGCCTACCACAAGTGCGTGGACGCCGGGAAATGCGCGGCCGCGCACAAGGAGCAGGTGTTCTGCACCGAGGGCGAGAAGGGCGCGGACGACCACCCCGTCAACTGCGTCTCGCACCTCGACGCGACGAACTACTGCGCGTTCGTCGGCAAGCGCCTCCCGACCGAGGCGGAGTGGGAGTACGCCGCGCAGGGCGGGAGCGACGAGCGCAAGTTCTCCTGGGGCAACGACGACCCGACCCAGAAGACCGCGTGCTTCGATCGACCGGGGACGTGCTCCGTCGCGTCGTTCCCCGCGGGCGCGTTCGGCCTTTACGACATGAGCGGGAACGTCTGGGAGTGGACCGACTCCTGGTTCTCGTACTTCAACGCCGAGCCCAACGAACCCGAGAAGGGCACGGACAAGGTCTTCAAGGGCGGGAGCTTCAGCCGGAGGTGGCCGAAGTGGCTCCGCGTGAAGAACCGGTCCCACTGGAAGCCCGAGGAGTTCAACGCGTGGCTCGGGTTCCGGTGCGCGCAGTCCAAGCTCCCGCTCGAGTGCCCGGACGGCGCGAGCGCCGACGGCTCCGCCTGCAAGCGCACGAGCGGTGAGCCGCTCTGCGAGCCCAACATGGGCTGGAACGGCAACGCGTGCACGCCGCTCGGCGCGGACGGGAAGCCCACCGCAGGGGACGGCAAGCTCCCCGAGGATCACACGGGCGAGGCGGGCAAGAGGGACGACACGATCACGCTCTCCCGCACGCCCGGGAACGACGGCGACTGCAAGAAGAACTACCCCCACAAGCCGAACGCCTACAACTGGGTGGGCAACACCTGGGAGGCGCGCATCGCGCTCGTCGCGGCGAAGGGGTGCACCCGCCGCGACAACACGCCGACGTCGGTCAGCGCCTGCTGCCCGAACTGATCGACGCTCGCCCACCCAGCCGCCCGCGCGCGCCGTCCGATCGTATCGGCGGCGGCGCGCGGACGCGCTCTCACATGCGCAGACGCGCGCGACAGCACGTCATGGGGGAGGCGAAGGCGGCGCGCTCGCGCTCGGCGCGGCGGAGGCGCTCGCGCTCGCGCTCGGCTTGGAGTCGGCCATCATCTGCGCGAGCAGATCCAGCTGCCCCTGGTTGAACTTCTTCTCGTCCGGCTTGCTGCTCGGCTTGTCCTCGGTGGGCTTCGCCGCCGGATCCTTCGTCGCGACCGCGTCCGGCTGCGAAGGCTCCGTCTCCTCGTCGCTGTTCGCGACCTCGAGGACTGGGCGACACAGATCCGCGATGTCCTGTCGATCCCAGAACTGGTGCCTCTCGAGCGCGAGGCACGGAACCGCGAGCGTCGCGTCCCCGGGGCGCTTCTTCGAGACGCCGTCGACCTTCCGGTTGCCGTCGAGCCCCCAGTAGTACTTGTCCGCCGCGCTGCACGGGTGCGCGTTGCCCTTGTCCATCTGCACGCACTCGAGGATCCACGCGGCGACCGGCGGAGCGCCCTTCTTGTCCGCCTCATCGCGCAGCTTCGCCGCGTCCCCGCGCATGGAGAACGTGGAGAGGGACGGGAACACGATGAGCGCGACCAACCCCACGTGCAGCAGGATCACGTAGGGGATGACGACCCGATACACCTGCGCGACGGGCCGGTTGAACCGAAAGCTCGAGATGAAGAGGTTCAGGCCCGCCGGCGGCATGATGTACGCGAGCTCCATGTTGAGCAGGAACATCACCGCCAGGTGGAACGGGTGGATCTGGAACGCGGCCGCGAGGGGGAGCAGGAGCGGCAGGCCGACGAGGATGGTGCTGAACCCGTCCATCAGCATGCCGACGATGAAGAGGAAGAGGTTCAGCGCGAGCACGAACTTCCACTGCTCGAGCTCCGGCGCCGTGCTCGAGACGTTGAGCGCCTTGATGAACCACTCGAGGATCTTCGTCGAGACGTTCTCCGAGATGATGTAGTTGCTCATCGCGGTCGCCATCGTGAGGATGATGATGAGCGAGCCCGCGAGGACGATCGCGTCCTTCGCGATCTTCATGACCTGCTTCCAGTTGAGGTCCCGGTAGATGTAGACCTCGACGATCAGGAAGTAGAGCGCGGCCGCGGCCGCGGCCTCGTCGAGCTGCATGAGCCCGGAGAGGATGCAGAACGCGACGAGGAGCGGCGCCATGAGCTCCCACTTCACGCCCCACACGGAGACCGCGAGCTCCTTCGGGTCGAACGGGGTGCGCGGGACCTTGCGCTTCACGCCCACCCACACCGCGTATGCGGCGAGGACGAGCATCAGCCCGAGCGCGGGGATGCTCGTCGCGAGGTACGCGGCGTTCATGTCGATGCCCGCGACGACGCTGTAAATCATGACGAGCGGGCTGGGCGGAAACAGGAGCCCGATCGCGCCCGCGCTCGTCACGAGGCCGAGCGAGAAGTCCTTCGGATAGCCCTGCCGGACGAGCGCCGGGTAGAGGAAGCCGCCGACGGCGACGATCGTGACGCCGCTCCCGCCCGTCATCGTCGTGAAGAACGCGCTCGCCGCGATGCACACGACCGCGAGCCCGCCGGGCATCCACCCGAGCGCGGCCGACGAGGCCCGCACGAGGCGGTTCGGCGTCTTCGACTCGGCCATGAGGTATCCCGCGAACGTGAAGAGCGGGATCGTGATGAGGAGGGGCGACGCGGCGAACCGGTCCTCGAGGACCGTCGGCGCGATGTACCGCACGTACTGCTGGCGGTCGTTCGGGCTGCTCCACCAGAGGTAGATCGCGACCGCCCCCATGATCGCGAAGAGCGGCATGCCGAGGATCGCGAGGCCCGCGAGCGCGATCGCCACGAACCGCCAGAACCACTGCATCATCATGTCGATGCCGAGCGCCGCGGGGTTCGCGAGGGCGCCGTGCTGCTGCGCCTTTTCTTCCGCGAACGCTTTCGCGCTCTCGACCTGGGCGAAGATGCCTCGAAGGAGGTTCGGTCCCATCACGCGTCCTCCTTCTCGTCGTCGCCGTCGGACGAGGCGTCGTCGCTCGCTTGTTCCTGCTTCTTCGCGGGCGCGTCCTTCTTCTTCACGGGCGCGTCCTTCTTCTTCGCGGGAGCCTCGTCGGAGGGCTCGTCCTTCGCAGGCTCGTCGTCCGAGGCCTCGTCCTTCGCAGGCTCGTCTTCCTCGCGCGCCTCGTCCTTCGCAGGCTCGTCTTCCTCGCGCGCCTCGTCCTTCGCAGGCTCGTCTTCCTCGCGCGCCTCGTCCGCTTCGTCGGCCTCGTCCGCGGGCGCGGCCGCCCGCGTCGCCGCCGCGGCCGCCGCGGCGTCGGCGCGCTCCTTGAGATCCTCCGCGGTGTTCTTCGCGCCCGCGTACTCCTCGGCCTCCGCTTCGACCGGCTGGTGATCCGTCAGCACGAGGATCAGCCGGAGCAGGAAGCGCAGCCCGATCATGAACAGGCCGAACGGGAAGAGCAGGTTCATCGCGTGCACGAGGAGGTTCAGCGGCTGCCCGTGCGGCGGCTTGTAGACCTGCGGCTGCCACGGCTTGTCGAGCTGATCGCCCTTGGCCATGAGCGCGTCGACGTCCTCCGCGGGGTACCGATCGCGGAACCCGCCGCCCTCGAGGAACTCGTTCCACTGCCGCCCGTTCATGCGCTCCGCGTCGTCCCACTTGCCGCCGCCGAGGACGTGCGGGAACGCCTTGAAATCAAGCCCGACCTGCTTCCGCCAGAGGAAGAGGTCCTTCGAGACCTCCTTGAGCAGGTGCGTGGTGCGCTGGTTCGCGTTCCACTCGATCTTCGCGCCGAAGCTCTCGATCGAGATGTAGTCGAGGAAGCCCCACGAGGCGACGAAGCAGACCGCGATCGTGATCCCCGTGGACGCGGCGAACATGAGCTTGCGCATCCCGGGCTTCACGAAGCGCTGCACGACGTCGATGTAGATGTGCTTGCCGCTCGCCGCCGCGAGCGACGCGCCGAGCATCGCGAGGAGGATCGTGATGCGCGACATCGTCCCCCGGAGGCCGCCGAACATCGTGAAGCTCGAGCCGCTCTGGAGCCACTTCCGCCAGTTGTCCGCGTACTCGACGAACGCCCCGCGCCAGAGCGGGGCGGCGAGGACGCCCACGAGGATCGCCGCGAGGGTGACGTACGTCCGCGTGCGCGTCGGCAGCTTGCGCGTCGCGAGGCGCGCGAGGCCGCCGAGCACGGCGAACCCGAAGAGCGCGCGGAACGCGCCACCCGCCTCCTTGATGCGCTTGAACCAAGAGAGCTGGCCGTAGTCCTTCGGGACCGCAGCGGAGAGCCCGCCGAGGGCGACCCAACTGACGGCGAAGAAGATGAGCGCGGCGAGCACCACGAAGAGGAAGCGCCACTCGAACCAGGTCCAGTACTTGTCGACCGTGACGAGGAAGCGCGCCCACGGCGCGCCCTCGAGCTTCGGGTGCTCGGCGTGCGCGTGCGAGCCTTCGTCCGCGGGAGCGGGGGCCTCGTCCTCCGGTGCGGCGCTCACGCGCGCGTCCGTCGCGACGAGCTCCTCGGAGCGATCCTCCGGCGCGCGCTCGGGCGCCTCGGGCTTCGGAGGGGGCGAGCTCGGCCGCGCGCGCTCCGCGGGCTTCTTCGATTTGGGCCCGCCGCCCGCGCCGCTCTTGGCCTTCTTCTTCTTCGCCATCTCAGCCCCGCAACGTATGCCGGAGCAAAGGCTCCCGTCACCAGGGACGTGATAGCTTCCGAGCGGAGGACCGATGGCAGGGAAGCTCAATCACGGCGACACACCGAAGTCGGACCAGAAGCTCGAGGAGGAGGCCGCCGCGCACCTCGCCGCGAACGCTCCCCTCCAGCTGATGACGGAGCTCCTCATGCGCCTCCGCGAGATGGCGTTCCCCTGGTGGACGCCGGAGCACCTGCGCGTCGCTTACCCCGCGAAGGAGCGCCTCAAGTGGCTCGCGGCGCGGCCCGATCTGCGCCAGCGCATCACGACGGATCTCACCGGCCTCGCCCCCAAGGCGGCGCGCAACAAGACGCCCGACTTCCAGGCGGAGCTCATCGACTCCGTCATCGACGACGGGGACATCGACGCGGACACGTTCGAGCGCTCGTTCGAGCCCGCGGATCTGGTCGTGTACGGGGACGCGGCGGATCAGTGGCGCCTCTTCCGGCGGCGCATGCCGTGGGACGACGACCGCACGACCCACCAGGATCTCGTGGGATGGCTGCTCGGCGCGCTCCTCGCGGACAAGAGCATGCTGGACGGCAAGCCGCGCACGCCCATCCTCACCGCGCTCGCGATGCGCACGGGGATCGACGGGCGCGTGTGGCACTCGAAGATCCCGCTCGACGTGCGCGTCGAGATCGACAACGCGCGGTTCGCCGCGCTCCGCGATCGCCCGGGAGAGCCGTTCACCGCCGCGCAGGATCTCTCGATCGCGACGCCCGCCCTCCTCGCCGCGTCCATCCCGCTCAAGGAGTTCACGAACGTCCTCGATCTCGCGGGCGTCGCGCTCGGGTTCGAGTCCGAGAAGGGCGCGCCCTCGCCCAGCCCTCCGCCGACCGAACGTCGACCCTCCGTCGCGCCTCCGCCCGTGTCTGCGGCGCCCGCGCGCGTGAGCACGCCGCCCCCCGCGCTCGACGCGTCGCCGAAGGCGTCCGTGCCGCCGGCGGCCGCGAGCGGAGAGCGCGAGATCAGCGGCGTGCAGCGCTCTCCCAAGGCGGACCCGAAGAGCGACGGCGCGAAGGCGGACGTCCCGAAGAACGACGGCGCCAAGGCGGACGCACGCGCGGACGCGGCGGACGACGAAGCGAAGCCCAGGACGAAGAGCGAGGCGCCGTCCGTCTCCGTCAGCGCCGAGCCCGCGCTCCTCGACGAGCGAATGTTCGACGAGCTCGAACACACGAACCCGTGGCTCGTCCCCTCGGGCATCCCCGAGGTCGAAGCGGCGAAGGCCGCGTTCGCCGCGAAGGACGCCGCGCCGAAGGCGGAGCGGAAGGCCGAGAAAAAGAAGTAGCGAGCGCGTCCCTTCGCCGCGAACGAGGACTCGATCCGAGCCCCAGCTCGCGAGACGAGGCGTTCGGGCGGAGCGCGCTGCCGCTCGCGGGGGGCAACCGCGGCGCCGATCGAGACAGCGATGTCGCGCGTAGCGCGCGACGCGCCGCCGAGAGGAGCGCGCGCGAACGGCGCGCGGGATCGCGCGTACGCGCGGCTTCCCTCGCGAGCACGACGACGACGCGGGTCGCGCACTGCATTTGCTTGGGGTGGCAGCGGGTCCCCCACCCACTCACCGAGCGCGCCCGACGGCGCTCGATTCAGCCGCGGCTCCGTCCGCGGAATTTCGCCGAGCGCGCCCAACGCGCTCGATTTCAGCCGCGACTCCGTCGCGGAAACGCTTCTTTCATCGGGGGCTCGTCGCGTCGGCCGGCCCCATTGCTTTTAAGTTGTACAGCCCAGGTCGGGCGTGTATTTGGAGCGCAGCGTTCAGGGGTACCTGCTGGCACTCCATCGTTACTCACGCGGGAAAGAGAACTCTTCTCGCGAGAAACGGGGCTCACGGAAAGCGTGGGCCTCAGGAAAAGGGAAAGGGAACACCGTGAAAACTACTCACAAGCGCATCCTTGGCGTCGCCGCGTTGGCCCTCTTCAGCTTCGGCGCCGTCGCCGCGGGCTGTGGCAGCAAGCGCACCGCGACCGGCACGAAGCCCACCGCGCTCACCGGCGGCGAGACCGGCAAGAAGACCCAGGCGGACGGCACGGCCGATCCGGACGCGGGCACCTGCACGGACGCGGAAGAGGGGCTCTGCATCTGTGTCCCCGGCGGCTTCGAGTCGGGCGGCGAGATCTGGGACTTCGCGTGCTGCTTCAGCAAGCAGATCTACGTGATCTACTGCGGCGACGACTCCTCGGGCTGCGACCCGACGACGTTCACGTGCGCGGCGGCCTCGACCGACGACACGACCTCGTCCTCGACCGGCGGCTGATCTCACGATCGCGGTTCCACCCCGTTGTTCGCTTTCGGCGTAGCGCCACCCCGTTCGAGCGAGTCGAGTCGATCGATCTCGACGAGGTGGTGTTCTCGCTGGCTTCCTTGAGCATGCCAGCAACCCGAAGGTCTCGAGGAGCCGGAGAGCGGCGATCCCCAGGGGGTCGCCGCTTTTCTTTTGTGGTGGGAGAGGGCTCGGACCCGATCCCTCCGCGCAGGTGGCGGCGTCAGGGGCTGAAGTCGAGCGCCACCGCGACGACGCGGTTCGCGCGATCCTTTCCGATCACGATCTTCGCCGGCGCCTCCCCCATCAGCATGGCGTAGCGGCGCTTCTCGAGGATCGCGACGCGATGGGTGCGCAAGCGGCTGCGCGCGTCCGAGAGGTCCTCCTTCGCGCCGGCGTCCGCAAGAATCGCGCGATCGCGCACGACGACGATCCGATCGGCGGTGCGCGCGGCGAACGTCCACTCGTGGACGCGCTCGGGAGAGATGCGGAGCACGGCCCACCGAAGGTAGCCCTCGCGCGCGGATCCGGGGCGGACGAAGATGCCTCCGCTGATCGCGACCGCGCCCGCGGCGATCTTCACGAAGAGCGCGCGCCTCGGATCGTCCTTCGGATCGATGACGATCGCCATCTCGTCGCTCTCGATGACGAGCACACCGAGCGCGCGCGGCGGGAGGCCGAGCGGATCGCGCTCGGGCTCGACCGATCGCAGGTCGTTCAGCAGCGTGGGGTTCGGGCCCTCCGTGAACACGCCGCGGAGCCGATCGCCGGCCTTTTGGATGAGGTCCGCGACCCGAACACGGGGTCTTTGGTCTTCTCCTGCCACGCTCCCTTGAGATAGCACGCGGACGCGACTACCGACTTCTCATGACCGTCGATCCCGTCGAGGCAGCCGCGTTCCTCAACACGACTCGCGATCCGTGGTCGCGCGCGATGTGCATCCAGTACACGCACGTGAGCCGCGACGAGGTGCGCGCGGACGTCACGATCAACGAGACGCACTGGCAGGGGTACGGCATCGTCCATGGGGGCGTGCACTCCGGCGTCATCGAGACGATCGCGTCCGTGGGCGCCGCGGTCGATCAGCTCCCCGCGGGGCGGAGCGTCGTGGGCCTCGAGAACCACACGTCGTTCGTGCGCGCGGTCCGCGGAGGGACGCTCCACGCCACGGCGAAGCCCATCACGCGCGGCAAGCGCTCGCAGCTCTGGGAGGGGACGATCGTGGACGCGGACGGGAAGATCGTCGCGACGGGTCGCGTGCGCCTCCTCTGCCTCGAACCGGACGCCGCGCTCGCGGGAGAGAAGCCGAGCGCGAAGCTCCCGAGCGAGTGAGGCCGACCGAGGCGAGGAGGGACGCGCGCCTCAGGGCGCCGCGACCCACTCGACCTTCACGTCGCCGAGCTCGGTGCAGGGCTGCCAGCACGCGAGCGGGCCGCCCTGGACGATGACCTCTTCGGAGTAGAAGTAGTTCAGCTTGCCCTCGTGGATGTTGCCGAGGATCTCGTGCGTCGTCTTCCACGTGCACCCGTCCGGGCTCTCCGTGGGCGGGATGATCTTCACGCCGCTCAGCGTGACGTCCCCGTTCGGGGTGACGGATCCGGTGAACTGGATCGCGTCGAGGTTCGCGGTGACGGGGCCGCCGTTGCACGGGTACTCGATGAACCCGGAGCTCTCCTTCGTCACCGGGAAGTCGATGCAGCTCGGCGACGACGGCGTGGAGCCCGTGACGACGAGCTTGGGGTTGCAGTCCCCGAAGTCGCAGTCGGCGTCGACGATCCCGTTGCAGTTGTCGTCGACGCCGTTGCAGCTCTCGAGGATGTCGGGGCCGAGCGTGCAGCCGCTGCAGGTCATCACGTCGTCCGCGCAGAGATCGTTGTCCGCCCCGTCGCACGCCTGACCGAGGCCGAAGTCTTCGTCGACCGCCCCGTCGCAGTCGTCGTCGAGGTCGTTGCACTGCTCGTCGAACGGCCCGATCGCGCCGATGCACGGGCCGAACACCCCCGCGATGCACGTCTCCGTGCCGGGTTTGCACACCCCGACGTCGGAGCCGCACGGCCGCGACTCGCCGAACGTGCACGTCTCCGGCGCGCTGCCGCCGCCGCCCTCGCCCTCGTCCGGGGCCGGGAGGCCCGTGCGAGCGCCGCACGCGACGAGCGTGACGGTGAGGAGCAGAGCCGCGCCGATCCGGGACCTCATCTCGGGGAGGATGCTGCCCCGGCGCCCGTCGCGACAGCCCCAAGAAGTCTCAAAGCCGCTCGCCGAGCCTGCTCATGCCGTCTAGAGCACCGATCATGTCGAACCGAGCGGATGCGCTCGAGAGGAGCGCACGCCCGAGGAGCGAGCACGGCAGGACGACTCCGCGTCGTCCGAGGAGCACCGCGACGAGGCCGTGTGGATCTCTCCGAAGTCGGGTGCACACGTCGGTGTTTCGACCTGATCGGTGCTCTAGAGCACCGACCGGTTTGAATCACCGAGTATTCACGCGATTTCAGGTGCGATCCACACGGCCTCGCTCGCTGTGCTCCTCAGATTGTCAGCAGTCTTCCGGTGCGCGCTCTCGGGCGCGCGCCTCCCACCCCAACTCCCGCGAATCCACCGCTGATTCAAACCGGTCGGTGCTCTAGCTGCGCTCATCCGCCCGCGGTACAAGTCGTCCACGCCGCGTGCGACACCGCAGCGGCGAGCGGGTTCGTGAGCTCGACGAACCACGCCACGACCGGCGTACTGCTCACGACTCCCTGACGACATTCCCTGCTCACCGCGCGTCGCGCGCACCCCGCGGAGATCGACTATGAGGCGAGTTTCCTTCCTGACCAGAGTCGTGGGTTGTCTCGGAGCGATCGCGCTCGCGGGCCAGGCGCGCGCCGACCAGCTGTTCGACCAGCAGGCGGGAGCACTCTCGACGCCGGTCTGCTCCGGCGACCCGGGCTGCAACACGAACTACAACGTGATCGTCGATCTCGACGGGGACGGCGCGCTCGATCTCGTGTTCCCGAACAGCACCGGATTCTTCACGTCGACGGGAACCGCGGAGCCGTTCGTGGTCTACAAGGGCACGAAGACGGGCACGTTCACGGACGTCTCTGCGACGGCGGTCGCGGGGTTCAAGGGAGCTGTTCGCGAGGTCGCGATCGGGGACGTCGACGGCGACGGTGACCTCGACATGTACGCGCCGGAGGCGCACGGCGGCGCGGACAAGTTCTTCATCAACCAGGGCGGCATGGTGTTCGCGGACGAGGCGGCGACGCGCATCGACGTCCACAACACGGACGCGGGGGCGACGCGCTTCGGAGACTTCGACGACGATGGGGATCTCGATCTCTTCGTCGGCCTCGGCTTCGCCACCAGCTCGATGAGCGCGGGCCGCGTCTACAAGAACGACGGCACCGGCAAGTTCGCGCTCGACGCGACGGCGCTCCCGAACGTCTCGGTGTTCCAGGTCGACGACGTCGATCTCGCGGACATCGACGGTGACTTCGACCTCGACATCGTCGTCAACGTCCACCAGTCGAACTTCGTCGTCTTCAAGAACGACGGGACGGGCAAGTTCACGAACGCGTCGTCCAACCTCCCCCCGCACAAGGGCGGCCTCCACTACGGGCCGGGGGTGTGCGACGTCGACGGCGATGGCGATCTCGACATCATCGTCGACAACGCGGAGGGCGGGAACAAGGAGCAGCTCATGATCAACAACGGCGACGGGACCTACACCGACAAGTCGTCGCAGATCATCGACGACCCAGGGGACGACGACAACGGCGCGAACTGCGCGGACGTGGATGGGGACGGCGACCTCGACCTCATCATCCCATCCCTCCAGTCGCCCGGAGAGCGCGTCTACGAGAACGACGGGCACGGAACGTTCACGGAGATCGCGAGTGCCTTCCCCGGGATCGGTGATCCCACGCTGTGGATGGACTTTGGAGACCTCGATGGGGATGGGCGGCTCGATGCGGTCACGGCCCAGGGCGAAGGTGTGCCGAAGGACGAGCAGGTCTACTTCGGCAACGCGAACGTCGCGATCGACACCCGCGCTCCGAAGATCATCGCGCAGAGCGCGACGATGACGAGCGCGGCGGAGCAGATCGTGCGCTTCCGGATCAGCGACAACGCGGTGACGGACGTCGGCCCGCGCCTGCAGCGCGCGTGGCTGAAGGTCGGCCTCAACGAGATCGACGCGAAGTTCGTGGGCGGGGACGTGTTCCGCGCCGTGATCCCGGCGGGCGCGGCGGGCACGCCGATCGTCGCGTGCGCGACGGATCGGCAGGGCAACACGAACGCGGAGTGCGGCGGCGAGAACCCCGCATCGACGAGCTCGTCCGCATCGACGGGCGCGTCGATGACGACGACCGGCGCGTCGATGTCCACGGGCTCGACGACGGGCTCGACGAGCTCGGGCTCAGGGGGCGGCGGGGGCAACGGGGCGGGCGACTCGGGCGGAGGCTGCGGCTGCGTGGTCGCGTCGACGGACGAGACGCGGGAGCTCTTCGGGCTCGCGATCGCGGTGAGCGGCGCGGCGATCGTCGTCGCTCGGCGGCGCTCGCGAAACCACGCCGGGAGCGCGAAATGAAGCCCCCTCGCCTTCGTGGTCGCGCGCTCCAGATCGCGCGCGTCGCGGCGGAGAGCGGCTCGTCGCTCCTCTCGAACGCGCTGAAAGGCACGCTCGGCATCGACAAGATCAAGCAGCTCCCCTCGGACGTGAGGGGCGAAGTGCCGATGAGCGCGCGCCCGGTCCGCGCGAACGCGGAGCCGCGCGCGCTCTCGGACGAGGCGCTCGGACACATCCCCGAGCACGCGTTCCCCCCGGGCGCGAGGGCGTTCGCGCGCGCGTACGCGGAGGAGCGCACCTCCCCGATCGCGGTCGCGGAGCGCGCGCTCCACGCGCTCGACAAACTGCGCGCCGATCGGGACCTCAACGTCCTCACGGTCGACACGCGATCCATCGCGCTCGCGGACGCGCGCGCCTCCACGGCGCGCTTCCGCGAGCGACGCACGCTCGGACCGCTCGACGGCGTCCCGTTCCTCGTGAAGGACGAGTTCGACGTCGAGGGCACCCCGACGACGCTCGGCTCGCGCTGTGAGTCCACGGCGCCGAAGGCCGCGGACGCGACGCCGGTCGCGCGCCTCCGCGCGGCGGGCGCGATCTGCCTCGGCAAGACGGTGCTCACCGAGTGGGGCATGTCGCCGCTCGGCCAGAACCTCCACGCCACGATGCCGCACAACGCGCACCACCGAAACCGCGTCCCGGGCGGCTCGTCGACGGGCTCGGCGGTGGGCGTCGCGCTCGGGCTCGCCGCGATCGCGCTCGGCGGGGACGGCGGGGGATCGATCCGGATCCCCGCGTCCCTCAACGGCGTGTTCGGGATCAAGCCCACGTTCGGTCGCGTGAGCCGCGCGGGAGACGGGTTCAAGGGCAGCGTCGCGCACGCGGGCCCCCTCGCGGCGAGCGTGACCGATCTCGCCGTCGCGCTGGACGTGACCGCGAGCGCGCACGATCCCGCGGACGAGCTCACCGCGTGGGCACCTCCGCCCCCGAAGGGCGGGTTCGGCGCGCGGATCGGCGCGGGCGTCCGCGGCCTGCGCATCGGCGTCGCGGAGAGCGAGTGGGAGGACGCGTCCCCAGACGTGGCGCGCGCGGGCAAGCGCGCGCTCGCCGAGCTCGAGCGCGCGGGCGCGGTGCTCGTCCCGACGGCGATGCCGATCGCCAAGGTCGCGGCGCCCATCGGCTACTTCTCGATCGGGTGCGAGTCCCTCGCCGCGACACACGACAAGGCGGACGCGGATCGCTCGAAGCTGAGCGACGACCTCCGCATCTCGTACGCGGTGATCGCCGGGATCAGCGCGGCCGAGTACCTCGACGCGCAGCGGCTCCGCACCGCGCTCCGCCACGAAATCGCGGGCGTGCTCCGCAGCGTGGACGTGATCGCGCTGCCCACGACCGCGACGACCGCGCCCGTCCTCGAGGACGTCGATCGCTTCAGCACGTTCAGCGACCCGACGGCGCTCGACGCGATGTGCCGCTTCGCGTTCCTCGGGAACCTCACCGGCTTGCCCGGCGGGACCGCGCCGGTCGGCGCGGACGCGGACGGCCTCCCGATCGGGCTGCAAATCCTGGGCGACGCGTGGGACGAGCACGTCGTCCTGGGCGTGCTCGCGCACCTCGAGCGGATCGGCGTCGCGGCGCCGAAGCGCTCGCCCTTCGCGATCGATCTCCTTTGACGCGCGGGCGGACGAGGGTCCGTTCATTGCTCCCTTTGAGGCGTATGCGAGGCCGGGCCGTGTTCAGCGCCGTGCTCGTCAGCGGGGCCGCGGTCGGGGTCGCGTGCGGCGCCCGCACCGGGCTCGACGCGCCGGGGGGCGGCGCGGGCCCCCTCGGGTGCGTGCCCGGCACCGCGGAGCTCGAGCGCGCGGTCCCCGCGCTGATGTTCGTCGTGGACGCGTCCGGCTCGATGGACGACGCGCTCGAGGGCGCGGGCGTGAGCCGTTGGGACGCGATGCGGTCCGCGTTCGCGGCGACGCTCCCGCCGGTGGACACGTCGATGGAGCTCGGCCTGATGGTCTATCCGAGCAACGGCGGAGAGAAGAACTGCGCCGCGGGACACCCGGCGATCACCCCGGGCCTCGGGCACGTGGGTACGATCCTCGACGCGCTCGACGACCGAAAGCCTCGCGGCGCGACGCCGACGGCGGCCGCGCTCGACGCCGCGGCGACCGCGCTCGAGGCGCACCGCGCCGCCGCGGGCGCGCGGACGCTCGTGCTCGCGACGGATGGCGGGCCGAACTGCAACACCGACCTGGATCCAAAGACGTGCGAGTGCGTCCCCGCCCCCGTCTGCAAGGAGTCCGTGCTCTGCCTCGACGACGCGCGCACGGTGTCGACCATCGAGGATCTCGCGAAGCGCGGGATCCCCACGTACGTGATCGGCATCGCCGCGGCGGACGACACGTTCATCGGCGTGCTCGACGAGATGGCCGACGCGGGCGGGCGCGCGCGCGTCGGCGAGGATCCGCGCTTCTACCCCGTCGCGAGCGCGGCGGACTTCGACCTGGCGCTCGCGACGATCCGCGATCAGGTGGGCGCGTGCACCTACCTGACGCGATCGATCCCCGATCCGGGCGGGACGATCGTGGTTCGCGTCGACGGCGCCGAGGTCCCGTTCGACCCGACCGGCGCGGACGGGTGGTCCTGGTCCGACCTCTCGAATGGCGAGCTCGTGTTCACGGGGGACGCGTGCGCGAGCCTCACCTCCGGGAGTCACACGGTCCAAGCGCTCGTGACGTGCGGCGCCGACGCGACGACGTCGGCCGACGCGTCGTCTTCGTCCGGGAGCGTCGCGCCGCCGTAGCGCGCGCCGACCTGCGTCCGCAGCGGATCAGCGCTCCGGCTTCTTCGCGCGGATCTGCGGGGTGCGCGCGCCCGCGATGGCGCGGCGAGCGGCGACGAGGACGGGCTCGAGGCTGTCGAGCAACGTGATCTCGGCGCTGAGTCGCTCGATCGCGTCGTCCGCGTGCTCCCACGCGGATCGGTGGCCCACGGTCCCGGGCGTGGACGCGGACGCGAGCTCGAGCGCGGTGGTGAGGGACGCGCCGATCTTCCGGAGGCGGGCGAGCTTGGTGGACGAGGGGTGCGCGGAGGCCGCCTCCGCGCGGTACATCGCGCGGACGATCCCGAGGAGATCGCGAACCGCGGGGATGGGGAGCGCCTCGTCGCGACGGGAGAGCACGCGCCATCGATCCCAGATGCTCCGGCGCGCGTCAGCTGGTCACGCGTGATCCGTGTCGTGAAGCGTCCGACCGACGCTCCACGGCGCGCTGTGGGTCTCGCAGTGGCAGGTTGGTAGGGTCGCGCGACCGCAGTGTCTGCGGCCCGCATCCCCGAAGCGGAAGGAGGTCTCCTGCCGGCACGTGCCCATCCACAGCGTCAATGGCGCGCGGCTAATCCATCCAATGCACTCATCAGCGCCCGGCGCTTCGGCATGCTCCCGAGGGCGTTGCGATTTCCGAAACGAAGGAGCCCCGACGCGTCCAGCACGGTCGGTGGATAGAGCTCCACCGCGACGGCATCAGTACCCGGCATATCCGTCTCTCTCTCGCATCCACGCGACGATATGAACCCGAGGAAGCTCAGCCAGACGGCGATCCCCGCGGTGGGCTAGACGAACGAGAGGGCCTGGTGGCAGAGCTTCGAGACGCGGGAGGCGGAGGCTCGGACCCCCACGCGTGGCTGTTGGCTCACTCTGAAGCAGACGGCGAGGCGGACGGGCCCGTCGATGCGGACGGAGCCGGCGCGACGCGAGGAGTGTCCCCGTCGGCCAGCATCGAGTGCACCATGAACGTGAGCAGCGCAGCCCGACGCGCCGCAGGCGTGAATCCGGCGAACGTGACCAACCCACCGAGCATTTCGCCGTCCGTCGTGGCGAAGCTCAGCTTCCCGTCATCCGTGATCCGCATCTCGGGCTTGTCGCCGTGCCGCCCGAGCAGCTCGTCCTGGTCGTTGAACCTCGCGTCGTCCAGGTTCTTCTCGCCATCCACCCAAATCATGCCGTCCTTCGCGACCGAGAAGACGTGCTTGCCGTCCAGGGTGCGGACTTCGTTCTTCACGAACTTCGCCACTGGCTTGCCGTTCGACACGAGCGTCCCGTCGGCTTGGAGCTCGACGACCGTGTCGTCGAGCTTCAGCGTCATGGGTGCGACCTTCAGATCCGGCCCCGGCTCGGCTGCTGCCGGCACCGCCTTGGAGGACGCGCTCACGACGGAGCTGCTCTGGGGCTTGGGCGTGGACGCGGACGCGGACACGCTCGCGCTCGTGCTCCGCGACGGAGACTGCGAGCAGGCGACGACGGACAGACAGAGTGCCGCGGCGCGCGCGGACCGACGCAGGAGGTACACGCGGTACGGCTTATCACAGGTGCGGTTCGGCCCCACGCGGCGGACTCACCGAGTCGATGACGCGGCCGCGAGGCCAACGGGTCGACGCGCGTCGACGCGCGCTGCCTGCAGCGCGCACCACGACATTCAGCCGCCGCAGCGTTCGGTGCTCTAGGATCCTCCACACCCGCAGATCGGCGGCTCCGTCACGCGCATCGCCGGCTTCGCCGAGTGCTGTACACAGCGGATGAGCGAGCTCGACTACGGCCCCGGGCCGCTGATGAGGAGGGTCGTATCGAAGCGCGGGTTCCCGGCGAGTAGCTCGCGTCAGCTCGATTTCAGCTTGAGCGCCGCCATCGCCACCAACACGAGCGAGGGCACGGCGCTGACGACTCGACCCACGAC
The DNA here is from genome assembly GCA_046351395.1 of Polyangiaceae bacterium. Taxonomy (GTDB): domain Bacteria; phylum Myxococcota_A; class Polyangia; order Polyangiales; family Polyangiaceae; genus CAYYKK01. Next base: position 189,160 of record JAXLYP010000020.1, read on the forward strand.
GACTGCGCGACGCCGGCTCGAAGCCGCCGCGTCGATTCGCGATTCCATGGCCTCAACGTGCGCGCGCCGTCCGCCCGAGGCCAATGTCGCTTTGCCATTCCCGTCATGCCCGGAGCGGATGGCGCGCGAGCGTGGGCCAAATCATTGAGCGCGATTCTGAATCAGTTTCAGAGGAGAGTCACAGGAAGACGGGAAGACGGGAAGACCGGAGAAGCAGAACAAAATCATTCTGCTTCTCCGGTCCTCCCGTCTTCCCGTTGTTCTGCCTCTGCAGGCCTACCGAGGATCACGCTCGCTGATCTAGAGCACCGAACGGTTTGAATCAGCGGTGGATTCGCGTGAGCTTGGGTGGGAGGCGCGCCCGAAAAGCGCGCACCGGACGACTGCTGCTGACAGTCTCAGGAGCACAGCGACGAGGCCGCGTGGATCGCACCCAAACTCGCGCGAAATACACGGCGATTCGAGCCGGTCGGTGTTGCACAGTACCATTGCAGCGGAGAGATGAGCTACTCGGGATCGCATGGAGCCGCCGAGCGATTGGCAACACCGCCTATTCCCCGGGCGCGTCTCCCGGCGAACAGTAGCCCCGGTCATCGGCGATCGGCTGCTCGCAGCGGCGCGCTTCGAGCCCGAGCTTGCAGGCCCGCGCGAACAGCGCGTCCGCGCGCGCTGCGTCCTGGGCGGGCGGGGAACACGCCGTCCGCGTAGGCATGGGCGTGCTGCACGCGAGCGCGTCTCCCCGGTCACACGCCGCGGTCCGGAGACCCAGCGCCCGAGAGCCGGCATTGTCTGCTTCGGGGATCTCTCCCGGCCGCGCGTGACCCGCCTCGCTGATCACGGTTCGCACGGACGCAGGCGAACGTCGAGAGGAGGACGAGGAGCGCAGATCGCACGGCAAACACACTACCGAGAGCGCGCGCGCTCGACAACGCTACCGGGCCCGTCCTCGCCGCAGCAGATCCGACGACCCGGGCGAATTTGATGCGCAGATAAGTCCGCCTGCGGAGAGACCACGCTCTACGCGCCGGCTTCGCCTGGACGACGAGGTACGCTGGAGGATCGCCGCCCACGCGCTCTTCAAAAGACGCGCGCAAAGGTCACGAACTACGGTATATCATCCTGAAGCCATCAGGGCGCCTACCTTCCGAAGGCGTGCCCGGCGACGCCGAACACACCGGCGGTATTTCCGGCAGACCGCGCTTGCGCGAGCCTGAGCGAGCCACCGTGCGCGCCTTCCACGAGAACCTTCCAGGCCTATTACCGTGCACACCGCCCAGCTGGTGCCGATCCTTTATTGTTCCGTCCGCGAATGCGGAGGGACTTTGAGCACGACGGCATTACTTTACGGATCACGCGCTGGCGCACCCTGCCGTCATTCGACATCATGGTTTCGCCTACCGATCACGCCGCTTCGCCCACGCAGAATATCCTGAGCACTCCATCGCGCGAAGCCGAGCGTGCTCGACACCGAACCTGTGTGGCGCGCTCAGCGCGCGGAAGCTGAGCTCAGCTCGGGAGCGCGATGGCCTCGGTGCCCCCGAGCGCGCTCGATACGCGGGCGCGGTGGTTTCGCTGTGGCGCGCTTCGTCCTGCACTACGTGGCCAGCTCACACGTGATCTCGGCGGCATGCCGATCTCCCGCGGCGCGCGCGGACAGCTCCGCGAAGAGCGCCATGGAGAGGTACTCGGCGTTCGCGCGCGAGGCCCACGCTCGCATCGCGATCTCCCGGTCGGCCTCGTTTCCAAGCGGACGGATCGAGGTCGGCCCATGGGGGCGCCGGTGGCCGTGGTCGATGATCTGACGAAAGACGCGCTCGACGAGCGGGATCCCCGGAGCGGAGCGGGATCGCGCGGTTCATTCCGGCGGGCGGATGAAGGTCGGCGGGGGCCTGCTCGCCGATCCGCCCTGCGTCCTACGTGGTCAACCTGGGCCGGCGGCGGTGGCTGGTACATCGGGGGCGGCGTCACGATCGGCGTGGTCGACGGTGGGCGATACCGTGGAGGGTGGCTTGCCCGGTGCGGACGGCGCCGCCGAGGCGCCTGTCGCGGAGGTCGCTGATGGGTTCTCCTGGTTTCATGGCCGAGGACCGCCAACAGCCACGCCAGGGCTGGTGCTCGGCACGTGCTGTTCGCCTGTTCGAAGACCTGATGGCGCCGACCGCCTGCGCCTGCATGTCCAGGAGCACCGGCGAGGACGATGGCCGCTCTCCAGCATCCGCCCGCTGGTCTGGTGCTGCTGCTGCGCGGGATCAACGAGGCCTGGACCCGCCTGGAGTTCGATGATCGAACGGCATGGGCTCCTCGACGAGCCGAGGTCCGGCAGGGCCGCAATCGAGCCGGGACGGTCCGGCCGATCCAGCGGCCACGCTGGATTTCGCCTTCGCTGTTCGCCTCGAGATCGCGTCCAGCGATCGCCTCGAGCCTGGCGGAGGTGTGCGGCGCGCTCGAACCAGCGCAGCGGTGCGTCCTTCGCGCGGGACGCGCCACGTATTCGAGGGAACAGCAGGAGCCGTCACGAGCGGATGCTTGATCTTGCCGATGTCCCTGAGCCACGAGCGAATTGACGTTCTCCGCAAGCCGGCCGCTCGCCGTTCAATCATCCCGAGCACCTCGGGGCCCGCGCCGAGCGACGGCAACCGCACACCGAGGCCCGCGTAGATGGTCCCTGTGCGAGATCGAGTCGAAGGTGCGCGACGTCGTCCACGAATCGACGCCAGTCGAGGTAGTCCAGCAGTGACCCGTGCGCGGGCCGAACGCCTTCGCGCCAGCCGGGCATGACCACTGGCCGAGTGTTCATCACCTCCCACGCCTTGCTACCTTCGTGGTGCGCTTCCAGAGCAGCGCCTCGAGCCGGTTGCGCTGGTGCGCGCGCCTGTTCCGCACGGAGCAGCATGAAGCCGACGTTACGACGTGGCCCTCGAGCTGTCGATCCGGTCCTCCCTCCTCCTTCCTGAACCGCTTCTTCGAGCTTCGAGGTAGCGCGCGGCAACGGTATCGACGACGACCTCGGTGCCGACCAGCGCCTCGAGGATGAAGCCTGAACGCGGGGTGGGAGCAGCCGTGGTGGGGGATCGCGAACGCCAGGATCGCGCGCGCTTCCTCCTCCGAGACGGGGCCGGCCGCGACCTTCGCGCCGAGCTCCTCCGCGCTCGGCGGGTGCATCAGCCAGCTCTGGAACCAATCCGCTCGAAGAGCGCATCCGAACTCCTCCTGCTCACCTTGCGCGGCCATTCGAAGCCGTACTTCGACGCGGCCTTCGCCGTCGCGGCGGCCTTGCGCGCGTTCGCGCCGGCCTTCGCGGGTCGTCCTTGTGACCGTCGACGATGCGAACGAGGTGCGGGTAGCCGAGCGCGAGGAGCTCGTCGTCCTCCGCGGGGTGAAGCAGAGTGGTTTTGATTCGCATCCGGCTCGCGCCGCCTTCACGCGGGTCCTTCACGGCCGAAGACGATCCTGTCGAGGGACAGGGCTCAGGTCCGGTGGCGACCCATACGAGCGCGCACGCCAAAAAGATCCCTGCGAGATCGAACGAGGGGACGCCTCGCCGATCCAAGGGCCGATCCAAGGGTCGCCCTTCGACGCGTACGCCGTCGGGGGGCGGTCTTAGGGCGCGTCCGAAATAACTGGCGACATTCGGCCGACGCTGCATCCCCGCGGCCGGCGTTACTCCCCTCTCAAAATAGCCCCACTACTTTGCTCAAAGCCTGATGCTCTGGCCGCGGGTTCACCGTCGCCCTCGGTGCAGCCACTTATTTCCCGGACGCGCCTGAACCCGGATGCCGCGCGCCAAAAAGTGGGCCGCGTGGCGGCAAAATGGGTGTGGAGCACTCCCGGATCGGCTCGAGCACAAGGAGCTGAGGCGCCATGCCCTTCGAGGCTTTGAGCTGAGCGATCAACGCATCGCCGTCGGCCTTGTCCTTCACGCGCGCGCCGAAGCGCCGCGCCCCCCGCTCGTCGTACTCGACGAATGTCACCTTCTTCGCGATCGGCGCGTCCTTCATGGCGTCGCGCGTCGCCGGATAGGGATAGTCCGGCGGCGCCAGCTCGGAGAGTTGGAACAGGAACACGAATGGCGCTTTGCAGCCCGCCGTGTAGGGCTCCATCGTCTCGGGCGCCTCGTCGGGGGCATCTACACGCGGCTCCTGGGCAGCGCGCGGCGTGGGTTGCGGTTCGGGCGGGAAGGGATCCGACGCCCCAGTACTCCACAACACGGCCCAATCCTTGACGACCAGCCGGAGCGCGGGCGCGCCGAAGATCAAGCCGTGGTAGCGCTTGCCGTCGGGGCCAATCATCGCGCTTCCTCCGCCGTCGTCGAGGAGCCCGCCCGCCACGAGGGCGTGCTCGGCGTCGAGCCCCGTGACGCTCGTGAGAATGGGCGCAGCACCGTCGCGCACGTCGAGCGCCGCTTTCGCCCACGCGCCCCGGCGATCGAGTCGGAGGACGGCGTAGTTCTTGGTGGCGACCGGCTGGAGGGCGAGGTCGCCGGCCGAGCCCGGGACGTCCCTCAAGAGGAGCCAGACGGCGCCATCGGGCGAAAGCGAAACGGAGCGGACGGGCGCGCCTTCGAGGGTGGGCAATGCGGTCGCGCGCCACGCGCCCCCCTCGAGGCGTAGGACATATTGTGCCTTTGCGGAGGCCACGACGGCGATGACCTCGTCCGCGCATCGCGCGCGCACGAACATGCGTGCGTCCTTGTCCACGCCGTCGAGTTGGGGGAGCGGGGTGAACGTGCCCGTCGTCGCGTTGGCGGCGAAGGATTCGATCGCGAACCCATCGGGCACGCCGCACTCGATCCCCGCCACGTACACTTCTCCGGTCTTGAGCGCCGCGACATCGGAGGCGACGAGGCGTGTCTTTCCGGTGCAGCCCTGCGGTGCGGGGGCGAGCTTCGGCGCGGCCGCGTTGGGGCCATCGACGACGAGAAGATCGCCTTTGAAGAGCCCGAGATTCCTCCCCTCGGACCACGCGACGACCGTCGGCGCGGCCGCTCTGTTGGCCTCGACGTGGCCGGGCATCCACCCCGAGGACGGCTTCTTCCAGTCGTCCGAGTCCATGGCGAATCGGCTCATGAGCGGCTCCTGATAGCTGTGGACGCGGCACCAATAGGGACCGTCGACATGGCCGCGCACGTCGAGGAGCGCGCGTTGGATTCTGTCTCCGTAATAATCGAGATCGTTGAGGCAGGACCAATTGGGCCCGCTCGACAGCTCGTGGTCCGAGCGAATCATCCACACGCTCATCTCCGCGAGGTAGAAGGGTTGGCCCTCGAGCTCGAGCGTGATGTCGGGATAGAAGCGGTACGAATCGACGATCGAGAGCGGTCCGCGGGGCCGCTGGAAGGCACGCATTCGAAGGCTCGGCAGATCGGCGATGTTCGGAGGTGCTGCGCTCGACGCCGGCGGGCTGGGGATCACTGCGCTCGGGGGTGCGGTCGGCGCCGAAGCGGGGCCTGAGGGGGAGTCCGCCATGGCGCGTGGCGTGACGGCGCTGGTCGACGTGGTCGCGCCGCCCGTCGGTTCGGAGGAGGAGCACGCGAGGAGTCCCCCCGCCACCAGACACAACGCTCGAAGTTTCATCGGGAGTCCTCTTTGGCCGGCAAGATCGCGCGAAAGACCTCGTAGCTGGAATCGACGATCGAACCCGGTTCGTCCAGTGCACCGAACAATACGCGTTCGAGGCGCACGGTGATCCCCACCGCGTGCTCGTCCGCCCCCGGCGTTCGCAAGACGAGCTCCGAAGGCGAGCCCGGTCGTGGTCGATTGTCTCTCGTCTCACGTCGGCAGCGCCGGTCACGAATGTCGGAGAAGGCTCGGCCGACGAACGCCTCCGTCGCCGAGAGGAGCTGGTCATCGACGCCCATCACCTCGGCGCGAACGCGCAGGCGACGCAGCATGTCGCCCGTGGGCAGCGCGTGGCCGACGTCCCGGAGTCCGATGCTCACGCGGATCGCGTCCCCCTCGCGCTTGGCCGAGATACGGAGGGCGCGTCGCCACGCGCTGGGATCGCGGACGCTCGCGAGCGCGTGGCTTCGGAACCGCCGCCCCTCTCCGTCTTCTTCGGGCATGTGACAATCCGCGCACGACGCCTCGATCTGCGCGGCGTCGTGCTCGCGGACGGTCGACTGCGAGAGCTCCTCCGTCAGCCGAGGATCCCCGCTTGGGAACGGGAACTCGTGACACCCCGCACACGCGGCGGTCGACGCGAACGCCCCGACCCGCTCGACGGGGTGGGGCAACGCCGTGTCCTCGTCGGGGCGGGAGGCGCGCCGTGGCGCGGCGAGGATGTCCCCGTTCACGACATGGCACGTCACGCAGGCGACACCGAGCGCGGCGCGTTCGTCGACGGGAGCGGCGAGCGCTTCCTTGGAGGATGCGAGGCGTGCCTCGGGCGCGTGGCAGCGCACACACTCCTCACGCGATTCGACGCTGAAGGCACGTTGGAACGTCGCGTCGGTGAACGCGGATGCGTGGCGGGAGCGCCGCCACGACGCGGCCACGTCGGCGTGGCAGCGGACGCACTCTGCGTTCCGCGCGAGGGCGTCTTCCTGCATGCGCCCTGGACCGATGCGCGACAGCGCGGCGTGCGCGCTGGGTGCCTCCCATCGGGTCGATCCGGTCGAGGAGATCCCCTGCTGAGCCGTGGATCCGCCTCGGTCACAGGCGCTCAGACCCGTGGCGCAAACGCCCAGGCTCCACGCCGTGACCTCGAGCACTCCACGCATCGCGCCCCATCCTATCGCCGTGTCGCAGGGGAGCGGACCGTCGCCTTCGACGACCGAGTGGGGATGGATCGGGATCGCTCACGGGGACATCTCGAGCCACGCGTCGACGCCGCTGTCTCCCGTCGTGTCCGTGACGGTCACGGGCTCTTCGATCGTCGGCGCGAAGGTTGCGGCGCGATCCGTCCCGGTCCCCGAGCCAATCAGCGCGGCGGAAGCACCGCTCGGAAGGCGCTCGCTGACCTCGTCCACAGCACCATGTTTTCCGCCTCAGGTGTGACCGCGATCCGGTCGCCGAGCCGCGCGGATATCGCGAGCCCGACAATCCGCCCATCCTCCGGCGTCACGAGCCACAGATGCGACTTGCCAGGAACGACCTCGCGTCCGTCTGGGGACACGGCGATGCTGCCGCGGGTGACGTCCTCTGGCAGCGCGATGTCACGCGTCCCCCACGACGAATGAAAGCACCTCAGGGCGCGCGCGGGCTCGATGACGAGCCACGCCGTCAGGCCCGGCGTCGGGTGATGGGCGAAGGGTGCGTCGCGCGGGCCGTAGCTCGGCACAGCGAGCTCGGTAGGTTCGCCCACCTCTCTCGCGCCAGTCAGCTTCTTGAGCTCCGAGATGGGACCGGCGCGATCACTCCTGAGCACGCGCTGCGCATCGGTGGGACGGCCAATCTAAATCAGCGAGCGCAAA
>JAXLYP010000021.1:0-191545 GCA_046351395.1 Polyangiaceae bacterium
GATCGTCGTGGTCGGCGGTACGAGCGAGACGCCCTCGCTCCCGTAGAACGAGGCGTTCGCCGTCGCCCATCGATCCGCTTTGCGGATGGAGATCTCGCCCGACGCGAGGCCGCCCCAGCGGTAGCGACCCTCGAGCTGGAACCGCCCGCTCCACCCCTCCTTTTCGGGCGCGCCGCTCACGAGCTGGACGACGCCCCCCATCGCGCTGGACCCGTAGAGCGAGCTCGACGGGCCCTGGGTGATCTCGATCCGATCGATCCCGCCCAACGAGAGCTGAGAGAGGTCGATGGCTCCGCCCACGTCCCCGACGACGCGCTCCCCGTCCTCGAGGACGAGGACACGCTCGCGGTCGAGGCCGCCGATCTGCGCGGACGAAGCGCGCCCGATCGAGCCGTTCGCGCTCGGGTTCACCTCGAGGCCGAGCTCGCCGGAGATCGCTTCGCCGACGTTCGTCGCCCCGCGCTTCGCGGCCTCCTCGCGCGTGACCGTGTCGACGCGAACGATCGCCTTCGACTTGTCCTCGGCCGTGCGCGTGCCCGTCACCACGACCTCGACGGGCTCCTTCGGCTCGGCGGGCGGGGGCGGGGGCGCGGGATCCGCGGACGCGGAGCGCGAGACGAGTGAGGCCGCGGCTGCGGTCAGGCAGAAGAGGGAAGCGAAGCGTCGGATGCGGACAGAAATACTCCTCTTCGGATCGCGGCGCGAGTGATTCTGAATTTGATTATCACTCTCGTTTCAAACGCCCGAGAACGGATTAGGATGCGCCGCCTATGAGTCGCACGCAGCGCATCCGTCTGAGCTCTCTCGTGGTGTCCGCCGTTGGCCTCGCCGGATGCACCGGTCACGTGGACGTGCCACCCCAGCCGAGCGCGAGCGCGTCGACGTCGGCCGAGCCAACGGCCCTCGGCCCGACGAACCCCAAAGAGCCCCACCTCGCGAACCTTCGGCAGCTCACGTTCGGCGGCGAGAACGCCGAGGCGTACTGGTCGTGGTCGAGCGACAAGCTCATCCTGCAGGCCCGCGCGGGCGAGCAGAGGTGCGACCGCATCTACACGCTGCCCATCGTGCCGAACGCGAAGCCGATCCCCGTGTCGAGCGGCAAGGGCGCGACGACGTGCTCGTTCTTCCTGCCCGGCGATCAAGACGTGATCTTCGCGTCGACGGAGCTCGGGAGCCCGGAGTGCCCCCCGAAGCCCGACATGTCGAAGGGCTACGTCTGGGCGCTCTACGACACGTACGACATCTTCCGATCGAAGCCCGACGGCAGCGAGATGGTTCGCCTCACCGACGCGCCCGGGTACGACGCGGAGGGCACCGTCTGCGCGAAGGACGGATCGATCGTGTTCACGTCCGTGCGCGACGGCGACATCGAGCTCTACCGCATGGACGCGGACGGCAAGAACCAGAGGCGCCTCACGAACACGCCCGGGTACGACGGGGGCGCGTTCTTCAGCGCGGACTGCTCGAAGATCGTGTGGCGCGCGTCCCGGCCGAAGGAGGGCAAGGAGCTCGACGAGTACAAGAAGCTCCTCGCCGAGGGGCTCGTGAAGCCCACGAAGCTCGAGATCTTCGTCGCGAACGCGGACGGTAGCGATCCCGTGCAGCTCACGTACCTCGGCGGCGCGTCGTTCGCGCCGTTCTTCTATCCGGACGGCAAGCGCGTGTTCTTCAGCTCGAACTTCGAGAGCGATCAGCGCGGCCCCGAGTTCGACATCTACGCGATCGACATCGACGGGAAGAACCTCGAGAAGATCACGGACTCGCCCGGGTTCGACAGCTTCCCGATGTTCTCGCCCGACGGGAAGAAGATCGCGTTCTCGTCGAACCGCGGCGACAAGCCGGGCAACCACGACACGAACGTGTTCGTCGCGGACTGGATCCCGTCGCCTCCCCCGAAGGGGACGGCGGCCGCCGATCGCCTCATCGACGACGCGACGTGGCTCGCGGATCCCGCGCGCGAGGGGCGCGGCATCGGCACGAAGGGGATCGAGGCCGCCGGCGCGTACATCGAGGATCGGATGAAGTCCCTCGGCCTCGAGCCGGCGGGGAAGGACGGGTTCAAGCAGGCGTTCGACGTCGTCACGAAGCTCGACGGCGAGGCGAAGCTGACGCTGTCCGGCAAGGCGGAGGAGACCATCGCGGATCCGAAGCCGCTCTCGTTCTCGTCCACGGTGGCGGGCCTCGAGGCGCCGCTCGTGTTCGCGAACTACGGCGTCGATGCGAAGGAGCTCAGCGACTACAAGGGGCTCGACGTCAAAGGAAAGATCGTCGTCGTGCGGCGCTACGTGCCCGAGAGCAAGGCGTTCGACGCGTCCGACATGCAGCGCAAGCACGGCGATCTCCGCCAGAAGGCGTGGGTCGCGCGCGAGAAGGGCGCGAAGGGGATCATTGTGGTCGACTATCCGGTCGCGCCCGCCGGCGCCAAGGACTGGAAGATGCCGGACGAGGGGAAGATGCCGAACCTCTCGCCCGACGCGAAGGGGGACGCGGGGATCCCCGCGCTCATCGTGTCGCGCGCGTCGTTCTCGAAGGTCGTCGATCGGCTGATCGCGGGCGAGAAGATCAAGGCGAAGATCGACGCGAAGCTCACCCCGACGACGTCGAGCGCGTACAACGTGATCGGGCGCGTGAAGGCGAAGGGCGCGAGCCCGAAGCCGGGCGTCATCGTCGTCGGCGCGCACTACGACCACCTCGGCCACGGCGAGCACGGCTCGTTCGCGCCCGGGGAGGACGTGATTCACCCCGGCGCGGACGACAACGCGTCCGGCACGGCGACGATCCTCGAGGTCGCGCGCGCTCTCTCGCAGGGCGAGGTGAAGCTCGATCGGGACGTCGTGTTCGTCGCGTTCAGCGGCGAGGAGCGCGGGCTCCTCGGCTCGAACTACCTCACGAAGAACCCCCCGCCGGGGCTCGATCCGAAGGACATCGTCACGATGGTGAACCTCGACATGGTCGGGCGCATGCGCGGCAACGTCCTCTCGGTGATGGGGCACGACACCGCGACCGAGCTCGCGCCGATCGTGAAGTCGTCGTGCGAGGCGACGCGCATCGCGTGCAACCTCGGGGACGGCGGCGGCTACGGGCCGAGCGATCACCAGTCGTTCTACTCGGCGGACGTGCCCGTCCTGTTCCTCTTCACGGGCACCGAGCCCGACTACCACCGCCCGAGCGACACGCCGGACAAGCTCAACGGCGCGGGGATGGCGCAGATCTCGAAGCTCGTCGGCAAGCTCCTCGACGGCCTGTCGTCCGCGCCCCAGCACCTCGCGCTCCAGCACCTCCCGAGCCCGCTCCCGAACGGGGACCAGCGATCGTTCAACGCCTCCCTCGGCACGATCCCCGACTACGCCGGCAGCGACGGCAAGAACGGCGTGCTCCTCGCGGGGGTGCGCCCCGGCGGCGGCGCCGAGAAGGGCGGCATGAAGAAGGGCGACGTGCTCGTGAAGCTCGGCACCCACGAGATCAAGAACGTCGAAGACCTGATGTTCGTGCTCAACGGCGCGAAGCCCGGCGAGACCGTGAAGGCCATCGTGAAACGCGACGGCAAAGAGGTCTCGCTCGACGTGACCTTCCAGGCCTCCGCGCCGCACAAGTAAGCCGGCTGCGCTCGGCCACGACCCAGGGATCGGCTCCGGCTCCCCGGATCGAAGTGAGCCCTCGGCGCGACGCGCCCGACGATCTCCGGGCGCTCGTCGAGGACAGCCGCGCCACCTGCGCCGTCATGCTCCGCGAGGCCCGCGGCGCGACCCGCGGCGTGAGTTCGGATCGCGCCCCAAGCGGGAACTGCTACGTTTCCCGTTGGACGGGCGTCCGCACCGGACATCGCGTGAAATCGCCGCGGCAAGCACGGGCGCTAGACTGCGGCTCCAGGTCCGGGAGGGAACCACCATGATGATGCGTACGAGCTACGAGAACAGCGTCGGTAGAATCCAGAGCATGATCTCCGCCGGTGGGCGGAGCGGATGGGTGGTTCCGATCATCGACAAGAACGAGTTCGTCTTTGGAAGCGCAGGGACCGTGGACATCAACCTTGCACAGAGCGTAGACAGCTCGCAGTGGGTCACGGCCGTCCTCGTCACCCGCATCTTCATCACGCCGACGTTCACGGGAACGCTCAACGTCTACACATGCAACTCGTTCCTCGCCGAGGATGACCCCGCGACGCTCTTCGGTCCTGCCGTACCGACGACCACATACGTGCACAAGAGCGCGAACATCACGAACGCCACCGCCGCCGCCACGCTCGATGTCGTCGCGGCGACTGGACCCGCCCCGATTGGCCCGCAGCTGCGCGTCTTCCTCGAGTGCACCACCACGGGCGCTGGCAAGGTGACGCTGGGCGTCACGCTCGTCGGCCGGCCCGCGTAGCCCACTGGCTCGGCGGAGGAGCGGATGGTCTGCGCGTTAGGTAGCAACTCTGAGGCGGAGATCCTCGTCGGCATGACGTCGTTGGAGTTCGCCGGTTCGTTCGTGAACCGCTCCGACACGATGTGGCTCTCGTCCTTCACGATGTACGGGCCTCCAGCGGCGCCACGCTACACAGGAATCTGGGTGCCCTACCCAGGCGGCAAGAAGGTCGCGCCGCAGAGTCTCGCCCTGAGCCTGACCGCAGCCGAGGCGAAGGTCGTCTCGAAGACCTTCCCTGGGAACCACCCGATGCTCATAGGTGCGACCGGTGGCGAGTCGGACGCGCGTTTCTCGATCGTGCTGGTGAAGGCCAATCCGGCCGACTTGGGGTATCCGAAGGTCTTCGTCGGCGAATCGCTAGGTCACGCAACGGCGGACATCCCGCCGAATCTCGTCCTGGGGCCTCCACAAGCCAAGCAACCCACGGTTGTCTCGAGCGTGGCTGCCTACAACGATGGCGGGTCGCTGGGCTCCGGTGCCACACTCGCTACCATCAAGACGTTTTGGCCATCCGGGAAGCCAGGCGTGCTGAAAGGCGGATATCGTCCGTGGAACCTTACCCTGTTCGACACGATAGCGTTCGACCCCCTCACGAAAAACGAGAGCATGTGGGAGGTCGCGCAAGACCACAAGACGATGCGCTCGGGCTGGGCGCGACCCGAGGTGGCAATCCCGATCAACTTTGGAAGCAAGCACCTCACGCTCTGGCGAACCGACACCTATGCGGCGTTTCCTGCGGACATGGCAGCTCCCTTCGACATGGGGATCCGCGTCGTCAGCCCCATATTTTCCGAGCTGGATGTTTGCGATGCCATCACCGCCAAGTGGGCAGAGGGGTTCGTCCCGTTATCCATCGGCGCGACGCAATCCATCAAGGGTAATGGGTCCCAAAGCGCCACGTTTGCGATTGCCTTTCGGCCCATCAACCAGCGAAGACCGCTGCCCAAGCGACTGGTGATTCTGCGTGCGGGGGCGACGATCGCTCGGCCTCTCCGCGTCACGAGCGACGATCAAATCGTCAACGTGTTTACCCCCCACTTCGTCAGCCCGACGCTTCCCCCAATTGCGCCACCAAGCGGTCCGTTCGAGCCAGTCATCGGCAAATGGTCGCCGTCCGATCCCGTGTACGCTTCCTTGGACAACATCTTCGTGACCCACCTGCGCGAAGAGGCCATCCACTGCGCCCAGTGGGCCGCTGCAAAGAACGACAACCCCTTCGCGGGCTCGGCGTATACCTGGGCAGAGGAGGGGTATCCGCTCGTCACTCCGCACAGCCCCATGCCGATAGCGAGCTGCGCGAAGGCGCTCACCGGCCTTGCCGTCGTGCACCACTTCGCGCCAAACGGCAACACAAAGAAGTTGAAGAAGAGCATCTTCCAGCTGCTCAACGTCAATGTTCAGCCCATGAATCAGTTGGCCGCCGCGGGCACCACACTTGACGACTGCCTCTACATGACCACGGGCTTCGATAAGTCGCTCGATGGTAACGAGGCGCTGGCCGCGAAGTGGGCGCAGCCCACTGGCCAAGGACACCTCCCAGCGCTGCCCGGGGACCAAACCAAGTTCTTTCAGAACTATCCGCAGAGCATTTGGGTCGCGCAGCCACCGGGCGCCCCCTGGAACTACGACGGCATGGGCACAAGGCTCATGTCCGAGCTTCTTGGAATGCATCTTGCGGGCGGCACCACAATGTACGAGAAGGCGATGCTTGACTGGTGGCAACTCAATTCGAAACAGGCATTTTCGAGACCGGAGACAGTCGCCGGATGCCTCGCCGTATCCCCGCCCCAGCACGATAGCCGCCCCAATGTGACCACACTCTACCTCAAGAACGGTATGGCCGTCCCCGGTCCCAGTTGCTACGCCGGAAATGGAAACGGCTGGGGTCAGGGATCCGGTGGTTGGAACATGAGCGCGATGACTGTGTGCCGGATCCTGATGGCGATGTCTCCATATCGTATCTCGGGCCCCAAGATCCTCCCTGCAGAGGTCCAGTTGCTCGCCGAAGAGGCGGACCACCCAGGCAACGGTCGACACATTATCGTGTCTAATGGGGCGGTCAAGACCCAGTTCAGCTTTGGCGGCGCGTGGGCGGGGTCAGCCTCGGGGTTCACATACGAGTTCGACACCGGGATGCCGCCCGGGTCTCCCACGTGGGCCGTCGCTGCGATGAGCAATCAGGTGCCCTACAGCTCGATCGGAGCGATCCTCTCAAAGATTCAGTCGATGAATCCGAGTCTGCTTCCGGCGTTCACCTATGATCAGGCGTAGCTGCGTCGGGGCCGCGTTCGCCGTCGCGGCGATGGCCGCGGCCGTCGCTTGCGAAACAGGTTCCCCTGTCGCCCCGCCAGCCCCCGTCGCCCCGCCCCCGCCCCCGCCCCCGCACTTCACGAGGCTCGAGTCCAACGGGATCGACACCATTATGGCGCTGGCGGACGATGGCTCGGCCTTCTGCTTCGGCCTGAACGAAACCAACCAATGCGGCTATACGACCTACTTCCAGAGCTCTTCGTGCGCGCCGCACAAAAGCGATGCTGCGAAGGACGTTGTCGATCTCTCGCTCAATAGTTCCGGGACGTTCCAGGTCAACTCCGCGGGTCAAGTGGATGTCTGGGGCATCGAGTACTATTCGGCTTTTGGACCGGTGCACGGCGCCTCCGTGGAGGACGGCAAGGCGCTGCGAATTCCGGGCTTGCCGCCGATCCAGAAGATTGGGGCGAGCGGCGGAACCGTGTACGCGCTCGCCGCAGACGGCACGACCTATTGGTGGGGAGACGAGGGAAACGTCGGCCTCGATCCCAACGCTGCCGAGACGACGGTTCCGCTGAAGAAAGCGGGATTGCCTCCGATCGTCGATATCGCAGTCGACGCGGCGAACTCGTGTGCGCTGGACGAGGACGGCGGAGTCTATTGCTGGGGCAAGGTGTGCGATGGCCCGTGCAGCTCGCTCATGCTGTTGTGGGATCCAGAGCCGCATCCTGTGGGTCTGCCGCGACCCGCGGTGTCCATCATGAGCAACTGGCTTCTGTCCTGTGCGGTGCTGGATGATCACTCGCTCTGGTGCTGGGGCTACAACCTACACGATCGGCTCGGGCGCGATTTTGAGCAGGTGCCGGAGAGCTCGGAGCCTCTCTTGATCGAGGGGCTGCCCCCCGTTGACTTCGCACGTTCGCAGGGGGAAACTGTTTGCGCGTGGGCGCAGGGCGAGCAGCTCTACTGCTGGGGATCGGATTTTACCGTGAATGCGCTGTGGGGAGACGTACAGGACCCTAGCAGCGACCCTATCACACAGCCGCTTGCGCTCGCTGGGTTCGAGCACGTTGTCGACATCACGTTCATCTCGCGACGTGCGCTGTGCGCGCTGATGGCAGACAACTCAATCTGGTGCGTCGGGTACATCGGTCCCATCTGCGACGCCCTCAAGCCGACCCAGTTCTACGCGCCTCCTCCCGCGGATGGAGGTTCGTTGTGAGGCGGATGATCCACCGTAGGCGCGTTGCGACCGGGCTGGTCTTCGCGGCCATGGCACCGGCCTTCGCTTGCGAAACAGCCGCCCCCGTCACCCCGCCAGCCCCCGTCGCCCCGCCCCCGCCCCCGCACTTCACGAGGCTCGAGTCCAACGGGATCGACACCGTCATGGCGCTGGCGGACGATGGCTCGGCCTTCTGCTTCGGGCTGAACGGAACGAACCAATGCGGTTACACGACCTACTTCCAGAGCTCTTCGTGCGCGCCGCACAGGAGCGATGCTGCGAAAGACGCTGTCGATCTCTCTCTGAATAGCTGGGGGACGTTCCAGGTCAACTCTGCGGGTCAAGTGGATGTCTGGGGCATCGAGTACTATTCGGAGTTTGGACCGATGCACGGCGCGTCCGTGGAGGATGGCAAGTCGCTGCGAATTGCGGGCTTGCCGCCGATCCAGAAGATTGGGGCGAGCGGCGGAACCGTCTACGCGCTCGCCGCAGACGGCACGCTCTACTGGTGGGGAGACGAAGGAAACGTCGGCCTTGATCCCAACGCCGCCCAGACGACGGTTCCGCTAGTGAAACAGGGATTGCCTCCGATCGTCGATATCGCAGTCAACGCGGCGAACTCCTGTGCGCTGGACGACGACGGGGGAGTCTATTGCTGGGGTACGGTGTGCGATGGCCCGTGCAGCTCGCTCATGCTGTTATGGGATCCAGAGCCGCGCCGCGTGACGTTTCCTCGACCCGCGCTGTCCATCATGAGCAACTGGCTTCTGTCCTGTGCAGTGCTCGATGATCGCTCGCTCTGGTGCTCGGGGTATAACCCATACGGGCAGCTCGGGCGCGACTTTGAGCAAGTACCGGAGAGCGCGGAGCCGCTCTTCATCGAGGGGCTACCGCCCGTTGACTTTGCACGTTCGGTGGTGGGAACTGTGTGTGCGTGGGCACGCGGCGAGCAGCTGTATTGCTGGGGAGCCGACTTTACCGGGTTCGCGCTGTGGGCAGATGTGCACGATCCCAACAACTCCGGCGTCATCACGCAACCCATGGCGCTCGCTGGATTCGAGCACGTCATCGACATCACGTTCGTCTCGAACAATGCGCTCTGTGCGCTGATGGCAGACAACTCGATCTGGTGCGTGGGGTGGGTCGGTCCCCTCTGCGACGCCTTCGAGCCGACGCAGTTCTACGCGCCTCCTCCCGCGGATGGAGGTTCGCCGTGAGCCGGATCATCTCGCCCGACGAGGGCATCGACTGCGATCTCCTGGATCTCATCGATCCCCACGACCTACCGTACGACGAGGAGCTGCGCGCGGCGGTCGAATCCCGAATGGCGCCGTCCGCGGACCCACGAACCACCGAAGTTGTGCGTGTCATTTCGCGCATGAAGTATTCCCTTCAGGGGGCCGCCGGCGTCACGCAAAGCATCCCACTGGCGGTCGGGATCGACACTTCCCGGTGGCGCAGCGGCAGCCTCGTCGTGCGCCTGTACAGCCAGACGTCATGGCCCGCGGGTTCGATCGTCAGCGTCGCGACGGACAATGTCTTGGTCGACGAGGACTCTCCCAACCTCACGTTCGTGGGCGAGCCTCGGACATCGCAGACCATCTCGGCGGCGACGCCTCCAGCGCTCTACGTCAAGGCACTCGCGCAGCCCATCGGTCCACAGCTACGGGTCGTCCTCGACTCGCACCTCGCAGTCGCGGTGGGCCTTCAAGAGTTTGAACTCGCGGTCGACCTGATCGGGCGATTCAACTGATGCCGGTCGGACGCGCAGCCACGGCGACTCTCGTCCGAAGAAGCCGCAGTCGAGCAGCTCCTGAACCTCTACCCGACGAGCCGAGCGAAGCCGATCACCTCCGGGACGCTCTGCGATCCGAGCGGAGCGCAGCGGAGGGCCTCCGGGAGATGCCGCGGTCCAAGCGGAGCGCAGCGGAGGGCCTCCGGGAGATGCTGCGTTCCAAGCGGAGCGCAGCAGAGGGCCTCCGGGAGATGCCGCGGTCCAAGCGGAGCGCAGCGGAGGGCCTCCGGGAGATGCGGCGGTCCAAGCGGAGCGCAGCGGCCGGCCTCCGGGAGATGCTGCGGTCCAAGCGGAGCGCAGCGGCCGGCCTCCGGGAGATGCCGCGGTCCAAGCGGAGCGCAGCCGGAGGGCCTCAGGGAGGCTCGGCGGTCCAAGCGGAGCGAAGCAGATGGCCTCCGGGAGATGCTGCAGTCCAAGCGGAGCGCAGTGGAGGGCTTCCGGGAGGCTCGGCGATCCAGACGGAGCGCATCGCCTGACCCCCGGGGGACTCTGTGGTCCAAGCGGAGCGCAGCCGTGACTGTGTCGGCGTACCTTCGCTGCATGGCTCGGCTGCGAAGGCGTTCCCCGAACTACAAGCGTCCAAGTCGCATCAAGCCGCGGTCGGGGTGGGCGCCGCTCGTCGTCGCGGGGTGGCTCGAGATCTCTCGCCGGACGCTCGGGGTCTATATGAAGAAGGGCCTCGTCCAGCGACCGAAGTACGCCGGCAACGCGACGCGACTCGAGGCCCAGCACATCGCCGAGCTCGTCGTCGCGCGCGATCTCGTCGGGACGAAGAAGTTGTCGCTCCCGAACGCGAGGAAGCAGATGGCGCTGCTCTCGACGGAGGCGATCGTCGCGCTCGCGAAGCAGCTGGTCGCGCCCAACACACCCCTCGGGGACGCGTTGGGCGTGAAGCCACCGCCACCGCCACCACCCGCCGTGCCCCCGGGCCCGCCCTTGGGATCGGAGCGCTGGGATCGCCTCGTTCTCCTGCCCGGATTCGAGGTGAGTCTCCGGAGCGACGCGCCCGACGATCTCCGCCTGCTCGTCGAGCGCATCCGCGCCACCTGCGCCAGGCTCCTCGAGGCCCGCGGGGCGCACGCCGCGGGGGGTGAGCCCGGATCGCGTGCGCCGAGCGGGAGCCCGCTAGAGCACCTCTAGAGCACCGAGCAGAGTCGGTGCTCGGGCGCTCTACGCGTGCGTCACCAAATGCGGCACTTCTTGCTCGCGACCATCTTCGAGTCGGCCTTGCACTGGAAGGCCTGCGCGAACTCGGGGAGCTGGGACATGGGCCCGTTCACCCGGAACTTCGGGTACGAGTGGCCGTCGAGCGAGGCGAGGCGGCGGGTCTCCTCCTCGCGGTACTTCGCGCACCAGATCTGACCGGTCGAGATGAAGAACTGCTGGTCCTCGTTGTAGCCGTCCGCGATCGTCTCGGTCGGCGCGTCCTTGCGGAGCGCGCGGTACGCGCGGAACGCGAGCTTCATCCCGCCCACGTCCGCGATGTTCTCGCCCTCGGTGAGCTTGCCGTTCAGCTTCACGCCCGGGATGGGCTCGTACGCCGCGTACTGCTCCTCGACGCACTTCCCCTTCTCCTTGAACGTGGCCTCGACGCTCGGGGTCCACCAGCTGAGGAGGTTCCCGTCCTTGTTGTACTGCGAGCCCTCGTCGTCGAACCCGTGCGTGAGCTCGTGGCCCACGACCATGCCCATCGCCCCGAGGTTCACCGGGATCGTCGCCTTGGGGCTGTAGAACGGGACCTGCAGGATCCCCGCGGGGAAGACCATGTGGTTTCGCTGCGCGTCGTAGTACGCGTTCACCGTCGGCGCCGTCATCTGCCAGTCGTCGCGATCGACGGGCTTGCCCACCTTGGAGAAGTCATCCTTGAACCCCCACGCGGCGGCGGCGAGCGAGTTGTCTCCGTACGACGCGCCCACGGTGAAGTCGTAGTTCTTCCACTTCGCGGGGTAGCCGATGAGGAACGCCATCGCCTTGAGCTTCTCGCGCGCCTTCGCCGTCGTCGCCGCGTCCATCCAGTCGAGCTCGCCGAGGCGCTCGTCGAACGCGGCCTGGATCGCGTGGACGTAGTCCTCCGCCGCCTTGCGGTTGTCCCCTCCGAAGCGCAGATCGACGAACGGCTTCGCGAGCAGATCGCCGAGGTTCGCGTCCACCGCGCTGATGCAGCGCTTCCAGCGATCGCGCTGCGTCTGCTGGCCCGTGATGGCCTTCGTCAGGACGAACGCCTCGTCCTCGAACGCCTTCGACAGGATGGAGGACGTCTGGTGGAGGATCGTGAAGACGAGGTAGTTCTGGAGGACTTGGGGCTTCGAGCTCGTCAGCAGCCCGTCGAACGCCTTGAAGTAGTCGGGCGCGGTGACGTTGATGTCCTTCAGCTGAGGGAAGCCGATGTCCTTCACGTACGCGTCCCAGTCGAACGTCGGCGCGATCTTCTTCAGCCCCTCGAGATCGAGCTTGTTGTACATCGTCGCGGGATCGCGGCGCTCCTCACGCGACTTCTGCGCGTTCGCGAGCGCGGTCTCGAACGTGAGCACGTCCGCCGCGGCGGCCGTCGCGTCCTTCTCGGAGTAGCCCGCGAGCTTCAGCATCGACGCGACGTGCTTCACGTACACCGCGCGGATCTCGACCTTCTTCGGATCCGTGCTGAGGTAGTAGTCCTTGTCCGAGAGGCCGAGCCCGCCCTGGTCGAAGCGGGCGATCATCTTCGTCGCGTCCTTGTCGTCCTGCTGCTTCGAGATGTCGAAGAACGGGTTGATCGCGGTGGCGTGGAGCTTCGCGACGAGCTTCTCGAGGCTCTTCGCGTCCGTGACCTTCTTCGCCTGATCGACGAACGCCTGGACGGGCTTCATGCCCGCCTTGTCGATCGCCTTCTCGTCCATGCACGAGGCGTAGAAGCGACCGAGCTTCCCCGCGTCCGTCTTCTCGGCCTTCTTCGCCGCGGCCGCCTCGAGGATCGCCTTCTCGTCCTCCTGGTTGCGCTTGTCGATCTCGTGGAAGCTGCGCGACCAGCGCGCCTTGTCCGCGGGGATCTCCGTGTTCTTGATCCACGAGCCACACGCGAACTCGTAGAAATCCGTGCAAGGGTCGACCGTCTTGTCGAGCGCCGCGGACGACAGGCCGATCGCGTCCAGCGTGGACTTCTCCTCGGGCTTCTTCGGCCTCGGCGGCACCACCTCGGAGGCGACGGGGGTGGACGCGGCCGCGGACGCGGTCGTGCTCGCGCTCGCGAGCGGGGGATCTTTCGGCCCGGGCGTCTGGATGGGCGTGCTGCCGCACGCGGACACGACGCCCACGCCCGCCGCGCCGATCACGACGGCGGCGATCGTGGCCATGGACTCAATGCTTCGTACGGAACGAGAGGGCGAACGAGACATGGTCTCTCCTGGGGCGAGGCTACGAGCGCGGCGGAGCGCTCCTTTGCGCCCGACGCCGCCGCGGGTGGCCCGAGTGATGTGACGTCGACGCCGGAGTAGACCAACTCGGCTCACGCGGGTAGCGCGGGTCTTTTCGAGCACGGCCGAGCGGAGTAGGGTCCGGCCCATGCGCACTGGGATCCTGCTCTCGACGATCGCCCTCGCCGCCCTCGCTTGCGCCCCCGCCAAGCCCGTCGACAAGCGCCTCGACGCGGATCCGCCGCTCACCTCGGCGAGCGCGCCATCCATCCTCGATCAGCCCGCGGACTACTCGAAGCTCGACCGGGCGACGTTCAACCGCATGGCGATGCGCCTCAACGCGCCGATCTACTGGCTCTGGGACCAGAACGGGGACGGCAAGCCCGACCCGGACGAGATCAAATCTCTTCTCTTCTTCCCGATCACCGAGAAGTGGTCGGTGGGCGGCAAGTTCACGAAGGCGTTCGACGTCTATTACAAGCGCCTGGTGGACGCGTCGAAGGCGCCCGAGCCCACGGACGAGCGCGCGCGGCTCGTGCGCAAGGAGCTCGACGCGGCGTCGAGCTCCCTCATCTACACGGATCTCCGCGGCGCGAGCGACGAGACGAAGGAGGTCGTGCGCCACGTCCTCGCGGCGACGAACGCGCTCGACGAGCTCTACGCGCACCAGATCGGGATCGTGGGCCTGCGCGATCAGCTCCCGCTCGACGAGGCGAGCCAGAGCTTGTTCCGCCGGAACTGGGGGCCCGGCTGTGCGACCCCGGGGCTCGATCAGGACCCGAAGTGCAGCGCGATCCCCGGCATCAACTCCGCGCAGGTCGACGTCTATCCCGCGGAGCTCCAGCAGGGGGACGACGCGTGCACGCGCATGGAGAAGGACGCCACGATCGGCAAGCTGCTCTCGCCGTTCACCGTCATCCGCAAGACCGAGAAGGGGTACGTCGCGAAGGGCTACAACGAGGTCTACGGCGATCTCATGCGGCGCGTCGCGAAGGAGCTCCGCCTCGCGTCGAAGGCGATCACGAGCACGAGCGAGGCCGCGTTCAAGACCTACCTCGACAAGGCCGCGGACGGGTTCGAGTCGAACAACTGGGACCCCGCGGACGTGGCGTGGGCGGCGATGGACTCGCACAACTCGAAGTTCTACCTGCGCATCGCGCCGGACGAGACGGGCTGGGACCCGTGCAGCAAGCACGCGGGCTTCCAGGTGTCGTTCGCGTTCATCGATCCGAACGGGGTCGCCCTCCAGGACAAGCTCCAACCCAAGGAGCAGGACATGGAGGACGCGGTGGCGAAGGTCATCGGTAACCCGTACACGGCGCGCAAGGTGTCCTTCCACTTGCCGGACTTCATCAACATCATCGCGAACGGCGGGGAAGCGCGGAGCGCGATCGGCGGGACGATCGGCGAGAGCTTGCCGAACTGGGGCCCGCTCACGGAGAACGGCGCGGGCCGCACCGTCGCGATGTCGAACCTCTACGACGATCCGGACAGCCGCGCCGTGCGCCGCGCGAAGGCGGACAGCCTCTTCACGGCGGACATGATGAAGTACTACCCGACCGACAAGAACATCGGCTCGCTCGCTACGGTCCTCCACGAGGCGATGCACAACCTCGGCCCGAACAGCGAGTACAAGCTGAACGGTCAGAAGACGGAGGACATGCTCGGCGGGGACAACGCCGCGATGTACGAAGAGGCGAAGGCGCAGACGGGCGGCCTCTACCTGCTCGACGTGCTGCAGAAGAAGGGGCTCTTCACCGAGGAGGAGGTGAAGCAGACCTACCTCGACTCGATGGTCTGGGCGATGAACCACATCTCGCGCGGCATGTGGCGCGGGTCGGGCGCGAGCCGGAAGCGCAAGCCCTACAGCCAGCTCGCGGCGATCCAGGTGTTCTACTTCATCGAGCAGAAGGCGCTCATCTGGGACGAGAAGGCGCCGGCCGCGAACGGCAAGGACGTGGGCGCGTTCCGCATCGACTTCGAGAAGATGCCCTCCGCGATCCTGAACCTCACGCACGTCGTCGGGAACATCAAGGCGAAGGGCGACCGGAAGGTCGGCGAAGACGTCGCGAAGAAGTACGTCGAGGGCACTCAAGCGCTCCAGGACATCATCAAGGAGCGCTGCCTCCGCTTCGCGCAGCCGAACTTCGTCTACGGCATCGACTGGGAGTGACGCGAGGGGGCGCCGCAGCGAGTGCTATGCTGCTCGAGATGTGGCCGGCCGGGCTGGTGCATGACGACGTTCGACCGATTCGACGCACCGAGTACGAAGCGCTCGCGGAGCGCGGGGTGTTCGAGGAGGAGCGCGTCGAGCTGCTCCGCGGTGTCATCGTCCGGATGACACCCATCGGCCCCGACCACGACAGCGCCGTCGAGCGTCTGACCGAGCTCCTCGTCCGGGCGCTCGTCCCTCGCGCGACCGTTCGGATCCAGAGCTCGTTTGCCGCCTCGGACGACTCGGAGCCCCAGCCCGACGTCGCGGTGGTCCCTCGGGCGAGTTACCGCGCCGCGCACCCGCAGACGGCGTGGATCATCGTGGAGGTCGCCCGCAGCTCGTTGAAGCGGGATCGCGATCTCAAGGCGAAGCTCTACGCGGAGTCGAAGGTCGAGGAGTACTGGATCGTGAACCTCGTGGACGAGGTCGTGGTCGTGCACTCGGAGATCGTGGGCGGGACCTACGGTCGAGTCGTCACGCATCGCCGCGGGGACGTCGTTCGACCCGCGCGCTTCCCGGACGTCGAGGTCCCGGTCTCCGACATCCTCGGCTAGAGCATCGACCGGCACCGAGTATTCAAACCGGTCGGGGCGCTCTAGAGGTCCAACGCGAGCCCGAGCGTGCCGAGCCCGCCTCGGATCCGCACGGTCGGTCGCGGAGACGGAGCATCCGGAGCGCTCACCGCGAACAGGACGACTCCCGTGAGCGCGCTGGCGAGGCCGAGGACGATCGCCGCCGTCGACGCGTCGGCGAGGGGCTTCGCGGCGTCGTCGAGATCGTACGCGTCGGGCGTGCAGACGGGCGTGCACTTCGCATCGCTCTCCGCGTGCTTCGCGATCGCGAGGCCGCCCGTGATCGCGCCCGCGACGAGGCCCGCGCCGCCCGCGGTGAGCGTGACGACCGACGCGACGCGCATCGCGGAGCGGCTCGGGCCGTCGACGCGAGCAGGCCTCGGGAGAGGCGGCAGGTCGGGGTGGGGCGCGGGGGGCGTCACGATCGGGGGCACCGCGACGGCGGCGCTGGACGCGATCGGAGGCGCGGGCGCGAGCTCGAGGACCGGCACCTCGACCGATGGCCTCGACGGCTCGTCCGTGATCGTGAACCGCTGCTCCCATGGGATGCGGCCCGGCGCCGACGCGACGACGACGTGCTCGCCCGGATCGAGCGGGATTGGCGTGCCCCACGCGGCGCGTCCGACGGCCGTCCCGTCACGCTGGAGCTCGAGCTCGGGCAGGTCACTGGCGGGCGGGACCACGAGCGTGAGCCTCGAGATCTTCGGCTCGACCGCCGCGATTTGCTGGGTCGCGAGCGCGATGCGATCGTCGCGGCCGTCGCGGCGCGCGAGCCCGAGCGCCTCGTTGAGCTCGGTCCACGCCGTCGCGAGCTTGCCCTCCCCGCGGTGGCAGATCGCGAGGTTGAGCAGCGTGCCCCCGCCTGGATCGAGCCGCTGGCTCTCCTCGAACTTGGGGCACGCCGCGGCGAAGTCCTTCTTCTCGAGGAGCGCGCGCCCATCCTGGAAGAGCTGCGTCGCGAGCGCGCGGTCGGCCTTCGTCGGCTCGGCCCGCGCGGGCGGGCACGCGAGCGCGACGGCGAGCGCGGCGACGAGGCGGGTGACGCGATGGCGCTCGGCGCTCATTTCTGATCGCCGAGTGGATCGAGGCGCGAACGCACCGCGCGCGCGGCGCTGGGCGATTTCGCGGACGACGCCGCGGAGACGGCGGACGCCGCTTCGACGGACGCACGCGGCGGCGGGGACGGGAGCGTGGCGGACGACGAGGGCGCCGAACGCGCGTCGCGGACGGCGTCGACGTCCGGCGGCGAGACCGCGCCGGAGATCGCGGCGCCTCCGCCGGGAGCGCCCGACACGCCGACGCCGATCGCGATGGCCGCTCCGACCGCCGAGAGCACCGGCAGCGCCATCCACGCCCGAGCCGATCCGCGGCGGGGTTCGAGGACGCGATCGAGATCGGCGATGAGCTCGCCGACGGCCTGGTAGCGCGCGCTGGGCTCGCGCGCGAGGCAGCGTTCGAGGGGATGGCGAAGGGCTTGCGCCGCAGCGCTCACCGCGCCGTGGGCGGGCGGCCGCTGCCCCGTCGCGAGCTCGTGGAGGATCACCCCCATGGCGAAGACGTCCGTCCGCGCGTCGACAGCGCCGCCGCTCGCTTGCTCGGGCGACATGTAGCGCGGCGTGCCGACGATCCGCCCCCGCTGCGAGACACCGGATGGATCCGGACGCGTGCCGGCGGCCGAAGCCATCGGCGACGAGGGGTCGGCGACGAGCTTCGCGAGGCCGAAATCGAGGACCTTCACGGCTCCCTCGCCGATCATCACGTTCTCGGGCTTGAGGTCGCGATGGACCACGCCCGCGGCGTGCGCCTTCGCGAGCCCGCGCGCGATCTCGCGCACGATGCGCGCGGCCTCGGGCGCGCCCAGGCCCGCGGGGCACTGGTCGAGGCGCTCGCGCAGCGTGATCCCCTCCACGCGTTCCATCGCGATGAAGAGCTCGCCGGCGTGCTCGCCGACGTCGTAGATCGTCGCGATCGACGCGTGGTTCACCGCCGACGCCGACCGCGCCTCGCGCAGGAACGCCCGGCGCCGCGCCTCGTCGCCCATCGCGCCGACCGGCAGGAGCTTCAGCGCCACTTCGCGGCCGAGCCTGCGATCCCGCGCGGCGTAGACGACTCCCATCCCGCCCTGTCCGAGCTTCTTCGTGAGCTCGAAGCGACCGAGGACCTCACCCGTCCGGTCGACGTCCCGTTCGGGCGGCGCGACGCGCGGCGCGCGCGCCACCTCGCGAAGGAACGCGTCGCCCGAGTCGTCGATCGAGGGCGCGTCGAGCGGTCGCTCGGACGGAGCCGCGCCTGACGCGAGCGTCTCCGGCGCGCTCATGGGAACGGGATGAGCGCGCCGAAGGCGCTCCTTTTCAGCGGCGGTCCTCCGCCGAATTCCGCGCACCCCACCATCGGACAGTAGAGAATACCCCATGCCCAGCGGGCGGGAGGCGGGTTGGATCACGTCGTTGTCGGCGCTGTTCGCCACCGTGATCGGCGTCCAGGCGTGCGGCGTGTCGTCCTCCGACGCCTCCTCGACGGGCCCGCCGGACGACGACGATCCGCGGAGCGAACAGGCCCGCGCGAGCGCCGATTTCGCGGCGGCGTGGTGCGAAGCCCGAGCGCGGTGCCTGCCGACGGCGTTCGCCGACGAGTACCAGGACGTGGCGACCTGCGTGGAGCGGAACACGACGGTGCTCCTCCGCTCGCGCTTCGGCGAGGGATCGAACACGACGCCCGAGGACATCGACGCGTGCGCCGCGGGGATCGACTTCTCGACGTGCGACGGCTGGAGCAAGGTGGCCGAGCGGCGCGGCGGCCCGAGCTGTCACGTGCCGGGCGCGCTCGTCGTCGGCGACGCGTGCTTCTACGATCGGCAGTGCGCGAGCCTCTACTGCGCGCACGCCGGGTTCTGCGGCGTGTGCGCGCCGCAGCAGCCGGTGGGCGGCGCCTGCACGGAAGCGGGCGGCTGCGTCTTCGGCGCCGCGTGCTGGGGCACGTGCACGCCCTTCGTCGAGCACGGCGCGCCTTGCGGCCCAGGCGTCGGCGTGTGCTCGTTCTCGCAGAGCTGCATGCAGGGCGTCTGCGCGCCGCGCCTCGGCCTCGACGCGCCGTGCGACCCGACGACCGACGTATGCCAGACCTCGCCCGTCCAGCTCGCCTGTCAGATGTCGCCCCCTCGAT
The DNA here is from genome assembly GCA_046351395.1 of Polyangiaceae bacterium. Taxonomy (GTDB): domain Bacteria; phylum Myxococcota_A; class Polyangia; order Polyangiales; family Polyangiaceae; genus CAYYKK01. The sequence continues at coordinate 19,013 of JAXLYP010000021.1, forward strand.
GCGCGCCCTACGTGACGCACGCGTTCGGCGAGGCGTGCGGAGGCCTCGCGGACGGCACCGTCGCGAACTGCGTCCACGGGATGAAGTGCCGGAGCGAAGGCAGCGACCACCCCGAGCGCGGCATCTGCCAACCCGCGGCGGAAGACGGCGCGGTCTGCGGCGGGACGTGGCTGTTCGAGGGCCAGTGCACCTCCCCTGCGATCTGCGCTCCGGATCGCTGCGCGATCCCCGACGCCACGGCGTGCACGCTCGCGGCGATCCCGCCATGAGCGCGCGATCCTCACGCACGCGCGCGAGCGGCTGGATCTTCGCCGCCCTGTTCGTCGCCGCGGGCTGCAGGCAGATCCTCGGCCTCGACGATCGCCCGCGCCCCGAGGGCGGCGCCTGCGGCGCGATCGCGATCGCGCCCGACACGTGCGACGCCTGCGTCCGGCGCTCCTGCTGCGCGGAGGTCGCCGCGTGCGCGGCCGACGCCGACTGCAAGCTCCTCCACGACTGCCTCGCGACGTGTCCACCCGGGGACGAGGCGTGCAGAGCCGAGTGTCGCGCGGCGACCTCGGGCGCCGTCGGGGCGGCCGCCGCCGATCTGGAGAGCTGCGAGGCCGCTCTGTGCGCCCCCGAGTGCAAGCTCGAGTGCGGTGGATACGTGTTTCCGACCAGCGCGTGCGCGACGTGCGCGCAGGCGAGCTGCTGCGGCCCGTCGTCGGATTGCACCGAGGATCGCGGGTGCATGGCGCTCGGCGTGTGCGAGCGGGCGTGCGCGGGTGACGCCGACGTCTATGGCTGCCTCGGCGACTGCCAGCGCGCGTACCCCGACGCCGTCGCGACCGCGCGCGCGCTCGGCGATTGCCTCGCCGACGCGTGCCTCGCGGCGTGCGGTGATCCGGCGTGGAGATGCTTGGACGACGTCGCCTGGCCGCCCGGCGCGACGCAGTCGACGACGCTGTTCGTGCGCCTCAAGGACATCGCCGGGACCCAACCGCCGCTGTCGGGTCTCGAGATGAGGCTCTGCAAACTCACCGACAAACAGTGCGACACGCCGCTCGCAGGCCCGGTGACGACGGACGCGACCGGCGAGGGATCGTTCACCTTCGTGCCGGGGATCGGCCCGAACGTCGGATTCATCCGCATCACCGGCCCGGGGATCAGGCCCTCGCTGCTCTTCCTCATCGGCCCGCCCCTCACGACCGATAGCCTGTACATCCTCCCGCTCGTGACCTCGGCCGACGAAGCCGTCCTCACCGGCGGCATCCCGCTCGATCCGAAGCGCGGCGTGGTGATGGCGTTCTTGAAGAGCTGCTCGAACGCCTCGCCGAGCGGGATCACCTTCGAGGCGACCGGCGTCGGCGTCGACGCGAGCGCGAGCCGCTTCTACGTGCACAACGGCGTCGCGGTGACGGACGCGACCTCGACCGACGCGTCCGGGATCGCGGGCTATTTCAACGTCGGCGAAGGGTCCATCACGCTGCACGACGAGGTCGCGGCGACCGGGCAACCGATCGCAGACGTCTCGATCTTCACGGAGGCGGGGGCGGGCAGCTACGTCCTCGTGTTCCCCACGCCGCGGTGACGGGGCCGTTGGTGTACCTTCGACGGGCAATGGGCGCGGACCCAGCCGACGCAACGCTCGCGATCGATGCCCGAGTGCGTGAGCTCGTCGCGCTCGGCGACGTCGACGGAGCGGCGACGGTCGCGATCCGCGCCTACGGCGGGGAGATCTTCGGCTTCCTCCTCGCGATCCACCCCGCGGACGACGCCTCGGACGTGTTCTCCGCGTTCAGCGAGCGCCTCTGGCGGAGCCTCGGCAAGTTCGCCTGGCAGTGCCCGCTCCGCGCGTGGGCGTACGTCATCGCCCGCAACGAGTCGCGCCGCGCGCTGGATGGAGCGAAGCGGAGAGGAAAGCGCGAAGCCCCGCTCTCGCCCAGCGCCGTCTCCGGCGTGGCGGCCGAGGTCCGCTCGAAGACGCTCTCGCTCTACGCGACCGAGAACAAGACCGCCCTCGCCGCGCTGCGCGACGGCCTGCCCGAAGACGAGCGGATGCTCCTCGTGCTGCGCATGGATCGCGAGCTCGAGTGGATCGACCTCGCGCGCGTCTTCCACGACGGCGAGGCCGAGCTCGAAGCGGAGGAGCTCAAGCGCGAGGCGGCGCGCCTCCGCAAGCGCTTCCAGCTCGTGAAGGCGAAGCTCCTCGACCTCGGTACGCAGCGCGGCCTCTTTCGACGCTCCTCGGGCGAATAGGCCCTTTCGAAAAAACTCGTTCACACCGGAGCGCGACCTCGGTCGTTCCCGGCAGGAGGACGACATGCGCAGAATCGAGGGCTTTCTTTGCGTGGTTCTAGGGGTGGTCTCGGGCGTGGGCTGCGGCCCGAACGCACAGACGACTGGCGCCGGGGGATCAGGAGGATCCGGGGTCTCGGCGAGCTCGAGCTCCGGCAAGAGCTCCGCCTCCGTGTCGTCGACCGGGAGCATGGCGGCCGAGTGCGGCCCCGACTTCTTCCCCGGCGACACCGATTCGTGTCACGCGTGCGGCGAGGCCTCGTGCTGCGCGGAGAAGCAGGCGTGCGACAAGGATCCCGACTGCAAGGCGTTCGCTGGCTGCACGGAGAAATGCGCGCCGAGCGACCACGCCTGCCTCCAGGCCTGCGCGGCTCCCGCCGGCGGGCTGCCGGTCACGTTGGAGCTGCGCGCGTGCCTGGTCGGGCATTGCGCCGCGAGCTGCCCGCTGGACGATCTCGTCTGCGGGGGGCTCGCCGCGGCGGATCCGGCGTGCGACGCGAGCGCGCTCGCGAACTGCTGCGCCGAGGTGACCGCGCGGAACACGAGCGCCGCGGCGCTGACGTTCTTGGCCTGCGCGAACGGCTGCGACGGGACCGGCGACACGACGACCTGGGATTGCCTCCACGCTTGCCGCGCCGACAACGAGGAGGGCGCCGAGCTCGTCGACGCCGCGCAGTTCTGCCAGCAGACGAAGGCCCCGCCGTGCGTGTCCGGCTGCGCCGGCGCTGCGCTGCTGGGGATGGGCCAGTGCGAGGGGTGCCAGAGCGCGAAATGCTGCGCGGAGTCGACCGCGTGCAACGCCGACGGCCGCTGCTTCGCGGAGGGGAAGTCCTGCGTCGCGCACTGCGCGTTCGACGACGTCGCGTGCGTGAGGGCCTGCGCGGACCAGATCCCCGAGGCGGTCGGCGCGCTCGGCGCGGTGTACGCGTGCGTGCTCGATCAGTGCCAGACCGAGTGCTTCCCCGGCCTCGGTGGGCAAGCCAAGTGCGGAGCGATCGGGCTCTTCGATCCGCCGACGTGCGGCGCGTGCCTCGAGACCTCGTGCTGCGGACCGGGCCTCGCCTGCAAGGAAGACCCCGAGTGCGGCGCGATCGCGTTCTGCGTCTCGAGCTGCACCGACGCAACCTGCGTGTCGGCGTGCGAGGGGAAGTACCCGGCGGCGGCCGCGCTCTGGCAGCCCTATCGCGACTGCCGCACGTCGACCTGCGGCGCCGCGTGCGGCTTCTGACGCTCGATGTAGGCATCCGTCCCGCCCCGGTGCTCGCGAAGCGCGAGCGGCCATCTCTTCGAGGCCCGACTGCGAGGCGCTCCACAACTCCACCAGTCGCTTCGACGGCAACGCGCGTAGCTCGGGCTTGCTGGGCGTGGAGATCTTCCAGGCGGTCGAGCACGTAGACCGGCCGTCACCCAGGCCGAATGGAAGACGTCGCATCGCGACCCATTCCCAGACCGGGACTCACCCTGCGAGCCTTCGTTGGGTTCACCTTCCTTCCGACATCGCACGCGGTGTGAAGAGCGCGTGCCCTGATGCCGGACAGGAGTACGCGGCGCGCGACGAAGAGCACAAGTCGTCTGTCGTGGCCACCCGCCCGCGGCGGTCGCCTTGACCGCGGGCTGCTGGTGGCCCCACCTTCGCCACCGAGATTGGAGTGGGGTGTAGCGACAGGTCTTTGGGCCGCCCTTCTGCAAGCCGTCACTTCTTCTTCGTCCTCTTCAGATGGAAGCGCCTCACTTGGAAGCCGTTCGCCGAGACGTCGAGCGCTGCGTTCTCCTCGGCGGGGTCGAAGCCCTTCTGGGAGACAGTCAGCGCGAACGGGGCGGCCACCTTCTGCTTGTCGAGAACGAGGGGGGTCTTCCCGACAGCTGCCCCGTTCAGGGTGACATCGGCGCCATTGGGAAACGAGTTCACCAGCACGGTCGTGGTTGCGAAGTAGTCTTTGGCGAACGAGCCTCCCGCCTCGCGGTCGAAGCCCGCTGGTTCGAACCCATAGGACTGTTGGTAAGTGCGGGCCGCGAGCTCGGAGACTTGGGTGCGCTCGAGGATGATCTGTCGATCCACTCCCCCGAGCACGCGCACCGCGCAGCGAAGCTCCTCGACGTCGCCAGGGAGCGTGTCGGCCAGGTATGCCCGGCGTCGCATCAGCTCCTTGTTGTAAGGCTCGACCAGAGCATCTCGGTTCAACTCGTCGTCGATGTTCGGCATCGGCTTCTCGAGATCCGGCGGATCCTCCGCAGCGAGCCGCTCGAGCGTGCTCCTCGCCATGCCGGGTATCTGCATGGGTGGGATGTGGAGCTCCTCGAGGCCCGGAACGTGCCCAAAGAGGCGGAGCATGCTGTCTGGACGGTCGTCGATCAGTGTGACCCACTTCGGTTTTGCGCCGCTCTCCTCGAACGCCGCGAGCTCGATCGCGATGGTGTCGGATCCATTCGTGGGGTGCAGCGCTTGCACGCGCTTTTGGGCGTCGACCACCTTCGCGACGAGAGCGGCGAACGCCTTGTCATCCGACACGATCTTCGAGGCACCAAGAGCCTCCTTCCCCAGCGCGACAAGGTCGCCGTCCAGCGCACTCACGTCGGCGAGGAACGGACTATCGTTCGCAACAGCCAGGACGAAATACTGACTCGCAGACGAAGCCGCCCCCGACACCTTCGTCTCGGTGCGAATCAGCGTCGACGGCAAAATCCGCAGCTCGACCCGGGTGGGCGCGTAGGTCGTTCCGAGCGCGCTGAACGCCGAAGAAGGGATGGGCCGCGCCGACGCGACCCCCGAGCGGACCGATGTCGTCGTATAGGTCTGCTCCTTCCCGCATCCCCCGACGAGCGAGAGAAGCACAGCACCGAATAGCGTGCGCAGTGTCATCGGCCCAGCGTACCACGGGCCTGTGGGTATCCCCCCCATGGGAGGGGCAAGCTCGTGGTTTCGCGCCTGCCATTCAGCGTCGGGCGGGCGCGGGCTTCGCGACGATTGGATGAGCCAGACAGTCTGTTACGGTGCGGGCGCGATCTCGCTGCACGCGCCGCCGGAAGGCGCAGGTCCCGTGGGGATGCCGGAGCACGTCGGATCGTAGATCGTGCCATTGTACGTCGCGCAATAACCCACTGCCGATGACGCGCCCACGACGCACGTCGTCCCGCCACAATCTTCGTTCGTGCAACACGTCTTCAGACACGAGCCGGAGGTCGCGGCACCCGCCAATCGACGACAGGTGTAGCCGGCCGCACAATACGGACCCGTCTCCGGATTGCAGGCTTCGCAAAGCTGCCCCGTGCCGGCTTCGGCGCACGTCCACCCGTTCCGACTGGGTCCGACGTCACACGCCTGCCTGGCCGAGCACGGAGCATTCGTCAGCGGGTTGCACGTCGGCGGGGGCAACGGCGGTGGCTCGGCGCCCGGAGCGGGAGGCGGCCCGACGGCGGGAACGTCCGGCGTGATGAACGTGAAGCGAGGACGCGACAGCGACACGGTCGGGGACGGATATGTGTCCGCGACGGCCGCATAGACGCGAGCCCCGGTCGAATAGAGCGCGAAAAAGTGGAACTCGGCCGGGTTCTGCTCGATGGAGGCGTCCCACAGCTCCGTCGCGGCCCCGTCGGTCACGCGGACCACACGGAGGTCGTTCGGGACCGGGTAGGCGTTCGCGCTGACGTAGATCGCGCCATCGTCCGTGACGGCCGCGTCGACGATCGTGTCGTTCGGTCGGAGCGGACTCGCGAGCTCGTACTCGAAGGAGAGCGCGCCGGTCGACCGGTCGAAGCGATAGACGCGCCATTTCTGGTTCACCTTGTCTTCCAGCAAGAGCCAAGCGCCGTGCGGGGTCGAGATGATGCGGAGGTCCATCGGACCCGTGAGCGGATACGCGTGCGTCGCGCGGAGCGTCTTGAAGCCCGGCGCCGTGGAGGACGCGTCCGACGAGGGCGAGAACACGAGCAGACTGAAGCGCTCGTGTCCGTTCCCATCTCCGGGACCTTGGGCGGCCACCTGGAAGACGTGGGGGACCGACCCCACCGGATCGAACACCGCCGGGGTTCCGCCGCTGTAGAAGGCGGACCCGTCGAGATCGTGCGCGAGGACGAGTTCGCGGCGATCGATCGTGTACCCGGTCGCCGCCGCGGCGCTGTGCTCTCGGACGAACAGCACGGGCGCGTTGAGCACGCCGATCGCCGAGAGGTTGGCATCCGTCGTCTGGGAGATCGTCAGATCGAGCGCAGGGTTCGCGTGACTCACCGGCGGGATCGCCGAGACCAGTGTGACGCCCGCGCCGTCGAACACCATCGTCTCGTCGCGCGTGTCGAACGCTGCCTTGTGGAGCTGGGGCACGTCGAGGTCGGACGCGCCCCAGCCGTAATAGTGGGTTCCGACGTCCAGCACCGCAGACACTTCGTTGGCCGTATCGAACGGGACGGGCCACACCGTCCCGAGTCGGAGCGGGGTGGTGTCGCCCTCCGCCGAGAACGAAACAGCGATCGGATCCATACGCGGGCTGACCAACCGACTGATGATCGACTGCGTGCCGACGTACAATCGACCATCGACCGCGCCGAGCCACGACGCGGCAAGTGGGTTGATGGCGTTGGCCTCGTAGGGCAGCGGATCGGTGTGGGGGAACGTCGCGACCACGCGCCATCGGCCGTCCTCGCGGATCGAGCTCCCCAACGCATCCCCGTCGTCGGCAGAGTCCGAACACGCCACAAGCGCGAGCGACGCCACCCCCATCCAAGCGCGAAACCGACCCATCCCCATTTCATCAACGTATGCGACACGCGGGCCTCACGTCACAGAAAGCACGTGGCCGCCGCTGTACGATGGCGACCGCGTGCGCCGCCGGCCTCGCTGGGTCACTTTGGGCGAGCGTGATCGGGATCCGAACGTGTAGCCGTGGACCGCTTCGAGCGCGCTGCCGATCCACGAGAGGTGACGCGCAGATCGCACCGAAGGACGGACCGTCGTCGCACTCGCACCGTTGGGCGTCGAGTCGGCGCCTGGCGTACCGAACAGGTTGAAATCCGAACGATGCGCGTCCGCTGGACGCTTCCCGAGCGCGCAAAGCCGGCGAGGGATGGCGCAGTCGGTAGATCCATTTCGATCCACCTCGGCCCTCGGCCGAGTCACGATGGATGCATGAATCAGCGCCGCTCGCTTACTGCCGTCATCGCTTCCTTGGTTCCGATCGGGCTCGTGGGGAGCGCGTGCTCCTCGCTCGGGCCGTTCGACGACACCGTGTGTCTGCTCGAGCCCGCCGGGCTCTCGTCCGTGATCCCCGCGCCGGGGGTGGACTTCCTGGGCCTCCGGTCCCAGCCGGACTTCAGCGGAATGGCGCCGCCCGCGACCAGCACGTCGTTCGGCGAGGCGTGCAAGAGCGCGGCGAACAAGTCGAAGTGTGAGGCGGATCTCGCGGCGGTGCCGTTCCAAGGCGGGCTGAACCAGGTCGGGTTCGACGCGATCACGAAGTACGAGCTCGTGTTCACGAAGGGGGATCAAGTCGGCTCGGCGCAGTCCGCGGCGGAGGTGCTCGCGCTCATCGGGGCCGTGGACACGCCGAACGAGGCGGCGCTCATCGCGTTCGCGAACGGCCACGAGATGCCGTGCGACGAGGAGAACGTGCGGAAGGTCGGGGACTCGTTCGTCGTGCTCGCGACGATGGGATCGACGTGCGGCGGCGACGTCGAGCACTACGAGGTGACCGTGACGAAGGACGGCGCGGTCACCGTGGGCGAGCCGGAGATCGCGGAGCACGGCGATCCGAACTGCGCGATCGGGCGCAGGCCCGCGCTCTTGCTCGCGCGCCGCGCCGGCGCTCGCCGCGCGCCGTGCGCGCCTCGCGCGAGCGCCGCGGGTCGCTGGCTCGCGCGCGCGGCGGAGCTCGAGGCAGCGTCGATCACGGCGTTCGCGGAGCTCGCGTCCGAGCTCGAAGCACACGGCGCGTCCCCGGAGCTCGTGCGCGGCGCGCGTCGATCGCGGGAAGACGAGATCCGGCACGCGCGCGTGATGGCGACGATCGCGCGGCGCTACGGAGGCGCGCCGAGGTCGCAGGTGATCCCCACGCGGCCCGCGCGCGCGCTCGCCGACGTGGCGCGCGACAACGCGACCGAAGGCTGTGTACGCGAGACGTTCGGCGCGCTCGTCGCGTCCGTTCAAGCGAAGCGCGCGGCGGATCCCGTCGTGCGGAAGGCGCTCGCGCGCATCGCGATCGACGAGACCGCGCACGCCGAGCTCTCGTGGGCCATCCACGACTGGGCGACGGCGAGGCTCTCGGACGACGCGCGCGCCGTGCTGCGACGCGAGCAGCGCCGCGCCGTCGAGGAGCTGCGCGCGGAGGTCGCCGTCGACCTCCCCGAGAGCGTGCGCCAGGCCGCCGGGATGCCCGACGGCGCGACCCAAATCGCCATGCTCGACGCGCTCGCCGAACAGCTCGGGCTCTTGGGCGAGTGACCCCTCCGGCGCCGCGAGTCGCGGCGCCGCGCGATCTTTCCCGCTTCGACTTTGCGCGCGAGCGGGTTCCCTGCCTGATCACCCTGCCGGTCGTCGACGGCGAGCCCGTCTACGTGTCATTGCTCGTAGAGCAGTTCGCCCCCAACGGTCCAGACGCGGATCACCAGAATTTCCCTGCTCCCCCGAGCGGAGGGGCCGAGCCGCGCAGTGGCGATCGGTCGGCACTCCTTGGTGTCCAGCGCCGCCGACACGGCTCCCGATTGCACGTCCGCGATCTGGATTCCGCCATCGCGCGAAAAGACCGTCAACTTGGAGCTATCCGGCGAGAATGGATCCTTAACCGCCCAAACCGCTGAGCCCGACTCCACCTGTCCGACGATCCTGCGCACCGCCGTCCGGTGATCCACCACGAACTGAGCGCCTTCTGGGCTCGCTCCCCACGCCCAACACCCGTCCGGCGAAGTGACGGACCTCTCGAAGGCCCACGGTTGTCCGACCCCTCTGCCGAGCGAGACATCCCAAAGTTGGTTCACGCTCCATCGATTCGATCCAATGCCATCGACCGTCAGCAACGCGATCGTTCTCGTTCCGTCCTCCAACAGACCCGCAATGGATCCAGGAACGACGTAGGTAACCCCCCTAGCGTCGACGTCGACGAGCGTGCTGGCCTCTCTCGAGTCCCCGACCCACCCGACGAATCGATCCGAAGGGAAGAAGGGCTTGGAGGAAGCGGCGCCATAGGAATAGGTCGTCGTCTGGCCGTCTCGCACGTCCAGCACCAGGATCCCTGTATGCGTGGAGTTGGCGCATGCCACGCGGGGTCCAGGATACCAGCGAACCTCCGACAGATCGCAATCGAGCGGTACTCGCCTCTTGGTCTCCAAGTCCACGACGCCGCCGCTGAGTACGATGAAGCGTCCGTCGGGGGAGAAGAGCGCTGGCCTACGAGGCGTCGAGCGATCCTTCGCCCACCAGCGCGTTTCGTGAGCGGGCGCTGCGTCCGCGGCGGGAACCGTCGGCTCCATCTCCGGACCGGACCGTCTCACCCCTGGGGCACAGCTCGGGAGAGCCGCCGCAACGGAGGTCGCAAGCAGTATCCACGACAAGGAGTTCGCTGCGTCCCGCATCGTTCACGTGATGATAGAGGGCGGGGTTTCCGACATTGCTTCAGCGAAGAACTCAGCCACGAAGTCTCGGTGAAGGTAGTCGTTGTCGTAGCCACGAGCTGTCATGTTTCCCAGGGTCGCGAAGTCCTGATCCGTGAGGTGCAGCTTCACCTTCCTCGTCTTCACCGTGATGCGCATGTGGCCTCTGGCTTCCTGCGCGGCTCGTCTTCTTCGTCGTAGAGCGAGAGCTGCACCCCGCGCATCTGGACGCCGCTCTCCGGAGGAGGCTCGGGTACCCCGCGCGGGCGCAGCGAGCCATGGGACGAGAGCACGAATTGGAGCGGATCATGTGGACTCCACGCCCGCTCCTTCGGGGTGTCGACAAGTCCGCGCGAACACGCGCCCGCGCCGGAGCGCGAGCGCGTCGGACGACGAGAGATCGGCCCTCGTGATCCCGTCGTGCGGCCGACGCTGTCGACGGCGCCAAGTGAGGGCGACACATCATCGGTTGCGCAGCCGTGGGGACAGAGCGTTTGCGCGACTTGCGCGAGGGTTGCGCAAGCGATCCCGAAACGCGGCCAGATCAGGACCGGCACGCCGCCTGCTCCGTCGACGCGCGAAAGGGAGGTTCTCAAGATGAAGAAGAAGCAGCTCTCCACGAACGTCACCGTCGCCGGCTACGGCCAGCATGCGCAGCCCCAGCTCACGCCGAAGAGCCCAAAGAAGGGTAGGCGGCGCGTGACGCTCGCGACGACGGTCGCCGAGGTGGGCGTCAACAACCACAACGTCGCGGTGCTCTGAAGTGTCGACCACGAACAAGTCGCTCTCCACCACGGTCCGGGTCGGCGGCGACAGCAACCACACGCAGCCGCAGCTCGCGCCCAAGGTGACGAAGAACGGCAAGCGGCGCGTAACGTTCGCGACGACGGTCGCCGAGGTGGGCAACAACAACCACAACGTCGCGCTGCTCGGCTGAGGAGGACGCCATGCGCGAAGGACGAGGCCACCTCGACGCGGCGTGCGAGACGCTCGGTGCGGCGCAGCGTGCCCTCGGCGAGGGTCGGTTCGAGGTCGGCTTCGTCCTCGCGAAGGCGGCGGTGCTCGCGCTGACGCGCGCGCGCGGCAAGGATCACCCCGACGTCGCGAACGCGTGGCTCACGCTCGCGTCGCTCGACGTCGAGCTCGGCGATTCCTCGGCGGCGGAGCGGCGCGCGCGCCGCGCCGTCGAGATCGTCGGCCGGACGCGCGCGGCGGGCGACCTCGGGCGGCTCCGCGTGTCGGCGTGGGCGCAGCTCGCGGGGCTCCACCGCGAGGACGGCCGCCACGCCGACGCCGAGCGGCTCCTCGGGCGCGCGATCGCCGATGCGCGCCGCTGCTTCGGGCCGCGGAGCGCGCTGGTCGCGTTCGCGCTGAACGAGCTCGGCGTCCTCCGGAAGTTCCAGGGTCGTTACCGGGACGCGCTGCCGCTCTACCGGTCCTCGCTCGCGATCGTCACGCGCCTCTACGGGCCCGACCACGTCGAGGTCGCGACGCGCCTGCACAACCTCGGCGGGCTGGCGCACGCGCGTGGCCAGTTCGCCCGCGGTGAAGCGTTCGCCCGGCGGTCCGTGGTGGTGCGCGCCCGCGCGCTCGGGCGCGCGCACCCCGCCGTCGCGAAGGACGTCGCGGCGCTCGCCGCTTTGGTCGAAGGGCAGGGCCGTGAGCGCGAGGCGATCCGGCTCTACCGCGCGGCGCTCCGGCGCCTCCGCCATTGCTACGGCGCGGCCCACCACGAGATCGCGATCAACCTCGGGAACCTCGGCGTGCTCCACGCGCGCGCAGGAAGAAAGGCGATCGCGTCGCGCCTCCTCCGCGCGTCGATCGCGATGGACGCCGCGATCCTTGGTGAAGCGCACCCGGAGGTCGCGCGGACCAAGCACAACCTCGCCGTCACCCTCGACGGATCACGCCGGTCCGCCGAGGCGCGCGCCCTCTCGTCGTTCGCCGCGGATGCGCTCGCGCGCCGGCTCGGGCCCGCGCACCCGTGGTCCCGCGCCGCGAGCGCGCGCCTCGCGCGCGAAGGCAGGGTGGCGTGAAGGCGCGCGTCTCGGGCTACGCGCTCGTCGTGGTGGCGGCCGTCCTCTGGGGGACGCTCGGCATCTTCTTCCGGCGGGCGGACATCGACCCGCGCTGGGCCGCGCCGCTCTCGTTCACCACCGCGTCGCTCGTGGGGCTGCCCCTTCTCCGCCGCGCGGGCGCGCGCAACCCGCGCAAGCGAACACGCCGGGAGTGGGCGTGGCTCGTCGCGCTCGGGCTCGCCGACGCGGCCAACAGCTGGTTCTTGTTCCAAGCGTTCTCGCGAACCGCCGTCAGCGTGACGGTGCTCTCCCAGTATCTCGCGCCGGCGCTCGTCGCGCTCCTTGCCCCGCTGATCCTGCGCTCCGCGCTCCGAGGCGCTGCCGTCCTCCGCGCGCTCGTCGCGCTCGCAGGACTCTGCCTGCTGCTCCGTCCCTGGACCGCGAGCGGCGCCGGCGCGCTCGAGGGCGCCGCGTTCGGCGTTGGCTCCGCCTTGTTCTTCGCGTCGACGCTGTGCATCTCGAAGGCGCTGATGGACGCGTTCACCCCCGAGGAGCAGATCGTCTACCACGGCGCGATCGCGGCCCTCGTGCTGCTCCCGCTCGCCCCGTGGGGCGCGCTCCCCGCCCTGCACGGCGTCGCGTGGACCGCGCTCGGGTCGATCGTCGGCGGCCTCGTCGCAGGGCTCCTGTTCCTCCGCGGGCTCCGCGCCGTCCCGGCCGAGCACGCGTCCGTGATCGCGTTCGCGGAGCCGCTCACCGCCGTCGTGGTCGGCGCATGCCTGTTCGACGAGGCGCTGACCGCGCTCTCAATCGTCGGCGCGGTCGTCATCGTCGGCTGCGGCGTCCACGCGACGTGGGCCGATCGACCGAGCCCCCGGTCGAGCGGCTGCGCGGACGAGGGGGACGGCGCCGTCCTCGCGGGCGGCTAGCCGCGCGTAGAGCGCGCGCGTCCGAGCCGGCTGTCGGAGCGGGTGCGTGTACTTGCAAAACAGCTGCATGAAGGACACGAGCGTCTCCGGCTCGGGGTGCCACGTCCGCATCTTGCCGAAGCAGACGGCGAACGGAGAGAACTCGATCCGGAGCATGCCGAGGAGGTCGGTCGCCCAGAGCTCGGCTGCGGCGAGGAACCCCGTCTCGGGGTCGACGTCGACGGCGACGAACGAGCAGGATGGCGGGTCGTACGCGAGGCACCACCGCGCGCGGTCGCGTCCGAAGAGGAGCGACAGCGCGATCGTCGGTGACCGACCGTCGTCGCTGCGCGAACGTGAGTAGAGCGCGCGGAAGAGGTCGCCGCCGTAGAGGTACTGCGCGAGCTCCGCGAGATGGGCACGGAGCTCCTCTCGCTCCTCGGGCTCGAGATCGTACCGGCCCGTGAGCGGCGCGAACGCCTCGAAGCCGGCAGGCTCGGGCGCGGGCGACCGATCCGGCCACGACGCGCGCGGGGCAGGGGAGACGAACGGCGCCTCGCGGGTCGACGCGAGCTCGCCGCCCGACATGCAGAAGGTCTGCCCGGGGCGCGCGGCGAAGAACGGGGCTGCGGGGTCGAGGACGCGCAGCGTGTCCACGACGCGCTCGTTGTCTGCGCGGAAGACGCGGCGGTTCAACCACGCGCGGTCGCCGGCGTACGAGAACCCCCCGCCCGCGACGACGGACGCCGCGGGCGCCTTCCAGTGGTGGCCGAGCCCCGCGTGCTGCTCGAGCACGAGGCGGACGAACTGCACCGAGTCGGCGACTGCGCGCTCCGGGGCGAACGCGCCCGGCCCGGTCGACGCGAACGACCAGTCCTGCGCGTTGTTCGTGTAGCACCAGATCCCGGGCCGCTCGACGAGGCCGAGGAGGTCCGCGAACGTGGCGTCGCTCACGCCCTCCGTGTCGACCAGGGTGAAGAAGCTCCCGTCGCCGCGCGCGTCGCGGACGAGGAACGGAAGGACGTCCCACTCGTCGGTGTTGTCGCTCGTCACGTGATCCGAGGCGAAGAAGCTGAACCGGAGATCGCCGATCGCGACCTCGTCGCCCGCCCCGAACGTCCACACGTTGCCGAACCCCAGGTCCGCCAGGAAGCGTCGCGGCGCGACCGAGGTCCGGTGCGACAGGCCGATCGGGATGCGCCGATCGAGGCGGGCGATCGACGGGACGTCGAAGTGATCCTCGTGCTCGTGCGTGAAGAGCACGGCGTCGACCGGCGGCATCGCGTCGAGCCGGAGCTCGCGCGGTGGGTAGACGTGGCCGACGTGACCGCCGTGACCGAACGTGCTCGTGAGGAGCGGATCGACGAGGACGTGCGTCGCGTCGCATCGGAAGCTCCACCCCTGATGCCCCAGGAACGTGACCTCGAACATCGGCCGAGCGTACGCGAGCCCGCCGGTCGAGCGCTCGTCGAGCGCTGCCCGCCGCCGCTCAGCCTGCCTTCGCCTTCTCTGCGAGCCTCTTCCAGAAGTCGGGCGCGTCTCCGACGGCGGCGAGCGCGCCGTCGCGGACGATGGGCGTCTTCAGCAGCAGGGGATCTTCGAGCAGGAGCGCGGCGAGCCGCTCCTCGCTCGAGGGGCCGGGCACGTCGATGCCCGCGTGCTGGAGTCCTCGCTCGAGGACGCGGGGGCTCGCGGCGTCGAAGAGGGCGCGGACGCCGCCGACGGCCTTGGCGACGTTCGCGAGCTCGCCCTTGGAGAGGCCCTTCTCGCGGAGGTCGACGAACATCACCTTGATCTTCCGGTCCGCGTAGAAGCGCTGCGCGGCACGGGTGACCTTGCATTTCGGGGTGCCGAAGATCTGGATCATGAGGAGCCAACCTCTCGCGGTCTCGTCGATGGGGGCGGCGTCACCGTTCACGTGGAGCGGGTGCGCCGTGGACAGGTCGAGCGCGAACCGGAGCAGCTCCCCGGGCGGGCGCCAAGTCTCGGGGCGCACGAGCCACAGCGCGCCGCCGCGCATCGCGGCGGGGCCGATCCGCGTCCGGGTCCGAGAGGTAGCCGGGGAAGCGCGTGGCGGACGCGAGCTCGCCGGTCGCGGAGCTCCGCGGTGCGGCCCTCGGTGGCGAAGATCAGGTCGCCGGCGCGCACGCCGCACCGGCCGTTCGCGCCGAGGGGCTCGTTGACGCGCGTCTCCAACGGCGAGGCGTCGCCCGCGGGGCCCGCGCCGCAGGGCGAGGCGAGGTCATGCATCGAGAGGATCGCGCCCCCTCCCTGGCCGAAGCCGACAGCGCGCTCGACCAGCCAATCGACGAGCTCGCTCCTGACACAGTCCAGAGAATCCACCGCCATCTTCTCTCGTGGTTGAGCGTCGAGGCGCGTCGCGCGCATTTCACCCGCGCCGCAGGCTCGTCAGCCGGGATCTTCCGCGGCACTTCGCGTAGTCTCCACCCAAGCGGTGTTGCCCGAGTCGATCCAGCGAGCCCGCTCGAGCCTGAAACTCGACCATTTGCCGGTCGTCGTGCTCGAGACTCCGCGGCTCATCGTGCGCCCGTTCTTCTTCGATGTCCGTGATTGGCTGGCGTACCGCAAATACATCGAAGACGAGGAGGTCACCCGGCACCTCGCCTCGCCGCGGCGCTCCGAGGAGCAGGTGGCGGCCGGGTTCGTCTCCCTCGTGGTCTCGGGCCGCGCCGATCCACACCGGCGGGTGTTCGCCGTCGAACGGCGGAGCGGGAACGAACCCATCGGTGAGTGCGCGCTGTTCGCAGAGCCCGGGGATCACTCCCTCGGCTTCCTCGGCTTCATCCTGCGCCGGGATGCGTGGGGGGCGGGGTATGCGACGGAGGCGGCGAGCGCCATGTTGAAGCATGGCTTCGAGACGCTCGGCTTCTCGCGGATCGCCGCGGGCGCAACCCCCGAGAATCTCCGGTCCCAGCGTGTCCTCCAGAAGCTCGGGCTCGAGCCCGCACGCACGCCTATCGACGTCCCGGGAGCGCCGAGCGGCGTCGAGCCGCGCGTCTTCGTCATCGAGCGGACTCGGTGGCTCGAGCTCGGGTCCGCCAATGGCTGAGCCGGGCCCACACGTGTCGCGGAATCACCGCGCGGAGCTGCGGACCGCCTATCCAATGATGCCGATCGCGCGGGCCGCTCGGCCCGGGGCGCGCGCGACGGACATCGATTCAGGGCGACGAAGAAGAGCCGGCCGAACAGGCCCACCCAAGAAGGCCGCACCCGAGAAGGCGGGGGTGGTCCTCGCGTTGCCAACGAACGCGTCGCGGGCGGATGAAGGCGGGCGACACGCTCCTCATGGAGGCGCGGATCGCCGCGACAGAGAAGGTGCTCCTCGGGTTCCTCGATGGCGTGGAGCGCCTCAGCGGAGCAGCGTCCGCGTCGCGCCGAGCAGCTCGGCGGGTGTCTTCGCGAGCAGGAACGCACCCCCCGTCACCGTCGCGATCCCCTTCAATTCTTCAGGGTTCGCAGGGAACTTTTCGCGGGCGTAGACGAGCTCGCCGTCGGGGGTCGTGTGGTCCACGACATCGGCCTCGCGCCCGTCCCCCACGTGTATCGCGAGGACCCGGGCGTGCGCCTTCTTCGCGATCTCCGCGGCTGCCGCCGGTTGGATGCCGTTGCCCGTGTTCTCGCTGTCCGCGAACAACAGGATGGTGCGCTCCAGGGTCGTTTCCTCCTCGAGGATCCTCGAGGCCATCGCGACGCCCTCGGCGATCGCGCTCCCTCCGTCCTCGATGGTGCCCGACCCCAACTTCGTGACGAGCTTCCTGACGAGCGCGCGGTCCGTCGTCGTGGGCAGCAACGTGTAGGTCCTCTCGCCAAACACGACGACGCCGATCTTCCCGCCTTCTGGCTCGCTCTCTACCGCGTCGAGCACCGCATTCTTCATTGCGTCGAGGCGGGTCGGTCGGCGAGGCGCAACCACGGGCGACGCGTCTTCGAAGATCGCGCGCATGGACCCCGAGAGGTCCATCACGATCACCAGGGCACGCGGAGCCCGCAGGGGCTCCGCCGACACGGCGGCGGTCGGTGCGGCCGAAGTCGCGGACGCGCTCGGCGCCGAGGCTCGATCGCCGCTGCAACCTGTCAGAAGCGCGACCGTCGCGATGGCGGTCGCGAGCCGCGGCGCGCGGAGCTTCATCGGGGACCTCACGCGCGCCAGCTTAGCGGCCCCTCGCGCGCCGCTGGAGCGCCTTTCGAGGCATCGTTTCCGACCGCGCGCTCGCGCGCGCCAAACCGAGCGCGCGCGTCGGCGCATCTTCGTCGTCGGCGGCACACCGCCGCTCATGAGATGGACCCGGCGAGGCGTCACGCGAGGCGCTCGTGCGCGAGCAGCCACTCCTTCGTGGGCAACCCGCCGCCGTAGCCGGTGAGCGATCCGCTCGCGCCGATGATCCGGTGACAGGGGACGATGATCGCGATGGGGTTCTTGTTGTTGGCGCCGCCGACGGCGCGGAAGGCCTTTCCCTTGCCGATCGCGGCGGCGATGTCGGCGTAGGACTTGGTCTCGCCGAACTTCACGTCGAGGAGCGCGCGGTACACCGAGCGCTGGAACGGCGTGCCGCCGACGTCGAGGGGGACGTCGAAGCGCGTGCGCTTCTTCTCGAAGTACTCGTCGAGCTCGCGCGCCGCCCGATCGACGTGCGCGTTCGACCCGATATGGGTGGCTTCGTGGCGGATCGGGCGATCTCCGAAGCTGAGCTCGACGAGCGCCTGCGCGTTCGCGACGAGCGTGAGGGGGCCGACGGGGGACGCGACGGTGCGGGCGACGAGGGCGGTCATGACAGGGCCTTTCGAGCTGCGAGGGACCAGAGGTGGAGCACGGCGTAGGCGCGCCACGGTGACCACGACGCCGCGCGCGCCTCGGCCTTCTTCGGCGTCTTCGCGTCCAGCATGCGCTGCACGACGAGATCGCCAGAGGGGAACGCGTCCGGGGATCGGAGCGCGCGCATCGCGACGTACTGCGCGGTCCATGGGCCGAGCCCCGGGAGCGCTTCGAGCGCGCCGACCGTCGCGGGGACGTCCGCGCTCGGATCGAGCCGCACCTTCCCCGTCGCGACCGCGTCCGCGAGGCCGACGATCGCCGCGGCTCGGTTCATGGGCATCCCGATCTCGCGGATCACGCTCGCGCCCGCGCGCGCGATCCGCTCGGGCGACGGGAACGCGGACCACGCGGGATCCCGTCGGAGCGGCTCGCCCAGCCGCTCCACGAGCCGATGCGCGAGCGTCGTCGCGCCCCGGACGGAGACCTGCTGGCCCAGGATCGCGCGGACCGCGAGCTCGAACCCGTCGAACGCGCCCGGGACGCGGAGGCCCGGGTTCGCGGCGACGCTCGGCGCGAGGAGCGGATCCGCCGCGAGCACGCGCGCGATCTCCGTCGGGTGCGCGTCCAGATCGAAGAGCGCGCGGACACGCGGGACGATCCCCGAGAGCGCGGGCAGGAGCGACGCCCCGATCGAGAGCTCGATCGCGGGGCCCTTCAACCGATCCGCCGCGCGCGTCGCGCGGACGAGTCCCTCCACCCCGTGCGCTCGAAGCGCGACCGCGCGCGTGTACGCTCCGTCCGCGATGCGCTCGACGCCCGGGATCGCGCGCGGCCCGAGGAACGCGAGGAGCCCGTCCCAGTCGAACGGCGCGCGGCACTCGAGCCGGATCACCACGTCGTCCGTCGACGCACCGCTCGCGTGCTTGCGTCGCACCGCGGTGGGCGCGGCGCCGAACCGCTCGGCGAACGCGGCCTGGAACCTCCGGAGGCTCGCGAACCCGGACGCGTACGCGATCTCGGTGATCGGCAGCGCGGTGTCCTGGAGGAGCTGCTTCGCGAGCGCGAGTCGCTTCGTCTGCGCGACGTCGATCGGGGACACCGAGAGCACGGACTCCATCGTCCGGCGGAGGTGGCGAGCCGTGACGCCCAGGCTCGCCGCGAGATCCTCCACCGAGCCCTCGTTCAAGCACCCCGCCTCGATGCGCGCGAGCGCGCTCGCGACGAGGCGCGGCACGCTGTCGACGGGCGCGGAGCCCGGCGCGAGCTCCGGCCTGCACCGGAAGCACGCGCGGAACCCGGCCTGCTCGGCCTCCGCGGGGCGCGCGAAGAACCGGCACCGATCTTCGCGGGGCGTCCGCGCGGGGCAGATCGGCCGGCAGTAGACGCCCGTCGTCGACACGCCGACGAAGAAGCGCCCGTCGAAGCGCGCGTCCCTCGCGACGAGGGCGCGGTAGAGATCCCGGTGCGCGTCCGTCTGCATGCCCCCCTTTCTAGTTTCGAGGGCGGAGGTCGTCGCGCCGTTTTCGGACCTCGGAGCATCTTCGCTCGTCGGCCGCGCGCCGCGCTACAGTCGAGCCTCGCATGACGGACGCGCTGGAGCCCCTCGAGCACCGATCATGGTCGGTCATCTAGGCCCCGGCCGCCCGACCGGGAGCGAGCGCCTCGGCGGCCGGTTCGTGCTCGGACCGATCGCCGGTTCGGGCGCGATGGGCGTCGTGCACCGCGCGTACGACGAGCTCACCGGGCGCGAGGTCGCGGTGAAGGTCGTGAAGCACGCGGGGATCGAGGGCATCCAGCGGTTCGAGCGGGAGGCCGCCGTGCTCTCGCGCGTCGCCGCCCCCGAGGTCGCGGGGTACGTCGCGCACGGCCGATCCGCCGACGGGCAGCCGTACCTCGCGATGGAGTGGCTCGCCGGCGAGACGCTCAAGGCGCGCGCGGCGCGCGCTCGGCTGTCGTTCGGCGAGACCGTCGCGATCGCGACGTCCGTCGCGCGCGCGCTCGCGTCCGCGCACGCCGTGGGCGTCGTGCACCGCGACATCAAGCCCGCGAACGTGATGATCGTCGGACACGTCCGCGCGGACGGCGCGATCCCGGGCACGGTGAAGGTCCTCGACTTCGGCGTCGCGCGCCTCCGCGGCGTCGGCGAGACGCTCACGGAGACGGGCGCGATGATCGGCACGCCCGCGTTCATGTCGCCGGAGCAAGCGCGCGGCGTGAAGACGATCGACGGCCGCAGCGACCTGTTCTCGCTCGGCGCGCTCCTCTTCTGGAGCCTCACGGGGAGGCCGCCGTTCGTCGAGGACGACAGCATCGCGCTCCTCCTGCGGCTCACGACCGATCGCGCCCCCCACGTTCGGAACGTGGTGCCGGACGCGCCCGAGCCGCTCGCCCAGCTCATCGACGCGCTGCTCGAGCCCGACCCGGCGGCGCGCCCCGCGACCGCGCGCGCCGTCGCCGACGCGCTCGCGCGGATCCAGGCGAGCCTGGGCCCCGCGATGGATCGACTGCCGACGGTGCTCGAGCTCGAGCGCACTGTGGCGCGCACCAACTCGGCGAGGCCCGGCCTCTCCACGACGCGAAGGGCCGGTTCGAGGCACGTCTACTGGATGCTCCCCGCGGCCGTCGCGGGGGGCGCGGCCGCCGCGGTCGCGCTGACGCTCGCGCTCCGACCGGCGGATCCCAAGAGTCCGACGCGCCCGCGCTCGAGTCGGAGCGGCTCGCCCGTCGCGCCGAGCGATCCGCGCGCCCCCGAATCCCCGGCCCCGCCCCAACCCCCGTCGCCACCGCCGTCGTCCTCGGCGACCCCACCCACCGCCGCCGGCCCCGTGTTCCCGTTCCGCGATCGCGACGGCACCTTCGAGGCGATGTTCGAGTGCGAGAAGCCCGCCGCGCAGGCGTGGCCTGCGTCCACGTACGAGGGCATGCTCGTCGCGCGCGAGCTCGTGCAGTGCGACACGAAGCTCGGCTACGCGACGGTCTCCGTCACCGAGACGCTCTCCGGCAACCTCATGGCGTGCGAGACCGCGCTGCGCGTGGGCGAGCCGATGCTCCTCTCCAACGGGGGCTGCACCGCGGAGTCGACCGAGCCGTTCAAGGCCGGCAAGTACCTCGCTCAGCGCGAGCTCATCTCGTGCGCGAAGACCAAGACGTACGGCGAAATGCGGATGTACTGCGATCCCGCCCGCGTCGCGAAGGGGGAGGGGCGGTTCTTCGTGCTCTGGTACATGCGCTTCGAGAACCTCTGGAACGCGCCCGACGCGGATCGATTCATGAGCTCGTTCAAGCCGATCGACTGAGCGGCCGACCCCTCGCGCGTGGCGCCGTCAGCGGGGCTCGACGCGGATCCGGCGGGGCCTCCGGAGCGCCCACGTGAGCCCCACACCGGCGAGCACGACGGCCCCGACGATCCCCCCTAGCACGGGGTAGCTGAGTCCCAGGAACGGGGCGCTCTCGGAGTCCTTCTCCCGATCCTTCTCCTTCTCTTTCTTCGGCTTCTTGTCGCCCGGCGCAGGCGCGGCGGTCGTCCCGGGCCCCGGGGTGTTCGTCGGTGTTGGAGCCGGCGGGCTCGTGCCCGTGGACGTCGGCGGCGGCAGGTCTCCTTCGGGGCACTTCCAGTTGCTCGAGAACGGCGCGTTCGCGGTGGCGCGGCCACGCGCGTACGACGCGGCGTCCTCCGCGCCGAACCGCAGGTGGGTGCCGCCGACCATGTCGCTCATCGCGTAGATGGTGGCGATCGTCCGCGCGTCGACGCGGATGAACAGCTTCTCGCTCGCGTCGAACGAGCCCGCGAACCCCGTCACTTCGTGCTCCTGACGGACGAGCACCTCCGTGCTCGTCCGCGACACGACGTTCTTCGTGCGGCTCGCCGTCTTCGCGTTCCAGGCCGCCTCGGTCTCCGCGCCGCAGGCGTACTCGATCGTGACGGCGACGCCCGCCTGACCCTTCTTCCGCAGGTTGCAGACGAACGACGTCGGGTTCCCCGGAGGGATGGTCGTCGTGCTGTTCTCGGTGAGCACTTCGAATCCCTCCGGCATCCCCGCGGAGCAGTTTGGATCGCTCGACTGCGCTCGAGCCTCCATGCCGACCCCCAGGATTGGCGCAGCGATCAGCGCTGCGAACGCGCGCGACGCAAAGCTCCCCATTCGTCCATGCTAACTGCGTCGCCGCGTCGACACGAGGAGGACGGTGAGGGTGACCGCGAGGGTCACGGTCACCGCGAGGCCGCCCCCGACGATCGCGCGGGACGTGGGGCGGTCTTGGGAGAACGTCTCGCCGACCCACGCCGCCGCGGGCTTCTTGATCTCTTCGTAGAGACGATCCGCGGCGAACAGCGCGCCGACGGAGAGCGCGATCGCGACGATCGCGCGCACCGCGAGCCCGCCCGGCGTGAGGCCAGGGGTGTGATCGTGCGCGGGAGCGGGCGACGCGTACGCGGGAGCGGGCGGCCCGGGCCGCCCGTACGGGACGGGGCTCAGTCGGTAGGGCTCCGGTCCGGAGGGCCGCGAAGGCGGGGTCGGATCGACGCGCGTCGGAGCGACGCGCCGGACCGCGGGCGCACCTCTCGAAGAGACGAGAGGGGCTTCATCGGGGACGGTCTTCGCGACGCGCGGCGCGGGTGACGGCGGGAACGGCGCCCCGCACACGCGGCAGAAGCGGCTCTCCCTCCGCGGTTCGTCCGTACCGCACGTCGCGCATCGGAGCGCGCCGTTCACCGCGGGAACGCCTCGGGGATGCCTCCGTCCACGGGCAGCGTCGCGCCCGTCGTCGCCGTGGCGGTCGCCGCGAAGAACACGACCGCGTCCGCGACGTGGCGCGCCTCCACCGGGCGCTGGAGCAGGTTCCGCGCGTGGTAGAACGCGGGCAGCGCGTCGAGCGCGAGGCCGCGGCTCGCCGCGCGCGCCGGGCCGACCTCCGACCAGAGCCCCGACGGCGTCGCGCCGTGCGAGAACACCGCGTCCGCGTTGATCATGTTCACGCGCACGCCGAGCGGGGCGAGCTCGAGCGCCGCGATCTTCGCGAGCTGGTGCGCCGCCGCCTTGCTCGCGCTGTACGCCGCGAAATCCTTGCCCGGCGCGAACACGTTCTTCGACGCGTTGAGGACGACGCTGCCGCCCGTGCCCTGCGCGCGGAACACGCGCGCGGCCTCGCGGATCGTGTTCAGCACGCCGACGTAGTTCACGTCCGAGACCGCGTGCGCCTCGGCCGCGCCGAGCTCCGCGATCGGCTTCACGAGCGCGATCCCGGCGTTCGGCACGGCGACGTCCACGCCCCCGAAATGGGCGCACACGGCGTCGAACGCCGCGCGCATCGAGGCCTCCGACGTCACGTCCGCTTCGAGCGCGAGGGCCGCGTCGCGCGGCAGCGACGCGGCGGCCTCGGCGGCGCGCGCGCCGTCTCGATCGAGGAGCGCGACGTGCGCGCCGGCGCCGACGCAGGCCTCCGCGATGGCGCGCCCGATGGCGCCCGCGCCCCCCGTGATCACGGCGACGCGCCCTTCGAGGGGCCGGGGCGCCGCCTTCCCGAGCTTCGCTTGCTCGAGGGACCAGTACTCCATCTCGAAGAGGTCCGACGCGCCGAGCGCCTCGTATCCGCCGCCGCGCGCGGCCTCGAGCTTCGTCGCGAGCGTGTGCTCGGTGATGTCGCGGGCGATGCGCGCGTCCTTCTTCGTCCGCCCGAACGCGAAGATCCCCGCGCCGCCGAGCAGGATCACGCGGGGCGCGCTGTCGAGCTTCACATAGCGCGCGCCGGGGCGGGACGCCGACTCGCGCTCGAAGTACGCGTCGTACGCCGCTCGAAATGAACCGACCGCCGCCTCGAGCTCGCGGCGCAGCGCCGCTTCGTCGCCCCAGCTCGGCGCGCCGACGAACACATGGGCGGCCTTCGTGCGGATGACGTGATCCGGCGTGAGCGGGCCCGCTGCCGAGAGCGCCGCGGCCCGCTCGTCGGAGAGGTAATCGGCGACCTTCGCGTCGTGGTGGTGGTCGAGCACGACGAGGCGGTGCGCGCCCGACGCGGTTCGCTCGGCGAGGAGGCCGCGCAGGATCGGCCCCGCCAGCGCGGCGCGCCCCGCGACGTCGTCCGCGACGGGCTCGACCCGGATCGGCTTGCCGATCACGCGGGCGGCGTAGCGCTCCGCCGCGTCGCAGAGCTCGATGTGCCGCTCATAGCTCTCGCGGGCGCTCTCACCGAACGTGAAGAGCCCGTGCTTCTCGAGCACCACCCCCACCACGGAGGGGTTCGATTCGTACACCCGCTTGACCTCTTTCGCGAGCGGGTACCCGGGCATCACGTACGGCAAGAGGGCGACGCGGTCCCCGAGCGCGTCGCGCACGCGCTCCGCGCCCGCCGGGCGGTTCGTGACGGAGACGATGGCGTCCGCGTGCGAGTGGTCCACGAACTTGTGCGGGAGGAACGCGTGGAGGAGCGCCTCGATGGACGGGTTGGGGCTCGAGGCGTCGAAGAGGTGCGTGCGGAGCTCGTTCACCATCGCCTCGTCCGAGAGCGACGAGAGGGCGGCGAGCCTCCGCAGATACGCGAGATCGAGGCACGGGAAGTCCCGCGGGCCCACCGCGTCGAGGCTCGACCCCGAGCCCTTCACCCAGATGCACTGCGCGTCTTCTCCGAGGAGCGTCCGCCGCACGCCCTTGACGGACGTGTTGCCCCCGCCGTGCAGCACGAGCGCGGGATCGGCCCCGATGAGGCGTGACGAGTACACGCGCGCGGCGAGGTCGGGCCCCTCCGCTCCCCACCGTTCGAGGGCTTCCCGATAGGCGCCCTCCTCCCATCGACTTTGCATCGGGCCATCTTACTTGCCCCTTGCAACGGCACGCCGAGCATTGGAGTCTGGGCGTGCAGGAGGTCCCATGCGCGTTCGACCGTCCTCATCGACGACCTCCGCTGGATCGCGGCCGGCGGCACGGTCGTTCCAGCGTCGCGGTGAACGCCGCGCCGACTTTCGCTTTTGAGGAGGAGGCAGGATGCGTCGTGCACGTTGGATCGTTCCCTTTGGAGCTTCGCTGCTCGCGGGCGTCGCGGTCGCGGCGAGCGCGTGCAACGGCACGATCGGGGATCCGATCGCGCCCGCGTCCGTCGACGCGGGTCGGGTCACGCTGCACCGCCTGAACCGCGCGGAGTACAACAACACGATCCGGGATCTGCTCGGCACGGCGCAGACGCCCGCGACCGACTTCCCGGCGGACGACTTCAGCTACGGGTTCGACAACATCGCCGACACGCTGACGCTCTCGCCGGTCCAGTTCGAGCTCTACGAGCTCGCGGCGAAGAACCTCGTCGACGAGGCGATGCTCACCGCGATCCCGTCGACCACCGCGCGCTTCGAGGCGGAGGTCGTGGGCGGATCCGTCGGGCAGACCGAGGGCAGCGCGTGGGATCTCTACTCGAACGGGACGATCGAGGTCTCGCACGACTTTCCGACGAAGGGCTCCTACAAGGTGAAGGTCCGCGCGTGGTCCACGCCCGCCGGCCCGGACGACGCGCAGATGACCGTGCGCGTGGGCGCCCAGACGTTCACGTACAAGGTGCCGAACACTTCGACCTCGCCGCTCGTCGTCGAGCAAGACGTCGCGATGAACGAGGGGCCCGCGGTCGTGTCGGTGAGCTTCGACAACGACTACTACGACGACGTGACGATGGCGGACCGCAACCTCCTCGTCGACTACATCGAGGTGATCGGCCCGATCGGCGCCACGTCCTCGAACCCGCTGCGCGATCGGATCGTCGTGTGCGACTTCGTGAACGAGGGCGATCCCTGCCTCCGCACGATCCTCGAGAAGTTCGGGGCGCGCGCGTTCCGCCACCCCCTCGCCCCGGAGGACGTCGACGCGCTGATGGGGCTCGTCCAGGTCGCTCGGGATCAGAAGACTCCGACCGAGACCGACGCCGACGCGGAGGAGACGGGCCTCCGCCTCGCGATCCGCGCGATGCTGACGAGCCCGCGGTTCCTGTTCCGCCTCGAGCTCGACCCCGATCCCCTCGCGAAGGACTCGCACCCGCTCGACGACTACGAGCTCGCGTCGCGCCTCTCGTACTTCCTCTGGAGCAGCATGCCGGACGACGCGCTGTTCGCCGCGGCCGCCGCGGGCACTCTCCACGAGGACGCGGAGCTCGACGCGCAGGTCGACCGCATGCTCGCGGATCCGAAGGCGAAGGCGATGGTGGACAACTTCGCGGGGCAGTGGCTCTTCACGCGCGTCCTCGCGAACCACCAGGCCGACTACCAAAAGTTTCCGACGTACTCGCCCGACCTCGCCGCCGCGATGAAGGGCGAGTCGGACGCGTTCTTCACGGAGCTCCTGACGAGCGAGTCGGTGGGCATCGATCAGCTCCTCACGGCGAACTTCACGTACGCGAACGATCTCCTCGCGGGCCACTACGGGCTGCCCGCGGTGGGCTCGAGCGCGGTGAAGCGCGTCGACACGACGGGGACGAACCGCGGCGGCATCCTGCGCCAAGGGAGCCTCCTCACGGTGACGAGCAACCCGGATCGCACGAGTCCGGTGAAGCGCGGCAAGTGGATCCTCACGAACCTCCTCTGTGATTCCCCGCCCGATCCGCCCGCGAACGTGCCGCCGGTCCAGAAGGGAGATCTCGTCGGCAAGACGGTGCGCGAGGTGTTCGAGGCGCACCGCGCGAACCCGATCTGCAACTCGTGCCACGAGGTGATGGATCAGCTCGGGTTCTCCCTCGAGAACTTCGACGCGATCGGCGCGTGGCGCACGGACGACAACGGCCTGCCGATCGACGCGACGGGCAAGCTCCCCGACGGGACGGCGTTCGCGAACGGCGCGGAGATGGCGGACATCGTCGGCAAGGACGCGCGCTTTCCGAAGTGCGTCCTGAAGAAGCTGTACACCTACGGGCTCGGGCGAGGGGCCGGGAAGGCGGACGAACACTTCCTGGACGATCTCGCCGAGCGCTACGCGGCGACGGGGCTCGAGCTCCGGAACGCGATCAAGCTCGTGGTGAAGAGCGAGCCGTTCCGCACGCGACACGGCGAGCCCGCGACCGGAGGTGGCAAGTGATCCGTCGATCCCGTTGGGGCGTGCAGCACGCGGACAAACCGATCGTCGGCGCCGTCCCGTCGCAGCGCTCCGCCGACAAGATGGGCCGGCGCAAGGTGCTCGAGCGCCTCGCGCTCGGAGGCGCGGGCGCCCTCTTGGGTCTCCCGCTCTTCGAGTCGATCATCGCGCGGGACGCGCGCGCGGCGGACACGAAGCCGCTCCGCATGCTCGTGTTCTACGTGCCGTGCGGGATCCACATGCCGAAGTGGACGCCGACGAAGCAGGGCCCCGGGTACGATCTGCCCGAGATCCTCGCGCCGCTCGCGAACGTCCAGGCGAAGGTGAACGTCATCACGGGGCTCGCGAACGATCCCGCGTTCCCCGATGGTCCGGGCGATCACGCGTCCGGAACGGGCGCGTTCCTGACGAACGCGCACCCGAAGAAGACCGAGGGGCCGGACATCTCGAACGGGATCTCCGTCGATCAGGTCGCGGCGAACGCGCTCGCGGAGCAGACGCACATCGCGTCGATGCAGCTCGGCATCGACGGCGGCGCGGGCGTCGGGGACTGCGACTCCGGGTACAGCTGCGCGTACGCGCACAACATCAGCTGGGCGAGCTCCACGCAGCCCCTCCAGAAGCTCGTGAACCCGAGCGTCGTCTGGGATCAGCTCTTCGCCGGGCTCGACCCGAGCGAGACCGCCGACCAGAAGGCGCGGCAGCTCGTCTACCGCAAGAGCATCCTCGACTACGTGAGCGCGGACGCGAAGAAGCTCCAGCAGCGCCTCGGCGCGAGCGATCGCGCGAAGCTCGACCAGTACCTGACGGGTGTCTCCGAGCTCGAGAAGAAGATTCAGAAGTCGTCGAGCGGCCCGATGTGCACGCCGAACACGAGGCCGGACGATCCCGGCACGCTCGAGGAGCACGTCGACACGATGCTCGAGCTCATGGCGCTCGCGTTCCAGTGCGACTCGACGCGCGTCATCTCGTTCATGCTCGCGAACGCCGGCTCGAACCGCGTGTACGACTTCCTCGGGCTCTCGCTCGGCCACCACGAGGCGAGCCACCACATGGATCTCCAGTCGAACTTCGACATCCTCACGACGATCGACACGTGGGAGGTGAAGCAGTTCGCGAAGCTCTGCGAGCGCCTCGACGGGATGACGGACGTGGACGGCAAGAGCGTCCTCGACAACTCGCTCGTCTACTTCGGCAGCGAGATCGAGGACGGCAACAGCCACTACCACCGCAACATGCCGATCCTCCTCGCGGGCGGCTCGGGCGGCGCGGTGACGCCGGGCCGGCACCTCGTGTACGACGAGTCCGTCTCCGTCGGCCAGCTCTACATCTCGATGCTGCACGCGATGCAGGTGGACGCGTCCACGTTCGGCGACGCCTCTGCGCCCCTTCCGAACCTCTAGCCCCTGCCGAACCTCTAGAGCCCCTGCCGAACCTCTAGCGCCCTGCCGAACCTCTGGGGCCCCGATCCTCGGACTCGCTCGTCCTCGAAACATGTCAAGCGAGCGCCGCGATGCGCTCCCACACGCTCGCGGCGACCGCGTGCCCGGTCGCCTTCGAGAGCTGGGCGAGGAAGCGGGCGCACGCGACCTCGCCCGCGCGATCCTGCATCGTGCGCGCGAGCCCGAGCGCCGTGAGCGCCTCGAGGAGCGCGGACTCGGGGCGCCCCGCGGACGCGAGGGCGATCGCGTACGCGAGCTGCGCGCGCGTCTTGAACTCGGGGCGCTGCTCCGCCTCGGCCGCTTGGCGGAGCATGCGCAGCCCGTCGTCCTTCGCGCCGCGATCGAGGGCGATGAGCCCCGCGAGCCGCTTCGCGAGCCCCGGGTTCGCGCCCGTCGTCGTGAGCTCGGCGAGCGCAGCGTCGAGGCTCTCCACGTCTCCGCGGACGAGCGCTTGCCGGGCTTGATCGGCCGCGGTCGCCGCCGTGCTCGCGGACGCTGCCTGCTTGAGCTCCTCGGGCTCGACGAACATGGAGACGGAGTCGCTGAGGAGGGGCTTGCGCGGATCGAGCGAGAGCGCCGCGACCGCGGTCTCACCGCCGCTCACCCAGCGCGTCCCCGTGCTGCGCACCACGTCGAGCACGCCCGGGATGTCGGGGTCGACGAGGACCTCGCCCGGGTGAGCGCTCGTCGCGAGCACGGCGGAGAGGACGAGCGCCTTGCCCCACGCGAGCGCGACCTGACCCTCCGACGCGGCGATCGGCGCGAGCGCGCCGCAGGACATGCCGCACGAGAACCGAGGGATCGCCGTCGCGTGGTGCGTGACCTCCGCGCTCCATGCGATCCAATCCTCGAGCTCGGTCTCGCCGAAC
This sequence comes from Polyangiaceae bacterium, assembly GCA_046351395.1. GTDB lineage: Bacteria > Myxococcota_A > Polyangia > Polyangiales > Polyangiaceae > CAYYKK01. Next base: position 47,914 of record JAXLYP010000021.1, read on the forward strand.
GCGAACGAGACGCTCAACGGACCGAACGAGCAGAGCGTGCCTCCGAGCGCCTCCGCCTGCTTCGAGATTCGCACCACGCGCTCCGGAAACACCGCCATGTGCGACGGATCCGGCAGGGCCCTCGCGTCCGCCTGGAACGTGACGACGAGCGAGGTCGGCGAGTCGCTCCCGCTCGTCGTCGAGAGGTGGGGCGGGCGAGACGACAACTCAGGTCCCGATGCGGATCTTCTTCTTGAGCTGGGCGAGCTCGTCGTCGATCTGCGGAGAGCCCTTGCCCCCGTCCTTGCCCTCGAGCTGGCGGAACTTCGACTCGACGTCCATGTCGCTCGACGTCCCGCTGCTGAGCGCCTCCTCGACCTCACGCCGCGCGGCGACCTCCTCGTGCGCGTGATCGATCTTGTCCTCCATGCGCTTGAACTCGTCGAACGCGGTCCCGCCCTTTCCGACCGATCCGTCCGACCCGGTGGCGCGCGCGGTCTTGAGCTGGGCCACGATCGTCCCCTTCCGGGCCTCGTACTCCTGCTGCTTCGCCTCCATCCGCTCGAGCTCCGCTTTCATGGCGAGGACGGCGGCGCGTTGCTCGGCGCGGAGGGCTTCGGCGCGATCGCGCTCTCCCACGACGCGCGTCTTCTGCACGAGCGCCTCGCGCGCGAGCTTCTCGTCGTCCGCGCGCATCGCGAGCTCGGCGCGCTTGTCCCACTTCTCGACCTCACCGTCGAGGTCCTCGACCTTCTTGCGCAGGACCTTCTCCGCGGCGATCCCGTCGATGAGCTCCTTCTTCGCGGCGCGGACTTGATCCTTCATCTCCTCGACGAGCAGCTCGATGGACTTGCTCGGGTCCTCGGCCTTGTCGATCAGCGAGTTGACGTTGCTGGAGATGACCTTCCCCATCCGATTGAAGATGCCCATGCCCGGAAGCGTGCCCTTCCCCGGTGGTTCTGTAAAGGCACCTCGGCCGCTTCAGCGCTTCTGGGCTTCCGCGACGATGTCCGACGGGAGGTGCGTCGCGAACGCCTCGTCGAGGGACCTCGCGTCGCCGAGCGCGTCGAGGGCCCAGCGCAGGAGGGTCGCGATCTCGTGCGCGACGACGAGCTTCGGCGGCGCGAGCGCGACGAGGCCTGCGGCGCCGTCGAACCAGATGCGGTCCCCCTCGTGAAGCAGCGTCACGCCGCCCCCCGTGGCCTCGACCGCGAGCCCGCTCGGTCGGGCGCGGCGCACGCTGCTCCCGCCGCACACGCAGGGGCGCCCGAGGCCGCGCGAGACGATCGCCGCGTGCCCCGTCAGCCCGCCCCCGATCGCCACGATCCCGCGGGCCGCGCGCATCGCGTCGATGTCCTCCGGGAACGTCTCCTCGACCGCGAGGATCACGGCGCGGCCCTCCGCCGCGGCGGCGAGCGTCGTGCGCGCGGAGAAGCTGAGCTCCCCCGTCGCGGCGCCCTTCGCGGCAGGCACGGCGCGCGCCGTCGCCGCGTCGCGAGGGTCGATGTCGAGGGAGAACTCCGCGAGCGCGGGGGCCCCGGCGGGCACGGCTCGGAGCGCGTCCGCGCGCGAGATCTCACCGCGGGTGGCGCGCTCGACGACAGAGCGAAGCGCGTGACGCTCGGCCTCCGTCATGGCCGCCGTTCACCTCACCCGGCAGAGCTTGCCGCCGACCTCGGGCTTCGCGTAGGGGAGGTACTTCGTCCGAGGCTGCACGTAGATCCGGCCGCGCACGTCCGGCGGGGCGATGATAGCGCCGCTCGCGATCGGCCGATCGCCGATCGCCTCTTCGATCTCGACGTACACGTCGCCGTTGCGACGGAAGACGCCCGAGATGGAGGGGCGCCGATCACCCGGGTTCTTGGAGCCGCCCGGGCAGTCGATCCCGGCCGAGCTGATCGCGACGGCGAGGTTCGAGTTGTTGATCGTCGGCCGCTGCCCGCGCCACACGAACTTCGCCTCGTTCGGGGACCCCACCTCGACGCTCAAGCACGTGCAGGACTGCGCGCGAGGCCTCGACGGGTTGATGCCGAGATCGTGGCGGACGCCGACCCAGTTGTAGTCGATCTGCTCGTACGCGCTCTCCCAGTCCGCGTCGTGCGAGCCATTCCCCACGAAGTTCGAGCCTTCGCGCGCCTCCCACTCGCCTTTGTCCCTGGGCTTGTTGCTCCCGCACCCGAGGGCCGAGAGGGCCGACGCGACGAGGGTGAGGGCGAGGATCGTTCTTCGAAGCATGCGGGACAAAGGATGACGCACAACCCCGTCCCCGGGCAAAGATCGCGCGATCCGGCGCGCGCCCCGACCCTCAGGCGCCGACGATCGCTTCCGCGCCGAAGTAGCGCGTCAGGCACTCCTGGCAGCGGAGCAGCTCCGTGACGAACGCGTCCACGCGCGCCGGGAACGTCTCGCGCGCGATCGACGTCACGGGCTCGAACAGGGAGAGGATCGCGGTCGAGTCCCCGAGCCCGAGCCGGAACGTTCCCGTCGTGTCGCCGTTCTGGGCGAGGAGGTGCCGGTAGAAGTGCTCGAAGCCGCTGTCCGGGATCCGCGCGACCTCGGCCCGAAGGATGAGAAACTCGCCGTGATCGTCGACGGTGAGATCCACGTGCACGTCCCTCGCGGGATCCCCGGTCGAGAACCTCCAGAGGAGCGGGCCGATGCGCGCGCGGTTCGCGGGGATGCCCACCGAGAGGAGCGCGACCCTCACCGCGTGGAGGGCGAGGCGCTCGGGCGCGGTGACCTCGTTCTTCGAATAGCGCCGCTGCTCGTGCACGCTCGCCGACGGGTCGAACGCCTCCGACCAGGGGTGCGGGAGCAGGACGCCGCACTCGAGGCACCGATCCAGCCCGGGCTCGAAGACGGTGTCGCACCGGGGGCACCCGTACTCCGCGACGAGCGCCTGGATCTCCTCCTGCGGCCCCTCGACGCTCATGAGCCCGCCCTCGAACGCGGAGAGGGGGAGCACGAGGTTCTGCGCCCACGCGCCGTCCGGGCGCTTTCGCGCGCGCACGAGCGAGCCGATGAGCCGCCCCGCGCTGTCGACGAGCGCGGCGCCGGAGAGCTCGAGATCGGGCTCCGTGTCGATCTGGACGTGCGGGAGGCCGTCGAACGCGCGCTCACGCGCGGATACGCTCGTGACGCGCGCGATCGCCTCCGTGCCCACCCGACCCACGAGCGCGACCGCGTCGCCGAGCTTCGGGGGGGCGTTCGCGAACTTGATGGGCGGGAGCTTCGCCGCGTCCGTCGGGATCAAGAGGGCGACGTCGAGCGCGACGTTCACGCGCACGACGACGCCCGGGACGACGACGCCTTCGTCCGTCGTGATGAGCACGTCCCGCTCGTAGCCGACGACGCGCTGGCTCGTGACGATGACGCGGTTCGCGAGCGCGCAGTACCCCGATCCGGATCCGATCGCGGACTCGACCGCGACGATCGACGGGCGCACCGCCTCGATCATGTTCGCGAACGCGCCGCCGCTGGTCGACGCCGGGCCCGGTCGGAGGCTCTTCGGATCGAGGTTGCTCATGCCATCATCCGGCTGAGGGCCGTCATCATCAGGTCGACCACGGGTTGGGTCGCGCCGTCGCGCTTCGCGTGCCCGATGATCCCGCGGAGGCGCTCGAGCGTGGGCCCGGGGAGCTTGGCGCGCACGAGGAGCTCGGACAACGCGCCGAGCGCGAGGAAGTGGCGGAGCTCGAGGTCCTTGGGAGCCTGATCGATCTCCGAGACGTACCGCGCGAGGTGCTGCTTCGCCTCCTGCGACGTCGTGATGGGGGTGATCTGCGGGGTCTCCGCGCGCTGCACGTCCCCGCGCGCGTCCACGATCTGCTGCATCACCTCGAACGCGCGGTTCGCGGACGGGATCGCCATCGCCCCGCGGCGGATCCCGGGCGCGGTGATGTAGATCTCCTTCGTCAGCGGCTGCGTCTCCGTCCAGAGGAGCGACACGGCGGCGGGGAGCGTCGCGTCGAACTCGAGGAGCGTGCGGTACACGGAGGCGCGGATGAGGAGCGCCATCGACGCGGGTTGATCGGCGAAGCTCAACATCGCGCCGAGGGTCTGCGCCTTGTGCAGGAGCTCTCCGAGCGCCGCCTGCGGCGTGTCCTGGGTCGGGCTCGGCTGCGCCGCGGGCGCGGCGTTCGCGGTCACCACGATCGACGCGCTCGGGCGGCGGAGCGCGGGCTTCGGCGCGGGCGCGGCGGGCGACGCGGCGGGCTTCGTCGGAACCGGAGCGGACGCCGCCGGCGCACTCGACGCGGGCGGGCGCAGGCCGGACTTGAGCGCGCTCGCGCCCGCGCCCGGGTGCGTCGGCGTGATGGGCGCGCTCGTCGGCGCGATCGGCGGGATCGCGGGGAACGCGCGATCGCTCGGCTTCTTCACGGCCGGCATCTTGTGCATGGAGGCGCTGCGCGCCGGGATGGCGGCCATCCCGGGAGACACCGCCGTCGCTTTGAGCGCGGGGTTCGGCGCGGGCTCGGCGAACGCTGCCGGGACGGGGGGCGCGGAGAGCGCCGCGCCGGAGAACGGGTTCGGCGTCGGGCTGAACTCGCGGGGCGGCTCCGCGGGGATCGTGGGCTTCTTGCTCGGGGGCCGGCGCGATTCCCCGAGGTCGAGGGGGCGATCGTCCGGGATCGAGTCGAGATCCAGGTGCACGTGCTCTTGCGACGTGAACGCGCGCGCTTGCACGCTCGTGGAGAGGACCTTCGCGTCGTCGATCGCGGCGGCGACGAGCGCGCGGAGCGTCCACTGCAGGACGGGCGGCGTCGTGCTCGCGAGGCGCCCGACGCTCCGGAGGAGGAGGATCTCGCCGCGCGCGTTGTACCGCGCCGGTGAGCGCGTGCTCGCGGAGAGCTCGAGCGCGGCGCGCATCGCGCCGACGTACTGGGTTCGGGGGAGGCGCGCGACCGGGGTCTCGACGACGATCTCGCCCCGCTGCTCCTGCACCCGGATGATGACGGAGACGCCGTTCATCACCGCGACGAACGCGGGGCCCTCGGGCACGGTCCGGCTCTTGATGCCCTGCGCCCCCTCGGCGCTCAGGCAGTGCGAGACGACGCGGGCGTACTCCCCGCGCGTCCACGCTTCGCCCGCCCACTCGAGCTCGGGGCGGCTCGTGTCCGCGGGGAAGACGGGGAGGTCGCCCTCGCCGTCGAGCAGCGCCAGGCCCTCACCGCTCGACCCACAAGCCGTGCAGATGCTCCCGTCGATCGGGATGCCGCACGAAGGGCAGTGGGTCGAGGACGCGTTCATCAGGGCAGAAACAGCATTTGTTATTGTTGTTGTCGCCCTAGATCAAGGCAGTCGACGCGGTTTTGGTGGACCCTGAGCGCTCGCGCGCGCGAGACGCCGAGATCATGCGCGTGACGAATAGGAACACCAGGATGGTGCTCGCGGCCAGCGTCACGCCGTTCATCATCAGCGCAACGGTGGGCATGGGCGGGTAGAACGTCTGGATCGCGGTCAGCCCGAGGCCGACGATCGAGGCCGGGAGGCCGAAGCGGAGCGCGAACCGGAGCACGAGATCCGCGCGGAGCCGAGGGAGGCTCACGCGCTTCGTCATCACGACGGCGACCAGGATCCAGCTCTTCACGAGGTAGAGCCCCGTCCCCGCCCACCCGAGCATGGCGCTCGACTCGTGCTGCGCCGGCGAGAAGCCCGGGACGTACCAGCCGCCGAGGAAGAGGGCCGCGGCGATCGCGCACATCACGAACACGTTCGCCCACTCCGCGAAGAAGAACGCGGTCCGCCGAAACGCTGTGAGGGTGGAGGCGGGCGCGGGCGCCTCGTTCGCCGCGCGCCGCGCCGACGGCTCGGCGACGACCGTGACGAAGAACATGGCGAACATGAGGAGGAGCTGCGGGCTCTTGATCGCGCGGAAGTACCAAGGCCACGCGCCCGCCTCGAAGATCGAGCCGGAGGACGGCCCGGTCTGCGCGATGGCGAGGTCGCGAATGTGGAGCGAGCCCGTCTGGACGACCACCGCCGCGATGGCGAGCGCCGCGGGCAGCTCGCACGCGATCGCCCGCGCGAACGAGCGGATCGAGCCCATGATCGACCACCTCTTGCCGGCGTCGTGGCCGCCCGTCACGAGCGCCATCGTGACGTACGAGACGAACGACATGAGGTAGAGCACGCCGAGATCGATCTCCGCGCGCCGATGCAGCTCGACCCAGGGGACGAGCGCGAACGTCGCGGACACGCAGACGAACACGATGTATGGGGCGCTCGTCGCGAGCGCGCCGCCGTCCGTGCCTCGATCCTTGTCGCCGTGATCGGCGACGACGGAGCGCACGAACGCGCTCCACCTGCGGAGCGCGCTGTCCGCGTCGCGCCGGTGCCTCGCGGTGCCGCGCTCCACGCGCCGCTCGAGCCATGTGAGGACCTTCGCGAGGCGCGTTCCGAGCGCGAGCAGGACGACGAGGAGGGAGCCGAGCACGAGGACCGGCGCCACGAGGTCGCGGGTCGTGTCGCTCTTCCAGCCCTCGAGATCGAGCGTCTTCGTGGCGCGCGTCGGCGGCGCGCCGGGCTCCGCGAGCGGGTCGGTGCGGGGGCTGTCCACGACCACCTCGAGGGATCGCTCCGCGCCGCTCGGGATGACGTCGAGCTCGCTCTCGACGGTGACGCCGTCGAACGCGACGAGGCGATCCCCGGCGTGGATGCCTGCGCGATCCGCGGGGCTCGACGGGACCACCGCGGTGACCAGGACGCCGCTCGCGGCGTCGATCTCCACGCCCATGAACGCGCGCGCGGCCTCGGCCTCGCGCGCCCGCTCGTCGAGGATCGCGCGGCCCGGCGTGCGCGGGTTGAAGTCGAGCACGGTGACTCCGCGGAGCGTCCCGAGGACGGGCACGTTCGACGACGTGCTCGGGAGGGACACCTCGACGGTCCCGCGGAACGTGGTGTGGAGCGTCTCCTCGCCGCGGCCCATGATGCGCTCGGCGACCGTGTCGGTGAGGTCGAACGACACGCGGTCGGACCGGACGACCGCGTCCTCGATCACGATCGTCTGGTTCCGGAGGGCGGGGCGACCGGGGCGGAAGAGGTCGCCGCGGAGCGTGACGTGCGCCTGTCGAACGTCCGCGGCGGGGAGATCCACGCCCATCACGTCGACGCGCTCGCCGTAGTCGATCTTCGTGGGCGCGACGTCCGTGAGCGTCAGCAGCTCGGGGACGTTCCTCCGCCCCGCGCACCCCGCCGCCGCCGCGACGAGCAGGAGGATGCTGGCCATGCGCGCAGCTCGCGAGCGTTGCTCCACGCCTCCGCGCATAGACGAGATCCCGTTGACTGGCCCAGTTCTGGCCCGACCGGCTCTTGCGCGGAGTGTGTGCCTAGTGCGAGAGTTCGCGGGTCATGCAGAGCGAGGGCAGCGGTCAGGCGGTCGCTTCGAGCGGTTCGTCGGAGAAGACGAAGCGCGTCATCAAGCGCTACTCGAACCGAAAGCTCTATGACACGCGCGACAGTCGATACGTCACGCTCCAGCAAATCGGGGAGATGGTCCGCGCCGGCGAGGAGGTGCAGATCATCGACAACAAGACCAAGGAGGACAAGACGGAGGTCACGCTCGCGCTCATCCTGAGCGAGGATCTGCGCGCGCAGCCCCGGAGCGTCCCCCTCGGTGCCCTGCGCGACTTGATCCAGGAGCGCGGCGGAAAGTGGCTCACGTCCCTGCGGGAGGGGCCGATCGGGCGCCTCATCCCGGGTGGCGCGGCTGCGGACGCGTCGCCCCCCGCTCCCGAGGAGAGCGCGGCGCCCCCGCCACCCCCCGAGGAGAAGTCCGCGCCGCCCGAGTCGAAGACGGAGAAGCCCGCCGACAAGGCCGCGAAGAACCGGCTGACGGAGATCGTCGAGAGCTCGTTCTCGACGATCGACGAGCGCATCCGTGCCATTTTGCCGGGCCTGAACGCGTTCAAGGAGCAGAACGACGCGTACAAAGCGCTGGAAGCGGAGGTCGCGCGCCTGAACGCCCGGGTCGAGTCCCTCGAGGCGACCGTGACGGCGCTGTCGCGGAGCAAGAACTCCGCCGACAAAGTGTCAAAGTGATGCCGGGGGTGGCCCGAAGTGGAATGATGGTGAAGATGGGCGGTTGAGGACATCGATGGCATTCTTCTTCTCCCGCAAGCCCACCTCCGTCCGGCAAGAGCTCGACGCGATCGAACCCGCGAGCTCCCCCGTGGGTGGTGCCCGGTCGAGTGACCCGTTCGTGGTCGAGATGCTCGGCCACCTCGACACGCTGTACGGCGTCGCCTCCCGGATGACCCGGAGCAGCGCGGAGGCGGAGGACCTCGTGCAGGACACGATCGTGAAGGCCATCCGCGCCCGCGACCAGTTCGAGGCGGGGACGAACCTCAAGGCGTGGCTCCTCCGGATCCAGACGAACACGTTCATCAACCGGTATCGCCGGGGTGGGATGGAGCGGGACCTGTTCGACGGTCCGGACGCGGATCCCCTGGCGGACGGGTGGATGGGGGCGAGCACGATGCGGTCGATGCGCGACCCCGAGACCCAGGCGCTCGCGCCGCTCGTCGAGGCGGAGCTCGGCAAGGCGCTCGCCGAGCTCCCGGAGGATTTCCGGCTCGCCGTCGTCCTGTCGGACGTCGAGGAGCTCTCCTACAAAGAGATCGCTGAGGTGATGGGGTGCCCGATCGGGACGGTGATGTCCCGACTCCACCGCGGCCGAAAGCTGCTCCAGACCCGGCTCCGGGAGCACGCGCTCGCCATGGGCCTCCTGAAGGACAACGGTGGAGAGGATCGGGTGCAGTCGTCGCCCGAGCTGCAAGTGACCCGAGAGCCGACCGACATCAACGCTTACCGGAGGCGGCGCGCAGTATGAGCGCAGTTCCCAAACGCGAAGACCCCTGTAGGGTCTCTCGATCCATCGGCGCGTACGCGGATGGAGAGCTCGAGCCGAGCCGTTCGGTCGAGGTCGAGCAGCACCTCAGCGTGTGCCGCTCGTGCCGCGACGAGGTCGAGATGATCGCCGCCATGCGGCGAAGCCTCCGCCGATCGGCGACGCGCGCGGGCGCGTCCGCGTCGTTCGCGGAGCGCATGCAGGCCCTCGCCGCGATGGAGATCGCGAAGGCGCCACCCGCTCCGGCGGAGAGCGTCGAGGCGCGTTCGCCGGAGCCGGCGGAGTCGGGGCCACGGCTCCGCGCGCGGCTGACGTGGGCGGTCACGGTGGCGGTCGCTGCGGCGGCCGGGTTCGTCGTCGCGTTCCTCGGATCGCGGAGCGACAAGGGGCAGGTCGCGGCGGGCCTCAAGATGGTGGACACGCGGCCGATGGTCTCGGTCTCGGAGCGCCGTGATGGCGACGATCGGCGTGAGGCGTTCGAGTCGCTCATCGATCGGCTGGTCACGTTCCACGCGAACCCGCTCCCGTCGGAGGTCGACGATCTGGACGACGCGGTGAAGCGGTTCGAGCCCTATCTCAACGTGCACATCCAGGGGTCGGCGCTCCGGCGTCCGCTCGGCGCGAAGTTCAGCGGCGCGCGTATCTATGACATCGAGTCCCCTCTCTCGGCGCGGGGCGTGCCGAACCGGCGGTACACCGCGGAGCTCCGCTACACGATGCAGGGGCATCGGTTCACGGTCTACGTGTTCGATCCGCACGCGGTCCCCATCCAGGGGACGCGCCTCAAGCCGCGCGTCGTGCGCTCGTCCCCGGTCTACGTGGGGCGCGTGCGCGGGTTCTCGGTCGTCGCGGCGGAGAAGAGCGGCATCGGCTACGCGATGGCGTCCGACCTGGACGACGATCGCAGCGCGCAGCTCGTCGCGAACTTCGACTGAGCCGCGAACTTCGACGGAGCCGCGAACTTCGACGGAGCCGCGAACTTCAACGGAGCAACGGCCAACGGCGGACCGCGGTCGAGGCCGCGTCGGCGAGTCTCGTTCCATGCGCCCGGCGTCGCGCCATCGCCTCGCGTCGTTGGGCGGCGGCTTCTTGGGGTGCGCGTCGTTCGCTCGGTGCGCGGCGAGGAGGTGGGGTGTTTCTGTCGGCCGCGGTCAATGCGTTGACCGGAGCGCTACTTCATTGGACGCGCGCTTGCGGCGCTCCGCTGGGAGGGTGATGGTCCTCCCGGTTTCTCATCGTTCCCCGCCGCGGTTCGCCGCGGAACTTCCAGCGAGGCCTACCATGTCATTCACGCTCCCCGAGCTCCCCTACGCGAAGGACGCGCTCGCGCCGCACATCAGCGCCGAGACGCTCGAGTTCCATCACGGCAAGCACCACCAGGCGTACGTCACGAAGTTGAACGAGCTCGTCGCCGCGGATCCCGCGCTCGCGGGCAAGAGCCTCGAGGATCTGATCCGCACGACCTCGGGCGGCGTGTTCAACCAGGCCGCGCAGGTCTGGAACCACACGTTCTACTGGCACTCGATGAAGCCGCAGGGCGGCGGTGAGCCGACGGGCGCGGTCGCGGACGCGATCGTGAAGGCGTTCGGCAGCTTCGCGGACTTCAAGACGAAGTTCAGCGCGGCGTGCGCGGGTCAGTTCGGCTCGGGCTGGGCGTGGCTCGTGAAGGACGGCTCGAGCCTCGCCATCACGACGACGGGCAACGCGGGGTGCCCGCTCACGGAGGGCAAGACGCCGCTCCTCACGTGCGACGTCTGGGAGCACGCGTATTACATCGACTATCGGAACGCGCGGCCGAAGTACGTCGAGGCGTGGTGGAACCTCGTGAACTGGGACCACGTCGCGAAGAACTTCGGCGCCTGAGCCCTACTCGTCGAGCGAACGAAGGCCCCGTGAGCGCGCTGCTCGCGGGGTCTTTTCACTTCTTGGGGTGGCAGGCCTTGAGGCTCGACCCGGAGACGCCGTTGCACGCCTCGTTCGCGGCGCAGTCGGCCTGATCGGTGCAGATCTCGAGGCAGACGATCGTCGTGTCGACCGTGTCGCAGACCGCGCCGTCGACGCACTCCGTCTCGGAGCCAGCGGTCGTGCACGCCTCGCCGATCAGCGCCCCGTCTCCGCCGCATGCCGCAGCGAGGACGATGGAGAGACCCGCGAGGGTGGTGAGCGCGAGGACCTTCAAGGGCTTCATCATGGGGCCCGACGCTACCACTCTCGATTCGGCTTCCGCAAAGGGCCCGCGCGCAGCAGAACGATCCGTCTGTCACAGAGGGCGCGGCTCGCGCGAAGAGGGCGGCATGAGACCCATGCTCGCTCTTGCGCTCGCGCTCGTCGCCACGGGCTGCGCCACCGCCCCGAGCTTCGGCGCGAACGCGCCGGTCGCCGCTGCCTCGGGGGCTCCGTCCGCCGCGCTCGAGTCGATCGTGCCGGAACCTGCGCGCGTCTTCACGCTCGCGAAAGCGCCGACGAGCGCGAACGACGAGCCGGCGCCCGAGGCCGGGACGGAGAGCGCGACCGCTACGACCGAGCTCGACGACGAGTGCCTCGTCGCGAGTTGGGAGGGGCCCATCGGGAACTGCCTCGCGCCGTCCCTGGTGATCGATGACCGGTGCCACACGACGCGGTACGCGATTCACTACAACGACTGCGAGATCGGCGGCGCCATCGACACGCACGGCCTCTCCTCGTCGCGGAAGCTGCCGATCGGCGTCACCCGCACGTCGAGCGGCAGCACCCGCTCGTCGCGCGGGAAGAGCAGCGCGTCGGGCGGCCTGGGCGCGTCCGCGATCCGCGGGACGATCTCGGGTGGCGAGGGCACGAGCCGCGCGGCGTTCGACGTGGAGATCGACTTCGTCGACGGGGGGGAGCCTCTCACCGTGCACTTGAAGGGCCACACGGTGTCTCCGCGATGAGCCGCAGATCGACGACGAGCCCGTAGTGATCGGAGAGGAACAGCCCGTCCCCCGTCGCGGGTTCGGTCCCCGCGAGCTCGGCGCGCACCGCGTCGAGGCTGGCGGAGACGAAGACTCGATCGAGGCGCCGTGGGACGCTCGACGAGCTCGTGATCTCCGCGAGGCCGTTCGTCTCCGGATCGAACGTGGGTGTCTCGTCCGCGTCGCCCCGCGCCAGCGTCCACGCGTCCAGGAGATCGACGCGATCGGCGAGATCCGGCGCGGCGTCGTTGAAGTCGCCGCCCCAAATCACGCGCGAGGCACGGCCTGCGAAGCCCGCGCGCAGCTCCGCGAGCTCGCGCGCGCGGCGCTCGGTCGCGCCCTCGGTGTGATCGCTCGTGAGGTGCGTCGTCGCGAACACCACGGGTCCGGCCGCGGTGTCCACGGTGATCGCGAGCGCGGCCTTGTGCGGGCCGAGCGCGTGTAGGCCGACCTCGCGCACGGCGGGGCGGGCGAGCACGACGAGGCCGAACCGCTCGACGTCGCTGCCCGCCGAGCCCGAGGTCACGGCGTAGCGAGCGCGCACCCAGCCAGCGGAGAGGAGCTCCTCGTGGAGCGGGGGCTCGACCTCCTGCAGCGCGAGGACGTCCGCGTCGAGCGCGCGCAGCGCAGCGACGATCAGGGGGCGTCGGCGCTCGGTCTCGATCCACTCGGTCTCGTACTTGTCCCAGAGCACGTTCCACGTCGCCACCCGGAGCGTGGTCGCCTCGGGCGCCGACGCGGCGCGGAAGGGGTGGAGCTCCTCCACGGCGGGCGACCACTCTGCACCGTCCCAGCGGAGCGCGTGGCGCGGCTCGAAGAACGGCATGTCGAGCAGGCGAGGCGCGCGCGCGCGGCCCGCGCGCGACGTGTCGAGCCGATCGATCTGCGTGCGGCGGTCCCACACGAGCTCGCGATCCGCCTCGATGTAGACGACGCGGTGCCAGGGGATCTCGCCCCCGGGGACGAAGTCCGCGAACGGCACGCGCGCGGGCGCGTCGCGGCGCGCCTCGATCCCGAGGACGAAGCGCGCGGGATCGAACCGGGCGTCCCAGCGGATGCGTTGGTAGATGTGTTCGCTGGTTCTCATGGCGTGTCCGTCTCGAGGACGTCCGTGAAGAGGTCTCCGGCCGTGTCGGTGATCGCGTCGTCCGCCCCGACGTAGAGGACGCGATCCGCCTCGCCCGGATAGGGCGGGGTGAAGCGGTGGAGCTGCTGCTCGAGCACCGCGACCGGCACGGGGTGCGGGCGCGCGGCGTTCCTCCGCGCGAGCTCGGCGGGCGCGCGCGCGAAGACGACGAGGGATCCGAGGGCCCCGCGCCGCCGCGCCGCGTCCAGCACGAGCCGGCGCTGCGCGCGGACGAGCGACGTCGCGTCCCAGACGACCTGACGGCCGGCGTCGAGGAGCGCGCCGAGATCCCCGAGCGCGCGCGTCAGGACGGCCGCGTTCTCGGATTGATCGCCGCGCTCGCCGCGCGCCTCGCGGCGATCGTCGAGCGAAATCACCGCGTGATCCGCGAACGTGGCGCGCGTGAGCGTCGACTTGCCCGATCCGGACGGCCCGACCATGAGGACGACGGACGCGCGATCCTCGCGCTGCGCCGCGTGCGTCGTGGCGATGGCTTCGTCGACGCTCCGGATCTTCCCGTCCACCCAGAGCTCGAGCGCCGCGGACCACGCGCGCTGCGCGCGCCTCGGCGGGAGCGCGGCGAACGAGGCGCGCGCGCCGGCGCGGAGGGCCGCGAGGGGCGCGGTGGAGAGGAGCCCTGCGTCGCTCGCGACGAGCTCGGACCAGCGCACGAGATCGGCCTCGACCCCAGGTTTCGTCGTCGCCCCCGCGAGCGCGTGGAGGACGCCGAGGTCGGCCGCGCGCGCCATGCTCCGGAGCCCGCCGGCGCGGAGCTCGTCCGGGAAGGGCTCGCGCAGGGCGCGCGCGAGGCCGACGAGATCCGAGATGCGCCGCGCGAGGCGCGCGCCGAGGCGCGGGAGGAGCAGCGGGGCGACGTCGGCGCGAGGGAGGGGCGCGAGGAGCGCGGCGATCACGCCCTCGAGGCGCGCGTCCCCGAACCGACCGATGGCGTCGAGCGCGTCCTCGGTCGCGGCGATGCGCGCCTCCGCGGGGGCGTGCGGCTCGCGGCCCGCGAGCGAGGGCGCCTCGAGTCCGAGCACGCGCGCGAGATCCGTCGCGTTCGCGCGCACGCCGCCCCGGACGTCCCAGAGCAGGGCGCGCGGGCTGCGGCCGTTCTCGAGGACGGGGGCGCGGGCCCAGTGCACGTCCGTCGTCACGTGGTCCTTCCGCACGAACTTGGCGACGTGGGACGCGAAGTCGGTGTACGCGAACCCCTCCGCCGTGCGGACGACGTAGCCCTCTTGCCGCGACCGATCGAGCGGGAGCGCGCGGATCTTCTTCTCGTCGAAGGGGCCGCGGTAGAGCACGCGCGGCGTGGGGGCGCCGATGCGCGCGCCGAACGCGACCGTCGCGTCCCAGTCGTGGCAGTGATCGCCCTCCCAGACGCTGAAGAGGTAGAACCAGCTCTCGAGATCGGTGTACGCGAGCGCGTGCTTCGCGAAGAGGTTCTCGCCCGAGACGCGCACGCCGTCGGGGATCTGGCCTCGGACGCGCTCGTGGTAGGCCTTGATCCAGGCGCGCGAGGGGTGATGCGCGGAGTCGAGCGAGCGCGCGTGGAGCGCGTCCCGGTAGAGCGTGGTGTTCTCGCCGTCGAGCTTCTCCGTGACGACCACGTCCCGGCCGTCGAAGCACGCCGTTGTGTCCGCGCGCACGTCGTCCGGCGTGGCGCCTTCGGACCACGGGAGGTGGGGGGTGCGGGGGTAGCGCGTGCGCATGGTCCTGCGAGCTACGGCGCGGCCGCGCGGATCTGACGAGTGGCCGCGAAGCAAGACCGTGGCACGTTGGCCGAATCGTTCAATACGCCCCCGCGCGGCGCTCGCAGGTTCTCGGGCATGAACGACCTCACGATCTCCCTCGCGGGCCTCATCTTCTACTCCCCCACGCCGGACGCGCTCGTCGCGTTCTACCGAGACGCGCTCGCGGTGCCGCTCGCGCCGGCCGAACACGGCACCGTCGGGCCGCATTTCGAAGGCTCGTGCGGTGGGGTGCACGTCGCGGTCTGGGGTGAGGAGAGGCACATGTCCGGGCCGCTCGTGCCCGTGTTCCGAACGCGCTCCCTCGACGAGGGCGCGGCCCGCGTCGTCGAGGCAGGGGCGCGACAGCTCCACAAGGCGATCGACCTCGGCGAGGGCAAACGCGTCGCGGGCTTCCTCGATCCGGATGGAAGGCCGCTCCGCCTCATCGAGATCGACGCGCCCATCGAGGGGGTGGACGGTGAGCACCCGCGCGGCGCACGCGCGGTCTCCGCGGTCGTGTTCGCCTCGCGCGACGGGGAACGCACGGCGGCGTTCTTCGAGCGCGGGCTCGGCGTGCGGTTCACGCGCGGCGACCACGCGGGAGACCCTCACCACGAGGCGCGGCTCGGGCGCGTGCGCCTCGCGATCGTCCAGGGCTCGCCCGAGGGCCCGGGTGCGGTCGCGCCGACGTTCCTCGCGGACGATCTCGACGCGCTGACCGCTTCGCTGCATCGTTGGGGCGTGGACGCGACGAGGACGATCTCGCTCGGACCGACGAAGAGGCTCGCGTCCTTCCGGGATCCGGATCGCAACGCGTTCCACGCGATCGAAGTGCGCGCGTGACGAAGCCCCCCATCGTCGCCGACGTTCCCCGAGCGCGCGGGGCCTCGTTCGATCCGAAGAGCGTCGTGGTGATCGAGGGGAGCCCTGCGTTCGCGAGCGCGGCGCCGCACCCGTCCCTCCGCGCGCACGTGTCCGCGTACTGGACCGTGCGGTGCGATGGTCCCCGTCACACGATCCGATCCCTCCCGGATGGATGCGTGGACGTCGCGTTCGACCTCCTCGCGTCGACGCCGAGCGCGTTCGTGACGGGCCCGCAGCGGCGCGCGCGCACGTTCGAGGTCGAGGGGAAGTCGCACCTCGTGGGGGTCCGGATCGCGCCCGGCGCGTGCTTCGATCTCCTCGGCGCGCCGGTGGCCGAGGGCGATCTCTGGGTGCCCCTCGCGCGTTGGCTCGGGGACGCCGGCGTCGAGCTCGCCGTCCGGGTCGGCGCGGCGCGCGCGCTCGCTGATCGCGCGGCGCTCCTCGACGCGTTCTTCCTCGCGCGGCTCGCTGACCTTCGCGGCGCCCGCGGCGCCGATCCGCGCCTCACGCGCGCGATCCACCTCGTGTTCGAGACGGCGGGAGCGGCGCGCGTCGCGGAGCTCGCGAAGGCCGCGCACGCGAGCGAGCGCACGCTCGCGCGACTCTTCAGCGAGCGCGTCGGCACGTCGCCGAAGCGCTTCGCGCGCATCGCTCGGTTTCAGGACTTGCTCCGTCGGATCGACGGCCCGCCCGACTGGGGCGCGTTCGCGATGCGGACGGGATACGCCGATCAGGCGCACATGATCCGCGACTTCAAGGAGCTCTTCGGGTGCACGCCGGGCGAGGCGCTCGCGCTCGGCGCGGCGCGCGAACGCGCCGAGGTCGAGGCTCAGGGCGCGGACGCCTCGGCGATCGCGCGGTGGTAGGCGATCTCGTGGAGGTCGAGCTCCGTCGCGCTTCCTGCGGCGACGCGCTTCTTCACCTCCGCCTCGAGCTTGAGGAGGCGATCGCGGTGCTCCTCGGCCGGACTCGCCCCATGGCCGATGCTGCGCGCTCGGTCGCTCCACTTCACGCAGTCCTCGAGGGTGCCCGTCCCGGTCAGATATCGGGCGTACGCGGCGTCGAACGCGAGCACCGCCTCGTCGCCGGCCTCGCTCCACTTCGCGTGATAGTGGTTCGCGTACGCGTTCGACCCGGACGGGGAGGGGGAGGACGTCGATCCGGCGCGCGCGGAGGCCGAGCCCTTCGGTGCGCCTGACGAGGTGGCCGCGAAGAACATCAGCGCCGAACCTCCCACGAACATCGCGGCGACCCCCGCAACGGCAGGCACCCACGAGCGGGATCGGCGGACGTTGCGCGTCTTCGGTTCTGGTTCCACGGGCACACTCCGGGGTCGAGCGGACGTTGTAAGGCGCGGCTCTCGTCAGACGGACGGACGCAGGAACGCTTCTCCGGTTTTCGCGCGCACCCCGTGAACGTCAGGGGGCGCCCGGAGCGACGACCCCGACGCCGCTCTTTCGGGGATCGGCGGCCGCCTCGAGGACGAGCAGTCCCTCCTCGTGGCGGAGGGAGACCGCGGAGACGGGGGCGAAGTCGCCCTTCCGGTCCTCCACGATCTCGGCCCTCGCGAGGAGGTCTTCCTTCAGGCTTTGGAGCGCGGGGTCGAGCAGGAGCGTGCCGGTCGGGGTCGTGTGGAACCTCGGAGCGGCGACGGCGTCCTGGATGCGCGCGCCGAAGGCGAGGTGGGCGAAGAGGGTCTCGGCGATCGCGGAGGGGATGCGGTACCCGCCGGACGCGCCGAGCGCGACCTCGAGCGCACCGTCCGCGAGGACGATCGCGGGCGTCATCGCGGAGGCGGGGCGCGCGCCCCCGCGCGGGAAGTTCGGGCCTCGGTTCGTGGGGCGCTGGCCGTACTCGTCCATCGTGAAGTCGACGAGCGCGTCGTTCAGCGGGTACCCGCCCGCGGTCATGAGGCGCGCGCCGAACACGTCGCCCAGCGTGCTCGTGATCGAGACGGCGTTCTGGTTCGCGTCCACGACGACGACGCTGAACGTCCCCCCGTGGCCGAGGCCCACGCGCTTCGGGAGGGTCGTCGCGTCCTTCGTGAACGCGGCGCGCTTCTTCGCGAGGCGATCGGGAGCGAGGAACGCGTCGGCGTCGGTCTTGGTGAAGTCGGGGTCGCCGATCGCAAGGAGCTTGTCCTCCCCGCTCGCGCGGAGGCCCTCGGCGAGGAAGTGCACGTAGTCGCCGGAGCCGCGCTCGAAGCGCTTCACGTCCTCGGGGGGAAAGAGGCCGAGCATCTCGGCGACGATGAAGCTCCCGGCGCAGGGCGCGGGTGGCATCAGGACGTCGACGTCTCCCCAGCGGACGTTCATCGGCTCGCGCGGGATGGCCGTGTACCCGATGAGATCGCCGGAGCCGATGACGCCCCCGCCCTGGATCACCGTGTCGACGACGTCCTTCGCGAAGGCACCCTGATAGAACGTGCCCGGGCCGCTCGCGAGCTCTCGGAGGGTCGCGACGAGCGCGTCGTTGCGGGCGGTCTCGCCGGTGTGGTCCTTCGCGCTCGCGTCGAACCCCCAGCGCGCGAGGAGCTTCGCGTCCCCGGGATCCTCCGCGAGCCAGGCGAACGACTGCGCGGCGTAGGGCGTGACGGTGAAGCCCTTCTCGGCGGTGTCCGCGACGAGCGTCACGAGCTCGCCCCAGCTCTTCTTCGACGCGAGCTTCGAGAGCGCGCCGAGGCCCGCGACGAGCCCGGGGACGCCGACCATCACGCCGCGTTTGCGCGTGGACGTCTCGCGACCGACGTGATCGCTCGCCTTGATCCCGCCGGGGGCGCGCGCGCGGAAGTCGAGGGCGCTCGCCTTCTTCGCCTCCGCGTCCCACACGATCGCGAAGCCGTCGCCGCCGAGGCCGGTGGACGCGGGCTGCACCACGCCGGCCAGGAGCACGGCGGCGATCGCCGCGTCGGCCGCGGTCCCACCGTCGGCGAGGACCCGGAGCGCGAGATCCGCCACCGCTTGGTTCTCCGTGGAGACGGCGCCTCGGTCGCTCGCGCGCTTCACGGGGGGAGCGGGCGCCGCGGACGCGCTCCCCATCGGGGTGGAGGGATCCGCGGACGAGGTCGACCGCGTGATGGGGGCGGTCCCGAGCGGGTGCGTCGAGCCGCACCCGAGGAGGGCGACGAGGGCGAACGATTCGACGCGCCCCACGCGGGAAAAGGCGAGCCGCGGCGCGCGAACCCGCCTATGACTCCCGGGTGCGCGCGCGGGTGCAGCTACGGCCACGCGGCGCAGTATGAACCAGAGGAGAGCGACATGCGATTCGTCTTCGTGATGGACACCCTCGACCGCGTGAACCCGGAGAAGGACACGTCGTTCGCGTTCATCGCCGCCGCCGAGGCGCGCGGCCACGAGGCGCTCCACGCGCGCATCCAGGATCTCTCGGTGCTCCGAGGGGCGCCGAGCGCGCGCGTGCGTCGCGTTCGTACGCTCGAGGTCGCGCCGTTCATCACGCTCGACCTCGACCACGCGACGGTCCCGCTCGCGGACGTGGACGCGGTGTTCATCCGCAAGGATCCCCCGTTCGACGCGGCGTACCTCTACGCGACGCTCCTGCTCGAGCACGCGCGAGGGGAAGGCAATCGTCGGGGACCCGTCATCGTGAACGATCCGCGCGGCCTCCGGGACGCGAACGAGAAGCTCTACGCGATGAACTTCAGCGATTGGACGCCGACGACGCTCGTCACGGCGGACCGGGACGCGATCTTCGAGTTCGTCGCGAGCGTCGGCGGCAACGCGGTCATCAAGCCGCTCGATGGCGCGGGTGGCTCGGGCGTGATGATGCTGCGCAAGGACGACAAGAACGCGCGCGCGATCGTCGACGTGCTCACCTACGAGGGCGCGCGGCTCGCGATGGTGCAGGAGTTCCTCCCGTCCGTCACCGAGGGCGACAAGCGCGTCCTGCTGCTCGACGGCGAACCGCTCGGAGCGATCTTGCGCGTCCCGCGCGGGGACGACCTCCGGTCGAACATCCACGTGGGCGGGAGCGTGGTGCCGACGGAGCTCACGGCGAAGGAGCGAGAGCTCGTGAAGGCGATCGCGCCGCGTCTTCGGAGGGACGGGCTCATCTTCGTCGGGCTCGACGTCATCGGCGAGCGGCTCACGGAGGTGAACGTGACGAGCCCGACGGGGATTCAGGAGCTCGGGAGGTTCACGAACACGAAGCCCGCGGACAAAGTCATCCAGTGGGTGGAGGCGAAGCGGGGCGCATGAGCCGGCCGACCGAGCTCCCGCCGCCCGGGGCGCCCGACGTCATCTACATCGTCGACATCTCGGGCTACGTGTTCCGCAGCTACCACGCGCTCGTGCCGCTCAGCACGAAGAGCGGCGAGCCCACGCACGCGACCCTCGGGACGCTCAACATGCTGGCGAAGCTCCTCCGCGAGCGGAAGCCCGTGCGCGTCGCGGTCGCGATGGAGGGGGGCAACAGCCTGCGCACCGAGATCGACGCGCGCTACAAGGCGACGCGGCCTGTACACCCGGAGGATCTCTCGATCCAGATCAAGCGCACGAAGCAGCTCGTCGAGGGCTACCGCGTGCCGATCCTGTACGCGCCGGGCTACGAGGCGGACGACATGATCGCCGCAGCGGTCACGAAGGCGAAGGCCGCGGGCTATCGGGTCGTCATCTCGAGCGCGGACAAGGATCTCCTCCAGCTCGTCGACGACAAGTGCTGCATGTGGGACACGATGCGGGACCGCGTGTACGGCCCGGCCGAGGTGATGACGAAGTTCGGCATTCCGGTCGCGCGGGTGCGTGACTTCCTCGCGCTGGTGGGCGACACGAGCGACAACATCCCGGGCGTAAAGGGCGTCGGCGAGAAGACCGCGACGGCCCTCCTGACGCAGTTCGCGACGCTCGAGGAGATCTACGAGAACCTCGACAAGGTGGAGAAGCCGCGCTGGCGGCAGCTGCTCGCGGAGCACAAGGACGACGCGTTCATCTCCCAGAACCTCGTCACGCTGCGGGCGGACGCGCCGCTCGAGTTCGACGCGGAGAAGCTCCTGTACCACGGGCCTGATCAGACGGTCCTCCAGCCGCTCTTTCGGGAGCTCGAGTTCGTCCGGTACATCACCAGCGACGCGCGCCCGCCGAAGCCGAAGGCCGAGGCGATCGTCGCGACGTACGAGACGATCCTCGACAAGGCGGCGCTCTCGGCGTTCGCGGCGCGCGTGAGGGCCGCGAAGAAGCTCGCGATCACCGCGCACCTCTCCGAGACGGACGTGATGCGCGCGGAGTTCGTCGGGATCGCGCTCGCGTGCGAGCTCGGCGGCGCGGCGTACGCCCCGATGGCGCACCGCTACCTCGGCGTCCCGGCGCAGGTCTCGTTCGCGGACTTCGCGGAGGTGTTCGCGCCGCTCCTCGCGGACCCGGGGATCGCGCGCGTCGGGCACGACGACAAGCGGACCGAGGTCGCGCTCCGCGAGCACGGCGTGAAGGTCGGACCGTTCGTCTACGACGCGATGATCGCGAGCTACCTGCTCGACCCCGAGCTCCCGAACGATCTCGCGAGCGTCGCGGATCGGGAGGCGGGCGTGATCGTCCCGAGCCTCGAGAAGATCGTCGCGAAGCAGAAGGGCCGGGCCGCGCGCCTCGAGGACGCGACGGTCGAGGAGGCGACGCCGTACGCCGCAGCGTTCGCCGACGTGGCGCTCCGTCTCTACGAGAGGCACGCGTCACGCTTGAAGGAGATGGGCGTCGACAGGGTGTTGAGCGACATCGAGATGCCGCTCTCGAGCGAGCTCGCGGACCTCGAGATCCGCGGAGTGCTCGTGGACACGACGGTGCTCGGCGCGATCGGGGAGACGATGGCGAGCGAGCTCGCGCGGCTCGAGGCGCGCGCGCGCGAGGTGAGCGGGCACCCGGATCTCAACGTGGGGTCGCCGAAGCAGCTCGAGGCGATCCTGTTCGACGAGCTCGGGCTCAAGGCCGGCAAGAAGACGAAGACGGGCCGAAGCACGGACGCGGAGGCGCTCGAGGCGATCGCGGACGATCACGAGCTACCGCAGATCGTGCTCGATCACCGGGCGATCGCGAAGCTGAAGGGCACGTACGTCGATGCGCTGCCGCGGCTCGTCCACCCGAAGACGGGGCGGGTGCACTGCCACTGGCGCCAGGCGGTCGCGGCGACGGGCCGCATCTCGAGCGAGGAGCCGAACCTCCAAAACATCCCGACGCGGACCGATCTCGGCCGCGCGATCCGCCGCGCGTTCATCGCCCCGCCCGGGATGGTGTTCATGAGCGCCGACTACTCGCAGATCGAGCTTCGTGTCTTGGCGCACCTGTCGAAGGATCCCGTCCTCATCGACGCGTTCCAGAAGGGGCAGGACATCCACACGCGCACGAGCATGGAGGTCTTCGGCGTGCCGCTCGAGGAGGTCACGCCGGACATGCGGCGGAAGAGCAAGGCCGTGAACTTCGGCGTCATCTACGGGATGGGCGAGAACGCGCTCGCGAAGCGCACGGGGACGACGCGCGCGGAGGCGGGGAAGTTCATCAAGGCGTACTTCGACCGGTACCAGGGCGTCGCCGCGTTCATGAAGTCGACGATGGAGGAGGCCCGGCGCACGGAGAAGGTGCGCACGCTGCTCGGCCGCATCCGCATCCTGCCGGATCTGCGGAACTCGGATCACATGAAGCGGAGCTACGCGGAGCGCATCGCCCAGAACACGCCCATCCAGGGGACCGCCGCGGACATCCTGAAGCTCGCGATGGTGCGCCTCCGCGAGCCGGTGGAAGAAGGGGTCCGGATGATCCTCACCGTGCACGACGAGCTCTGCTTCGAGGTCCCCGAGGCGCAGGCGACGAGCGTCGCCGCGAAGACGAAGGCCGCGATGGAGACGGTGCTGAGCCTCGACGTGCCGCTCACCGTCGACGTGCGGTACGGGAAGAGCTGGGCCGATGCGCACTGAGAGCCGCGGAGAATCAACCGCCGAGGCGCGAAGGACGCCAAGAAGAGGAGAATGAAGAATCTTCTGCCCTGCGCGTCTGCTTCTGCCTTGGCGCCCTCGGCGTCTCGGCAGTTCATTTTCTCCGCGGAGAAGGAATGAGCTCACCGATTCACATTCTTTTCGGGACCGAGAGCGGCAACGCGCAAGGGCTCGCGGCGCGCGCGGGCGAGGCGCTCACGAAGGCCGGGCTGCCGAACAAGGTCATCGACATGATGGACTTCCAGGGGGCGAAGCTCCCGGAGGTGCGGCGGCTGCTCGTCATCACGAGCACGTACGGCAACGGGGATCCGCCCTCGAACGCGGAGGCGCTGCACGCGTTCCTGATGAAGAAGTGCGGGCCTCTGCCGGACACGAGCTTCAGCGTGTGCGCGCTCGGGGACACGACGTACGACCGGTTCGCGCAGTGCGGAAAGGACTTCGATCGCCGGCTCGAGGAGCTCGGCGGCAAGCGCGTGGCGCCGCGCAAGGACTGCGACGTCGACTACGACGATCCGTTCGAGGCGTGGCTCGCGGACGCGATCACGGCGATGAAGATGCTGTCCGAACGAGCTTCCGAGCCGTCGGTCGAGCCCGCGCCGGCGGCGCCGAGCGTGCCGCCGCTCGCGGTCGACGCGCCGGGGACGCGCCGGAACCCGGTGATGGCGAGGGTGACCGCCAACGTCGACCTCGTCGTCCCGCCGAACGAACCGATCGACCCCGCGCAGCGAAAGGAGACGCGGCACATCGAGCTCGAGCTGCTCGGCCCGTTCGCGTACGAGCTGGGGGACTCGATCGGGATCTGGCCGACGAACGACCCGGTCCTCGTGGCGGATATCCTCAGAGGCCGCAAAGCTCGGTGGGTCCGGGCGAGTGAAGATCGGGGCCGAGGAGATCCGCTCGCGAGCGCGCTCGCGACGAAGCTCGACGTGGTCCAGCCGGACGTGCGGCTCCTCGAGAAGGTGTACGGAGCGCTTTCGAGTGAGGAGCGAAAGGCGCGGCTCGCGCGTGAACATGTGATCGACGTCCTCGCGGACGTGAAGGGTGGCCTCGGCGCTTCGGAGCTCGTGTCGCTGCTTCGACCGCTCGCGCCCAGGCAGTACTCGATCGCCTCGACTCCGCGCGCGAACCCCCGCGCGCTGCACCTCACGGTCGCGGTCGTTCGGTACGAACGGAACGGGCGGCCCCGCGGAGGCGTCGCTTCGATCCAGCTCGCGGACCGCGCGCCACCCGGTGCGGAGCTGCCGATCTACCTACACCCTTCGCCGAAGTTCCGGCTCGCGCCGCCGGACACCGACATCGTGATGATCGGTCCCGGGACGGGCATCGCTCCATTCCGCGCGTTCCTCGCGGATCGCGCGATCACCAAGGGCAAGGGGCGGAGCTGGCTCTTCTTCGGCGCGCGCCACCGGGCGCAAGATTGGCTGTACCGAGAGGACTTGGAGCGCTTCCAGCGAGACGGAGTGCTCCACGAGCTCGACGTCGCGTTCTCGCGCGACCAGCCGGAGAAGGTCTACGTGCAGCACAAGATGCTGGCGCGCGCGAAAGAGCTTTGGTCGTGGCTCGAGGGCGGTGCGGTGCTCTACGTCTGCGGCGACGCGCAGCGGATGGCCGTCGACGTGCACGCAGCCCTCGCGACGATCCTCGAAAAAGAAGGCGGCATGTCGAACCTCGCGGCCCGCGCGAAGCTCGACGCGTGGATGGACGCCGGAAAGTATCGGAAAGACGTCTACTAGGCCCCGACGGCCGCCAGGCGTTTCCGCCGATCCGCTACGCTCGCTCGCCCGGATTTCGGCGCGAATCAGTGCGGCACGCGCGCTGCTAGGTCCGGGGCAGTCGAACGCGGGGACGCGTACCCGTGATCGACGCAGTCGATGCTCGAGCGCCCTCGGCTCGAGCGAGGAGTGTTGGGACGCCTAGGGACGGATGGGAGTGGCGTTCGTCGTCAGCCGGCCGGTTGTCTGACCCGCGGAGTAGTGTCGGGCGGGCCTGTCGGATGGCGGCGACGGGTACATGGCGGGTTTTGCCTACAGGAGCCATGGTGCGGTGGCTGCCGTGTGCAGCGCGAGCCGGCGAGACGCTTCTCCCGGCGGGCGGAGCGTGTAGGCGCTCCCGGCGGGCGGACGTGTGCCCGGCGATCGCGGACCTCGCTCCCCTCAGGCGTCGGGCGCAACGATCAGAAGCTGGGCCACCGCCGCGACGTACAGCGAGAACCCCACGATGAACAGCGTGACCGCGGCCTGAAGGAACGCCGACTTCTTGTTTCGAATCGCGATCGCCTTTCTCAGCGTCGCGAGCGCATCCTCTTCCAGGATCTCCGTGATCCACTTCAACCGCAGCACCCCCGCCATCGCTACCGCAGCGGCCGCCAGCACCAAGACGAGCCCAGCGACGATGCACACCCGCGCGACCACGCCCGTCGCGGCGATCGCGCGCCCCGAGAACCCCGTGACCGTGATCACGATGCCGCTCAGGGACAGCATCACTTGCGTCCTCAACACCAGCACGCCGAACTGCGTGTGCACCATCTCGACCGCGCGGAGCGCGTCGCGCTTGCACAGCTCGTAGATCCTCTGCGCCTCGTCCGCGTCCGCCGACATCGGCGCGACCCTAGCACCTCGACCGTCCACCGGATGGGGTCGACGTCCGCCCGACCCTGGGTCGATCCCGCTCCAGGTCCACTTCCGCCCCCGTACGGGCGCGCTCCTCCACTCGCGCGGATCATCCTCCGACCGCGGGCCCATTGCCCGCGCCGCCCGCCCGCGGCGCCGTACTGCATGCCGGCGCGCTCCTCACACCTCGCGCGCCCCTCCATGCACCCGCTCGGGCGTGACGGTCCCCTGCATCCCGCCTCCCGCTCGAACTCGCCCGGCATCGTCGAGAGCGCTCGCGAACCCTCGGCTCACCCGCGCCCTCGTCGGACGGCCGGGATGTCCCGTGATGTTCGGCGCGCGGAGGACGCGCTTGCGGCGCGCGCGCCCGCGCGACTATCGATCCCTCATGATGTCCTCGCGCCTCCGAGCCGCGCTCGCGACCGTCCTCTCGGGCTCCGTCGTCGTCGCATGCAGCGATCCCGGGAACTCCACGCCCACGCCCGAGGCGACTTCTCAGCCCAAGCTGTTAGGGAACCTCCGGCTGCGGCATCGCGCGTCCGCGTCGCCCAGCGCATCCGTGAGCGCGCCCCCCTCCAGCGCATCCCCCGCAGCGTCCTCCGCTCCCGCCGCCTCCTCCTCCTCCGGCCCCGCGACCGGCCTCGCGAAGGAGGGCTGCCCCGAGACCGAGAAAGGCAAGCGCGCCTGCACCGCCGAGGAGTTCGAAAAAGCCTGGAAAGCAAGCCCCTCCGCGAGCACCTTCCCCTCGGACGCGAAGTACAAAGTCACCGGCAAAATCACGAAGCTCGAGCCCCGCGACAAGGCGAAGGGGCAGACGGGGGATCTACGCGTCTACATGAAAGCCGATCCCAAAGACGTCGGCTTCCTCTTCCCCGCCACGAGCAAAGACCTCGACGCCGTTCGCAAGCTCAAGGTGGGCGCCGACGCGACCTTCACCTGCTCCTTCGGCGGCCTCGAGGAGCTCGGCGCCGTCACCCTCAGCGACTGCTCCCTCTAGCGCCCCACGTCCGGCGCGCGCGCCGCGAAGTCGATCGCCCGCCGATCCGCGCTTCGACGCGCGGGGTGCGCACCGCGCCTCAGAGCGGAGGGATCGCCTCGAACGCTCGCGCATCGTGCGCCGGCACGACGATCATCTCCGGGAACGCCTCATGGATCGCCGCGACCCGCGCGATGTTCGCGCGCACGCCCTCCGGATCCGCATCCGCAAGGCGCCTCGTGAGCCACGGTCGCTCCGCGCGCTCCGTGATGCCCTCGAGTTGCCACACCAGATCCCCGATGAGCGCGTACCTCGTCCCCGTCGGGAGCGTGACGAACACCGCCACCGAGCCCGGCGTGTGCCCCGGCGTCGGCACGACGACGATCGCTCCGTCCCCGTACACGTCGAAGCTCCGCGCGAACCCGAGGTACGGCACGTCCGAGAACTCGAACGTCTCGTACCTCACGCCCGCGATCCCCCGCGTCAGCGCCATCACCTCGCCGCCCTCCTCGATGAACCCGCGCTCCTCCCGCGTGACCCAAACCGGGACGTCCCCCAGCCCCGACAGCCCGCTCGCGTGGTCCCAGTGCGCGTGCGTCAACAGCACGCCCGCCAGCGCGCCCCGATCGTACCCCGCCGCATCCAGCTGCTCCGCCGTCGACCGCTTCCGCTCGTACGCCGTCATCCAGCGGAACAGCGCCGGGAACGCCTTCATTTGCGCGTCGATGTCCGCTCCCAGCCCCGTGTCCACGAGCACGTCCCCCTTCGGGTGACGCACGAGGATCGCGTTCATCGCGAACTCCCTCGCGTCGAACATCGATCCGCCCCGGTACGCGAACGCCGCCGATCGATGCACCACGCCCGTCTCGATGCGCACCATCGTCATCCCCTCCGGGGGATGCGCCTCCGGCAGCGCTCCCGTGAACCGCGGCGCCCCCGGGATCGGCGCGCTCACGTGCGTCGTCAGGTACACCACGACCAGCGCCGCGCCCGGCACGCCCACGAGCCCCAGCCATCGACGCGCGCGCGTCGCCAGCACCAGCGCGAGCACCGTCACGCCCACCGCGCCCACCAACGCGGCCCACATCGCGCCGCTCGGTCCCCGCGCCGCCATCGACGCCAGCGCGAACCCCACGAGCGTCGGCGCGATCCCCGCGGCGACACCCACCGCGCCCACGTACGCGCGGCCCCCCAAATAGACTCGACCCCGATAGACGCGCTCGCGTTCGACCGGGGTCGTCATGATTCATCCCGAGGGCAGAGCCCCCGGGTCCACCCTCACTGCGGGACGACCTTCGTCCAGAGGAGGATCGCGATGAGGAACGCGAACAGAACGAGCGACTCGATCAGCGCGAGGCCGAGAATCATCGGCGTCTGGATGCGCGCCGCGGCGCCCGGGTTGCGCGAGATGCCCTCGAGCGCGGCCGCAGCCGCTCGGCCCTGTCCGAGCGTGCCACCGAGCGCGCCCAGGCCGATCGCCAGACCGGCCGCGATGCCGATGCCGACGTTGCCGTCGTTCTTGTTGGCCTGCACCTGCTGCGCCGCCTGCTGCGCGAACGCCGACATCGGGACGAGCAGGGTCACGATGCACGCCGTGAGGAAGAGGGGCAGCTTGGTCACCAGCTTGGTCAATCGCGACATCCGACTCGGCTCCTTGTGATCGCCGCAGGTCGCGGCAAGAATCTCGGTGAGAGTTTGGCGGCGCTTCTAAACCGAAACGCGCTACTTGGAAAGATGAAACTTCGGGGAGAGGTCCAGCGCGGGAATCAGTGATGCTCCGCGTGCATGTCTTCCGTCGCTAGGGCGATGTAGACGGCCGTCAAGAGCGAGAACACCAGGCCCTGCACGAGGCACACGAGGATGCCCAGGAGGGCGACAGGCACCGGGACGAAGATCGCGATGAGGCCGATGAACGTCGACGCGAGGAGGTGGTCGACCGCGATGTTGACCATCAACCGGATGCTCAGCGTGAGCACGCGCATGAACGTCGAGATCACCTCGATCGTAAAGATCAGCGGCGCGAGGTACCACTTCGGACCCGCCATGTGAGCGAGGTACGCGAGGCCGTTCACGCGGAACCCGTGGTAGTTGAACACCAGGAACACGACGACCGCGCACCCGAACGTGATGTTCAGGTTCGACGTCGGCGACCCGAACCCCGGGATCAGACCCATCAGGTTCGAGAAGATGATGAACGCCGCCGACGCCCCGATGAGCGGGAAGTGCTGCCGCGCCCGCTCCTGCCCCATCACGTCCTTCGTCAGCGTGTAGAAGTAGCCGAAGAAGACCTCGAACACCGTTGTGAGCGTGAACCGATCACCCGGCACCACGGACGCCTTCGCGTCCTTCAGCTTGGAGCGCGCCATCAACGCGAGCACCACGAAGATCACGATGTATACGAGGCTCGTGATGATCGGCTCGAACGAGTGCCACGTCGGCTGCCAGTCGTAGTGCGGCTTCAAGTGCGCCGGGTCCGGCGGATCGAGGAGCGACTTGCCCAAGATTCCGTCCCCGAGCGTGCTCGGCTTGAGCGGCATGTCCTCGGGCTTCGGGTGCTTGTTCGACCCGAACCCCTCGATCTGCGCGATGAGGTACGTGAGCCAAGTCGTGTGCTTCGGCATGAGGCGCGCGCCTTCTAGCACAACGCGCGGGCGGAGCCGCGCCAGAATCGAGCGCCGCCCGCGCGCTCGCCAAAAATGGGCTTCATGAGGCCTCCTTGCCGGAGGGCTTCGGGCGGAACAGCGTCCCCAGCGTGATCCCTATCGGTAGCGCCGCGAACCCTAGGGCGATTCCGTACGCCGAAACACCCCCCCGCGTCACCAAAAGGTAGACGCACGCGAACAACCCCACGAGCTTCAGCGACCCCAGGACCGCCCACGGCGCCGCTTGGCCCTTCTGGGTCATGAACGCCTGTACGAGCCGCGCGAACAACACGAGGTTCAGCACCGCGAGCGCGGCCCCCACGAGCGCGGCCACGCCCACGGACGGTCCGAACCCCACCGCCGCGCCGATCGACAGCACCACGCCGCTCCCCACGATCGCGAGCGTCACCGCGCGGATCGTCCGCTGCGCGTCCGCCGCGGCCTCCGCGGCGAGCCTCGGATCCTCCGGCTCCTCCATCCGAGGAGGCTCCGGCGGGGCCTCCTCCTTCGGATCCTCATCGCTTGGTGGCGGCGCTGCGTCGTTCGCTTCCATCGTCCTCTTCCTGCGTGCCGTCCTCGTCGTCCGCGCCGATCACCGGGTCGCCCACCGGCTCTCCCTGCGCGCGCCTCTGGTCGCGCTCCGCGCTCGACTCGTAGAGCGGCGCCGGGTTCCCCTCCTCCCGCTCCTCCTTCTCCGCGACCTTCCGGAGGAGCCGCGTCACCCGGACCACGGCCTTCACCGCGACCACGATGCCGAGGCCGAGCCCCACGAGGAGCAGCACGGGGGACGTGTTCCACCGCTTGTCCAGCCACCACCCCAAGAGCCCCATGAGGCCGATCGAGAGCGCGATCTCCAGCCCGATCGTCCCGAACCCCGCGAGGCCTCGGTACATCTCGACTTGGCGCTCCGTGATGCTCTTCTTCTGACCGAGCGGGCGCTTCCCCTCCGTCGCGCGCGTCACGGCGCGCCCCGCTTGTTCGCGAGCGCGGCGATCGCGCTCGCCTCGCGCTGCCTCGCCTCCACCATCGCGGAGATGCGCTCCTTCATCGAGCGCAGCGCGCGCCCGCGGTGGCTCATCGAGAGCTTCTCCTCCGTCGTCAGCTCCGCGAACGTGCGACCCGTCTCGTCCACGACGAACAGCGGGTCGTACCCGAACCCGCCCGTGCCGCGCCCCTGGTGCGCGATCCAGCCCTCGCACGCGCCCTCCGCGATCACGGGCTCCTCGTCGCTGAACGGATCCCAGAGCGCCATCACGCACCGAAACCGGGCGCGCCGCTCGATCGACGGGATGTCCAGCAGATCGGCGAGCAGCTTCGCGTTGTTCTCCGCGTCCGTCGCCCCGTCCCTCGCGAACCGCGCCGAGCGCACGCCCGGGCGCCCGCCGAGCGCCTCCACCTCGAGGCCCGAGTCGTCCGCGAGCGCGACCAGGTGCGTCGCCTCCGAGACCGCGCGCGCCTTGATCACCGCGTTCTCCTCGAACGTGAGGCCCGTCTCCTCGATGGGCGGCGCGTCCTTCAGGATGTCCGCGACCGACGTCAGCCCGATCGGGAGCCCCTCCAGAGCGGCGCGGATCTCCGCGACCTTTCCCGGGTTCCGCGTGGCGACGACGACGGTCATGATCGGAAGCATCGATGTTCTCTAGGGCGCGCCGCCCGTGACGAGGAGGGACGAGAGCTCCACCCCGGACGCGCCCAGCGCCTCCCGCTGCACAGCCGCGAGCGAGCGCACGCCCTCCATCCCGAGATCGATCATGCGGTCGAGCTCCGACCTCGGGATCGCCTCCCCCTCCGCCGTGCCCTGGACCTCCACGATCGCACCCGCGCCCGTCGCGACGAGGTTCAGGTCGACGCGCGCCGCGCTGTCCTCCGTGTACACGAGGTCGAGCGCGAGCCCCTCCCCGCCGCCCTCGAGCATCCCCACCGAGATCGCCGCCACCTGATCCCTCAGGACCGGGGTCGTGAGCGCGCCCGACGTTCGCAGCTTCGCGAGCGCGAGCCCGAGCGCGACGAAGCTCCCCGTGATGGAGGCCGTGCGCGTGCCCCCGTCCGCCTCCAGCACGTCGCAGTCGATCGCGATCGTCCGTTCGCCCAGCTTGTCGAGCGCGACCGCGCTCCGCAGCGCGCGCCCGATGAGGCGCTGGATCTCCTGCGTGCGCCCGCTCGGCGCCTTGCCCCGCCCATCCCGCGACTCGCGTCGCTGCGGGCTCGATCGCGGGTGCATCTGGTACTCCGCGGTGATCCACCCCGTCCCCCGGCCCGCCATCCACTGCGGAACGGACGCGTCGATCGACGCCGTGCAGAGGACGACCGTCCGCCCCGCGCGATAGAGCACGCTGCCCTCCGCGTTGCGCTGGAAGCCCGGGACGATCTCCACGCGCCGGTGCTCGCGCGGTCCGCGCCCATCCGCTCTCGTTGCGACCATGACGGGCCTCTAGCACGACGTCGCCGCCCCGGACACGCGCGTCAAAGCGAACAGCCCGGGGGCGGGTCGAGCACGACGAGCGGGCGGATCTTCTCGAGCAGCCGTCGCTTGATGCCCTTGATCCGGAAGAGCTCCTCGAGGCGCTTGAACCCCCCGAGCCTCTCCCGCAGCTCGACGATGCGCAGCGCCTTCGAAGGTCCCACGCCCGGGAGCTTGTCGAGCTCCTCCGCGCTCGCGCGGTTCAGGATGACCTTCCCCTCCACGTTGCACGGCGCCCGCGCGCTCGCCGACGCGCTCGCGACCGGTGGAGCTGCGCTCGCGCTCGCCGTCCCCGCGCCGCTCGCGGACGCCCCCGGCGCGTCCGCCGGGGCGACACCCGAGAGCGCTCCCGCGGCCGTGGCGCGTCTCGTCTTCACCCAGCCGTCGAACAACCCCGTGCCCACGAGACCGAGCGCCGCGATCACGCCGAACGACGCGACGATCTTCGCGAAGAGCGGCATCCATTTCGAGCGACGGACACGATCGACGAAAGACCTGAGAGCGCGCATGAGGGACCTCCGGGCGCGCCCTTTGCGGATCTCGTGCCGCGCGCCCGGCGCGCACGAAACAAGGGGATCACGCGATCGCGGGCCCGACGGATCGGCGGAATTCGGTGGCGCCCGACACCCCCTTGTCGATACGAATCGGTGGTGACCGAGCCCGCGGAGCCGACCTGCACGCTCGAGACCGAGCGCCTCGTGGTCTTCCTTCCGAAGCGCGCGCACGCCGCGGCCATCGCGGACTACCACGCGCGCAACGCACGCCACCTCGCCCCCTGGTCGCCCCCGCGGCCCCCGAACTTCGCGACCGAGGCGTACTGGCAGGGGCGGATCCGCGCGCAGCACGAGGCGTTCGAGGCCGGCCGCGCCGCGCAGTTCGTCGCCGCGTACCGCGCGCGCCCCGAGCGCGTCATCGCGACCGTCGCCCTCACCGAGATCGTCCGCGGGGCGCTCCGCGCCTGCCTCCTCGGCTACGGCATCGACCAGGACGAGCAGGGCAAGGGCCTCATGCGCGAGGCCGTGCGCGCCGCCGTCCGCTTCGCGTTCGACACCCTGAAGCTCCATCGGGTGATGGCGAACTACCTGCCGAAGAACGAGCGCAGCGGGGAGCTCCTGAGAGCGCTCGGCTTCGTCGTCGAGGGGTACGCGCGCGACTACCTCTTCATCGACGGGCGCTTCCGCGACCACATCCTCACCGCGCTCACGAACGACCACCTCGACAACGCGCTCGAGCTCTGTACCGCGTTCTAGATTCAGGCTGGACGCCCGGCCCGAGCCGCCCGCGCGATGCCTCGCGCCGCTCGCGCCCCGTGAGCGAGCCCCGTTCGAGTCGTGAGTTTCCCCCCGACAAAAAAAGCCGAGAGGAGGCCCTCGCCTCCTCTCGATCTCCTCACGCTTCCCGAGAGAACCACCTCGGAGCCGCGCGGTGGGCGCCAAGCCGGGGTGCGCGGCTCAGCTGCGCTTCTGGATCGCGTTGAGCTGCGCTTGCTGCTGCTGGAGGAACTGCGCGACGAGCTTCAGCTTCTCGTTCGCGAACTGCTTCACCTGCGCGTTCTGCGAGCCCACGAGCGCGTTCAGGAGCTTCGTGACCTTGTCGATCTGGCGCGATTGGAAGAGCGCCTCGAAGTAGTTGTTCGCGAGGCGCACGTCGCGCGTCATCTTCGCCTCGTGCGGCTGGAGGAGCTTCACGACGCTCTCGAGCTCGCCCTTCTGCCCGTACACCGCGCTCATCGCGAGCAGGGCGAGCACGTCCTCCCCGTTGATCTCGAGGCCCTTCTTGCCGAACTCGAGCGCCTTGTCGCGCGTCTCCTCCTTGCTCGCGTACACCGCCTGGAGGGCGACGAACGGGCGCGCGTTCTTCTTCTCCTTGCCGAGCTTCTCGAGCTCCGCGACCGCCGCCTCTTCGCTCTGCGAGTCGCGAATGCTCTGGAACAGGTACGCCCACGCGTCCACGCTGTCGCCGTCGATCTCGAGCGCCTTGTCCGTGTGCTCCCGCTCGAGCTTCGTCTCCCCCTTCTTCTTGAAGAGCTTGGCGAGGTGGAGGTGCGGGTACGGGTTCGTCTTGAGGAGGTTCGCCGCGCCCTTCAGGGTGCCCTCCGCCTTGTCGTACTTCTCCTGCTGGAGCTGCGAGATGCCGAGCGCGAGCCAGTCGTCCCCCGTGCCGCCCTTCGCGACGATCTTCGAGAGCACCTGCTCCGCGCGCTGCAGGCGCTCGTGCTTCAGGAGCTCCTGCGCGTAGATCCGGCCCCGGTTCAGGTCGTCCGGCTTCTCGTTGAAGTGCTTCTCGAGCCCCGCGAGGAGATCCTCGAGCCCGATCATGAGCGGGCGGCCCTGATCGTCCTGCACCTGGACCGCGGGGCCGTTGAACCCGAGGAGCGTCCACATCTGCTCCTGGGTGACGCCGACCGGGCCCTTCTCGAGCATGCCCTTGAACTCGTCCGTGATCGCGTTGACCGGGAGGACGATGAGCGCGTTCGGCGGGATCCCGTTCTGGAAGGCGCTGACGGGCGCGACGATCGCCGCTCCGCCCTTGATTTGGAGGCCCTTGGCCGCTCCGCCCGCTTCGTTGTTCTCGCTCATTGTACGTGCTCCTGACGACGCCCCCGGCCCGAGCGCGAGGGGGCCGGGACGCTACCAGCGAACCCCGCGGCGTACAACGAGCCTCGCGGCGCGGCGCGCGCCGCTACTTGCAGAACGTCTTCGCGTTATCGAGCGCGATCTTGCAGCTCCCCGCGACCGTCTTCTTCGTCTGGGACTTCCAGTTCTCGCGGTTCTGCTTCTCGTTCGCCTTCTGGGTCTCGTTCTTACACGTCGTGAGGAGCTTGAAGTACTCGTCGCACTCCGCGACCCCGTCCGGGCCCGCGTCGCAGCGCTCTTTCACGCGCGTGTTCGCCTCCGCGCACGCCGTCTTCACCTTGTCCTGGCCGAGGTATTGCCACGCCGATTTGCTGAGATCCGCCTCCGCCTTGAGAGAGCTCTTCTCCGACTCGTTCTTGCAGGTATCGACGGTCTTGAAATACTCGTCGCACTCCGGGACGCCCTCCGCGCCGCGCTTGCCGCACGCAGCGACGAGGATGCCGAGGACGGTCGACGCGACGACGGTCGCGGCGCCACGGAGGATGGTCTTCTTCGAAAGCATGCGGGGCCTCTCTCGCTGGGTTGGTTTCGGTGATGAATGCGCTCGTCCTACGCGGAGGAGCACGAAATCCCCCTCCGGTCGCCGGCCCGTCGAGCGGAGCGCGAGCCCGTCCGGGGCTCAGAACCGCACGTCGAGGTTGATGTCCACGTGGGGGCCCACCGTCGCGAACCCCGGCGGGTTCGTGTTCCCGTGGAAGAACGCGGCGTGGAGCTGCGCCCCCCCGCCGAGCCCGAGGATCACCCTCGAGCCCAACGGAATGTTCCCACCCACGGACAATCCCGCCGCCTGCGCGTACCCGCCGAAGCTCTCCCCCCCGTCCGGCGGGAGGCCCCGGACGTACCCCGCTTGGAGGAACGGCGAGATCCAAAATCCCGTCGGCGCGGTGCCCACGGGGAAGAAGAACGGGCGCGCCCGCACCACGAACCCCGCCGCGTCCCAGATGCCGTCCGGCTTTCGCTCCCCTCCGCCGAGGCCCAGCACATCGTCGTTCACCATCCAGGGGACGTAGAGCCCCGCCGTCGCCTGGAGGACGAGCCAGCAGCTCACCGTGCGCTGGTACCCCGCGTTCACGACGTGCAGGCCGAGGTCCGCGACGATCGCATTCGGATGGACCCCGCACCCCGTCGGCTCCGCGCGAGCTTCACGCGCGCCGACCAGCATCGGCACGGCGAGGGCGCCCCACGACGCGGCGCGCTTCCACGAGGGTGCGTGAGCGGCGCTCCTTCCTTGCGCGGTTTCTCCGCGCGCCTTCATGTTCGGGTTCGTCGTCACGGTGCGCCGCACGTTAGCATTGGCGAATGTGCCGTACTTCCTTCCTCGGCTCCGGGCTCCTCGTCGGGATTGTCTGTTGGACGATCGCCGCGTGCGACGACAGCGCGACGAACGGAGGTGGCTCCGGCGGCACCGGCGGAAAGCAACCCCCCGGGCCGACCTGCACGGACTGTACGCCCGCCGGGCCCATGACGTTCGCGCTTCCATCTCCCGCAGGGGCGACGCTCTGGACCACCACGACGATGGACAAGGTCCTGCGCGAGGCGGCCCCGCCCACGGCCACGGGCGCGGCGATCGAGATCAGCGCCGCGCGCAACGAGTACGAACCCTTCCAACTCGTCGTCCGCCCGGACGCGACGACCACCGCGAAGCTCTCGATGACGCCCTTTTCCGGTCCCGGGACGATCGGCGGCCTCGAGCTCGCCGAGGTCGGGTACGTCTCGATCGGCGCACCGAGCGACCCCGGGAGCATCCCGAGCGGCCGCGTCCCCGATCCCCTCGATCCCATCTCCTTCGGGGACGCTCGGAGTCTCGGCGCGGGCGAGAACCAGCCCTATTGGATCACGGTCTTCGTCCCCCCCGACGCGCCGCCGGGGGACTACACGTCGACGCTCACCGTCGACCTCGGCGGCGCGACCTCCGACGTCCCCGTGAAGCTCCACGTCTACGATTTCGCCCTTCCCCCGAAGATTGGGTTCGACGGGAACTGGAACGCGAGCATGGAGGCCCTCGGCGGAGGACAGAGCCTCGAGGCCGTCCAGCGGATCAAGGACCACTTCCATCAGCACCGCCTGACGCCCTCCTCCGTCGCGTGGCCCGCCGGGCTCAACTACGACGGCGGCATCGACTACGACTGCGCTACGCACCAGTTCATCCAGGGAACCGGCGAATACGACTTCGAGACGCTCGGTAAGAAATACATCGACGGGGTCGGCTGGAACGGCGTGGGTTTCCCCTCGTTCGAGATCATGCAGTTCGTCGACAACTCCACCCCGCGCCCCGCGGAGTTCTGCGGCATCCCGCGCGGCGACGCGTTCGGGACGGCCGCGTACAACGCCGAGTGGTCGAAGCTCCTCGCGGCGGTCGACGCCGAGCTCGTCTCCCACGGCTGGACAGACAAAGGCTATTACTACGTAGAGAACGAGCCCCAGGGCGCCGAGGACTACGACGTGGCCGCGTTCCTCGCGGATCTGACGAAGACCTCCGCGCCCCATCTCCGCATCGCCGTGAGCGAGGAGCCGAAGCCCGAGATCGCCGAGAACCCGCTCGCGAACGGGCACTCCTACGATCTCTGGTGGGCGGATCTCTCCGAGTTCGACCCCGACTACGCGAAGGTGCGGCAGGCCGCCGGGGACGACGTCTGGTGGTACTTCCTCTACGGGGATCTCCCGCCCCACTTCAACCCCATCACCATCGACCACTCCGGCCTCGAGTCTCGCATCGCCTACTGGGCCGCTTGGAAGTACCGCATCAAGGGGTTCGCCTATTACTCCGTCACCGGCTGGGGCAACGATCCGCGCTCCAACCCGAGGCCCGAGGGGACGAACCAAAACGGCGACGGTTTCCTCCTCTACCCCCCGACGGGGGACCGAATCACGAGCAGCATTCGTTGGGAGCTCCTCCGCGAAGGCCAGGAAGACTACGAGTACCTCCTCCTCGCGAACGGCCAGAAGCAGCCCAGCGTGCCCGGCACGAACGAGGGCTGCGATCTCAGCGTCGACAGCGCGGTGTCCTCCACCACGTCCTTCACCCACGACACCTCCGCGCTGAAGCACCTCCGGGATCAACTCGGGGCGTTCCTCGGCAAAGAGGTCAACGGCTGTCCGAAGCTCGAGAGCACCAGCACGAGCGCGCACCCGAAGGCACCCTATTACATCAACTTCCAGGATCCGGCCGGTCAGCCCGACGCTCCGACCCAGGACGGCCAGGCGTACCTGAAGATTGGCTGGGAGGCCTACGACGCGAAGAAGGGCTACGGCTGGTCCGGACCGTACATCGGGGACCCGACCATCATGAAGTTCCAGTACCTGTCGGACGCGCCCGTCGACGAGCTTCAGCGGAGCATCATCTTCAACGACTACGGGCGCACCGACACGTTCAACTGGGACATCGAGCCCGGCACGTACGACGTGACGGTCTCGATTGGATGGTACGACAAGACGTATTCGAAGCAGCGGGTCGTCGTCGAGGGACAGGTGATGTTCGACGACTTCGAGACGAACCCGAGCGCCCCCTACGCGGTGAAGACCGTGACCGTGGACGCGAGCGACGGGAACGTCACCCTCGAGATCGGTCAGACGGACGAGTACACGATGCTCAACTGGATGACGATCGTCCCGAAGTAGCGCGGCCCCACGCGCTCGGTGCGCTCAGCGCGGGATGACGCAGCGAAATCCGAGTAGCGCGTTGAAGGCGCGTGGCGAATCCGCCATTTGGATGGAGAAGATCCCCGCGTCGGTGCCGTTGGTCCGGTGGCCGCCGCGGGCCATGATCGCTGGCGTGCCGTTCACCTGCGCGCCCGAGGTGAACGCCGACGACGAGACGCCGTAGGTGACGTCGTGCCCACGAAGGTCGGGCTCTGCAGCGACACTCGCGGGTATTTCTGGAAGAGGTCGCAGACAAAACGCATTGCACGTCTCCCGATGAGCAACCGCGCCGCGCGCGGCGGTCGCGAGCACCGCCCGATCCTCGAGTGCCTCGGCCGCGCCACGGTTGACACGCCCCGCCCCGCCGAACCATCGTTCTTCGATGGCCGAGTCCGCGATCGCAGCGTCATTGGAGGAGGCGCTGCGCTCCCGCGTGTCGCGCGCCTCGGCACGAGCGAGCCAGCTCAAGGCGGACGTCGTGTTCGACGCGGGGCGCACGGGCACCTGGACCGTACGTTTCCAGCGCGGCCGCACGACCCTCCAGCGCGGTCGCGTCGGGGGAGCCGCGTCCACGATCCACGCCGATCCCCGCACGATGCTGGACGTCATCGAAGGCCGGACGTCCGGCGCCGAGGCGTTCCTCTCGAGCCGCCTGTCGCTCCGGGGGAACCTCGCCCTCCCGCTCGAGCTCGACGATCTCCTCCACGGCAACGCGCGGGACGCCCGCGCTCCCCGCGTGCGCCGCGTCCTCGCGGCCGGCGTGCGGACGTTCTACCTCGAGGCCGGCCCCGCGGACGCGACCCCCGTCCTGCTCCTCCACGGCCTCGGCGCGACGAGCGCGTCGTTCCTGCCGACGATGCACGACCTCGCGCCCGATCACCGGGTGATCGCCGTCGACCTGCCCGGCTTCGGCGAGTCCGACAAGCCCGTGCGCCCGCTTCGCCCCGCGTTCTTCGCGCAGCACGTCGCGTCCGTCCTGGACGCGCTCCGCATCGACCGCGCGCACCTCGTCGGCAACTCCATGGGCGGACGCATCGCGCTCGAGGTCGCCCTTCGAACGCCCGACCGCGTGGACCGTCTCGCCCTGCTCTGTCCGTCCATGGCGTGGCGCCGCTTCCGGTTCGCGACCGGGCTCGTCCGTCTCCTCCGGCACGAGCTCGCGGTGCTCCCGCTCCCGCTCGTGCGCGGGGTCGTCGTGCTGGTCCTCCGGTCGCTGTTCGCGCACGCCGACCGCGTGCCGAAGAACGGGATCGACGCCGCTGCCGACGAGTTCATGCGCGTGTTCTCGAGCGCGCGCGGCCGGGTCGCGTTCTTCAACGCCGCGAGAGAGATCTATCTGGAAGAGCCTCTCGGAGAGCGCGGGTTCTGGGAGCGCCTCCCGAGGCTCGCGCGCCCCGCGCTGTTCCTGTTCGGAGAGAAAGATCTGCTCGTCCCGCGCGCGTTCGCTCGCTTCGTCGAGGAGGCGGTGCCCCGCGCGCGCTGCGAGATCTTCGAGGACTGCGGGCACGTCCCGCAGTTCGAGCTGCCGGCGCGCACCCACGCGCTCGTGCGGGCGTTCTTCGCCGAGCGCGGGAGATAGTACGAACGTACCCACCCGCGGGAGCGACCGGGGTAGTCCGAACGTACCCGCTCAGGGCGCGTCCGGAAATAAGTGGCTGCACCGAGGGCGACGATGCGCCCCGCGGCCAAGGCGCGACGACGAGGAATAGTGAGGCTATTTTGAGGAGGAGTAACGCCGGCCGCGGGGATGCAGCGTCGGCCGAATGCGCCAGTTATTTCCGGACGCGCCCTTAGGAGCGGCGCGCGCGGATCGCTTTCGCGCCGCCGATCGGGGTCGGGTCGAGCGGGGGGAGCGCGACCACGAGCCGATCGATCGTCTCGAGGCGCGCGTGGATCGCGCGCTCCGCGCGCAGCTCGTCGAACGGAGCGTCGAACACGAGCAGGAGCACGTAGATCGACGCGAACGACTTGGCGACGTACGGGGTGTCCGTGTCGCGCTCGTGGTGCGTGAGCTGGCCCCCCTTCGAGAGCGCCGCCATCGCGGGGAGCCGGCGGACGCTCGCGATCGCGCGCTCCGTGACGGAGAGCTCCGGGGGGTCGGCCGGCGGAGTCTCGCGCGGCGAGCGATGGATCGGGATCACCTCCGCCAGGTGCTCCTCCACGTGCGGCAGCGACTCCGCCGCGTCCGCCTCCGCCCACGTGACGCTCGACATCGCGTCGATGACCACCGCGTTGACGGCGCCCGCGGCTTCGACGAGCTCCGCGAGCTCGCGGTG
Source organism: Polyangiaceae bacterium (assembly GCA_046351395.1). Lineage (GTDB taxonomy): Bacteria > Myxococcota_A > Polyangia > Polyangiales > Polyangiaceae > CAYYKK01. Next base: position 87,567 of record JAXLYP010000021.1, read on the forward strand.
GAGCGCGTCCCAGAGGTTGGGGCGCGGCGCCTTGGGGAGCGCCTCCGTGAGCGTCTCCCAGAACGACGAAACGATCGTCTCGAGCCTGCGCTGGAGGGCAGCCTGATCCGCGTCCGGATCCACCTCGACGCGTACCGTATGGCCGTGAGGAAGGGCGACGGTGAGCTCGCCGTCCACGGGCTCGACGGCGACCTCCTCCGGGGCGACGAGCGCGACGTGACGCGCGCCGAGGTCGCGCCGAATCAACTCGGTGAGGCGAGGGGGGAGGAGCGACATGGTTAGAGCGACAACCGTGTTGGAACGCGAGCAGATTCGCTCGAGTTCGTTCGTGAGGCGCACACCCGAGGAGCGAGCACCGGAAGACTACTCCTCGTACTCCGAGGAGCTCCGCGACGAGGCCGTGTGGATCGCGTCGAGATCGAGCGCATATGCCGTGGTTTCAACATGTTTGTCGCTCTCGAGTCCGCGCGCCTGGACGCCAAGCGGACCCCGCACCCAGGAGGGCGGCGGGGGAGCGAAGCCAAAGGGGAGCGCGCGCATGGCCCATCCATAGCTCGTCGGGGCGCGGTGGTCACCGACCTCGACGCGCAAGCGCGCCGCGGCTCGAGGGCGCGTGATACACGGTAGGCGTGGCTCGTCCCCGCTTCACCAGCCTCGGGACGAGCCGGCCGAACCCTCGCCGCTGGTTGCGGCGCCTGTCGTTCGTTGCGTTGGGCGTCGTCGCGCTCGGGTTGCTCTTCAACCTCATCTCCTCCGAAGGGGTCCCGGTCGGTATCGGCGCGTTGATCGGCCTCGGCATCATGGGCTTCCAGCTCCGGACGAGCGACGAGCCGGTGCGCCGCGATCACGGCCCCGCGATGTACGCGTTCGACGCGAGCACCGCGCGCTTCGCGACCCGCGATGGGGAGCACCGCGTGGAGCGATCGGAGGTCGTGAGCGTCGAGCTGGATCCGACCGACGCGCTCGTGCTCGAGCGGCGCGACGGCTCCACGGTGCGGCTCGTCGCGAGCGAGCGGCGCTCGCTCGCGCGCGTCGCGGGAGATCTCGGCCACGGGCACGCGATCGTCCGCCTTGTGCGCGGGGGCAGCGCGGTCGACCGACTCGACAGGGCGTTCGCGCTCGCTGCGTTCGGCGGGTTCGTCGCGCTCGCCCTCGTCACGCTCAGCCTCTGTGCGATCAACATCTCCGATCGCGTCGGCGGAACGGTCGACCCGGCGATGATCGCGGGCGCGCTCGGTGCCTTGGTCGTGTGCGCCGGCGCCGCGCTCGCCTTTCGCGGGACGGACGTGCGCGTGGGCTCCGACGGCGTCTCCTACAGCGTCCTCACGCGACGCCGCTTCGTCCCGCACGCGCGCATCGAGGACGTGAAGCAGGGCGATCGCGGTGTGTGGCTGACGCTCGCTGGGGGGCGCGAAGTCCTCCTGCCGGCGAAGGGGATCGCTCGGGCCCGCCTCGCCGAGTACATCGACGAGGCGCGCACGGCGGCGCGCGCGTCCACCGGAGAGTCCCTCGGGGCCTTGCTGGATCGCGGCGCGCGGAGCGTGGACGAGTGGAAGCGCGCCGCCGCGGCGGTCGCCGTGAACCCCGGCGGCTACCGCGCGAGATCCGTCGAGCCCGCGCAGCTCAAGCGGATCGTCGAGGACGGGGGCGCACCCCCCGAGCGGCGCGTCGCCGCGGCGCTCGCGCTCCGGAGCGCGACGGGCAAGCGCCGTCGCATTCTCGTCGCCGCGCAGACGTCCGCGGACGACGCGCTCCGCGCCGCGCTCGAGGCCGCGGCGGACGGAGAAGTAGCCGAGGAGCACCTCGCGCAAGCCACGCTCCGCTTCCATCGCCGCGAGTAGGCCTCCCGCCCGCTCGACCTCGTTCGAGTCGAGCCGGGCCCCGAAGCAGACAATCGAGCGCCAATCGTTCGTTTGCCTACACCCTCCTACGCGTGACGAACGATCGGCCCAGCCGGATCACACGTGATCTACCCGCCGGCCCCGCGGGCGACCAAAACGCGCGAAATCGCGCGTGGCATACGGCTCGCTTGGAGGCGCTTCGTGGCTCACACCCCCGGATCCAGGATCCTCCGCGCCCTGCCGATCGCCCTGCTCCTCGCCGGTTGTGAGGGCGTCGAAGCGCCCACGAGCGAGCCCGTCGAGTCGCGGAGCGAGGCGATCGTCGAGACCGCGGACGACAAGATCGCGTTCGACTTCTTCCTCGCGAAGGGCCTCACGCCCATCCAGTCCGCCGGGATCATCGGCAACCTCGATCAGGAGTCGGGGATGGATCCCACGATCAAACAGTACGGCGGCGGGCCGGGCCGCGGCATCGCGCAGTGGTCCACTGGGGGGCGCTGGGACACGACGCACAACGCGAACGTCGTCTGGTTCGCGGGGCAGATGGGCGAGGACAAGTGGTCCCTCCACCTCCAGCTCGAGTTCATCTGGTGGGAGCTCACGAACGAGGGGTACGGGTTCAACCACCTGAAGCAAGCGACGACGATCGTCCAGGCCGTCACGGTGTTCCAGAACGAGTACGAGATCTGTGGCGCGTGCGCGCAGGCGAACCGGATCGCGCACGCCCAGGCGGCGTACAACCAGTTCCACAACGACGTCGTCGGCCCCGTGTGGGCCGCCAAGTTCGTCGCCCAGTCGTGGCCCTACGCGTCCGAGGCGCCTATCCAGATGACCCAATACGAGCCCATGACGGGCTCGATCGACCTTCAAAACAGCGGCACCACGACGTGGCCCGCGGGCGTCGTCAAGCTCGCGCCCATCCCGCGCGACGCGGCGAGCCCGTTCGCTGCGAGCACGTGGCTCTCGCCGAGCCGCGTGTCCACGCTCGCGAACGACGTGGCGCCCGGCGAGGTCGGACACTTCGAATGGGACCTCACCCCGGCGGAGGCGGGCGATTTTCAGCCCTACTTCGGGCTCGTCGCGGAGGGCGTCACGTGGTTCGCGGACAGCGGCGGTCCCGGGGACGACGTCATGCAGGTCAACGTGCATGTCGCCCCGGGCACGCCGCCCGTGGCCTCGTCGACCGGCGGCGCCGGAGGCGGCGCTTCGACGGGAGATGGCGGCGCGGGAGGATCCTCCGCGACCTCGGGGGACCCAGGAGAAGGCGACCCGAGCGCCGAAGGGGGCGATCACGTGGGCTGGGCGGACGAGGGATCGACGTCCTGCGCAGTGAACGCTGGGACGCGCGGCCCGTCGCCGTTCGGCGTCGCGTGCGGTGTGCTCGGTCTGGTGGGGATCGCGAGGCGACGGCGCGGTACGCGCTGACGCGCGTTTGCGCGGCTCGACCGCGCCGATCGCGGCTACGCTGCGCCCACGGTCGATGTCAGCCCCGCCGATCCAGCGCCCCGCTCGAGGCGTGGCCTCCCTCCGAGGTCGCGCCGCGGTGACGTCCATCGCAGGGGTCGTCTCGCTCTCCTGTGGCGCGCGCACCCCCCTCGATCTGCCCGGCGGGGAGGGCGGAGGATCCGCGGTGACGGCGTCGAGCGCGTCCACGAGTCACGCCTCCGTCGCTTCGTCGGTGGTGTCCTCCAGCGTCGCATCCACGGGGAGCGGACCGGGGTGCGAGGATCCGGACACCCTCCTCGTCTATGTCGTCACGGCGTCGGAGCGCCTCTATCGCTTCGACCCTCCGACGGGCGCGTTCTCGCTCGTCGGGAACGTCGATTGTGGGCTTCCGCCGGAGACCACGCCGTACTCCATGGCGGTCGATCGACACGGTGTCGCGTACGTCCTCTACACGGACGGGGAGATCTTCCGCGTGAAGATCAGCGACGCGAGCTGCGAGCCCACGGAGTTCCAGGCGGGGCAGTCGGGCTTCTTCTCGTTCGGCATGGGCTTCTCCTCGAACCCCGCCGACGGCACGGAGACGCTGTTCGTCGCCGAGAGCAGCTTCGACGCGCCCTCGCTCGGGCTCGCGTCGATCGACACGGCGACCCTCGAGCTCGACTTCATCGGTCCGTTCTCCGCGCCGCTCGGGCGGAGCGAGCTCACGGGCACCGGGGATGGAAAGCTCTTCGCCTACTCGCTCGACGACCCGGGCCCGGGTGGAGAGATCTCGGAGCTCGACAAAGACACGGCCGCCATCGTGAGCATCACGCACGTGTCCGTCGGAGACCCCCAGAACGCGTTCGCCTTCGCCTCCTGGGGCGGAGCGTTCTACATGTTCACGGCGCTCATCGAGGAGGGGACGACGTTCGTGCGCCGCTATGAGCCGGACACGATGACGCTCACGAACGCGGGCAGCTTGCCGTCCGAGATCGTCGTCGGCGCGGGCGTCTCGACCTGCGCGCCGTCATGAGGGGAGCGCGCCTCGGCGTGCGTTGCGCCGCGATCGGAGGCGTCGTCCTCTCGATCGGCGCCTGTGGCGGCCAGGTCGACTTCATCTCCTCGTCGGGCACCGGGAGCGGCGGCGGGGCGGGCGCGACCGTTGCGAGCGGTGCGAGCACCACGGGCTCGGGGAGCGCCAGCGGGTCGACGGGGTCGGCCGCGTGCGACCCCGAGGACCACACCATCGACGAGGCCGATTACGTGACGGATTGCGCCGTCGACACGGACTGCGTGCCGGCCTTCTTCGGCGATCTCTGTGGCCCCTGCGATTGTCCGCTCGCGGGCGCCATCCAGGTCTCGAGCAAGCCCGCGTATGACGCAGACATTCAGGCGCGACAGATCGGTACTCCTCCCAACGAGTGCTTCTGCCCCGCCGCCGGGGTCGCGTGCGTGGACGGACAATGTGAGGTGAAGATCCCCTGACTCCGCCGCGTGTGCTGTCGTTCGTCCCCAGAAAAGAGGAGCTCCATGCATCGATTCGTCGTCCTGTTCATCGTCCTCGCGGGTTGCGACGGGGCGCCGCCGCGCACCCCCGAGGGCCCCCTCCCCACGAGCAGCGCCACCGCGGCGGCGTCGGCGTCCGGTACCACCACGGGAGGCGGCGCGAAGAACCCAAGCTGCGGAACCACCGAGCCCGCCGCGTGGAGCGTCTGCTCCCAAGCGGATCTCGTGTGCGAATTTGGCGCGGGGCACTCGTGCCGGTGCACCGAGTCGCGTTGCATCACACCCGCGGGCCCCATCCCGGACTGCAAACCGACGCTCGGTTGGGTGTGCCGCGACGACGGCTGCCCCTGGGACATGTCGGCCGCCTGCACCCAGCCCGGCAAGACGTGCATGCAGGACGACGGAATGTGCGCGTTCGACTACGTGTGCAAGGACGGTCATTGGAAGCAGGCCGGCGGCCCCGGCTGTCGGCCCTGACGGCGCGCTCTTCGGGGGCGCCCCAAAAACTCACTCGCCGGGAGCGAACGTCAGGGGGATCACGACCGTGCAGCCCGCGCCGCCGGGGGGATCGAAGCGCGCCGACGTTGCGACGGACTGGATGCACGAGAGAGCGACGGGGGGGAGCCCCTCGCCGCCGCTCAGGCTCGCGCTCCCCACCTCTCCGTTCGCGCCGATCTTCAACGTGACGCGCACCCTGCCGCGCGCGTCGGCGTCGCTCACGAGGGCGCGCGTGTAGCAAGCGCGGAAGCTCGGCGCGAGCGCTGCGGCGGCCGCGCGGACGTCTGCCGCGGAGAGGTTCGTATCCCCCGTCTCCGTCAGCGCGCGCTCCGAACCCATCACCGTGCTCCGCGGATCCGCAACGCCGAACCCGCGCGCGGCGGCGAGCGCCGCGGGGTCCAAGGCAGGGCGCGAGAGCGCTGGCGCCGAGGGCACGACCGCCGACGGCGTCGGGGCGACCGGGACATTGTCTGCTTCGACGACCGCCACGGGCGCGGGCGTGCGGTCGGGGCCCCCTTCGGCGATGAGCGGCTGCTCGGCTGCCCCGGCCGCCGGCGTGGTGCGAACGGTGATGGCCTGGGACGGCGCTGGGGGAAGCGCGCACGCTCCGAGGAGCGTGGCGATGCCAGCGAGCGCGACGGCATACGTGGTCGAGGTCATGGGGCGCCCTCCTCGCTCGGCCCACGCCCGGCAGCGCGCCAATCGACCGCTCGGACGCGCCACGTGGGCGGGTGGCTGGCGCGACTCACCTCAGCCCGGCTCCTGCTCGAGTCGCGCGTCCGGTCCCGCGCGCGGGGGGTCGCGCCCCGCCCTCAGCCGCGGCGCGCGGCTTCGATCGCGGCGACGTCGATCTTCTTCATCGTCATCATGGCCTTGAACGCGCGGTGCGCTTCGGCGCCGCCGGCGGCGAGCGCGTCGGTGAGCGTGCGTGGGGTGATTTGCCACGAAAGGCCCCACCGATCACGGCACCAGCCACACTCGCTCTCTTCCCCGCCGTTCTCGACGATGGCGTTCCAGTACCGGTCCGTCTCGGCCTGATCATCGGTCGCGACCTGGAAGGAGAACGCCTCCGTGTGCTTGAAGACCGGGCCGCCGTTGATGCCGATGCACGGGATCCCGAGCACGGTGAACTCGACCGTGAGCACGTCCCCCGCCTTTCCGCTCGGGAAGTCGCCCGGGGCGTGGTGCCAGCCCGTGACCTCGCTGTTCGGGAACGTCGCCGCGTAGAACTTCGCGGCTTCGAGCGCGCTTTTGTCGAACCAGAGACAGACCTTGTTCTTCGCCCTCATGGGACCACCTCGTGGTCTTGGGCTTAGTGCAAGGTTCGTGCAGCGTCAGCGCGGGGTGACGGGTGGGGGCGACGCGCGCGCTCGCTCTTGCCCTCCGCCGCGTCTCCGTGGATCTTGGGGCGCGATGAACATCCTCGTGCTCGCGTGCTTCAACACCGGCGACCGATTCATCGCGCGCGCCAGGGAGCGCGGCGCGCGCGTCTGGCTCCTCACGAAGGAGACTTACCTCCGCAAGAAGCGCTGGCGTCGCGACCTGCTCGAGGATCTCTTCGCCGAGGTCGACAACGCGTCGCTCGCGAGCACCGTGAACACGGTGAGCTACCTCGCGCGGACGATCAAGTTCGACCGCATCATCCCGTTCGACGACGTCGAGGTCGACGCTGCGGCTCGGCTGCGCGAGCACCTCCGCATCCCCGGCATGGGGGAGACGCGCGCGCGCGTCTTTCGCGACAAGCTCGCGATGCGCATCCGCGCGGAGGAGGAGGGCATCCCGGTGCCCGCGTTCGTGGGCGTCCTCCACCACGAGGACATCCGCGCGTTCTCGCAGCGCGTGCCGGGGCCGTGGATGCTCAAGCCCCGCACCGAAGCGTCCAGCACGGGCATTCGGCGCCTCGAGAACACGGACCAGCTCTGGGCCGCGATCCACGAGCTCGGGGACCGCGCGTCGCACTTCCTCCTCGAGCGCTACCTCCCCGGGGACGTGTTTCACGTCGACTCCATCGTGTCCGAGGGCAAGGTCGTGTTCGCGGAGGTGCACAAGAACGGCGCCCCGCCGTTCGACATCTCGCACTCCGGCGGCGTCTTCAGCACCGCGACCGTGGACCGCGACTCCGCGGATTGGCGCGCGCTCACGGAGCTGAACGAGAAGATCCTCACGCGGTTCGGCCTGCTGCGGGGCGTCGCCCACATCGAGTACATCAAGGGCCGAGAAGACGGCCGGCACTACTTCCTCGAGGCGGGCGCGCGCGTCGGCGGCGCGCACGTCGCGGACGTCGTCGAGGCCGCGACGGGGATCAACCTCTGGGCGGAGTGGGCGGACATCGAGATCGACAAGGGCGCCGTGGAATACCGGCTCCCCGAGCGCCGCCGCGAATACGCGGGCCTCGTGCAATGCCTCGCGCGCGCCGAGCACCCCGACCTCTCGCGGTACGACGATCCCGAGGTCGCGTACCGCGTGGACGACCCCTACCACGCCGGGCTGATCGTGCGGTCCCCTCGGTTCGAGCGCGTCCGCGAGCTCCTCGATGACTACACGCGCCGCCTCACGGCGGAGCACGTCGCCGTCATGCCCCACTACGAGCTGCCCCCGCTGCGTTGACCTCGAGCCGAGGAGCCCCGAGCGATGATCCCCCGCCGAACCGACGCCGCCGCGGAGCCGCTCTTCCCCGAAGGGCACGCCCTGTCGCGGCTCGTCCGTCCCACGTTCGAGTCCCTCCGGGCGGCGCTCGGGTCGATCTTCGTCGCGACGATCTGGATCGACGCGGACGAAGATCCGAGCCGCGCCGGATTTCGGCCCTCGTACGACTCCATCAAGGGGCCGGGCTCGTCCACGCTCATGCCGTTCGTCGCCGCGTGGCTCTCGACGGGGCCGGGCACCGAGCGCGGGGGGAACGTCGTGCTGCTCCCGGACAAGATGGATCGATCCCTCATCGAGTACGCGACCGAGATCGGCCTGCTCGGGCCGTACGAGTGGATCTCCGGCCTCGCGGCGATGAAAGCGCGCGTTCGGAGCGACGGAGAGGGTCGGCGCCTCTACAACATCGACGACCTCGAGCCCGCGTTCGACGAACACGCGGTCATCGGCTCGTCGCTGTCGCGCTGGCTCAATTCGAAAGACAGCCTCGAGACGGTGACGTCGTACGCGCCGTACGAGACGGTGAAGGACATGTACGAGGCTTCGGCGGAGGACTACGCCGCGGCCGCGGAGCGGGCCAAGGGGGGCCGCGTGTTCCTGAAGACGTGCAACACGGAGAGCGCGGGCAAGGGCGTGTTCATCGCGAACGACCGCGCCGAGTTCGACGCGCGCCTCCTCGAGATTCGGGAGGCTCAGGCGCGCTTCGGGCTCAGCCGGAGGCTCGTGATCCAGCCGGAGATCCGCGGCCGGAACTGTAGCTTCCAGGTGCTCTTGGACCCCAAGAAGCGCGACGCCGTGCAAGTGGTGGCGCTCAGCGATCAGCTCGTGGAGCCCGACGGCAAGACGTACCGCTCCTCCGTCAATCACCCCATCACTGCGGAGCTCGTCGCGCCCGTCGGGCCCGCCATCCTCGACATGGTCGATCGCATCTGGGCGCGGCACCCCGAGGCGTTTGGGTTCCTGATGTCCGACTACTTCCAGACCGAGTCCGGGCCCGTCCTCTACGATCCCGGCATTCGGCCTACGGGCAACACCGCGACCGCGATGGCCGCGCACCTCGCGCGCTCCCTGACTGGACGGTTCTTCGCGACGAGCCTCGTCCCGCTGCCGACGAACGAGCCCGGGCTCACGTTCGCGGGCTTCCGAAGCCGCGCGCCCCAGCTCTTCCAGCCGGAGAGCATCGTCGAGCGCGGCTACGCGGTGATGCCCTGGGGGTGGAACGCGATTCAGGGGTTCGGGATGCTCATCGCCATCGCGGAGGACGAAGCGGGGCTCGCGCGTGTTCGCGCCTCGCTCGAAGGTCTCGCGGCCCGCGCATGACGGATTTCGACGAGCTCATCGATCTGCCGCGGGGCCGGCGCGTGCGCGTTCGTGCGCGCGGCGAGGGGCCGACGCTCCTTTGGTGTCACGGCGTGTTCTTCCCCATCGAGGTGGACGACGAGAGCGCGCTCGGTCGCGTGCTGAACGAGGTCCCGGGCCTGCGGGTGGTGCGGCTCGACGCGCGGGGCCACGGCAGGACCCCCGCTGGCCCGGACGGAGCGGCGCATCGGTGGGACGCGATGGCCGAGGACGTGCTCGACGTCGCGACGGCGCTCGGAGCGAGGCGCTTCGCGCTCGGAGGGATCTCGATGGGCGCGGCGGTCGCGCTCCACGCGGCGCTCTCGGCGCCCGAGCGCGTCGAGGCGATGCTGCTGTTCGCGCTCCCCACGGCGTGGGAGACGCGGGGGCCGGAGAAAGTGCGCTACCGCGAGCTTTTCGCCCTCGGCTCCACGGAGGCGATGGTGCGCCACGTGGAGCGCGACTTGGACGCGCTCTTCCCCGATCGTGCGCGCCCGCCCGCGCTCGAGGCGATGGTTCGCGCCATCGGCCGGTCGCCGTGGGAGGCGCTTGCGCGCGTCATCGAGGGCGCTGCGGAGAGTGACATGCCCGATCGAAGCGCGCTCGCTGGGCTCGACGTTCCCGTGCTCGTGCGGCCCTGGCCGGACGACAGCGGCCACCCGATGTCGTCCGCGGAGGCGCTCGCGAAGGCGCTGCCACGAGGGGATCTTTCGGTGCTCGCGAGCTTCGACGACGACCCGGGTATGCGCGCGGCGTTCGCTGAACTTGGGCGCCTCCTCGCCGCGAGGTGACCGTCCATCACAGACAATGCGTGCGAAACGCGGCGTTTGACGCCCGCCGAAGCGCGCACCGCTCCGGCGAGGGACCGGCTCCCGTCACAACGCGTGATAGGACAAGCCGCCCTCAGCGTCGACCTTGACCTCGACCTCGTGGTCGCCGTCCGGCGTCTTCGCGCCGCACTTCCACGAGCTGTCGGGCTTCAGGATTTGGACTCGCTTGCCGCAGTCGACCGTGCCCTGCACCCCGAGCTGCTTCGTGATGTCCGCGGCGAGCTTGTCGGGCGTAACGACCTTGTACTTGGTGGAAATCAACGCCGAACCCGTGCTGTCGGTGAGCTCGACGGTGATGGGGACCGTCCCTTCGGGCTCCACGTCGACGTCGCAGTCGTACTTCGCGCCCTTGCTGATGTTCATCTTCTCCGGGCAGTTGACCTTCTTCACGGTCAGGCTGAGCTGATCCTTGAACATCGTCGTCACCTGCTCGGTGACCTTCTGCTTGTCGACCTGGCAGGCCGCGAGCAGGAGTCCAGCTGCAAAGCAAACCGAGAGCTTGGGGAGGGACATGCCCGAAGAAGTATCATCCTCCAAGCGTTCTGCGAATGCGGAGGCGAATGCGCGACGCGCTCACGCCGACGACGGAGGGGCGGCGCGGCCCTTCGTGGGCGCGACGGCCACCGCGGTGAAGCTTGGCTCGGCGTGAAAGAGTCCGGGGAAGGGGTGTTGTCGCGCTGTTGGGGAGCGGACATCATCTCCTGCGGGTCGAGTGGCGGCTCGCCGCGACCGAGTCACGAACATGCCCGAGACGGAGCCCGAGACGGAGTCCTCGAGCGCGACGAACGAGCCCGGTTCGGCCGAGGCTTCGTCCGCGGAGTTCGAGGCGCGCGCGCGCCTTTGCGGGCGCGGCCCTCCGGGCGCGCGGAACGCCATCTACTTCATGGGCGCGCTCGCCGTGTTGCTCGCGTCGATCGCGCTTCGGTCGGTCGTGGCGGGGAGCGGCGTCGTCGCGGCGATCCTCGGCGCCATCGCGGTGGGTCTCGGTGTCGTCGCAGCGGGTCTGAGGCGCCGCATCCGCATCGGCGGGCTGATCTTGGGGTCCGCGCGGGCGGCGGAAGAAGGGGATATCGAGCTCGCGCACGCGCGCGGGCGCGCGGAGCGTCGGACGACAGGCGACGTCGCGGCCCACGTCGCCGTACGTCGCGGTGACCTCGCGTTCTCCTGCGGCGATGTCGAGCTCGCGGCCGAGGCGTACGCCCGGGCGATGGCGGCGCTCCCGGAGGACTCGATCGAGCGCCTCTATGCCCAGAGTCAGCGGATGCTCGCAGCCGTGTTGACGAACCGCGAGGAGCTCACGCCGGAGGCGGCGGACGCGCGCGGGCGCGCTTCCGAGGCGGTGTGGGACGTGGTGCGTCGGAGGAGGTCATCGGGCGGATCGCGGCGCGCATCGCCATCGCGGAGGTGGTCTTCGCCGCGCGTCATGGTCCGGTCGAGTCCCTCGTTGCGCGTCACGCGCACCTCGTCCGGACGTACGCCGCCGAACGAGCGCGCGCTCTTTCAGGGCGTCGCCTCGCGCGACGAAGCGGCGCGCGCGGACCGTATCGTCGGGTGCTCTCCCACGAAGGGCCTCCGGAGGTCGCGGCGCGACCGCACGAGTGGGTGCGCCGCGTGCACCCGGACGCCGCGGAGTTCGTGGTGCATCGCCCGCCACAGGGGCGACGGGCAAGCGTCACGTGCAGAAGGGCCCCGTCCCGCGTCGCCCGATCCCGACAGGTTGGTTCGGCGCCGTGATTGTCGGTTCGGTCCTGACGGCCGTCATTCTCGGGCTGTTCTTCCAATTGCCGCTCGCGGTCGTCGCGACCGTCCTCGTCTCGGCGTGGGCTTTGCTGGGGGGAGGGGCGAGCGGCGTGCGCGTGCGCGCGCGTCGGCGCGACGAGGCCGCCATCCACGACGCGCTCGTCGGTCTCATGCTCGACGACGATGCTCGGCGCGGCGCGGGCCTGGCCTCGCTCGAAGCGCTCACTCCGCGGAGCGTCGAGGGAAAGACCGCGCGCTACGCGGCGCTCTCGCGTGCAGCGTTCGCGCGCGGTGAGTTCGTGGAAGCGCTGCGCCACGCGAACGAAGGGTTGGTCGCGGTGCACCGCGCGGACTCCGCGGAGGATCCGAGGCACGCGCTCGGCGTGCGCCGCGCGTTTGCGGCGGCCGCGATGGGCTTGGCCGTGGACGCGCGCGGCGAGCTCCGGGATTTGGACGCGGCGCACACCGCCCGAATCTACGGGTCGAACGCGGTGCGCTCGGGGATTGTCGAGGTGCTCCTCGCGCTCGCGAGCGGTCGCTTGGACGCGGCGCGCGCACACGCGGCCGCGGCGGACGATCTCGCGCTCGACGGACTGTCTGCGCTGATCGTCGAGCTCGTGCTCGCGCAAGGGCGCGAGCGGGCGTGGCTGCGCGAGGAGCTCGAGTCGAGCGACGCGCGCGACTTCGCGCTCGCGCTCGCGCCCGACCTGCTCGACGACGTCGGCGTGCCCGGATCGGTGCGCGGGCAGACGGACGAGCCCTCGGACGACGACGACGAAGAGGATGACTCCTCGAGGCGCGTCGATCTGAATCAGCGAGCGTGAAAAGACAGACGACAGGAAGCCCGGAGAAGCACAATGATGTTGCTCTGCTTCTCCGGGCTTCCTGTCTGGGCGTTACCACGGGGCGGCCCAACCCACGAGACCGAGCCCTTGTAGCAACGCGCCGAGGGCGCCTCCGCCGAGCACGAGCCACGTCGGATTGGGCTTCCACCGGAGGAGAACGGCAGCGCTCGCGAGTCCGATCAGGATCGTTGGCACGTCGACGAGCGATGCGCGACCGAGCTGGAACGTGACGAACGCCATCAGCGCGAGGGAGGCGACGTTCACGCCGTCGAGGAACGTGCCTGCCCACCGCGAGCCGCGAATCCTCTGAACCAGAGGCCCGCTCATCGCGACGAAGACGAACGCCGGCAAGAAGATCCCCAGGGTCGCCACCGCGGCGCCCGACGGGCCTCGCAGCACATAGCCTATGAACGTCGCGGTCGTGAACACCGGCCCCGGCGTGATCTGTCCGACGGTCACCGCGTCCATGAGCTGCCCCTCGGTGATCCACCCGAGGCGCTGAACGAGATCCGACCGGAGGAACGCGAGGAGCACGTAGCCGCTTCCGAAAAGGACGGAGCCGATCTTCGCGAACACGACGAAGATCGCGGGCAGCGTGAGCCCCGCTGGAACGGTGAGGACTCCGAGCATCCCCGGCGCCAGCGCGACGAGCGGAGGACTGCCGGGGGGCTCGCGCCAAGGCCGAGCTGCGAGGATCGAGAGACACCCCGCACCGAACAGCACACCGAGCTCGTGCACGCCCAGCGCGGTCGCCACCAGCGCGACAAGCCCCACGGCGCGGAGTGGGAGCGTCTTCGCTGCCTTTGGCGCGAGCCCGACGAGCGCCTGCACGATGACGCCGACCATCGCGGGCTTCACGCCATAGAGTATCCAGCCCACCGCGGGCAAGGCGCCGTACCGCACGTAGGCCCAGCCGAGGCCGCCCGCGAGGAGCGCCGCAGGCACGATGAACGACACCCCTGCGACCAAGAGCCCCGCCCAGCGTCGTCGTTCCCACCCGATGTGGATCGCGAGCTCCGTGGAGTTCGGACCCGGAATGAGGTTCGCGGCTCCGAGCAGATCGAGGAAGCGCTGCTCCGTCATCCAATGACGCTTCTTGACGACCTCGACGTTCATCATGGCGATGTGCGCGGCCGGGCCTCCGAACGCCGTCGCACCAAGCCTCGAGAACAGCAGCGCGAGCTCGACCAGCGACGTGCGCGGCTCGACCACTTCGGGTTCAGCTTCGGTCGTCATGCGAGCTCATGGGCACACGCGGGAGCGCGGGCTCGATGATGACGACGTCGTCGAACGCTCGAGAGGGTCGGCTTCGCCCTACGTCCTCCGGTTCGACCGGTTCTATCGGGGGCATCGGGTGCAGTCGGCGCCGACACGCGCGCGGGCATCTCCACGACACGATACTCCGATCCCGACACCGCCCTCGCGCCCTTCGCCGCGCATGTCTCGGGCCGCGGGCCTGAGCCGTCGACGCGCGGTCGCGCCCGCCGATTCACAGTGCGTCAGTGCTTACAGGAGCAATCGATGCAGCCATGCGTGGCGCATGCGCCGCACGCCTTCGCCACCTCCGCGCGCAGGGCTTGCCGCGCACGGAAGACGCGCACGCCCGCGTTGCTCGCGGTGACGCCCGCCTCTTTGGCGAACTCGTTCACCGGGACGCCGTCGACGTCGATGCGTTGGATCGCCTCCGCGTATTCGGGCTTGAGACCGCGGGCCGCGCCGAGGACGCACTGGCAAATGGCGTTGCGATCGTCGGGCAAGGGCTCCTCGGGGGCCGCGTCGAGCTCGGTCGCGAGGCGCTCGAGGTGACTCTCGGCGGCGCCGCGGGCGCGCGCGTGATCGATGATCGCGCGGCGCAGGAGCCGGTAGAACCACGCCACGCTCGACTCGTGGTCGCGCAGCTCGTCGAGCTTGTCCACGCTCTTCGCGAACGCGTGCTGGACGATGTCCTCGGCGAGCGCGTCGTCACGTACGCGGGACCGCACGAACGAGACGAAGCCCTCTCGCCGCCCGACGAGGTCGGCGAGCGTGCTCTCGCGTGCGGTCGCGGACTCGCCGCTCACGCGCGCACCGGCGCGAGTGAAGGCCCATCTTTGAGGGGTGCTCCGCGCTCGAAGCGGCGCAGCCGAAGGGAGCTCAGGAGGACGGACACGCTGGAGAGGGACATGGCGAGGCTCGCGAAGACGGGGGAAAGCGTCCAGCCGGTGAGCGGCTCGAAGGCGCCCGCTGCGAGCGGGATGCCGACGACGTTGTAAGCGAATGCCCAAAACAGATTGCCACGGATCACCGAGAGCGTCCGCCGCGCGAGCCGGATCGCCGTGGGCAGGCCCTCGATGCCCCGCACGAGCTGCACGTCCGCCGCCGCGTTCGCGAGGTCCGCGCCCGTCGCGACGGCGACCCCGAGGTCTGCGCTGGCGAGCGCGGGCGCATCGTTCACTCCATCGCCCACCATGGCGACGACTCGGCCCGCGGCCTGGTTGCGTGCCACGGTCGCGGCCTTGTCCTCGGGCTTGGCGTGCGCCTCGACCGCGCGGATGCCGAGTTCGGCGGCGATCGCTCGCGCCGTGTCGACGCGGTCTCCCGTCAGCATCGTCGTCGCGACGCCGAGCGCCTCGAGCTCCGCGACCGCGCGCTTCGCCTCCGGGCGAAGGCGATCGGCGATCGCGACGACACCCGCCGCCACGCCATCCACCGCGACGAACGAGGGCGTTCGCCCCGCAGCGGCGAGCTTTGCCGCGGTGGCCTCGAGCTTCACGACGTCGATGCCACGCGACGCGAGCCACGACGCCGTGCCCACGGCCATCGACCTTCCGTCGACGGTGCCTTCCACGCCACCGCCCGCCACGCTCCGAAACGACTCGGCGGTACGCTCGATCGCGCCGCGCCTCGCGGCGCCGTCGACGATCGCGCGAGCGATGGGATGCTCGCTGCCTCGCTCGACGGCGGCGACGGCGCCGAGGAGCTCGCGCGCGTCGAAGCCGTCCACGACCTCGACGTTGGTGAGCTCGGGCGTGCCTTCGGTGAGGGTCCCGGTCTTGTCGAGCAGCACCGCGTCGACGCGGCTCGCCGACTCGAGCGACGCGCCACCTTGGAAGAGGACGCCGAGCTCCGCGCCGCGTCCCATCGCGACGGCGACGGCCGCGGGCGTCGCGAGCCCGAGCGCGCACGGGCACGCGATGACCAAGACCGCGACGAAGCGTTCGAGCGCCGTGCCGAGCGGATCCGAAGCCGCCCCGAGCACGAGCCACGCCACCCCCGAAGTGATCGCGACACCGACGACCACCGGGACGAACACGCGGCTCACCCGATCGGCGAGCCGCGCGATCGGCGCGCGCGCACCGCTCGCGCGCTCCACCGCCGCGACGAGGCGACCGAGGGCGGAGGCGGCTCCCGTGCGGGTCACGCGGACGAGCAGCGCGCCCTCTTGGTTCAGCGTCCCACCGTGCACCAGGGCGCCCGCTGTTTTCTCGACGGGAACGCTCTCCCCCGTCAACGTCGACTCGTCGACCGCGGACGCTCCGCGGACGACCTCTCCGTCGACCGGGATGCGCTCGCCCGGCCGTACGCGCACCACATCGCCAGGGAGTAGCGCGGCGATCGGCACCTCCTCTTCGGCGCCGGTCGGCGCGACGCGGGCCGCGTGCGCCGGTAGCATCGCGACGAGCCCGCGCACCGAAGCAGACAATCGCGCCCGTGCGCGCCCTTCGAGCAGCTTGCCGAGCAGGACGAACGTGACCGTCGCCGCGACGGCCTCGAAGTAGACGTGTGGGCTCCGCGCCGCGTGCAGGGCGTGCGGTGCGGTCGTCGCGACGAGGCGCTGGACCACGCGAGCGGCCGAGTAGAGCCATGCCGACCCGACGCCGAGCGCGACGAGCGTGTTCATGTCGGCGCCGCCGTTTCGAAGCGCGGTCCACGCTGCACCGAAGAAGCGGCGGCCGGGGCCGAACACGATCCCGGACGCGAGCGCGAGCTGAACCATGAGGCCGACGGGATGGTTGGCGCCTGGGATCGCGCCGTGCGACATGCCGAGGACGAAGAGCGGGAGGCCGAGCGTGAGCGCGACGAAGAGCGCTCGACGGTCGCGGGCGACCTCGTCGTGCTCCGCTCGCTCGCGGCGCTCCATTCTCTCGCGGGCCTCGTCGACCGCGGCCTCGTCGACGCGCGTGCGCGTCGCGACCGCGCTGTGCAACACGCGGTACCCCGCTTCTTCGACGGCGCGCGCGAGGACGTCGGCTGTCGCGCCGCGCGCCTCGACGGTGCCCCGTTGCGTCGCGAAGTCCACCTCGGCCGTCGCGACGCCCGGGACCGATGCGAGCGCGACCTGAATGTGCCGCGCGCAGTTCGTGCACGTCATCCCTTCGAGCTCGAGCGTCCATTGCTGCGTGTTCGCGTCGTTCGCCATCGTCGTGCTCCTCCTGACGGCAGACGGCCGAAGGTCGCGGCCATTACGGAGGACTCCGGCTCGATGCATCGACGTGTAATGGGCGCGGCGGTCGTCCGTCAGCGCAGGTGAAGCGCGATGTCGCGCCCCACCGGAGATGCAGAAGACGATGAACACCCAACCGACCCCGCAAACGACGCTCGCGTCGACCACACTCTCGATCCAAGGCATGACCTGCGGCGGTTGCCGCAAGCACGTCGCCGTCGCGCTCGGCCGCGTCACCGGCGTGAGCTCCGTCGAGGTCGACCTCGACGCGGGCGAGGCGCGTGTCGTCCACGACGGCCGCGCGACCCGGGAGGCCCTCGTCGCCGTCGTGGAGGCCGCGGGCTACCGCGCGTCTCTCCGATGAGCGCCAGGCGAAAGGTCGGTGGGCTCGCGCTCGCGTGCGCGGTGAACCTCGGCGCCCTCGTGGGGTGCTCCTCGAAGGACGCATCGACGACGGAGCAAGCGGCGTCGTCGGCGCCGCACGCTCACGACGCGCCGGAGCGCGCCGGGGGGACCGTCGCGGCGAGCGTGAAGGTCGCGCAGCCCGTCGAGCCCGGGCGCCCAGCGGAGCTCGCGTTCGCGTTCGCAGACGGGTCGGGGCGCCCCCTCGACGACTTCCAAGTCGTACATGAAAAGCGGCTCCACCTGTTCGTGGTGAGCGACGACCTGGCATTCTTCGATCACGTCCACCCGAGCGACTCGGCGACGGCGCCAGGGAACTGGTCCATCGCCCAGTCTTTCCCGCGCGCCGGCACGTATCACCTCTACGCGGACTTCACGTCCGCGTCGGAGGGGGCGCACATGACGAAGTCGGATCTCGAGGTCCCCGGCGATCGTCCCGCGCCAGCGCCTCTCGTCGCGAGCACCGAACCCACCCAGCGCGTCGGGGATCTCGCGATCACCGCGAAGTTCGTCGGCGCCCCCATCCCGAGCGGGGACGCGATGCTCGAGTACTCCATCGCCGACGAGCGCGGCGCCGCGGTCACCGATCTGGAGCCCTACCTCGGCGCGTTTGGCCACCTGTTCATCCTCAAGGACGATCGCGTGACCACGGTTCACGCGCACCCGCTCGACGGCGGCGGGGCGCATGGCGGGCCCAAGCTCACGTTCCACGCCTCGTTGCCCGGCCCCGGCAAATACAAGCTCTGGGCGCAGTTCCAGCGGCGCGGCGAGGTCATGACCGCGCCGTGGGTCATCGAGGTGAGCGAAGCTCCAGCTCCGCCCAATCCTCACGCGCATCACCGGATGCATTGATGGTCCTCTTCGGCGCACGCGTGTGCGCAATGCTCGCAGGCGGCAGTGCATGCGTCGCAGGTCGGAACGCGCCATTGTCGGCGCCCCGTTCGCGCTGCCGATGCGCAGCCGTCGATCAGCGTCGCGTAGCCCGTGATTCTCTGCTCAGGTGTGCCTTCGAGTGCGCCCGAAGCGAAGCCCAACGGGTGGCGTCAGCGGCGCTACCCAGCGGCTCCGAGCGCTCCGACCCATCGCGCAAGACGTCCGTGCCGCCTCTTTGTCCCTCGCCCCCCGCCACGCTCAGTCGTCACGGTTCAATCATCTTGCTCGAGAACAGACTCGTCGCGAGCTCTCGCCATTTCTTCCCTAGCTTCCCGTCGCTGAAGTTCTTGTAGCGAACCGGAGGCCCGGCGACGGCGGCGTCGTCGAACGTGAGCGCGGCCCCGCTCGACAGCCGATACGCGCTCAGCGGCGCGTCGCTCCCAGCGCCGACGACGACCACGCTGTCGAACGACCGGTCCGCGTTCGTGTCATAGAAGTACCAAACGAGCTCGAGCGAGCTGCTTTGGACGATGGCCACCTCGGCGTCGAACGTCCCGGCGCTGATCGCCTTTTGCACCTCCTCCGAAGTCGGGGCGGTCGGCGGCGCAGGCGCAAAGGACAGCGGCTTCTTCGCGCCCGACTTGAACGGAGTGTCTCCGTCCACGTCGATCAGCACGGTGCGCCAGGGATAGCTCGACCCGTCCACGACGACGGAGCCGCTCGGTGCGCCCTTGACTTCACGCACGCGATACCGAATCCCCATGTAGGGGTTCGGCAGGGAGCCGCCCCCCTCGTCGGACGCGAGGTCCGAGCCCAACACGCGCATCGAAAGGGCGGCGCGCGGTTGGGACAGTAGACTCGGGCGCAACAGCTTGCGGCCAATCTGGTCCAACGCAGGCGTCCTCTCCGCGTCCGACGCGCCGAGCCTCCACGCGTTGGTGGTCCAGAGCGCGCTCGGATCCGATGCGCGGGACGTCATGAGCGCGAGATCGAACCGCGCGTCGCTATCCGTATCGTAGAGCGCCCACATGGTGCTCCCCTGCGAGACCACGACGACCTCCGCGTCGACCTTCTTGGCCTTCACGACGTCGTCCGCGGGATCGTCGGGCTTGAGGGCGCCGAGCGAGTCCTCGTCCGCGTCGATGAGCGCGCCGCTGCTGAACGTCCCGCGCATGAACGCGACATCCGGCGCGCCGTTCCCGTCGACGTCGACCAACCGCCCCTGGGTCCCCGCGCCGAGCGCCGGATCCGGGATCGTGATCGATCCGGACGCGGTCGCGAGCGTCTTCTGCGAGACGTACTTTGCGCCGCCGATCGCGGACGCGATCTTCCCGAGGCGCGCCTGGAGCTCCGGATCTTTGACGAACCGTCCGCTGAGGTCGTGCTTGGGGAGCTTCTCGTCGTCCGCCGTGATGCGCCCATCCGCCTCCAATCGGTACGCGTGATTCGGCGCGCCGTCTTTGTCTGTGTCCGACAGGAGCACGTCGAACCGTGAATCGCCGTCCGTGTCGTACCAGACATACGTCCCGTCGCTCGTGACGAGGAGCGCGAGCTCGGCGTCGAACGGCGCGTCCGACGGCTGCTGCGCGCGGGCGGCTGCGTCGTTCTCGTCCAGATCGATGAGGAGCGACATTTGCTCGTAGCCGCTGAACGCGCCCGTCGTCCTGCGTGTCATGAGCGCGTCGGGGACGCCGTCGAGGTCGATGTCTTCGAGCGTCGCGCTGTCGCCCCCGTCGCACAGCGGATCCGGAAGGATGGGCATCCCCGCCTCGGGGTACGCGCTGACGAAGTCCCGGATCTCGTCCAGGTGGACGTGGAACGACGCGGTGGCGAGATCGGCCGAGACGCTCTGGTTGAGGCCCACCAGCTCGCCCGCCATGTTGACGAGCGGTCCCCCGCTGTCTCCGTGCGTGATCGCGCAGTCCGTCTGCACGGCGAGTCCCTGCGTGGTGGCTTGGAGCGCGTCCATCATCTGCTTCTTCCGGTCCTCGCACCGCTTCTTCTCGAGCTTCGCAGCCTCCGGGGACAGCGACGGATCGAGCGTCCCGCACTCGAAGCCCGCGAGCCTGCTCGAGTCGCGCTGGCGCTCGCCGATGCTCGCTATCCCGCAGCTCTTGGCCGCCCACAAAAAGCCGACCCCGGCGTGGCCGATCGCCATCACCTTCTCCCCCACTTGGGGCGCGCTCTTCGCGAGCTTGATGGGGCCGAGCTTCTCGGGCGGATCCTTGATCTTCACGATCGCCATGTCCCGGATGGGGTCCACCTTCACGACGGCGCCCTCGTAGCTCTTCTCCTTCCGCGTCATGCGCCCCGTCGCGGTGATGTCGCCGAGATCGACGTCCACCGAGATCACGAAGTCGGTCTTTCGGCCATTGGCGACGACGTGATAGTTCGTGAGCACGTAGCCCTTCGCGTCGATCAGGACACCGCTCCCGTATCCCTGCTCCGTGCGAATCAGCACCGTCCCCGGCGCGACGGCTCGGTAGGCCTCGTTCTCCGCGAGCGTCGTGCTGCCCACCAGGCTCGTCGTCGGTGGAGGGCTGCTCGCGGCGGCGCTGCTCTTCACGTCGATCGGCCCGTCGGCGGGCGTGACCGCCGCGTCATGGCCGAGGACCTTCGCGATCCGAGCGCGCGCGGTGCACGTGTGGAGCGCGATCCTCTCATGGATCTCGACGGGCGCGGGCGGCGCGGCGGAGCCCGCGATGGACACGGCGGGCTTCGACGTGCGCGGCGCCGGCGCGCTGCACCCGGCCGCGAGGAGGACAGACAAAGTTCCACGCACCACCCACTTCGACCGAGGCGTCTCGTTCATCGCACGCGTAGCGTAGGCCAATCCTCGCCCGATCGAACGGGCCATCGACGACGTCGCTCTCCCACTGCGGAATCGCCGTCGCGCGCCGGGGCTCGAGCGCGTCGACGGGTAGACGGGATCATCCGCGAGCGGTCCTCGACGCCGCGCGCGTACCGGCGCTATGTCTACTCCGCATGGATGACTACCGAGCGATCGTACTTGGCGCGACGGGGAACGTGGGAGGGCGCATCGTCCGTCTCCTGATGGACAGCGCGGCCTGCGCGCACGTGATCGTGGTCACGCGCCGCAATACGGGCGCGTTCGCGAGCTCGAAGGTCACCGAAGTCGTCGTCGACATGGAAAAGCTCGAGCCGGAGCTCGAGCAAATGTGGCCGGCGCACGTGTCCGGCGTCGACGTCGCGCTCGCCGCGTTCGGCGTCGGCAAGGGCAGCGCGAAGATGCCCGACGACGAGGTCCGCAAGGTCGAAGTCCGCTATCCGGAGGCCTTCTGCCGCGCCGCGAAGGCGCGAGGCGCGCGCGTCTGCGGGCTCATGACCGCGGCGGGCGCGGACGTCGGAGCGCGCATGAAGTACCTGAGGATCATCGGTGAGAAGGAGCGCGCCGCGGAGGCGCTCGGGTTCGACTTCCTCGGCCTCTATCGACCGGGCGTCATCCTCGGGAACTCGAACACCCCCGGGATCCTCGGGTACGCGATGCCGCTCGTTCATTGGGCGATGCCCGCGAAGTACCATTCCATCCACAAGAACGACCTCGCGCGCGCCATGGTCGCGCAGTCCGAGGAGGCGCTCTCCGCCCTCCGAGGCGAGCGCGCGCCCGAGCGGGTGAAGACCCTCGAGTACGGGGAGATGAAGCGGTTCTTCGTCCCGGGTGAAGACAAGGAACCCTGAATGTCCGTCGGAGCGGTGCATCCTCTTGCCGAGCTCGCGCCGGAGCGTGAGTCGAGTGAGAATGCGCCATGCGCGCCACCCCTCCGATCCTCGCGGTCCTCGCCTCCCTCGCGTTCGGTTCGCCCGCCCTCGCCGTGACGCTCGAGGTCGGTCCGGGCAAGACGTACGCAGCGCCTTGCGCGGCGTTCGCGGCCGCCGCGGACGGGGACACGATCGAGATCGACGCGGCGGGCACGTACGTAGGCGACGTCTGCGCCATCTCGAAGAGCCAGCTCACGATCCGAGGGGTGAACGGGCGGCCCAAGATCGACGCGGGCGGGACGAGCGCGCAGGGGAAAGCGATCTGGGTTGTCACCGGGAACGACACGACCATCGAGAACGTCGAGCTCACGGGCTGCTCGGTCGTCGATCAGAACGGCGCGGGGATTCGCCAGGAGGGGGCGAACCTCACGCTCCGCGGATGCTATTTGCACGACAACGACGACGGCGTGCTCGCCGGCGACAACGCGAACAGCGAGATTGTCTTCGAGCGCTGCGAGTTCGACCAAAACGGGTACGGCGACGGAATGTCGCACAACTTCTACATCAACCACGTCAAGCGCTTCACGATCCGGGAGAGCTGGACGCACCGGGCGACGATCGGGCACCTCCTGAAGAGCCGGGCGCTCGAGAACTACGTCCTCTACAACCGCATCACCGGGGAGGACGGGACCGACAGCTACGAGCTCGACTTCCCGAACGGCGGGCTCACGTTCGTCATCGGCAACCTCGTGCAGCAGGGGTCTGGAACGGACAATCCGAGCCTCGTCGCGTACGGCGAGGAGGGCGCCAGCAACCCGAGCGACGCGCTGTTCGTCGTGAACAACACGTTCGTCAACGACAAGGGGAGCGGGACGTCGTGAACGTCGGCGGCGGCGTCACGACGCCCGTCGTCCTCCGCAACAACATCTTCTTTGGCGGCGGCAACATCACGAACCAGGGCGCCGCCGTCATCGAAGCGTCGTGCACGGACGATCCGCTGTTCGTCGGCGCCGCGTCGTTCGACTACCACCTCGGCGCGTCATCCCCGTGCAAGGACAAAGGCGTCGACCCGGGTCTGGGGAGCGGGTTCGACCTATCGCCGACCAGACAATACGTCCACCCCACCTCGTCCGAGGGGCGCATCAGCGTCGGCGCCATCGACGCGGGGGCCTTCGAGCTCGGCGGCGGCGTCGCGACGGGTGGCGCTGGCGGCCGAGCGCGTCGAGCACCGCAGCGGGGATGGCGACCGGCAGCACGGGCGCCAGCGGCTCGACCGGATCGACGGGGACGGGGGCCGGCGCGGGCGGCGGCGGAACGGACGGCAGCTCCGGTGGATGCGATTGCTCCGCCGCCGGAGATCGCCCGGACGTCGCTACGCTCGGCCTCGTCGCCGCGCTGGGGCTGGTCGCCGCGAGCCGCCGCCCCCGCGCCTCAGGTCGATAGATGGGTTCAGCCGACCCTCCCGACGCGCTGGATGCGCGTGCCCGGCGTTGGAGAACCAGAGATCGAGCCCATCGCGGCCGCTGTGCCCGCGCCGATTCGGCGGAGTTGCCGCGGCTCCGGCCGCGGAATCGCCTTCGCGCTACATTGGGTCGGTGACGAGGCGATCGGGCAGCGCGGATCTCCCGCTCCACGGAGGCCACGTTCCGCGCTGGCTCGCCGTTCGTATGGAGCGGCTCGGCCGCGTCATCGTCGAGGCGATCGCGCTCGAGTACGGTCGCCGCGAAGTCCTCCGTCGGCTGTCGCACCCATTCTGGTTCCAGTCGTTCGGGGCCGTCATGGGGATGGATTGGCACTCGAGCGGCATCACCACGAGCGTCCTCGGCGCGCTGAAGCGCGGGCTTCGCCCCGTCGAGGAAGAGCTCGGCATCCACGTCTGTGGCGGGCGAGGGAAAGCGTCGCGCCAGACGCCTGCGGAGCTCGTCGCCGTCGGCGAGCGAACCGGCCTCGACGGGGAGTCGCTCGCGCGGACGAGCCGCCGGGTGGCGAAGGTGGACTCCGCCGCCGTGCAGGACGGTTTCGAGCTCTACCTGCACGGGTTCATCGTCGACGACGAGGGCGGATGGGTCGTCGTCCAGCAGGGGATGCGACCGGAGATCAAGAAGGCGCGGCGCTACCATTGGTCGAGCGAGACCGTGCGGAGCTTCGTCGAGGCGCCCCACACCGCGATCGAGGGCGAGCCGGGCCAGCCGATCCTGAACCTCACCGATCGCGCGGCCGCCGCCGCGCGATCCGCGCAAGTCGAGCTGGTGCGAGAGGGCCCGGAGACGGTCCTTCGCGAGCTTCGAAAGATCCGCCCGAGGGCGGCGAGCGCCCAGCTCGCGCTGCCGCACTTGGAGTTGCCCGACCATCACGACGTGCGCCCCGAGGACGTCGTCGAGCGTCGGCTCGGCGGCGCGATCCTCGCGGCGCGAGAGCGGGGCCCGGTCGACTTCGCCGATGTGCTCGACACGCCCGGCGTCGGCGCGCGGACCGTGCGCGCCCTCGCGCTCGTCGCCGAAGTGGTGCACGGAGCGCCCTCACGTTTCAGCGACCCGGCGCGCTTCTCGTTCGCGCACGGCGGGAAGGACGGGCACCCGTTTCCCGTCCCCCTCCGCGTCTACGATCGCACATTGTCCGTTCTCCGCGACGCGGTGACGCGCGCGAAGCTCGGGGAGGACGACCGAATGGCTGCGCTCCGGAGGCTCGACGCGGAGGCGCGCGCGCTGGAGCAGACAGTCGTCCGGGTGGACGTCGAGGGACTCCTCGCCGCCGAGCGTGAAGCATCGCCCACGCTCGGGGGCAGGACGGTGTTCGGGTGGAGCCGGCCGATCGAGTGAGGCCTTCCGCGTGTAGCCCATGCGGCGAGTCCGCGGTCGGGTTGGGACTCCTCGCGTCGCGGGTGTCACGGTCGACGCGCGCGTGAAGGGCCCATTTGCGACTTCCAAAGTACCTGTGAACGGGAGTAGGAGCGTTCAGAGACATGACGAATCGAGTGCTAGCCGAATCGCGCCGTGGCCTACCGCTCACGGCCGCCTCGCCCTCGCCCGCCAGCGGGACGATGTTCGGACCGAGCGGCCGCCGCCGAGCGAGCTGACATGGCGCCCATCCTCCGCATCGAAGGGGTCGGCAAGACGTACAAGGACGGCTTCGTCGCGCTGAAGTCGGTGGATCTCGAGATCGAGCGAGGCGAGATCTTCGCTCTGCTCGGCCCGAACGGGGCGGGCAAGACGACGCTGATCCACATCGTCTGCGGGATCGTCACGATGAGCCGAGGCACGATCGTCGCGGACGGGCACGACGTGGTGAAGGACTTCCGCGCGGCGCGGTCGAAGATCGGGCTCGTCCCGCAGGAGCTCTCGACGGACGCGTTCGAGACCGTGTGGGCGACCGTCAACTTCTCGCGCGGCCTCTTCGGCAAGAAGAAGGATCCGGCGCACATCGAGAAGGTCCTCCGCGCGCTCTCGCTCTGGGACAAGAAGGACAGCAAGATCATGACCCTCTCGGGGGGGGATGAAGCGGCGCGTGCTCATCGCGAAGGCGCTCTCGCACGAGCCGTCGATCCTGTTCTTGGACGAGCCCACCGCCGGCGTGGACGTGGAGCTGCGGCACGACATGTGGAGAATGGTCCGCGAACTCCGGGAGAGCGGGGTGACGATCATCCTCACGACGCACTACATCGAGGAAGCGGAGGAGATGGCCGACCGGATCGGCGTGATCCGAAAGGGCGAGCTCATCGTGGTGGAGGAGAAGGCCACGCTGATGCGCCGGCTCGGCAAGCGCCAGCTCGAGCTCGTCCTCAGCCGGCCGCTCCAGGCGATTCCCGGCGAGCTCGCGGAGCGTGGCCTCGAGCTCTCGAGGGACGGCACGATCCTCACGTATTCATTCGATCCCGAGAGCGCGGAGAGCGGCATCGCCCCGCTCCTGAAGCAGCTCGGGGAGCTCGGCGTCGAGTTCAAGGATCTCCACTCGAAGGAGTCGTCCCTCGAGGACATCTTCGTCGGCCTCGTGCACGGCCGAGCCCCGGAGGCGAAGTCATGAATGTCTACGCGATCCGAGCGATCTATCGCTTCGAGATGGCCCGGGCGTTTCGCACCTGGATGCAGAGCATCGTCTCGCCCGTCCTCTCGACGTCCCTGTACTTCGTCGTGTTCGGCGCGGCGATCGGCGGGCGGATCAAGTCCGTGGGGGGCGTGGACTACGCGGCGTTCATCATCCCGGGCCTCGTGATGCTGTCCCTCCTCGGGGAGAGCATCTCGAACGCGTCGTTCGGGATCTACATGCCGAAATGGTCCGGGACGATCTACGAGCTCCTGTCGGCGCCCGTGTCGGCGGTCGAGGTCGTCGTCGGATACGTGGGCGCGGCGGCGTCCAAATCCCTCATCCTCGGCGCCTTGATCCTCGGCACGGCGAGGCTCTTCGTGCCCTATGGCGTCGAGCACCCCGTTTGGATGGTCGCGTTCCTCGTGCTCACCGCGGTCACGTTCTCGATGTTCGGGTTCATCATCGGGCTTTGGTCGGACAGCTTCCAAAAGCTCCAGACCATCCCGCTCCTGGTGATCACGCCGCTCACGTTCTTGGGCGGAGCGTTCTACTCGATCGATATGCTGCCTGGGGTCTGGCAGAAGGTCGCGCTCTTCAACCCGGTCGTCTACTTGATCTCGGGGATGCGCTGGGCGTTCTACGGCAAAGGAGACGTCGAGCCGATGATCAGTTTTGTCGCGATTTGTGGCTTCCTCGTCGTCTGCATGGGCGTGACTGTCTGGATCTTTCGGACCGGGTACAAGCTCAAGAGCTGATCGACGAGCGCAGGCGGAGTCGCGTGTGTGTCCGGTCGTCCGGTCGAAGCACTGTCCGCCGCAGGGCGCGTGCCCGCTCTGCGTTCTCGGGCGTCCTCTGGACGATCCGCGCGGCGCTCGGCGCGGGGCTCCCGCGTGGGCGTCGGCCTGAACCTGTACGCGGCGATTTCGAGCGCCTGAATCAGCGCGCGCGAATTGCGCTCGGTGATTTAGTATCGGGCGCGCATGAACGTTCGGCATTCCTTTCTCTGTCTGCTCCTGCTCCTCTCCGCGTGCGGAGACTCCGCGTCGACCGGCGCGAACGCGTCCTCCAAGCCGAGCGCGACGTCGAGCGTGGGCTCAACGCCCGCGTCGGCGAGCGCGAAGCCCTCGGCACGACCACCCGTGGTGTCGGGCGCGCCCAGCGCGTCGAGCGCGTCCCCGCCGGCGGCGCTCGACCTCGGCGGGGCGTGCGGCGACCTCGCAGAGAAGACGTGCGCGCGCTTCGCGGCGTGTGATCACGGGTATCGCCTGAAGATCGCGTACGCGGACGATGCGACGTGCCGCGCCGCCGTCAGGGCGGACTGCCTCGATGGTCTCCAGGCGCCGGACGCGGGCGCGGGCGTCTCGGAGGTGACGGCGTGCGCGACGGCGCTCGCCGCGGCGAGCTGCGATGATCTCGGCCACGTCGAGGCGTGTCGATTCAAGGGCAAGCGCGCGGAGGACGCGGCGTGCTCGGTGGACGAGCAGTGCCAATCGGGCACCTGCCAACGCTCGAACGACACGCAGGGCTGCGGCAAGTGTCTGAAGATCTACAAGGCGGGCGACGCGTGCACCGAGGGGTGCGGTCCCGAACTGACCTGCGTCGACAGCAAATGCGCGCCGCTCGGCCGCGTGGGCGCGCCGTGCAAGGGGCCGCGCAGCTGCCTCGGATCGGCGACGTGCAAGGCCGGAACGTGCGCCGCGCAGCCCCTCGAGGGGGACGCGTGCAACGTCGATCCGAACTCGGACTCCCAGGTGTTTTGCTATTTCCCGTATGGCTGCGAGGGGAAGAAGTGCGTCCCGCGCAAGCTCGCGAACCTCGGCGAAGCGTGCGGCGCGGGGCAGGGACCGTTCTGCACGCGGTCGACGTGCGACGCGCGGACCCAGAAGTGCGTCGCGCTCCCCGGTGAGGGGGAGGCGTGCGACGCCGCGACCGAGTGCGCCGCGCCCCTGCGCTGTCTCGACA
Organism: Polyangiaceae bacterium; assembly: GCA_046351395.1. GTDB lineage: Bacteria > Myxococcota_A > Polyangia > Polyangiales > Polyangiaceae > CAYYKK01. Next base: position 115,636 of record JAXLYP010000021.1, read on the forward strand.
AGCACTGCGGAATGGCGGGTAAGGCGGCCTGCCCATGAACCCGAGCCACCTCGTTTCGGGTGCCCTCGTCGCCGTCGTACTGTCGGGCTGCGCGTCCGGGATTCGCCTGGCGGATTCCGTCATCAAGGCGCCTTCGGGGTGTCCACGCATCGAAGTGCGCGAATCGGGGGACGTGGAGCTCTGTCATCATCGCTGGGCGCACTGGACGGGCGCCGCGCTGGAGCGGGACGGCGACACCCTGTTCGTCATGAACCGCGGACTCGTCACGGCGCACGGACACGAGGTCGCGAAGATGGACGACGACGGGCGAATCACGCTGTTCGTCGCGGATGACGAGCCCGACCAACACGTCCGGATCGAGCCGAGCGGCAAGGTCGTCGACGACGAGGGGGCGGTCGTCGCGACGATCTCGCCTCCGCCGGAGGGAGAGTTGCCCACGCTGGTGCTCGCGGCGATCTTCCGGGAGGGCGTGGTCGTGCCCGCGCTTCCGGAGAAGCCCAAACGGGTGAGCGCGACCGAGGTGCAGGTCCTCGGGCGGCCGCGCGAACGCGAGGCACCGCCACCCCTCTGTTCGTGCACGGAAGCCCCCTGACGAGCGTCAGATCACGACGGGTGCGGAGTCGTCGAACCCATAGCCGTCCCACATCATCCCGGGCTCGAGGTGCGCGAGCCACCTCGAATCGCTCGCGGCGACGTGGAGTACGGCGGCGGGGAGCCCGGCGAGGCGTTTGGGGCCCATGCGCAGATAGGAGGGATCGATGGCGCGGTGGAACGCACGGGACGCGGCGATGAATGCGGCGCCCTCGGCGTGGCGGAGGCCGCGTCGATAGAGGCCGTCCGCGTCGGGGGTCGTGGTGAGCGAAGGGATGTTGCGGAGGGCGCCATACGCGACGTCCGTGATCGCCCGGAGCCGCGGCTCCTCGTGCGGGGGGGCGCCGGCGGCGCCCCAGTTGCAGAGCTCGTCCGCCGTGAATTGGGTCGAGAGCCAGCCAGTGACGGGACGGGGCCAACGCGCGCCCGTCGCGGAGGAGAGGTCCGTCCAAAACGGCTCGTAAAGCAGGCTCGCGGCGAACAAGCGCGAGAGGGTGAAGCAGCCGGCCTCGCAGACGGAGACGAGGTCGAAGGAGGCTTTCGCGGGACCGACGTCGAGAACGGTCACGAGGTAAAGCGGCGCGCTCATCGCTTCGAGGTTAGCGGAGGGGCTCTCCGGACGTCTCGCGTCGATCGATTGGATGACGCCAGGAGGGCGGCCGACGACGCACTGGGATGAAACGCCGTAATGGCGATACGTTGGAAGAGGCACGGCTCCGCGTGGCGTTCTTGGTTCCACTCACATCGCTCCTCGCGCGGATGACGCCCGCGCCCCGCGCCTGCCGAACTGTTCGCATCGTCGTGCTGGCCCAACCGCTCCGTTCATCCGTTTCGAGGCATCCCAGACCAATGACGCACTCCTCGTTGCGACTCGGGCGAGCGCTCGTCGCGCTCCTGCTCTCCTCCTTCTGCGCCGCGTGCGGTTCGTCGGGCTCCGCGCCGTCGCCCTCGGGGTCCACCGTGAGCGGCACACCGAGCAGCGCGGCGCGCCGCGCACCGAGCAGCAGCGCGGCCGCGAGCACGGCGCCCCGAGCAAGCGCCGCGCCGAGCGCGAGCGCGAGCGCCACGGCGGGCACCGGGACGCTCCCGCCGGAGCTCGCAGCGCTCGCGCCCGGCTCGAAGGTGGAGGCGGGGCCGTTTGCCTGGCCCGATGGAGGCTCGAGCGCGATCGTCGCGGCGGGGGACGCATCGAAGCTCGTCTGGAAGACCGCCGCCGCGTCGGGCGAGGTCCCGCTTCCTGGGCGCGCGACGAGCGGTCTCTTGAAGGACGTCGTGAAGGGGGACGTGCGGGAGCTCGTGGTGTTCGCGGCTCCGCGCACCACCGCACCTGGGCCCTATGAGGATCCGGTCTCGACGTGGATCCTCGGAGTGAATCCCAAGGCGAAGCCGGAGGAGCAAAAGCCCGCTCGCATGTGGCGGCTCGAGCTGAAAGTCCTCGGTGCGAAGGATGAGGCGTCCCTCGACGCGGAGCTCGGGGCGCTCGGCAGCCTGGGGCCGACGACGGCGCCCGAGCGCGTCATCGCGCGGCTCGAGGACGCGACTCCGGCCGAGTTCAAAGCGCTCGTGGGCAAGGGGGGCGTGAAGCGCTGCGACCGACAAGGAGAGAAGCGCGTATGCAAAGACATCCAGGAGAGCGCGCTCGACGCGAAGCAGGTGCACGAGCTCGTCGCGGACGCGGGGCTCATCGCGGCCTATGAACCCGATCCCTCGGGGACGCCGGTCGAGGAGCTCCAGCAGCCGGGGTGCGCGCCCGACGAGAAGGACCCGAAGCGCACGATCTGCACCGCGACGGTCTTGGGCCCGGGAGGCGGGAGATGGGTCTTCAAGCGTGTGGATGGCGCGCTCCGCCTCGTCGAGATCGGGCGCTGGGCGGAAGACACCTGAGCGATCGTCGACAAGAGCGCAGACGGAATTACCCATGTCTCGTCGCTTACGGAGACGTTCACCAGCACCCGGACACGCCGCCCTGGAGCACGCGTGGCTTCGATCGGGCCGGCGCTCAGAACCTATCCAGCGATATCTTGGCCTCGCGGAATTTCGGATCTTCGGCCACGAGGCGCTGTAGATCCTGGCGGCACGAGGTGCACGGCTCATCGCGTTCGTCGGCGTCGACGGAATCACACGCGATCTTCCCGTACAGCGCGGGCGCCAAACCGGGCCAATGCTTCAGGGCCGTCTCGAAGGATCTGCGCGCCGCGGCGCGGTCCCCATCGTCCCAGAGCTGGCGCGCGCCGCGCTCGGCGTAGGCAAGCGCAAGGGCGTGATGTGCGGCTCCGTAGCTCGCGGTCTCGAGGGCCGCCTCCGCGTTCGTGATCGCGCCCTCGATGTCCCCCAGGTGCAGCAGGAACAGGGCGTAGTTCCCCTTCGCCCACGCGCTCTCGGGCTCGAGCTCAATCATTCTTCGGTGCACCGCGCCTGCCTCCCTGAAACGGCGAAGCGCGACGTCGACCTCTTCGAGCTCGCGATAGACTCGACGAAGCCAGTTCTTCTCTCGCACCGCGTGGACCGCCCTCAGCACGTGCTTGCGTGCGCCGCCGAACGCGCCTTCGGCGTGGGCGAGCATGCACCCGACGTACGGCGCGTCGACAGGGTCGTGCAGGGCGGAGGCATCTTTCCGCGCCTCCTCGAGACGGGCGCGCTTGGCGTCACCGTCGAGAGCGCGTGCCCCGAGGATCAGCGCGATCGCTTTGCCGCGATGCGCCCTCTCGAAATGTCGGCTGAGCCGAGATGGCCTTGTCGAACCAGGAGATCGCGTCACGGAGCCTGTCCGGGTCATGGTTGTGCGCCGAGCGCATCGCGGACGTGAGGTCGACGCGACCGAGCACCGAGAGCGCGCCGGGGTCCGATGGATTCGCATCGAGGACCCCTTTCGCGAGGTTCTAGGCCTCCTCGAGATCGCCGGGATCCCCCTCCGCCTGGTCATCGGTCTCCCAGATCTTCGCGGTTTGGTCGATCGAGGCCGTCAGCACGGACTTTCCGTCCTCCGTCGAATCGATCGCCGAGATCGCGTTGGAGTGAGCGCGGACGACTCGTGCCCTGTCGGCTTGGGCGGCTCGGTAGGAAAGGGGCTTTGGATATCGGAGCGACGGGCGCCCGGCCGATCCCTTGGTCACCGCCGCGCCCGGGTCGGAGCGGGTCATCGTGGAACTCGATGGAGGTATCACGCCGCTCGGGGGCGCGCCGATGCGCGTCGCGACTCGGGCGCTCGCGGCGGTCGGTTGGCAGGTGCTTGGGTTCTCGAACGATCGGGTGACCTCGGCGCTTCCACGCGTTCTCCTCCGCATCCTGGAGGCCATCCACACGCACGGGTGAGCCGACGAGGAGGCCGCCTTCCCGCCGCGCCTCCCGTCGGCGCCGCGGGGCAAGTCGCGTGGAATTGCCCACACAGACTCGCAGCGACGAGCACCGTCCTCGACGGGCGAGGTTGGCGCAGGTGAAAGCCTGATCCCGCCGACCCGCCCGGCGCTTGGCCGCGTCGGACGCGTCGTCACATTGCCACCGACGGCGCTGCCGCCTCCAGCGTGGCGGCGCAGGACCGGCGGCTGTTGCTCGCTCGCGACTCCGGCGGGAGCGGCTCATCCCTGCCTCGCCCCGCCGTCCGGCTGTCCCGGCTGCGCCCCACGCTCGTCAGAGGGCACGCGCTCTGTTGTCTGCCAACCGCTCGCCGCTACGGCCGCAATCACCGGGCACTCCCTCCCGGAAAGCACGTCGAATCGCGGACTACCCTTCACCGGATGCCATCCACGAACCTCAGCGAGTCTCACTGTGCGAGGACACTGACCCAGCGACCCCGCAGAGCGTCGACTGTCATGTAACTCGCTGCTCAGGGAGGTTGGTGGTCGCCCTTCGCGCTCGGCGACGGCGGAGAGGCTGATTCGTGTCGCGAGCCGAGAGGAGATCCGGGCGCCGCGCTCCACTTGCCGCCAGTCGGCTCACCGCTCCACGCGTGGTTGGTGCTGGCGCATCGCGGCCCGAGCGTGGACCGCGCGAGCGCAGCGCTCATTGGGATTGGTCCGCTGGTGCGCATCTCTTTGCCAGAAGCTCACATGTGTGCGTGCTTGCGGTTTCGGCGGGCCCGACACCGCAGCTTGACTCGTGGACGGCGCACGCGGTCGCCGCATCGAGCTCCGACACGCCGTTGCAAGCGGGGACAATTGCAAAGTTGCACGCGGGGACCAGGGCGCTCAGCGATCGCGAGTCGCGACCGACCAGCCCATGCCGGAACGCGTCACGACAGCCATTGCGGTTCCCGTCCAGACACCGGCTGACATAATATTTCTGTTCAATATCCGGGCCAAGCATTATCGCGCCTGCGACGCCAGCGGCAAGACCCGTGGCCAGAGCCAGCGCAACCACGAGCCGGGCCCTGGCGTGCGCCAGCCTTCGCAGCCCCAAGCCCAAGCAAGCCACAAGGCAGATAGCCATGGCCGCACCCAATCCCGGTTCAACTGGGCTCGTCACCCTAGCTGCCTCAAGTGACGCCACAGCAGATCCACCGAGCCCGGCGTACAGAAGCGCGCTCACCAGCTGTTCCCATGAGCGCGTCGGCCGCTCAACCGGCGCAACCCCGAGCCCTGGCTGTCGTGCCAGCGCAGCGTCATCGCCTGTCGGGGCTGCAACTTTGCTCACGGCGTCGTCCTTTTCGGCCTTGAGCGAACTCCTTCTATGGCCGCTTGCGCAGGACGAGCTAGTCGTACCACCCGACGAGTTCGGCGTTTCCGTAGACATTCCAGCTGTGCCCTTCCGCGTGACCAACGTTGCCCGACACCGAGACCGAACCAGTTGCACCCGCAGCGTGCGAGCATCGCCTTCGTTTTTCGCGTGTCGCCACAGCCCTGCTGCGTCGGAGCCATTGCCGGGATCGGTGGTCGCGTAGACATAGACATTCACCCCACCCTGCAACCCGATCGGATCCCTCGCCGTCCACCGCCCATTCTCCGCGTCGTGATCCCGCGCCCCGGGCCGCGCCAACCCAGTGTCCGCGTCGTACAACCCGCCCGGGAACCCAAACGGTTGGAACCCCGAATTCGTGTCCTCGAGTACCCGACCCCATGAATCGTACCTGAGCTGCCCACCCCCGAGCAAGGCGCCCGCGCGGAACAAGTTGCTTGCCGCGTGCACGTGCGTCGCCTTGCTCGGACCTCCCAAATGCGTGCTGTGCGTCCTGAAAACCGTGACCTGGAGGAAGCCATGTAGACCAGAACAAGCGGAAACCAGGTGATGTGTCCCAGCGGGTTGGAGTCCCGTCCGAACAATTGGCGCCGAAAGTCGGAAGCAAGTCTTGCGCCTGTCCGAGCGATCGTGCGGGTGAAGCGTAGACAGCGAGCGAGCGGGTCGTGTGATTGGGCCGCGAAATTTGGAAGTCGCGAGAGCCGACGGGTCAGTACGCCCCGGAAGGCAGCATCGCAGGAGAGCAAACTCAGGGCGGTCAGCCCGGCGGCGTTCGCTCCTGCGGTCTCGCCGCGGTCGTAGAGCAAGGCACGCAGCGAAGGGGACACCAGGGAACAGGAGAGATCCCGTCGGCTCCTGCAGCGAAGCTGCAAGCAGGAAGCGCGAAGGCGAGCGCAAGAAAGCCTCGCGTGGCGGGCGGGAAGTCGGAGTGCCGCAGTATGAGCGGAGAAGCCGGGGAATCGACTCGAGAGACCCGGTCGAGCAAAGGGCGGCACCAGGTTGTGGAACCGGTCGAGGGATCAGATGAGCGGGACAGCGAGCTCGAACAGCATCTCCACGAAACTCGATCGGATAGCGAGAATGGCGCGGGAGAACCCCGGCAAGGCCATCACCACACTCGCGCACTACGTCGACGTCGACTGGTTGCGCGAGGCGTACCGGCGCACTCGAAAGAACGGGGCACTCGGCGTCGACAGGCAGAGCGCTGCGGAGTACGCGGCCGATCTGGAGGGGAACCTCCGGTCGCTGCTCGACCGCGCGAAGTCGGGGACGTACCGAGCGCCACCGGTGCGGCGCGCATACATCCCGAAGGATGGGAAGGAGATGCGGCCGCTCGGCATCCCGACGTCGAGGACAAGGTACTGCAACGGGCCATCACGATGCTGCTCGAAGCCGTCTACGAACAGGACTTCATGGACTGCTCGTACGGCTTCCGCCCGCAGCGCTCGGCGCGTGATGCGCTCGAGACGATGCGGACGGCAGCGGTCGTAGGCGCGGGAGGGTGGGTTGTCGAGATCGACATTTGGAAGTTCTTCGACAGTGTCGATCGGAAGGTCCTGAAGGAAGTCCTGCGTCAGCGAGTGCGGGACGGAGTTGTACTTCGTCTGGTTTCGAAGTGGTTGGCGGCGGGGGTCATGGAGGACGGCGCGGTCACGCGACCGACCTCCGGGACTCCGCAGGGCGGGGTGGTCTCGCCGATACTGGCGAACATCCTGCTGCACGACGTGCTCGACCTGTGGTTCGAGCGCGACGTCCGTCCGCGGCTTCGTCAGCGCGGCACGCTCGTGCGATACGCGGACGACGCCGTGATGGTGTTCTCGAACGAGGAAGACGCGAGGCGCGTGCTCGAGGTCCTGCCGAAGCGATTCGGCCGGTTCGGGCTCGCGCTGCATCCCGAGAAGACGAAGATGGTCGCCTTCGAGCGCCCAGATCGGCCTTCGCTGGTACGCCAACGTCGCCGAGGATTCCGGCCCGACAAGCCCGGGACCTTCGACTTCCTCGGCTTCACGATCCTCTGGGAGAAGAGCCTGGCCGGTAAGTGGGTCGTGAGAGCACGGACATCGAAGAGCCGCTTTCGGCGCACGCTGAAGAACATCACTGAGTGCGGTCGGATGCACCGACATCATCCCGTTGACGCTCAGCAGCGCGCCCTGAACCAGAAACTCCGAGGACACTATGCCTACTTCGGTCGGCAGGGGAACATCGGGAGGCTCTGGGAAGTGTGGAACCGAACGCGCCAGATATGGCGCCGCTGGCTCTCGCGCCGATCCCAGAAGGCGAAGCTCAACTGGCCTACCATGGTGCGACTCCTCGAGCGGTACCCGCTCGTCGAGCCGAACCAGGTGGCACTCCGCAGCGAATCCCCAACCTGAGGAGCCGGATGCGGTAACTCCGCACGTCCGGATCTGTGGGAGCCCCCGGGGAGCGATCCCCGGGGGCGACCCGACCGCGCGGCGTGCACGGCTTGTCGCCGTTTGCTGCCCGCACGTGCCGCCGCGCTGCGCGCGCATGGGAGGGGATCGTCGTCGTCGCTGGATCCTCTGATCGCCCGTGACGACCGACATGCCCTCGGAGTTCGCGTCGGAGGGTCTGTGTCGCGTGAGGGGGTCGAGGCGCTCGAGATTGGGAGCAGCGCCTTCGCTCGCCGCGACTCCCGCAGCGCCAGCTGTTCCAGCCCGACAAGCGGCCGCGCCACGCCCAAGTCGCGCACATGGCGCGCCGCGCGGGCTCACGTCGCGCGGGAGGATGCCGTCGCGTGCTCGCGCGTCACGCCATCTGCGCGTTGCGGGGCATGGCCCGGCCGCTCGTCGGGCCGGAAAGGTCTCATGCGCTCCACTCGCCCCCAGTCCGCTCATCGCAGCCAGCAGCTCGCGGCGCGCGCTGCCTCGATGCGCGGCGCCCTCACTGGATCCGAGGCGCTCCTCTGGCAGGCGCTCTCCGGGTCCAAGCTCGGCGTCGGGTTTCGGCGGTAGTTCGTGGTTGGGGAGTTCATCGCTGACTTCGCCGCTCCGTCCGCTCGGCTCATCGTGGAAGTCGATGGAGAGTACCACGCCGATCGGGGCCGCGCCGATGCGCGGCGCGACCGGGCACTCTCGCGGCTCGGCTGGCAGGTGCTTCGATTCTCGAACCAACAGGTGACCTCCGAGCTTCCACTCGTGCTGCTCCGGATCCTGGAAGCGATCGGCTGAACCGATCAGGACGCCGCGGCACGCGGACCGCTTGGTTCTGCAGGCGTCGCTGCACAGGTCGACCGTCGTCGCCTGCGGGCTCGGACGCTCGATGCCGACTCCCCGCGAACCTGTTCGATGAACCGTCAACACCCTGTCGTGCATTGAGTTGAGTCCTCCTAGCACTCGCCGCGGGCGCGCGACCTGACATCCGCTCGCGCGAGTCGCCGGTCGCCGACGCGAGCTCACGCACCGTTGCCGAAGACACACGAGCGATCAGGTGGCACCCAATCTGGGAACCCGGGGCGACTGCGCCACCGGAACCGCCGCCACCATGTAGGCATGGTGCAGGATGCTCTCTTCGCCAAACGCCGTTGAATCCGAACTCTCCGCCCGGAATACCTTTACAGGTGCTTCCGGCACGAGTGCGCGAGCTCCAGGGTCGACATGGCTCGGTGCCGCAAGTATTTCGCTCGGGACCGAGGCGCGCCGCCCGCACGTCTCGCCGATGACAGCGTGCGCTCGGCGCGATCGGGAGAGTCGAAGAAGATCCAGCAAGAGGCGGACATAGCCTGCGCATGCATGTCGATTGCGCGACACCCTGTCGAGTCAATCTGCGAAGCCACACGCGCACAATCGATCCGAACGCCGAAGTATCGCGTGGCCGCTGCCCGTCGGGATCACACTGACCCAGATGTCGAGCCGATCGTCTGCGATCGCGCAGCGCGCTTCACCCAGCGGCCAGGCGGAGCGCGACAAGGGGCTATCTTCACAACGATCGGAGCCCATTCTGAGCAATTCATCGCAGATTCCGCAGGCACGCGAAGCGGCGCTCTTTGTTGTGCACTGACGCAGGCCCGCCAGCGCCAGGAGGCCCATGACGAGAACCAGGCCTCCCCTCAGCAACCGATCGGAACGGGTCCTACTTGTTGTCATGTGTGACGCGGATCAATGCTGATTGGTCAATAGACTGGTGCCCAAAAGTATGCGAAGTAGCTTCTTCCAGACGCTGTCGCTGCTTTTGTTGTGGTCCTGTATCCTATCCAGCGCTCGAATCGCTTCGTCGGCGACCGCGCGGCAGTCCGATATTCCTGCAAAATGTGGGCGGCTCGCAAATTCCTCAATCAAATGTCGTTCCACGGCGGCCTCCTCCGCGTCCGTGGCCTCACGACATGTCGGCGGCCCTGGGTTGCAAGATGGGCTGTCGAGAGAATCGTCGTCTGTTCTGAACCACCCCGGACCGAAAGGGTTCATTACGGCGAGTGGTCCGGGTCCCCAGGGAGACGGCCACATTCCATATGAGCGCTGCGGGTCATAGTCAAATTGTACCCATGTGTGATTGTAGAGGAATCCGGTCGTGCATTCGTATACGCACATGCCGTCGGCAGGAATTGTTCCCTCGCCCTTGACATAGTCTCGCTTGTGAGCGGCCGGCGACTGCATGTCGAGGCCGGTCGGATCCAGCGCATTGGAAGGCTGGTTGCCGACGAAGGCGTAGACGTTCACCCCACCCTGCAACCCGATCGGATCCCTTGCCGTCCACCGGCCCTCGACGGTGGACGCGCTGTCATCGTTTCCCCTTGTGAAAGTCGCGCCGAGAGACCGGGACAGAAGGCTCCGTGGCGTCGCGGCAGCGCCGATCGGAGCCACGAAGACGCTGGCGCCCCCCGTCAATCCTCGCGGCCACGGGCAGTGCATTGCTCCGTGACAAATCTACATGCTGAGTCGCGCCCCCGAGCGCTGCCTACCCTCGAGTCGCAGCTCTCCGCCTCTATCGCACATGCCTTCTCTGCGTCGACCTCCCACAGGCCATAACAGGCCGAGAGGATGGAGCTCTTGCACGCCAGAGCCGCTGCGCGAATCGAACGCTCGTCGTGATCCCGCAGGCCGTGGATAAACGCCTCGCGACAGCCCTCCTGACTTCCCTCGAGACACCGATTGACGAAGTACCCCTGCGCGTGTTTCATCCCGAACTCACCCATCACCGACCCGCCCGCGGCGATGCCCAAGAGAATCGGAACCACAGTTGGCCAGCGGGGCTTGGCCCGAACAGTTAGCCAGACGCCCAGGCTGAATGCACTCGTGGCTAGAACAAGCATGCTCACCCCGAGTCCCAAATCAATCGGAGTTGCTACCGCCGCTATCCAGCATGCGCCTGCGATTGTTCCACCCAAAAGCAGACAAATGCCGCGATTGCCTAGAGTCGCCCACCAGCGAGTCCGGCTGCCGAGAGGGCTGGCGCCAAATGCGCCGCTGAATGCATTTGTCGACCGGCCGGTTGTCTCACTTGTCTCCTTCCCTAGTCGTACCATCCGACCAGCTCACCATTCTCATATACATTCCACGCGTGCTCGCCTGTGATGCCTGTCACGTTTCCCCTCCAATCAACATAGCCGGTTGGGGCGATCAGTCGAACGTTCAGTAGCCTTGACAGTGTCTGTCCTATGCCCCCCTCTATCCCGGTATTGCAGGCGTCTAGCTGAATTGTTTGGCCGTGGTAGTCGGAGTCGGCGGCAACTAGTGTCGCAATCTGATTCGCGTCGCCTGGCGTGTCGCCAACGTCGATCGTGTGCTTGGTGCCATGCGCATGAACAAGGAGCGCGTCCCGTTCTTTGCGTGCGCCGACGCCAAATGCGTCGATCCAGGACGATACCGCAAGCGTCCAGTTGCGACCAAACTGGGGCACTTCTATCGTCATGTTTGAGCCGTGCACGACGCCGTAGATGGGCCTGGCGCCCAGAGCGCGGGCGAGAAACCTGTCCGTTGCCGGGCCGTCAGCCAGAAGTCCGCTCGGGTCGCTGTCGCCCCCTGGATTTGCACCGGCATACTGATAAACATTCACCCCACCCTGCAACCCGATCGGATCCCTCGCCGTCCACCGGCCGGTCTCCGCGTCGTAATCCCGTGCCCCGAACCGCACCAACCCAGTGTCCGCGTCGTACAACCCGCCCGCGAACCCAAACGGTTGGAACCCCGGGTTCGTATCCTCGAGCACCCGACCCCACGAGTCGTACGTGAGCTTCTGGGCCACGGCGCCCGTCGCGACGTCGACGACCAGCCTCACGCTCCCCAGGTGGTCCGTGAGGATGCGATACGTCGCTCCTCCCGCCGTGATCATGTACGCGGGGACATTGGCACCACCCGCGTACACGAACCTTGCCACCACATTCCCCGCGGCGTCGAGCTCCGCGACAGGCTGCAGAGCGCTTCGCCAGAGCCAGGCCTGGGTCAGCGCGCCATTGACCTTCTTCCCGACCCGGCGCCCCTCCGCGTCCACCAGATAGTCGATCTGCGTGCCCGTCGGCAGCACGACGCTCCTGAGGTTGCCGAGCGCGTCGTACGTGTACGCCGTGGTGCCCGTGGTCGGGTCGATCTTGTACGCGAGCTCGCCATTCTCCGCGTACGTGAACGCGGTGTCACCGTACGTCCCCATTCGGTCCTGGCCATCGTACGTTCCGTTGAACACGCCCGCCGAGTTGAGGCTGCTCGTGCGGTTGCCGTTGAGGTCGTAGACGTAGCTCTCGACGAGGTCGCCATCCTCCGTGACGCTCTTGAGGCGCCCGAGGTTGTCGTACGTGTACGCGAGCGTCCTCGCGACGCCCAGCACCGTCTCCGTCTGTTGGCTGATCCTTCCCAGGTCATCCCTCGCGTACGTGAACGAGAGCAGCGGTGCGCTTCCGTGCTGCGCGGCGTAGGCAGACACTTCGCCGTACAGGCTGTACCCCACGGTGTCGCTCACGCCGCCCAGGGTGGTGCCCGTCACGCGGCCATTCTGAGCGCTCCTCGCCAGCGTCATGGCCCCGGCGGAGAGGAGGAGGGAGTCCGCGTCATACGTGAACGCCACCCCGCTTCCATTGACGACGTCGCTCGTGAGCCGGAAGTCCGAATCATACGTGTAGCCGAGCGTGCCGGAGACCTGGCCCGCGAGCGTGACGCCCTTGACGAGGCTTCCGTCGTACGAGAACGTCAGCGTCTCCGACGTCGGGCCCGAGAGCGTGGCGACGCGACCCGAGCCGTCGTAACCCGTCGTGATCGAGCCCGTCGGGAACGTGATCCCCGTGGGGCGCCCCGCGCCGTCGTACTCCACGTGAAGATTCCTCGGACCCGGTTGGGCATGGTCCGTCAGCTGCTTGTCCAGATTGTACGCGTACGTCGTCGCGGTGGGGCCCGTCGCTGCGTTCGGGGGATCGTACTCGGAGACGAGCTCGCGGCTATTGAACGCGAACGCGTGCACCGGCTTGCCCGGTGGGGTGACCTGGCTGACGTGGCCGAGCGGGTCGTACGCGACCGTGATCTGGGCGAGATCCGGTCTCGTCGTCGTGATGACGCGCCCATTCGCATCCCGCTCGAACGCCGTCGTTTGGCCGAGCGGATCCGTGACGCTCGCGACCATGCCATCCGCGCCGTACGTGTAGGCGGTCGTTCGGGTGCCCTGAGTCCTCACGATCACTCTCCCCTGGGCATCATACCCCACTGAGACGGAGAGCACCTCGGGGACGTCCACCTCGGTGAGGTGCCCCACGTCGTCGAACCGGCGCGTGAACGTGCGACCCGCAGGCGTGGTGGTGACCTCGACGTCGTGGTTCGCGTCGTACGCGATCGTCGCTGTCCTTCCGTTCACGACGATCGTGTCCGTCTTCATGCGCACGTCCAGGATCGATCCCGCCGAGTTGAACGTGAGGCTCCGGCGCTCGGAGAAGCTTTGCGTGAGCCCGCTCGGTTGGCGGACGCTTCCCGTGGCGAGCGGAGAGAACATGCCGAACCTAGGGTCCGGATCCCGGGTGACCGTCTCGAACACGCCACTCGGCAGTGCGATGCTGAAGCGCTCCGTCGGGTCCATCGTCCAGTGCGTCACCAAGGTGTCCGGGCCCGTGATGTCGCGCGTGCGGAGCCCCGTCGGGAGCGTCGCGTTGGCGTGGCTCGTGCCCCGGCCCATCGCGCTCGTCAGGGTGGACGTCCACGCATCCGGGGTGCCCGTCCGCGTGAGGTCGTACCCGCTCCCCCCCGCGTCATGGTCCGCGATGAGGCGGCCCACGCCGTCGTAGCTGAGCGTGCTCGTGTGGTTGTTCGGGTTGCGGAACTCCGTGATCAACCCGTTCGCATACGAGATGTTCCACTCCGCACCCGTCGGCTCTCGGACCCGCGTGAGATCGTCGTTCCCGTCGATCGTCAGCTCCGTCCGGTGCCCGTACGGACCGACGATCGCGGTCCCTCGGTGGTTCGCGTCCCGCTCGATCGTGACCGCGAGGCCGTCCCGATCCGTGATCGCCGTCAGATAGCCCTCCGCGTCATACGTGAAGTGCTCGAGCTCCGTCGCCGTCGTCGCGTCCACCGTCCTCAGGTGCCGGCCGAACGTGTCGAACGACAGCAGCGTCTCGCCATCCTCCTCCGGGATGTTGATCGCCGTCCCGAGCAGGTTCGGGAGAGGGTCGCGGATGCTCAGCAGACGATTCGCCGATCCATCCGTCGCGAGGACGTCCCCCGCGGGGCCGAACGCGAGGCGCATCGCGCTCGGGATATTCAACTTCGTCGCCGGGGCCATGTTGCCGCACGCGCCCGCGAACGCGCTCGGGCAGCTCGGATCGCCGGTCCCGGCGACGGTTCGCACGCGCCCGTTCGGCTCGATCACGCGGAGCGCCACCGAGCGACTGGTCGCGTTCCAGCCCAACACCTGGCGGACCGAGACGTACAACGTGCCGTCCCGCGCGACCGCCACTTCATCCAATCCGATGAGCTGCGCCGCGAGGCGATCGACCCCGTTCCCGGACTCGTCGAGGCCGCCCCCGGCATAGGTCTCGACGGTCCCCGCCGGGCGGATGCGCCGCACCCGGCTCGCGTCGAAGTCCGCCACATACAGCGATTGATCCGGGCCGACCGACATCGAAGTGATGAGACCGAAGCTCGCGAGCTGCGCCGGCCCGCCGTCCCCGCTCGGGAAATTCGAGCCATTGCCCGCGAACGCGTACATGTAGCCATTCGTCGCGACGCGCTTGATGTGGTGGAGATCGGTCGCGATGTAGACATTTCCGTCGTCGCCCACCGCGATCGCCTGGATGAGCCGGAAGTTTGCGTTCACCGCGAGGCCGCCGTCCCCAGAGTCATTGTCCAGCGACGGGCGGCGGCCCGCCACAGGGTGAACGAACCCGTCTTTGTCGATGCGGTGGACCTGCCGGTCGTCCGCGAAGTAGAGGTTCTCGTCCGGCCCGAACACGAGCTGGCGCGGGGCCGCGCAGAGCTGGATCGCGGGGACATTGTCCACGCCGAACGTGCACGACGGGCCCCCCGTGATCTGGGTCGTCGTGCCGTCCGACGCTTGGTGGAAGATCCCCGCCGTGGTGCTGAACCAGCGCGTGCCGTCCGGCGCCGACGCTACCGCGATCGCATGCGCGTCCGCCACCTTGAGGGCGATCGGCGGCAACGTCTCGGTCGTCCGGCGCGTGCCATCGCCGCGGCGGAGGAACCCACCCGTCGTGTCGTACGCGTCGTGCCCCGACACGGTCCAGCCGCCGAGCCCGAACGCGCGCGCGTCCCAGTTGTAGAACTTGCGCGTCGTCGTCTGCGTGAACGCGAACAGGTAAGGGAACGCGTCCGGCGCGCTCAGCGCGAGGATCGGATCGTACTCCGGTGCGCCCGCGATCATCGCTGGCGCGCTCCCGAACGATCCCCCGCCACCCCCACCGCCACCGGACGAGATGGTCATCACCGGCGGGAAGAAGTGCGTGAGGCTGATGTTCGCCGTGACCGATCCCTGGACGATCCGGCCCTGGTCATCGCGCCCATCCCACGTGATGTCCGTCGCCGCGTCCGGCGCGCACGGGCACGTGATCACGCTCGTGTAGCGCTTGCCCGCCACCGCCACGACGATCTCCGCTCCCACCAGAGTCGCCGGTGCATTCTCGGTTCCGAACGACACGTGCACGCGGCGCGTCTCGTTGTAGCCCGCCGCTCGATCGCTGAAGTGCGTCAGCGTGACGCCCGTCCCCGGGACGCCGATCCGTTCGCCCACGATCCCATTGTCGCACTCGATGACCGAGCCGTTTTGCTCGCACCCGTCGCACGTGGGCGTGAACAGCGAAGCAACGACCTGCTGAGGCGTGCACGGAGCAGATCCGCAGCCCGGCGCCGAGCGCATGTTGCAATCGTAAGGCGTGGTGAAGTGGTTGATCGGCATACGCCAGAGGCGCTTGCCGACAGGGTAGATGGAGGCGAGCTCCTCCCGCTCGAGCGGGCTCAACCCGATGGCGTCGAGCGCGGCTTGGCTCTCCGCTACCCCGTCGCCCGTGATGTCGATGTTCGCGATTCCGCCGGGCGCGGACACGATCTCGAGGACGACCCCGTCCGCTTCGGCGACCCACGTCCCCCGGTCCCGATCGTACGTGCCCTTCGGGATGTCCGAGCCCACGGCGAACCCGTAATAGTTGTCCACGTAGAGGGACAGTGTCTGGTCGAACGTCACCTCGCGAGCCCCCGCGGCGACGGCCTCGTCCGCGTTGATCTCGACGGCGTACGTGTACGCCGTCGTGACCGGCAGCTCGGCCGGCATCCGCCTCCTGCCATTCGGCCCCACCGTGAACTCCGTGGCGCGGACGTGCATGTCGATGAGCGGCGCCGAGCTTCCGTCCGCGAAGTGCATCGTGCCGTTCGTCCCCGGTGGGACGAGCACCGTCGCGCGCCGCGTGCCCTTCCCGTCCGTCTGCACGCTGCCCTGCGCGACCTGGAACTCCGCGGCGTTCAGCTCGATCGGCGTGCTGATCGGATCGCGCGCGACGAGCATCATGTCCGACGCGTGGACGTAGTCGTTCCACGGCGCCGTCACCGTCCGCTGCGACTCGAGGTAGCCCGGATAGGTGACATAGACCGTGAGCGGCCCCCCGCCATTCACGACCATCCGGAAGTCGCCGTGCGCGTCCACGATCGTCGATCCGAACTCCGGGTGGTCCAGCACCCGCACCTCGGCGAGCATCGCCGGATCGCCGTTGTCGAGCACCACGTGGCCGAACACGCCCGCGGCGCTCGCGACCTGGAGGGTCCCCGGCGCGACGCCGAACTGGATGCGATCCGGACCCGTGTAGAGGTACGCGAGCGTCGAGAACACGGTCGTGCTGACCGTCAGATCGTTCGGTGGCGCGAGCACGTGGTGCATCCCCGTGTCCGGGTCGCAGTAATCGATCGTGGCGATATCCCCGTCGTCGACGTTCGGAGGAGGCACCGCGACGCACGTCCCCGTCGCGTCGCACCGATCCGCCGCGCTGCAGAGATCGGTCGCCGTGCCGCAGAGCGCTCCCTCGTTCGGCGTATGCGTGATCGACCCGTCGGGCAGGCACGCGTCGATCGTGCATCCATTGTGATCGTCGATCGTCAGAGCGACTCCCCCGGTGCACGTCCCGGCGCCGTCACACGTCTCGGTGCCATTGCACGCGTCGCCGTCCGCGCACGAGGCGCCGGCCGCGAGCGGCGTGTGCGTCACGCCCGCCCCGGGGCTGCACGCGTCCGCGGTGCAGGGGTTCCCATCGTCCACGGCGGGGGCAGAGCCCGCGAGGCAGATGCCAGTAGCGCTGCAGGTCTCGGCGCCATTGCACGCGTCGCCGTCCGCGCACGAGGCGCCGGCCGCGACCGGGGTGTGCGTCACGCCCGTCGACGGGGCTGCACGCGTCCGCGGTGCAGGGGTTCCCGTCGTCGAGGACCGCGGCGCTGCAGTCGAACCCGCCCGCGCAGGGCGCTTGTTCGGCGAGGGTGAGGCGGACCGTGGTCGTGCCCGCGTTGAAGCTCGAGCTCTGCAGGTGGAGGTGGACGCTATTGGCCGTGAGCTGGGTCCCGGGGGAGGCTCCATTGCTGCAGCTCAAGAAGACATAGCGATCGCCAGGGTTCGCGGGGGTCTCCTTCTCGGGATGGTGGGGGAGCGGCTTGTAACCCTCGTACATGCACGTGACCGCTCCCGCGGCGGTCGCCACCGTCAGCGCGACGCGTCCGTGGCCGCTGTTCCCGGCGATGACGGGGATCTGGGCCGGCACCGCGATCTTCATCGCGGGGACGAACGAAGCGTCGCCGTCCGAGAACGAGGGCGCCGCCTGGGGCGGTGGAAACGGGATTGTCTTCGACGCGGACACGACCGACGTGCGACAGTTCGATGGCTGCTGGCAGCTCTGCGCCTCTTGCGCTCGATGTACGACCTCGCTCGGCTGCGCCTCCGTCGCGTCGCTCTCGCGCGCCTCGTGACATCCAATCGCCCCGAGGGCGAACAAGCCCAAGACGAGGCTCGCACCTGAGACCGTTCGTCTCACGTTCATTGGCCGACTCCTTCCCACCCATTCGGGTGGCCGCTCCCCGAGACCGTCAATCAAGCACGCGCGATTCAGCGCGCGCAACGTGAACTTTAGACAATCGAGAAGAATGTGCATGATCGCGAGATGGACACCCTCGGGCGCACTTTTGACGATTTCAGAGCGCGCCGAAGCCGCCCGATCCGTCGCGGCTCCGTCGCGGAATTCATCGTTCCCTCTCCCACAGTCGTCGCCATTGTCGCTTTGCGAGGTGACATGGACGGGGGCGCTCCGCCCCGGGCATCGGGTCGGCGAGCACAGCCCTGTCCCTTCTGTCGACGCGAGCCCGCCGCACCCCCGCGAAATCGACTCGGGCGCGTCGAGGCGCAGTCGCGCCGACCTGGCTGCGCTCTCCCCCCCAGAAAAAGCGAAGCCCGCCGCGCTTTCGCGCGACGGGCCTTTTGCGATCCGTTCTCCTCCCTCCCCCCGCTGCGGGGGGAGGGCCGGGGTGGGGGGCTACTTCGCCAACTCGAACAACCCCGCCGCTCCCATGCCACCGCCGATGCACATCGACACGACGCCGTAGCGCCCGCCGCGCCGCTTCAGCTCGTGGAGCAGCGTCGCCGTGAGCTTCGCGCCGGTGCACCCGAGCGGATGCCCAAGCGCGATCGCGCCGCCGTTCACGTTCAGCTTCTCGTCCGGCAGCCCGAGCGTCCGCGCGACATACACGGCCTGCGACGCGAACGCCTCGTTCACCTCGAACAGGTCGATGTCCTTCACCGTCAGTTTGTTCTTCTCGAGCAGCTTCTGGATCGCGGGCACCGGCCCGATCCCCATCACCGCCGGATCCACGCCCACCGTGACGAAGCTCCGGAAGTAGCCGAGCCGCGGGAGGCCGAGCGCGCTCGCCTTCGCCTCGCTCGCGATCAGCACCGCCGCCGCGCCGTCCGACAGCGGGGAGGAGTTGCCCGCGGTGACGCTCCCCTTCGCGGAGAACGCGGGCTTCAGCCCCGCGAGCGCCTCCATCGTCGTCGACTCGCGGACCATCTCGTCCACCTTGAACTCGCGCGTGACGCGCTGGTTCGCCTCGTACTTCACGGCCGTGACGGGGACGATCTCGGCGTCGAACTTGTTCGTCTTCTGCGCGACCGCCGCCTTCTGGTGGCTCGACAGGGCGAACTTGTCCTGCGCCTCGCGCGACACCTCGAACCGGTTCGCGACGTTCTCCGCCGTGATGCCCATCGGGGTGTACACGCTCGCGTACTTCTCCATCGCCTCCGGTGACGCGGAGATCTTGTTCCCCGTCATCGGCACCATGCTCATCGACTCCACGCCCCCCGCGATGACCAGGTCGTTCGACCCGATCGCGATGGCGCCCGCCGCGAGCGCGACGGCCTGGAGGCCGCTCGAGCAGAATCGATTGATGGTCATCGCGCTCGCCTCGACAGACAATCCGCCCAGGAACCCGGCCGGACGCGCGACGTTCAACCCCTGCTCACCCTCGGGCATCGCGCAGCCGAGGACGAAGTCCTCCACCTCCGACGCCTTCAAGTTCGGATGCCGCGCGAGCAGGCCGCGCACGACCTCCCCCGCGAGCTCGTCCGGACGCCGCTCCGCGAGCGACCCTTTGATGCCTCGACCGACGGCCGAACGCACCGCATCGACAATGACGATCTGGCTCATGGTTAGTTCCTCAGGGGCTTGTTGTTCATCAGCATGTACTGCATCCGCTCCTGGCTCTTCGGCTCGCCGCAGAGGCTCACGAACGCCTCCCGCTCGAGCTCCAGGATCTCCTCCTCCGTGACGGGGTGGCCACCGCCGCCGCGCCCACCGCAGAGGACCTCCGCGACCTTCCGCGCGATCTTCGCGTCGTGCTCGCTCGCGTACCCACCGGCGACGAGCGTGTCGACCATCATCCCGAGGGTCGCCATCCCGCTCTCGCCCGGGAGGACGTACGCGCGCGGCGCCGGCGGGTGGTACCCGCTCTCCGCCATTCCGATCGCCCGCGCCTTCGCCTCGCTCACCTGCCTCGCGCGGTCGAACGACACGCCGTCCGTCCTGCGGAAGTAGCCGAACGCCTTCCCCTCGTCCGCGCTCGTCGCCACCTTCGCGAGCGCGATGTTCTTGAACGTCTGCGCGACGAACTCCTGCGTGATGATGTTCGTCCCCTCGGGGACGCTCTCCATCGAGCGCCAGAGCATGTTGAGGTTCCCCGCGCCGCCCGGGAGGAGACCCACGCCGACCTCGACGAGGCCCGAGTACGTCTCCGCGGCCGCCTGGACGCTGTCGCACGCCATGCAGAGCTCGAGGCCGCCGCCCAGCGTCATCCCGTACGGCGCCGCCACGACGGGCACGGTCGCGTACTTCAGGCGCTGCGTCGCGTCCTGGTAGCCCTTCACCATCGTGCGGATCTGCTCCCACTCCTTCTGCGTCGCGGCCATCACGACCAGGAAGAGGTTCGCGCCCACGCAGAAGTGCTCGCCCTGGTTCGCGATGACGAGCGCGCGGAAGTTCTTCTCCGCCTCCTCCGCCGCGAGCGAGAGCATCTTGATCGCGTCCGGATCGAGGCTGTTCGCCTTCGTCTTGAACGTGAGCCCGAGCACCCCGTCCCCGAGGTCCCACGCCTCCGCGCCGTCGTTCTTCAGGACCGCAGACAATCCGCGGCGCATCTCGACCACGGTCGCGATCCGCGGATCCTTCTCGCGGCGGACGTACTTGCCGAGGCCGAAGTCCCAGACTCCCTCGCTCGAGTAGAACCCCGTCGCGCCGTTCTCCACCATGCGCTTGATCGCGTCCGGGAGCTTGATCCCGTCCCGCTGCATCCGCGCGACCGTCTCCTTGAACCCGAGCGCGTCCCAGGTCTCGAACGGGCCGAGCTCCCAGTTGTACCCCCACTTCATCGCCTCATCGATGGCGACCACGTCGTCCGCGATCTCACCGACGCGGCGCGCGGCGTACGCGAGCGATTTGCTCGTGACCTTCCACGCGAACTCACCGGCCTTGCCATTGTCTGCCATGAGCTTCGCGACGCGCTCCCTCGGGTCCTCGATCTTCGAGATGCCCTTCGTGAGCTTCGCGATCGCCTCGTCCCCGCCCTTCGCGCGGTAGTCCCCGGTCTTCGGGTCCAGCGTGACGACGCTCTTGTCGGGCATGCGCTTGTAGAAGCCGCCCTTGGTTTTGTCCCCGAGCTTCCTCTCCTCGATCATCTTCTGGATGTACGAGGGGAGCTTGAACACGTCCCGGTCCTCGTCGGACGTGAGCGAGTCGTAGCAGTTCTGGGCGACGTGCCCGAACGTGTCCAGGCCCA
The DNA here is from genome assembly GCA_046351395.1 of Polyangiaceae bacterium. Classification (GTDB taxonomy): domain Bacteria; phylum Myxococcota_A; class Polyangia; order Polyangiales; family Polyangiaceae; genus CAYYKK01. Next base: position 136,632 of record JAXLYP010000021.1, read on the forward strand.
CGAGATCCGCCGTGCGGAACGCGGCGCTCTTCGGGTGGCCCATCGGGACGCCCGTGATGTTGTCCACGTCCTCCGGCGCGAGGCCGTCCTCCAGCATCTGGTGGATGGACGCCATCATCGAGTGCGCGCCGATGCGGTTGCCCACGAAGTTCGGCGTGTCCTTCCCGAACACGATGCCCTTGCCGAGTTTGTCCTCGCCGAACCGGCGGATGCGCTCCATCGTCTCGGGCGCCGTGTCCGGGCCCGCGACGAGCTCGAGGAGCTTCATGTAGCGCACGGGGTTGAAGAAGTGCATCACGCAGAAGCGCTTCTTGAACGCGTCCGGGAGGCCTTCCATCATCGACGCGATCCGGATCCCGGACGTGTTCGACGCGACGATCGTGTGCGCCGGGACGATCTTCTCGAGCTTCGCGAACAGGGTGCGCTTCGGCTCGAGCTTCTCGATGATCGCCTCGACGACGAGGTCCACGTTCGCACACTTGTCGAGGTCGTCCTCGATGTTGCCCACCTTCACGAGGCGCGCGAACGAGCTGTGGAAGAACGCGGCGGGCTTGGATTTCAGGGCTTTGTCGAGCCCGCCCTGCGCGAACCGATCACGCGCGGTCTTGTTGTTCTTCTCCTCGGGCTTCAGGTCGGGAGGGACGATGTCGAGCAGCAGCACCTCGACGCCCGCGTTGGCGAGGTGCGCGGTGATGCCGCTGCCCATCACGCCGCCGCCGATCACGGCGGCTCGTCGAATCGCGCCCGCGGCAGCGCTTGAGTGAATTTGCGTCATTGAACGGATCTCCTTCGAGAGAGGCGCCGGGACCCTAGCACCATCGGGTTCAGGCTGATGCTTCGTCCGCAGAGGCGCACCGTCGCAGAACCGCATCCGTCCCTTGCGGGTTTGCCGGCGTCGGAGCACCCGGCACGACCGCGCGAAGGGTCCGTCGCCACGATGCCCCACACGTCTCGGTCGACGCGGGCTTCGCGGCGACGCGAGCGCTCCGCGACGACTACGGCACCACTTGCCACTCCCGATGGCCGTAGCGTCCGAACGTCGGATCGAGGTCGAGCTCCCACGCCGCCTCGACCACGCAAGACTCGATCGCCGGGCTCGGCGCGCCCGTGACGCCGACGTCCGCGATCTCGTCCTCGGTGGACTCGATCCGCACGCGTAGCTCGCCGAACTCCGTGACGCCGCACGCCGCGGCGAGCGGGTGGAGCGCGCGCGCGAGCCACCCGTCGGCGTCGAACTCGTCCAACGACGACGAGCCCATTCGCACGCGCGGAGGCTTGGTCCGGTGCGAGCCGCCGAGCCGCCCCGGCTCGCCGCTCGAGGAGTATTCGAGCGCGCCCCCCGTGCCCTCCACGAACACGAAGCTCGTGTCCGGCGAGAGCGCGTGCGCGAGGAGCGCGAGCTCCTTGCGCCGACCCGGTTCGACCTCGTCCACGCGCCCTCGCGACGAGAACACGCGCCCCGCGGCGAGCTTTCGGTACCCCGAGGAGCCCGCGATCGTGCGCGTCACCGGCGTCGCCCAGAGCTCCCCCTCGACGGTCAGCGACGTTGCCGTGATCGGGGCGATCACCGTCCCCGCGTAGCGTTGGCCTTCGGGGATCGATCCGAGGTCGCCCGCCGTCCGCGGATCGCCCTCCGCGAGCGCCGGCGACACGCGCACTCCGTCGAGGCGCATCGGGCGCGCGAGCTCCTCGAACACGGCGTGACTCGCCTCGAGGTCGCTGTCGGCGAACGCGCCCCACGCGAGCCCGCCCGTGCTCCGCGCGAGCGGGCTCCACAGCGTGCCGTCATCGCGCGACAGCGACGCCGTGCTCGCGCCGTCGATGCGGACGACGTGGAGCAACGTGTTCGCGGGGAGCACGCCCGCGAGATCGTCCGGGTGGATGCGCTTCGGTGCCTCGAGATCTCCCAGCACTACGATGCGGCGCGCGCCCGGGTGCGGGGCGAGCAAACGCCCCGCCTCGACGAGGGCCTCGTCCATGTTCGAGCCGTTGCGAGGCGCGCGCGTGACGAGCGCCGCGAGCGCCTCCGTCGCCTCGCTCGGCTCGAGGAACGCGCTCGACGTCACGCGGCGATCGAAGGTGACGATCGCGACCTTCCCGCCTCGCCCTTCGAAGTGGGACACGTAGCCGCGCGCAGCCGAGAGCATCGCGTCGCGGTCGGGCGCGTCGAGGGACTTCGATCCGTCGACGACCACGACGACGTGCGCGTCCCGAGGGACCTCGCCGAGCCGCGTCGCCGTGTCGAAGTACGCGTCGATCACCGCGCGATCGCCCTTGTCCGTCGCGCTCTTTGCGCTCCCCGGATCGGTCGCTCGGAGCACCGCGATGTCGCCGGAGATCGTCTCGGTCGTGGGCGCCTCGAACGAGACGGCGCTCCCCGCAGCGGCGTCCACCGCCGCCGTCCCGTCGACGGAGCGCACGCCGTCGACGACGAGGGACGAGAGTCCCTCCGCGAGGCGGATGTGCGTCATCCCCCCCGGGGACGTCGCGAACCCATCGAGCGAGACGGCGCAGCGGCCGCTGCTCCGCTCGTCGATCGGCACGATGACCGCGTACACCAGGCTGGTGGGCGCCTTCGCTGGCAGCGCGACCGAGATCTGGGACGAGTACGGGCTCTCCCACGCCCAGATGGCTCCCGCGGGGTTTCCCTCGCCCGACCCATCGAACGCCGCCTGAAACAGCCCCGTCGCCTGCGCCGTCTCGACGAACCGCGCCCGCCTCCATTGCCCCGCGATCATCACGGAGAGATCCGTCGCGAACCCGCCGCCGAGGGGGGTGTACACGTCCAGCATTTGAGCCGGCTCGTCGTTCGCGATCGAGACCATGACCGACACGTCCGCGTACGTGGGGTGGAGCACCACGTCGATGGCACGCGGCTGCTCCACGACGTCTGCCGCGGCGACGGAGGGGGCGAGCCCGAGGAGGAGCGCGAAGAGGGGAGCCAAGGGCCGGCGGCGCATCCGGGGCTCAGACACGCGGCCTTGGAGATCGTTCCCGACGGAACCTTGGGTGTGAGTCCTGGAGCACTCAGCTGGGTGTTCCGGCACTCAGCTATCCTCCGTGCGCGGTGTCCGACATCAAGCCACCCTCCCCGCCGGTCGCGCGCGAAGCCGCGACGGTCGCGCTCCGGAAGAGCGCGGGCGCCGTCCCCCTCGCGGTGGTGATTCGGCCCATCGACTGCGTCGGCCACCCCAAGGCGTTGAAGCTCGATCAGAAGCCCGTGATCGTCGGCGCGGGTGCAAAGGCCGATCTCATCCTGGAGAGCGGCACCGTCTCGCGCGCCCACGTCGAGCTCTGCCTCGCCGACGACGGCGTGCGCGTGAGAGACCTCGGGAGTCGGAACGGGACGTTCTACCTGGGGCAGCGCGTGGACAGCCTCACCGTCTCGCCGGGGGCGCGCATCCGCCTCGGGGACGTGCAAGTCGCGATCGACCCCGACTGGGGCGCCGATCCCGGCGAGTCCGCGGAGACGAGCTACCGCGGGCTCCTCGGCCAGTCCGCGCCGATGCGGCGGCTCTTCGCGGTGCTGAAGCGCCTCGAGGCGTCGAGCGTGAACGTCCTCGTCCTCGGCGAGTCCGGCGTGGGCAAGGAGCTCGTCGCGCGCGCGATCCACGCCGGATCCGCGCTCGCGGAGAGGCCATGGATCGCGAAGAACTGCGGCGCCATGAGCCGCGAGCTCGTGCTCTCCGAGCTCTTCGGACACCGGCGCGGCGCGTTCACGGGCGCGCACGAGGCGCGGAAGGGCGCGTTCGAGCTGGCGCACGGCGGCACGCTGTTCCTCGACGAGATCGGCGAGCTCCCGCTCGACGTGCAGCCGATGCTCCTGCGCGCGCTCGAGTCCGGCGAGGTGACCCCGCTTGGCGCGAACGATGCAGTCCACGTGAAGGTCCGCATGATCGCCGCCACCCATCGAAACCTCGAGGAGCTGGTTCGGTCCGGCGGGTTCCGCGAGGATCTCTACTACCGGATCGCGGTCGTGAAGCTCGCGATCCCGGCGCTTCGCGAGCGCGCATCCGACATCGATTTGCTCGCGCAGCACTTCGCGCGGAGCCTCGGGCTCGGGACGCTCCCAGAGGAGGTCGTCTCGCGGTGGCGGGCGCTGCCCTTCCCCGGGAATGCGCGCGAGCTCCGGAACGCGGTCGAGGCGTACGCGGCGCTCGGCGATCTGCCGGACGCGCCGCCGCCCCCCGCGCCCGAGGTCGGCGCGGGCCTGCGCGCGCTCGTCGATCTGGATCGACCCTTCATGGATCAGAAGGAGGCGCTCGCCGATCGCTTCACGCGCGAGTACCTCGCGCGGCTCATGGAGCACACGGGCGGCAACCAATCCGAGGCGGCGCGCGTCTCCGGCCTCGAGCGGAGCTACCTGCGCAAGCTCCTCATCAAGCACGGGGTCCTGAAATGAAGAAGATCCTGCTCGTCGCCTGCGTGACCGCGCCGCTCGCTTGCTACACGTACAACTTCTACGACGACGGCCAGGGCGGGGCGAACGCACACTCCACGTCGACCGGATCGACCGGATCGACCAACTCGGGCGGATCCAGCGGATCGACGAGTAGCGCTTCGACCACGACCTCCTCGACCAGCACGACCGCGACCGGTCCTTTCCTGATGTGCGACTCGACGGGGCTCGGCGATCCAATGGTCACGGGGCTCGGCTGCCCGTTGCCCGGCGCGGGCGTCGTGGTCGATTCGATGGCCGCGTTCGACGGATCGTGCCGCCTCGCGCACCCGAACGATCAGGGCTTCCCCGTGCTCCTCGGCGGTGAGCTCGTCCTTCGATCCGCGTGCTCGGAGTGGAGCCCCTACGGCTATGGGCCCGCCGTCTTTCGACGCGCCGACGCGACGGGGCATGACCTCATGATGTTCGCGAGGTTCGAGTTCCCCGCGGATCCCGAGGTGGAGTTCCATGGCGCGGGCCTCTTCGTCCGCGCGCAGCCCGAGACGCCCCCCGCGTCCACGCAGTCCTACGTCCTGCTCGACGTGTACAACCACGCCGGCGGGGTTTCGGGCGTCCCCGCGGTCGGGGTCTGGGGCAACGACGGCACCGCGCCGATGAATCCGTTCGTCTACAGCACGGGTGCGAACGCCTACAGCGGAACGTCGCTCGCGATCTGCTACCAACCCGCGACGTCCACCGCGTTCACGTTCGCCAAGCAGAGCGGGGCCGCGGACTGGACGTTCCTCGCGAAGCCCGTGCTGAACCTGGGGACGCAGGTCGAGCTGGGGGCCGGGCTCCACGCGAAGTCCGGGGGCGCGTACCTCGAGGCGCACGTGGTCGGTCTCACGATCACGCAGGTGTCCGCGGGGTCCTGCACGGAGTCGATGCCCTGACGCCGCGCGCGACCGTTCGTCAGAACGCGCCGCGCACGCCCATCCAACCCGGCGAGACCACGAGCGCGACGGGCGTCGTCGTCTCCGGAGTCCCACCCGGACGGACGACGAGGAGCGCCACACCGATCGCTGAGGCGATACCCCCCCCGATGAAGAGCCCCGTCGACGTGTTCCCGAAGAGCCCGGCGCGATCGTTCGCGTCGCTCGAGTCCTGACGGACCTGACCCGTGCAGCCCGGGGCCTCGAGGCACGAAGGATCCACGTCCCCGCGCGCCGCGAGCGCGATCCCCGAGAAGATCCCACCCACGGTGAGCGCTCCGAGGCCGACGCCGAGGACCACGGCCCCGGGCACGAGGGACCCCGGCTGTGCGGGCACGACGACCGGCTCGCGGCGCGCCGGTCGTCGCGGATCGGGTACCGCCGGGGCAAGCGGCTCCGGAGGTCGGACGACGACCGTCTCGTCCTTCCCTTCGTCCACCGTGAACTTCTGCTCGTACGGGGCGATCGAGGCGATCCGCACGACGTGCGCGCCCGGGTTGATCTCGGTGCGCTCTCCCCAACGGACGGGCTGGTCGTCCAGGGTCGCCGGGGCCACGGACGGCCGCTCGAGCGTGAGGGTGACGTGCGGGATCAAGGGCTCGATCTGCGCGAGCTCCGTCGTCGCGTCCCGATGCGCTGCCACCCACGGATCCGGATCGTCCTTCGCGAGCACCTCCGCGAGGATCTTCGCGTAGTCGGCGCGCGCCTCGAGCAGCTTGCCCATGCGCCGCTCCGTGCGCGCGATGTACAGCGTGAACACGGGCGAGTGGACGATCGCGTCCGCCTCGCGGAATTTCGCGAGCGCGTCACCGAACCGGCCCTGCTCATAGAAGCCCTTCCCCTCGCTCCCGATCGCGATCGCGCGCGTTCCCGCGTCGGGCGCCTCGGGCTGGGCCTGCGCGGTGTGCGCCGCGAGGCCGACGACGAGAGCGGTGGTGAGGAGCGTGAGGAGGCTTCTTCTAGCGGCCATGGGGGATGCCGAACGTCGTGTCGACAGGCTTCGTCGTCGGAGCTTTGGGCAACTGCGGCGTGGATCCCAGAGGCGTGCCAGCCGGCCTCCGCACCGGCTCCGCCCGGATCGCGACGCTCGTCGCAGGTGGTGAGGACGACGGGACCGCGGACGATGCTCCCGGCGGAGCCGTGACGATGGGCGGCGTCGACGGTGTGGAGATCGGCACGGTGTCCGCCGGTGAGGCGACGATCTCCGACCCCGCCAACGATGCCGCAGGGGTGGCAGAGACCGAGCTCGGAGGCCCCGCGCTCCTCATCCAGAGGAACAGGGCGACGAGCGCACCAGCGGACGCCGTCAGCGCCGCAGGAAGGATCCACCCCCGTCCTCTCCTCACAGGCACGGACGACGCGCTCTCGGGCCGGAGGCGCGTGCTCGTCGCGAGGTCGAGCGTATTGCTCTCGCGGCCGCGTGGGCTCGGCTCGGCGCGAAGGTCCACCGCAGACACGGTTTGGGCGTCCGGCTCCACCGCGCGCGGCGAGGTGACGACCGAGCGGGTGCCGGTCCCGGGAGCTTCTTGCGCGCTCATCGTGAAGCGGTAGGTGTCGTCTGGGAGCGCGACGATGGCGTCGACGAGCTCCTTCGCGGACCCGTACCGCTTTCCTGGATCCTTCTCGAGGGCGCGCTCCATCACTCCGTCCAAGCCCGCGACGAACAAGCCACGCACCGAAGGCGAGGGCGCCGGCTCGTGCGCGATGGCCGAGAACAGCGTGCCGATGCCCTGCGCCGAGAACGGCGGGGAGCCCACGAGCGCCTCGTAGAGGACCACCGCGAACGACCAGAGATCCGTCTGTGCGTCCACCGGGTCCCCGGCGACTTGCTCCGGGCTCATGTAGAGAGGCGAGCCGAGGAGCGTCGATCCGCCCGTGATCTTTCCCGGCGTGCGGCTCTCCTTGGCGATGCCAAAGTCAAGTAGCTTGACGATTTCTTCGCCGCCTTGCTGCGCGAGGTAGATGTTCGCGGGCTTCAGATCGCGGTGGACGATCCCGGCGTCGTGCGCGACGCGGAGCGCCTTGCCCACCTGCGCCGCGATCGCCTTCACACGGGGGAGCGAGAGGCGCGTGTGCTGCTCGAGCTCCTTGTCGAGGTCGTGGCCGGAGAGCAGCTCCATCGCGATGTAGGGCGTCCCCTCCCACACGCCGTAGTCCAGGATCTGCACGACGTGCGGGCTCCGGAGCTGCGCGGCGGCGCGCGCCTCGCGCTTGAAGCGCGCGAGCGCGTGCTCGTTCGAGACGAGCTCGCTCGCGATGAGCTTCACGGCGACCTCCACGTCGAGATCGACGTGCCGAGCGCGCCACACCGACCCCATCCCCCCGGACGCGAGGGGAGCCTCGAGGAGGTATTTGCCGGCGATGTTCGTGCCTGCCTTCACACCCGACAGCGAGGCTAGCATGCGGACCGCCCCTCGACGGACGCGCCCCACCGGCCGAGGCGTGCGGATCGAGCGCGTCGCGGGCGCGGTTCCTCCTCCGGACGCGCGTCGGTCGGATTACCATCGGGGGCGTGTCGTCGCAGCCCCCCGCTCCGGTCGCCGAGGTCGCGCGCATCCTCGCTCGCCTGTCGCACCGCTTCGCTGATCGAGAGGCGATCCTCTGGCGCGCGGGCTACGACGAGGCGTCCTGGACCACGCTCGAGGCCGAGGCGACGCGCGCGCTGCTCGCGGAGGCCGATCGCGGCGATGCCAAGGCGATCGTCGCGTTCGCGCGCGCGCTGCTCGAGGCGCGCGCGGCGCTGCTCTTCGCGAACGATCGGGAGTCGACCGACAACGACACGGCGACGACGATCCCGCGCGCTCGGACCGCCAACGCGTTCGCCGATCACGAGACCACGACGAGCGAAGGGAACTCGCCGTTCGTCGAGCCGCTCCCGCCCCCGCCCCCGCCGCTCCCCAAGCCCCACCTCGGCACGACGATGCCGTCGTACGCGCCCATCCTCGACAAGCCCCGGCGCTGATCGGCGGGCATCGAGGAGCGCCGGCAGCGAGTCGTCACCCCCGCGCGTCCTGCAAGCGAAAGGCCACGGGGGCGCTCAGGAAGCGCGCGGTGCGAGCGCGGGGCAGGCGACGTCGACCGATGCGACGAGCTCGATCTCCGGGGCGAGGCTCGCCCGCCCCATCCACGCGGAGGCGAGCCTGGCGCCGAGTCGCTGTTCGGGTGGCGCCGCCAGGCTGCGCGCGCCGAAGAGCGCGCCCCCGGTCGCGAATCGGAACCACGGCCCGCCCCGATCGACGGGGGCGCTCGGGAGCGCGTCGATCCACCCGGCGTGCGCGACGCGCGCGAGCGCGCTCGCGAGGTCCCGCGCCTCGTCCCCCGCGACGAGCGTCGAGACGCCCGCGGACGGAAACCTCCGGCCGAACATCGAGGCCGCCCGCAGCGCCCAGCGCTCCATCGGATCGAGCGCGCCCGTCGGCCACGGGCTCGCGGGCGGCGCGACGCGCGCGCGCGGAGCCTCGTCGAGCGTCGCGGGCGAGACCTGCTCGAACGACGTCGCGAAGATCACGAACAGCGCGCGCTCCTGTGCGAGCTTCATCAAGCGCTCGACCGTCGCGCTGTCGCACCAGACCGCGTCCTCGACGACGAGGATCACCGCGCGCGTCCGCTCCGCCTTCGGCTCTGCGAGGCGCGCGCTCCTCCCCGACTCCGGCGTGGACGGGCGGAGCCTCCCCGCGAGCGCGGGCTGGCCCGCCTCCGCGAGCGCCGCGGCGATCGCGGACGCGTGCGATAGCGGTCGCTGCGTCGAAGGGGGATCGCAGCCGACGCGCAGGACGACGCTCGGAGCGACCATCTCCGCGAGGAGCTCCGCGAGCATCGTGGTGATCGGCACGTCCCCCTCGACGCGTGCGACGCCCTTGCGGAGGAGCCCGTGCAGCACGCGGCGCGCGACGTCGAGCGGGACGTGCGTGAACCTCCCGTCGCGCGCAGCGAGGAGACGCACCAAGAGATCGAGCCCGTCGGCGGGGCGCTCTTCGGGCGACCGAGCGACGCAGCGCTCCAGCACCTCCGTGTACGCGGCCCCGAGCTTGAGCGGGCGGATGTCGAGCGCTCCCTCCGGCGCCTTCGCGACGACGTCCGCGAGCGTGCGCTTGAACGCCCGGCGTCCGGAGAGACACTCGAAGAGGACGACGCCGAGCGCGTACACGTCGACGCGCGGATCGATCACGTGCCCGGGCGCGAACTGCTCGGGCGACATGTAGCCGAGCGTGCCGACGAGCTGGCCCGACAACGTGCCCGTCCCGTCCCCCGCGATCGGTCGGGAGAGTCCAAAGTCAAGCAGCTTGACCGATCCATCGGGCGCGACGACGACGTTCCCGGGCTTGATGTCACGGTGGATCCAGCCGCCGAGGTGGATCGCGGCGAGCGCGCTCGAGATGCGCCGCGCGACCGCGAACGCGGACTCGAGGTCGAGCGCGCCTCGCTGGAGGTGGCGCCAGAGGGGCTGCCCCGCGACGAGCTCCATCGCGAGGAACGGCTCCTCCGCGTCGTGCCCGTGCGCGACGTACCCGATGACGCTCGTGCAGACCACCGAGCGCACCGCCTCGGACTCCGCCTGGAAGCGCACGTCGTTGATGGGATCGCCGAGATGGGGAATCTTCACCGCGACCTCGCGCTGCGTGTGCAGATCGAGCGCGCGGTAGATCGTCCCCATCCCGCCCCAGGAGAGGCGCTCGCCGAGCTTGAACCGACCGCCCACGACCTTCTCCGCGAGCGCGAAGCCGACCTCCGTCGTGGGGGGATCGTCGAACGTCGGACCGTCGTCCCCGCGCTTCGAGGAGCCCGGATCGTTCGGATCTGCCGGCATCGGGAGAGAAGCTATCAGGTGTCCGCGGCGGACTGGAGGCGCGGATCGACCGCCGAGGCTCGTCGACGTCAGCGATCCCGCGCGGTCGGGCTCTCGTCCGGCTTCGGCCTCGGGAGAAGCAGCCCCGTCAATCCCAGGGCGAGGACGCTCAGCCACATGGCGAGGCGCAGGCCGAGGATCCTCGGCGACGGGTCGCCCCGCAGAGGCTCGATGAAGAGGCGCAGCATGGCGTACGTCGCGGCGGTGGCCGCGAACACGATCCCCGGCCCTCGGCGACGCGTGCGCTCCGGGATCGCGAGCGCGACAGCGATCATGACGAGCCCCGCGATCATCTCGTACGCCTGCGTCGGGTGCACCGGGAGCGCCTCCGTCGCGTCGATCGGGACGAGGCCCGCGTCCCGCTGCGCGGCGAGGGCGGGCGTGTTCGCGCCGTAGGTGATCGCCCAGCGCCACGACGTCGGACTCCCGAAGTCGCACCCCGCGAGGAGACACCCGAGCCGGGACAGCACGACGACCGCGCCGAGCGGCATCGCGAGCTGATCCAGCGCGTTCGCGACGGAGCGCGAAGCGAGCTTCTCGGCGATCGCGACGCCCGCGACCAGCCCGCCGAGGGCGCCGTACGACACGATCACGCCGCGAAAGAGCGGCTCCGAAAACCTTCCCACGATCGCCGCCGGAAGACGCAGCAACGGATCGAGCAAGCAAGCGAAGAGCGCTGCGCAGATCACGCCGAGCGCGACGGGCAGCGCGCGCTCCCCGGGGCGACGGCCGATCGAGAAGAGGAGCGCGAACGCGAGCAGCGCCGTGATCTGACAGAGCTGCCAGCGACCGGGTTCGGCCATGAGCCCGGTCCACGCGAGGAGACGATCCAGCATGGCGGAGGAGAGAGCACGCGCGGAACCAGCCGCAAGCGTCCGCGTGTCGAAGAACCGTCGACGCGGCGCGCGCCGCGTCGGCACGCGAGTTGGAAAGCGCTTCGAGCATGGAAACGCAGACCGAGAAGCAACCGATCCCCAAGGAAGAAGCACGCAGGCGTGGTCTCCGCATCGCGGCGAAGCTCGCGGCGGCGGGCGTTATCGCCGCCGCGTGCGCCGCGAGCGCGGGCGCGGCGATGGCCGACGAGAAGGGCGCGAAGGCGACGAGCGCCGAACAGGTGAAGGACCTCGTCACCGTGCGCGCGCAGAGCGGCGGATGCGGGTGCGCGCCCTGCTGGGGACCGCCCGCGCCGCCCGCCATGCCGAACGCGGAGGTCCGCGCCGATGTCTGAGCCCGGAACGCTCGACCTTCGCCGCGAGGCGAGGCGGAGCCCGCTCGTGCTCCCTCCGCTCCGGATCGACGAGGAGGAGCGCGCCGCCGCGCTCGAGAACTGGACGGCGCGCATGGTGAGCGAGCACGCGTCCGCGCGCGTCTTCTCCGAGCTCGTCGTGCAGATGATGCGCGCGAGCCTCCCGCAGAAGACGATCGTCGCGTGCTCGCGGATGGTCGAGCAGGAGCTCTCGCACGGACTGCTCTGCGCGCGCGTCGTCGCGGCGCTCGGGGGCGAGGCGCGCGCGCCGATGCCGCGCATCCTCCCGAACGTCCCGCGGCACGAGTCCGTGTCTCCCATCGCGGGCGTGCTCCGCAACATCGTGAGCATCAGCTGCTGCAGCGAGACGGTCGCCGTGAGCCTCGTCGCGACGGAGCGCGAGCGCGCGGGGGCGCCCGAGCTCCGCGGCATCCTCGATCAGATCCTCGCCGACGAAGTGAAGCACTCGCGCATGGGCTGGAAGCTCCTCGGGGACGTGCTGCCCACGCTGTCGGCCGAGGATCGCGCGGCCGTCGACGCGTACCTGCCCTACGCGTTCGAGCACCAGGTGGACTTCCACTCCCCGTTCCTCGCGATGAAGGAGCAGAGCGACGCCGCGGTCGGCGCCGGCGCGGCGGACGGCCCCTCGAACTGGGCGTGCTTCGTCGAGACGATCACCGAGGTCATCGTCCCCGGCCTCGATCGCCTCGGGCTCGGCGCGTCCGAGGCCTGGCAGGAGACGCTCGCGCGGTTGCCTGGCGAGAAGCGCTGGATCCACGCGGCCTGAGCACACGAGAGCGGCGCCGCCGCGGTCCGACAATCCAATTGCAGCGGCGGACGCGCCGATCGAAGCTGCGGCGCTTCTTTCGTGTCCTCCCGATTCCGACTCCCAGGCTTCAAGCTCTCGCTCGGCGTCGCGATCACGGGCCTCTCGCTGCTCGTGCTCCTGCCGCTCTCGATGGTCGCGGTGAAGGCCCAGTCCGGCGGGTGGTCCGCGTTCCTCGCCGCGGCGACGTCGCCCCGCGCGCTCGCGTCGTACGGCGTGAGCTTCGGGACGAGCCTCGTCGCCGCGCTCATCAACGCCGTGTTCGGCTTCGCGGTCGCGTGGTGCCTCGTGCGGTACGAGTTCCCGGGCCGGCGCGTCGTGGACGCGATCGTCGATCTTCCGTTCGCGCTGCCCACCGCGGTCGCCGGGATCGCGCTCACGGCGCTCTACGCGAAGACGGGTTGGCTCGGCGCGCCCCTCGCGAAGCTCGGCGTCCAGGCGGCGTTCTCGCGCGTCGGCATCGTCATCGCGCTCATTTTCGTGGGCCTTCCGTTCGTCGTTCGGACGGTCCAGCCCGTGCTCGAGGGCCTCGACGTGGAGGCCGAGGAGGCCGCGGCGTGCCTCGGCGCGGATCGACTCACCACGTTCCGGCGTGTGATCCTTCCCGCGCTCTTCCCGTCGATCATCGCGGGCTTCGCGCAGGCGTTCGCGCGCGGCGTGGGCGAGTACGGCTCCGTCGTGTTCATCGCGGGCAACATGCCGATGAAGACGGAGATCACGCCGCTCCTCATCATGACGAAGCTCGAGCAGTACGACTACGCCGGAGCGGCGGCGCTCGCGTGCGTGATGCTCGGCGCGTCGTTCCTCCTGCTCGTGCTCGTGAACCTGCTCGCGGCATGGGCGGCTCGCTCCCAGAGCGAGCCGCGCGCCGCCGTGGCCTGAGTGTCGTCGAGCGCTACTGCGCCGCGAGCTTCTTCACCGCGGACTTGATCGCCCCGTCCCCCGGGAACCCCTCGATCACCTTCGTCACCTTCATCGTGCGGTCGATGAAGAAGTAGGTCGGCAGCGCGGAGACCGCTGCGTCCAGCGTGGCGCCGGTCCCCGAGCGGAACGCGACGGGGAACTGGATGCCGTACTTCTTCGACCAACCCTGGATGTCCGTGAGCGTGGCCTGCTTCCCCTGCGTGTAACCGTCGAGGAGGACCTCGACGAAGACCACACCCTGATCCGCGAACTCCGTCCACATCGCCTGCGACGTCTTCGCGGCCTCGTTGCACGGGGGGCACCAACGCGCGCCCACGGTCATCACGACGTTGTAGCCGTAGAGCTGATGGAGGCTGAGCGGGTTGCCGTATTGATCGGTGAACGCGACCTCCTTCGCCTCGCTCCCCACCTTCCAACCCGTCGCCCCGCCGCTCGGGGTGAACTGTGCGAGCCGGTTCGGGAAGCGCTGGAGCGCTACGGGCCAGGAGTTGATGGAGAGGGGATCCGACGCGTTCGAGCTCTCCTCGAAGTCCGTGAAGCCGTCGAGATCCGTGTCCGCGGCGAGGGGATCGGTGCCGAGCGCGGCCTCTTCGTCCGTGTGGAGGCCATCGCCGTCCTCGTCGAGGAACGCGCACGTGGAGGAGTCCACCGTGCAGCTCGCGGAGCAGGTGAGCTCACCGCCGTCGAAGCCGAAGTCCGCGCAGCTCGCCGCGCCGAACGCCGCGCCGTCGCACGCCTCGCCCGCCTCGATCTTCCCGTTCCCGCACACGGGATCCTCTTCGACGTCGCAGCCTGTCATCGCCGTGACGAGGAGCACACCGGAGAACCCGAGCAGCGCGACGACGCGCGGGAGGAAACGCGAGCGGAGGAGCTTCATGAGGACAAAAGGGGGTAACCACGGCCGCGCGTCAAGTGTGACCAAACCGGCGTGACAACCATTCGACCGTGATCCAGAGCGGGCTTCGAACCGTGGCGGGTCGAGCAGGAGACGGGGACCCGGGGCGAGGTCGATCAGATGTCGAGCTCCCCGTCGAGGAGGAACCAGTTCTCCGCGTCGAGGAATTCGCGGCGAAGGCGCTCGTCGAGGCCGGGGTCGAGGTAGGCCACCATCACGCGATCGACGGCGCGCTCGATGAACCCGAGGCGGGCGAGGCGCTCACCGAACCGCGCGGGGCCGAGGAACGAGAGCACGATCGACCAGACGCCGCGCCGCCGAAGCTCCCGCGCGAGCGACACGAGGAGCGCGTCCGTCGCGCGCGTGAAGTCCTCCGCGAAGAGGTCCTGCAGGATCGCGCGCCCGTCCTCGATCGAATACGCCGCGTACGCGACGAGCTCGCCCGTTCCCCGGCGCACGAGCGCGTGGAACCGGTGCTTGCTCGTGGTGAAGCGCGCGTAGCGCCACGAAAGATAGTCGCGGGTGCGCTCCGCGGCGATGCCGCGCGTGGGCCTCGCGCGCGCCCAGAGCGCGTCGAAGCGCGCGTCCGGCGCGTCGAGCTCCTCGGACTCGAACCCGCGCAGCTTGGTGAGCGCGAGCGCCTCGTCGAACGCGGCGAGGCCCGCGTCCACGACCCGGGTCGCGGGGCGCTTCAGGGGCTCGGGGATGGTGTCCGCGACGTCGATCTTGTAGCCGCTCCGAAGGGGCTTCACCCACATGCTCGTCGCGCCGATCACGCGGTAGCCGACGCGCTTGCACACCGCGACGGAGCCCTTGTTCGGGAAGCCGAAGAGGATCTCGTGCCCGCTCGGGCGCGCGCTCTTCGCGAGGCCGCGCTGCACCGCGATCGCCGCTCCGGCGATGCGGTTGTGCTTGTTCACGGCGAAGTCGCAGAGCACGCCGCCGCGCACGGGCTCGCCGTGGACGACGAGGCCGCGCGGGAAGTACGTCGCGCAGGCGCACGTCTCGCCGGTCTCGGTCACGACGGTGACGTAGGTCGTCGCGCGCCCGAGCGGGTTCTGCGCGTAGAGCCAATCCATGCGCTCCGGGACGTGCGCGCGGACGCGCGGATCCCCGAACTCCTCGCGCCACAGCGTCTCGAGCGCGGCCTGGTGGCGCGCGGGGTCGAACGGCTCGGCGTGGTAGGCCATCGAGGCGCGCGTTTATCACGGGGCCGTGAGAGCGCCAGCCCCGAGGCCGCGTTTCAGTTCGGAGCGCTGGCGAGCAGCTGGACCGCGACGAGCCCCGCGCCCTCCCGCGCGACGACCTTCGCGAGGGCCGGGATCGCCATGGGGAGCGCGGCCTTGAAGCACGCGCCGGATCCGACGCCGATGCGCGCCGTCGGGCCCTGATCCGTGTCCGTCGCGAGCGGGACGCCCGCGAGCGGACCCGGGAGAGGGAGCGCTCCGGCGGTGTCGATGAGCAGCGTGGCGTCGAGCTCCACGCCGTCGCTCGCCTTGGCGTAGAGGCCGTAGCACCCGCCCGGTTGCATCGGCATCGTGACGAGGATCTCGTCCGGCGCGCGGACGTTCATGACGATCGTCGGGCCGTCCGCGACGAGCTCCGTTCGACTCTCGAGGACCTCCTCCGCGAGCTTCACCGCGAGCTGCTCCCCCTCGAGCCCGATCGACGGCGTCGCGTGCATCTGCGCCTTCGGAGCCCGTTCGGGGGGCACCTGGGTCACCCAGTCGAGGCCCTTCGGGAACGTCCTCGAGACCCCGACGACCCCGTCCGGGTGGTCGGCAGAGCGAGGTCGGCGTGGGCGCGAAGGGGTCGAGGCGGACGGGGCGCCCACCTCGATGGGATCTTGGACCTCGGGCGCGCTCCCGGCGCAGCCCGTGGAGAGCGGAACGAGGAGGGCCATGGCGGCGACGCGCATCGGCCCCGACCGTAGCAGACGGGCTGGGACGAGGAAGCGCTCGACGCGGTGCGTCTTCGCCTATAAAGACCGATGATATGAGCGGATCGGCTCGCCGGCCCACGCCCACCGCCCCACGCGGCAAGGGCGACGTGGACGTGGTCGTGATCGGAGGCGGCGTGAACGGCACCGGCGTCGCGCGCGACGCTTCGATGCGCGGGCTCAAGGTGGCGCTCTTCGAGCGCAACGACCTCGCGTTCGGCGCGAGCGGCAACTCGAGCGGGATGATCCACGGCGGCCCGCGGTACCTCACGTACGACCCCGCCGTGACGGAGTCGAGCTGCCGCGACTCGGGGCACATCCAGCGGATCGCGCCGCACCTTCTCTTCCGGATCCCGTTCCTGTTCCCGGTCGCGAAGAGCGGGGCGAAGAGCCGCGTGATGCTCACGCTCGTCGACGCGTTCTTCCAGGCGTACGACGAGTATCAGCCGCTGAAGCACGGCAAGCCCCATGCGCGCCTCACCCCCGAGGAGATGCGGCACCTCGAGCCCGGAATCCACGGCGAAATGGAGGGGGGCATCTCGTTCGACGAGTGGGGGATCGACGGCGCGCGGCTCTGCACCGAGAACGCGGTCGACGCGGTCGAGCGCGGGGCGAAGATCTTCACTGGGACGACGATCGAGACGATCGAGCGGCAGGAGGGTGACAGCGGCGAGGTCGTCGCGGTGCGCTGGCGCGACCTCCGCAACGGGCGCACCGGCCGCCTCACGACGAGCGCGGTCGTGAACGCGACGGGCGCGTGGGCGCCCATCACCGCCGCGCTCTCGGGTCTCCAAGCGCAGAAGGCCCGCGTGCGACCGGGGAAGGGGATCCACGTCGCGTTCGATCGGCGCCTCACGAACTTCGGGATCGCGGCGCGGACGATCGACGGCCGGGAGATCTTCATCGAGCCGTGGCAGAACATGAGCATCATCGGGACGACCGATGACGACTACTACGGCGATCTCGACAACGTGTTCGCGACGAGCGAGGAGGTGCGCTACCTCATCCAAGGCGTCGCGCGCGTGTTCCCCGCCGTGCACACGGCTCGCGTGATGTACACGTACGCCGGCGTACGGCCGACGCTCTACAAATACGGCCCCCTCGAGGACGCCCTCTCGCGCAACCACGAGGTGATCGACCACGCGGCGCACGGCGCGCCGGGGATCTACTCGATGGTCGGCGGGAAGCTCGCGAGCTACCGGCTCTTCGCCGAGGAGATGACGGACATCCTCGCCGAGCGGTTCCAGCTCGGCACGAAGTGCGCGACGCACACCTCCCCGCTGCCCGGCGGCGACGAGGAGATCGCGGCCGACGACGTGGCGGAGGATCTCGCGATCGACGCGGTCGCTGCGCGGCGCCTCGTCTACCGGCACGGGTCGCGGGCGCAGCGCATCGCGGAGCGGATCAAGGAGCGCCCGCGCGAAGGGACGATCGTGTGCGCGTGCGAGCCCGTGCTCGAGGCCGAGGTGCGCTACGCGGTGAAGCACGAGTTCGCGCGCTCCGTCGACGACGTGTCGCGGCGGACGCGGCTCGGCCTGGGCGCGTGCGGCGGGATGCGGTGCGCGGCGCGCTGCGGGCAGATCGTCGCCGAGGAGCGCGGCCTCCCGCCCCGCTTCGCGCGCGAGCAGGCGATTCGGTTCCTCCTCAGGACCGCGAGGACGCGGGTCGTCGGGCTCGGGCCCGACCAGGCGCGCCAGGAGGCGCTCGCGATCGCGAGCGCGCGTGCGGAGCTCGGGGTCGAGGCGGACATGGACGCGAACCCGGAGAGCGAGCCCCGATGACGCGCGGTGCGACGAACGGTTCGGGGGGCGAACGCGCGGTCGTGATCGGCGCGGGCGCGGCGGGCGCGGCGGCGGTGTTCGCGGCGGAGCGTGCGGGGTGGTCGGTCACTTGGATCGACGGAGGTGCGGGCGCGACCGCGCTGACGAGCGGCGCCCTGGATTTCGAGCCTTGGGAGCAGCTCTCGCGCGCGATCGCCGTCGCGGGGACGTCCGCGCTGGTTCAGCCCCGCGCGCTGATCGAGGCGCGGGCGTTCGTCGACGCGCTCGGGATCTGGGAGCTTCCGAAGGATCGCGTGCCGATGCTCGTGACCACCGCCGGCGTCGTGCGACCCGCGCGCGGGTTCGACAAGGCGCTGCTCGACCTGTCCGCGCTCCGCGGGCGGACCGTGCTCGTGCCGCGCGTGGATCGCGCTCAATGGGACGCGGACTGGCTCGCGCGCTCGTGGTCCGAGGGCGCGCGCGGGTCGGGCGTCGGGTTCTCCGCGGTCGACGTGCCCGTCCTGCGGTACGAGGAGGAGTCGCGCGTGGCGGACGGGGAGCTCGCGCGACGGCACGACGATCCCGCGCGCCTCGCGTGGCTCGTCGACCGGCTCGCCCCGGTGGTGCGCGCGAACGGCCGAGAGGGCACGGCGATCCTGCTCGGCCCGTGGCTCGGCGTGGAGGCGCCGCGCGCGAGCGAGCTCACCGCGCGCCTCGGCGTGCCCGTCGGCGAGGCGCTCTCCGGCACGGCGGGTACCGCGGGCCTCCGGTTCGAGGCCGCGCGAGCGCGCGTCGCGCGAGGAGAGATCCTCGAAGCGACGGTCGCCCGCGTCGAGAACGACGGGTCGGCGCTGCGCGTGGTGTTCGCGGGCGAGCGGCCCTCGATCCGCGCGCGCAGGGTGATCGTCGCGACCGGCGGCCTCATCGCCGGCAACCTTGCGTTCGTCCCGCCGAATCAAGGCGCGGGTTGGGACGGGGCCGAGTCCGTGCGCCCCGCGTTTCGGCAGGCGCTCGAGGCTCCCGATCTCGAGCCGTTCGTGCTCGCCGGATCCATGCACGGCCCCTTCCTCGACGAGACGGCGTGGCCGCGCGACGGGCGCGCCGGTGCGCTCGAGGCCGCGGGCGCGCGCGCGTCCGCCAGCGCGGATCCTCGGCTCCTCACGATCGTCGGCGACGCGCGGCGCGGCGCTCCGCGGACGATGATCGAGGCGATCGCGAGCGGCCTCTCGGCGTTCGCGCCCGCGGATCAGGTCGCGCCCGCCGACGCGTGGGTCGACGCGGACGCGATCGCTTCTTGAGCGTCGCGGTCAGGCTGCGTCGAAGCTGCTGTTCTCGAGACAGAGCTGCAAGTAGCCCTTGAAGTGTGCGGGGTCGTCGTCGGTCGCCTGCCCGCCGAAGACGGGCCACTGGTGGCGACGCGGGTAGCCGTCGGGCATGCCGCCTCCGATGATCGCAGGGATGACATGGTGGTGCCGATCTTGGCGCTCGGCGCGCCACTCGCGCCTCACTGCGGAGAGGATCTCGTCGACGTGGGCGCGCGTCTCGAGCGGCAGCCGGCCCTGACCTCCGATGATCCCGCCGCGCACGAGCCCGAGCGCGGACGTGTACTCCGCGACCGAGTACCAGCCCACGACGTGCGGTCCCGTGACCTCGTTCGGGAGGTGCGCGTAGACCTCGAGCCGGCCATCGGCGTGGTGGTCGTAGGTGAAGCCGAGGTACCGCGAGACTCCGTTGGAGCTACCCTGCCGCGCCATCTCGTAGACGGTGGGGTGCGCGGGATCGCCGCCGAGGAACGCGTGCCGGTAGACGTTCGAGCGCCGGTAAAACTCGGTCTTCGAGGGCCACAGCGTGGCGTTGGCCGTGGAGAGCGCGTCCCACGCGTCCGCGCCGTTCTGGTGGAGCCCTCCGTTGGCGAGGCTCGCGTGGAAGTCCCCGCCGATGAGGCGCAGCCGGCGGTTCGCGTCGCCCGCGCGCCAAGCCGCGATGTCGCTGATCGCTTCGCTCGAGAATCCGACTGGATCGAAGAGCCAGAGATCGTGGACGGCGCTGCGCGGGATCGACCGAAACGCGGAGATCGCCATGCGCCCGCCGTAGCTGAAGCCCGCGAGCGCGAGGCGTCGGCGGTGGACGTTCGACGTCCACGGCGCGCTGAGCACCCGGTGCCTGCCGGTCCCGTCGAAGCTCGTCGTCCCCGACCAGAGCGCCGCGATGAGGCTGTCGATCATCCCGGGTAGGGCGCTCCCCGCCGCCGAGCCGTAGCTGCCCGCGGCGTCGAACGGCATCGCCAGCGCCACGCGCTTCCCCGCTCGGCGGATCTGGTCGAAGAACCGACAATACGGGAGCGTCCATTGCCAGAGGCCGTCCTCGTGCACGTGGTAACCCCAGCGGTCGGTCGTGAAGTCGGAGACCGGGACCTGGGGTTGAGTGTAGCGATCGAGATAGTAGTACTCGATGTCCTCCACGTAGCGGTTCGCCATGCGGTGCACCGGTCGGTAGAAGACAAGCCAGTCGAGCTCGCGCGCGTCGGCGTGGTTCGGGATGTAGACGGCCCACGTGCGCGGCGCCCCGCCCGTGAACTGGACCATTCGGAGTGAGTAGTTGTCGGGCGCGTACGCCGCCGTCACGTCCAAGAAGCGCGTGTCGATGTGGAGCGTGACGACGTTCCCGTTGAGCTGCTCCCCGTTCACCAGCGCCTCGCTCGAATGTCCGTCGAGGTGGAGGCGCGGGTCGGCCGCGCCGCGGACCCGGAGGCCGGGCGCCGCCGTCATGATCTCGAGCGGCTGCGACACGCTGACGGTCCGGATGGGGCGCTGATGCGCGAGGTGGAGGAAGTGCGACCGCGGAAACGGCGAGTAGTGGACGTTGAACTCGAGTCGAACGGAGCCGTGCTCGGACTGGAGGTCCCACGTCTTGCGGCCCGGCGCAGCTTCCCCGGGGATGAAGTCGGTGGTCGAGGTTCCGCGGTAGAGCTCCACCTCTACGCGGCCGCGCTCTCCCGAGAGCGCGTCGTGCCCGGCGTTGTCCCACGTGACGATCAATCGCGTCATTCGTCTTCTCCCATGATCTCGCTCGTGAGGTGCGCGGCCGGGCGCTCGGGGCGGCGCGGCTGCTGGCGCAAGTCGACCCCGCCCCGCTCGGGGCGTTCGCGCGCGGCGCCCTCGGGATCGAGCCGACCGCGGCGCGCCATGAGCCCCTCGACGACGCCGTGCCGGGCCCGTGACAGATGGCGGACCACGTCCCCGAGCGCGTAGGGGCCGCCGAGGTGCCGGACGCCTCGAGGTCCTTCGAAGGTGACCGTGACCGGATCGGGGAAGTCGTCCGGGTGGAGCTCGAAGAGGTAATGCCCGCCGACGTTCGAACTCGCCGCGTCCAGGCTGATCCGGCGAAGCTCGGCGCCGCTCGCGTCGCGCACGACGATCGCGCCCTCGGGCCGGTAGTCGATGTCCTCGCCGACGAAGAGGGAGACGTGGAACTTCCTCTCCGTGTCGGGCGGCCGAGACGGATCCGAGTCGCTGCTCGAGGACGCTCCGCCGCCCGAGTTGAACGCGATCCCCCCGGCCTTTGCCGTGAGGTTCGCGTCGAGCACGACGCTCGCGCCAGCGCTCGTGAGGCTCACTTCGCCGCCCGTGAGCTTCACGTCTCCGTCGAGCGCGAGCGTCGATCCCCCGCACGTGAGGGAGATCTCGTCCGTGGCGACGAGCTCGAGCTTCTTCGAGGCGAGCCGGATCTTGTCCTTCTTCACCTCGATGACGGAGTCGCCGCACTCGATGGTGAGACCGCCGTCCGCGAGGATCGACGTGCTCCCCGTCACGACCAGCGTGAGCGCGCCGCCCACGTCGGCGGTCGCGTCCGAACCCACGATCAGCGTCGCCGAGCCGCCGACCGCGGTGAGCGCGTCCTCCTGGATGGCCTCGAGCGCGCCGCGCCCGACCGCCTGCGCGCGATCGACGCCGACGAGCGTCGCGTCCGTCCCGCCGACCACCGCGGTCCTGCCTTCGCTGACGAACGTGCTCGCGCCCCGGTGAACCGTCTCCACGAGCGCCTCGCCCGTCGTGCGCGACACGGAGCCCCCGACACCGACGCTCTGGCTGCCGAGGACGTCGACGAACTGACTGCCCTGCGTGGACTCCACGCGCGTCCCCTGCACGACGTCGGTGGAGAGGCCGGTGACGACGCGCGTCGCGTTCCCGAGGACGTTCTCCGACGCGTCACGCTGCACGAGCACGTCGAGATCGCGCTCGGCGCGGAGGTGCACCATCTCGAAGCCGCTGCGGTCCTCGAACGAGAGCTCGTTGTAGCCGCCGCCCCCGCGCGACGTGTTGGTGCGGATCCCGCTCTTCGTCTTCGCGTGGGGGAGCGGGAACGGCAGCGGGTGCTCCACGTTCGGGACGGTCGTGAGGACGAGCGGTCGATCGGGGTCGCCGCCGACGAACGTCACGACGACCTCCATCCCGACGCGCGGGATGAACTGCGTCCCCCACGCGACGCCCGACCACGCCTGCGCGCAGCGCACGAAGCACGAGGAGCGTTCGTCGCGTTGCCCATCGAGGTCCCAGTGGAACTGCACGCGCACACGACCGTGCTCGTCCGTGTGGATCTCCGAGCCCGCGGGCCCGACGACCGTCGCCGTCTCGACGAACTGACACACCGGCCTTCGCGGCGCCTCGGGGCGAGGGAGGCGTGAGCGGGGCTCTGCGCGCAACGCGTTCGAATACACGTCCGGGACGCCGCGGTCGCGCCCCGCGGCCTCTGCGGAGCCACGACGGCCAGCGCCGCTCGCACGTGCGCGCTCGACGTACTCGGGGAGGGCACCGCGGTGCACGACCTCGGTGACGACCAGCTCGACCGGCGCGCCGTCCGTCGCGAACCAGCGCCCGGGCACGAGCCGATCGCAGCGGCTCGTCCCCCGCCAGTCCTCCCTCCCGCGCTGCGCCTGCTCGATGCGCACGCCGGCGCGGTTGGGCTCGAGCGCGGTCGCGGAGCCCTCGTCGTGCTCGTGGATCTCGCCGTGCGGGTGCCGGTTCGTGGAGAGCTCCCCGCGCGCCTCGCGCGCCTCTCGCGCGCCCGCGATCTGCTCGACGCGGTGGGAGGGGTGGAGAAAGTCGAACTGCGTCCCGGCCACGGTCCGCGGCCGCGTCCGCACCGCGCGATCGAGCGTCGTGAGCGCGTCGCGCGTCGGCGCGAGGCTCGAGTCGCTGACGACCGGGAGGAGCGGCGCGCCGTCGATCGGCTGAAGGAGCGACGCGTCGTCCACGAGCGCGAGGATCTCCCGGTCCTCCTCCGGGCGATGCTCGAACGCGTACGCGATGCCCTCGTCCGCGAGGATGCGCGCCACGAACTCGAGATCCGTCTCGCGGTACTGCACGGTGTACTCCCTCGGCCCGGGGTCGTGGAGCAGCCGCCACTCCGAAGGGATCCCGAGGGGTCGGACGACCTCCTCGACGATCTGGCGCAGCGTGAGGCGCTGAAACACGCGGCTCCTCCGCGTGTGCTCGAGCAGCGCGAGCCGCGGCACGAGGCGGAGCTGCACTGTCGCGTCGCGGCCCGCGCGGTGCGTGCGCGCGCGGGAGATCACGCCGTGGACCGTGCGCACCGTGCCCATCGCGTCGTGCACCCGGAAGGTCGCGCTCACGCCGAACGAGCCCAGCTCGACGAGCACGGCATCGAGCGCCGCAGACTCGATGCCTTCCACGCGCGCGTCGAGATCGAACCGGTAGGTCTCGTTCATCGCCTCCCTGCCGCGGAACGCGGTCACGAGGAGCGGCGCGGGGACGTCGGAGACGAGGAGCTCGAATCGGTGGTCAGGGTCGTTCATGGGCTTCCTGTCGGGCGGGCGGCTTCACGGCGACTTCAGGGCTCTTCGGAGGCAGGGGGGCGGATCTTCGGCGCGAGGGCTCGGTGGATCGCGTCGACTTGCGCGGCCGAGGCGCCGAGTCGCGCGAGTCGTGCCGCGAGATCCGGGGCGGGCGCTTCGACGCGCGCGGGGACCGGCGGAGGGAGGTCGGGCGGAGGCGCGCTCGCCTCACGCGGCGGCGCGAGTGGCGGTGGTGTGCTGGGGAGAGGCGCCTCGGAGCTGGTCGGGCGCGCGCTCCTTCGGGGCGGCGGCGGAGGAAGAGGGGGGAGGCTGGTGGCCGTTGGAAGGGGGGTCGATCGCGCCGCGCGCGTGTCGAACTCCAGCGTCCCTTGGCCGGGCATCACGGGGACGGGGGACGGGCCGGCGCCACCGGGCCCGAACGGCGTCGCGTCCCGCGAGGACGACGGCTTCGCGCCGGGGGTCGCGAGCGGGAAAGGCGTAACGTGGGGCGTTGTTCGAGATCCGAGCGGGGCGGTGCCCCCGCGGAGGCCGGATCGGGAGAGGAGCTGCTCGAGCCGCATCGCGTCGAAATCGATCGCGACGCCCGCCCGGGGCATCGCCGCCAGGAGGGACACCTCCGCGCTTCGCGCGACGGCGAACGTGCCGCGATAGCGGAGCGTGCATCGACGCCGATCGAGATCCAGGAAGACGAGATCCACGCTCAGGTCCACGCGCCGCGGATCGCCGTCGACCGCGCACCGGACGATGGGGCGCTCGACCGGCACGCGCGCCCGCTCCAACCCGCCTGGACCGAACCCGTCCCAGAACAGCCACTCGCCGCCGCGCGGGGGGGCGACGCGTTGATCGAGCGGCGCGCACTGAAACGCGGCGAACGGATACCCGCGCGGGTAGCTGACGCAGTCCGGATCCGAGTCGTCGGGCGCGAACGCCGCGGCGAGCGACGTCCGGAGCGGGGATGCTTGGGCGATGGGCGCGAACGCGGAGGGGCGCTCGGGCGCGCGCGGATCGAGGATGCGGGGCGACGCGCTGCCCTGCGGATTCTCTCGCTGGGGCCCGATCGCGGCTTCCTCCCATCGGACGGGGACGGGCGATCCCGTGCGATCGATCACGTGGAGCGTCTTGTCGAACCGCGTGAACGCGCTGTCCGCGAACCCGAACCGAACGTGGGCTGATCTCGCGGCCGTGCCGATGCAGACGACGTCGCACTGAGGGACGTAGGGCGCGAGATCCCCGGGCACGACCGCGCTTCGGGATCGGCTGGCTTCACCCACGTCGTCGCGGCTCTGGATGGAATCCGGCGCGCCCAGAACGAGCTCGCCCCTCGGTCCGAGGTCGAACGTGGCCTTCACGATCGCCGATGCGTACGCCGTACCGTCGTAGGCCCAACGGACGAGCGTCACCGCGCACGAGCCGTCCGTCCCGACCGAGAGTCCACCCACGGACTCGGGTTGTACTACGGAGACCCTGTCCCGAGGGGCGCGCATCGGTCGGCGACACCTACGCGGCCTGCGTGGCCGCCCTCACCAACGAGGTCGTGCTCTTCCAGCATTCTTGATCTCGGACCCGCTCGAGCTGCGACGCCGGTCGTTTCGGGGCCGACGGGGGGGGCCGTCCTACGCATCGACCGACGACCCGTTAACGGTCGAGCGGGGCCGCACGTCCGTGCTCCGATGGACATGAAGTCGCGTGGGCTGACAGCGTGGGTGGGGATCGTCGTCGCGATGGCGGGCACGAGCCTCGGGGCTTGCGTCGGCCCCGAACGCCAGGTGACCACCGACGCCTGGGTCGAGGTCGACGTGGGCGCCGCGGCTTCACCCTCGCCCGCACCCCTGCCGGCGCCCCGAGCACCGACACGGGCGCTCTGGATCGACGAGGACGACAGCCCCTGGGCCTCGCTGCCGATCGGCGATGGGAGCGCCGTCGCGTACGATTGTCGCGGGGTGCACCCGCGGCGCGCGCCGCGCGCGCCCGCTGTCAGCGCCTCCACCGCGGAGCTCGTTCGCCGCGTCGATCCGGCGAGCTCGGAGTGGCTCTCCTCGACGCCCGAGCTCTCGGCCGCGTTGACCGCGCTGCGTTCGACCCGCCCCGAAGAGCTCTCCCCGTTCGAGCGCGTCGTCGTGCAGAACACGGCGCTCAGCGTGATCGCGCGGATGAGCGAAGGGGAGGACGTCGCCGCGGCGCGCGAGCTCGTCGCGCGGTTCGCGCTGCCGGCCGCAACGCTCGAGGCGCTCGGCTCGGAGCCCGAGTCGGCCGCGGAGCTGTTCCTCGGCCCGCGCATCACCTGGACCGATCGCAAAGGCGCGCAGTGCGGAGAGGGGAGGCTCCTCCGTCACGACCGCATGTACCGGGGCGTTCGATCGTTCCGCCCCCTGCGGATCGGAGACACGCGCGCCCTCGTCGCGCAGCTCGTCGCGCTCGACACGGACGGAGAGGCGCACGTGACGCCCGTCGTCGGCGAGATCGAGCTCCTCCGCGGCGCGTCTCCCGCCCTGTCCGCGTGCATCGTCGAGCTCTCACCCGACGGCCTCGAGCTTGGCGCGCCCGGCGGGCTGCGTCGCGTCACCCAAGAACACGCGCCCCGGACGCGGTTCGTCAAGACGACCACGCCCGGGTTCATGTCCTGCGCGACCTGCCACGGCGGCTCGGGGGTCGGCGACTTCGCCGATGTAGCTCCGGCGGAGGCGCTCACGCTCGGCGTGAATCGACGAGCGGCGAGCGCGGATCTCGTGCAGACCGAGCTCGCCGTGTCCATGCCGTGGCGTTGAGCGCGCCGATGGCGGTCGAAACCCCCCGGCCGACCGCGGAATGATCTGAGTGCGCCGAAGGCGCACGATCCGCCGCGGCTTCGACCGCCGAACTACTTCTTGAAGATGACGACCTTCGCGTCCTTGACGGTGCCAGCGGCCCACAGCTGCTGCTTCGCGCCGTTCATGTTCGCCTCCCACGTCGTCACGAACGTGACGTCCGCGGTCTTCCCGTCGTACTTGTCGAGCTTCACGATGCGCGCGTTGCTGCCGTTGAAGCTCGTGGTCTGGGCGCTGCACTCCGCGGTCGTGCCCTTCTTCGGCATCTGGAAGTAGCCGCGGTTGTTGCCCCACTTGTCCTCGAGCGTCATCCCGGCCTTGGGCTCACCCTTGAAGATGAGCGTCGGCCCGAGGAGGACGCCGTCGTTCGTGCGGAGCGAGATCTCGCCCTCCTTCTCGGAGATCCACACTTCGACCTTGGGGAGCACGAACGTCTTGTCGCCCACGTTCGCGTACGCCTTGTCCTTCGGAGCGGACTTGAGCTCCGGCGTCTGCGACCAGGTGAACGGCACCTCCGCGTACTCGAACGCGGGCGGCTTGTTGTCCTTCGGGCACGCGTCCGGATCGGCGGAAGAAGCGGGGGCCGCGGACGACGACGTCGCCGGGGCGGCCGAGGAGGCCGCGGGAGCAGCGGAGGACGCCGCGGGCGCCGCGCTGGTCTTGGTCTTCGCGGAGCTGCTCGCTTTGTTGGTCGGCGTCGCGCTCGCGCTCGACGACTCGGGACCCGCCTCGGGGCCGCACGCCGCGACGCCGAGACCAAGCCCGAAGAGAATGGAGAGAATGGCAACCGGTCGGTTCATGCGGCGGACCCTACTCCCGAACCCCACCGAGATGGAAGAGGTGCCGTTGGGGGCCCATGCATCCCAACACACCCCCCGGAAACACCCGGTGTGGGGCGGCGCACTGCCCGATGAGCCGCGGCCGGCGGAGCGGGTGTCTTCGTAAGGCCAAAGCAGCGAGCGCGATTCTCGGTCACGACGAGAAGCAGAAAGCCGGAAGTCGGGAGGAGGAAGGGTTCGGAGAGCAGAACAAAATCCCCCTGCTTCTCGGGGCTTCGTGTCTTCCCGTGACTCTCCGCGGAGTTCTCCTTCCGAAGTGATTCAGAATCGCGCCCCCTCCTCTACGATGTTCCGCATGTTGCGTTCTTCGACCCGCGTGGCCGCGCTCGCGCTCGGTGCGCTCGCGCTCTCCATCGGCGCATGCAGTGATCCCGAGCGGATCTCTCCCGCGGGGGGTGGCGGCGGCGCGGGCGGCGGCCGCCCGCTCCTGACGCCCCCCGACCTCCCGCGCACCGAGACGGAGGCGACGCTCGCGCCGAAGCGCAAGGCGTGCTCCTTCCAAAAGGGCGCCTGGCCCGCGGAGACGATCGGGACGGACTTCCGCTCTACGCAGACATTCCAATCGACCACGTGATCGTCATCATGCAGGAGAACCGCTCCTTCGATCACTACCTCGGCCGGCTCGTCGCAGACGGATACTACGACGGCGGAGACTTCGGCCCCGGCGGCTCGGGGTTCGCGCACTCCGACCAGGTGGACGTCCCGCCTCCCGGGTGGTCGAACCCGGACGGGATGGGCGGCACCGTCGTCCCACACCCCGACGACGCCTATTGCTACGGCGTGAACCACGGCTGGAACGACATGCACGAGGACTGGAACGGCGGCGCGAACGACCACTTCGTGATCAACAACAACCCGAACGGGCAGCGATCGTTCTTCTACGAGGACGACTCGGTGATTCCCTTCTACTACGCGCTCGCCGGACAGTTCGCGATCGGCGACCGCTACTTCGCGTCCGTGATGACGTCGACTTGGCCGAACCGCTTCTATCTCATGGCGGCGACCTCGTTCGGCGTAGGAGACAATTCGTTCGACCCGCTCGACACGGTGGACCACCCGTCGACCCAAATCTTCTCGCAGCTCGAGGCCGGTGGGCACACGTGGAAGGACTACACCGATGGTCCCCATCAAGTGCTGTTCTTCCCGAGCTTCGGCTTTCGCTCGGAGACGCTCGCCCGGTTCGCGGACGTGCGGTGCGACCTGATGCGCGACATCGAAGAGGACACGCTGCCGGACGTGAGCTTCGTGATGGGCGACGAGGTGAGCGGCACCTCCGACGAGGGGCCGTCCGCGCTCCCCGGCATCGGCGGGCAGATGGTCGAGGCGATCGTGCGCAAGCTGTTCGCGTCCCCCGCGTGGAAGCGGACGGCGCTGTTCATCACGTACGACGAGAACGGCGGGCTCGCCGACCACGTCCCGCCCGAGCCCGCGTGTGAGCCGGACGACCTCCCGCCCCGCGACCGCGACGGCAACGCGCTCGAGGGCAAGTTCGACCGGACGGGCTTCCGCGTGCCGTTCATCCTCGTCTCGCCGTACGCGAAGAAGCACTTCGTCTCCCACCAGATCTACGATCACGCTTCCATCACGCGCTTCATCGAGGCCCGCTTCGGGCTCCCCGCGATGACCGCGCGCGATGCGAACGCGACCCCGCCCTTCGAGATGTTCGATTTCGCCGCGCCCCCGTTCGCCACTCCCCCCGTCATCGACGCGACGACGGTCGTCCCACCGTCCATCCTCGATCAGTGCAAGCAGTCCCTCGCGCCGATCGGCTGCACGAACTGATCGAGCGTCGCGGCCCCGATCTGATACGACTCACGCGTCGTTGGAGGGAGGGCCGCGGCCATGACCGAGTGCAAGACGCATTTGATTGGGATCATCCGGGCGACCCGTGAGTCGCTCGTGCAGAGCTCCACGGACATCGCCTACGCTTCGGACGAGGTCCCGTTGCCTCGCCCCGCCGTGGAGCAGATGCTGCGTGCCTGCGTCGCGATCGTCGAGGAGGGCCTCGTCGGCGAGTCTCAGGAGGTGCGCGCCGGGTTCCTCGAGGCGCTGCCGGACGTCGCGCGAAGCTCGACCTGGGACGCGACGCTGCGCGGGGGGCTACCGTGTTGGGGCGTGCTCCTCGGACAGCTCGTCGCGCGCGCGGAGCCTGCGCACCGCGCCGAGGCGATCACCTGGCTCTCGACCTTCATGGGCGCCTGGTGGGCGGACGTGTCGAAGGTCATGCTCCCCGTCCTGATCGCGGAGAAGCGCCTTTGAGCGACACGCTCGAGAAGCTCGTGCAATCGAGCGGCCTCTCCCCGATCTTCGCCGCGACCGTGATGAAGCGCGCGCTCCAACGCGCAGGGCTGGATCCTGCGAACGTAGGCCCTCGCGACGTCGAGCGCGCGCTGCCCGAGATCGAGCGCGCGCTGCGCGTCTATCTGGGCGACGGTGCCGAGCAGCGCGTCGCCGAGATCCGCGCAAAGCTCGCGCGCTGAGCTCCGTCCGCTCCGCCTCCGCTCCGCCTCCGCCGCCCCCACCCCCGCCCCCGCCCCCGCCTCATGCCCTGCGCGTCCTCCGCGGGGTTCACGGCCGGAGCCCCGTGCATCCTTCACGCGGGCGGAGCCCCGTGTGTCATTGGATGAGCTTCGTGACCCGCCGGTAGCCCTCCGCGAGGACGAAGTCTTTGCCCTCGGTCGGGTCGTCTTTCATCTCGCTGAGCTTCGTCGGAACGAGCTGATCCGGCGGCGCGTCGACGGTCTCCACGTCGTGTTTGGCGCCCCCTTCTTCGGCCGCGAGGTGGCCCTCGAGATCGGATTCGCGCACGACGTCCGCGGGCTTGCCGTCCGCCCGGCGGACGACGACGTCCGGCATGATCCCTTGCGCCTGGATCGAGCGACCGCTCGGCGTGTAGTAGCGCATCGTGGTGAGCCGGAGGCCCGAGCCGCCCGGGAGATCGAAGATGGTCTGCACCGAGCCTTTGCCGAACGTGCGCGCGCCGACAATGAGCGCTCGCTTCGAGTCCTGAAGGGCGCCCGACACGAGCTCGGACGCGCTCGCCGAATACTCGTTCACGAGCGCGATGCACGGTAGGTCCGCGAGGACCCCGCCGTGGGACGCGGTGACCTCCTCCACGATCTTTCCGCGGTGGCGCGTCGAGTAGATCGTCCCGCTGTCCATGAGCTCGTCCGCGACGCCCTCCGCTTGATCGACGAGCCCGCCCGGGTTGTAGCGGAGGTCGAGGATCACCGCCTTCGGGTCGACGTTCGCGGCCCCGCGCGCTTTGCCGACCGCGTCGACGAGCTCGGCGTGCGTGTTCTCCTGGAACTGTTTCACGCGCACGTAGAGGACCGCGTGCGCGAGCATCTTCGCCTCGACGCTCGACACGTGGACGATCTCGCGGACGAGGTCGAAGTAGAGGATGTCCTCGACGCCCTCGCGCACGACGCCGACACGCACCTTCGTCCCGGGCTCGCCGCGCATCGACTCGATCAGCTTGTCGACCCGCGTGCCCCGCACGAGTTTATCGTCGACGGTCACGATGCGGTCCCCCGACTTGATGCCCGCGCGGAACGCGGGGGAGCCCTCGATCGGCGCGACGACGATCACGTCCCCGTCGCGATCGTCGACCTCGACCCCGATGCCCCCGAACTTCCCCTCCGTGTCGCTCTGGAAGTCGGCGTACTCGTCCGGGGTCATGTACGACGAGTGCGGGTCGAGCTCCGCGACCATCCCCTTGATCGCGCCGTCGAGGAGCTTCTCCTGACCGGGCGTGTCCACGTAGCCGTGCTCGATCACGGCGAGCACCCGCCCCATCTGATCGAACTGCGCGTACGGGCTCTCCTTCTGCGAGTCGGCGTGCGCGGATCGCGCGCCGGTCAGGAGCTGGTTGGTGAGCGCGCCGCCCGCGAAGGCCGCGACGAGGGCGATGGCCGTGGTTCGATGCCGCATGGGGCGGCATCGTAGCCCGCGCTCACCCTCGAAGCATGCCTACTGGACTACGATCGGAAGCGTGAACTCGCTCGAGCCGAGCTTCAGGTTCACGGCGGTCTCGCCCGCGGCGACCCCCTCCACGACGACCCCGCTCAACGGCCCGAAGAGCAGTTCGAACGGGGAGCCCGGCCTCGCGATCGCTTCGTCCCCGAACGTCCAGGCGTCGCCCCGCACGCCGGACGCGAGCTCCTCGCCGCTCTCGGCGAAGAACGTCGGCACCACCACGCGGGTCGCACCGGGCTGGAGCTTCAGGGTCGGGACCGGATCGCTCGCGCCGTCCGCGCGCATCTCCACGCGCGTCGCGTCCTTCGCGACGAGGGTCAAACTGTCCACGACGTCGCCCGACTTCACAATCTCGAGGTCGAACGTCCCAGGCGAGCTCGCCGCCACCTCCGCTTCCCAGAACACCCGGCGCTCCTCGTTCGCCGCGCAGGGCTCGTCGCGCGTGACATCGCGATCATGGACCGAGCCGTCGGCGTCCGTCGCGGTGCACGAGAGGTGCGCTTCGAACGCCTCCACGGCCGCGCTCTTCTCGCTGGCGCGCGCCGTCAGCACATCCGCGGGATCGGCCCCGTCGACGAGGATCCGCACCGACGAATGGGTCATCATGGGCTTGTCGATTCCGCAGCCAAACAGACACTCGAGGAACGCGTCCCCCGCGTAGGAGAACATCAGGGTGCCCTCGTTGCCCTCGGTCCGTTGATCGAGGTCGATCGGGCTGCACGCCGCCGCCGTCGAGGCGACGAGGAGCGCACACGAGAGCGCACCGATGGATTGGAGCGAGATCGAACGCGAGGCGAGACGAAGCATGGTGTTCCTCCGGGCGGCGTGGAGTGGGCCGCGGTCCCCAACCCGAGCAACGCGCGGACCGTCCCGAGTCCGTCGAGCGTCGACGGTTCGACACCTGCCGCGAAGTCGTTCGCGCGCCGCCCTCCTTCGCGGCTTCGAAGCGAGGGAGTCACGCCGTCTCGTGCCTGACGCGCGAGTCATGGGCGACGCGCCCGGCGCTCCATCCGTTCGCGCATTTTGGGGCGGCCTTCCCGGTTGGCATGCGCGTTGATGACCGTCGCGACGACATGAACCTCAAGTACTTCACCTGCGCTTCTCTCCTGGGTCTCACGCTCGGCGCCTGCAGCCTCCCCGGTTCGCGCGCGAGTCTCGACCAATGCCCCCCGGGCGAGGCGTGTTCGGACGAGACGCCGGACGGCCTCTACCTCACGGGAGCGCATCTCGGCGACGACGTCCTCGGGCTCGCTAGCCCGCCGGCGACCGCGCGGGGTGGATCGCAGACGATGACCGCCGTCATCGGCCCGTCCGTGAACAACCCGCCCTATGGCGGCGACTTCGACGCAGCGATCGCGGACAACGAGGTCGTCCTGTCGGTGGGTAGTGTCGCTCCGCCGAGCGTCATCGTCGTCGGCAAGAACCCGGGGATCGCGTTCCTACGGCTCCTCGAACCCGGGACCGATCTGCTGCTCGATCGCTTCCAATTGAAGGTGGAAGCGATCGACCAGGTGGACGCCTTCCCCCCAGAGCTCGCGCTGGCCCCCGACGGGCCCTGGGCGGTCCTCGCGGGCGCGGAGGTCTCGCTCGTCGCCCGCCTCCATTCGAGCAGCCGCGCGCGGCTCGTGGATGAGCAGATGGCGTTCGACGGGCCCGACATCGTCGGCCGAGACGCATGGGACACGGTCCGCGTCCACGCTCCCGCGAGCGACTTCGAGCTGCAAATGAAGGCCGGCTTGGCGCCCGTCGTCACGTCGAAGATCGCGGTGGTCGCGTCGATCGAGGATATCGGCGGTAGCCTCTTGAACGGCGAGAAGCTGGAGCTCTCCCCCCAACGAACTCAGACCGTGTGCTTCGTGGCGCGGTCCGGGGATGCGAACGTCGCCGGCGCGGCCTGGACGTTCACGACGAGCGGCAACGTCGAGGTCGCGGAGAGCTCCCTCGTCCTGCCGAGCTGTGTCGAGCTCCGCGCGATCGCAGTCGGCTCCGCGACGCTCACCGCCTCGGCGTCCGGCTTCCAAAAGTCGTTCGAGGTCGACATCGCGCCGAGCACGATGCTCGTGAAGCCGTCCCATGCGGAGCCGCGGCGTGGTGCGACGGGGATCGTTGGGGAGCGCTCCGGCGCGGGCGTCGATCCCCGGTGAGCCCTACGCCGAGCGGCCCGCGCGCATCCAGGCGCGCACGAAGCCGCCGGAGAGCATGAACCGCGGGAACGTGATCCACTGCTCCACGAACAGTCGGCTCACGACGTCGATCGGCCCTTGGAACGGGATCGGCTTCGTGGGCTCGAGGCCGTGCCCGCGCCCCTGCGCGAGGATCGCCGTCACGACGGCGAGCAGACCGAAGAGGCCGACCCACCCGAGGATGGGCGTGGCGAGGAGGATGAGGAAGCCGCCTTGGAACATCGGCACCGTGACGGCGTGGACCATCAGGTTGAGCCGCGTCGTATGGCCCTCGGGGTAGTGAGCCCATTGCCATTGAACCAGCTCGTCGCGCATACGCCTCTCCTATGGGATCTCGACCCACGCCTCAACGTTTGTGCTTTCGCGTATGCGCGCGCTCGACGAGGCGGCCGAGAAAGACGCGCGTGCGGGAGGGCATGAGCCGGCGCTCGAGCGTGGACCACCAGGGGTCCCCGCGCCGCCACACCATGACCTCACGAAGCGCGTCCGACTCGTAGGTCCACTGCACGCCGCCGTTCACCTCCTTCACGGTCAACACACCCGGCCTGCCTTCGATCGCCATGGGTTGCTCGCCTGTCGTGGGCGGGATGGGTAGGGCGGGGAAGTCGGTGATGAACCCTCCTCTCAGGCCGCCCAGGTAAGGTCGGGGCGGCGCGTGGTCGAACGGCAGTGCGGGCGAGAGGGTGCCCTCGACGTCGTCGTCGAGGCGGTCGAACGTGAAGGGCTCGGGGCGGTACCACGCGAAGTAGCGGAACGTGTCCGACACGGTCGCGAGCTTGTACGCGCCGGCCCTCGCCGTCGGGACCTCCGCCACGGTCATGTCGAACCGTTGCTCCGTCCACATCCCGCCCACGTACGGCGCGGACCCCACGGACACCGTCCAGTGATCTCCGATATTCCATCGAGGTGGGAAGACCCCCTCGAACACGTCCCGCCCGGCTATGTCCCGAGCGTTGGGCTCCGTGGCCTCGGGAGCTCCGCTCGCGCACGCGAAGAGCTGACCGAGCGCCGACAACGCCGCAGCCCATCGGATCCCGCGCCCCTCGGAGCGAGGGCACCGACCGGTTCGAATCATCGAGTATTCACACGATTTCAGGTGCGATCCACGCGGCCTCGTCGCTGCGCTCCTCAGATTGTCAGCAGCAGTCTTCCGGTGCGCGCTGCTCGGGCGCGCCTCCCGCCCAAACTCCCGCGAATCAGCGCTTGTGCAAACCGGTCGGGCTGTTGTGGCACGCGGGCGGGCGCAGCGCACGCCGTCACGCGTCGGCGATGCGCAGGCCCACGGGGAGCGCCTCGCCGAACGCGGAGACGCGATCGTCCTCACCGATCGGGACGCAGTCGCGGACGACACGCGCGAACCTCGGATCGGGCGCCTCCTTCTCGAGCCGCTTCGCGACGTCCGCGCGCAGCGTCTCGGAGATGTCGCGCGAGCGGTCGTCCGTCCGGCGCGCGAGATCGGCGGCCGCGCGGAACGCGGTCGGGAGCTCGGCCCACTTCTCGCGGAGGAGGTGATCGATCCACTTCTCCACGGTGGGGATGGCGACGACGTGGTGCACGCTCGCGTACGCGGGGACGCGCGCGCCCACGCGACCGATCGCCGCCCAGAGGCGGGGATCGCGGTCCGTCCACGTCTTCTCGAGGAGCCACCCGCCGAGCGCGGCGCGGCTCTCGCGGGGCACGCGCTCGAGGTGCGAGAGGAGATCGAGCAAGTCGTCCTTCGCCTCGGGCTTCGCGCCCTTCGGCTTCTTCACGTTCTGCGCGCCGCTCGGGGCGACGAACCCGTCGAGCTCGTCGCGCATCTTGAGCTGCGTGGACTCGATCAGGCCCCCGGCGACACGCCGGAACGCGACGAAGAACTGCTGCCAGCTCCGCGCCTCTTTCGGGAAGGCGACGCGCTCCGCGAAGACCGGCACGAGCTTCGCGATGCGCTCCGCGTCGCCCGGTGCGCCGAAGCCGGGGCGCATGCAATAGCCCGCGAGCAGCAGCCACGTGCGCTCGTGCTCCGGCGTCGCGCGCCGCGCGCGCGGGCTCGCGAGCAGCGCGTCGGCGAGGGCGCGCGAGGCGTCGAGCGTCCACGTGGGGCGGTCGCCGAGCGCCTTCTCGAGATCGCGCAGCAAGCTCTTCGCGTCCCGCGGATCCTCCTTGGAGAACGCGCGCTGCACGAGGTCCACGCCGGCGCCGGGCGGGCGGATCGAGCGGGGCGGGAGCGATCGCGGGCCGAGCGACCGGGGCGCCTGCGCTTCGGGGTCGATGTCTCGGTGCACGTCGAACGCGAGCTGGTAGCGGCGGGTCTCTCCGTCGAGCCCGCGGACGCACGCCACCTCGAGCGTCCCGACCGCGGTGAGCTCCGCCTCGATCTCCACGTCCACCTCGTTCGCGCTCTGCGAGGGGATCTTCGTGGCGAGCGCGGGGAGGCGCTCGAGATCGTCCGTGACCTTCACGATGTCCCCCGCGCGCGTGGCGAGCGCGGTGTCGCTCGAGAGGAGATCGAAGCGCACCTCCCGGCCGACGAGCAGCTTGAACGTCCGACCTTCGAGCCGCGTTCGCCTCCCTTCCTCCGCGCCCTTCGCGAGGACGCACACGCACGTGTCCTCGCCCGAAGCGCTCCTCCCGAGCCCGATGAAGTAGGCGCGCGCGGACCCGCCCTCGATCCGCGGACCCCGGCCGAGCAGGGAGAGCCCGAAGACGGCTGCCCCGCGGGCGACGGCGCGATCCGGATCCGCGTGACCCATGATCCTTGGCCGACCCGCCGCCCGCTCGTCTTGGAAGCTGCCGACGATCTCCGCGAAGCGAGCGCGCGTCGACGCGCCGCGGAACACGCCGCCGTTGAACAGGATATAGTCAAGGCGCTTGTCTTCCGGCAGGTGCCTCCCGAGGAACGCCGCCACGTGGCGCGTGATCGCGGGATCGCGCTCGTATGGCAGACCGAACCCGACGAGCGCGGAGCGCGCGCGCTGCGGGCGATCGGCCCTGCCGACGCGCGGGAAGAAGCCGTCGAACACGAGGCTCTCCACCTCGTCCCGCGTGAGCGTCGCGCGCATCACGGATCCGACGAGGCTCGAGCCGCGCTTCGCGAGGGCGATGGGGACCTCCGAGCGCGCGCCGTCGGCGCGCGTCGGCGCGTCGGCGTCCCCGTCCTCCGCGAGCAAGCGCTCCTTCGCCTCCTTGCACTGCACGACGAGCTCGGCGAAGAGCTTCGGTTCGAGCTTCTTCTCGGCGCTGCCCGTCAGCCGGGGCTCGAGGGCGTGCGCGAGCGCGAGGTCCATGTTGTCTCCGCCGAGGAGGAGGTGGCTCCCCACCGCGACCCGCTCGAACTTCAGCGCGCCGCGCGCGCCCGAGATGCGGATCAGCGAGAGATCCGTCGTACCGCCGCCCACGTCCGCGACGAGCGCGATCGCGTCCCCGTCATGGTCCGCGAGCGCCCCTTCGCCGCCGCCCGCGGGGCGAATCGCCGAGTAGAACGCGGCTTGGGGCTCCTCGAGGAGCCGCACCGCGAGCCCGGCCTTCTTCGCGGCGCGCACGGTGAGCTCGCGCGCGACTTCGTTGAACGAGGCGGGCACCGTGAGGACGACGTGCTGATGCTCGAGGCGCGCGCCGGGGTGCGCGGCGTTCCACGCGTGCCGCACGTGCGCGAGGTACCGAGAGGTCGCGTCGAACGGGGAGAGCTTCGGCACGTCGTCCTGGCCCCAGGGCAGGATGGGGGCGACCTTGTCCACGGTGGGGTGACAGAGCCAGCTCTTCGCGGAGGTCACGAGGCGCGAGGGCACCTCGACGCCGCGCTTGCGCGCGTACGCACCGAGCACCCAGCCCTCGGCCTCACCGGGGAGCGTCGCGTCCGCGACGTCGCCCTCGAGGGCCCCGAACGCGACCGAGGGGAACAGCTCGGACGAGGCCGTCTCCGAGCGGCTCGAGCGCTGCTCGATCTCGAAGAGCTCGACGCGCGGGTCGCGGAGATCTGCGTACGCGACGACCGTGTTGCTCGTGCCGAGATCGATCCCGACGACGAACGCGCCTCTCTTGCTGTCCCCCGCCGAGCTCGGGCTCACGACCCGTCCGACCGGACGTTGAGCTCCACCTTCCAGCGCTCGTCCTTCTTGCGCTGCTCCACGGGGACCGCCTCGAGCAAGAGCGTGCCGACCTCGGTGACGGACGCGCTCAGCGTCACCGCGACGACGTCCCCCTCGATGCGTCCCTCGGAGGGGAGCGTGATCTCGATGGGCGGCAGATCTTCGACCTCGTCGGGCTTCCACGACTCGAGCTCGTCTCCGGGCTTGTCGTCCCGCCGCACCGTGGAGCCGAAGAACCGGAACCGGACGGGCTCGCCGACGACGACGCCGAGCTCGCGCGGCGGGAGGTTCGCGTCCGTGCCTTCCTCCATGCCCATCGACGCGACGCAGAGCGCGGTGATGGGCGGCTCGATCCCGGGGACCGCGGGCGCCGCGCCCTCGATGCCGACGTAGTAGGCGCGCGCCGTCCCGCCGCGGATCCGGAGGCCCTTGCCCGCGCGGACGCGGCCGTAGTGCGCGGCGCCGCGCGCGACCGCGTGATCGAGATCCGCGCCTTCGAGCACGCGCGGCGCGGGCGCGCCGACGTCCTTCATCCACGCGCCGAGGGTCTCGACGATGCGCGCGCGGATGCGCTCCGCCTTCATCACGCCGCCGTTGAACAGGATCGCGGTCGGGCAGAGCAGCGGCTTGCCCCCGGTGACCGCGCCCGCTTGCTTGCCGAGGAACGCTGCGAGGTGCTTCGTGATCGCGGGCTCGGACGCGTACGGCAGGCCGATCTCGCGGAGACCGACGCGCGGGCGTACGGCGGGCCGCGCGGACGCGGGGACGGCGGGGAAGAACCCGTCGATCATCATGCGCGCGACGTCCTCCTGCGTGATCTCCGCGCGGAGCGTGGCGCCCATGAGCGCGGATCCCTTCTTCGCGAGCGCGATGGGCGCGCTCGCGAGCTTCGGATCGGCGAGGAGCTTCTCCTTCGCGTCGCGCGCGGCGTACCCGAGCGCGACGAGCGCGTCGCTATCGACCTCCTTGCCGCCCTCGATGATGCGCTGCCGCGCGACGTGCGCGAGCGCGAGGTCCATGTTGTCGCCCCCGAGCAGGATGTGATCGCCCACGGCGACGCGGCGGAGCTCGATCGATCCGTCCGCGTCCGCGACCTCGATCGCGGAGAAGTCCGTGGTGCCGCCGCCCACGTCGATCACCAGGATGAGATCGCCGACCTTGAGCTCCTTCCGGAACGCGTCCCCGCGCGACTCGATCCACGCGTAGAGCGCGGCCTGGGGCTCCTCGAGGAGCGTGAGCTCGTCGAACCCCGCGGCGAGCGCGGCCTCGACCGTGAGATCGCGCGCGGCGGCGTCGAACGACGCGGGCACCGTGAGCACGACGGGTTGCTCCGAGAGCACGGAGCCGGGGAAGAGGTGCGCGTACGCCTCGCCGAGGTGCTCGAGGTAGCGATACGACGCCTCGACCGGCGAGATGCGCTCGATGTCGTCCGGCGCGCCGTCGGGGAGGAGGCCCTTGCGGCGATCGACGCCAGCGTGGCAAAGCCAGCTCTTCGCGGACGAGATGAGGCGGCGCGGCGCCTCACTCCCACGGCTCCGGGCGTACTCGCCGACGGCGAACGTGCGGTCCGCGACCCAGGGGAGGGGGAGCGCGCCCTCGGACTCGTGCGCGAAGTAGACGAAGGACGGCAGGAGCGTCCGCGCGTCCGTCGCGCCCTTCCCGACGAGCTGCGGGATCCCGACGATTTCGGTGGGCGCCTTCGCATCGTCGAGATCCGCGATCGCGAGCGCCGTGTGCGTCGTCCCGAGATCGATGCCGATCGTGCGCGTCATAGCTCGATCTCCGCGGGGCAGAGCACCGTCGGCTCGTCGCCCTTCGTGGGGGTGGGGAGCTTCGCGCCGATGGCGCGCCAACCCTTGTGGCGCAGCGTGCCCTTGTAGGGAGCGGAGCCCTTCACGTCCCCCGTGAGTTTGTTCGCCGCCTTGTCGTAGTCACCCTGGAGCGTCACCGCGCTTCCCTCCTCTTCCTCGCGGACCGCCTTCACCTCGAGGACGCTGGCGATCGCCTTCTTGCAGCCCGCGTGGACGACGCGGGCGGCCTCGCCCACCTCTTGGTCCTTGAACGACGTCACGTCCTGCTCGAGGAAGTCGACGAACCGACCCTCGCGCTGGAGGTGGCCGAGCAGCCAGAGCGCGCCGTCCCGCCGGCCCGCCTCGCGCACCGCGACTTCGTCAATCGTCTTGACCTTCTTCTGCGGCGGCTCGAGCGATTTGCGGATGGGCTCGGGCTCCGCCGCCCGGAGGCCGGACGGGGGCAGCTCCGGCATGGCGTCCTTCACGGAGGAGGCGCGCGCGGCGAACGCGCCGTCGAAGAGGATCCTGAAGAACGCGACGTAGGCGAAGACGAGCCTCGAAACGAACGACATGGGCGGTGGTTCGGGGAGCGATCCCGGGGACGGTGGCACGCCGAGAAGATAGTGGGCCGGAGCGAGATGGGCGAGGATTCGAGCGGGACGGTGCGCGCATGCGGGAGCTCGGGCCGATTCACACGAAGGGGGCGACATATCGAGCCCGGGCGGAGGCTCGGCAGCGCACCTATCGTGCCTCCGCGCTGGACGTCGAGCACGGCCGGTTCGGACACCTGCTCGCGCAGGACGCGGCCAACGCCGGCCACAACTTCGTCGTGCGTGCGGCCTTCGAGGCCGCGCAAGCTCGGCGGCGTCGCGGCAAGGGAGTCGTCGACCGCACGTTCGACAACATGCTCTCGAGCCAGGCGATGTGCTTCAACCTGTTCGCTCCCCTTCAGTCCAGGCTCGCGCTCGCGACCGACGTGCTCGGACCGTTCGTCCCGGGGCTCGCCGAGGTGAGATCGATCGAGATCGAGCACACCCCCGCACGCGACATCTTCAACGACCAGTCGGGCCTCGGTGGGGTCGATTGCGATCTCCTGGTCGAGGGCAAGAGCTCGAGCGGCTCGCCGCTGGTCCTCGTGATCGAGACGAAGTTCGTGGAGCCCGAGTTCAGCGTGTGCGGCTTCAGGCAGCCCCGGCGCGCCGAGAAGGGATTGGACGTCTGCCCCGACGACGTCCCGGTGCGGACCGAGCGCGGAGCATGCCTCTATGCGCGCAACAAGGGCTACGCGTACTGGCTGCGCACCGACGAGCACCGGATCCTCTCGCCGGGAGCGCTCGCCGAGCTCGGCTGCCCGTTCGCCGGTCCGAGATGGCAGCTCTGGGTGAACCTGGTGCTTGCGCACGAGGAGGCGAAGCGTCGCGGGGCGACGGATGCGCGCTTCGCGGTCTGCGCCTCCGCGAACAACGCCGCGCTCCTGCGCGGGGGCGAGGTGCTCGAGGGGTTCCGCTCCCTGCTGCGGCGGCCCGAGGCGTCCACCTGATTGATCTGGACGCGATCCTCGCGCGCGTCGAAGCGATCGTCCCTCCGAGCCTGATGCCCTGGGCGTCCGCGCTCTCCGCACGATATCGCGGGATTTGACGAGCCCGCGAGCTCCGGACCGAGACGTCGACCGGACCCCACCTCCGGGTGTCCGGGCCCGACCGTCTCGACGCGCGAGCGAGACAGCGCGACGCTCCCCTCGGGGGACCCGACCGCGTGAACATCGAGCGCTACGAGAGCCTGCGCGGGCTCGCGAACGACGGCGGTATCCAGCGATGGACCGCGGTCGATTCTCTGACGCGCGAGGAAGTCTCGCTCTGGACCACACTCGTGTCGGACACGAACGCGCCTGCGATGCAGGCGCTGCGCGCGGAGGCCGCGCGGCTCCGCGCGCTCGGACTGGAAGCGCGGGTGTTCGAGGATCTTCAGCGAGGTCTGCTCGGCCTCGCGTTTGGCGGCGCGCGCGTCCCGGGCCCGACGCGACCGGAGACGCGCGTCGTCACCCGGATCGATGTTCCGACACCCATCGTCAGCGCGCCGCAGCCGACGCTGGCGGTCGCAGCGAACCCCAAGCGCTCCCACGCGTGGGTCGCACTCGGCGGGCTCGTCGTGGCGAGCGCGTCGCTCTCGATTTGGATCGCCACCCGCCCCTCGCCGAAGCCCGCCCAAGCGGAGGACGATCCGGCGCCC
Source organism: Polyangiaceae bacterium (assembly GCA_046351395.1). Taxonomy (GTDB): domain Bacteria; phylum Myxococcota_A; class Polyangia; order Polyangiales; family Polyangiaceae; genus CAYYKK01. The sequence goes on from JAXLYP010000021.1 coordinate 178,146, forward strand.
GCCCAGCTCGCGTCGCGCGCCACGCCGAGCGCGACGGTGGCGAAGCCTCGGGCGACACCGCCTCCCGACGTGCAGCCGCGCGCGCGCGACTGCGGCGCGGACATCGCCGTCGCGACGGGCTGCATCGATCGCGATCCAGTCACGACCGCGGCCGCGGCCGCGTGCGCGACGTGCCCGTCCCCGAGCGCGAGCGACGCGGACGCGGCGAAGGACGCGCTGCGCGACGCGAGGATCGCGACCGAGCTCGACGCGTGTCGCGCGCGGCACGCGCAGCCCACGAGCCCCGCGACGTGCGTGACCTATGCCTTCGCACGCGCGTATTGTGCGGCCCAAGGCAAGCACGTGCCGACGCGCGCCGAGTGGGTCGAGGGCGAGGCGAACCGAATGACGACGGCGCCTCCTTCCCCGAACCGAGAGCCCACCTGGGAATGGACGAGCGACGCGGTCGGCGAGACGATGAACTACACGCGCGGAGAGTCGGGCGAGAGCCAGATGCGGCGCGTGCTCCGCGCGCGCTCGCTGGGGTTTCGTTGTGTGCGCTGACCGCTACTGGCACGTCGTGAGCGCCAGGCCGAAGGGCGCGGCGGAGCACCGCTCGCCGGGGCGACAGTCGCCGTCGTCGTGGCAGAGGTAGAGCGGAGTCGGGAGCGCGGCGCACGCGGCGATGGCTCCGCACTCCGCGAGGACCGCGAACGAGCCGCCCGGGATGCCCGCGCAGCACGTCTCCCCTACCAGACAATCCTCGGGGCCGTCGCAGCGTAGAATCAGACGGCCTCCCTCGTCGGAGCCCTCGAGGCAGGAGGTGTCCGTCGCGCGACATTCGCCAGCGTTGCAGCAGGAGGCGCACACCTCGTCGCCGCAGACAATCCCGGCGCCGCTGTCGCACCCGCTCCCGTGGAGCACGATGGCTGAGAAGAGCCCCGCGAACGCGGCTACCATCGCGGGCGGACGATGGCCGACACCGAGACCGCGGACCACGCGCCGCCGATGCGCCGAAGCCGGGACGCGTTCCCGCCGTTCGTCGGATGTGCGTTCCCGCTTCCCGCGGCGAGCGTCGTGCCCTTCGGCGAGGTGGTCGGTCGCGACTGGCTCGGCGAGATGGGCGTCCGGGACACCGAAGTGTCTGGCAAGCACTGCAGGTTCGAGCGCCTTCGCGGCGGCGGTTTCGAGCTCCGCGACGTGGGATCGAGGAACGGGACGCACGTGGATGGCGAGCGTATCGACGGACCGTGCCGGCTCCGCGATGGCGCTATCGTGCGGATCGGTCGGACGTTGCTCGTGTTCCGCGAGATGCCGCTCGGCGCCGTCACGCTCGACGCGCGAGGCGCGCCCGTCCCGCGCCCGCGCATCGGCGGCATGGTCGGGCCCTTCGGCCTCGGCGCGCTCGCGGGCGCCCTCGAGGAGTGGAGGGCGCGACCTCCGAGGAACGTGCTCATCCGTGGCGAGACGGGGACAGGCAAGGAGCTCGCGGCGGCGGCCATCGCCGAGCACCTCCGCAGAACGCCGCTCGTCCCCGTGAACGTGGGCGCGGTCCCCGCCGGTGTGTTCGAGGCTCAGCTCTTTGGGCACGTGCAGGGCGCGTTCTCGGACGCCCGCCGCGCCTCGCGGGGGCTCGTCGCCGCCGCGGAGAAGGGGACGGTGTTCCTCGACGAAATCGGCGATTTGCCGATCGATCTCCAGCCGAAGATCCTGCGACTCCTCGAGAACCACGAGATCCTCCCCGTCGGCGCCGAGCGGCCCCAGAGCGTCGACGTGCTGATGGTGGCTGCGACCCACCAGCCCCTCGAGGCGATGGTGGCGAGTGGAGCCTTTCGGCGGGACCTGCTCGCGCGGCTCGCGACCTCCACGGTGACGCTCCCCGCGCTCCGGGATCGACCCGAGGACGTGTTCGCGATCCTGCAGGAGATCGCGCGTGCCGCAGGCCACGCGCTCGATCCCGATCGCTGCGAGGTCGAGGCCGTGGAGCTGCTCCTCCTCCAACCCTGGCCGAGCAACGTCCGAGAGCTCGCCGCCGTGTTCACGCAGGTGCGAAGCGCCGTCCACGCCGCGAATCAGCCTGACGGGCTGCCGGTATGGGCCGTTCGCCAGGTCCTCGGGGACGAGGAGCGCACGAGCTCGTCGGGGCGCGCGCTCACCGCGGCGCGCGTCCGCGAGGTGCTCGATGGGTGCGGGGGAAACGAGTCCGAGGCCGCTCGACGGCTCGGCGTGAGCCGCGGTGCGCTCCGTCGATTCCGCGAGCGGGCGGGCGACGAGCCGGATCATCGGTAGCGCCCCAGCGCCGCGGAGAAGCGGAGCGCGCCGACCGGGATGGCGGGAAACGCGTTCACCGAGAGATCCATCCAGCCACCCGACCGCGACTCGAGCAGGCCGAGCGCCTTGCCGTGTCCAGCCGTCGCGAGGTCTCCGGTCGATGACACCCGCACGACGAGCGTCTCGCATGCGCCACCGACGCAGTGCTCGAGCGAGATCACGTCGACGAGCGCCTCGAGCGTCGTGGCGTCTCCATCGAGGTCGACCCGTCGGACGATCGCGACCCCCGCGCGCGTGGCTCCGAGTCCCTCTGCCGCGAGGAGGTCGTTGAGCGACGCCTGCACGCGGGCTGCGTCGATTCGCGTCGGCATCGGGCACGCGTCTCCGGAGAGCGGAGCAGCCACGTGCGGCGCGGCGGCGGGAACGAGGGAGAGGGCGACGAGGAGGGGCAGGACGTTCATGAGGGCTCCTTGGTGGTGCCAGCGCGCTCGCGCTCGGCGATGGGGGCTCAGCACGTCCGGGGCCAGCGCGCGCGGCCCGTGATCTGCGCGAAAATCGCGCTTTTTCACGCCGTCGATCGGATCGCGATCCGATCGATCGACGGGACGGCTGATCGCGATCGATCGCCTATGCTCGACGCGTGTTCCTCGCGCGCGGTGCCGTCGTCGATCGCTACGTGTTGATCGAGCACGTGGGCGGCGGCGGGCAGGGGGAGGTGTGGAAAGTCGCCGATCGAACGACGGGCGCGCTCTCTGCCCTCAAGGTCGTTACGCTCTCCACCGACGAGCGACGGAACGAGCGCACCCGGCGCGAGGCGCGGGCGTTGGCGCGCTTGGATCATCCGTCCCTCGTTCGAGCACGCGCGCTCTTCGAGGACGGCCGCCTCGGTCTCATCGGCGTCGCGCTCGACTGGATCGACGGTCCGAGCCTCGCGTCCTCCAAGCCTCGCGTGGACGCGCGACAGGCGCGCTTCGTCGTGCTCCACCTCGCGCGCGTGCTCGGCCACCTCCACACGAGAGGCATCGTGCACCGCGACGTGAAGCCGGCGAACGTGCTGCTCGAGAGCGGGTTCTTCGCGGATCCGACGCGGCCAGACGCCGTGAAGCTCGTCGATTTCGGCATCGCCACCGCGATCGGGAACCCCGGGGGCCTGACGGACACCGGCGTCGCGATCGGCACGCTCCCCTACATGGCGCCGGAGATCCTCGATGCAGCGCACTGGCCGGCGCCGAGCGCCGCGCCCGGCGTGGACGTCTTCGCGCTCGGCGTGGTCGCGCACGAGCTCCTCTTCGCGACGCACCCCACCGGCCGCGCGTTCGGCGCCCCTGCGATGGAGTTCGTCCGAGCGTATCGAGACGCAGGGGGGCGGGGCGCTTCGTGGCCCTCGGCGCTCGCGGGCGCGTCTGGCTTCGTGGCGGTCGTCCGCGATTGCCTCGCGCTGGACGCGACCGCTCGGTTTCCGACGTGCGCCGAGGTCGCGGCGGCGATGGAACGCGTCGATCTCTGAGCGACGGGCTCCCGACCGGTCGCGTGAGCCCGGGGAGCGTCGGGCTCCGTGCACCCTCCCTCCCTGATAGAGTCGAGCGCCATGAGCCGTCCCCTCGGAGAGCGCGGGTGCTGAGATGTACGTCGGCGCGGTGACGAGCCCGAAGATTGCGCTCGTGATGGTCGGGCTCCCTGCCCGCGGGAAGTCCTACATCGCGCGGAAGCTCGCGCGGTTCCTGCGGTGGTTGGGCCACGAGACCCGCGTGTTCAACGTGGGCGAGTACCGGCGGACGCTCGTCGGGAGCCGGAAGACGCACGAGTTCTTCGACCCGACGAACGCCGACGGCCTCGAGGCGCGCAAGCGCGTCGCGCTCCTCGCCCTCGACGACCTCATCCAGTGGACCCAGGGCGAGGGCCAGATCGGCATTTACGACGCGACGAACAGCACGCGCGAGCGGCGCGCGATGATCCGGGAGCGGTGCGAGGCCGCGGGCCTCAAGGTCGCGTTCATCGAGACGATCTGCGACGACCCCGTGACCATCGAGCGCCGCGTCCGCGAGACGAAGCTCCGATCCCCGGACTACGCGGCGCTCCCCGAGGAGGACGCGGTCCGCGACTTCCTGCTCCGGGTCTCGCACTACGAGAGCGTCTACCAGACCGTCGAGGACGACGAGGGGCGCTACGTGAAGATGGTCGACGAGGGAGAGAAGGTCGTCGTCCATCGCATCGACGGGAACATCCTCTCCCGCGCCGTCTTCTTCCTGATGAACCTGCGCACCAAGCCGCGGAGCCTCTACATGGTCCGCCACGGCGAGAGCGTCTTCAACGTGGAGGATCGCATCGGCGGCGACTCCGATCTCTCGCCCCGGGGGCGCGCGTTCGCGAAGAGCCTCGCCGCGTTCATGGAGACGAAGCGGGAGCCGGGCCAGCCGTTCTCGATCTGGACGAGCCGCCTGAAGCGCACCATCCAGACGGCCGAGGCCATCGGCGGAGAGGCGAGGAGCTTCCGTCAGCTCGACGAGATCGACGCCGGCGTGTGCGACGGCATGACGTACGCGGAGGTGAAGCGCCGCTTCCCCGAGGAGTTCGCGATCCGCGCGCGCGACAAGCTCAACTACCGCTACCCGCGAGGCGAGTCGTACACGGACCTGATCCAGCGCCTCGAGCGCGTCATCATCGAGATCGAGCGCCACGACGCGCCGATCCTGATCGTCGGTCATCAGGGCGTGCTCCGCGCGCTCTACGCGTACGTGATGGATACGCCGCCGAAGGAGTGTCCGCACCTCCCGATGCCGCTCCACACCGTCATCGAGCTCATCCCGAACGCGTATGGCTGCGACGAGCGCCGCTATCCGCTCGCCGCGGACAACGCGTCGAGGTGATCGGCGCACCGCGAGCGGAGCTCACCCGAAGCCGCAGGACTGCACCGTGAGGCACGAGAGCGTCTCGGCGCAACAGATCAGGTTCCCCGAGCACATTTCGACGACCGTCGGAACGCACGCGCCGGCTCCGTCGCATTCGTCGGCGGCGACGTTCTTCCCCATGCAGTGCGTGTCGCCGCACGTCGATCCGGCGGGCGTGTACTCGCACGCCCCATCGACGCACGCGCCGGTCGTCCCGCACGTCCCGGGGGCTTGGGCCGGGCAGTCGTCCGAGGGATCCGTGAGGTTCGTGACGCTCGCGCACTGTCCGTTGGGCGCGCCCGTCAGCGCGTTGCTGCACGCGTGGCACGGCTCGTTGCACGGCGCCGCGCAACAATACCCGTCCACGCACGGCGCGCCGTCCGGGCACGACGTCGTGCAGGCCATGCCGACGGAGCTCGATCCCACCTGGCACTGACCGAACGCGTTGCAATCGGCGGGCGCGACGCAGTCCCCGCTCGTCGTGCAGTGGGTGAGGCACGCTGCCCCAGCGGGGTCGCAAGCGTAGCCCCCGCAGCTCACGGGGGCGGGGATGAGGCACGCGCCAGCGCTGTTGCACGTCCCCGCGAGCGTCAGCTCACCAGAGGCGCACGTCGCGCTCGCGCAGGCGCTGCCTTGGTCCGCGAACGCGCAGTGGCCGTTGGCATCGCACGTGCCGCATCCCTCGTCGCACGCCATGTCACAGCACTTCCCCGCGCTGCAGAATCCGCTCGCGCACGCGCTCGGCGAGGCGCACGTCGCGCCGAGATCGAGCCCGCCCGAGGTGGACGTCGAGGCCGAGGTGGAGGTAGAGCCCGAGGTGGACGCCTCGGTCGACGTCGCCTTCGTGCCCCCCGCGCCGCCTTCGCCCGGAGAGAAGTTCGTCACGAGGAAGCATCCGCCGAGGGGCGCGGCGAGCGAAACGAGCAGGAGGGCCGCGGCGCAACGCACACCCCGAGTCTATCGCGCCGACCCTTCCTCTTGCTCGCTCGCGTCGTCCGCGCAAGAACCTGGGGAATGCCTGGCTTCCAAGGATCGCTGAAACATGCGCTCGTCGCGCTCGTCCTCGCCGCCGCGCCCTCCGCGGCGCTCGCGGAGGGCTTCGTCGACTCCGTCACCTGCGACGCTGGAATGAAGGGGTGGGCCGCGGCGCCCGGGGACAAGGACACGGCCGTCGACGTGACGTTCACGTTCGACGCGGAAGCGAGCGATCCGGGCGCCGTGCTCCACCCCTACGTCGCTGCGCTGCCACGCCAGGATCTCTGCGCCGCACACGGCTGCGATCACGGCTTCGAGGTGACGCTCCCGCTCAGCCTCTTCGATGGCCTCGAGCACACGGTCCACGCCTACGGCGCCGAGGCTGGGACGGGGCCGGGCCCCGAGCTCTCCATGAGCCCGATGAAGTTCACCTGTCCCCTCGTGTTGCCGAGCGGTGCGCGGCGAAAGCTCGCCGGCGACGCGGCGATGTCCGCGTGGCGGTTCTCGACGTTTTGGGACGAGATCAGCGTGTCCGACGGGATCGTCGCGAGCTACGCCGAAGGCGCTCCCCTCCCCGCCACTCCCGAGGTCGTCCACACGCTCGAGGCTCCCGGCGACGTCTTCCTCATCGACGCGACGAAGGCGAAGGCCAAGGCGAAGCGGGCGTTCGCGTCCGCGTCCGCGCTCGCCGCGTGGGATTTCGCCGCGGCCTTCGCGAAGGAGGTGCCCGACGCCGAGCTCTCGGCGATCCCCGCCGCCGCGGCGATGCGCGCGCGGCCGTTCGTGCTGCGCGGGCCGGATGGATCGCTCTACCTCGTGGACGATGATCCCAAGGTCTCCTCGCCCTCGCCCTCCGGGGCCACATCCTCGGGTCAGGGAGGCGGCGCCGCGGACGACGGGGCGGACGCGGGGGGCTCATGCGGCTGCGCCGTCGTCGGCGCGAGCTCGAGCGGCGCGGGGATCGCGGTCGTGTGCGCCGCGCTCGCGGGCGTGGCGCTCGCGCGCACCAGGAGGCGCCGCGGGTTCGTGCTCGCCGCAGGATCGCTCGCGCTCCTCGCGTGCGATACGAAGCAACCGGGCGCGCGTGTCGCCCAAACGTCCGCCTCCGCGGTGCCGACGCCCTCGACTTCGGCGAGCGGGCCCGTGCCGACCGGCTGGGATGCGTCGGCGGATCCGGGGCGTGACGTCCCTTGTGTCAAAGGGAAGGGCAACGACTACGAGGTCGGCCCGGGAGCGAAGCTCGAGAGCCTCATCGACGTCCCGTGGGAGCGCCTCGGACCGGGCGACACCGTGCGCGTCCACGTGAAGCCGGGCGGGTACCACGAGAAGATCCTCATCTCCCAATCCGGGACGGCGGACGCTCCGCTCCGGATCTGCGGGATTCCGGGGCCGGGCGGTGAGCTCCCGGTGATCGACGGCGCGGACGCGAAGACGCGGCCGAGCGCTTCGATCGACTTCACGTACGCGCCCCAGCAGGATCGCGGGCTCGTGATCGTGAGCATCGACACGCACGACACCTGGGGGTTCAAGCCGAGCCACCTGATCCTCGAGAACCTCGAGATGAAGCACGCCCACCCGGACTACTCGTTCACGGGGAGCGCGGGCGACGCCCGGACCTACCTCGACAACGCCGCCGGGCTCTACATCGAGCGCGGCGAGGACATCGTCGTCCGGAATTGCGTGATCGACGACAACGCGAACGGCTTCTTCCTCGCGTCGGGAGGCGACGAGGCGACCCAATCGCGCCGGGTGACGTTCGAGCGCAACTACGTCTACGGGAACGGCACGACGGGCGCGAAATTCGATCGGCACCACAACATCTACAGCGAGGCGATCGGGATGATCTACCAATACAACCGAGTCGGCGCGCTCCGGGCCGGCGCGGGTGGTAGCGCCCTCAAGGACCGCTCCGCGGGGACGATCGTCCGCTACAACTGGATCGAGGGCGGCTCTCGTTCGCTCGATCTCGTCGAGGCCGAGGAGAGCTGGCAAAACGAGAAGAGCGTCCCGGAGCACAACGACGCATGGGTCTACGGGAACGTGATCCTCGCGGGGCCCGAGGGCGCGTCCAACGTCGTCCATTTCGGGGGCGACAATGGGTTCGAGGACACCTACCGGAATGGGACGCTCTACTTCTATTCCAACACCGTCGTCATCCGCGCCGACCAGTCCAAGCGGTGGCGCACCGCGCTCTTCGAGCTCTCGACGAACCGGCAGACCGTGGACGCGCGCAACAACGTCGTGTTCGTCACGAGCGACACGGAGGGCGCCGAGGCGACGAACTTCACGCTGCTGAACCAGTTCGGCACGGGGAACTTCGCGAACAACTTGATGAGCGCGTCCGCCGATTTCTCGGACGGCGTCGAGGTGAAGGGCAAGTGCAACGGCTCGGACAAGATCACCCGCCTCGGTAAGGGCGCGGACCCGTTCAAGGCGGCGCGTGGCGCCGCGCTGGATTTGCACCTCAAGGACGGGACACCGGGCCCCGTCTCCGAGCTCCCGACGGGCGCGTTGCCGCTCGATCACGAGTACGTCCCTCACCAGAAGGGGAAGACTCGCGTGCCGAAGGCGCTCGGCGCGTTCGACTGAGACGGTCGAGCTCGCGTCCAACGCGCCTCGGGGCCGCGAGAGGCAGATCGTGATCGCGCGCCTCCGCGCCGGTCCGTCCCCGTGGTCCACGCGCTTGCCCCAGGGCGCGTCTTCGCGCCCCAGCCGATGGCCGCGCTCCGCGCGCAGGAGGCTCGTTTTCCGTCAGGCACTCGGATTGCTCGACCGTCCTCCGAGGAATGGAGAAACGTGTCATGAAGACGAGCTGGACAGTCTGCGCGTGCGTCGCGTTGGTCTCGATGGGCGGCTGCACCGACGAGAAGCGCGAGCCCGAGATCACCCACAAGACGTTCATTCTCCTGCCGCCCGCGGCCGAGCTCGCGCAGCACGCGGAGAGTCGGCCCGAGCACACGGCGAGATGCGTGGTCGACCCACGCATCCAGTCCGCGTGCGGCATCGCGGAGCCGAAGTTCGACTTCGACTCCGCGAACGTACAGCTCGACGCGCAGCTCGACCAGCTCGCGAAGTGCTTCACGGAGGGGCCGATGAAGGGGCAGCACCTGAACCTGATCGGACGCACCGATCCGCGCGGGGACGCTCGCTACAACCTCGAGCTGGGGCGCGAGCGCGCGAAGAACGTCGCCGCGTATCTCGAGGATCGGGGCGTGTCGGGCCTCCGCGTCGCGACCGAGACCCGCGGCGAGCAGGGCGCCGTCGGCGTGGACGAGCAGGGTTGGTCCGAGGACCGCAGGGTCGACATCATGCTCGAGGACTGATCCGAGCTCGCACCGGCGCGTCGAGCACCTCGAGCGCTCGCGGGTGGTCGAGCGAGGGCGCCAATCCGACCGTCGCTCGATCCGCGCGACGTCGGACGTGGGGATCACCTTGCCCCAGGCGCCGGCACGCAGGCCGCAGTCGTGAGCGCGGCCACCGTGCCGGGGAGCATTGGGTTCAGTCGACTCATGGCGTCTCCTCGTCGCGTGCCAACGCGGTGAGGACATTCGGAGGTTTTGTCCACGACGCCACGAAGGGGCGGGCGTGGAACTGTCTGGGTCAACGACCGAGTCTATGGCGTCTTCGCGGCCGAACGATCAATAGGGATTTCGTCGAGGTCCGGCGCGGAGCGTACAAATGACCATGGCCGGCGCTCCGCAAGGCGGCTACGCGGTCGGCCCATGAACAAGCGCTTGATCGCGGGTGTCGCGTTCGTCTTCGGCGTCGCCGGACTGTATGCCTCGGCGACGGGCTGCACGCTCGAGTGCGACACCGAGAGCTGCGCCGACTACGGCGGCTCGGCCGACAAGAAGTTCCAGACGTGCGCGGACAGCGTCGAGATCACGCTGCTCGACACGAAGGACGCGGAGTTCTTCTCCTGCACGCCCGACTACGGCAACCCTCGCGGCATCACCGACGCGAACGACTGCGCGGGCAAGACGGCCGACGCGAAGTTCGCGTACTGCGCGCAGTAGCCGCGCGGGCCCCGACGCGGCACGTGCGAGCGCTCGAGCGGCGCGCTCCGCCCCAGCGGCGTATCCTTCGTCGCGATGACGCGCCCCAAAGACGACGTGCGCCGGGAGATCGCGGCGCTCGAGGCTCGTATCCTCGATCTCGAGGGCACCCTCTCCGGCGGGGACAGCTGGGGCCCCACCGGCGGCCTCCAGTCGGAGCGTGATCTGCCGACCTTCAGCGCCGAGCCGACCCTCCCCTGGTCCCGCCCGCAGGCGGACGAGCTGTCGACGCGCGCGGAGGGTTCGGCCCCGCGGCGCTCGACGCCGAGCCCTTCGCGCGAGAGCGAGGGCCCCGGCAACGCGCGCACCTCCACCGCGTCGTTCGACGATCGCTACTTGCCCGGGGAGCTCCTCGGGCAGGGCGGGATGGGGGAGGTGCGCCTCTTCCTCGACAGGCGCATCGGGAGGCCCGTGGCGCTCAAGTCCCTTCAGCAGCGGGCGAACGAGGCGCACCTCCGGCGTCGGTTCCTGTTCGAGGCGCGCGTCCAGGGGCAGCTCGAGCACCCGTCGATCGTCCCCGTCTACGACCTCGGCTTCCGGAGCGACGGTTCGGCGTTCTTCACGATGAAGCGCGTTCGAGGTCGCACGCTCCACGAGGTGCTGAAGGCCCTGCGAAAAGGGGAGGAGACGATGGAGCGCGCGTTCTCCCGGCGCCGCTTGTTGAACGCGTTCCACCAGGTGTGCCTCGCCGTCGAGTTCGCGCACCGCCGCGGCGTGGTCCACCGGGATCTCAAGCCCACGAACGTCATGCTCGGCGACTTCGGCGAGGTGAGCGTCCTCGACTGGGGGATCGCGCGGCTCGTCACGCCCACGCCCGAGCCGAAGCCCGAGCTCGACGCGGAGGCGACGAGCTCCGACGGGCGCCGATCGATCGCGCCCGGTGTGCGCATCGAGGAGGTCCGCGCGCTCCACGAGGCGCACTCCGGCGAGGTCACGGTGATCGGCGAGACGCTCGGCACGCCGGGCTACATGTCTCCCGAGCAGGCGCAGGACGCGCAGGACGTGGACGCCCGGAGCGACGTGTTCTCGCTCGGCGCGATCCTCTTCGAGATCCTCACGCGGGAGCCCCTCATCGAGGGGAAGACGAACGCGGACGCGCTCAGCGCGACGATGCTGCGCGCCTACGAGCCGAGCCCCTCGAAACGCTTCCCGAAGCTCGAGATCCCCCTCGAGCTCGACGCGATCTGCGCGAAGGCGTGCGACGGCGACCGCGCTCGGCGCTTCGAGAGCGCGCGCGCCATGGCCGACGCGCTCGAGCGCTGGCTCGAGGGCGCGCGCGACGTCGACCAGCGCCGCAAGATGGCCGGGACGCACACGCGCGCGGCGATCCGCGCGCTCGCCGACAGCATCGAGAGCGCCAACCTCGAGGACGCGCGCGCCGCGCGCTCCCACGCGATCGCGGAGGTGAACCGCGCGCTCGCGATCGATCCCGGAAACGCCACGGCGCTCCGCACGATGGCACGGATCGTCGGCGAGCTCCCGCGCGCGGTCGCGCCCGAGGCGGAGCTCGAAGCGAAGCGCGCCGCCGGGAAGTCGCGCAAGCGCGCGGCGTTCAACGGCGGGCTCGCGTACGTGGCGACGGCGGCTCACTTCCTCGTCATCAGCCTGCTCGGCCTCAAGAACTTCGGCTACGTCGCGCTCTCTTCGGGCCTGTTCCTGGTCGGTGCGGTCATCGCGTTCCTCGCGTCCCGCAAGCCCGTGCCCGATCGCAATTTCGATCGGGCGCTCGTCATCGTCTCGTCCTGCGCGATCTTCGCGACGACCCTGCTCTACGGGCCGCTGCTCTTCGTCCCCGCCATCTGCGTCGCGACGGTCGTCGTGCTCGGTGGCGTCGTCGAGCGGACCGAGCGCGTGCTGGCCGTCGCGCTCGGGCTGTTCGCGCTCCTCGCGCCGCTCGTCCTCGCGTGGGTGGGCTGGTTCCCGAAGAGCTGGAGCTTCGAGTCGGGGATGCTCGTGTTCCGCCCGTCCGCCTACGAGCTCCCGCAGACCGGGACGCTCCTCATGATCATGGCGTCCAACATCGGCGCGATCCTCTTCCCCGTGCTGCTCCTCGGCGCGGAGCGCGACGCGCGCCACAAGGCCGAGCGCGAGCTCATCCTCTACACCGCGCACCTCAAGGAGCTCCAGCCCGAGGCCATGCGCGGCTGATCGGGCGTGGACGCGGCGAAGGGAGCGTTGCGCGAGGCCGCCTCAACCACCCGGGCGGGGCGCCGGCGGCGCCCACTCGCGCGACCAGGAGGACCGTGCGACCACGTCGATCAGCTGATCCACGAGGATCTCGGCGCGCACCACGTCGTGCGCGCGAAACGGCTTCGCGCGGCCGGCCTCGACGATCGCGAGCAGGCGCCCGTCGAGCCGCATGGGGACCATGAACGCCGCCTCGATCGGCGCCCCGAGCCGCGTGAGGCGCGCCTTCATCGCGCGCCCTCCCACGCCCGGGACGTGCTCCGTGATGATCGTGTGTCCGTGCTTCGCCGCGTAGAAGATCGGGTCGGAGCGCTGCATGCGCGCGCCGAGCGATTCGAACATGCGCGGACCGTGCGAGCAGACGACGACGGCGACGTCCTCCGTCGTGCGATGGATGAGCGCGCCCTCCGCTCCGCACTCTTCCACCACGAGCGTGAGCAGGATGAGGAGCGCCTCGGCGAGATCGGCGGCGCTCGCGAACGACCCCTCGGGCGAGAGCCGCGGCGCGGGCTCGTCCGGTGTCACCACCTCGATGATGTCCGCAGAGTCGAGCTGCTGGCGCGCCTCCGGGCGGGGGATCTTGACGGCCGGCAGAACCCGGAAGCTGCGGCGAGCGTCGAACTTCGGCTCGTGCTCCTTCAGATCGGCGGGCGTGCGCCACGCGTCCCATGAGGAGTGACGGACGAACGCGTCCGCGGGCACCTTCCCCGCCGCGATCCCCCGCGCCAAGAGCTCGCGCGTCACGGGCCCGACCGAGGTCGCGCCGTCGGTCACGTACCACTCGTCGGGGGCGGACGGGTCGACGAGGTTCGCGAGGGCATCCACGATCGTCATGCGCCGGCGAGCTCGGGGGCTGCATCGGCCGGCCACGCGGTGTCGAGGCGACCGTGGAGCTCGATCGCCGCGTCCACCGGAGTGGACACGAGTTCGATGGAGTGAACGATCATCGGGCGGGTCCGTACACGGTCGATGGGAGGCCCGTCAGTTGCCCCTCAGTTGCCCTCAGTTGCAGCCGATGCGCGTGTCGTGGAGGGCGAGATCGTCG
>JAXLYP010000022.1:0-184157 GCA_046351395.1 Polyangiaceae bacterium
AACTCCCCAAGCCGAAGGACCTCGTCGGCCGCGTCGTCGTCCTCGACGTCGCCTTCGCCTCCGAAGCCGGCGGCGCCAGCTTCGAAAAGACCACCCTCCCCTTCATCGAGGGCCTCGGCCCCCGCCTCCGCGCCTGGGTCGATCACCACGACAGCGCGCACCACGCGCGCTTCGCCGCAGACCCCCGCTTCATCCTCACCACGAAGGCCGAGCACGGCGCCTGCCCCGAGATGATCACCCCCGAGCTCGTCGCGCGCGTCGGAGAGGTCGAGACCATCGCGTGCCACAACGACTTCGACGGCCTCGCGAGCGCGGCGAAGTGGATCCGCGCGGGCGTCGAGTGCTACCCCGGCTGCGACGACGACGCGCGCGCCGTCGACACGCGCACGGGGAAGATCGGCCCCATCGGCGTGCGGCTCGATCGCGCGCTGCGCGCGCGCCCGCGCGACGCGGGCCTGCACGGGGTCGTCGTCCGACACCTCTCGACGGGACTCTCGGACGCCTCGCTCTGGGGCCCGATCGACGCGGCGGCGCGCGAGCTCATCCCCGTGGAGGAGGAGACGCGGCGCATCGCCGCGGGGTTCGTCACGTTCCACCCGGGCGTCGCCTACGTCGACGCGACGGATCACCGCGGAGCGTACGACAAGACGCTCCTCCTGCTCCTCGGGCAGGAGCGCGCGGAGGTCTCGGTGGTCACGGATCAGGACACCGTGAGCGTCGCCGCTCCGTTCGACAGCGGGCGCAACTTCCTCGACCTGTTTGGCCTCTCCGGCGGGATGCCGACGCGCGTGAGCCTCGAGCGATCGAAGCTCGGTTCCATCCTCGGCGCGCTCGGCGTGAGCGAGTCGGATCGGCGCGCGAAGAACCTTTGACTCGGTCCGGATCCGCTGCTACCTCGGCGCCCCCTCACGCTCGTAGCTCGACGAGAGCTGCGGGTCGGCGGGCCTCGAACGGGGCGGGGGGCGCGGAAGTACAGCGCGGCTGAACAACAGGGGGGGCCCCATCGAGAGGGGCTCGGGGTGAGCGGAGCGTACGGGGCGGGGCCTCGGCGTGTGCCCGCTTAGGCATTCGGCAGCAGGAAACAAATGGCAGCTACGACGCAACGTTCGACCACGACGACCCAGTCCAGCAACGGGGTCGACGAGCTCCTCTTCCACAACGACTCCGTCTCCCTCTGTCTGCTCGTGAACCGCCGCAATCGGACGGTGCGCGTGATCGACTTCCGCGCGGGCCCCACGCTGGCGAAGCGGAATTTCGTGATCGCGGCGGCGAAGCGCGAGGGGATCGAGAAGGTGTTCGTGCTCGTGGAGCGCGACGAGGTCGGCACGTGGATGCGGCTCGGGTTCCACCGCGAGGGGAGCATCCCCGGGTTCTACAAGCGGAGCGACGCCTGGTTGATGGGCGCGGTCGTGGCGGACGTCGGGCCGATGCGGCCCGAGACCGTGTTCGACGACGACGACGACCTCGACGACGACGAGCCGAACGTCGCGCTCGAGACCGCGAACAAGCTGGTCGAGAAGGCGAAGCGGCTCGCGAAGGACGACAAGCCCGTCCCGGCGACGAAGATCGCGCCCATGAAGCGCGACGCGTGCGCGAAGGCGGTCGCCGCGGCGCTCAAGGCGAACCGCGCGCTCACCGCGTTCGAGCCGTTCAGCCGCGACGCCGAGCGCGTCGCCCACGTCGTCACGGGCAAGGGCGGCTTCGAGCTCGTCACGAGCTACGAGCTCCAGCCGAGCTTCGGCAGCGCGTTCTTCGAGGTCCTCACCTCGCCGCGCGACGAGGCGGAGCGGCTCCTCACGATCTCGGCCCTCCGGAGCCTCGCCGCGACCCTGGTGGACGCGGGCGCGGTGAGCGCGTTCACGATGGCTCCCGCGGACGATCTGCTGCTCTCCGCGGCGCTGATCGGCGCGGGCTTCCGCAAGAGCGCGGTGCTCGCGTCGCACATCGTCGTCGCGAACAAGCGGCGCGACGCGATCGTTTGGGCGAAGCGCCTCGTCGGCGAAAACTGAGCTCGCGAAACGGCCCCCACGGGGAGCGCCGCCCTCGCGCCATTTTTGAAACGGCGCGTCATGGGGCACGGCTGCCGAAGCGCGGCGCTGTGCCCCACTTCGTCGACGCGAACTGATCGCGTTTCGAGGGTGAAGCGCGGCGCGAGCCGGCCTATGTAGAGGCGCATGGCCATCTCGATCACGCTGACCTCCTCGAAGCGCGCGCTGCCGGATCCGTCGGATCTCGGGTTCGGCAAACACTTCAGCGATCACATGTTCACGATGGCGTACGACGCCGATCGCGGCGGCTGGCAGGACGGCGCCGTGGTCCCGTACGCACCGTTCCAGCTCGATCCCGCGGCGGGCGCGCTGCACTACGGGCAGACCATGTTCGAGGGGCTGAAGGCGTTCCGTCAGCCCGACGGCGCGATCGCGCTGTTCCGTCCGCGCAAGCACGCGGAGCGCATGCAGAAGGGCGCGGCGCGCCTGTGCATGCCCGGCCCCGAGGTGGACGCGTTCCTCGCGGGCGTTCGCGCCCTCGTCCAGACGGACGCGGCGTGGGTCCCGAGCGCGCCGAGCACGTCCCTCTACATCCGGCCGACGCTCATCGCGACCGAGGCGTTCCTCGGCGTTCGCCCGTCGAACCAGTACATGTTCTTCGTCATCACGTCGCCCGTCGGCAGCTACTACGGCGGCGGCCTCCGGCCCGTGAAGATCTGGGTGGAGCTCGAGCAGACGCGCGCGGCGAAGGGCGGCATCGGCGCGGCGAAGGCCGCGGCGAACTACGTCGCGAGCCTCCAGGCGGCGGTGCGCGCGAAGAAGGCGGGCTACGAGCAGGTGCTTTGGCTGGACAGCACGAAGCACGAGTACGTGGAGGAGGTCGGGACGATGAACTTCATGGTCGTCATCGGGGACGAGCTCGTGACCCCTCCGCTCTCGGACAGCATCCTCGCGGGCGTCACGCGTGACTCCGTGCTCACCATCGCGCCCGAGCTCGGGCTCAAGGCGGTCGAGCGTCCGCTCGCGCTCGCGGAGATCGTCGCGGCGCAGAAGTCGGGGCAGCTCCGCGAGGTGTTCGGCTGCGGGAGCGCGGCCGTCGTCAGCCCCGTCGGGGAGCTCGCGCTGGGGCAGGAGAAGCTCAAGGTCGGCAACGGAGAGACGGGTCCGATCGCGAAGGCGCTCCACGACACGATCACCGGGATCCAGCGCGGGACGACGCCCGACAAGCACGGCTGGCTGGAGCGGCTCCACGCGCCCGCTCCGCGCCACGAGCCCGTCTCGGTCGCGCCGAGCCCCTGATGAGATCGTTCCTTCGTGAGGTGTGCGCGGGCGCGACGCTCGCGAGCTTCGCGGCGCTCCCCGCGATCGCGCGCGCGGACGGGCTCGCCAAGATCCCCGGTGAGGTGGTGACGACGGGCGCGGGCCCCGCGCTCGCCGCCCACGTGGATGGCGATCACATCGTCGCGCGCGCGTGCGCCAAGGCGCAGGGGTGCTCGAGCGAAGCCGGCACCGCGTTTCACCCCTCCCAGTCGGTGCAGCCCCTCCTCGCGAGCGCGAAGCTCCGCGTGGTGAAGACCTCGAAGGGCAAGCAGCTCATCGAGCTCCGCGCGGATTCACCGGATGGTCAGGCGTGGATCCTGCTCCTCGCGCCCGGGGAAAAAGACGCGGTGCGCATCGCCTGGAAGGGTTGGACGAGCGCGAACGGGAGCTTCGAGTACGTGACCGCGAAGGACGGACAGGGCGAGTCCGTGCGAGTGGTGAACCGCGCGAAGGTGTGCGGGCGACAGGTCGTGCTCTCCGAGATGGAGTTGGATCCGGACACGCTCGTGCTCGTGGAGAAGGCCCTCGGTGATCCCGTCGCGGGGATGCGCGCGGGCGCGGCCGTCGCGACGGTGACGCCCGGCGCGACGCGCTCGACGTTCTCCATCCTCCGCGGGACGGCGGCGTCGGGCGAGAAGTCGCAGCTCCTCCTCGATGGGGACGCGAGCACGGCGTGGTCCCCGTCGGCCCCGAACGGAGTGGGCGTCGCGGCGTTCAGCGGGCCCGCGGACGTCGGCGTGACGGGGCTCCAGGTCGTGCTCGGCGGCTCGAGCGCGATCCCGAAGTCGCTCTTCCTCGTGACGAACGACGGGGCGTTCACGGTCACGCCGCCGGCGGACACGAAGCCGGGGAGCTCCATGGATATCGTGCTCGCGAAGGAGGCGCGTCCGCTCACCTGCCTCGCGATCGTGGTGGACCCGGAGCCGCCCGCGAAGGGCGAGAAGCCCGCGAAGGGCGCGAAGCCCACGGAGCCGGTCGCGATCGCGGAGGTGAAGGCGACGACCCGGTTCGACGATCAGACGACCGAGCGGATCGCGGGCAAGATCGACCCGCGCACGGCGGAGGGCAAGGAGGCGCTCGCGCTCCTTCGCGCGCTCGGACCGACCGGAATGGACGCGGCGATCGCGGGCTACGGCGCGCTCGACGGACCGGGTCGCGAGGCCGTGCGGAACGCCGTGGAGGAGCAGAAGTGTGGGACACAGCTCGCGCTCTACGTCCCGCTCCTCGCGTCGGAGGACGAGCAGGAGGCCGATCGCGCGAACGATCACGTGCTCCGGTGCGGGAGCGAAGCGGTGCCGGTCCTCGTCGCGAAAGTCGCGAGCGAGAAGGGGAAGGCGCGCGCGACGTTCGCCGACGAGCTCGGGCTGCTCCCCCCGGAGGACGCGATCCCCGCGCTGATCCAGGGGCTCGGCGCGAGCGAGGCGTCGGAGGATCGAAGCGTCTTCCGGCGCGGGCTCTCGCGCGCCTCGAAGAGGCAGAAGTCGGTCGCGACGTTCGACGCGGCGCTGACGGGGGACGCGTTCGGGGCGCTCCCGCTGTTCGCGCAGATCGATCTGCTGCGCTCTGTCGGCGATCGCATCGGCGACACGACGCACGGGGCGGAGGCGTTCCAATCCGTCTGGACCAAGAGCGACGCGTTCCGGACGAGGTACCTGCTGCTCCCCTCGGCCGCGGCGCTCGCGCGCAAGGGGGACGCGTTCGCGATCGCGAGCGTGAACCAATCGCTCGAGGCCGCGGACGATCCGCACCTCCGCGCGCGCGCGGCGGAGCTCTCCGGCGGGGACGAGGTCTTCGCGAACCCGACGCGCGCGGCGCTCACCGACGCGGAGCCGCGGGTGCGCGAGGCGGCGCTCCGGGCGCTGCCCGCGTCGCGCGTGGACGCTCGGCAGGCGCTCCTCCTCGCGGCGTCCCTTCAGACGGAGCCGTGGACGTTCGTGAAGCGGGCGACGATCGCGACGCTCGCGAAGGTGCCGGCGAACGCCGAGGTGGACGCGAAGCTCGTCGAGGCGATGCTCTACGAGGAGCAGCCCGCGGTGCGCGGCGATATCCTCGACGCGCTCGGGGAGCGCGGCGCGGTGGGGCAACGCGAGGCGATCCTCGAGCGCGCGCTCGACGCGGGAGAGGCCACGGTGGTGCGCATCTCGGCGATCCGGGCGCTCGGAGCGCTGTGCGACACGGCTTCGCTCGAGGCGCTGACGAAGCTCGCGCTCATCGGTCTCGGCCCGGGGACCGAGAGCGACGCGAAGGTGGCGATCGTGGCGATCGCGGCGATCGGCGCGATCCATCCGCAGGACATCGAGGCGCGCATCGGCGAGCTCGCGAAGGACGGGGTCATCGCGGACGTGCACTCCGCTGCGGTGCAGGCTTTGAAGGGGAGCAGTTCCTGCAAGCGTTGAGGCGTTGACCGCTCACCCACCCCCGGCTCCCTCCCCGCTAGAGGGAGGGGGAGGCAGAGGTGAGGCTGCTGGACGGGGCGAGGCGCTGACCGCCCACCCACCCCCCGGCCCCCTCCCTCAGAGGGAGGGGAGGCAGAGGGTGAGGCCGCTGGACGGGGTGAGGCAGCACCGCCCGCCCACTTCGGCCCCTCCCCAGAGGGAGGTGGGGAGGCAGGAGGTGAGGCCGCTCGAACGGGGCGAGGTGGGGTGGGTGTCTGCGTGGTGGGTGACTGCGCCTGACTGGTTCGCGCTCTCTGCTTTCCCATTCTTGCCTGCGTCGACTCGGCTCTTGATGACTGCTGGGCGCTCACCTCAGACAGCGGCGCAGTCACCCACCACGCTGACACCCACCCCACCTCGCCCCTCGCCTCCACTCCTGGGCGGGGCAGAGGGGCAGAGGGCAGAGGGGCAGAGGGGCAGAACTGATAGGGCGGGCAGACATTCCTGGGGCGGACAGTCGCGGGCACCCGCCCCCAAACGCTTTCTTGGCGTCGGGCGTCGCGCGTCGGGCATCTCGCGGGGCCTCCACTCCTCGGCGGGGCTGAGGGCAGACGGCAGAACTGGCGGAACCAGACATTGCGGCTTCAGACAGTGGCGGGGGCGACGAAGATTCCGCTCAGGTGGGAGGTTTCTGCGAGAAAAGGTCCCGTTTCGGCGCCTCGACGTGCGGAGCCACTCGGCGTTGCGCGTGGGCCGGCGCAAAGGACCGCACGGGGAACGCGGTAGCGAAGACGAGACGGGACATCGCTCGCGCGCCGGCGCGGGCAGGAATTGGACGGGCACGTTGGATGGGGTCGGGTGTCGAAGGGGCGTGCGTTGGATGGTCGGGGCTCTGCTGCTCGCAGGGTGCGCGGGGGCTCCGGCCGCGGCGCCGCCAGCCCAGCGGCCGGAGCCCGCGCGGTTCCCGCTGTTCGCGGGGGCGGTCGATCGGCCCGTCTGGCTCGAGCGCGCCGCGGTGAAGTCCAACGGCGATCCCATGGTGAAGGGGCCGACGCGCGCGAACATGGACGCCGTCACGCTGCCCTTCACGGATCTCCCCCTGATGTCGGACGCGGAGCCCTGCGATCGGCCGTGCAAGCGGTTCGACATCCCCGTCACGCGCCGAGACGGACGCGGGCGCGTGACCGCGGGGCCCGGGGGTGTGCGAACGCTGGAGTCGAGCCGGACGCTCGACTCCCCGGATGGGCAGCACCGCGCGGTGGAGTGGTGGGTGCTCGATCAGGATCCCTCTCGACCGACGCTCGGGGTGACGCGCGTCGTGGGGCTGTTCGATCCAGGCACGCGGTTACCGATCGGTTACACGCGCGCGCACGCGGACGCGGCGCCCGTCGAGGCGGGGGTCCTGTTCGTGTTCCGAACGTGCGACGAGGGGTGTGACCGCTTCGTCGGGGACCCGCTGCGCGTCGAGCACGTCACCCTGATCGGGCCGAGCGGGAGCTGGACGGCGTCGTCCGACGATCCCCTTCAGCCCTCTCAAGAGGAGGAGTTCACGCGCGTCAGCGCCCACGTCCGCGCCGGGACCGCGGAGTCCGTGACCCTGAACTACGACACGCTCGACGCGAAGAGGTTCGCCCGGAGAGACGGCGACGACGGCTCCGCGGGCGGGATCGAGACGGTGATGCTCGACGTGGTCTGGGCCTCGGGGGAGGTGCCCGAGCTCACGCTCCACCGCGGCTTCTTCGTCGACGGGCGCGACGCGCCCGACCTCCGACTCCCGGAGATCGGCGCGCGCTGATAGCGTGTCGAACGCATGTTCGACCTGAAAATCAAAGGCGGGCGGATCGTGGACGGGACGGGCGCGCCAGCGTTCGAGGGGGACGTCGCGATCCAAGGGGACAAGATCGTCGCCGTCGGGGACGCGCCCGGCGACGCGCGCCGGACGATCGACGCGACGGGCTGCATCGTCACGCCCGGGTTCGTCGACGTGCACACGCACTACGACGGTCAGGTCACGTGGGACGCGGATCTCGCGCCGTCGTGCTTCCACGGCGTGACGACGGCGGTGATCGGCAACTGCGGGGTCGGCTTCGCGCCCGTGCGGGAGGCGGACCGCAAGCGCCTCATCGAGCTCATGGAGGGGGTCGAGGACATCCCGGGCACGGCGCTGCACGAGGGGATCCGCTGGCGCTGGGAGTCCTTCCCCGAGTTCATGGACGCGATCGACACGCCCAAGACGATCGACGTCGTCACGCAGGTCACCCACGACGCGCTCCGCGTGTTCGTCATGGGCGAGCGGGCGGTCGCGAACGTCGCGGCGAACGACGAGGAGATCGCCGAGATGGGGCGCCTCGTTCGCGCCGCGGTCGAGGCGGGCGCCGCCGGGTTCAGCACGGGGCGCACGGACAATCACCGCGCGATCGACGGGAGCGCGACGCCCGCCGCGGACGCGACGAAGAAGGAGCTCGTGGGGATCGCGTCCGCCCTCGCCGACCTCGGGCACGGCGTCGTCCAAGCGGTCAGCGACTTCGACATGGAGCGCGGGCCGTCGAGGTTCGACGAGGAGTTCGACGTGCTCGAGGCGATGGTCGCCGCGTCGAAGAAGCGGGGCAGCCTGTCCCTCCTGCAGCGCGACCTCGACACGGAGCAGTGGAAGCGGATCGTCGCGCGCGCCGAGAGAGCCTCCGCGGCCGGGCACGTGGTGCGCCTCCAGTGCGCGGCGCGCGGCATCGGGGTGCTCCTCGGCCTCACCGCGACGTTCCACCCGTTCATCGGCTACCCGAGCTACAAGCGCATCGCGCTCGAGCCCCTCGAGGCGCGCGTCCGCGCCATGCGCGATCCCGCGTTCAAGGCGCAGCTCCTCTCCGAGAAGAGCGAACGCATCGCGGGCGACGGGAGCAACGTGCCGCCCATGGCCGACCGGTTCCTCGAGCACATCGACTTCATCTCGATGAAGATCTTCCGGCTCGGCGCCTCCCCCAACTACGAGCCCACGCGCGAGGATTCCCTGTTCGCGGAGTCGATGCGCCGCGGCGTGCGCCCGCTCGAGGCGCTCTACGACGCCCTGCTCGAGGACGACGGGAAGGAGCTCTTGTACTTCCCCGTCTACAACTACGCCGAGATGAACCTCGACGCGGTCGGCGAGATGCTCCGCCACCCGCTCGCGCTCGCGGGCCTCTCGGACGGCGGCGCGCACGTCGGCACCATCTGCGACGCGAGCTTCCCCACGTTCATGCTGACGCACTGGGCGCGCGATCGCGCGACGGGGCGCATCCCGCTCGAGCGGGTCGTCGAGATGCTCACGCGGGCGAACGCGCTCCACATCGGCCTCGCCGATCGAGGCGTGCTCGCGCCGGGTCTGCGCGCGGACGTGAACGTGATCGACCACGCGGGGCTGCGCCTCAGCCGCCCGCGGATCGCGCACGATCTCCCCGCGGGTGGACGCAGGCTCCTCCAGGACGCAGCGGGCTACCGGGCGACGATCCTCAAGGGAGATCTCGTCTCGCAAGGCGGCGAGCTCACCGGAGCTCGACCGGGGCGCCTCGTTCGCGTCGGTTGACGCCTCGAACCCACGCACCGACAAGGCCTCATGCGGAAGGGCGTCGCGCTGGGGATCTTGGCTTGTTCGATCGCGAGCTTCGGCGGGAGCGCGCTCGCGCAACCCGTCCCGCCACCGCCACCGCCGCCCGCGCAGCCCACTCCACCGCCCGGCCAGCCCGCGCAGCCTGGCCAGCCCGCGCAACCCATGCAGCCGGGTCAACCCGTGCAGCCCGGCCAACCCATGCAGCCCGGCCAGCCCGCGCAGCCTGGCCAGCCCGCGCAACCCATGCAGCCCGGCCAACCCATGCAGCCCGGCCAACCCATGCAGCCCGGTCAGCCCGTGTACCCGCAGCCGGGGTATGGGCAGCCGGTCTATCCGCAACCCGGTTACGGTTCGCCGGGCGGGCCGTTCACGCCGAACGGACAGTTCAATCCGTACGGCGGGCCCATGCAGCCCCAAGCGCCGCAGGATCCGGATCTCGCGCGGCTCCACGCGCTGCTCGACCACCGCACGAGCGACGGCCGCTACTACGGGATCGCGGTCGGCGTGGCCGGCATCGTCGTGGGCGCGATCGCGATCCCCACGGGCGTCTACATGATCAACGAGAACCCGGACGACGCGATCCCCGGCACCGTCGTCCTGGGCCTCGGGATCGGCTCGGCGCTGAGCTCCGTGTTCTCGTTCTTCGTGTCCTCCGGGGATCTCGACTCGCTCGGTCGCACGCTCCAGGACGACGAGGAGAGCGGCATCGCGCCTCGGCAGATCGTGAGCGACGTCGAGCAGGCGTGGCAATCGAAGGCGACGAACACGCGCAACACGCGCAAGGCGGTCGGCATCGTGAGCGTCATCGGCGGCGCCCTCGTGATCGGCGTCGGAGCGGGGTTCGCGATCGCCGACACCATCGACGGGCTCACCCCCTCGCTCCAGCAGGGCCTCGGCGCGGCGATGCTCGCGGGGGGCGCCGCCAACGTCCTCTCCGGGTTCGGTGAGATCTTCATCGAGACCGAGATCGAGTCGACGTGGAACGTGTACCGCTCGTTCAAGGCGGGCGGCATCACGCCCCCAGCTCCCGCACCTACACCGCCGCCGCAGTTCGGG
Organism: Polyangiaceae bacterium; assembly: GCA_046351395.1. Classification (GTDB taxonomy): domain Bacteria; phylum Myxococcota_A; class Polyangia; order Polyangiales; family Polyangiaceae; genus CAYYKK01. The sequence goes on from JAXLYP010000022.1 coordinate 10,320, forward strand.
TTCTCCCCGATCAAGGGCGGCGGGGGCATCGGCGTCGGCCAGTTCGCCTTCTGACGGGCGGTTCCACTCGAGCCCCGAACCGGCGACAATTGCCTCATGAGGCATTGGGTCGCACTTGGCTTGGTCACGGTCGGCGGTGGTGTAGCGGTCCTCTCGAGCGCGTCCTGCGACAGCTCCCCGATCGGATCGGGCGGCGGCATCGAGCCGCCGGCGCCGTCGTGCGAGGCGGCGCCGAGCGGCGGTTCGGCGACGGTCAGCAAGCCCGAGCTCATCGGTTCGCTGAAGGACTCATGGAACGAGGGGTGGAGCGCGTCACCCGCGGTCGCGGATCTCGACGGCGACGGCAAGCCCGAGATCGTCCTCGCGCGCGCCGAGCTCGTCATCGCCTATCACGCGGACGGATCGATCCTCTGGAAGGCCCCGGTGGACGGGCGCTGCTGGTCCTCCCCGGTGGTCGCGGATCTCCGGAAGGATCTGCCCGGGCTCGAGGTCGCGCAGTCCTCGGGGGACTCGATCTACATGTTCGACGCGAAGGGCCAACCCGTGGACGGCTTCCCGCACAGCTGGCGCGGCGAGCTCCGGAGCCTCGCGGCGGGCGACATCGACGGGGACGGGACCTACGAGCTCGCCGCCGTGACGACGGACGGGGACCCCGACACGGTGATCGCGGTGCACGTCGATGGGTCCGTCGTCGACGGCTTCCCGCCCGTCGACAGCGGCGCGTCGGGCTGCGACGACACTTGCTACATCTACAACGGGTACGACCAGAACATCGCCATCGGCGACGTGAACGGAGACGGCAAGAGCGATCTCTTCGTCACGCACGACAACTCGTACAACTCCCTGTTCGAGGGCACGGGCCGCATGTTCGACGCGGCGAAGATCTTCAAGAACCCGAAGTTCGCGGGCGTGCGCGGGCTGCACGATCTGGCGCTCGCCGAGCAGGGCTACGCCGACGACGAAGAGACCGCGCTCCAGGCGCACTCGACGAACACGGCGCCCGCCATCGCGGATCTCGACGGAGACGGCGTCGCGGAGCTCGTGTACGTCGCGTCGGTCCAGAACGCGTCGCAGAACGACCGCCTGAAGGGCGTCGCTCTCTGGGTGTTGAACCACGACGCGTCCCGACCCAACGCGTGGACCACGCCGCTCCACTATCCGGACTACCTGAGCGGCCTCTGGGACTACGGCGAGACGAACATCGTCGCGATCACGAACCAGGTCTCGGTCGCGGACATCGATCCCGCGCGCCCCGGCCCCGAGATGATCTTCGCGGGGTTCGACGGGAAGATCCACGCCGTCGACGCGTCCGCGAAGGCGATGTGGGACTTCACCTATACCGACAGCGACGTGGTCGCGACGGGCGGCGTGCTCGTCGCGGATCTCAGCGGGGACGGCAAGCCCGAGATCGTGTTCGCGACGTACTCGACCGACGAGGGCGTGAGCAACCTCTTCATCCTCGATGGCGGCGGCAACCTGCAGCACACCCTCCCGCTGCCCGGTCGCGGCGCGATGCCCGTGCCCACGATCGCGGACGCGGACGGCGACGGGACGCTCGACATCGTCGTGAGCCTGAAGGACTCCGAGGACGGGGCGCCGCAGGCGCAGATCTACAAGGTCGCGAGCGCCACCGACAACTGTGTGTTGTGGGGCACGGGACGCCGCGACTATTTGCGCGACGGCTACCTCCCGCCCTCGAAGAAGTAGCTGCCCTCACCTGGCGTGAGCGGCGCAGGGACTTAGACTCGGCTGCCTATGACGAAGCCGACGCTCTACACGTGGGGTACGCCGAACGGACTGAAGCCGATCCTGATGCTCGAGGAGCTCGGCGTCGACTACGAGCTCGTGAAGGTGCACATCGGCAAGGGCGAGCAGAAGGAGGCGTCCTTCCACGCGAAGAACCTCAACGAGCGCATCCCCGTGCTCGAGGACGAGATCGGCGGCAAGCGCGTCGCCCTGTCGGAGTCGGCGGCGATCCTGATCCACCTCGCGGAGACGAACGGGAGCCGCTTCTTCCCGACGAGCGGCGAGCCGCGCGCGCGGGCCCTCGAGTGGACGTTCTTCCAGATGGCGGCGGTCGGGCCGATGTTCGGGCAGGTCGGCTTCTGGAAGCGCAAGGAGACGAAGAACGCCGAGGCGATCGAGCGTTACGAGGTGGAGTCGAAGCGCATCTACGGCGTGCTCGACGAGCGGCTCGGCGCGGCGAAGTACCTCGCCGGTGACGAGTACTCGATCGCCGACATGTGCACGATCTTTTGGGCCCGAGCGGCGGAGCGGCTCGGGCTCTCGATCGACACGTGGCCGAACGTGAAGCGCTGGATCGGCGCGATCGAAGAGCGCCCGGCGATGCAGCGCACGCTCGCGCTGACTTGGCCCTGAGCCGCGGGAGGCCCCCCACTCTCGTCGTTCGAGCCGAGCGCGCGTGACCGCGAACGTCTAGACTGCGCGCCGATGCTGGAGTGGGTGACGGTCGCATCGGCGCGGATCGCGGCGGGCAACGAGTTCGTCTTGGCGCGGCACGACCAGAACTGGGTCGTGCGCGTGGACGGGCGCATGCTGATGAGCAGCAAGATGCACCAGTCGGAGATCGCGCTCGCCGAGCTCGCGTTCGACGCGGTGCCCGACGCGGAGTCGGTGCTCGTCGGCGGGCTCGGGCTCGGCTACACGCTCCGCGCGGTGCTCGACGGCGCGGGGCCACGCGCGCGCGTCACGGTCGCCGAGCTCGTCCCCGAGCTCGTCGAGTGGAACCGCACGCACCTCGCGCCCCTGCATGATCACGCGCTCGAAGACCCGCGCGTCGACGTCGCGCTCGGCGACGTGCACGAGACCCTCCGGCGCTCGCGCGGCGCGTTCGACGCCATCCTCCTCGACGTCGACAACGGCCCGATGGCGCTCTCCCAGGCGCGGAACCAGCGCCTCTACAACGAGAGCGGCGTGCGCTTCTGCTTCGAGGCGCTCCGACCGGGGGCGTGCTCACGGTGTGGTCGGTCGGGCACCAGGCGAAGTACGAAAGAAGCTCCGCGCCGCGGGTTCCACGTCGAGGCGAAGGCGGTCTCGGCGCGCACGGGGTCGCGCGCGAAGCACGTCGTCTTCGTCGCGACGCGGTGAGGTCGGGCTCGCCGCTCGCGGCGCGGACGGAGCCGCGGGTTTGCAATCCACCGGACGCGGCGGTACCACGCGCCGCATGGGAGTCGCGCGAGCGCGCAAGCCAGCAGCGCAGAGACCTCGCCCCGCGGCGCCTCGCCCTCCGCGCCTCGCCCCTCGACGCCTCGCCCCTCGAACAGGGGCGCCGTCGGGCTCGCGATCACGCCTCGACCGAAGAAGAACCTCGACCCGGTCCTGTCGTTCCTTCGCGTCCTCTGGGCGATGGACCACGGCCTCGGGAAGATCTCCCGGAAGCTCCTCTCCACCATGGGCATCACCGCAGAGCAGCGGATGATCCTGCGGTTCGTGGGCTCGAGCAGCGCGGTGTCGGCGGGGAACTCGCGCGCCAGCTCCACCTCGACGCGGGGACGATCTCCGCGTCGCTCCGGCGCCTCGAGCTCCAGGGCCTCGTCTCGAGGACGCGCAGCGAGGGGGACGCGCGGCGCGTGGACGTGGAGCTGACGAGGCGCGGCAAGGCGTTCGACGTACCCGCGAAGAACACGGCGGAGGACGCGGTGGCGCGCGCCCTCGCGAAGGCATCCCCGCGCGACGTCGCGTCGACGCAGCGCCTCCTCGAGGACATCGTCGCCGAGCTCGCCCGGGCGCACGAGGCACCATGAAACATTTCCTGTCGACCCTCGACTGGTCGCGCGAGTCGATCGAGCGCGTCCTCGGCCGCGCGGCGGAGCTCAAGCGCGCGCGGCGAACGCCGGCGCACCCCCGATCCCTCGAGGGGAGGTCGGTCGCGCTCGTCTTCTTCAACCCGTCCCTGCGGACGCGGACGTCGTTCGAGATCGGCGTGTACGAGCTCGGCGGGCACGCCGTCGTCCTCGAGCCCGGGAAGGGCGCCTGGCCGATCGAGTTCCGCGAGGGCGTCACGATGGACGCCGAGGCGGAGGAGCACGTGGCCGAGGTCGCGCGGGTGCTGTCGCGCTACTGCGATCTCATCGCGGTGCGCGCGTTCCCGAAGTTCGTCGACTGGCGCGACGACCGGGAGGATCGGGTGATCGAGAGCTTCGCGAGGTACGCGACGGTGCCCGTCCTCAACATGGAGACGATCACGCACCCCTGTCAGGAGCTCGCGCTCGCGCTCACGCTGCGCGAGCACCTCGGCGCGACGGACGGGAAGAAGTTCCTCCTGACGTGGACGTACCACCCGAAGCCGCTCAACACCGCGGTCGCGAACTCCGCGCTGATCATCGCGGCGAAGCTCGGGTTCGACGTGACGCTCCTCTGCCCGACGCCGGACTACGTGCTGGACCCGCGGTACATGGACGCCGCGCGCGCGAGCGCCGCCGCGAACGGCCGCTCGATCACGGTGACGCACGACATCGACGCGGGGTACGCGGGCGCGCACGTCGTCTACGCGAAGAGCTGGGGCGCCCTGCCCTACTTCGGCCGGTGGGACGCGGAGTCCCCTCCGCGGTCGACGTACCAGCACTTCATCGTGGACGAGGCGAAGATGAGCAAGACGGACGGCGCGTATTTCAGCCACTGCCTGCCGCTCCGAAGGAGCGTGAAGGCGACCGACGCGGTCGTCTCGGGGCCGCGATCGCTCGTGATCGAGGAGGCGGAGAACCGCTTGCACGTGCAGAAGTCGATGCTGATCGAGCTCCTCGCGAAGGAGTCACCGTGAACGCGACGCAGGACGTGATCATCCGGCTGCTCGGGAACATCGGGAGCCGCAAGGAGGTGGAGCAGTACCTCCGCCACTACGCCAGCGTCGACGCGCCGAAGTTCGCGGTCGTGAAGACGAGCGGCAAGATCGTGGACGACGCGCTCGACGCGCTCGCCTCGTCCCTCACGTTCCTGCAGCGCGTCGGGCTCGTCCCGGTCGTCGTGCACGGGGGCGCGGTGCAGATCGACCGCGCGCTCGAGGCCGCGCGCATCGACGTCCCGCGCATCCGCGGCCTCAGGCCGATGACGCCCGCCGTCCTCGAGGTCGCGCGGCGCGTCCTCCACGAGACGAACGTGAAGCTCGTCGAGGCCCTCGAGGCGATGGGCACGCGCACGCGGCCGTTCACGTCCGGCGTGTTCGAGGCGAAGGCCCACCGGGACGAGAAGCTCGGTCTCATGGGCGAGGTGACCCACGTGCGCGACGCGGCGATCGTCTCCGCGGCGCGCTCGGGGTACCTGCCCGTGCTCACGTCCCTCGGCGAGACGTCGACGGGGCAGAGCGTCGTCATCCACGCGGACGCGGCGGCGCGCGCGCTCGCGCTCGTCATCAAGCCGCACAAGATCGTCTACCTGACGGAGGATGGCGCGCTCGCGAACGCGGACGGCACGCCCCGCAACGCGGTCAACCTCACCGAGGACTACGACGAGCTCGTGAAGGACTCCCGCCTCGCGGCGGACTCGCTGAACCGCCTCGGCGAGATCAAGGCGATGCTCGACGAGCTGCCGCCGACGTCGTCCGTGTCGATCACCTCTCCCGAGAACCTCGCCAAGGAGCTCTTCACGCACCGCGGGGCGGGGACGCTCGTGCGGCGTGGCGAGCGCGTCGGGCGGTATCCGAGCTTCGCCGAGATCGATCAGGGCCGGCTCAAGGACCTCCTCGAGCTCTGCTTCGGCAAGAAGCTCTCGCCGACGTATTTCGAAACGAAGAACCCCATCGCCATCTACCTCACGGACTCGTACCGCGCGGCCGCGATCGTGACGGAGGAGAACGGCGTCCCCTACCTCGACAAGTTCGCGGTGACGCCCGAGGCGCAGGGCGAGGGCATCGGGGGCTCGATCTGGAAGCGGATGCGGCGCGATCACCCGAAGATCTTCTGGCGCGCGCGCGCGCAGAACCCGGTGAACGATTGGTACGCGCAGAGCTCCGACGGGCTCTACAAAACCGAGCACTGGTGGGTGTTCTGGTGCGGCATGACGGACTTCGCGGAGATCGAGCGCTCGGTGAAGCACGCCCTCGCGATGCCGGCGACGCTCAAGCCCACGGCGCCCGTGCCCTCGGAGCCGTCGCGGTGATCCGCGTCGGGCTCGTCGGCGCGCGCGGCTACGTGGGCGCGGAGATGCTCGGCCTCCTCGCGCAGCACGCGTCGATCGAGGTCGCGCTCGCGACATCCGCGGAGGCGGCAGGCAAGCGCGTCGCGGAGCACGTGCCCGCGTTCGCCGCGAAGGATCCGTCGCTCACGTTCGAATCGCTCGAGCCCGAGGCGGCCGGAGCGCGCGCGCTCGACGTCGTCGTCCTCGGGCTCCCGAACGGGAAGAGCGCCCCCTGGATCCGCGCCTTCTCGGAGCGCTCGCCGCGCACGCTGATCGTCGATCTCAGCGCCGACCACCGGTTCGACGAGGACTGGGTCTATGGGCAGCCCGAGCAGAACCGCGCGCGGATCCGCGACGCGCGCCGGATCGCGAACCCGGGCTGCTACGCGACCGCGTCGGAGCTCGCGATCCTCCCCATCAAGGAGCTCGTGGACGGCTTCGCGACGGTGTTCGGCGTGAGCGGCTACAGCGGCGCCGGCGCGACGCCGTCCCCCAAGAACGATCCGGCGGTGCTCCGCGACAACCTCCTGCCGTACGCGCTCGTCGATCACGTCCACGAGCGCGAGATCCGCCGCGCGCTCGGCGTGGACGTGGACTTCATCCCCCACGTCGCGCCGTTCTTCCGGGGCATCACGGTCACGGTGTCCCTCCGGCTCAAGCCGGGGCGGTCCGCGCGCGCCCTGCGGGATCTCTACGAGGCGCGCTACGCCGAGGAGCGGCTCGTGAAGGTGACCGAAGAGATCCCTCTCGTGCGCGACATCGCGGGGAGCCACGAGGTGCGCATCGGCGGGTTCACCGCGACGGGTGACGGGCGTCACGCGGTCGTGGTGGCGACGATCGACAACCTCCTCGGCGGCGCGGCGACGCAGGCGCTCCGCAACATCAACCTCGCGAGCGGGCTCCCCGAGCTCGAAGGCATCCATTGATCGATCGGCGCGCCGCCGCCCTCATCGTCGCGTGCGCGACGATCGTGACGGGGGGCTGCCAGGACACACGGGCGCTGGCCGAGCTGGAGGCCACGCGCAAGGAGCTCCGGGACAGCGAGACGGCGCGCGAGAGCGCCGACGTGGAGCTCGAGAAGGCGCGCCTCGCGCTCGCGAATTGCGAGACCGCGGCGAGGATCCGCGAGCTGTCGGAGCCGCTGCCCGCACCCCCGCGGAAGCAGCTCCTCGGACTGGATTGTCTGTCCTACTTCACCCTCGCGGAGACCTGCGGCCCCAAGCTCCCCGCGCAACTCCGCACGTTGGTCGAGGGCGCGGTCGGGGCGCAGAAGAAGAACGTGAAGGAGAAGGGTAACTCGACGAGCTCGGACGCGGTCTGTCGCGCGGCGCGGCTGAGCCTGGAGGCGCTCGAGCCTTGCGCGCCGCCGCCGTGCAGATGCCCCGATCCGAAGGATCCGCTATGTCCGTGCGGAGAGGACAAACCATGAGCGTCATCTGGGCGAAGGGGGCGGACGCGATCGACGAGGCGATCCAACGGTTCGTCGCGGGCGAGGACGCGGCCGTGGACCGCGCGATCTTCCACTCGGACATCCGCGCGACGAAGGCGCACGTGAACGGGCTCGGGCGGATCGGCGTCCTCTCCGCCGAGGACGCTTCGGCCGTGGGCGCGTGCCTCGATCGGCTCGCCGACGAGTTCACCGCGGGGACGTTCGTGCTCGACGCGCGCTTCGAGGACGGCCACTCCGCGATCGAGGCGTACGTGACCGAGGCGCTCGGCGACCCCGGGCGAAAGCTCCACACCGGCCGGAGCCGGAACGATCAGGTCCAGGTCGCGCTGCGATTGTGGATGAAGGATCGGCTCGCGGATCTCGACGCGGCGAACGCCGCCGCCGCGGACGCGTGCCTCGAGGTCGCTCGGGCGCACGAGAAGACCGCGATGCCGGGCTACACGCACCTCCAGCGCGCGGTCCCCTCGACGGTCGGCCACTGGCTCGCGGGGTTCGCGGAGGCGTTCATCGACGATCGCGCGCTCGCGCGGTCCACGCGCGAGTGGATCGACGCGTCGCCGATCGGCACGGGGGCCGGGTTCGGCGTGAACCTCCCGCTCGATCGCGAGGGCGTTCGCGACGAGCTCGGGTTCGCGCGCCTCCAGCGGAACCCTCAATACGTCCAGAACTCCCGCGGGAAGTACGAGCTCGCGTGCCTCTCCGCGCTCGGTCAGTCCCTCCTCGACGTGCGCCGCCTCGCCTGGGACCTCTCGCTCTTCACGACGAGCGAGCTCGCGTTCGTGAAGCTCCCCGCGGGCTTCACGACGGGCTCGTCCCTCATGCCGAACAAGAAGAACCCGGACGTCGTCGAGCTGCTCCGCGCCGCGTTCGCGCGGACCGCGGGCGCGTCGACCGAGATCGCGTCCGTGCTGTCCCTCCCGTCGAGCTACCACCGGGATCTGCAGGCGACGAAGGGACCGTTCGTCGCGGCGATGGAGCACGGCCTCACCGCGCTCTCCCTCATCCCGCGGCTCGTGCGCGGCCTCGTGTTCGACGAAGCGGCGATGCGCGCGGCGATCAGCCCCGAGATGTACGCGACGGATCGCGCGCTCGAGCTCGCGGTGCAGGGCGTCCCGTTCCGCGACGCGTACCGAAGCGTCGGCAACGATCTCGCGCCCGATCGCCCACGCACACCCGAGGACTCGATCGACGCGCGCGTCTCCACCGGGGGTCCTGGGGACCTCGGACTCGACGCGCTCGAGGCCCGGCTTCGCGGGTGATCACGGCGGGAGGTCGACGATCGTCATCGCGTCGATCTCCGCCCGCTCGTCGCAGCGAGAGTGCGGCCGGCGCCACGCGTACGCGACGAGCACGTGCGCTCGATCCGGCGTGAGCCACGCCCGTTCGAAGCCCGTGGCGAGTCCGCAGCCACCTCCATCCTCTGCCGAGCCGAGGTACGGGAAATCGACGATCGGCAGCTCGTTCGTCACGAGCTCGTCTCCGCGCCTCCGCCGGAGGCGAAAGGAGTCGAACCGAGAGGTCGGGTCGGCCGCGAAGCGCATCTCGAGCTCGACGCCCTCGTCCGCGAATCGAACGTACTCTGCGTGATCGCCCGTGAGCTCGCGGAGCCTGTCGAGCCCCGCCCACGGGTTCTCGAGCGGCGAGGGCGGATCGAGGCCGTTGCCGTTCAGGGCTCGCCAGGTCGACCGATCGAGGAGCGCCTGCGCCGCCGCGCGCGCCTTCTTGTTCGTCCGCTCGCGGGCCGCGCGCTCGAGGGGATCCCCGTCGTTCGTGAACATGTCTCGGGGTTCGTCGAACACGACGAACGACGCGAGGGTCGCGTGCGTCGCGACGTTCACGAAGCGCACGCGCTGCGCCTCGTTGTCGGGCGTCGACGAGCGCTCGGATCGCACGATCGCGATGACTCGGCCGCTCCGATCGATCGCCGGGAACTCCTCGAACACGCTCGGCGCGAGCTTCGCGATCGTCATCGGGCGGCTGGGCTCCCAGTCGACCTCCGCGCCGACGATCCTGAGGATCCGCGCGCCATAGCCCTCCGCGGGCTCCGAGCTCGCAGCGAGTGGGGCGTCCGCGGCTCCGACGATGGCCGGCTCCGTCGTGCTGGCGCAGCCCGCGAGCGTGACCGACAGCGCCAGAGCGATCCCGATCGGTCTCCGAGCCCTCCGCGCGCCGTCGCCGCCCATCGCGGTCCAACGTAGCAAGATGTCGAACGGCCGCCCCGCGACCGGTGTCTCGGGAGCGGGCGATCTTGTCGAGCGGGGTGCAAGGCGTCAGGTGGCGCCGAGATGCTGGCGATTGGCGCGTCTCCTCGTGCGCCTCCGCGCTACGGGAACACATGGACCAAGCCGAGCTGCTCCCACGGTGGACCGACCCGCCCGATCTCGCGGCGGATCACCCCTGTCGTCGCGAGCTCGAGAGCGCGCGGCGGTCGGGCGACATCGAGCCGTTGCTCGATACGATCGCCGCGAGATACGGCGTCACGCGGGTCGCTCCCGCGATCGCGAGCTACGTCGCGTCGTCGCTGCACGGCGGATACGCGGTCGACGGCTTCGGCCTCGCGGGCATCCAACCGGCGCTCGAACGACCGACGGATGCGTCGGCGATCTTCGGCAGGTTCGAGGGGCCGCTCCCCGCCCTTCACCTCGGCATGGTGCGGGGGTGCCCGCTCTTGGCGAGCGTCGGCTCGGGCCGCGTGATCTCGCTGCACCACGACGCGTCGCTCTACGAAGTCGCCGGGAGGATCACGTCGGCGGCGCTCGACGCCGCGATGGCGTCGCTCGAGGCGCTCGGCTCGGGCGTCGGGATCACCGATCTGCTCGCGCTCCAGGCGGCGCTCGCTGCGACGTTCCCGGGCGGACAGCCATCGGGGCCGCTGTACGCGCGCGTGGTGCTCGACGTGCTGAAGATGAAGCCGGCCGAGGCACGGAGGCGACTCGAAACGCTGCCCTTCGAGTTCCTCGGCCTCCGCAGCGAGGATCTGGACGACCTGCCGAAGCCCGGCGCGCGCAGCCTCCCGACGAAGAAGCCCGCGACCGCGGCGCGAAGGCCCGCGCCGCCGCACCCGCGCGTCACGCGCCTCCTCGCCTCCAGCAAGGGAGCTCCAACCTCGCTGGATTTGTCCTGCTCGCGGCTCGATGGGCTCCCGCCCGAGATCCTCGCCCTGGAGTCGCTCGAGCGCTTGGATCTCTCGGGCAACCCGAAGCTCGACCTCGAGCGGGTCTTCGAGCAGCTCGCCTCGCTCCCGCGTCTCGCGGAGGTCGCCTTCGATCCGGGCGAGAGCTTGCCTCGCTCGCTCGCGAAGCTCCAGGGGCTCACGACGCTCACCCTGCCGAGGTTGAACGCGGCGGACCTCGAGATCGCCGCGGCGCTGCCGCGCCTTCGTGAGCTCCGCGCCACGGGGCCGCGCCGCGCCCCGGACGCCCGGACCACGGAGGTCCTGGCCTCGCCCGCGTTCGACCGCCTCGAGTCGCTGACGATGAGCTGCGAAGGTGCCGGGCCGCTCGCGCCGCTGCTCGCGAAGAAGGCCAAGCTCGAACGGCTCGAGCTGATGGGCGTGTGCGACGCCGATCTCTCCGCGCTGAGCGCGCTGCCCGCGCTCCGCGCGTTGCGGCTGAGCCGTGCGTATGAGGTGCCCGCGCTCGAGGGTGAGCTTCGCCGGCTCGAGCTCGATCGATCCAACCTGGGACCCGAGAGCCTGCTCCGGCTGCCGCGGCTCGAGGCGCTCCTCGCCGACCAAGCGACGGGTGAGGTCCTGCCGGGCCTGCACCCGGACGCGCGCCTCACCGAGCTATCCATCCAATCGTGGACGGCGAACGATTGGGGTCCGCTCCGGCCCCGGCTCGGATCGCTGGCCTCGCTCGAGGTCGGGGGTTCGGACTCGAAGCCGAGCCTGCTCGGCCCGCTCGGAGCGTCCGACTGCCCCTCGTTGACGAGGTTGGACGCGAGCCCGGGACCGTTCGTCGGAAGGAGTAGCAACTGGAGGTTCGACGACGCGGCGCCGCTCCCTCGCATCGAGCACTGGCGCGTCCCCGCCCAGCCGCTGCCGGAGTGGCTGCGTGGTTCGCGCGCTCGCAGCGTGGAGATCCCGACCTCCGACATGGAGCGCAGCCTCGCGCTCGCGCTCGACATCGAGACGATCGAATCCATCTCGGGCAGCAGCTGGGACCGCCCGTTCGAGGTCCCTCCTCCGGGCGCTTGGCGCTGCCGGGATCGACTGAAGAAGGTTCGTCTCTGCGGCTCGTTCGCCCGACCCGCGGACGCGCTCGCCGCGATCGCCGCGGCGCCGAACCTCGAGGAGCTCTACTGGTTCCTGGTGCCGCTGTCGGCGCTTCCGCCCGCGCTCGCCGACCGGCCGCTGCGGTCGTTCCAGTATGGCGCCGCGCGCGCCGACGAGGGTCCTCGGCTCGACCTCGCAGAAGGCGTTCCGCCTGCTCGGTCGGACGCCCCTCGCCGAGCTCAGGCTCTCGAGCGTCGATGCGGTGCCGGAGGAGATCGCCTGCCTCGAGGCGCTCGAGCGCGTGTGGTTCCACGATCCCATCCCACCACGCCTCCCCGAAGCGGCGCTGGGGCGGCTCGGGCGGCTCCAGGAGCTGCACTTCCTCTCGGCGAAGATCGTCGGTCCGGCGCGCAAGAAGCTCGAGAAGGCGCTCCCCGCGACCTCGATCCGAGACGCGCGCTGATCCTCTCATTTGGGGAGCGACGCGAACTTCGTGCGCCCGAGGGATTCGCAGCGCCACCGAGCCGTATAGCCTCTCGACGTGCGGCGTGCGCTCTCCATCCTACTGGCGGTCTCCTCCACGGGCTGCGTCGTGACGACCCGTACGTCGCTCGGCCCCAGCGCGTCGAACCTCGGAGGCGAGGAGCGCGCGAGCTTGGGCGCGGGGGTCGGCCTCGCCGACGACAAGGGGCAGATCGTCGTCGTCGGCGCGATCCAACCAGGGACGCGCTCCCTGAGCGGTGTCGGAGGTATCGAGTACGACCGGAACCTCCGGACGGAGGAGAAGCCGCTCGGGATCCGAGTCCGGCTCGAGGGCGGCGTGCAGGCCCCCTACGATCCACCCATCCCGGACGACACCGGCCGTGCGCTCGTAACCGTGGTCCCGGGCGTGTGGTGGATCCCGTTCCAGAACGTCTACGACGCGCACCGGTTCGTGATGGCGATCGAACCGCGTCTCGGCGTCGCGATCCCGACGAACGATCCGAGCGCGGTGGGGCCGTTCTTCGACCTCTCGTTCGTGATGGAGTGGGACTGGGTGCCGTGTACGTTCTTCGGCGCGGGCTCGTGCCGTCCCTTCCCGGCGCCAATGCCCGCGAAGCGCTGAGCGCCGAGACCTACCCCGCGTCTCGAACCACGCGCATCGAGTACGTCCCGGTCGCCTCGAGCTCCTCGCCCGAGAGCGCCATCTTCCCCGAGAGATCGACGAGTCGTATGCGGCCGGTCTCCATGACCTCGAGCTCGCCCCCGATGTCGAGCTCCACGTGCGGATCCGCGCTCTTCGAGCGGCCGACGAGCTTCACGTCGAACCGTGCGGTCGGCGTGCTCGAGCGATCGATCGCGCCGAGCGTGACCTCCACCTGGTCCATCTCGATCTCTCCCTTCTGGAGCAGCGCCGCCGAGAAGAGCTCGGCGAGGGAGTCGGCGCGGTCGCCGACGCGGACGGGGACGTCCGGGAGCGTCGTGATCTCCCGACTCGGCGTCCCGAGGGGACCGGCCGCCCTGAGGACGAGATCCGCCTCCTCGGTGAGCACCGGTTCGTAGCGCGTGTCGGAGACGACCGGCCGGCCGTCGCGCACCTCGACGATGTACGCCTTCCCCTGGATGGGGAGCTCCTTGCGCGTCACGACGCCGCCCCGATCCTCGGTGTGCGTCGCGACCTGGTACTCGATCCGGACCTTGAGGAGCGTATACCGGTCCGCGCTCATCACCGTCACGCTCCGCTGCACCTCGTCGGTCGTCGTGAGGACGAGCGGCGACGGCTTCACGAACGTGAGGCTCCTGGTGCTGATTTCGTGCAGCGAGCGCTTCTCGCCGACCGCGAACCCGCGCTTGTCGAACTGGATGACGTTCGGGTCGACGCGCGCGCTGGACGACGCGTCGGAGCGAACGCGCTCGCGCGTCACCGACCACGCCGCGACGGAGCCCGCGCCGATCACGAGCGCGACGCCGAGGCCGCCGAGGAGCCTTCGTGAGCGGCGGATCGGTCGGGGCTCGGTCGTGTCGGGCGTGGTCGGGATCTCGGGGTGGGCGGCGACCTTGCGGAGTGCGTCGAGCACGGCCGCGCCGTCCACGAAGCGATCGGCGACCGCCGGCTCGAGGCAGCGGTCGACGATCGCCGCGAACGCGATCGGGAGGTCCGGCCGCCTCTCGCCGAGCTTCGGCGCACGGCCGCGCCTCGCCTCGCGGAGGGACGCGAGGTCGGCGCCGTCGAGCGGCCGCTCGTCGGTCGCGGCCTCGAAGAGGAGGAGCCCGAGCGCATAGACGTCGGCCGCGGGTCCGACGTCGGGCGACCCGTCGAGCTGCTCCGGGGCCATGTACCGCGGCGTCCCGACGATCGAGCCCACCGCCGTGGCGAACGCCGCGGCGTCGGCGCTGCCCGAGTCCGCGAAGCGCGCGCTCGCGGGCGCTTCCGCGGAGACGCGGGCGATGCCGAAGTCGGTGATCTTCGCGCGACTCCGGTCGCCGCGCTGCGGGCCGTCGGGCATGCCGAGGAGCACGTTCGACGGCTTGAGATCGCGGTGAACGACGCCCGCGGTGTGCGCGGCCGCGAGCGCCTCTGCGAGGTGCTCCGCGAGCTGCGCCAACCACGCCACCGATCGGTCCGCGACCGGCGTGTCGTTCAGGTGGACGCGGAGCGTCTTGCCTCGGACGAGCTCCATCGTGAGCCCGACCCAGCCCGCGACGTCGACGAGGTCGTACGTGCGCACGACCGACGGGTGCGTGATCCGCCGCGCGAGCGCGAGCTCGCGCCGGAGGCGCGCGAGACGCGCCCCCGTGACTTCGGCCTCCGGGATGAGCTTCAGGGCGATCACGGCGCCGGCGCGCAGATCTCGCGCCTCGAGCACGACGCCCTCCGCGCCGCGTCCGAGCTCGGAGATCACCTCGTATCGCCCGGCGAGCACGTCCCCGGGTGCGAGCGATCCGGTCGCGGATTCGGTGCCCACGCCGACGGTGGCCCGATCCGCGACCGCCGTGCTGCGTTCGTCGCCCGCCTTGCGGCGCTCGTCGCCGTCGTTCGGCGCGTCGCGGCGCGTGCGCGCGCTGCGGGGATCTCGAGGTCCGTCTCCGGTGGGCATGTTGTCGCGTTGCCGCGTCGAGGCTATCTCCGAAGGGTGGACTCGGCGACGGTGCGAGAGCCGGACGGAAAGGCGGAGCGCCACGTCCCGCGCCTCTTCCTCGACGGACCGAAGGGGCCCGTCGAGCTCGCGGTCGCGCCGCCCGCGGTCGTCGGGAGCAGCAAGGACGCCGCGATCCGCGTCGACGCGCCCACCGTGTCGCGCGTCCACGCGGAGCTCACCCTGCGGACCGACGGCCTCTGGGTGCGCGACCTCGGGAGCCGCAACGGCTGCTTCGTCCAGGGCGTGCGGGTGCGCGAGGCGCGGCTCGACGACGGCGCTGTCCTCCGGCTCGGGGCCGCCACGATCCGCGTCCGCTACGCGAAGCCCGAGGCCGATGCGCTCTGGCCGGACGCGCGCTTCCAAGGCCTCGTCGGGGCGAACGTCGCGATGCGCCGGCTCTATCAGCGCCTCTCGCTCGCCGCGCAGTCGGACGCGACGGTGCTCGTCCACGGCGAGACGGGCACCGGCAAGGAGGTCGTCGCCCGCGCCATCCACGACGCGAGCCCGCGGCGCGACGGACCGTTCGTCACGGTCGACTGCGGTGCGCTCGCGGGAGCGCTCATCGAGTCGGAGCTCTTCGGCCACGTCCGCGGCGCGTTCACGGGCGCGCTCGAGGCGCGCGTCGGTGCGATCGAGCTCGCCCACGGCGGCACCGTGTTCCTCGACGAGATCGCAGAGCTGCCGCTCGGGCTGCAACCGAAGCTGCTGCGTGCCCTGGAATCTCGCACCGTGCGACGGGTGGGCGCCTCCGATCACAAGGCGGTCGACGTGCGGTTCGTCGCGGCGACGCACCGCGATATCGCGACGATGGCCGCGGCAGGGACCTTTCGCGAGGACCTCTATTTCCGTCTCGCCGTGCTCCCCGTGATCGTCCCGTCGCTGCGCGAGCGCCTCGACGATCTGCCGCTCCTCATCCAGCACTTCGGCGCCGATCCGACGCCGGACGTGGTCGCCGAGGCGGAGCGCCGCCCGTGGCCGGGGAACGTGCGCGAGCTCCGCAACTTCGTGGACCGCGTGCGCGCGCTCGGCGCCGCCGCGGCGATCGAGGACGCCGCGTTCGTCACCCCGGCCTCCGCGGCGGCGGTCGCCCCGCGCCCCGGCGACGTCCCGCTCGACGTGCCGTTCAAGGAGCTCGCGAAGACGATGACCGATCAGCTCGAGCGCGCGTACCTCGAGGGACAGCTCGCGAAGTGCGAGGGCAACGTGAGCGCCGTGGCCCGCGCCGCCGGGCTCGACCGCAGCTACGTGCATCGCCTCCTCCGCAAGCACGGTCTCGTGACTTGAGCACCTGAAGACACGCGTCCACACCGTGGACTCGCGTCTTCGGTCTCGAGCCCACACGCGGCCCCGAACGTCTGGAAAGCCGCGTCTTTTGGCGGGATCGAGCGCTGGCCCGAAGCCTGCGATGGGGTCTTCGAGCCGCACGACGCGGCCCGCAAGGAGACCTCTCATGACCCTCGTCGATCGTTCCGCCCGCCCGTCTCTCTCGACCCGCATCGCCTCGGCGCTCGCCCTCTCGGTCGCGCTGGCTGCGTGCGACAAGCCCTCGACGCCCGCCGCTGCGAGCGCGGTGCCGTCGTCCGAGGCGGCCGCGGGAGCGGGCACCGCGAGCGGCGCGGCCTTCGGGTCGAAGGCGATCCCCGGAGGCAAGAGCACCGACAAGCCCACGCTGTTCGGCGCCGCGGGCAAGAGTCTCGGCGGCGGGCGCGCGAGCGCGGCGGGCGCGAGCGGGACGTCGGGCGCAGGCGACGCGCCGCCGACGAAGGACGTGCCGGCCGGAATGGTCGATCCGGGCAAGCTCTCCTTCAAGGAGATGAAGGTCGAGGCCGAGGACGCGACCGGTGACGACAGCCAGGACGCGTGGCGGTACTTCAAGCTCTGGGGCGAGTTCCGCAACGACTCGACCGAGGTGGTCGACGAGATCGTCGCCGACATCCGCTACTTCGACGCCGCTGGTAAGGAACTCGGAATCGACTCGATCTCGAGCGCGACGAAGAAGGACATCGGCGACGACACTCCGGGCGAGCCCATCCGAAGCGCCGTGTCGTTCATCCAGCCGGGCGCGAGCGTGCCCGTGACGCACATCCGCTCGGTCAACAAGCTGAAGGGCAAGTACGCGTCGTACACGGTGACGATCCGCGCGGCGCGCGCGGTCTCGAGCTACCCACGCGGCGTCCTCGAGGGAAAGACGGACACCGTCGCGGAGGTCGCGAACGAGAACCTCGAGAACGCGTCGCCCCACGAGCACCGCGTGATCGGCGGTACGTTGAAGAACGACGGCACGGTCGCGTGCCGCAACCCGGGGCTGGTCGTCGCCTACTACGACGGCGGCAAGCTCCGGGATCTCTCCGAGGGCGACGCGAAGGTGGACGCGATCGCCCCCGGAGCGAGCGCGCCCGTCCGGGTCTTCACGCTCGTCGGCTTCGACGACGCGTGGAAGGCGAAGGCCGAGGTGAAGCTCTTCCCGCGCTGCAGTCAGTGACCGCAGCGCCCTGGCGCGACGCACTCGCCGATCGAGCCGTAGACCATCCGCGACGCGGTGATCCCCTCGTCGGTCGAGAGCTGGTAGCCGTTCTCGCCCCACTCGTGGGAGTCGGCGCCGTGCGCGAACGCGAGGGAACCAAGCTGACCGCCGTGGTGACGAGCGGTCCGACGTTCGAGGCGCAGTGGAACAAGGACTGGCTGTCCGACTATTTCAGGGGAGCGCTGCGCCCTTCTCGGGATTCGTGGCGTCGTCGTACCGGCCGCGGCCGCCCGGCGCGAGTCCGATGTCCGAGAGCTCCGAGAGCGCGGCCGGCTCGCTGACCACGTCGGTCTTCCAGTTGCCGCCCTTCCACGGCGCCCAGGAGTCGACGAGCGAATCAAACTCGACGCGGACGTATGTGGGCGCCGCGTGGTTCGCCGTCACCTCGATCGGATTGGCGTTCCCCAGGAACGAGACGGTGCCCTCGGGAACGATTAGCGCTCCGTACGCGCCGGGGTTGAGGACGAACTCGCGATTCCCGAGCGTGACGACGAACGTCAAGATGGCGCCGAACGCCTTCTTCGGTCGGAACACGTAGATGACGGCCTTCCCTTCGTCCACGCTGGCCGACGGCACGAACGGCGGCCCGACGCGGCCGTAGCTGGTGCACCCGGTGGACGACGCGACCACGAGGAGGCCGGCCGCGGCGATGGAGCGGAGGCGAGCTCGCAGGCCGTTCACATGAACCTCACGGGCGCGGCGCGCTCGCACGTGCGCGTCATGCTGTCGATCGTCATCTCGGTCACGCCGGCGATCCACTGTCGGAACCGGTGCGTGACGACGTGCTCGTGGTCCATCGGGATGACGAACTCGTTCGCCGTCCCCGGAATGGTCACCGAGAACACGGCGTCGCCACCTGCGCCCTTCTCGGGATTCGCCATGAGCCAATCGTTGTTGAGCTCGTGCAGGAGAGGGCCTCGCACTGGGTCTTGGAGGAGGACGATCTCGTAGCCGGGACTCACCACCGCCGCGCCGTTCGCCGTCCTCCCGGCGAGTACGGGGCACGACCAGTGCGCCAACTGATGTGGCCCGGAATCGAACCCCGGCTCGAGCGTGGCCTTGTCGTCATCGACGGGGTCTGGGTAGCCCGGCACTGGAAGGCAGCCCGCGGCGAGCGCGGCGAGCGCCATGGAGAGCGACGCCCTCGCCATGATCCATCGGGCCTCTCCGGGCGACGCACCCCCTGCCGAGAACATCGCCAGACGCTAGGGCGCAGCCTCGCATCGGGAAATGGTCAATTTTCCGAGCGCACGGTCGGGCGCGCGCGACACTCGCTCGTTCGGGTGCACCGCCACGCCGACGCGGCCAAAGCCTCCCCCGACCTACGAGGGCGGCAGGCGCATGTTCGATCCGGGATCGTGGGTGAGGGACGCAGCACGAGCTCGCTGGGGCGGAGAACGCGCAAAAGGCCTCCGGACCGCGACGTCGAACGAGGCCAGCGCGATCGTCCGACAAAAAGACGAGCGGACCTCCGTGCGTCGACGTTGCGTCGAGCGCTCGTTCGCTACACAAGACGGCTGTGTCGAGGGGACGATGGTCGCTCGGGGTCGCGTGGACGTCCGGGGCTGCCGTGGGAGCGGTCGCCCTCGGCGGGCTGGGTGTGTTTGGACCACTGGGATGCCGCAGCGGCGCGACGGGCGCCGCGGACCCGGCTGGGGCGCCGTCCATCACGTCGCGGCCCGCGATGTCCTCGGAGCCACCTGTCGCGCGCGAGTCGTCGCCGTCCGCGACCGCCTCGTCGCTCGCGCCGCTCCCCTCGGCGTCGTCTCCGGTGGCCAAGCTGCGGCCGCTCCCAAATCTTCCTGACGTGGAGCTCTTCCGCGAGATCGAATCAGGCCGGCGCTCGGCGTCCGAGATCGTCGACGCGAGCCGAGGGGTGGCGCTCGTGAGCGATGGCAATACGGCGTGCGACCTCGACTGTCCGCCGATCGATCAGCTGCTCTGTGGCGCCGCGGGATCGACCGAGGTCACCGACCTCGCCAAGAATGCCGTCGTGAACCTCACCGAACCACCGACGGAGGCGCTCTCGTGCACGGCGATGACCTGCGTGAAGCAGGCCCGCATGGAGTGGGACCCCGAGGAGACGTTCGCGTTCGCCCCGAAGAAGGGCGGCGGCGTGATCTTGGTGTCGGTGACACAGGTGGATGTGTTGCTCCGAAACCCTGCGGACGTCGCCGCGGACGTCGCCACGTTTCCACCCCGTCTCGAGGCCCTCGCGACGCGGAAGTGTCCCGTCCATTGAGGTCGTCGTGTCCCGCCCCGACACGGGATCGTGCGATGGGGATCTCGGCGCTCGCCGCACGATTCGCCGCATGGGGTCGCGATCCGTGAACGCTCTCGCGGAGCGCTACGCGAGGGCGACGTCGCGAGCGTCGCTCGTCGCCGCGCTCTCGAGCGTGCTGGCGGTTGCGTGCTCGGATCGGACGTCGCGCCGCACCGCGGGAACATCCGATGGGGACCAACGCGCGCCCGCGGAGCACGCGCTCGTGTTGACGGTCGAGGGTAACGCCACCCTCGAGTGCAACCGCGAGCCCTGCCGCGCGACGTACCCGCACGGCACGCGCGTATCGGTCGCGTCGACGACGACCGGAATGTTCGCGACGTTCTCCGGCGACTGCGTCGGGTCGGCGTGCGAGCTCGTGCTCGACGCCGATCGGAAGGTCGCCGTCCGACTCAGCGTGGTGCGGGGGGACGTCCGGTGGATGCAACACCGTGCGTCCCTCGGCGATCCCCGGGTCGCCGCGGTGAGTGACGGGAGCGCCGGCGTGTGGGTGTCGCGCGCGCGCGCCGGCTTCGGTTACAGGAAGCCCTGGGTCGCCACGGGCGCGCTCGAACATCTCGACGCGGCGGGCGCGACTCTCGGGTCCGTCCTGCTCGAAGGTGAGGCGGAGGTCGACCATGTCATTCGCGTCGGCTCCGAGATCGTCGTGAGCGGTGGCTGGACGGAGGGCGCGTTCGCCGGTCGTGCGCTCGCTAGCAGCGCGGCGCGCCGTGCGTTCGTCGCGTCGGTCGACCCGCCGTCGACGGTGCGCTGGTGGGTCGACGACCTCGGACCCGCGCAGCGCGTCGTGGACCTCGCCGCGGTGAAGGAGGGATGGGTCGCGCCCCTCGCTTCCGACGCGAAGGACCTCGAGAACGAGTCGCCCGTGACCGCGAGCAGCGTCGTGTGGGGCTCGGGCGGTGGAATCCAAGCACGCGAAGGCGGGGAGTCGCTCTCGAGGATCGCGTGGCACCCGTCCATCGGCCAGGTTCGAACGCTCGCGACGGCCGACGGCCTCGTCATCCAGCGCGTCGATGACGCCGGCACCCCCCTCTGGGAGGTCAAGTGTCCGCACGATACGAACAAGCTAGTGCACTACGGACACATGTATCCGCCCGCGACCGCGCTCGCGGTGGGTGACGGCGTCGTCGTGGTCGCCGAGCGATTCGCGGGGATGCTCGGGTGCGCCGACAAGCCGACGTCCCGCGGCCTCAACGACGTCGCCGTCCTCGCCCTCGACGCGGCGGACGGTCGCGTGCGGTGGTCGCGTCGGGACGGGTACGAGGAGGACGACTATCCGGTCGACGTCGGCCTGGACGCGGGTGGCGCGGTCGTCCTCGTCGAGTCGATCATCGACAAATTCCCCGGTGAGACGGAGCCAGCGCACGGGCCTCGGCGGATGATCGTCACGAAGCTCGACGGGGCTGGTCGCGTCCTCTGGGAGCGGAAAAACACGGGGTACAGCGCCTATCCACTCGCGGCCGCCGTCGCCCCCGACGGGGCCTCGTTCGTGGTCGGCACGTTCGCGTTCCAACTCGAGATCCAGGGACAACCCGGCGCGACGCTCCCCGGAGACGCGTCGAAGCGGCGGAGCGACGAGGCGTGGCTCCCGCCGACCGACGTGTTCATTCTCGCGCTCTCTCCCTGACGCTGCGGGCGCAGAGGCCACGCGGCACGACGCGCCTATCCGGGTCGCGGTCACGAGGTGCGTGGCCGCCGCAAGGGGTCGCCGTCGGCGCGACGTCGAACGTGGTGTCGCGCGGCTGACCTACCGGGGACGCGCTTCAGTCGGACCACACCACCGGGCCGACACCGGGGATCGCCCACGCGTCGATACGACCGCGGAGGAATTCGGAGAGCGTGCAATCCGCGCTCTCCATGCGGGGGTCTTCACACCAGGGCTCGAGCAGCACCGCGTCGTCGTCGGACAGTTCGAGAGCGATGGGGCTACGCAGCGGACCCGGGATACCGACATTGTCTCGAAGGCGCGCGCGCACCGCTTTGAGGGCGCGATCCAAGGGCACGATTTGCAGGCGCGGGGACGCGGCGAATGCCTCGATTCCCGGCGGAATGCTCTTGTCCAGTGGCCGCTGGAAGTCGATGGGACCCACCACGAGATAGGCCGCGCGGACCATCGTGGGGAGAGGCGACTTGATGAGCTTCTCGATTTCGTCGAGTCGCACCTCGGCGGCGCGCGCATCGACCGAAGTGAGCGACTTGTTTCCCGCGCGTGGCGAGTACTTGTGGGCTTTCAATTGGACGAGTGCGCGCTCGAACGCCGCACGCAACACCGTGGCTCTCGCTCGTGCGCCCTCCGTTGCGCGCTTCATGGCCTCCTCGGATGGGTGAGGAACGGGCTTCGGTTTGACCGGCGCACCCACGACCCTCTCCGTGGCTTCGGCGACCGGCATCGGGTCGGCGCCCTTGAGAGCAAACTTGGCGTACTGTCGCAGCCGCCGGTCGCCCAAGAGACGCACGAAGCGCTCGAGCCAGCGCGCGTCATCCCGAAAGCGCACCGCGGGCGCCCGATCCGGTGACAAGAGCGGCATGACGGCGTGTGCGGTGTAAGAGAAGCGCCCGGAGATGGCGGACACCACGTCCTTGACGACCCGCGCGCCCGACGGTGTCGCGACGCGCTCGGGCGCAAAGAGCGGAGCGAGTCGCGCGTAGGGGTCGGTGTCGTCCACTGCGAAGAGCACCTCGAGGAGCCCCTGGACGAAGAGCGTCGGATGGTACGGATCCCAAGGGACCTCAGCGGTGTCGACGACCTCGGTCAGTCGCAAGACGATGGCTTCGGCCACCGCCGCGCCCCCGACGGATCTCAACGCCTCCAGCGCGTGCCGCTTGTTGCCGGCGTACGGCGTGGGGCAGCTGGCGAGGGCGACCAAGAGCGGCACGGCCCCGACCTCTTTCGCTTCGGCGATACGCGCGATGAGCGCGGCGCCAAGAGCACCGAACAGGTTGAAAGCCGAACGAATGCGCTCGAGTTCGAGGGAGAGGCGCACGCCCGAGAAGCGAGCACCGCAAGACGACTCCTCGTCATCTGAGGAGCGGAGCGACGAGGCCGTGTGGTTCTCTCCGAAATCGGGCGCATACGTCGGCGTTTCAACCTGTTCGGTGCTCTAGGTGTGTGTCCGAAGCCTGAAACGGCGTTCCCGCGACACGGGGTCCCACCAAGCCTTTCAGCTTCGCGAGGTCGCTGCTTTCCATCGCGGCAGGCTACTCCACTCTTCGGCGAAGCCCCGCGCTCCCGTGTCCTCTCCCCGAGCCGTCGTTCGGCTCGGTCGCGCTTCAAGACGGGTGCCGCCGCCCTTCGTCGACTCGGGCGCTCCGTTTCGACCCCCCGCGAGGTGCCGTGTCCGCGAGGTTCGGGTCGACGCGATCCGAGAAAGAGCAGATCGCTTGTCCCGACGATCGCTCCGGCTGATCTCCGCCGATGTCCGGCGACGGCCCGCGGCTCGCGCCATCAGCGGCGAGCGGCGACGACGGCTTGCAGCCAGTCGGTGACCCGCGCGGGGTCGACGTCGTTCGCCGACGTGTACTTCACGTGCTTGCCGTCCTGGCCGGTGCCTTCGAGCTCGCCGTTCGGGTCGTCGATGTCGATGCCCTTCACGTACGCGAGGCCGAACCGCACGTCGCTCTTCTGCGCGCGGAAGTACGCGAACATGACGCCGTCGAGCGAGAACGAGGGCATGCCCCACTTGAGGCCTTCCTCGGCGCCGGGGACGGCGGCGCGGACGATCCCGACGATCTTGTCGGCGATGGCGCGGTGTTCGCCGGTGAGCTTCGCGATGTACCCGTCAATCGGCGCGTTCAGATCCGCGCGCGTCCCGTGCTTCTTGGTCGCGGGGGACTTCTTCGTCGTCGCATCGCGGGGCGATCGCGCGCCAGGGCTCGCTGCCTTCTCGGACGCGGCAGCCTTCTTCGGCGCGGTAGCTTTCCCGGGCGCGGCGGCCTTCTTGGGAGCGGCGGCCTTCTTGGGAGCGGCGGCCTTCTTGGGAGCGGCAGCCTTCTTTGGAGCGGAGGTCTTCTTCGGCGTAGCCATGCGAGCGAAGACGTTAATACAGCTGGCCCGAAGTCTCCTTCTGGATCCGGCCGTAGCCGAGAAAAGGGACGGCTCGGCGAGCCGGCGTGTCGTCGTGGCGGAGCGCCGCATGTCCCAGCGCAGGGAGCTACACGCTCCGACACACGAAGCGCTGCACGCCCCAGACACGGAGCGCTGCACGCTCCAGTCGGCACGGCCCTCGCCCTCTCGCGGCGAGATCGCGGGGCACGTCGCGTGGGCGCTCAGCCTTCCCAGTGACAGTCGGTGAAGTTCGCGTAGCCATGGCCCCCGTCACCGTGGAAGTCGCAGACGGCCTTCGCCTTTTGTCCGCGTCGGCGTGTCGCCGCCGGGGCGGCCTGGGATCCGCTCAAGTGCAGGTGGATCGCGGTGCCGGGGGGCCCCGCGAGCGACAGCTCGACCCGGCCTTGCGGCTCGCGCTCCACGCCGACGACGACGCCTTCGACGCGGTACGGACCCGGAGGAAACAGGTCATACAGCGACTCCCGCGGTGCGGCGTCCCACGCCGTGAGGAACGACACGGCGTCGATCGATTGGATTGTCTTGTTCGCTGGGATCGCCGGCGGCTCGGGGGCCACGCCGACGGTGTCGGGCGCTGGGCCAATGGCCTTGGTCGGCGCGCTCGCTACGGTCGCGGCGGTGCTCTGGAGTCCCTCGTCGTCCGTGACGAGGCTGGCGGCGAACGTCTTCGAGTCCACGTCGCATGTCGGGAGCGCCTCCAGCGCCGTCCCGCGCGCCCACGGCTCGAGGTGCGTATCGGATGCGACCTTGCGGAGCCATTTCGTGGCTCGCGCGTCCTGCTCGACCGACGCCGTGCGATCGTCGCACAGCCATTCCGTCAGTTGCGCGAAGCCACCAATCGATTCCTTGGTCACCGGCTGCTTCTCGAGCCACCCGAGCACGGCGTCGAACGAGCTGCTGCAGCGGCCGTTTCCGCCGTAGGTGAGCGCGCGCGCCGCGAGGTGCGCCTGCTCCTCGTCCTTGCCCGCAAGCTCGCCTTGGAGCAGCTCGCAGGCCTCGAGATCGTCGGCGTCGCGGAGCGCGGTGATCGCCGCCGAGCGGATGCGCGCCTCGGGATCGTGCAGCGCCGCCTTCACGAACGTGAACACCGACATCGAGTACCGGTTCGCGCCGAGGAGAGCTTCGACCTGCGCCTCGCGGAGATCGAGCGGAGCGGTCTTCGCGAGCGCGAGCCCTCGGTCGACGAGTCCGGTATGTTCGAGATCGACCCCCGCCGCGAGATCCCCGAGGTCGTCGAGCAGTCCGGGATCCTTCTCACGCTCGGCCGCGCCGAGGACCCGCGCGGAGAGCGCCGCGTCCTCTCGATAGAGGTGCCCGTGGACGCGGAGCGCCTCGGCCGCGAGCGCACGGATCGCAGGGTCGGCGTCCTCGAGGAACGAGACCAACGTGGGCAGGGACTTGTCGTCACCGAAGAGATCCGTCTCGTCCCAAGCGACGCCCGCCGCGCAGTCTTTGGGGTGCCATTCGCCAACCTTCCAATGACAACCGAGTACGCCCCTCAGGAGGCGAACGATCTCTGGGTCGTTGCCTGGGGCGTCGATGCCGCTGGACGCCGGAGTTCGGGGAGAGGCTGCGCTAGCGAGCGGCGCAGCCGCGCTGACGGCAGGCTCGGTCGGGCGCGGCTGGGCGCCGCAAGCGGCGGACGCGAGGACGGCGGCGAGGCCAAGAAGGCGAGGTGTCTTCACGCGGCCGAGCTACCTCGACGAAAGCGGCGGCGCGCGCCAATCCACCCACAGAACACGCCAGAGCCGATCCGGTTCGCCCGGCTTTCCCACCGTCGCTCTCGCTTCGGTGCTGTTCAAAACGGGTGCCGCCGCCCTTCGTCGACTCGGGGGCGCCGCTTCATCCCCCGCGAGGTCAGGAGCCTCGTGGCGGACCTCAGCGCGGCGTCGCACAGGCGGTCTGGAGCAAGTCGAGCGCGAGCGCGTTCGGCATGTCGAGCACCGACTGAACCGCGATCCCGGGGATCATCCGGACGAAGGGAGCCGTATCGGATCCGCCGGGCCACTGGATGCGGGCGACGTTGGACATGTCGCTCGAGAGGCCCCACGCGGAGCGGATCACCGCGTCGTCCGCCCAGACCCATTCGAGGCCCACGCGGTGCACCGCCTCCGCGGGGAGGCGGACGATCGCGACGACGGGCGCGCGCCACACGCGGCTGCTCGTCTCGCGCGAAGCGACGTCTGGCGTCGCGCGGACGACCACGTGGCTGCCGACGTCGACCCCGAGCGCGGCCGCGAGATCCGCGCTGAGCGCGGTCCCTCGCGAGGACGCGAGCTTCGAGAGATCCCCGCGGACGACGTAGCGCGCGAGGGTCTCCTGGCGCGCGGGCCCGACGGCGTCGATCAACGCGAGCTGGATCCCGGCGCCGCTCGCGACGGCGCCGTCCAACACGACGCCCCGATCGACGTGGGTCGCGCCCCTCGCGAGCGCCTTGGCTTCGACGGTCGTGGGGTCGGGGTCGACCACGAAGCCCTGGCCGAACAGCGCCGCGCGGACGTCCTTCGACGGGTCGAGGTCCTTCATGTCGTCGCACGGGCGAAGCGTGTCCGGACGCGGGGTCGCGGCCGCCACCGTACCACCGCTCGCCGCGTCCGGCGCGCAGACGGCGATCGCGGAAGTCCGCGCGAGCTCGTACCCCGCGTCGGCGAGCTCGGTCGACGTGGCGACGCGGTAGAGGCCACCACGCTTCGCGAGAGCGTCCGTCCACGCCGGCGCGAGCTTCGCGTCGCCGCTGACGCGCAGGCCCGTCGTCTCCTCCTCGACGGCTGCGATCCCCATCGCAACCGCCGCCGGATCCACGCCCACAGCGCGAAGGCCATCCAGCGTCAGGAAGATCGTCCGATCCCCATAGTGGTGGATCGCCTCCCCCGGGAACCTCAGGATCGCGGCGACACGGAGCGCTCCGCGGCGCGCCCTGCGCGGGAGCGAGAGCTTGAACGACGGCGCCCCTCGGACCAGGGTCACCCTGTCCCCGAGGCCGATCCCGAGGCGCATCGCGGCGCTGTCGGCGATCGCCACGTCCCCCGGCCCCATCTGTGCGAGCGCGCCCGTGCGGACGTAGGGCTCGAGCGCGTGAAGGTCGCGACCGGTTGCCACGATGGGGACGGAGAGCCGATCCGTTTCGAGAAGGGCGCTCTCGGTGACGAACGGCTCGGCGCTCGTCGCGCCGTTCGCCACGAGGAGCGACGCGACGTCGGCGTGGTCCTCGAAGCTGGAACTCAACTTCAGAACGGTCGCGTCTCCCAAGTACGCACGGAAGAACGCCCTCGCCCCAGCGTCCTCGGTCGTCGCGACGCAGAGCGCGGCCGGCGCCGTCGAGGGTGCGTACGACGCGCTCGACGCGACCACGAGCACGTCCGTCGGCGGGGTCGGCGGCGCGGTGCACGCGGCGATGCCGAGCGGGATCGCCAAGGTCATTCCTCGAACGGGCCTCGCGCCGAACACGCGCGCATCGTCGCAGATCGACGGGGTGCGAAGCGAGTCCGGCAGCGAACGTTCGGTGCGGCGCACGGCACCCGAGCTCGCACGCCCGGCGTCTCTTGGACGCCGTTCGAAGACGTCTACGCGGCGCACCGCCTCTTGTGGTGGCGATCGAGCCGCGGATCGGCGTCGCGATCCCGACGAGCCATCCGAGCGCCGTGGGCCCGTTCTTCGACGTTTCGTGCGTGATGGAGCGGGAGTGGGTCCGCGTTCTTCGGCGCGGGCTCGTGTCGTCCTTTCCGTCGCCGCAGCCCGGGACGCGCTGAGCCTCAGGGAGGCGCCGGCACGTCGAAGCCGAACGGCGCGATCGCCTTGAAGTAGACCGGGCGCGGCTTCGCGAGGAGGGGCGCGCCGTCCCCCGTGATCTGGACCGCGTCGAGATCCACCCCGAACTGCTGCGCGGCGATCGTCACGAGGGGGGACGACTTGATCCCGCGCAGTCCCAGCCCCAAGCGCTCGCTGTTCCACAGGCCGAGGAACATCGAGCCGACCTTGTCGACGGCGATGGTGTTCGTCCCACCGATCGCGACGAGCTCCTTGCTCGGGCGGAGATCCTGGAACCCGTCGCCGCTCGTCGCGGGCGCACCGTCCACCAGGACGACGTCGGGCGCCGCGACCTCGAGGACGAACGCCATGCGCTTGCCGAAGGCGGTGAGATCCGCGACGTACGCCGCGCGGTCGTCCGGCTCGCCCGGAGCGGGCTTCTCCCTGACCCACTCGTTGAGCTCCTTGTGCATCCGCCACTTTTGCTGGTGGGCGGGGCGGCGATCGCTCGTCATGACGACGCCCTGCATCCCCTTGATCCCGAGCGACACGACGCTGAACCGGTGCGTCTTGAGCTTCGGGATCGAAATCCAGAGCCCGTGGTCGAGGTGCTCCGCGAGGACCTTCGGGAGCATCAGCGTCGGGACGAGCGTGTCGTCGAGCCCCGTGACCGCGAAGGGTTTCCCGGGCTGTTCGCCCTCCACGTCGTACGTGCCGTCGTCGTTCATGCCGACGAGCGCCACCCCCTCCTCGCGCGCCATCGCGGCGTAGCCCGACACTTCGAGGAGCTCCTCGAACGGCCCGTGCGTGAGCCCGCACCCTTCGGCGATCGTCACCTTCGTGTGGCCGCGCTTCTTCAGGCACCGCACCACGCCGCGGACGAACTCGGGATCGGTGGTTCGGCCCTTCACCCCGTCGTCGCCGTTCGGCGAGGGCGGCTTCTTCACCGCGTCGATGCCGCAGATGTTCGGCTTGAGGAGGATGGGCGTCGCCGCGGGCCGCTTCGGGACGACCGCCTCACAGATCCGCGCACCGAGCTCGCGCGCGCTCTTCCCCTCGAGGATCGTGACCGGCGAAGTGTCCGCCTTCAGCCGCTCGCGGTTGCGCTTCCGCAGGGCGGCGCCGTCGATCTTTCCATCGGCGACGACCGGATCGCCGTACCGATCGACGACGGACGCACCCGTCGTGAGATCCGTCTTCGCCGACGCGCTCGGCGCGACCGATCCGCTCGGCGACGAGACGGGCGCCGGCGACGAGGCGGAGGAGGCCGCGCTCGTCGCCGACGGCTCGCTCCGGGGGCCGCACGCCGTGAGCGCGATCGCGGCGAGCGCGTGGAGTCGTCGGGGCATCGGATCAGGCGCGGCGGCGCGAGCGGCGCACGCGCGCGAACGCGGCGAGACCGAGCGCGAGCGCGGCGAGGCCGTGACGAGGATCGGCGTCCGTCGACGTGGAGCAGTCGCAGCCGCCGCCGTTCGGTGTGGCGGTGCCCGATCCGCCGCCTTGACCGCCTTGACCACCCGCGCCGGTCGATGCGCCCGCGCCCGTCGACGAAGTCGTCGCCGCGCTCGTGGTGGCTGCGCTGGTCGACGCGGCGCTGGTCGATGCCGTCGGCACGCACACCCCCACCTTGCAGGTCCCGCCGGCGCACGGCGTGCCATCGGCCTTCTCGGCGTAGGTGCACATCCCGTCGAGCGCGCCGCAGACGCCCGCCTCGAGGCACTCGTTCGCGGGCGGAGGGCACGCGACCGCGGTGGCCGCGCACTGCCCGGCCTGGCAGCTGTCCGCCATCGTGCATGGGTCTTGGTCGTCGCACGTCGTCCCGTCGACGGCCGGCGGATCGCTGCACGCGCCCGTCATCGGGTCGCACGCGCCCGCGACGTGGCAATCGTCGAGCGGGGTGCACGTCACCGCGGCGCCAGCGCAGCTGCCCGCCGTGCACACGTCGCCCTTCGTGCAGAGGTCGTTGTCGTCACAGGTCTTGCCATCCATCACGGGCGGGTTGGAGCACACGCCCGACGACGGATCACAGGTCCCCGCGTCGTGGCACGGATCGCTCGCCATGCACACCACGGGCGTTCCGGCGCAGCCGCTCACCCCGCACACGTCGTTGGTCGTGCAGGGGTCGTTGTCGTTGCAGGCCATGCCCGTCGTACAGTTCAGGCGGAACGTCTGAAAGGCGATGCGCCAACCCCCGTCCGCGTGCTTGGTCCCATTCAGAAAGAGGGGATCGGGGCAGAGCGGCGCGCCGGGCGGGGGCGTGTAGCTCCCCCTGAGAAAGACCCCCGTCCCGGTGCCTTGGATCTCGATGACGTAAATCTCGTTCGCCGTGAGAAAGATGTTCGCCGTCTTCATGTCGGCGAACAGGGTCTCCGCGCCCGTGACGGCCTTCGTCACGAGTACGTCCACCAGGACGGGCTGCACCGAGGGCGCCGCGCCCTTCCGGATCCGGACGTGGAGCGTCGCGTTCGCGTTGCCGGTCTCGGCGAAGAGGCGGACTCCTTCGAGCTGACCGCTCGCGCCCGCGTGCGTCTGCGCTTGCCAAATCAGGGCCGTGCTGTCGCGGTTGAACTGCGCCGAGCCCCCATTCGGGCACGTTTGGTCGAGCACGCCCGTCTGCGCGAACGCAGCGGACGGGAGCACGACGATCAGCGCGCCGAGGACGAGCAGGACGGCGCGTAGGACGAGGCGGATTCGCGGAGAGGCCATCGGGTCACCGTATCAGCGGCACCGGGGCTCGATCCATGGCCGAGGAGTCACGCTTCTCGCCTGACGGGATTGTGATGCCGGACGGAGCTGGCTCGCATCTAGAGAGTGGCGATGCTCCTCGACTCTCCGCAAGCGAACCTGTTGATCGGGACCGCGTACACCTTCGGGATGTGCCAGCTCGCGATGGCGGAGAAGGCGCTCGGCGGCAGCGACGACCGCGTGCGCGAGCGGACGAAGCAGTGGGCCGCGGGTCTCCGCGCGCGGCTCGGCGTGGAGGTGCACGCCGAAGGGTTCGAGGCGATCGACTGGTCGCAGCCGTACATCGTGATGGCGAACCACCAGAGCTACCTCGACGTGCTCGCCCTGTTCTCGGCCCTGCCGAAGACGTTCGGGGTGGTGGCGAAGAAGGGCCTCTTCAAGGTCCCGTTCTTCTCCGGCGTCATGCGCGCACTCGGGTGTATCCCGATCGATCGCGCCGATCGCGCGGACGCGATCGCGATGCTGCGCGCGGCGGCCGATCAGGTCCGGAGCGGCAGCACGATCGCCGTCTTCCCCGAGGGCACGCGCTCCGCGGGAGACTGCATCCAGCCCCTCAAGCGCGGGCCGTTCCACCTCGCCCGCCTCGCGAAGGTGCCGGTGATCCCCGTCGGCATTTCGGGGACGCACGCGCTCATGCCGCGCTCCAACACGGGGATCCGCTCGGGCGTGGTCCGCATCCGGTGTGGCGCTCCGATGCGCGCGCCGGCCGGCACGGGCGCGAAGCAGGCCGCGTTCGTCGAGGAGGTGCGCGCCGAGCTCGGCCGCCTCGCCGGCGTCCCGCTCGTCCCTGCCACGGCGCCCGCGCGCCCGTCGGTGCCCCCTCCCGCGGCGCTTGCCGCGGAGTAGGTCCCGTCAGAGGAACAGGCCGCCGTAGCGGATCCCGCCGCCGCCGACGAAGCCGATCGGCGCGCTGCTCTTCACGCCGGACTGAAAGCCGACGAGGCCATACACCTCGAGGTGGTGGCCGCCGTGGCGCCCGAAATCGAAGCCCGCGGGGGACACTTGGCCTTCGAAGCCGATGAGGAACGCCCCGTCGTCCGTGCGCGCGGAGGCGGTGACGAGCGTGCGGAGCGCGAACGTGTAGGTCGGCCCGAAGTGGAACAGGAAGCCGGGCTCCACCGCCCCGCCGAGCGCGACCATCTT
This sequence comes from Polyangiaceae bacterium, assembly GCA_046351395.1. Lineage (GTDB taxonomy): Bacteria > Myxococcota_A > Polyangia > Polyangiales > Polyangiaceae > CAYYKK01. The sequence goes on from JAXLYP010000022.1 coordinate 41,740, forward strand.
CTCGCCTAGGGGCCACCGGATCGCGAGCCCGAGGTGGGTCTGGAAGTCCGCGAGCGGCCCGATCCGATAGCTCATGACGAACGACGGCTGCACCACCATGTCCGCGTCGGCGCCGAGCTTGAACGTCCGCTCGGGATCGGAGCTGAACGCGATCGCACCGTCGAGGCCGACGTGGAACCCTTTGCGCCACGACTGCGCCTCCGCGGGCGTGGGCAGGAGGAGCGCGCCGAGCGCCGCGGCGAAGCCGATCGTCAGCCCGGTTCGGTGGCTCATCGAGCCAGTGTAAACCCGCTTGTGGCGCGCGGTGGGAGCGACAATAGTGCTCAGCCCATGCCGATCGACCGACGTGAAGCGCTCAAGCGCATCGCGGGCGCCGGGCTCGTGCTCGGCGGCGCCGGCGCGATCGCGAAGCTCGCGCACGATCGCGGCGGCGCCCAGAAGAAGCACGAAGGCGCGCCCATGACGCGCGACTTCGCCCAATCCGCGGCGAGCAGGGCCGCCTCGATCGCGGTCGCGCGGGCGAAGCCGACGGCGGAGGGCGGCCTCTACTCGCCCGCGGACATCGATCCCGCGGGCCTCGTGCGGCGCGCCGTGGATGCGCTCGGCGGGATGCGGCGGTTCGTCTCGAACCGCGATCGGGTGGTCGTGAAGCCGAACTGCGGCTGGGATCGCATGCCCCTCCACGCGGCGAACACGAACCCGCTCGTCGTCGCGGAGGTGGTCCGCCTCTGCTACGAGGCCGGCGCGAAGGACGTCGTCGTGACGGACGCGTCGTGCAACGAGGCCGCCCGGTGCTTCACGCAGAGCGGCATTTGGGACGCGGCGTACCACGCCGGCGCCGAGGTGCAGCTCCCCACGTCGCACCACTTCCGATCGATGCGGCTGAAGGGCGAGGTCCTCTCGGACTGGCCCGTCTACAAGACGCTCATCGACACGGACAAACTCATCAACGTTCCCGTCGCGAAGCACCACAACCTCGCGAAGTACACGGGCGCGATGAAGAACTGGTACGGCTCCCTCGGGGGCCGGCGAAACCGCCTGCACCAGAACATCGACGTGTCGGTCGCCGACCTCGCGACGTTCCTCCGGCCCACCCTCACGGTGCTCGACGCGACGCGCGTGCTGATGCGAAACGGCCCTCAGGGCGGGAACATCTCGGACGCGAAGGACATGCACACGATCATCGCGTCGGTCGATCAGGTCGCCGCGGACGCGATGGGGTGCGAGCTCATCGGCCTGGACGCGAGCATGGTGAAGTACATCGGGATGGGCCACGAGCGCGGCCTCGGGACGATGGACTACGCGAGCCTCCAACCGGTCGAGGCGTGACCCCGTGAACGGCGAACCGACCGAGAAGCCCCGCCGCCGCCTTCCCGTCCTCTCGGCGGGCGCGGGCCCGTTGCCGATCCCACAGTCGGCGCGCGCGGTGCCCGCGGGCGTCGCGGACGGGAAAGCGCCTCCCTCCGCGGGCAAGGTCGCCGAGGGGCCGACGAAGACCGCGTCCCCGGTGCCGCCGTCGAAGGTGGAGCGCGGCCGCGCGTCGCGCTTCGTGCGCTGGGTGTTCGGCCTCGACAAGAAGCGCCCCGGCTCGGGCTTGCCCGCGCGCCCCGCGATCCGCGCGCTCGTGTGGGTGCGCCGGTTCGTCCAGGCGGCGTGCCTGTTCCTGTTCGTCTTCCTCGTCGTGGAGACGACGTTCCGGGGCAACTTTGGCGCGCCATCCGCGGACGGTCAGGTGGGCCGCGTGCGCCTCCCCTACCCCGTCGAGGCGTTCCTCTCGAGCGACCCGTTCGTCGCCGTGATGACGTTCTTCTCGACGCACACGGTCTACCGAGGGCTCGCGTGGTCGATCGCCATCCTCGGGGTGACGGTGCTTCTCGGCCGCGTCTTTTGTGGGTGGATCTGTCCGTTCGGGACGCTGCACCACTTCTTCGGCTGGCTCCTCCCCTCGGCGACGGGTCGGGGCGCCAAGCGCGTCGAGGCGAACAAGACGCGGCCGCGGCAACGCATCAAGTACTACCTGCTCTACGCGTTCCTTGCGGCGTCGCTCACCGGGACCGCGATCGGGGGGATGTTCGATCCGATCTGCGTCGCCGTCCGGAGCATCGGCCTCGGGGTCCTCCCGGCGGCGCAGTACGTGACGACGCGAGCCGGTGACGTCGTCGATCAGACGGGCTCTCAGGCCCTCGGCCACGCGATGGACAAGTCCCAGGACTTCCTCGCGCGGACGGTGTTCCAGGGCAAACAGTTCTACTTCCACCAGACCTGGTTCGTGCTCGCCCTGTTCATCGGCATCCTGCTGATGAACCGGTTCGTGCCGCGGTTCTGGTGCCGCGTCCTCTGCCCGCTCGGCGCGCTCCTCGGGAAGTTCTCGCGGTTCGCGATCGTCGGGATGGAGAAGGACCACGCGAAGTGCACGGACTGCAACCTGTGCCTCGTCCACTGTCAGGGCGCGGACTCTCCGCAGGGCGGCGTGAAGTGGCGGCAGGACGAGTGCCACATGTGCATGAACTGCGAGACCGCGTGCCCCGAGGACGTGATCAAGTTCCGCTTCTTCCCGAAGAAGACGAGCACCGTGTCCAAGCCGGACACGGATCGCCGCGCGACGCTCGCGACCGCCGCCGCTGGGGCCGCGCTCCTGCCGGTCGCGCGCGTCGCGGACTCCCTCGACGCGAACTACGACGCGAAGCTCATCCGACCGCCGGGCTCCGTGGAGGAGCGCGACTTCCTGGAGCGGTGCATCCGCTGCGCGGAGTGCATGAAGGTGTGCCCGAACAACGCGCTGCACCCCGCGTGGTTCGAGGCGGGCGTGGAGGGCATGTGGACCCCCGTGTTGATCCCCCGGATCGGCTACTGCGAGCCCTCCTGTGTGCTCTGCGGGGATGCCTGCCCGACGGGCGCGATCCAGAAGATCACCGAGGAGCAGAAGCTCGGGATCGATCAGAAGCCGATCAGCATCGGCACCGCGTTCTACGATCTCGGCCGTTGCCTCCCGTGGGCGATGGCGACCCCTTGCATTGTCTGCGAAGAGTTCTGTCCCACGTCGCCCAAGGCGATTTGGGTCGAGGAGGTCGAGGTCCCGAAGCGCTCGCCCAAGCCGGGCGAGGACGGCGCGCCCCCCGAGATGGGCACGGTGAAGGTGCAGCGGCCCCACGTCGATCCGTCGCTCTGCATCGGGTGCGGCGCCTGTGAGAAGGCGTGCCCCGTCCAGGACGAGCCCGCCGTCTACGTGACGAGCGTGGGCGAGACGCGCTCGAAGACGAACGTGATTCTCCTCGAGAACTCGAACTACAACGCGCGCCCGCCGGGCTGATCTCGTCCCCGCTGGGCGCATTCGCGGCTCGTGCGGGTCCGCCCGAGCGGCCGCCCGCTCGACGCCGCAGAGCGGAAGTCCCAGAAAAAAGCAACGGTTTCGCAGCCGGGGCTTTCCGCCCCACACCAACTCTGCTCTCTTCGACGGGAGAGCCAATGACGCGTCCTCGACCTGGGTTCCCCGGCGCTGGACCCACCCCGCCCGAAGGGCGGCCGGCGGGGACGCACGGCTCCGCCCAGTATCCGGGCGTGCGAGAGCCCCAGGTTACGTACACGCTCCGGAGCTCGCGTGTCGAGGTGCATCCGCGCGACGGGTACCTCCACATCGTGGCGACGGGGACGCTCGCGAGCCTGGACGAGGTGCAGGAGTACACGCTCCTCATGGAGCGGATCATGTCCGAGCGCGGTTGTCGCCGGGTCATGCTGGACGCGCGGGGCGAGCAGGGAGAGCCGCCGCCGATGGTCCGCGCCGCCGTGTGGGAGTGGTTCCGGTCGGATCGATCGTTCGACATGGTCGCGTACGTCGTCGGGGACGACGAGTCGATGAAGGCCGCGCGCGTGAACATGACCGCGCTCTCGATGGGCATGAACCTCCGCGCGTTCATCTCCGTGGTCGAGGCGCACCGCTTCCTGTCGAGCCCGCAGCGGAAGGCGTCGAGCGTGTTCGCATCGCAGCGCGAGACCAACATCCCACCGGGCCCGGCCGCGGAGAACCGGCCGTCGTCCTATCCACCGAAGATGGCGTCGGATCGAAAAGCGTCGTCCCCCTCGCTGGAAGCCCCTCGGATCCCGATGTCGCGCAAGCCGACGCTCACGGGTCTCACCCGCCCGACGACGCCCGTCCCCCCGTCCCCGCCCGACGGCGAGGGCAGCGGGGAGCGTCCCATCTACAACCCGGACGAAGAGCCTCGGTCAACCCTTGGTGGGAAGCCGGTGAACCCGCGCCCCGACCGAGGTAATTAGCTCGACGGTGGTGGAGTCCGAGAGGATCGCCTCGTCGGACGTGTGGGGCGCGCCGAGGTAGTAGAGGTCCACGAGACCGCCGAGCTGGATGATCCGCTTGGCGCACGCGCGACAAGGCATCTGGGTGACGAACACGATCTTGGGTTCGGTCCGAGGCGCGTCGCAGTGGATGACCGCGTTCTCCTCGGAGTGGAGACAGCCACAGTCGGGGTTCGGACACTCGGGCGTGGGCGGAGGGACCTCGCGATCGCACCGGTTGGGCAGGCCCGTCGCGTTTCCGGAGTAGCCGACGGCGAGCACCTTTCGGAAGTCGACGCTCGTGATGACCGTCCCCACGCGCGACACCGCGCACGTCGAGCGCGCGCTGAGCGAACGCGCGAGGCTCATGTAGATCTCGGGGAAGCTGGGACGGTCGGGCTCCATGTCGCCTGGGAGGCTATCAGATGGCGCGTTTCTGGCAGCTGCTCTGGAGCACCGATCGGTCTAGCATCGGCATCATGCGTTGGACCAAGGCAGCGTTGGGCGCCCTGACTCTCGTGACCGCGGGCGCCGTGGGTTTGGTGGTGCAGGAGGCGCGCGGCGACATCGGCGATCTCGTGGGCACCAAGCCGGGGGACCCGTTCGCGCCGTTCCTCGACGCGGACACGTGCAACAACTGCCACGGCAAAGGCGTGATGGGCGACAAGTCGTTCCTGCCCGCGGACACGTGGGCCGGGACGATGATGGCGAACGCGTCGCGTGACCCGGTGTTCTTCGCGGCGCTGACGGTCGCGAACCAGGATCAGGCGGGCGTCGGATCGTATTGTCTGCATTGTCACTCGCCCATCGGGTTCGTGCGGGGCCACGCGACGCCCGCGGGCGGCTCCGCGTTCGACGCGATCGACAAGCAGGGCGTCGGCTGCGAGACGTGCCATCGCGCGGTGACGTCGAACGTCACGCCCGATCCGTACGTGATCTCGGACGCGCAGCTGTTCTACGACGGGGTCGACGCGAAGCACGGGCCCTACGTGTCGTGCGACGCGCCGAACGCGCCCGCGGACTGCGCGCAGTCGCCGGCGCACGAGGTCGTGAACGAGCCGAACCTCGCGAGCTCCACGTTCTGCGGCCAGTGCCACCAGGTGACGAACCCGGGCCGCAAGATGAAGGACGCGGCCGGCGTCGACACGGCGTTCGAGTTCCCGCTCGACACGACCTACGACGAGTGGAAGCAATCGAGCTTCGCCGCGGGCGCGTCCGCGCAGTCCTGCCAGGACTGCCACATGGTGAGGAAGACCGGCGATTACCCGGTCACGAGCATCTTCGGATCCCCGCTCCGGCACGATCCGCGGACGCACGCGTTCGTCGGCGGCAACCACTGGGGCATCCAGGCGGTGATGAACGCCAACCCCGACCGCGTCGCGATGTTCGGCGACGCGTTCCAGCTCGCGCAGGACAAGACGCTCGAGACGCTCGGGAAGTCCGTCGCGGTGACGCTCACGGGCGCGCCCGCGAGCGGCAAGGCGGGCGACAAGTTCGACGTGAAGGTGAAGGTCGAGAACCTCACGGGCCACAAATTCCCGACGGGCTACGCCGAGACGCGGCGGGCGTGGATCGCGATCGTCCTCACGGGGGGCGGCGCCTCGGACGACTTCCTCTTCGGCGGCTACGACGCGGGCACGGGAGAGATCCTCGGCGCCGCCGACACGCACGTGTATCGCGCGGTGCACGGCAAGTGGAACGGGACGGCGGGGGTCCCCGAGTCGCACCTCGTCCAGCACGACATGGTGCTCGAGGACACGCGCATCCCGCCGCTCGGGTTCACGGCGACGGAGACCACGAAGATCATCGGCGCCATCCCGTACACGGACGGCGCGGGGAAGATCGTCAACTTCGACGAGAAGACGTTCTCCGTCACGCTGCCCGCTGGCTTCGCCGGCGCGGCCAACCTCTCCGCGCGCGTCTACTACCAGTCGATGACGAAGGAGTACGTGGACTTCCTCGAGAGCGAGAACACGACCGACACCAAGGGGCACGACCTCGCGACGATCTACGACGCGACGGACCAAGCCCCGCCCATCGAGATCGCGCACGCGGACGCGGCGATCGAGTTCCCGCCCATGCCGACGGGCGCGGGCGGCGCGGGGACGACGAGCGCGAGCTCCGCGAGCTCGTCGACGACGGGCGCGGGCGGCGGTGGCGCGGATGGCGGCGACGGGGGCGGCTGCGACTGCTCGCTCACGGACGATCACAGCGCGGGCGGCGCGGCGGCGGGCGCGCTCTCGGGCCTGCTCGGGCTCGCCGCGTGGCTCGGCCGGAGGAGACCGAGGGGCGTCAGGGCGCGTTGATGGAGGACACCGGTGCATTTCGGCTGAGGCCGCAGAGCCCGGACGTCTTCGCCTCGTCGCTTCATGACCTGGCGTTCGGCGAGGGCAACCAGCAGCGCGTCGCGTTCCGCCGCGCGTTCGCGGAGCTCTCGAAGGACGCCTACGACGGCCCTGGCCCGCTCGAGGGGATCTCCCCTGCGCTGCTCTCGGTGGCCGCGAAGGCCGCGCTCTCCGCGGGCCTGGTCGACGATCTCGAGTGGCTCGCCCCGGAGGCGGCCGGGCGCGCCCTCTTCACGCTCGCCTCGGGCCTCCCCATCGGCGCGGAGCAGCGCGAGCTCGGGCGGCGGGCGCTGTCGCGCCTCCTCGTCGGGACGGCGAGCACGTTCGCCGCGATCGCGACCGTCATGGCGCGGGTGGGCGCGAAGGCGTTCGGGAGCCCGCCCGTGGTCGCGCGCACGGCGCTCCTCGTGGAGCTCCCTCTCAGCGCGGACATCTCGGACGGGCCGCTCGCGCTCACGCTCGCGTCACGAAAGCAGCTCGCGAGAGACTGGCTGCTCACGCCCTCGACCCGCTCGCTCGCGGCCCGCCGCTTCGGCGCGCGCATCCTCGAGCGCGCCGCGGCGGAGCTCGTGCGGAAGAACGATCTCTCGACGCGCCGGTTCTTCACCGAGGGCGGGCCGCTCCGCACCGCGTTCTTCCGCCTCCTCGAGGATCGCGAGTCCCTCGTCTGGCGACACGCGGCGGTCGCAAGGGGGCTGCTCGCGTCCCAGTCCCCCGACCACATCGACGAGCTCGAGAAGGATCTCGATCCGTCCCTCTCCCCGACCGAGTGGAGGCGCGCGGCGACGTCCGTCGCGGCGATGGCGGGGGCGAACGCCGAGCGCGCGGCGGAGCTCGCGGCGAAGCTCTTCTCGAGCGACGTGCCGAAGCGCGATCCCGGGGTCGCCGCGGCGTTCGCGTGGGGCCTCGCGCGCGCCGCCGCGACCGAGCCGGACGCCGCGCTGCTGCTCTTTCACCACGCCGTCGCGGGCCCCGCGGACGACGTCGCGGAGAGCGCGCTCTACCTCCGTCGAGAGCTCGGTCCATGCGACTTCGTCGAGCGCGCGCGCAGCATGGCGCTCGATCGGCTGAGCCGCGCCGAGCACGCCCGACCGAGCGACGACGGGAGCGTCGCGCAGCGGCGAGAGCTGCTCCGCGCCCTGGACGCGACGCCGCGCGAGGACGAGCCGCTGCGCGATCAGATCACGCGCGCGCTCGAGCTCTTCGTCACGACCGGCGCGAAGGCGTCGCACGCGCGCGGGCTCGAGGCGCTCGCGTCCGCCCACACCACCGTCGACGCGCTCGAGGCGCTGAGCGCCGGGTCGGACTCCCCGATGGCGCGGCGCACGTCGTTCTCCGTGCTGCGGGACGTGGACGTGAGCCTGCTCGAGCGCGACGTGCTCGTCGACCTCCTGCGCCTCGACACGAACGTCGACAAGATCCGAGCGCACGAGGAGGCGCTCGGCGGCCTCCGCTCGCGGGTCGCGGAGTTCATCCTGTCCGATCGGGAGAGCGCGGACGGGAGCGGCACCGCCGACCCGCCGCACCTCGTGCTGCACTTCGCGCGCCTCAGGGCGCTCCTCCACCTGGTGGACTCGGACGCTGGCGGCTGGGTCCCGAACGCCGCGGACCGCGCGGACGAGAACGCCCGGGCGGCGGAGCGAACCAGGTGGCTCTCGACGTCCAAGGCGGTGCTCGCGCGGATCGAGTCGCGCCCCTCCCGCGCGCTGCGGCGCGCCCTCCTCGCGACGCTCGCGCGGTGCCTCGATGGCCTCGTGCGGACCCAGGCGTGCGACGTCGTCGACGCGCTGCTCGTCGTCAGCGTGCGCGCGAGCGACGCCCGCGATTTCGAGGCGCTCGGCGAGGCCTCGATGGATCCGGATCTGCGGCTCGCGTTCGCGGCTTACGCGGCGTTCCTCTCCGCGGAGGACGACGGCGAGAGGCCCTCGACGGGCAGCGTGAGCCCGGGCCTCGTCGATCGCTCCAAGATCGACGCGCTCGAGACGCTGGCCGAGACGATCGCGATGGTCGGGAGCGCTCGCTCCGACACGCTCCGGAGCGTGCTCGCGCGCGTGGGGCAGAGCCTCGCGACGCTCGCGCGCGCGCGCTCGCTGAAGAGCGTCGCGTCGGCGAACGGCGAGGTCGAGCCCGTCCTGCGCCTCGAGGCGAGCGTGCTCTCGTTGCAGCAAATGTGTGTGGGCGCGCGCGCGCGCGTGTTCGAGCCGACGGACACGGGGCTCGAGCGCCCCTCCGCGGGCCGCGCGCTCAGCACGGCCATCACGCGCGTGATCTCGCGGAGCGACGACGAGATCGATCCGGACGGCCTCGCGCTCGGCGCGACCCAGCTGTCGTCGGGGATCCCGCGCGCGATCGCAGCGCTCGTAAGAGCGGTCGTCGCGCGCCTCGGGGAGCTGCCGACGGACGGATCGATCCTCCCGGCCGCCCCGAGCGTCGAGGAGCCGCTGCCGGAGTGGGTTCCGGCGCGCCGCGTGCTCGGCGCGTTCTACGTGCTCCGCCCGCTCGGCTCGGGCGCGGCGGGCTCGGTCTACGTCGTGTGTCGCGCCGAGGACAAGCGCGATCCGAACGCGGAGCGCTTCGCGCTGAAGGTGCCGGACTACTCGGCAAACGCGGCGCGGCACCTCTCGGAGACGGAGTTCTTCAACCTGTTCCGCGCCGAGGCGAGCGCGCTCGTCGCCCTGCCTCCGCACGCGAACCTCGCCCAGCTCGTGACGTTCGATCTCTCGTCCCGACCTCGGCCCATCCTCGTCATGGAACTCGTGGAGGGCCCGTCCCTCGAGCGGACGATCGAGGCGGGGACGATGGATCTCCCCAAGTGCTTCAAGGTGCTCGACGAGGTGCTCGCGGGCCTCGAGGTGATGCACGAAGCGAACGTCGGTCACCTCGACGTGAAGCCCGCGAACGTCGTGCTCCGGCACGGCGAGACCGCGGTGCTCGTCGACTTCGGGCTGGCGGGGCGCAACATCCGCCCGGGCTGCGTGTCGGGTCCGTACGGCGCGCCCGAGGTGTGGGGCGCGACCCCGGAGGGCGCGAAGCCGCGCCCGATGCCCGCGGACATCTACGCGTTCGGGTGCCTCGCGTTCGAGCTCGTCACGGGCAGGCAGCTGTTCGCGGAGGGGAGCGAGGTCGCGATGATCTCGGCGCACATCACGCACGACGGTTTGCCGCCGCGCCTGCGCGAGCTCTCTCAGAACCCGAAGCTCCAGCCCTTCGTGGAGCTCTTGTTCGCGACGCTGCGGCGGGATCCCGCCTCGAGGCTGAAGGCTCCCGAAGTGCGCGGCGCGCTCCGTGGCGTCGCGAAGGCGTTGGAGGGCGCGGCGTGGCCGATCGAGGTGAAGCCGCCGCCCGTGCGCTCGCGCACGCCGGGGCCCACGGGAGCTGTTCGCTAGCGCGACAAACCTGTTGGAACGCGAGTAGATTCGCTCGAGGTCGTTCGTGAGGCGCACGCCCGAGGAGCGACTCTCTCTCGAACTCGCGCGCATTCGTTCGGTTTCAACATGCTCGGTGCTCTCGAGCACCGGTCGGGGCGCAACTGGAGGTGGCGATGTCCCAACGACGGCCGCACGAGACCCAGGCGACATACGAGGACTACGACAGCACGTCGGCGAACTACGACGAGCACCGGAAGCCCCTCGGCGTCGGGGTCATCGTCGGGATCCTCGCGGGCGGCGGCGTCGCGCTCGAGCGCGCGCGCCTGCTCGACGCGGGCTGCGGGACCGGCAGCTACCTCGCCGCGCTGGCGCACCGGTTCGCGGAGCTCGAGGGGCTCGAGATCTCGCGCGGGATGCTGGGGCGCGCGCGCACGAAGCTCGCGAAGCACCGGAACGTTCGCCTCCACGAGGGCTCCGTCCTCGACATGCCGCTCGACGCGCAGCGGTTCGACGCGGTGCTGTTCAACCAGGTCATCCACCACCTCGACGATCTCGCCGGAGCCGCGACGCCGAACCTTCGCAAAGCCCTCGCGGAGGCGCACCGCGTCCTCCGTGACGGCGGCGCCGTGGTGATCAACACGTGCTCGCAGGAGCAAGTCTTCGAGGGCGCGTGGTACACGCGCTTGATTCCCGAGGCCGTCGAGCGCCTCGCGCGGAGGTACGTGCCCATCGCGAAGCTCCGTGAGCTGCTCGAGGAGCTCGGATTCGAGGTCGGCGAGGAGATCGTCCCGCTGGGCGAGCGCTTCTCGGGGCCCGACTACCTCGATCCGCGCGGCCCGCTCGAGAAGTCCTTCCGGGACAGCGACTCGCTCTGGGCGCTCGCGACGCCGGAGGAGCTCGACCGGGGGCTCGCGGAGCTCCGAGCGATGATCGAGCGCGGGGAGGCGGAGGCGTTCGTCGCGCAGAGAGATCGGGAGCAGCGCGCGATCGGCCAGGCGACGTTCCTCCCGGCGTGGAAGCGCGGCGCGGCCCGCGGCGCGCTTTGACGCGACCTCGCGCGCGGCCTATCGCGATCTCATGGACATTCGCCAGTACCTCGCCGAGGAGATCGCGATCGACTACCGGGACGCGCACGTCTCGCGGCGCGAAGCGCTCCACCGGCTCGCCCTGCTCGGGCTCTCCTCCGCGGCCGCGTCGACGCTCCTCGCCGCGTGCGGTGGGGACGCGACCTCGGCGACGCCGAGCGCGAGCGCTTCGGGCTCTGCGCCCGCGGCGTCGAGCGCGGCGCCGAGCGCGCGCGCCGCGGTGCAGTCGGGGGCGCCCTCCGGCACGCCGAGCGCCGCTCCGCTCCCGCCCTCGAAGCCCACGGAGGCCATCACGTTCGACGGTCCGAAGGGCGTCAAGCTGCAGGGCGCGTGGGCGAGCGCGGATCAGCCGAAGGCGGGCATACTCGTCATCCACGAAAACAAGGGGCTGAACGATCACACGCGCCAGGTCGCGGGGCGCTTCGCCGCGGCCGGGTACGCGGCGCTCGCGATCGATCTGCTCTCCGAGGAAGGCGGCACCGCCTCCCTGGGGGACGTGGCGAACGCGACGGCGGCGCTCGGCAAGGCGGACGTGGAGCGCTTCGTCCCGGACATGCGCGCGGGCATCGACGAGATCATCAAGCGTTCGAAGGTGAAGAAGGTCGGCGCGATCGGCTTCTGCTTCGGCGGAGGGATGACGTGGAGGCTCATCGCGAGCAAGGACGAGCGCCTCGCCGCTGCGGCGCCGTTCTACGGCCCGCTCCCGGACAACGCGGACTTCACGGGTTCGAAGGCCGCGGTCCTCGGGGTGTACGCCGAGCTCGACAAGCGCGTGAACGCGACGCGCGAAGCCGCGGAGGAGGCGCTCACGAAGGCCGCGCTGGTGCACCGGATGATCGTCTATCGGGACGCCGACCACGCGTTCTTCAACGACACCGGCCCGCGCTACAACGCGGCGGCCGCGAGCGAGGCCTGGACGACCGTGCTCGACTGGTTCGCGAGCCACCTCGCGTGACCGCCCCGCTCCACCTCGAGCGATACCGCCGGGTCGTCGTCCTCACGGGGGCGGGGATCTCGGTCGCCTCGGGCCTGCCCACGTTCCGCGGCCCCGGAGGGTTGTGGGAGCGCGAGGACGGCCCCGGCGCGCGCGGCCTCGACGCGAAGCATCTCGCGGAGGATCCGGCGGGTGTCTGGCGGTTCTGCGCCGAGCTCCGCGCCCAGATCCGCGCCGCCGCGCCGAACCCCGCGCACCTCGCGCTCGCGGCCGCGGAGGCGGCCATGCCGACCGATGCGACGTGGACGGTGATCACCCAAAACGTCGATGGGCTCCACCAGCGCGCAGGCAGCCGACGCGTGATCGAGCTCCACGGCGCGCTCGAGCGGACGAGGTGCACCTCCGCGGCGTGCGAGACGGAGCCGTTCGTCGACGCGAGCGAGTCCCTCGACCTGCCGCTGTGCCGCGCGTGCGGCGCGCCGCTCCGCGCGGACGTCGTGCTGTTCGACGAGGAGATCCCCGGCGGCGCCGAGTGGCACGCGAAGCGTGCGCTCCGAGAGTGCGATCTCTTCGTGGCCATCGGCACGTCGGGGACCGTGTCACCGGCCTCGAACTTCGTGCGCGCCGCCGAGTTCGCGCGTGCGCGCACCGTGATCGTCAACCTGACGCCGATGTCCCCGCGGAACCCGGCGTACGACGAGGAGATCCTCGGTCGCGCCGAGGATCTCCTGCCCGAATTGTTTCAGCTTCCGTCGACCTCGCCCTGAGGGCGCAGAGCCCGATCCACGGCCGCGACCCCGCGAATTCCACGCCCGCCGCCGCGCCGCCGAGCTCGAAGCTCCGCAGCATGAGGTTGATCGAGGATCGTCCATGTTTCGCAGGCCCTCCTCGATCGCGGGAGCGACCGCGCCGATCGACGCGAGGAACGCGCGGACCCTCTCGGAAGGGACCAACACGCGCCGTAGGCCAACCGCTTCTTTCCCTCCCGCGCCGCGCGCACGCGGTGGGGCTCGCGGGACGAAGACGAAGCCCCCGTCAGCGGCACGATGCCTCGTGCCCGAGCTTGCAGGCGCGCGCGCGCGCGGCCTCCGCCTTCTCCTTGTCGATGCCGGCAGGGAACGCGCCGTCCTTGTACATCCGCGCGAGCGCCACGCACTCCATCGCGTCGCCCGCGTCGCACGCGTCCGCGCGCAGGTCGAGCGCGCGCGCATCCGCCGCGTCCGCCTCCGGCACCTCGCCGGGCGCAGCCCAATCGGCCTCCCGGCGAAGCACGACGGCCAGGCTGTCGCACGAGGCCGCATCCCCGGCCGCGCAGCCGCGCCGGTACCAGCGCAGCGCCGCGGGCAGATCGGGGTCGCGCCCGTAGCCGACCTCGTTCCCATACGCGACGAGGAAGCACGCGCGCGGGGCGCGGCCCTCGCAGCCGGCCTCCGCGAGCGCGTACCCGCGAACGAAGAGCGCCGCGCGCGCGTCGTCCTCGCAGGTCGAGCTCTGCCCCGCGGTGCACGCGCTCCGCGCCGCCACTGGGAGAGCCTCGAGGCCCGCGGTCCGGCATCCCTCGATATCCATGTCGCGCCCGCACGCGACCGCGAGCTCCATGCAGGCCTCCGGATCACGGTCCGCGCAGCCGCGCGAGAACAGGGCGACGATCTCCGCGTCGCGCGGGTCGTGCATGTTCGACTGGAGCTCTTTCGCACGGCGCGTGCACGCGAGCGCGTCGTGGTCGCGCTCGCACGCGACCTGGCACGCGTCGCCGTTGCAGAGGGACGGCGCCCGCTTCGGTGGGGGCGACGCGACGGCGCTCGCGCTCGCGAGGTCGGCGGTCGGGATCGCCGACGGGCCGGGCTCCGAAGCGCCCCCGCAGGCCGAGAGAACGGCGATCAGCGCCGCGATAGCGATACAACGCGGCATAGCGGGACCTAGAGCACCGAACATGTCAGTCAGCAGCCTCCTGCAACATGATTTGCAGGGTCATCGAGCGGCCCCGCGAGCCGCCTTCGGCGCGCTCGACGATCCCCACGGAGGACCGCAGTTCGACGGAGCGCCGTCCGCGCGCTCATCGACTTACTCCTGCGTCCGGGGATCCCACCCGGTGGCCGCGCCCGCGTCCAGCGCGTCGAGCTCGGCCATCGCCGCGCCGTCGAGCTCGAAGTCGAAGACGCGCGCGTTCTCCTCGATCCGATGCGGGTGGACGGACTTCGGGAGGACCACCATCCCGTGCTGAATCCCCCAGCGGAGGAGCACCTGCGCGGGGGAGCGGCCGACGCGCTTCGCGATCGCGCCCACCTTGGGATCGCCGAGGCGACGCCCCCGAGCGAGCGGGCTGTACGCCTCGACGACGATCCCGCGCGCCGCGCAGAGCGCGCGGGTCTCCTTGTGTTGAAGGAACGGGTGCACCTCGATCTGGTCGACGGACGGCGGCTCGTTCGCGTTCGCGAGCAGCTCCTCGAGGTGCGGCACGAGGAAGTTCGAGACGCCGATCGCGCGCGCGCGCTTCTCCGCGTGGATGCGCTCGAGTGCGCGCCACGAGTCGAGGCGCTTGCCCGCGACGGGCCAGTGGATGAGGTAGAGGTCGACGTAGTCGAGGCCGAGGCGCGCGAGGCTCGCGTCGAACGCGGAGAGCGCCTGGTCGTACCCCTGGTCGGCGTTCCAGAGCTTGGTCGTCACGAAGACCTCCGAGCGCGGCACGCCGCTCTCGCGGACCGCCGCGCCCACGTCGTCCTCGTTGCCGTAGATGCGCGCCGTGTCGACGTGGCGGTAGCCGAGCCGGAGCGCGGTCGTCACCGCGTCCTTCGTGACTCCACCCGAGGGCGCCTGCCACACGCCCAGCCCGACGACGGGGATCGCCCCGCCGGAGCGGAGCGGCAGCGTCTTCGTGGACAACTCTGTCATGGAGCGGGCTTGCCAGAGCTCGCCTCGGGACACAACGCGTCTCGCCGCGCCGCGCGAAACGGCGGGAGCGCCGCGGCCCCCCGAGGGGCCGCGGCCTCACCGCAGCTTCAGACCCGCGACGCCGTCGCCGGAAGCCCCGACGACGACGGTGACCTTGTCGATCTCCTTCGCGAGCTCCTTGTAGGCCTCGAGCTCCTTCAGCCGGAGCAGCGTCGGGTTCTGCTCGAGCATCTTCGCCGTGTTCGCGAGCGATCGCGTCGCGGCCGTCTCCTCGCGGCGCAGGATGTTGTTCGCCTCGGCCTGCTTCGTCGCCTCGACGACGCGGTTCAAGATCGCCTTCATCTCGCCCGGGAGGATCAGATCCTTCAGGTCGAGCGCCACGATCTCGACGCCCCACTCCGCGGCGCGCGCCGCGAGCTCCGCCTTCATCACGCCGAGCGCCTCACCGCGCGCGGCGAGGATCTCGTCCACGCTGCGCGAGGCGATGAACCGCCGCACGACGAGCTGCGCCTCCGTGTAGAGCGCCGTGTCGAGCCCCTGCACGCGCTCGACGCTCTTTCGGGCGTCGACCACGCGGAGCTTCACCACGACGTTCATGCGGAGCGTGACGTGCTCCTTCGTCATGACGTCCTGGCCGACGATCGCGAGCTCGCGCTCACGCACGTCCACGCGGACGACCGACAGCGAACGCCCGTCCGCGTGGAGCGCGTACGGGCCCGGCCCGAGCTCCGCGTCGAGCTTCCCGTCCACGTAGACGAGCGCTCGCTCGTGGATCGCGGCGACGCCCGTCACGAGCAGCGAGGCGGGGGCGAGCGGCCAGAAATGCGGAGGAACCTCCGCCCGCACGTCCTTCGTCGACTTCACGAGCGCCGTGACGTGCGCGCGCGCCTGGAACAGGAGGTAGCGCCCCGGCCCGAGCACCGCGCGCGGTCGCGCGTCCACGGAGACGAGCGCGATCTCCCCCACCTCGACCACGAGCTCCTCGCCGAAGCCGGCCGGCATCAGCGACGCGAGCTCCGGCGTCAGGTCCACGAAGCCCTTGTCGAGGTCGAGCCGAACGAGGCTGTAGTCCGCGCCGAACAGCGTGAAGAACGAGTGCGCCCCCGGCTCGAGGAAGCGATGCGCCTTGCCGTCCTTGAAGAGGAGACCGCGCTCCGAAGCCTGAATCACTGCCTTGAACATGTCGCGCCCTCCTTTCGGGCTGGTTCTCTGTGAAGCGTCGCGTGAAGAGGCCGCGCGCTCGCGCGCGCCGACGAAAAAGGTGATCGAAGACCGTTCGATCCGCGCGCGCTCGCGACCGTGCGCCGACGGCGCGGCCGCCGGAACGAGACGCGCCGACGCGGCGACGCGCGGAGGCCGCGACCCACGAGGAACCTGACGAGCCGCGGGCGCGTGGCGGCGGAGCGCCCTCCCTCCGGAGGGGGCTCGGCGTTGACGGAGCGAGCGGGTGCTCGCTCCGCGCACGTGCTCGAAGCGGCGCGATGGCGACCGCGTGAGCTGCGCGCGACGCTCCTCGCGGAGAGGCGCGCGCTCTCGGCCTCCGCGCTGCCTCGTTGGGGTTGCGGAGGATCGTTGATCAGACGATGTCGGGTGCTGGCCCGATGTGGATACCATCCCGGAGCGCCACTCGTAGTGAGCGCCCCGTGCGGGAATCGAACCCTGTCCGCGGGTCGAGGCGCGGGACACGCCCGGTGAACGAGCACCGAGCGCGCCGCTGACGTTCGCGGATGGGGCGAGCGACGGGCGGGCGCGCGCGCCCTGACGGGATCAGGTCACGAGCTCCGCCTTCATTCCGACCTGCACGCGCGCGGGCCGGAGGAGGCGCGCCCCGAGTCGATACCCCGGGGAGACCTGCTCGACCACGCTCCCGACGAGCGCATCGTCCTCCACGGGAACCCCAAGGACGGCCTCGTGCTCCGCCGGGTTGAACGCTTTGCCCATCGCGTCGACGCGCTCCACGCCGAAGCGGAGGAGGACACCCTCGAGCTGCGCGCGCACCATCGTCACACCCGTGACAATGGGATCGTTCGGGTCCGACGCTGCCAGGAGGGTTCGATCGAGGTTGTCGAGCACGGGCAGGAGCTCGAGCGCGACCTTCGAACGCGACTCCTCATAGACGCGTTGCGCGTTTCGCTCGACGCGCGCCTCCGCGGCCGACAAATCGTCGAGCGCGCGCTGGAGCTTCTCGTCGCCCACCGGCGCGGTGGGGGGAGCAGCAGGCGGAGCAGGAGCCGCCGCAGGCGCGGGAGTCGCCGCCGGAGCCGCCGCTCTCGGCTCGACCGGGACCGCGTCACGCGCGGGAGCGGAGACCGATGCCTCGCGCCGCGGAGGGGGCTCCGGGCGCTCGATGCGCGGCCGCGCAAACGGTGCGTATCGAGGACGTCCGAACGGCGGCCACGGATAGTCGAACTGAGATCTCATCGGTCTGCCTCACGCGGAACGTAGGTCGTGCTTCACACCAAGCAACCTCTACGCCGATGCGTGCTAGAGCGAGGTCGCGCCCATGCTCGACCGCCCCGCCCTCACCCTCGGCCTCGGCTTCGCGATGCTCACGACGTCCCTCGTGGTGGTGTCGTGCGCGTCCCACCCGCCGAGCTCGAGCCGCGCGGTCCCGTCCGCATCGATCGCGGCCCCGGACGCGAGCCTCGTCCCGCCGGAGGCGTCGGCGTCCGCGTCCGCGTCGGCGGCCGTGTCCGCGGAGCCCGTCGCGATCGCTCCGCCCGCAGCCTGTCCCGCGGGGATGATCCTCATCGACGGCGACTATTGCACCGACCTCCAGCTCACCTGCAAGAAGAGCCACTACGCTGCGGCCAACAAGAAGACCGTCTGCGAGGAGTTCGCCGAGGAGTCGACGTGCACGGGGGAGAAGGAGCACCGTCGCTACTGCATCGACACCTACGAGTACCCGAACCAGAAGGGCGCGAACCCGGAGGTCATGAACGACTTCCACGGCGCGCAGAAGAAGTGCGCCGCGCTCGGCAAGCGCGTCTGCACCGAGTCGGAGTGGACGATGGCGTGCGAGGGCCCGAGCTACAAGCCGTACCCGTACGGCTATGTCCGCGATCCGAACAAGTGCCGGGGCGATCGTCCGTACCGCACGCCGAAGAAGCAGAAGAGCGGCATCTTGCTCACGCACAGCAAGGACAAGGACGCGGCGAACGCCGAGATCCAGCGCCTTTGGGACGCGGTCCCGAGCGGCTCCCAGCCGGACTGCGTGAGCGACTACGGCGTCTTCGACATGCCCGGCAACGCGGACGAGCTCGCCGCGAGCGAGGGCAAGACGAAGCAGTACGGCAGCATGAAGGTGAAGGGCGGGATCGACACGCTGAACGGCCAGGACCTCTACGACAACGTGACGACGGGGGGGCCGTGGGTCGAGGGCGTGCGCAACCAGTGCCGCCCGAAGATCTACACGCACGACGAGCAGTTCTCGTACTACTACCTGAGCTTCCGCTGCTGCGCCGAGGCGGACGGAAAACCCACCGATCCGCGATCCCCGCGTCAGATTCGGCGAGGCCAGAAGTCGATCGAGTGACCTTGCAGCCCCCCGAGCGCGCCCTCCTTCACCTCGCCGAGAGCCTCAACACGCATCTGCCGCTCGGCCCGAAGGACGAGCGCGTCGAGACGTCCGAGTACGTCGTCTGGTTCGGGAGTGATCCCCATCACCCCGCGTTCACGGTCGTCCAGCGCCTCCGCCTCGCGGAGGATCGCGTCGACGCCGCCGTCGCCGAGATCCGCGCGCTCGTCGCCGCGCGAGGCCGGAGCGCGTCGACGTGGGAGGTCGGGCCGTCCGCGACCCCGGGCGATCTCGCCGCGCGCCTGCTCGCGCGCGGCTTCGCGCCGTTCGAAGAGCCGACGGCGACGGGCATGATCCTTCGCCAGCCGCTCCCGGACGACGCGTCCGCGATCTCCACGCGGCGCGCGGAGTCCGTCGACGACTACGTCGCGGCGTACACGATCCTCCATCGCGTGTTCGGCGAGCGCACCGAGTCGGACGACGAGCGCCGCGCGCGCGCCGCGCGAGACCGCGAGCGCCACGCGGCGTCCGAGGGCTCGCTCCACCTCGGCCTGCTCGACGGTCGGCCCGTCGCCGCGGCGAGCTCGATCTTCGTCGACGGCGCCGTCGTCCTCGCGGGCGGGGCGACGCTCGAGGAGGCGCGCGGCAAGGGCGCCTACCGGGCGCTCGTGCGCGCTCGCTACGACGAGGCGGTGAAGCGCGGCACGCCCACGCTGGTCATTCAGGCGGGAGCGATGTCTCGACCCATCCTTTTGCGGCTCGGCTTCGAGGCGGTCGCGGAGATCCGGATCTTCACGCCGCCGTCGTGAGCTCGCGCGCCGCTCGCTCGCCGCTCAGCGCAGAGGGGCGAGCGTCCGTCGGAGCAGGTCGACGATCGCGACGAACGCCCGATCCGCGGCCTCGGCGTCGTACCTCGCCCCTTCGTCGCGCATGAACGTGTGCTGGGCGTCGAACAGACGCGCCTCGAACTTCACGCTCGCGCGCTCGAGCGCGGCGTGGAGAGCCGCGCGCCCGTCCGCCGGGATGTGCGGGTCCTCGCGGCCCCACACGAGCAGGAGCTCCCCCGAGATCTCGCCCGCGCGCTCGATGGATCCCGCGCGCGTCGACTTCCCGTCTCGGTCGCCGAGCTTCCCGTCGTGGACGCCGGTGGGGTAGCAGCACGCAGCCGCCTTCACGCGACCGTCGAACGCCGCGCGGAACGCGACGTGGCCCCCGAAGCACCAGCCCAGCGCGGCGAGGTCTCCCACGTCGTCGCGCGCCGCGACCGCGTCGAGCACCGCCCGCGTGTCCTCGTCGATCCACTCGAGCCGCGTCTTCGCGGACGCCTCGAGCGCGCGCGAACGATCGGCGTCGAAGTCGAACACGGTCCCCGGAGGCTCGAAACGGCCGTAGAGCTCCGGCGCGACCACCAAGAACCCGTGGCTCGCGAGGCGGGTGACGATCCGCACGTGCGGCGGAGTCAGCTGGAAGATGTCGGACCACGCGACGACCGCGGGCCACCTCCGCCCGGGCGGGCCCGCGGGCTTCGCCACGAGCGCGCACACGTTGGGCCATTGGACGAACTCGCGCGTGACCAACATGCGCGCGAGCGTACACGTCCAACCAATAGTTGGCCCCCTCTCTCGCGGGTTGCTACGCGCGAGCGATGCGCGCTTCCCGAAGGCCTTTCGGCCGAGCGATGACGACGATCGCGGCATTGTCTGTGACCGCATGCGCGGCCTCCGCTAGGCCGAAGAGCGCTTCGCGCGCCGCGGGGGACGGGGCGACGACCGCAGCGCCCGCGTCGACGCAGGCCGCCGTCGCGCCCGTCGCGGAGCGCCCCACCCCTCCATCGCGCGCGGCGCGCGCCGCTCCCTGGGAGAACGTCCCGGTCGTCATCGTGTCGGGGACGGGCTCGAAGCTCGAGGCCGCCGTCCCGCTCGCCCCGCTCGAAGACGGCGCGGCGGCGCTCGACATCGTGCTCGCCGAGGTCAGCGACGATCCCGGGTCGCTCGTCGACCTCGCGTGTACGGACGGCTTCGTCGGTCGCGAGATCGATCGCGCGACGTTCGACGCCGCCCTCTCGGCGACGGGTCCGCTCTCGCTCGTCGTCGAGCTGGAGCTGCCCGCGGCCACGCGCGCCCCGAACGGGGCGGCGCGCAGGTTCGCCGCGAGGGCCTGCCTCCGCGAGGCGTCCGGGGCGATCGAGGGCATGGCGGACGCCGCCGCCCTCGTCGTCTCGCCCGAAGAGACACCGTTCCAGGATCCCGTGGTGACCACGCCCTCCGGGCCGGTCGTCGAGTCGCTCGTCGGGAATGGATACGCCGTCGTCGGGTGGGACACGGCGCTCGGGAAGCCGGTGATCGCGAGCGTGCTCGCGACGAAGTCGGGAGGCGCGAAGAACGTCTCCTTCCGCATCGCCGACGGCCGGACGATCGCGGCGCCGATGGCGCGCACGTTCTTCCTGCCCGATCGAGGCGAGTGGCGCGCGGCGTCCGCGCTCGAGGCTGGCGATCGCATCTATTCGCTCGGCGGCGCGCTCCTCGCGGTGCAGGGACCGGCGGTCCCGTCCGAGGATCTCGAGGTCGTCCGCGTCGAGTCGGACAGCGCGGGGACGTTCATCGACGGGCTCCTCACGAGCGACGGCACGCTCGCGAAGAAGCCGCCGACGAAGAGGCGCGCGAAGTCGAAGCGCGCCTCGGCCGAGGAGAGCGCGACGACGAGCACGGCGCCGTCGCGCGCCCCGTTCGCGCCGACGACCGAGGACGTCCGCTGGATCCCCTCACCCCAGAGCTACGACTGTCAGCTCGAGACGACGCTCGAGGTCGCCGCCGTGCCCGAAGGGGCGCTGGCGATCGCGCTCGTCCTCACCGCGCAGACCGAAGCCCCCGGCGCCCGCGAGCCCGCGAGCTGCGACGGCGAGGTGGTCCGCGAGGTCCCCGCCTCGTTCGTCCAATCGACGCGCGCGTTCGGCGGACGCTACGCCGTCACGCTGGGCGAGGACGAGGTCGCGTGTGATGAGGGCTACGCCCTGAATGTCTGCTTGCGGGGCGCCGACGGGCGCCTCGCGCCCCTCCGTGACGGCCAGTCCCGATACGGTCTCGCGGGGGCATCGTGCTTCGCAGGGGCGACGCCGATCGCCACCCCGCGCGGCGAAGTGACCCTCGATCGGCTCCGCCGCGGCGACACCGTCCTCGGGCTGGACGGCGCGACGGGCGCGCTCGGGAAGGTTCGCGTCACGCACGTGAAGGCGCTCGAGCGCACGAACGTGGGCGAGATCCAGCTCGACACGGGGGTGACGCTCGAGGTCACCGCCGATCATCCCTTCTTCCAGCGCGACGGCTCCCTCGTGCGCGCGAGCGAGCTCGAGCCCGGCGCCGAGCTCGTCGGGGTCGGCGGAGGCCCCGTGCGCGTCGTGTCCGTGTCGGCGTTCGATCGGTCGGGCCGCGTCTACGATCTGTCGGTGGACGGCCCGCACGACTATTTCGCGGGCGGCGTCCTGGTTCACAACTATTGAGCTCACAACTATTGAGCTCACAACTATTGAGCTCACGACTATTGAGCTCACGACTATTGAGCTCGCGACTATTGAGCTCACAACTATCGAGCGGCAAAGCCCTGTCGAAGGCCCGCTCGCGGGAGTCCCTCTACTGTTCGCGGAACCCGTCCGCCGGCCGGAGGCTCGCGGCGTACAGGCTCGGGATGATCGTCGCGAGCAGACAGAGCGCCACGCTCACGCACCCCGTGAACACGAACTCCTGCGTCCGGATCACGACCGGCAAATGGGAGATGAAATAGACCTTGGGGTCGAGCGGAAACGCCCAGCGGATGAGGATCTTGCAGGCGCCGAGGCCGAGCCCGAGGCCGAGCCCCGTGCCGAGCGTCCCGATGATCCCGCCCTGATAGAGGAACACCCTCAGGATCCCCCAATCCGTCGCGCCCATCGCCTTGAGGACCGCGATCTCCTTCTTTTTGTCGAGCACGACCATGATGAGCGTCGCGACGACAGTGAACGCGGCCACGAGGATGATGAGCGCGAGCACCGCGCTCATGCCGATCTTCTGGATGAGGAGCGCCGTGAAGAGGCCGTGGTTCAGCTCCTTCCAATCCATGATGTGGTAGCTCGACGAGTCGAGCGCGACCTTCACGCCCTCCACGACGTCGTCGGCCTTGTCGATGTCGGCGATCTTCATCTCGACGCCGGTGACCGTGTCGCCCTGGTCGTAGAACGTCTGCGCCTCGTAGAGGTCCGTGTAGACGAGCTTCGAGTCGTACTGGTCGAAGCCCGCCTCGAAGATCGCCATTACCCGGAAGCTCTTCGCGACCGGCGGCCTCACCGCGCCCCCCGACATCTGGTAGCCGATGGTCGGTGAGGTGACCGTCACGCACGCCCCGATCGCGAGATCCAGGGTCTTCGCGAGCGACACGCCCACGATGATTCCCGGCATCGCCTTCACCTTCTCGGGATCCTTGCAGCTGTTGTACTCGGCCGGGCCCTCGATCTCGTCGTCGTCCGGAAGGACGCTCGAGTAGGGCTTCTTCTCGCCGGTCGGCGCGGGCTCGGGGTCCCCGGGGACATTGTCGATGGGAGGCGTCTTCGGCTTGCCGGGGCCGGCCTTCGCCGAGGCGGTCGGCGTGGCCGATGCGGTCGGGCGAGGCGCGGGGGGCTTGTTGGGATCCTCTCCCGCCGCGGTCCCCTCCTCGAATCCACCCTTCGAATCGTTCTTGCTGTGCGGAGCGAGCGGGGCGTTCGGCGCACTGCTCGCCTTCGGCGCGGCGCTGCCCTTCGCGGCGGCGCTTCCCTTCGGCGCCGCGCTCGCGCTGGGCGCGGCCTCCGCGCTCCCGCTGGGCGCGGGGGGCGGGTCGAACAACCCGGAGTCGAGCGGGGCGGCGCTGTCGCGCGGAGAGGGAGTCGGGAGCGGATCGTCGAACCCGGACGAGTGGCGCTGGCCGGGCTTCGCGGTGGGCCGACGCAGGCCCTTGAGCTGCTCGATGCCGCACTGGAGATCGCCGCCGACGGCGCACTTCCCAGAGGGCCCCTCGATGATGTGGCGGGGCAAATCGAGCACGGGCGGGACGCCCGGATCCGCGCCCACGCCCAAACTGTCGCGCGGATCCACGCCCTTCAGGAGCACGCCGGTCGCCGTCGTCTCCTCGTGCGTCAGCATCATCGGGTTGATGCTGAACGGCGCGACGGCGACGACGCCGGGCACCGCGCGCACCTTGTCCATCACATAGCGGTAGTCGCGGAACTCGTTCGAGTACTTGAGGACGAGGACGTGCGCGTTGACGCCGAGCACCTTGTCTCGGAACTGATCTTGGAACCCGCCGGTCACGCTCATGACCGTCGCGAGCGCGGCCACGCCGAGGGCGACCCCGATGATGGCGAAGAACGTCCCGACCGAGATCGAGGCGCGCTTGCGGGAGCCGAGGTAGCGGAAGGCGAGGCTGAGCGGGTAACCCATGAGCTTGTCGAGCGGGCACGCGGCCCCGCCGCGCTTCTACCAGAACATCCGAGGTGCGTCGTCGTTCCCGGCGCACTCGAGCTCCCTGTCGTACGGGCGCCGCGCGCCGAGAGTGTGGCTCCATCCGTGACCGCCTGATACCCTTCGGCGAGCGGCTGCCCCCGCGGCAATCGGCGATGACGAACCCGGCCCGACCCCCCAACCATCCAGCGGTGCAGGTGCCGCCCGCGGCGCTCGCAGCGACGGCGCTCGCCACACCGCAGCAGCGCCCGGCGGAGCCGATGCGGACGAGCGCGCCGGGGTTCACTCCCGTCCCGCAGCAGCCGCAGCACGCGGCCCCTGCGCCCCCGCACGCCCAACCGGGGCGAGCGGCGCCCGCCCCCGCCGCCGCGCCGGCCGCCGCGTCGGGGCTGCCTTCATCGAAGAGGCCCGATCCCTACCTCGGGACGACGTTCGACGGCCGCTACCAGATCGAGAAGCGCCTCGGCGAGGGCGGGATGGGCGTCGTGTACTCCGCGCGCCACACGATGATCGGCAAGCGCGTCGCGGTGAAGGTGCTGCGCAACGAGTACGCGCAGGACAGGGACATCCTCGATCGCTTCGTGCAGGAGGCCCGCACCGCGTCGAGCATCGGCAACCCGCACATCGTCGACATCAGCGACTTCGGCACGCTCCCCGACGGGGCGACCTATTTCGTGATGGAGCTGCTCGAGGGCGAGAGCCTCACGGACATCATCAACCCGACGGGGAGCACGGAGCCCGCGCGCATCGATCCAGTCCGGATCTGCAAGGTGGCGCTCCAGCTGTGCGACGGCCTCGGCGCCGCGCACGCGCGCGACATCGTTCACCGCGATCTCAAGCCGGACAACATCTTCCTGGTGAAGAAGGGCGAGCCCGACTTCGTGAAGATCCTCGACTTCGGGATCGCGAAGGTGACCAACACGGCGACGCAGAAGACGCGCGCCGGCCAAGTGTTCGGGACGCCGCACTACATGTCCCCGGAGCAGGCGTCGGGCCGCGGCGTGGACGCGCGCAGCGACATCTACTCGGTGGGCGTGATCCTCTACGAAATGGCGACGGGTCGTCTGCCCTTCACGGACGAGACGTACATGGGGATTCTCACGGCGCACATGTACCGATCGCCCGAGCCCATTCGCTCGCTGCCCGGGCTCGAGACGTTCCCCGTCGGCCTCGACGCGATCATCCAGAAGTGCCTCGCGAAGCACCTCGAGCTCCGGTACCAGAACATGGGCCAGCTCGACGCGGATCTGCGGCGTGCGCTGCAGAACCAAGAGCCCGAGGCGGTGACGTCGCTGCTCACGCAGACGAACGCGACCGAAGGCACGGGCGTGCTGCCCGGCGTGAGCTCGCGGATGAGCGGATTGTCCGCGACGCCGGCGCCGCGGCGAGGCGCGTCCACGGTGATCATCGGGGCGGGGCTCATCGCTGCGGTGGGCCTCGTCGCGGGTGCGCTCTATTTGAAGAAGAAGCTCAACGCGGACGTCGCGGCCCCCACCGCGACCGTCGCGGAGGCCGCGACGACGGCCGCGCCGATCGAGACGGCCGAGAAACCTGCTTCGACGCCAGCGAGCGCGGCCGCTCCCGTCGCGCCGATCTCGGCGGCGCCGGCCGCGTCCGCGTCGTCCGCGGCCCCGGCGACGGTGCACGTCGTGCTCAAGGTCGTCCCGGCGACGGCGAAGCTCTCCATCGACGGCAACCCGATCGAGAAGAACGAGATCGACGTGGATCCGGCGCACCCCGTCTCGGTGAAGATCGAGGCCGTCGGGTTCTTGCCGCAGACCGTGCCGGTGGACGGCAAGCAGGCCGAGGTCGCGACGACCCTCACCCGTCTGGGCGCGGTCCCCCCGGCGCCGCTCACGGGCCCCACCGCCAAACCCTCCTCGACCACTCCCCCGGGGATCATCCCGAGCTGGGGCAAGAAGTCGCCTTGAGCCCACGGTGACCGTAGACGCGACGTTCCTCGCGAGGGTCCCTCGCCCCGTCCTGCGCCTCTGCAGCAAGCTCCGTGAGCACGGCAAGCGTGGGTGGATCGTGGGTGGGTGCGTCCGCGACCTGCTCCGCGGCGGCACGCCGAAGGACTGGGACATAGCGACCGACGCGCTGCCCGCGGACGTGAAGAGGATCTTTCCGAAGGTCATCGAGACCGGGATCGCGCACGGCACGGTGACGGTGCTCCTCGACCGGGAGGGCTACGAGGTCACGACCCTCCGCGGCGAGGGCGCCTACTCGGACGGGCGCCGCCCCGACTCGGTCGAGTTCGTGAGCGACATCGAGTCCGATCTCGCGCGGCGCGACTTCACGATCAACGCGATCGCGCTCGACCCCGTGGACGGGCACGTCATCGATCCGTTCGGGGGTCGAAATGACCTGGAAAACAAGCTGATCCGCGCGGTCGGCAAGGCCGAGGAGCGCTTCGGCGAGGACGGGCTCCGGGTCCTGCGCGCGGCGCGGTTCTCGGCCACGCTCGGGTTCTCGATCGAGGAGGCGACGGAGCGCGCGATGCGCGCGGACGCGAGCCTCGCGACGTTCAAGCGGGTGAGCCAGGAGCGCGTGCGAGACGAGTGGATGAAGGCGATGCACGCCGCCCGACCGAGCATCGCGTTCGAGGCGATGCGGCGCACGTCGATCCTCGACATCACCTGCCCCGAGATGATCGAGTCCGTCGGCTGCGAGCAGAACAAGTACCACGCGTACGACGTCTGGGGGCACGCGATGGCGTGTCTCGACGCGTGCCAGGGCGGCCCCATCCTGCGCGTCGCCGCCCTCCTCCACGACGTCGGCAAGCCCCGCTCCCGCGCGATGAGCGACAAGACCCAGGACTGGACGTTCTACGAGCACGAGCGAATCGGCGCGGAGATGGCGTTCCCGATCCTGACGCGGCTCAAGTTCTCGAACGAGGAGCGCGATCGGATCACCGCGCTCGTGAGGCATCACCTCATCTGCTACGCCGACGACTGGAGCGATGCGGCGGTGCGGCGATGGCTCCGCCGCGTCGGCCCCGACCTCGCGCCCGATCTCTACGCGCTGGGACGCGCGGACGCGCTCGGGAAGGGCCTGGACGCCTCGGAGAGCTTGGGCCTGATCGAGCGCCTGGAGGCGCGCGGCGCGCGCCTCATCGCGGAGGGCGCTGCGCTCTCGACGCGTGACCTCGCGCTCCGGGGCAACGATCTCATGGCCGAGCTCGCGCTCCGCCCGGGCCCCGTGATCGGCAAGCTGCTCGATCGCCTGCTCGAGGTCGTGACGGACGATCCGACGCTGAACGAGCGCG
Organism: Polyangiaceae bacterium; assembly: GCA_046351395.1. Classification (GTDB taxonomy): domain Bacteria; phylum Myxococcota_A; class Polyangia; order Polyangiales; family Polyangiaceae; genus CAYYKK01. The sequence continues at coordinate 68,904 of JAXLYP010000022.1, forward strand.
GCGCCCTCCTCGCCGAGGCGAGGCGCGCGTTCGCGGAGCTGTCCACCCCGGCGGCTCCGGGAACGGGCGGGTCGGAGGGGAGCGCGTGATGGAGCGGCTCGCTCCGATGGATCCGGCGGTGCTGCGCAAGTCCGTGCTCTTCCTCGTGTCGGCGCTCGGGGCGGCGGCCGTCGTGTTCGTCGTGCTCGCCGCGCTGCCCTCCATCGGTCGGGGCCTCGGGATGACGGACGTCCGCACGACGACGCGCATGTCCCCGAAGCACGAGAGCGCGAAGACGATCTCGCGGGACGCCCTCGACGCGCCCTCTCGCTCCCTCTTCCCGGATGATGACGACGACGTCGCGGGCGCGAGCGAGCTCGCCGTGGTGCGCGCTCGAACGAGCATCTTCGCGCAGCCGGGCAAGCAGCGCGTGGGGATGATCGAGCAGGGGACCGCGGTGCTCATCGTGGGCGAGAAGGGCAGCTACTATCGCGTCATCGTGATGGGCGAGGAGAGTCGACTGCCCGGCTGGATCGACAAGAAGAGCGTGAGGGTCCGTTGATCGGCCGAGACCACCGGAGAGATCAGCGCGGTCCGCGGGTCGCGTACCGCGCGAGCGTGCTGACTCCCGCGCGCGCGGCGCCCGGGCAGGACGCTCTCCGATTCCTTCCGGACGCGCTCGTCGTCGTCGACACGGAGGGCCGCATCGAGTCCGTGCGCGACGCAGCGGCCGCCCCGTTCGACGGGTTCGTCCACGATCTCTCGGGCTCGCTCGTCGTCCCCGCGTTCGTCGACGCTCACCTCCACTTCCCGCAGACGCGCGTGATCGGCAGCGCCTCCGGTCCGCTCCTCGATTGGCTGTCCTCCACGGTCTTCCCCGAGGAGGCTCGGTTCATGGATTCCGCCTACGCGGCGGCCGTCGCGGAGGAGTTCGTGCAGCGCTGCGCCGCCGTCGGGACGGGCACGATCGGCGCGTTCTCGAGCTCGAGCGCGAGCGCGACCGCGGTCCTCTTCGAGACCCTGCTCGCGCGCGGTCTGCGGGGCGTCGTGGGCCTCACGCTCATGGACGAGCGGTGCCCGGACGCGCTCCGAGTCCCCGCGGATCGCGCGCTCGGCGAGGCGCGCGAGCTCTGCGATCGCTTCCAAGACGCGGACGACGGGCGGGTCGCGTTCGCGGTGACGCCGCGGTTCGCGATCAGCTGCTCGGAGGCGCTCATGCGGGGCGCGGGAGAGCTCGCGAACGAGCGCGGGCTCGTCGTGCAGACGCACGTCGCAGAGAACGAGCGCGAGGGCGCCGAGACGCTCGAGCTCTTCCCATGGGCGAAGGACTACCTCGACGTGTACGACCAGCTCGGCCTCCTCGGCCCGCGGACGCTGCTCGCGCACGCGATCCACCTGTCGCGCGCGGAGTGGGACCGCGTCGCGGAGCGCGGCGCCGCGATCGTCCACTGCCCGGACTCGAACTTCTTCCTCGGGAGCGGGCGCATGCGCTTCGCCGAGGCCACCGCGCGCGGCGTGCGCGTCGCCCTCGGGAGCGACGTCGCGGCCGGCCGGACGTTCGACATCCGACGGGCCATCGGCCACGCGTACGACAACGCGCTCGCGCTCGGCGCGCCGCGCACGCTCGACGAGCTGTTCCGCGCCGCCACGCTCGGCGGCGCGGAGGCCCTCGGTTGGGCGGACAAGACCGGCTCGATCGAGGTCGGCAAGGAGGCGGACTTCGCGGTCCTCGCCCTCCCGCGCTGGATGGACCGCACCTCTCGAAAGGAGGCGCTCCGCGCCGCGTGCTTCGGGAGCGAGTTCGCCCCCGTCCGGCGCACGTACGTTCGCGGACGCCTCATTTACCGCGCCTGAGCGCGCGAACTCGCCCCGCGCGTCAGTCGAACGCGCCGCCGCCGGATCGCGCAGCGCCGCCCGGCGGGTCGTACGGGGGCTTCACCTCTTTGCCCACGTCCGCGCAGCACCGGAAGCTCTGCTGGTAGAACGCGTGGTTCTTCCCGTGCGAGCGCGTGGAGGGTCGGCACCGCGTGCGCACGGGCCCCCAGTAGCCGCCCTTCAGGATCGAAGGTCGTTCGTACTCGTTGTGGCTGACCGTCCACTCGTCGACGTTGCCGGTCATGTCGTGCACGCCGAACACGGAGACGCAGTTCTGCTCACCGGAGGCGAAGCCCTGCCAGAGCCGATCCATCTCCATCATCGCCGTGGGAGAGCCGCGCTCCGTCATCGCCTTGCCGTTGTAGGGCCGCCACGTGCGATCGCTCACGCACTTGTCCGGGCTCCGCTCGTACCCGTACGGGTAGGGCGTCGCCTCTTCTCCTTCGCAGGCGAACGTCCACTCGTCCTCGTTGCAGAGGCGCTTGCCCATCTGCTCGCACAGGTTCACGGCCTCGGGCCACGCGACGAAGATGACGGGGTACTCACCCTTCTGGTTCGGGTACTCGTACCGGTCCATGCAGAAGTCCATGTCCCGCGTCGGCAGCGGCGCCGCGATCTTGAGCCACGCGTCGCGATCGAACGTCTGACAGCGCTCGGGGTACTCCTTGTTGATCCAGTTCGTGCACGTCGTCTTCTGGAGCTCCTCGATCGTCTGCGGGGGCTCCCCCGGCAGGCGCGGGGGATCGACCTTCATCTTGCCCTTGACCTGAATCATCCCGGGACCGCACGCGCCGCGGTTGTTCTCGCGCGCGTCCGTCACCTCCGTCGGCTCCCGGAAGTCGCTCACGATCTGCCAGTGCTTGCCGTCGACGAGGTGCCACGTGCGCGCGGGCTCCCTCGGCTTCGGCGCCCCCGCCGCGAGATCGGCCGTGGGAGACTCGAGGGCGGCGAGCCGCAGCACCATCGTCCCGAGCGCGAAGATGCCCAGCGTGAACCCAGCAGCTACGAAGACACGAAAAGACACGGGCTGTCGCATGGTGTTGTCCGCCGCGACGAGAGGCCAAACTAAGGACGCTCTTTTCGGACGTGCTCTACCGTAGCACCCGGGATGAGGCCGGCCCGTCAGCGGCCGCGCGCGCCGCGCGGCGATTTCTTGTGCGCTGCGCCGTCGCCGCCGGCCGCCTCGAGGAGCGCCTTCAGGCGCCCCGCGTCGGCGGTGTCACCGAGATCGTCCGTCTCGCCCGCGTCCTTCGAGAGATCGTAGAGGCGCTCTCCCCCGGACCCGGCGAGCAGCTTGAGCGGCCAGTCGATGACGGCGCGCTCCTTCCCGGCGTCCACGACGATGGGCCCGAGCGGCGCCTTGCCGGATGCGACCTGAAAGAGCGAGCGGCCGGGAAGATCGTTCGTCGGGGCGCCGGCGACGTCGAGCACGGTGGGGACGACGTCGAACGTGGAGACGGCGGCCTTGTCGAACGTGCCGGCGGGCGCCCCGAGGAGGATCATCGGCACGCGCGCGCTCTCGTCGTAGAGCCCGGCCTTCTTGTGCTCTCCGAGGCTCTGCCCGGACGCCCCGTGGATGAGGATCACCGCGTCCTTCCCGTGCGCGCTCGCGCGTATCGAGGAGACGATCTCGCCGATCCGCTGGTCGACGAACGCGATCTCGCCATCGTAGAGGCCCTCGTCGGACTTGCCGAACGAGAGGCCCGTGTGCGGGAGGAACTTCTTGTGGGTGTCGAAGAGATGCACCCAACCGAAGACGGGCTTGTCCCCCACGTCCGCTTTCTCGAGGAGCGCGCGGAACGCGCGGACCGCGTGCGGCCCCGTGATGCCGCGCTCGGGGTGATCCTCGTGGTACACGGCCTTGAAGGCGTCGAACCCCTGATCGAAGCCGCGCGCCTCGGTGAGCCACGTGAAGGACGTGACGCCGATCGTGGTGTAGCCCACCTTCTGCAGGCGCTCCGCGACCGTCTCCACCTCGGCCGCGATCGTGGGCCACTCTCGCCGGTCGTGCGGCGTCGCCCCGAGCGCTTGGCCCGAGACGAGCGGCGTGATCGCGTGCTGCGTGTCCGCGCCGGCCGCGTAGGCGTGCGCGAAGACGAGCCCCTCCGCCGCGAGCGCGGCGAGCGTGGGCGTGGTCTTCGGGGCGTAGCCGTACGGGTTCGTGTGATCGGCGCGGAGGTTCTCCACGCTGATGATGAACACGCTGCGCCCATGGATCGCGGGCTCGGCGACCGCGGGGTCGTCCTCGTCGACGGGCACCTCGACCGCGGCGGCGGTGGTCGAGGCGCTCGGCGCGCACGTCGTCTTGCTCGCGTCGCGGTCATCGCAGTCACCGCCTCCGAAGTACGCGCCGCGCCCGTCTCCGTCCTTGTCCGTCCACCCCTGGAGCGTGCCGATGAGCGTCGAGGCGAGACCGCCCCCGCCGCGGATCGCCTGTCCGAGCGTCGGTGAGAACGCCACCCAGGCGACGCCGCCCCCGAAGAGGAGCGCGGCTCCGATCGGGCCGAAGATCCGTGTGCGCGCGCGGGCCTCGGGCTTGAGCTCCATGCTCGCGGCGAGGGCCGCGGCGACGACGAAGATCGCCATGTCGACGACGGTCGCGACGATGCCGCGCGCAGCGGTGGACTCGTCGTTCGAGCGGCCGAGGAAGAACGCGGTCGCGAAGGGTGGAGCGATGGTGATCGCCGCGTAGAGCACGGCGACCATCCGCGCGCTCCATCCGCGCTCCACGACCGCGCGGGCAAGGGACATCATGCGGTAGGCGACGATCGCGCCGAGGATCACGATCGCGAGCCCGACCACGGCGAACGTGGCCCCGCCGATGCCTCGATGGTTCGTGGTCGTCTTGAGGATGGAGCCGAGCACGGCGAGCACGGGCACGACGAGCCCCATCCACAGCGCGAGGCCCGCGGCGGTGCTCCGGCCGGCGCGGTTGCCCGTGACCAGCCGAAAGCCGCGGCCAGCCGCCGCGCCGAGCGCGATGAACCCGACGACGAGGGGCAGCACGGTCGCGGACGCGCCGAGCCACCCCCCGATCAGCGGTCCCCCCGCGCGCCTCACGCGCAGGGCGGTCGGCAGCGAGCCGATGAGCGCGCACGCCACGCCGAGGGCGAGCGCGTCGAGCACGATGCGCCACCGCTCGGCCGATCCCGCTCGGCCCGGCGGCGGAACGGAGCCCGGACGATCGCGTCCCGGCTCCGCTGCGCGGTCTCGAGGGGGTTCGGTCGGCGCGTCCGCCATGCGCGAGGCCGTACCATCGCCCTCGCGCGCTCGCCAGTTTCGCGGACGCGCGACCCGAGGTCCACCTCGTACCGAAGCTTCGCGGCGGACGCGCCGGTCAGCCGCTGTACGGATCGTCGGTCGGAGGCGGCACGGTCGGAGGCGGCACGGTCGGAGGCGCGGTGGGAGGCGTCGTCGGGGGCGTGACCGGCACCGACGTCGTCGACGGCGCGGGCCCGGGATCGCTGCTCCCCGGGGGGTGCGGCACGACGGGGCCAGGCCCCGGGCCGACCGGCGGGTAGACGGGCGTCGCCTTCTCGCACGCATCGAGGTCGACGACGCACTTCGCCTTCGCGTCCTCGCAGACCTGGCGCTCGGACTGCGCGGTCTTCGCGTCCGTCGCGCGCCCCTCGGTGCAGCTCTGCACGCTCGCCTCGAGCTTCGTCTTGTCCGCGGTGCACTCCTCCCCGAGCTTCACCTTCTCGAGCTCGGTCGCGTTCTTCTCCGCCTTCTCGGACTTCAGCTCGTCGCGGCACGACGCCACGTCGTTCGTGAGCCGCGTCCGCATGGAGGTGAGCTCGTTCGCAATCGACGTGCAGTTGTCATCTTTCTTCGAGAGCGCGGCGATGGTCTGTTCGTTCTCCACGCGCTCCCGATCCCGGTCCGCCTCGCACGTCTGGTGCTCCTGCCGCTCGACGTCGAAGGAGGCGCGGCACGTGTCGAGCTTGTCGAACGACTTCGCGCCCTCCTTCTGAGCGCGCTCGAGGTCGCTCGCGAGGCGGAGGGATTGTCGCTTGTAGAAGCCGAAGACCACGAGGCTCGCGGCGACGATGAAGAACACGAGGGCGCCGATCCGGGTGCGCGCGAGCGTGCGCCGCTGCGCCTCCTTCGCGGCGATCTCGGCGCGCTCGATCTCGCGCTCGGGCTCGAGCAGCACCTCGAGGCCCTCGGCGACCGCGGTGATCCCCGGCCGCTCCTCGGGCTCGAGCGCCATCCACGCGCCGAGCCTCTTCTCGAGCATGTCGCGCGCGTTCCCCTCGAGGCGCGGGAGGCACCCGCGCAGGGGCTCCTGTGCGCGGTCCCGGTGGGACAGCACGATCTCGTCCCGCGTCGTCGCCTTCGCTCCCGGGAAGCGCGATTCGCCGACGAGCGCCATGAGGAGCGTCGCCGCGAAGCAATACGTATCCATCTTCTCGGTGAGCGCGATCGCGCCCGGGACGCCGATGATCGCGAGCAGCTGCTCCGGCGCCGCGTAGAGCGCCGTCCCCGCGACGAACGACGAGTCCTTCTCCGCCGCGACGCCGAGGTCGAGCAGCACCGGGTGGAGCCGCCCCGCGAACCGCGCGAGGAAGATGTTGTCCGGCTTGATGTCCTGATGGCGGAGGCCCGCGCCGTGAAGCGCCTCCACGGCGCGCGCGATGGGGAGAAAGATGTCGTAGGCCTCGCGGAACTCGAGGGGACCGCGCTCGAGGCGCTCGCCCAGCGTCTCGCCCTCGTAGACGGGCATCGTCAGCCAGACGTAGTTCTCCGTCATGCCGTGGTCCTTCATCTGGACCATGTTCGGGTGGCCGACGGTCGCGAGCATGATGAGCTCGCGCTCCACGTTCCGGCCCGCGTAGAGCGAGCGGGGGAGGATCTTCAGCGCCACCCGGTGCTCGGGGACGTCGATGCGCTCGGCGAGGTAGACCTTGCCGAAGTTGCCCTCGCCGAGGTGGCTCACCAGGCGGTAGTGGAGACCGACGATGTCGTCGATCTTCGGGAGCGCCTCCCGATCGTAGGAGTCGGGCGCGTCGTCCTCGCCGCGGTCGCCCGACTTCGGATCGACCGCTGTCGTCGCGAGGGCGCGGGTCCGCGTCGCACGGAGATCGCGAAGCGAAGCCATTCCTCGGAGCGTAGCCCCGACCTCCGGGAAAAACGAACTTGCAAACGAACCGGGACTTTGGGTGTAAGACGCCCTGGGCGCTCCCCGTTCGGGGAGTGGCGAGAGGTTTCATGATTCGAACAGGCTGGATTCGGAGAGGCGCCCTGTCTGCGGCGCTCGTCGCGATGGTGCTCCACGCGGTCGGCTGCGGCGCGGGCGCCGAGGCATCGTATCGCTCGGGCGACGCGGGTTACGGGGCGATGCGCGCGGAGGCCACGGGCGCGGACGCTCCCGCGATGGACGACGGGGGCATCAGCGAGGGGGCTCCGGCCCCGATGCAGCCGAGCTTCGGCGCGAAGCGAGCGCCCGACACCGCGCCGAACCCCGCCCCGGGGACGGGCGTCGGTGGCGCGGGCACCGGGAACGTCGGCGAGGATCGGAAGTCTCCGATCCTCATCTACAAGGCGGACTTCACGCTCGCCGTGTACGAGGTGCAGAAGTCCGTCGACGCGGTGCAGGCGCTCGCGGAGAAGTCGGGCGGGTACCTCGCACGTCGCGACGACACGTCGATCACCATCCGCGTGCCCGCCGGCACGTTCCAGAACGTGGTGACGGACATCGGCAAGCTCGGGGACGTCCTCAACCGGAACGTGACGAGCGAGGACGTGACCGCGGAGTTTCGGGATCTCGAGGTGCAGCTCGCGAACGCGCTCGCGATGCGCGAGCGGTTCGCGAAGCTCCTCGAGAAGGCCCAAAAGGTGGACGAAGCGCTCCAGATCGAGAAGGAGCTCGGTCGCGTGACCGACGAGATCGAGCGCATCAAGGGTCGCCTCAAGCTGCTGTCGGATCTCGCGCAGTACTCGACGATCACGGTGCGGTTCTCACCGCACGCCTCGCAGCAAGTGCAGCAGGGTCCGTTCATCCTCCCGCTCCCCTGGCTCGACAACCTCGGCCTCCCGCGCCTCCTCCAGCTCTGAGCGACCCACCATGATTCGATCGATCGCCTCCACGCTCACTCTGCTCACCCTCGGCGCCGCGCTCCTCGTGGGGTGCGGTCGGCCGTTCACCGCGGCCACGCCGGACGGCTTCATCGAGTTCGAGGACCGGTACGACAACTCGACGACGCACGAGTACCGCGCGGCCACGGCGGACGGCGTCGTGCTCTCGGTGCGCTCGTTCAAGAACGACCCGAAGGCGGACATGGCGCTCGCCGTCCGCGCGCTCGAGAACCGCGTGCGGCTCGGCCAGGGCTACGCGCTCATCGACAAGAAGGAGGTCACCGCTCGAGATGGCACGAAGGGGACGACCCTCCGCTTCGGACACGACGAGGAGGGCGGCGCGCACCTCTACTACGTCACCGTCTTCATCACGGACAGCTACGTGTACCTGCTCGAGGCGGGCGGGAAGAAGGACCTCGTCGAGAAGGCCGACAAGTCGATCGACTGGTCGATTCAGAACTTTCTTCCGAAGTGACGCTTTGCTACCGGAGAACGGTGCGTCTCCACCGTACCTCCGCCGTGATCGCGTGCGTCGCGCTCGCCTCGGCGGCGCTCGTCGCGCGCGACGCGCGCGCCCACGACGACTCCGGCGGAACGCAGCTACCGACGCGCGCGGCGCCCGTCACGAAGGACGGTGAGGCCGCGGTCGCGCTCCTCAAGGCGATCGAGGCGAGCGCGGACTCCCTCGCGGTCGCGAAGGATCAAGTCGATCGCGCGTGGAAGGCGATCGCGCGCGCCGAAGGCGCGAAGCTCTCGGGGGACGAGGAGGGCGCGCGCCTCCTCTCCGGCCTCGCGCTCGAGCTCGCGAGAGGGGCGGATGCCCTCGCGCGCGCCGCGGCCGCAGAGAAGAAGGCCGACGCCGCGGAGAAGCAGGCCGCCGCGCTCCAGGAGAAGCTCGAGCGGCTGCGCACGCTCCTCGCGGAGACGGACGCGCGACGGGTGCAGGTCACCGCCGAGGTCGACAAGGCGCGCAACGCGGAGAAGCCGCCGCCGAAGACCACTCCGCCGAAGACCACTCCGCCAAAGACCACTCCGCCGAAGACCCCTGCGACTCCGCCTGCGAAGCCACCCCAGGCGCCTCCGACCCCCGCGCCCCCCGCCAAGGACCCTCCGAAGGCGGCGAAGCCATGAGGGGGGCCGCAGCGCTCACCCTGTCGCTGATCGCGCTCGCGGGCTGCGCGAAGATCCCCCCGCCCCGCATCGTCGCGGACGCGGACGCCGTCTCGACGAGCAAAGCCGCGGTGGACGCGAAGGAGAGCGCGCCGCAAGCCTACGCCGCAGCGCAGAAGCTCCTCAGCGAGGCGCACGACGCGCTCGAGCACGGCCTGCCTGCGCACGCGCAGATCCTCGCGGAGCAAGCGATCGCCGCGTTCGAGGGCGCCGAGGCGCTCGCGCGCCTGGCGCGCGCCGAGCGGAGGAGCGCCGAAGCCGATGGGAAGAACGAGAAGACGCAGAAGGAGCTCGACGCGCTCTCCGCCGACGTGGACCGGGCGCGCGTCGAGCTCGACGCGCTCGAGCGCGATCTGCGCGTGCTCAAGGACGAAGCGATCGCGCGTTCGTCCGGCCCGCCGACCCCGGAGCAGCTCGCGGCCCGCAGGCAGACGTCGCAGTCGTTCCTGATGCAGGCGAAATTCATGTGCGCGGCCGCGCGGATCCTCGCGGCCACGCCACCGCAGGGCCAGAGCGGGCCCGCCTCGTTCGACGCCGAGCTCGGCGCGGCCGACGCGGGGGTCACGAAGCTCGAAGGTGAGCTCGCGAAGGAAGGCGCCGGTCCTCTCGACCTCGCGACGGAGGCGCGCGGCGCCTGCCTCGACGTGTTGACGAAGGTGAGGCGCGCGAACGGCGCCGCGTCCACGTCGAGCGGAAAGAACTCGGGCAACGCGGACGCGGATGCGTTGCTCGGTGATCTCTCCGCGTACGCAAGCCGCGTCGGCGGGGACCTGAAGCCCGAGCGCGACGAGCGCGGCGTCCTCGTCTCGCTCCGGGCGGTGTTCGAGGGCGACCACGTGGGCGCGGACGCGCGGGCGCGCTTCACGGAGCTCGATCGCGTCGCGGCGCAGCACCCTCGCTTCGCGCTCGCGATCGTCGTCCACACCGACGCCGCCGTCCCCAAGACGGACGAGGCGAAGTGGCGCGCACGCGCCGACGAGATCGCCACGTTCTTCGGGAGCGTGCCCCAAGCGCGGCTGATGGAGCTCGTCGCCGGGAACGCGTCTCCGGTGGTCGATCCCCACGGAAAAGACAAGGCGCGCAACGCGCGCGTCGAGATCGTGTTCATCGCCGCGGAGCCCTGAAGATGACTGCTGCCCCTCCCACCGTCCTCCCCCGCCGCGCCGTCCTCTCGCTCGGCTCCGCGCTCGCGGCGAGCGCGCTCGGGCTCACGGGGTGCGACGACTCCGTGAAGAAGGCCGAGGGGTACGCCGTCGAGGTCGTGAACGCGCTCGCCCCCGCCGTGCCGAAGGACTTCGCGAACGTGCGCTCCGGCCTCGCGGACGGCGCGAAGCTCCTCACGACGCTCCTGCCGACGGACGCGGCGAGCGAGCTCAAGCAGACGCGCGACGCGATCGGCAACGCGCGCGAGCACACGGACGCCATCCGCGGTGTCCCGGCCACGTTCTTCGTCTTCACGAACACGAGCGGGATCGCCGTGCGGAGCGAGCACGACCCGGACGAGCTCGCCGAGAAGGATCTGTTCGCGGCGTTCCCCGCGCTGAAGAAGTCCGTGGAGGGCGCGGGCGCGTACGCCGAGACGTTCGGGGAAATGGCGGAGATGCGGCGCGTGAAGCAGGGCGCCGAGCTCGAGTGGGCGGCCGCCGTCCCCGTGCTCGACAAAGAGGGCAAGCCGCGCGGCGCGTTCGTCGCGGGCTGGAGCTTCCGGTTCTACGCGACGTACCTGCAAAACCAGGGGAACCGCGTGGTCCAGGACCGCGTCGGCAAGACCAAGGAGAAGGCCCCCGTGATGTACACGTACATCATCAAGGGCAGCACGGCCTACGGCGCGCAAGAGACACCCGAGGCGAACGCGGAGGCGGTCGCGAAGCTCGACCTCGCCCCGAAGGCGAAGTCTGGGCTCTACAAGTCGCGGGTCGAGATCGGCACGGTCACGTTCGCGGTCGCAGCCCTCCCCGCCCCCGACTTCGGCGACGACGCGGCGATCGCCGTCGTGGCGGCGGTGTTCTGAGCCCCGCTCGTGCGCGCCCGAATCCGCCGCGCGTTCGACCTCGTCTCTGCTGCGGCCGCCGTCAGCCCAGGCATCTTCGTCGCAGGGGGCTTGCTCGCGTGCGACGTGGAGGAGCGCGTCGCCCCCGTCCCGACGGTCGATCCGTCGGCGTGCCGTCCGACGCCGTTCGTCCCGGTGCCCGCGGACACGTGCGGCGCGTACGTGCACCTGCCGTGCGGGCTGCCGCCGGACATCAAGCCCGTGTCGGGCCCGGGCTGCTACTTTTCGATACCCGATTGCAACCGCATCTGTAACGAGATCTACTTCAGCTGCCACGCGACCGAGCCCCACTGCGACGCGCAGGGCAAGGTGCTCCCCGGCGAGGGCGGCGCCGTGGACGTCGACTGCGTCGAGTGCTTCGGAAACTCCGGCCGCGCGGTTCGCGGGGCTCGTCCCCGCGGAGGCGGCGCGCACGGACGATCGCATCGCCCGCGGGCTCGCGCGGATGGCCTGGCTCGAGGCCGCCTCCGTGCGGGCGTTCGCGCGCCTCGGCCGCGACCTCGCGCGCGTGGGCGCCCCCGCGGAGCTCCGGCGGTCCGTCGCGCGGGCCCGGCGGGACGAAGCGAGGCACGCCCGCGTCGCGGGCGCCGCGGCCCGTCGGCGGGGCGCGATCGTGCCGCGCGTCCGGGAGGCGTCGCGGCGCGAGCCGTCCCGCGAGGGGATCGCCCGGGAGAACGCGGTCGAGGGCTGCGTCGGAGAGACCCTCAGCGCCCTCACTCTCGCTTGGGCGAGATCCCGCGCCCGCGCGATCGACCTACGCGCGGTGTTCGCCGAGGTCGCGGAGGACGAGCTCGAGCACGCGTGCCTGTCGTTCGAGGTTCATGCGTGGCTCATGGAAGGTCTGTCAGCGAGCGCGCGCGCGCGCGTCCGAGCGGCGGGCCGGGCGGCGCTCGAGCGCTCCCTCTCGAGCCCCGCGCTCGTGGGGCTCGCCGCGCGCCCGAGGGCGATGATCGGCGGCGCGCTGGCGTCTCTGGTCGAGGCCGCGTTCTCCGCTTCTCCCCGAGCTCGAACACGACCATGCTCCGCGACATGAACCGGTTCGTGGCGGCCGCCGCCCTGGTCTTCGCTACCGCGCTCGGGCTCGGCGCGTGCAAAGAGAACCCCGTCGCGACGGAGGCGTGCAAAGAGCAGCCGAAGATGACCTACCAGTGCCGCGACTGCTGCCACGCGAGCGGCGCGACGGGCTGGAGCTTCTTCGGCGACAAGTGCGTCTGCCGCAGCTGACGCCGAGCGCGCACCACCGCGGAGCCGCGGCTCAGGCGTCCGCGCCCTCGCCCGAGAGGATGTCGTAGAGGCGCGGCGCGAACGCCTCGGCGAACGCGTGCTCGACGTCGTCGGCCGTCGAGAGGTTGAGGGCGGACATCGCGACGTCGCGCGCCTCCTCGTAGCCCGTGCGACGGATCACCTCCCGGATCTCGGCGATCGCCCCGGGCTCCATGGAGAGCTCACGGATGCCGAGGCCCATCAGCAGGATGACGGCCAGGGGATCCGCGGCCATCGCGCCGCACACGCTCACCGGGCACTCGTGCTCGTCGCCCGCGCGAATGACGTTGTGGATCAGGCGGACGATCGACGGATCGAACGGCGACGCGAGGTACGCGAGGCGGCGGCTCGCGCGGTCGACCGCGAGCGTGTACTGGACGAGGTCGTTCGTGCCGATGCTCATGAACGCCGCCTCGCGCGCGAACTGATCCGCGAGCACGGCGGCGGAGGGCACCTCGATCATCACGCCGAGGGGGATCGTCTCGGGGCACGGCTGCCCTTGCGCGCGCACCTCGTCCATCGCGCGCTCGAGCAGCTCCCGAACCCGGCGGAGCTCGGAGAGCCCGGCGACCATCGGCACCATGATCCGAACGTCCCCCGAGGCCGCGGTGCGCACCATCGCGCGGAGGTGCTCGCGGAACACCTCGGGGCGCGTGAGCGCGAGCCGCACCGCGCGAAGCCCGAGCATGGGGTTGAGCTCGTGGGGGAGTCGAAACGTGGACGTGAACTTGTCTCCCCCGAGGTCGAACGTGCGGAGCGTCAGCGGCCGGCCCTTCATCGCGGTGAGCGCCGAGCTGAAGATCGCGACCTGCTCCTCCTCGGTCGGCAGGGCGGGCTTGTCGATATAGAGGAACTCCGTCCGGTAGAGGCCGACGCCGTCCGCGCCCTCTTCGTACGCGTACGCGGCCTCCTCGGGGAGCTCCACGTTCGCGCGGAGCTTCAGGGAGACGCCGTCCGTCGACACCGCGGGCTGACCGTTCGCGCGCTGCGCGACGTTGTGGAGCTCCGTCGTGAGCATCCGGTAGCGCTCGAGCCGCCGCTCCGCCTCGTCGATCTCGCGATCGCCGGGCTGGATCGTCACGGTGCCGCGGAGGCCGTCGATGACCACCAGATCGTTGTTCGTCACGTGCCCCAAGAGGTCGGTGACGCCGACCACCGCCGGGACCTTCAACGCGCGCGCCATGATCGACGTGTGACTCGTGCGCGTGCCGCTCTCGGTCGCGAAGGCGAGCGCTGGGCCGTGCAGCAGCGCGGCGGTGTCCGCGGGCGAGAGATCGCGGGCCACGAAGATCACGGGCCCCGTGGGCACGGTCTTCTGCCGATCCGAGGACTCGACGAACGCGCGCAGGATGTGCTCGCCGACGAACTCGATGTCGCTCTTGCGCTCGCGCAGGTACGCGTCGCGCGCTCGGGAGAGCTTGTCCGCGATGTCCTCGATCGCCGTCGCCACGGCCCACTCGGCGCACCGCTTGTCGTTCTCGATGTGCTCGTGGACCTCCTGCTCGAGCATGGGGTCCTGGGCCATCAACACGTACGCCTCGAGGACGGAGTGCGCGGCGCTCGCGGGCGCTCGAGACGCGACGTCCCGGAGATCGCGCTGCGCGCGCTGCACCGCCCGGCGAAACCGCGCGATCTCGAGCTCCGGCTCCGCGGTGAACCTCCGGGGATACCCGTGGCGGAGCGGCCCGATGACGACGACGCGCCCGATGGCGATCCCCGGAGACCCGGAGAGCCCCGAGAGGAGCATCGGCTCCGTCGCCTTCTTGGAGGGCGGCATCGATGAAGGCCGATCGCGCGACTCCGTCATTCCGACTCCCCGAAGCGATCGTCGATGAGCCGGCCGATCTCGTCAACGGCCTCGCGCGCGCGCGGCCCCACCGCGCGAACGTGCACGACCGTGCCCTTGGCGCCGCAGAGGAGGAGCACGCCCATGACGCTCTTCGCGTTCACCTCCTCCGCGTCGGGCCCCGAGATCGTGACCTCGCAGGGAAAGCGGGACGCAGCTTGCACGAGCTTCGTCGCCGCGCGGGCGTGAAGACCGCGGAAGTTGATGATCTCGAACGAGCCCGCGGCCTCCTCGACGTCAGCCATGGGCGGCTCCGCTGGGTGTGGGTTCTGGGGGCGCGGTCACCGGCGCGACGTGCGCGTCCCGGTGGACCACGCGGAGCGGATATCCGAGCTTCTCGAGCGCGTCCCCGAGCACGATGGCGGTCGTCACCGATCGGTGCTGGCCTCCCGTACATCCGAGCGCGATCGTGAGGTAGCTCTTCCCCTCCTCAGCGTAGCGCGGCAGGAGGAACGTCAGGAGATCGCGCGTCTTCTCGAGGAAGGGCGCGGCCGCGGGATCCTTCAGCACGTACGCGCGGACGCGCTCGTCGACGCCGGTGAGCGGGCGCAGCTCGTCGACGAAGTGGGGGTTGTCGAGGAAGCGAACGTCGAAGACGAGATCCGCGTCGCTCGGGACGCCGTGCTTGAACCCGAACGAGAGCACGCGGACCTGCATGCTCACGGGTGAGCCGCCTTCGGCGCGGATCATCGACGAGATCCGCCGCCGGAGGTCGTGCACGCGCATGCCGCTCGTGTCGATCACCACGGTCGCGAGCGCGCGAAGCGGTCCGAGCCGATCGCGCTCGAGCCGGATGCCGTCGATGACCTGCTCGCGGCCCGTCTCCCACCGCCGGAGGGGGTGCGGCCGGCGCGTCTCGTTGAACCGACGGAGGAGCGCCTCGTCCGAGGCGTCGAGGAAGAACACGCGGAGGGAGCGCTGCACCTTCGGGGACGCGCCCGAGCTCGCGGCGATCCGGTTCAGCACCGCGGCGGCCTCGTCGACGTCCGTGTCCATGCCGGCGCCGAACGTGAGCGCGAGGGTGCGGATCGATCTCGACTCGCACGCCTCGATCGCCGCCTCGATGACGCTCGCGGGGAGGTTCTCGATGCAGTAGAAGCCGCCATCCTCGAGCGCGCTCATCGCGGTCGACTTCCCCGCGCCCGAGAGCCCGGTCACGACGACGATGCGCGTCCACGGCTCGCCGACGGTCGACGGCGCGGTCGCCACCTCAGCGCCTCCTCGGCGGGACCCAAGGCCCGCCGCCCACGGGGGGTGGCATCGCCGACTCGTCGCTCCGACTCACGAACGCGGAGAGGTTCCCGCGGTTGATCTCGTGCTCGCTCACCATCGGCGGGCGCACGGGCCGCGGCTGCGTCGCGCTGCGCGCGCGCACCCAGCTGGGATCCGAGCTCGGCGGCGGCTCGCGCGACACCCGCGCGGCGACGCCCGGCTTCGGCGTGTCGCCGTCCGTGTTCCCGATCGCGCTCTCGATGGACGCGAACAGCTCTCGCGTGGCGTGGTGCCCCGCGTTCTTGAGGAGCTCGTTGCGCGCCGCGACCTCGAGGATGGAAGCCATGTCCCGGCCGGGGCGCACCGGGATGAGGAGCTCCGGGATCGACACGCCGAGGATCTCGTGGAACCGGTCGTCGAGCGGCAGTCGATCGATCTCGACCTCACCGCTCGTTCCCGCGTGCTTGCCCTCGCCCGCGAGCCGCGCGACGACGTCGATCCGCTTGCGCTCGCGGATCGCGGTGACCCCGAACAGATCCTTGATGTTCAGGATGCCGAGGCCCCGCACCTCGAGCAGATGACGGAGGCGCTCGGCGGGGGCGCCGAAGATCATCCCGGGCGGCCGGTAATCGCACTCCACGACGTCGTCCGCGACGAGCCGATGCCCGCGCATCACGAGGTCGAGCGCGCACTCGCTCTTGCCCACGCCGCTCGAGCCCACGATGAGCAGCCCCACTCCGAAGACGTCGATGAGGACGCCGTGGAGCCGCTTCCGCGGCGCGAGGCGCTCGTCGAGCAGCGCGTGCAGCGCGGTGATGGTGACGCTCGAGCGCTCCGCGGAGTGGAGCAGCGGCGTGCCGGTGTGCTCGGCGTGAGCCATGAACTCGGCGGTCGAGGGACCGAGGCTCCCCGTGAGGATCACGCACGATAGGCCGAGCCCGAAGAAACCCTCGAGCGCGGCGCGACGGTTCGCGGGGTCGAGGTCGTTCACGTAGCTCTGCTCGGTCTGCCCGAGGATCTGGATGCGCGAAGGGACGATGCCGTGGAAGTGCCCCGCGAGCGCGAGCCCGGATTTCTGGATGCGCGTGTGATCGATCGTCCGGTGCGCGCCCGACGCGCCCGCGATCAGCGTGAGGCCCACGAGGAGCGCGGGCTCCTCGAGGAGCGCCGCAGCGGACACGGAGGGCGTCGAGATCCCGATCGCGCGCGGCGCGCCGCCCGCGAACGTGTCGTCGTCCGGCCACTCGGGGACCGAGGCCCCGCGGGGGCTCGAGGGCGGCCGCGTGATGTCGCTCGATCCACGCGGTCCAGGAGAGATGGGCGGGCCCGCCGGACCTGGAGGCGAGAACGGGCCCCCGGGCCCTGGAGGCGAGAACGGACCCGCCGGCCCTGGAGGCGAGAACGGCCCCAGGGGCGAAACGGGGCCCGGCCGTGGGCCCTTCGGCGCCCCTCCGCGCCCGCTCATTCGCACCAGGGGATCACGTCCCCCCGCGCTTCTCGACCTGGGCGATCAGGTTGAAGGCGGCGTCGCCGTCGGCGGCACCCACGAGCGTCGACCGAAACGCGTCGTCGCGAAGGAGGCGCGAGACCCGAGCGAGCGTCTTGATGTGCTCTCCGGGGGAGCGGACGGGGCCGAGGACCGCGAACATGATCGACACGGGCTCGCCGTCGATCGCGTCGAAGCCGATGGGATCCGGGCAGAGGAGCACCGCGCCGATGATGTGATCGAGCGACTCGATCTTGGCGTGCGGGATCGCGACCCCGGCTCCGACACCCGTCGACTGGAGCTCTTCCCGCTTGACCAGGCACGCCTCGATCGTCGCGGCGTCGACGTTGGTGTCGCCCGTGGACAGGAGCTCCGCGAGGCGGTGGATCGCCTCGGACTTGTTGCGCACGCGGCTGCCGTTACGCCCGGAGAGAGCGACGCGTTGCGGAGCGAGGATATCGAGCAGTTGCATGGGAGACAGAGTTGCCGATGAGGGTTCGCTTCGGAGCTGTCTCGCCCGCCCTTCCCGCGGCAGGGCCGCGCAGACGATGGTGTATCTGTACTTGGAGAACGGCCGCGATGCCATCGCCTCGCGCCCCGGCGTGGTCGGTTTGGTGCTCCCTCGGCCTGCTCGGACGGCGACGTCGGGGCGAGTGGTCGAGGCGCGCACAAAAAGTGCGACGCGCACTTAAAAGACGCTGCCAAGTGGAGTGTTCTCCCTAGTCCGTTCTATCCTTTCGGTAGATGTTCCCCGTCGAGCGCGTACCGGAGAAGATCGGCGCCTACTCGGTCCTCAAGTACGTCGGACGCAGCGGTCTCGCAGACGTCTACGTGGCGCGGATGGATGGGCCGCTCGGGTTCAGCCGAGTCGTCACCCTGAAGATCGTGAGGTACGCGCTCGAGGACGACGCGCGCCTCGCGGAAGAGCTCGCGCGCGAAGCGGCGATCTGCGCGCGCCTGAATCACCCCGCCGTGATGCGGATGTTCGACTTCTTCGAGTACGAGCGGCGGCTCGTCCTCGTGCTGGAGCAGGCGGAGGGCGCGAGCCTCGCGAAGCTCACGAGCCACCTCGCCCGCCGCAAACAAAAGCTCGGCGACGTCGCCGTGCTGCACATCGCGGTCGAGATCGCGCAGGCGCTCGCGCACGCGCACGCTTCGCTCGACGAGAACGGCGCGCCCTCGCCCGTCATCCACCGCAACGTGTCGCCCGAGAACGTCTACATCGCGTGGGACGGGAGGATCAAGCTCGCGGGCTTCGGGCTCGGGAAGATCATCGGCGAGACGCCGGACTCCGTCGCAGGCACCGTGACCGGCGTCGCCGGGTACATGGCCCCCGAGCAGGCGCGCGGTGAGCGCGCGACCACGAAGAGCGACGTCTACGGTCTCGGCGCGCTCATGTGGTCGCTCTACGCGAACACGGAGCCCACCTCGCTCGAGGGCGCCGTGATGCCCGAGCCGCGCGTCTCCCAGACGTCGAAGCGCGCCGAGCAGCTCCCCGCGATCGCGACCCTGCGGCCGGACATCCCGCGCGAGATCGCGGCGGCGATCGACGCGGCGCTCGAGCCGTCGCCGGAGCGCCGACGCATCACGTGCAACGACATCGCGCAGTGGGCCGCGAAGCAGTTCGATCGATCGGGGACCGCCGAGAAGGGTCGCGAGGAGCTGAGGCAGCGCATGCTCGGTCTGAAGACGGCGCGCGACGCGATCGACGCGCCGCGGATGGCGCCGCGGCCCCCGAAGCAGCAGCGCACGCGACGCCGACAGCAAGTGGGGGCTGCGCGCGCGAGCCTCCGACGCTCCGCGCTCGTCGGATCGTCTTTCCCTGCGCCCCCGTCGAGCCGCGCGCCCGCGTCGAGCCGCGCGCCCGCGTCGAGCCGCGCGCCCGCGTCGACGCGCGATGGCCGCCGTGCGAGCGACGCGCCGAGCGGCGTTCGGATCCCCCCGCCTCCGCCGCTGCCGCGCGACCGCGAACCCGCGCCGTACACGAAGGCGGGCGGGAGCAAGCCCGTCCCTGCGACGAAGAGCACAGCGGGGTTCCGCGTCCCCGTCCGTCCCCTCACCGAGACGCTCCGGCCCGTGGAGCCGCCTCCGCCCGCCTCCCGCGGGCCGCGCGCGCCCCCGAGCTCGGGGCCGCGGCAGAGCGCTGGTCCGATGGCGCGCTTCGACTCCGCGCTCGCGCACGAGGAGATCCTCGAGGAAGAGGATCTCGTCGAGTCGTCGCGCGACAGCGTCGCGCAGCTTCGAGAAGTCGCGCGCGGCAGGCAGGTGGCGGGCCGTTCCGAGGCGGACGAGCGGCAACACGCCGCGCTGACCGTGCGCCCCATCAGCGTGATTCCCCCCGACATGCACCGGCGCGGGGCGAGCAGCACGCGCGCGCCGCACCTCGACGTCCCGGCGAGCGAGGCCGCCGTCACGCCTCGCGAGCCCGTCCGCGCGGACGGGGATCCGCTCGACCGTGCGCTGCGCTCGCGCCAGGCGATCGAGGACGCGCTGAAGCGCGACCCTGCGGCGTCCGAGGCGCCGCCGGGGGCGGTCTCGCGAGCCACCGACAAGGACGTCATCAGCAACGCACCGACCCGCATCCGCGAGAACCCGATGGGTCAGGAGAGGCGCGCGAAGCTCTTCGGCGGCGAAGTCCTGAACGAGGCGACCCCGACCTCGGCGGCGCTCCCGTCGCGGGGCCGCGACGACCTGACCTCCGACGAGATCGACCTCTCCATCGACGGTCGATCCAACAAGGGGTCCGCGCCCGAGTATCGGATTCGCGGGCGCGAGGCGAAGAAGGAGCGCCGCACGGCGTCGCTCTGGATCACGGTGCTCACGGCCGCGCTCGTCGTCGCGGTCGGCGTGATCGTGCTCCAAAAGAGCTCGCGCACGGGAGACGCGAGCGCCCCCACGAGCGAGACGAAGTCGGGCGCGGCGCCCGCCCCGACGAGCACGCCGAGCTCCGCCCCGGACACGAAGGCCTCGAGCGCGACGCCGAGCCCCGCGCCGACGGTCGCTCCGTCCGCCTCGAGCGCGAACACCCCGAAGGGCCCGGATCCCAGGTCGCTGACGCCGGACCAGGGCGTGCTCACCGTGATGGGACCGGAGGGGTACCTCGTCTACGTGAACGGTCATGGCATCGGAGTCGCGAACCAGCCGAACGTCGCCGCGTGTGGCCAGCGGTTCTTGCGGCTCGCGCTGCCGAGCTCGCCGAAGCTTCCGATCTGGGTCGGCCGAGGCCAGACGGTCGTCACGAAGTGCATGGGAGAGACGACGGTGACGTACGACCTTGGGACGTCCACCCCCCAGCTTCAGTCCCCCTACGGCGCTCGGGGCCCCGACACGTCGCCCTTGTGAGGGCGATCCCCGAGGAGTGAACGTGCACGCCGAGCCCGATGAGATCCCGCCCGGCACGATCCTCGGCGGGAAGTATCGGCTCGAGAGGCTCATCGGCAAGGGCGGGTTCGGTGCCGTGTTCCAGGCTTCGCATCTCGAGCGCGGCACCGCGGCGGCCGTGAAGGTGCTGTCGCGGGCGTCGCTCGATCAATCCGGGGGGCTCGGCCGGTTTCACCGAGAAGCGGAGCTCGCGGGCCGCCTCACGCACATGAACACGGTCCGCGTGCTCGACGCGGGGGAAGACGCGCGCGGCTGGCTCTACATCGCGTTCGAGCTCCTCGTCGGTCGATCCGTGGAACAAGCGTTGACCACCGACGGCCCGATGGCGAACGAGCGCGCCGCCGCGCTGATGTCGGACGCCCTCTCGGCGCTCGAGGAGGCGCACCGCCTCGGCATCATCCACCGCGACTTGAAGCCCGCGAACCTCTTCCTGTCGGCGGGGCCGAGCGGTGAAGTCGTGAAGATCCTCGACTTCGGCATCGCGAAGTCCGTCAATCCGGGGACGCTCGCGGGGCTGACGCAGATGGGCTCCGCGATCGGAACGCCGATCTACATGGCACCCGAGCAGATCCTCGGCCAGACGGTGGGACCGCGTTCGGATCTGTTCTCCTTGGGGATCGTCCTCGCGGACATGGTCCTCGGCGTTTCGCCTTATGGGAGCGACCCCAACGCGCTCCAGGTCGTGACCGATCGGATCGGCGGCAAACCCGTACCGCTG
Organism: Polyangiaceae bacterium; assembly: GCA_046351395.1. Taxonomy (GTDB): domain Bacteria; phylum Myxococcota_A; class Polyangia; order Polyangiales; family Polyangiaceae; genus CAYYKK01. The sequence continues at coordinate 89,962 of JAXLYP010000022.1, forward strand.
CCCCCGACGCTCGAGAACTCGCGCATGGGGTTCATCATCGCGCGCGCCACGCAGGCCGACCCAGCTCGGCGGTTCCAGAGCGCGGCGGAGATGAGGGCCGCGCTGTCCGTGTTCCAGCCCACGATGCTCATGGACGGTCGCCCCTCGCGCAACGTCCGAGCGCCACATCGCGTGATCGGCGCCGCGGCGCTGTCCGATCCCTCGCTCGCTTCCGCGAAGACGGAGGCACGCCCCTTCCGCGAGGCGCCGCAGAACGCCCTCGCGGCGGAGGGACAACGAGCGGCCCTCCCGATCGATTCTCCGGACCTCCGCGCACGCCCGAGCGCGCCGAGCTTGCGACCCAGCGCTCGGCCCGCCGATGCACCACCACCGACGGTGCGCGATTCGGCTCAGGCGCGGGCGGCACGCCGATCGCGCCGACGATCTCGATCGCGCCTCGGCCTCATCGTCGCGATCGTCGGCTTCGTCGCGCTGCTCGGGACGGTCGGGTTCGTCCTGTACGAACAGGGGGTGTTCGCCATGCTGCTCGGCCGCAGCCCTTCGAGGCCGGGGCACAGGAGCGTGGGCGAAACGCGCGAGCCGACCCGCCCCGACACGAGCTCGTCGGTGCCGCCGACCGAGCCCCGCACCACCGCGGCTCCTCCGCTGTCGAGATCGTCTTCGCCCCCTCCGTCCGCGGACCCATCGGGGTCCGCGCCGACCTCGCGGAGGATCCGGTGCCCCGGGCTCGACACGAAGGACCTCCGGGCGGTGATGGTCGCGCTCGAGCGCCAGGGCTTCGACCCGAAGCCCAACCCCGCGATGGGCACGGGCGACCTCACCAGCGTCTACATCGACCTCGAGAGCATGCAGGGCGCGGTCTTCATGAAGGCGGCCGATCCGGAGATGTTCGACAGCGGTTTCGCCCACCAGTCATGGGAAGCCTTCTACCAGACGGTCGCGTACGGGGAGCGGAGCGCGCTCCTCTTCATGCGCGCGACCCCGAAGACCGCGGCCGTCGTGGCAGAGCTCTGCGCGGAGTAGGCGCACAAAAAAATGAGAGAGCCGCGAAGCCGCGGCTCTCTTCGACGAAGGGACTGTTTCGACCGCCCGGATGTTCTCGGGCGGAAGAGCTCAGCCCCGACCCCCTCCGCCCGCAGCTCCCCGCTGGGACTCACGCTCGGCGATGACCGCGAACTCTCCCGCGCTCATGCCGCCATGCTTCTTCGCGACGCTCGCCCCCTTCGACGAGTGGATTTGACGCTCGAGCTTGTCGAGGACGAGATCGATCGACGCGAGCGCCTCGGGCTTGCGCTCGTTGGCGTGGAAGTTGTGGCTGCCGGATTGGATCCTCACATCCGCGACGTGGTCGAGGCCCTCCTGCGAGAGGGTCACTTGGGCGGTCATCGTTTGACGAAGATACTTTTGCAACTTGGAGATTTTCTCGTAAGCGTAGTTCTTCACCGACTCCGCGCCTTCCATGTGCCGGAACGTGATCGTGATGTTCATGGATCGCTTCCTTCCTGCTTACGGATCACAACGTCGCAGGAGCACTGCCTCGTGCGCCTGCTCGGTGCTCGTCTCTCTCGGGCTCGGCCCCTTCCTGGAACCGCGCCTGGCGGCTCCGGGGTCGACGTGCTCCGACGGAGAAGGTGTTCGCACCACTCTTCTTGATCCTAACAAGAGAAGACGGATCGCAAGCTCTTCATTCCCGACGCGAACACGACAACATCGAGTTTTTCAGCTCGGCGGGCGAGCCCGACCCCAAGCGCGGTCTCGTCTGATACGATGCGCGCCCGAGGATTCCGCGGGACCTTGCGCGGCTCCAGGGTCGGACGGGCGCATCGGCCGAATCGATCGATGGGTCGAGCGGCGCGGGTCGAGCTCTCCGACCGCGCACCGCGCGCGGGCTCACACGTCCGGGATGCTGGCGCGACCCGAGAGCAGGTTCGGCGGAATCGCTTCGGTGCTCGTTCGGAGGCGCGCGAAGATCGCGTCCGCCGCGGAGGTCATCCGCGCGGCCTCGGCGATCGCTGCCGCGTCCGCGGCGAGCTCGGGTTGAGCGCGGAGGAAGTTCGCGAACGCGGTGAACGTGCGCGCGAGCTCGATCTCGTTCCCGGTCTGTTCGAAGATCGTCGCGCTGCGGGCGAAGTATTCGCGCGCGCTCTTCGTGTGCGTCGGCCCCCAGCCGCCGGCGGCCGTGATCTCGCCCAGCGTCCGCAGCGCGATCCCGAGGTGCGCCTTCGAGCGCACGAGCGCGAAGAGGTCCACGGCTCGACCGATCGCGTCCCGAGCCTTCGTGAGATCGCCCTGGAGCAAGTACGCCTTGCCGAGCGCGCGCAGCACCTCCGCGAGCCCGAGCCGATCACCGAGCTCGTCGAAGTGCTCCTCCGCCTGGTGGAGCGTCTCGATCGCCTTCGCGGGGTGGCCGCTCCGGTACTGCGCCTCGCCCACGTTCGCGAGGACGAGCGCGATCCGGTTCCGATCGCCGATCTGCTTCGCGACCTCGAACGCGTCGTTGAAGAGCTTGAGCGCGGTTTCGAAGTCCCTGCTGTCCTGCGCGATCACGCCGAGGTTGTTGAGCGTCGCGACGACACCGACGAGATCGCCGATCTCGCGGCGGATCGAGAGCGCCTGCTCGAACGCCTCGAGCGCCTGGCGGAACTGCCCCGTCTCCTGCAGCACGATCCCCAGGTTGTTGAAGCTGAGCGCGATGCTCCGACGATCACCGAGGCGGCGCCGCCGGGCGAGGCCGTCTCGAAGGTGCGTGAGCGCCGTCGTGTACTCACCCTTGAGCCACATGAGCTTGCCGATGTCGTCGGTCGTCGAGGCGACGCCGCGCTCGTCTCCCGCGGAGCGGAACAACACCATCGCCGCTTCGAGGTGCTTCTGCGCCTCGTCGAGCGCGCCCGTGTCCCGGTAGAGCCGACCGATTCGGTTGTGCGCTGCACCTCCCTTGTGGAGGAGGTTCAGACGGAACGCGAGGGTGAGCATCTCGCGGAACGTCGCGAGCGCGTCGTCGATCCGACCAGCGAGGAGGAGCACGTCGCCGTAGTCGTGGAGCGCGTCGATGCGCTTGCCCGCGTGCGACTCCCCGAGGAGCTCGAGCCCCTTCGCGTAGTACTCGCACGCCTTCGAACTCGCGTACCGCCGGCGCGCGGCGTTCCCGGCCTCGACGTAGTCGAGCCCCGCTCGCACGGGCTCGCCCGCTCTCTCGCGGTGGTCGGCGAGCATCGCGATGTACTCCTCGTTCGCGCGGATCGTCTCCTGGTGCTCCATCCAGTCGGCGAGCACGGCGTGGTAGCGCTTGAGCAGGGCGGGGCTCGTCCGCTTGCTGATCGCCTCGCGCTCCTTGTTGTGCTTGAAGATGTACTCGTCGGAGCTCGGGAACGTCGAGTCGGGGAGCTTCAGGATGTAGTCGCGCTCGACGAGCTCGGCGAGCGTCGCGCGGATCTTCGCCGTCTCGTCGTCCCCGTGGTCGGTCGTGGTCGCGTTCGCGATGCGCCAGACGTCCGGGGCGTCCTTCCCCATGCGACCGAGCGGCAAGAAGCCGGCGCTCCAAAACACGCTGCCCATCGCGGCGCCGAGCTCGAGCAGGCGGCGTTCGTCCGGCTCGAGCGCGCCGATGCGCGCAGACACGGCGTCCTCGATCGTCAGAGGGAGGCGCGCGGTCGCGACCTTGTCGAGGTGCACGATCCATCGCGGCTCTCCCGAGAGGACCGTCTCCTCCTCGAGGACGCCGGTGTCGTGGTAGATGCGCACCATCTGCTCGAGCATGAGCGGGTTGCCCGCCGCGAAGCCGGTCGCGAGGTCCACGAGCTCGGCGGGCGCGCGGCCGTCGACCGCGGCGGGGGTGAGGAGGGCTTCCATCACGCTCGTCGCGTCCGCGTCCCCGAGCGGCTCGATCTCGATCACGGTGTGCCGCGACTCTCCAGCGCGCGAGAACGCCTCCGCCTGGACGAGGAGCTCGGGCCGCGCCGCGCACACGATCAGGAGCGGGGCGTCGAGGTACTCGAGCAGGTAGCGCAGGAGCGTGAGCGAGTCGTCGTGGGCCCAGTGGAGGTCGTCGAAGACGAGGCACATCGGGCTGTTCTTGGCGTCCGCCTCGATGAACGCCTTGAACACCGCGCGCCGCATGAGCCGGCCTTCGTTCGGCTCGTCGTTCATGGCGCGCGTGAGGGGGCTCTCCTCGAACGGGATGTCGAGGAACTGGCCGAGGAAGTAGCAAACGTCCCCGACCTTCCGGTCGTCGAGGACCTTCGAGACCTGGGCGCGCACGGCCGTCTTCGCGGCCTCGCGATCCATCCCGTCCACCAGGCCGAACCGCATCTTCAGGAGGCGCGCGAAGAGCCCGAACGCAGCGTCGGTGTCGCGCGCGCTGCCGCGGTACACGCGCGGCAGGAGCGCGCTGCCCGCGCGGTGGCGGATCACGAAGTCCTGGATGAGCCGGCTCTTGCCGATGCCTTGGGGACCGATGAGCGTCACGATCCGGGGCTTGCGCTCCTTCTCGACGAACGCGAGCGCCTCGTCGAGGATCGCCATCTCGGCGTCGCGCCCCACGAGCGGCGCGCGCGCGACGCTCACGAGGCCAAACGGCACGTTGTCCTTCGTCATGGGGCTTTCCGGTCGCACATTGCCCACCCTCCACGTTGGCGGCAAGTCGCCTGTTGGAAGGGGAAGGACTAAGCTCCCCGCATGGCGCAGCCGAGCGTGAACCGAGCGGAGCTCCGAACGCTGGTCGAGGGCTCGTTCTCCGCCGCGCAGATCGTCCGGCTCGGCACGGAGTGGGGCCTCGTCCCCTCGGACGAGTGGAGCCGGAGCACGTCGGACGCGGCGCGCGTGCTCCTCCGCGAAGGCGAGAAGCGCTTCGGCCTCGCCGAGTGCGTCCGGCGTCTCCGAATCGCGCAACCGCTCATCGAGTGGCCCGCGATCGAGGAGGCCAACGCCGCCGAATGGGGACCGCCCTCGAGCCGCGGGCCGGCGCGCGATCCCGAGTCCACCGCGGTCGCGACCCCGGACGCGATCCGGGCGGCCGCGAGCCCGCCCTCGCCGACCGTGGCTGCCGCACCCCTGCCCGAGCCCGCGCCGCCTCCACCGCCGAAGCCCGGCCCGTTTTTGCCGTTCCCCGGGACCGAGCCCGAGCCGCGGCGCGCGGGGCTCGACCCGAAGATCGTCCTCGTCATCGGCGGCGTCGTGCTCGCGATCGCGATCGTCGCGTTCGGTGCCGGGTTCCTCTGGTCGCGTGATCCCTCGCGGTCCGCCGCGTCCGGATCTTCCTCCGCGTCACCGTCGGCGGCTGGGTCCGTGCGCGTCGGCCCGGCGCTCCTCGCCGCGGGGTTGCTCGAGGACCACGTGGTGGCGGTCGCGTCCCGCTGCTCCGTCCCGTACGAGGCGAATGCGTCGCGCGAGGTGCTCGGTCTCGCGATGATCCTCTGCGATCGCAAGACTCCTCCCGGAGACAGCGACGCGATCGACGACATCGCGCCCACGCCGAGGTCCCCTCGCACCGATCCCGATCCGATCGATCCCGACGAAGAGCCGCGCCGGCCGCGACCGCGGCCGGAGCCTGCCGATCCCGGGCCCCGCCCAGCCCCGGCCCCAGGCGGGGGGTGCGTCTCGAGGTGCAAGTCCGTGCGGACGTCGTGCATGTCGGCGTGCGGCGCCGAGCCGAGCGACGCCTCGCAGTACGACAAGTATGCGAGTTGCACGAGCAAGTGCGTCTCGGCAGAGTCGAAGTGCCGGTTGAGCTGCAACTGATGGCGGAACGCCGATCTGATGCAGCGCGCCGTGCGGTGCCGCTTTCCGCGGTCCGCGGGTTGCGGTAATCGCACCGCCATGGACAAGGTGCAGCCCGACGCGCTCACGGCGTGTCGCGACATCCAGGACGGGGCGACGATCCTCGCGGGAGGCTTCGGCCTCTGCGGCATCCCCGAGAACGCGATCCGCGCGCTCGCCGACCTGTTCGACAAGGGCGGCTCGCCGAAGCGGCTCACGTTCGTCTCGAACAACTGCGGCGTGGACGACTTCGGTCTCGGGATCCTCCTCGGCAAGAAGCAGATCAAGCGGATGATCTCGAGCTACGTCGGCGAGAACAAAGAGTTCGAGCGGCAGTACCTGTCGGGGGAGCTCGAGGTGGAGCTCACGCCCCAGGGCACGCTCGCGGAGCGCATCCGCGCCGGTGGCGCCGGGATCCCCGCGTTCTACACGCCGACGGGCGTGCACACGGCCGTCTCCGACGGCGGGATGCCGGTCTGTTACAACAGCGACGGGTCGGTGAAGACCGCCTCCGAGAAGAAGGAGGTGCGTTCGTTCGACGGTCGCGACTACGTGCTCGAGCGCGCGATCACCGGAGACTTCGCGATCGTGAAGGCCTGGAAGGGCGACCGGTACGGGAACCTCGTCTACCGACACACGGCCATGAACTTCAACCCCATGATGGCGATGGCCGGGAAGATCACGATCGCGGAGGTCGAGGAGATCGTGCCCGTGGGCTCACTGGATCCCGATCACATCCACACGCCGGGGATCTTCGTGCAGCGCATCTTCCAGGGCGCGAGCTACGAGAAACGCATCGAGCGGCGGACGGTCCAGAAAGGCTGAGGGAGGACGACATGGCACTCACGCGTGAACAGATCGCCGGCCGCGCCGCCCTCGAGCTGCGAGACGGCTACTACGTGAACCTCGGCATCGGCATGCCGACGCTCGTGGCGAACTACATCCCCGCGGGGGTGGAGGTCGTGCTGCAGAGCGAGAACGGGCTGCTCGGCATCGGCCCGTACCCCGTCGCCGGCAAGGAGGACGCGGATCTCATCAACGCGGGCAAGGAGACCGTGACGATGATGCAGGGCTCGGCGGTGTTCTCGAGCGCCGAGAGCTTCGCGCAGATCCGCGGCGGCCACATCGACCTCGCGATCCTCGGGGCGATGGAGGTGAGCGAGAAAGGGGACCTCGCGAACTGGATGATCCCCGGGAAGATGGTGAAGGGGATGGGTGGCGCGATGGATCTCGTGGCGCGCGCGAAGCGCGTGGTCGTCATCATGGACCACGCCGCGAAGAACGGCGCGCCGAAGATCCTGAAGCAGTGCGCGCTGCCGCTCACGGGCCGCGGCGTCGTCCACCGGATCATCACGGACCTCGCGGTCATCGACGTGCGGCCCGAGGGGCTGGTGCTGCTCGAGGTCGCGCCGGGCGTGAGCGCGCGTGACATCCAGGCGAAGACCGAGCCCACGCTGCTCGTCTCTCCAGAGCTCAAGGAGATGACGGCGAAAGAGGCGGCCGTCGCATGAGCTGGCCCGAGAAGACCTCGCCCACGACCGACGCGAGCGAGAAGCGCTCCATCGGCCAGGGGGTGTTCAAGAAGTGCGACGGGTGCGGCGCGACGATGCTCACGACCGAGTTCGCCGCGTCCTTCGAGGTGTGCCCGACGTGCGGCCACCACCACGCGCTGAGGTTCGAGGGCTGGGTGAAGCTCCTCCTCGACGGCGGAGAGCTCGACGCTTGGGACGCGGGCCTCGAGCCGACCGATCCGCTCTCGTTCAGCGACGGCAAGTCCTACAAGGAGCGCGTCGTCGCGGCGCAGAAGCGCGCGGGCACGAAGGAGAGCGTCGAGATCGGGCGCGCCAAGATGTCCGGCATTCCGATCGCGTTCGGCTCGTTCGTGTTCTCGTTCATGGGCGGCAGCATGGGCTCCGTCGCCGGCGAGAAGGTCACCCGGCTCTTCGAGCGCGCGACGAAGGAGCGCCTCCCGGTCGTCCTGCTGCAGGCGTCGGGGGGCGCGCGCATGCAGGAGGGCATCCTCTCGCTGATGCAGATGGCCAAATCCGTGGGCGCGCTCGAGCGCTTCCGGGCGGTGAAGAAGCCGTTTTTGTCCGTCCTTCTCCACCCGACGACGGGCGGCGTCGCGGCGAGCTTCGCCTTCCTCGGGGACGTGAACATCGCCGAGCCGCAGGCGCTCATCGGGTTCGCTGGGCCGCGCGTCATCGAGAACACGCTCCGACAGCAGCTCCCACGAGGGTTCCAGCGGAGCGAGTTCCTCGTCGACCACGGCATGGTGGACGTGATCGTCTCGCGGCTCGAGATGAAGTCCCTCTTCGTGTCGCTGCTGAAGACGCTCGACCCATCCACGAGCCCCCCCTCCGCAGGATCGAAGGCGTGAGCGACCCCATCGAGCTCTTTCGCGAGGCGTTCGACCGCGCGTCGGCGCGCGAACCGCACGAGGCGAACGCAATGACCCTCGCGACGGTCGACGCGAGCGGGCGTCCGAGCGCGCGCGTGGTCCTGCTCAAGTCGTTCGACGCGCGCGGCTTCGTGTTCCACACGAACCGCTCGAGCAGGAAGGGGCGCGAGCTCGACGGTCAGCGCGTCGCGGCCCTCTGCTTCCATTGGCCCGCCGGAGAGGAGCAAGTCCGGATCGAGGGGAGCGTGGAGCGCCTGAGCGACGCCGAGAGCGACGCCTACTTCGCGACGCGTCCGCGCGGGTCCCAGCTCGGCGCCTGGGCGAGCCTCCAGAGCGAGGAGCTGCCGAACCGAGCCGCGCTCGAGGAGCGCCTCGCGGAGGTCGACGCGCGCTTCCCAGACGAGGTGCCGCGCCCGCCGCACTGGGGAGGCTACCGCGTGGTCCCCGAGCGGATCGAGCTCTGGAAGGGTCGCGCCGATCGCCTCCACGAGCGCCGCGTGTTCACCCGCGCGGGCGACGCGTGGAGCGAGACGCGGCTATTTCCCTGAGTTCGGCCGCGTCCCCTGAGTTAAGCCGCGTCCCCTGAGTTCGGCCGCGTCCCCTGAGTTCGGCCGCGTCACCGCGATCGCGGGAGGGAGAGAACGCGCCAACGAGATCGAGCTGTCGGCGCGTTCGCTCTCGAAGGGCTAGTGGGCCTTCCGGATGTTGAGGATGATCTGCTGGGCGTCGTCCTCGACCTCTTTCGCGATCCCCTCCTCCGCGCCGCCGAGGACGAGCAGATTGTGCCCTTCGGTGCCGGTCTCGATCATCGCGTAGACGAGCTCGATCTTCTTTCCGCCCTTGTCCACGCCCGTACCGCCGCCGATCGCGGAAGGCAGCGCGTCCGGGCCGAGCTTGACGATTTGGGGCTGCGACCACTCGAGGTTGTCGAGCGGCAGGGCCTTCTTGAGCGCCTCGAGCTTCGCTTGCCCGTCCGCGTCGTCGCTGAACTCGGTGAAGAGGAAGTGGACCTTGTTGTCGGGGGAGCTCAGCACCCCACCGTCGTCCAGCGCTTGCTTGGTCCAGCCCGGGTTCGGGATCTCGACGGGACCCGACTTCAGCCATTCGAGCTCCTTCCCAGGCGGAGGCTCGGGGGTCTTCTCCTCGGGGGGCGTCTCCTTCGTGTCCTGGCCACCGCCGAGCGTGGGCGCGTCCTTGTCGTCGATCTTCGAGAGGTCGACCTTGAGCGCGCCCGACTTCGGGCCCGTGTCGCTCCGCTTGAGGATGCCGTCGATGTCGACCTTCTCCTCCTTCTTCGCGGTCGGCTTCGCGCTCTCGGCGGGCTTCTCGGTCGTCTTGTTGCTCGGTGCGCTCGTGGTCGCGGCGCTTGCGGACGGGGTCCCCGCGTCCTTCGAGCCGCAGCCCGCCCCCATCAGCCCGATCCCGAGCACACACAAACCGACCCGACCGAATCGCATCCAATCGCGCATTTCTACTTTCCTCGCCTCTTTCGAAACCACCCGCCCAATGAACCGCCGCGAGTGTACACGGGGTTGGAGATCCGACGCCCGCCCGTGTGACACGCGCTTCAGCCGACGACGCCATCCATGTTCGCGCCCTGAAATCGCGCCGTCGAGCGGTCGACACCCGTCAGATCGGCGCGCGTGAGGAGCGCGTCGCGGAAATCCGCGCGATCGACCGTCGCCTCCACGAGCTTCGACTCGGCGAGGCGCGCGGTGCGGAAGTTCGCTGACGAGAGGTTCGACCGGCTGAGGTCGACCCCCGTGAGATCCGCGCGGGACGCCTGGACCGAAGCGAGCGACGCGCCCGAAAATCGCGCTCCCCCGAACTTCGACATGCGGAGATCCGCCTCGTCGAGCCGCGCGCCCTCGAGGTTCGCGCGCGGACCCGACGCACCACGGAGCACGGTCCCCTGGAGGGACGCGTGGGAGAGATCTGCGCCCTCGAGGTTCGCGCGCTCGAGGTTCGCCCGGTCGAGCTTCGCCCCACCGAGGCGCGCATGGGAGAGGTTCGCACCCGAGAAATCCAGGCCCGCGAGGTCGCGACCGGCGAGATCGATCGCGGTGAGATCCGCCGATTGGAGCGGGAAATCGACGAGGCTCTCGCCGCTCCGGGCGGCGGCTTCGATGCGGTCGCGCAGGGTGGGGGTCGGCGCGGAGGAACCGCCCCAGGGCGGAGCACCTTCGGCGTGCTCGACGGGCTGTGGCGCCGCGACGACCTCCGGCGCCGCGGCGTACGAGGGCTCCTCCTCCGGAGGCTTCACCTCTCGCGCCGCCTCGGCGGCGCGCGCGCGGAGCAGCTCCGGATCGAGATCGATCGCGGTGACGTCCGCGGACGTCATCGTCTGATCGAGCCCGCGAACGAACGCCGCAACGGCGGTGCGCGGCTCGTCCACCGACTCCTCGACGAGCTCGATCTCCTCGACGATCGGGGCGGCTCTTGCTGCGTTCGGCGGCGGGGGAGGCGCGGAGGTGCGGTGCTTCGTCTGCCCCACCGACGGCAGCGTCGAGTGCAACGCAGAGGACGGAACGAACGGCAGCCCCGTCTCCCCGATGCTCGGGGTGCGCGCGATCCCCACGGTCTCGTCCGCGTACGGGCTCGGACGGCCGGCCTGAGGCGGGCGCGGCGGCGGATTCCTCGGCTTGTCCCACGGCGTCGCCGCGACGGGCGCGGGCCGCCGGTCCCGCCTTCGCATCGGCGTGAGCTCGGGCTCCGTGGACGGGACCACCGAGGGCAGCGCGTCCGCGGTCTGCCGAGGCACGAACGGGAGCGCCGGGCCGCTCAGGTCGCCGAGCTTCGCGACGACGGTCTCGCCCCGCTCCGGCTCCTCGTCGAACTGCGCGGAGAGGTCGATCGGCTCGGGCGAGCGCGCGCGCGCCGGGGGCCCCGAGCGCGACGCCGACGCGGCGACGCCCGAGGGCGACGCCGAGGCCCCGACGCCCGAGGGCGACGCCGGGATCCCATCGAGGCGCTCGTCCAACGTCTCGACGCCCGCGTACACCATGACGCGCGTGACCTGCTCGTCGATCGCGATGTGGCCCCGGAACACGAGCGAGAGCATCCCGCGGTCCGAGTCGATCCCGATCGTGTCGAGCACGAGGTCGCACGGGACCGTGTCGCGACCGCGCGGGCCCTCGACCTCGAACCGCGCGATCCCCCGGGCCGAAGGGAGCTGCGTCTGCGTCCGAGGGCCGCGCGGCGACAAGCCGTCCAGGATGATCCACTCGTCCCCGTGGAGCGCCGCGACGCGCTGATCGGCGGGGGCGGACGAGAAGAACATGAAGTCGAACCCGGGCGGGATCTCCATCGGCGACGCCTTCATCGTCGCCGGGTCGAGCGCGCGCCGGCCGAAGATGCGCGCGCGCCACGCGAGCGGGAGCGGCGCGAAGCACCCGGGAAGGGAGGGATCGCTCGCGTGGGCGACGCTGAAGAGCGCGCTGCCCGCGAGGTTCAGCGGCCCCGCCGCGGCTCGCTCGTAGACGAGCGGAGTCCGCCCGAGGATGCCCGATTGGTGCGGGTTCTCGGGCGTGCGCTCACCGAACACGTGCAGCGTCTTCTCGATGAGGACGTCATCGCCGCGGTACACGCCGAGGCGCACGGACATGCTCGTCGAGGCCTCGAACGGGTGCGCCGAGCCGACGAGCGTCACCCCCGCGCACGGGATGTGCGGCGCGACTTGGAAATCCTCGATCGTGCTGCGGCGCGGGTTGTCGTCGACGTGGCGATCGCGCCCGAACACGGGGGACGGTGGGATGCGCTGCGCGACCCCTTGATCGATGAACGCGAACGTCGCCTTCGCGATCGCGGTGACGCGGAGCACGCCCTCGCTGCGCCAGTAGCAGAGGTCGACGCTCGAGCGCCCCAACGGGCTGACGCGGATCTTCGGCGCCACCGGCTCAGCCCGCGGACGTTCGCGCGGGAGACTCCTTCATGTCGTCTCGCGCGGCCTCCAGGATCGAGCTCGTGATGCGGCGGATCAGCGCCTCGTCCTCTCCCTCGACCATCACCCTGAGCTTCGCCTCGGTGCCGCTCCAGCGCACGAGGACCCGGCCTCGATCGCCGAGCTGCGCCTCGGCGTCGCGGATCGCCAGGCTCGTCTTCTCCATCGACTCGACGGGCTTGCGGCTCCCGAACGTCGCGTTCTCCAGGACCTGAGGCATGCGCGTCATCGACCGCGCGGCGAGCTCGGAGAGGGGCTTGCCCTCCTCGATCACGAGCGCCGCCACTTGGAGCGCCGCGACGATGCCGTCCCCGGTCGTCGCGTGGTCGAGGAAGATGAGGTGGCCCGACTGTTCTCCGCCGAACGAGAAGCCCCCCTTGCGCATCGCCTCGACGACGTACCGATCCCCGACCGCGGTGCGCACGAGCTCACCGCCCGCGGCCTTCATCGCTCGCTCGAGGCCGAGGTTGCTCATCACGGTCGTCACGAGCGTCCGGTGGGGCAGCCGCCCCTGACGGAGGAGCCGGGTCGCGCACATCGCCATGATGGCGTCCCCGTCGACGATGTTGCCCTTCTCGTCCGCGATGATGACGCGGTCCGCGTCGCCGTCGAGGGCGATGCCCATCACGGCGCCCGTCGTCACGACGTCCTTCGCCATCTGATCGGGGTGGAGCGCGCCGCTCTTCTCGTTGATGTTCACGCCGTTCGGCTTCACGCCGATCGCGTGCACGTCCGCGCCGAGCTCGTGGAAGACCGCCGGGGCGACGCGGTACGCGGCGCCGTGGCCCGCGTCCACGACGACGCGCATCCCGTCCAGCGTCATGCGGTTCGGGAACGTCGTCTTGCAGAACACGATGTATCGACCGCGCGCGTCCTCCACGCGGATCGCGTCGCCGATGTCCTCGCCCGTGACGGCCGCCTTGTCGAGATCGGGTCCGTCGATGAGGCCCTCGATCTCGACCTCCTCCTCGTCCGGGAGCTTGAAGCCATCCGGCCCGAAGAGCTTGATGCCGTTGTCCTCGAACGGGTTGTGGCTCGCGCTGATCACGACGCCCGCGTCCGCCCGCATGCTCGGCGTGAGCTGCGCGACCGCGGGCGTCGGGATGGGACCGGTGAGCATCACGTGTCCGCCCATCGCGCAGATGCCCGAGGCGAGCGCCGTCTCCAGCATGTACCCCGAGAGGCGCGTGTCCTTGCCGATCAGGACACGTACGGCGTGGTTCTTCCCGCGCCCCGCGACGAACGCGATCGCGCGGCCGAGGCGCAGCGCGAACTCCGGCGTCATCGGATGGACGTTCGCCTTGCCTCGCACGCCGTCGGTGCCGAACACCCGTCTCAATTTTTTCTCCTCGCTCGCAGGCTCGCTCGGTTCCGGAGGGCTCCGCCCTCCGGGCCGCTCACTTCGCTGGCGCTTCGTTCGCTCCTCCCGGGGTCAGAGGGGGCTGCGCCCCCTCCGACACCTCCCCTTGTTCCTTGGGAGGTCGCTCCATTCCCTGGCCTCTACGATTGGGCCTCGCTCGCAGGCTCGCTCGGTTCCGGAGGGCTCCGCCCTCCGGCCGCTCACTCCGCTGGCGCTCCGTTCGCTCCTCCCGCGGTCAGAGGGGGCTCCGCCCCTCCGACACCTCCCCTTGTTCCTTGGGAGGTCGCTCCATTCCCCTGGCCTCCACGATTGGGCCTCGCTCGGTTCCGGAGGCCTCCTTCTATTGGCCTCGCTCGCAGGCTCGCTCGGTTCCGGAGGGCTCCGCCCTCCGGGCCGCTCACTCCGCTGGCGCTCCGTTCGCTCCTCCCGCGGTCAGAGGGGGCTCCGCCCCCTCCGACACCTCCCCTTGTTCCTTGGGAGGTCGCTTCGTTCCCGGGGGCTCCACGATTCGGCCTCGCTCGCAAGCTTCGTTCGCTCCTCCTCGGGTCAGTCGGGGCTCCGCCCCCTCCGACACCTCCCCTTGTTCCTTGGGAGGTCGCTCCGTTCCCGTGAGCGCCACGATTCTTCCTCGCTCGCAGGCTCGTTCGGTTCCGTGGGGCGGTTGCTGTTGGGGTCTTCGTGGACATGGAGATTAGTCCCGGAAGTTCACGTATTGGAGCTCGAGATCGAACTCCTTGCCGCGGATCGCCGCGATGGCGGTCTGGAGGTCGTCCTTCTTCTTACCGGTCACGCGGACCTGCTGCTCGACGATGCTCGCCTGCACCTTGAGCTTCTCGTCCTTGATCCACTTCACGATCGTGCGCGCGTGGTCGCTATCGATCCCCTCCTTGATCGTGAGCGTCATCTTGGAGCCGCCCTTGCCGGTCGGCTCCATCTTGCCGACCTCGAGGTGCTTCAGGCTGACCTTGCGCTTCACGAGCTTCTCCTTGACGACGTCCAGCATCGCCTTGACGCGATCGTCGCTCACGGCTCGGAGCGTGATGACCTCCTTCGCGCGCTCGATCTCGGCGGCGGCGCCTTTGAAGTCGAACCTCGTCAGGATCTCCTTGTCCGCCTGGTTGAGCGCATTCTCGACCTCGTTCCACGGCACCTTCGAGACGATGTCGAACGATGGCATGCACTGCATCCTTAGCGCCTTTCGAGGCCGGAGCGAACAGAAACGGGCGGGCCGCGCGCCCGACGAGGGCGCACCTCTCGGGGTTCGTTTCCGCGCGATCCCGAGCTGCCCTCGCGGCAGAAACGGGCGCCTTCGTCGCGCCCAAAGCTGCTAGAGCACCGTTCATGTTGAAACGCCGACCCATGCAGCCGACCTCGGAGAGATCCACACGGACTCGTGGCTCCGCTCTTCGGACGGGGAGCCGTCTTGCGGTGCTCGCGCCTCGGGCGTGCGCCTCTCCCTCGAACTCGAGCACGGTCGTTCGAGTTTCAACGCGTTCGGTGCTCTAGGGAGCTGGGATGGACACTCTCCTCGAGGTGCTCGCGTTCGGCGGCAAGGCCCTCCTCGTCTTCCTCACGTTCGCGGCCTGCGTCGGGTTCCTGTTCAGCCGCGTGCAGCGGCGACGCGGGGCGGAGCCGTTCGTGCGGCTCAAGGAGATCAGCGAGCGCTGGCGCCGCAACCGCGACGAGATCGTCGCCCATCTCCTCCCCGATCCGAGGGCTCGGAAGGAGGCCGCGAAGCGGCTTCGGAAGGGCCCGTCGCCCAGCATCGGGCTCAGCCGCCGGGTGTTCGTCATCGACTTCAAGGGGGACGTCATGGCCTCCGCGACCGACAGCCTGCGCGAGGAGGTGACCGTGGTGCTCGGCATCGCCTCGCCCCAGGACGAGGTCGTCGTTCGACTCGAGAGCGCGGGAGGCGCGGTCCACGGATACGGGCTCGCGGCGTCGCAGCTCGCGCGCGTCCGGACCGCGAAGATCCCGCTCACGGTGTGCGTGGACAAAGTCGCCGCGAGCGGGGGATACATGATGGCGTGCGTGGGCACCCGCGTGCTCGCCGCTCCGTTCGCGATCCTCGGATCCATCGGCGTGGTCGCGCCCGTGCCGAACCTCCACCGACTCCTCGATCGGTTCGGCGTGGACTACGAGGACGTGACGGCCGGCAAGCACAAGCGCCCCGTCAGCCTGCTCGGCGAGATCCACGAGGAGGGGCGCGCGAAGCTGAAGGAGCAGGTCGACGAGACCCACATGCTCTTCAAGCGCTTCATCCACGAGATGCGCCCCTCGCTCGACGTCGAGACCGTCGCGACGGGCGAGCACTGGTACGGGACGCGCGCCGTCGAGCTCGGGCTCGCGGACGCGCTCGCGACGAGCGACGACTATCTCCTGCAGCAGGCGCAGACCTCCAGGGTGTTCGAGGTGACCTGCGAGCGGCCCCGGACGATGCGCGAGCGAGCCTTCTCGATGGCCCGCCGGGCCGCCCGGGCGCTCGCGTGAAGCCTTCGCTCGAGGCGCTCCTCGACCGCCTCGTGGCGCGCGGGCACCTCGGCATGGTGCTCGGCCTCGGGCGCACGAGGGACGCCCTCTCGCGCGTCGGTTCCCCCGAGGTCGGACTCCGGGCGTTCCACGTCGCGGGGTCGAACGGCAAGGGCAGCGTGTGCGCCATGATCGACGCGGCGCTCGGGGAGGCGGGCCTCCGGCGCGGTCTCTACACGAGCCCTCACCTCGAGCGCTTCTCCGAGCGGATCGCGATCGACGGCGCACCGATCGCCGACGACCTCTTCGCTGCGGCGCTCGCGCGCGTGTTCGACGACGCGGGCGACGGGCTCACGTTCTTCGAGACGCTCACGGTCGCCGCGTTCGTCGCGCTTCGGGAGGCGGGGATCGATCTCGCGGTGCTCGAGGTCGGCCTGGGCGGGCGCGCCGACTCGACGAACGTCGTCGCGGCCCCCGTCGCGGCAGGCGTCGTCTCCATCACGCAGGGCCTCGACGGCGCACACCTCGAGCACGGCGCGCTCCTCGGGGGTACGGCCGAGGAGATCGCAGCCGAGAAGGCGGCGATCTTCAAGGCGGGTTGCCCAGCGATCATCGGCCCCATGGCGGACGGGCCTCGGGAGGTGTGCGCGCGCACCGCGCGCGCCGTGGGCGCCGATCCCGTCGAGCTCGTCGACCGCGCGACCGCAATCGCGGGGGTCGCGCGGGCGCCGCGCCTCCGGGGTGCACACCAGCTCGACAACGCGGCGGTCGCCGCAGCGATGCTCGTCGCGGCGCGCCCTCGCGTGCCGGGCTTGGAGCGCGCGCACATCGAGCGCGGCATCGCGAGCGCGCGCTGGCCCGGCCGGCTCGAGGAGCTCGTCCTCGCGGGGGTCACCGTCCTCCTCGACGGCGCGCACAACGTCGACGGGGCGAGGGCCCTCGTGGACGAGCTCCGCGCGCGAGCGCTGGATCCGCGGCGAACCACGCTCGTGTTCGGAGCGCTTGCAGACAAAGGGTATCGGCCGTTCCTCGAGATGATCGCGCCCTTCGCCCACGCGCGGTTCTACGCGGAGCCGGGCGGCCGTGCGGCGGCGAGCCCCGACGAGCTCTCGCGCATCGCGAGCGGCATTGTCTGCTCCAGCCCGGAGGACGCGATCGAGCGCGCGCGGGGGGCGACACCCCCGGGCGGTGTCGTGCTCGTCACCGGATCGCTCTACCTCGTGGGTGCCGTCCGCGCGCGCCTCCTCGGCGCGCACCGCGACCCGGCGCTCGGTCTCTGACCTTCCATCGCGCCCGAATGCGCGGACCTTCCTCGGGGCGGTAGACTCGGTCGCGCATGGAATGGATGGCCGTCTTCATCGCGGGCGCGATCACGCTCACGGTCGTCGTGCAGGTCGTCGTCTCGAAGCGGCGCGCGCGCGCGCTCGTGCCGGCGGACGACGCGGTGGCGGAGTGTTGGGCGGTTCCCGCGAAGCCCTTCGAGCTCCCGATCCCCGCGTCCGGGGCGCTCGAGCTGATCCTCACCATGCACGCCGACGGCGAGGGCCGGAAGCACGGGATACGGTGGGGCTTCACGGCGAGCCTCACCGCGGATCGCCCCGTCGACGGCGGCGGGTACCGCGGCGGCGCGGAGCCCTTCCACCTCGCCGTCGACGCCCACGCCGGGCCCGCCCAGTCCCGAACGAAGAGCGGGTTGCCGCGCGTCCCCGCGCAGGTGCTCGACGGCGACGTCACGAACACGAACGCCAACGTCAAGGTGTTGCTCGCGAAGATTCCGGCCGGCGGGCCATTCGTCCTCAAAGGCACAGTGGAGACCGCCGGCTCGGCGACGGTGACCTCCGTGTGGATCGCCGCGCACGCCGCAAAGAGCTGAATCGCGCGGCGCACGAGCTCGACCGCGCGCGCTGCGCCCGGGCCTGCACCATCGTGACGACTCGGCTTTCGACGGTCAACCCGCGAGCGTCCATCCCTCGATGGGCACGGAGAATTGGAGTCGCACGGACCCGTTGGGACCGATGTCGGAGCACCGGACGTTTACTCCATTCGTGTTGCTGGGCATCGCCACGGTGGTTTGATTGGGCAGCGCCATGACCGAGTGCTCCGCGATGGTGTTGTTGGCGACGTGAACCACCATTCCGTGGCCGATCGCCGCGTACTTGGGAGCCTTCTGGAGATCGACCTTGAGCTGGTTCGGGAGCCCCCACTCGAGCGTCCCGCTGGCCACAGGACACGTCGCCACGGTGACGCTGATACGCACCTCGACGCTGTCGCCGGAGCACCGCCAATAGCCTGGGCTCGTGTTGCCGTCCGCCGCCACGACGGCGACGTTCGCCCCGTTGACCATGAGCGTGGGCGTGAACGTCGCCCACTCGGTGAACTCGGGGCGGGTCTCGAGAGCCGCGGAGAGCGCGTCGAACGCCGTGTTGAGGTCCGCCGCCTTGAGCGTCTCTCCCGCGACGAATGGCGGGGAACCGAGCGCGACGCCGGTGATGGCGAGCGCGACGAGGGGGAGCGCGACGGCCGCCGCACTGCGAAGTTTGCGGGCCGTGGGCGGGTCGACGTGAAGATGGATTCCCATGTTGGCTCCTACTGAAGAACGCAGGCGTCGAGGTTCGAGGAATCGAGCACGCACGGACCAACGCCGCCGGTGGAGCTCGAGGCGTTGGTGGATCCCGCCGAGGTCGTCGTGCTCGTCGAGGCGCCGGTGCTCGCCACGCTGCCCATCGTGGCGGCACCTCCTACGCCATCGGTCGTCTCTTTCCCGCAACCGATGGCCGCGAAGCAGCCGCCCGCGAAGGCGACGCAGAGCATGGGTCGAATCAACCGCTTCATGAACATTCTCCCCTTGGGCCGAGTTCGGCCCGTCGTCCTACACGAAAATCCCCGCGCATCACCGCGGGCGCTCAGCGCGGCGCCCGCGGCGCGAGCAACTTGCGGCGGAGCTCCCCCCGAGAGCCGACGCCGAGTTTGCGATACAGTGTTTGCAGCTGGTTCGCGATCGTCCGAACCGCGGTGCCGCGCTTCTCCGCGAGCTGTCGGTTCGAGAGCCCCGCGAGGACCCCCTCGATGAGCGTGGCTTCCACGGGGGTCAGATCCCGCTCGAGCTTGGGGCTCCCGACCGGGATACCAATGAGGAGATACTCCTCCCCGTCGATCTCGAGTCGATAGGCCTCCACGGCCTCGGCGGACGTTCTCCTCTTCATCTCACTACCATCGAGGGCATCGGGGTGGCGCGCGAGCACCGCTCGGGGTCGCGCCCCGCGCGAGAGCGCATGAGTCAACGGCGGCATGGGTGTTCATCTCCCCCCCTATGGTCTTCACGAGTACGCCCGACGATCGTCTGAGGCGTCCGATCGAGCGCTCCTGTCAGAGCCGGGCGATCGTAAGGACGTCCCAAAGCTGGTCCCCGGTGATGGAGGCCGCTCCAGGCGAGTCGTGGTAGAGGCGGAAGTCGAGCTTGTCCCCCGCGTCCAAGGCGAGGATCGCGCAGCCCCTACCCGCGGCGCCTGCGTCGACGCTCTTCGAGCCCACGACGAACGCCTGATCCCGCGCTCCATTGATGAACACGTCCACCTCGAAGTCCTCGACGAACTGCGATCCCGCGAAGCCCGCGCAGACGGAGTAGGTCCCCGCGCTCTTCGCGGTGAACGTCGCCGAGGGAGCGTCGTACTCACTCAACGTGTCCGCCGCCTCGGTCGCGTAGGCGATCTTCGTGAACGTCGAGGTCGGGAACTGCATCGGCACGGTATCCATGATCCGGGCCTCGACGAACGTCTTCGTCTCGAGCGCGCCGAGTCGCGCGTCCTGCGACGCAAAGTTCTCGTTGAGGCTCGCCGCCGTGAGTGTCTGTCCCGCGGTATACACATTCGGCGGCGCCGCGACGGCCATTCCCACGCCGCAGATCGCCACCGCAGGGAGGACCAGCTTGGCGACCGTCTTCAACCAGGCTGGACATTCGATCGTGATCGATACCTTCATACGTTGTCCTCGTGACGCCGGGCGAGCTCACTCGCCTGCGCCCACCTGCAAAGGAGACTCGCGGAGGCAAACGACTCCGACCATCTCCTTCGATTTACCGTTTGGTTGCCCCCCAATCTGCTCGACGACTCGGCGGGGGTGCGCACTCACGCTCCACCGACGGACTCAATGTCTGGTCAATTGCTCTTCGTCCAGGTCTTCACCGGGAACGCCGCGCTGAAACGGACACTGCCGTCGGCGTTGATCTGGTTGCAATGAATCGTCGCCCCAGCGACCGTGCCCGGCTGGAACAGCCGATTCGGGAAGTTCGTCGGGTGGCCGACCTCCGTCGGAGGGAACAGGCTGGCACCCGTCATGCCATCGACCACGAACCCGCTGCCGACGATCGCGTAGGGCGAGGTCTTGGCGTAGTCGACCTCGACGCCGGTAGGCAGGGACCAGGTGAGGTTCGTGTTCATCAGCGGGCAGCTCGGGAAGCGCGCAGTCACGCGGATCTCGATCGAGTCTCCCACGCGCCGCCATTGTCCGATGCTCGCCGCCCCGGGCTCCGCGGCGATCGTGATCGGCGTCCCAGCGTTGTTCGCCACCTCCGGGGTGTAGTTCGCCCACTCCGTGACCGTCACCGCGGCGTCGGCGATTTGCTGCTCGACGTCCGCGAAGTTCGCGTTGAGATCCGCGGCCTTCAGCGGCTCGCCCGCCGTCCACTGCTTGGGAACCGCCGTAGCGACAGCCGCGCCAAGTCCGCCGACGACCAATCCCAAGGACAGGATCGCCGCGGCCTTCTGACGGCGTGTGAGCTCGAGATCAAGGGTGGCAACGCGAATTTTCATAGGACTCCTATCAAGAAGTTCGGGGAACATGCTCGAACGAACCGGCCGACACCTCAGTCGCGCCGGCAGTACCGGAGCGCGAGGCTCGGCTGCATGACGTTGAACGGCCCCCCACCGCCCTGGACTTCGGCGTTCATGAAGTTCTGAAAACCGGCGCCGATGGTCGGCTGACTGTCTCCGCCCGCGCCGACGATTTCGTTCGTCCAGTCGTGCGTCCAGTAGCCCACGTTCGGCCCGGAGCCCGGCGCGCGAAGGTAAATCGTGTGCGTGTGCGGCGGCATCTCAGCGACCGTCATCGCGTGGGCCTCGGTGCCCACGGTGTCCCCGAGCGCACGCGCGGAGAGCCCGTTGCCGCCCGCCGGGTTGACCCCGATGATCGTTCGGCCCCCTGCGGCCGCATAGTCGCTCCACCCGGTGGGACAAGCCGGTAGGTCGAACGCGACGACGGCCCCCGACGGCACGTCCACGGCGGCAAAATTCGCGTTGAGATCTGCCGCTTTGAGCGACTCTCCCGCCTTGAACGTCTTCGGCGGCAGAGCGAGCGCGACCGACGCGACGAGCGCCACGAGCGCGGCGCCCAGAAGGAGACCGATCCTCTTTTGTCTGCGCGAGAGCTCGAGGTCGATGGAGACGAGCTTGATCTTCATTCCCTATCCTTAGTTGAGGACGTTCTTCACGGATCTACTGGAGCGTGCGCGCGTCGAGGTTCGACGAGCCGAGGATGCATGGCGCGATGTTCCCTGAGGACGACGAGTTCGTGCCGGTCGACATGTTGGCCGCTCGCTGCAATCTCCAGCCCCGCTCGCGCTCGACGGGGACACCGGTCACAGCGCCCGGATCGTCAGCGTGTTCCAGTACGCAGCGTCTCCGAAGCTCGCCGACGCCACGGTGTTCTGGTAGACGCGCACGTCCAGCGTGTCGCCGACGGAGAGGGCCACGAGGTCACAGCCCTGGGCGAACACCCCGTTGTTGGGCTGGTCCTGAGAGAGGGTGAACGCGTGGTAGCGAGTGTTGTTGATGAACGAGTCCAGCTCGAACACCACGCTGTGGTTCGTGGTGTAGCCGCCGGCGCAGAGCACGTAGCGCCCCGCGGTCTTGGCCGTGAAGACGCCGGTCGCCGCCGTCCACTCGCCGAGCGAATCGTTCGCAACGGTCTTGTACGGCACGTGCGTGAACGCGCCTTGTGCGGAAGAATAGGCATTGTTACTGAACACCACGACGTCCGACTTCACCTCGGGGGTCTCGAGCGCCGCGAGCCTCTCCTCGATGTCGTCGAAATTGACATTGAGATCGGCCGCCTTGAGGGGCTCGCCGGAGACGAATTTCTTGGGAACGGCGAAGGCGACCGAGGCTCCGACGACAACCGCCGCGAGCGCGCCGAGCGCCAAGCCAAATCGCCGTTGGCGCGGAGTGAGTTCGAGGTCGACCGTGACAATTCGAAGCTTCATCGCTTGCTCCTACGACTCGGGATGGCGAGCCGTATGATGTTCGGCTCATGCCGTGGGGTGGACTCCATGGGTGGTCGTTGCCGTGAAGCGCTTCCCCGAAGCGACTGCGAGAGCAGCCAGTGTGCAAGGCAACGGCGGCGAAAGTCGGCCGGGATGGGCGCTCACGGGCTCGCCCACTCGACGATCGGGACGGTGAAGTAGATCGCGAGACTGCCTCCGTTCGTCCACGCGAAGGGCTGTGTGTCGTTGATGTAGTAGCTCGAGGCGCCGTTCCCCGTGGCCGAAACGGTGTTCGCGCTACGCACATAGACTCCGAGCGCGACGTTGTTGTTCGGCCCCTGCCCCGTCATGCCGCCGCCGACGATCGTGGCGCCGGTCGCGCCCGTCATGTCGACGGTGACGCCTGGAGGGAGGGTCCAGGCCCACCAGGACGCCGACGATTGCGGCGGCGCGCTGAACTGGGTGGCAACTTGCACCTCGAGCGCGTTACCGACGCGCCGATAGCGGCCCGCCGTCGTTGCGTTCGCGACCGGAGCGCCGTCCGGTTTGACCAGAACGGGAGAATAGGGCTGCCAATCCGTGAAACGCTCGGAGACGCCATCGATCCTCGCGTCGATGTCGGCGAAGTTCGCGTTCAGATCGGCAGCCTTCAGCGGCTCACCCGCGGTGAACTGCTTCGGGACCCCGATGGCCGCGCCAGCGACCGCCATCGCGACGAGTGGGACGCCGATCAGGAGCGCCCGGCGAAGCCACCGCGACGACTTCGGATTCAGGTCGAGTCGGAGTATGATTTCCATGGTGCCCCTGGCCTTTTCGAATACCGGGAGCCGCTATTGGAGCGTGCACGCGTCGAGGTTCGACGAGTCGAGGACGCACGGGCCGATGCCGCCCGAGGACGACGAAGCACTGGTTGTCCCGGTGCTGGTGCTCATCGACGCCCCGGTCGACGACTTGCTCGAGCTCGAGCTGGTCCCGCCCGTGCCGGATCCATCCGTGAGCTCCTCGCCGCACCCGAGGGCGAGGAGCGCCCCCACGCAAAGCCCGCCGGTAGCCAACCGCCTGATTGAACGACTCATGAGATTCTCCTTCGAGACCGTGGTCCTGCCTGCATTGGTTTGCTCCCGCCCGCGCAAGTCCGCTCGGAAGCGGCTCCCCCCGCTCGACGAGCGATCGTCCGAACCGGCCGGCGCCCCCGCGACCGTCCGTGAGTTTCCGAATTATGGGGGCAGTCGGCTATGGGCATTTTGTCGATGTCGACCGCCTCGTTGGACGGCCGCACCGACGTTCGAGAGAGAGAGGACTGTCGTCGCCCCCGGCGTCCGACGGACGCGGGCGGAGCCTCGCCGGCTCTGGAGGCGAAAAGCGGAGCCTCGCCGGCTCTGGAGGCGAAAGGCGGAGCCTCGCCGGCTCTGGAGGCGAAAAGGCGGAGCCTCCCCGGCTCTGGAGGCGAAAAGGCGGAGCCTCCCGGCTACCAGCGGCCGAGCAACGTCATGCCGGTCGGCCCCTCTGCGCCCACCCACGGTGCGACGAGGAGGGAGGTCGTCGGCGCGGGCGGCGCCGTCTTTTTGGGGAGGGCGACCATGATGACGCCGGCGACGAGGGCCGCGCCTCCGACGCCCGTGAGCGCCCAGCCCACCGCGATCTGTGACTTCGCGGAGTCATTGTCGGCGCGCGCCGCCGCTTGCCCGGGGACATCGTGCGCGGCGACGGCTTTGTCGAAGGCGGCGGCCGCGTCGGACGAAGCAGACAGTCCGCTGACCGCGACGCCGATCCCGCTGCCCGCGAGGACGACGCCCAAGCTGCCGACGATGATCCCGCCGATCCGCACGCCGCCGAGCCCGCCCGAGGCGCCTGGGTCGGGCTGCGGCGAGGGCCCAGTCGGGCCGCCTCCGGGCGGCTTCGGGTCCCCGCCCGGAGGCTTGGGCGCCACCTTCGGTGCGTCGGCGAACGCGACGGTCACCCCAACGCTCACCCCTTCGCTCGCGACATCGACGGACTTCTCGAACGGTGGCTTGCCCGGGGCGGTCGCGCGGATCACGTAGTGTCCGCCATCGACCGGCTTCGCGAGGCCGAAGAGAGAGCGGATGACGGGCGAGCCATTGCTCTCCACCACGAGGCCCTCGATCTTCTGGAGATCGGGCGGCACCTCGATCGTCAGCTTGGAGAGGCGCGGCTCGAGCGACTTCGCCTTGTCCTGCGCGCTCGACGCGCGGTCGGGCTGATTCGCCTGAGCCGCTTGCGACGCAGCCGCGCCGTACATGGCGTACGCGCTCGCGTACTTCTCGAGGCCAACATAGCAATCGCCGAGGCTCATCTTCGCCCCCACCCCGTACGGCTGGAGCTTCACGACGTCCTCGAGCTTCGGACACGCGTTCGCGTAGTCCTTTTTGCCCATGAGCGCCGTCGCCTCGGCCATGATGGTCTCGGCAGCGATTCGCTTGTCCGCCTCGGTGTCGGCGAGCGCGGGCCGCGCAGCGGCGAACGCGCCGGCGAGGAGCAGGGCCGCAGGGAGAAGGAGGGTCTGTCGCATGGTCAGTCGATCCCCGAAGTGGTCACGGGCTTTGCGCTAGGGCGCGCCGAGGGCTTCGGCGTGGCCACCGCACTGGGTGTGGTCGGTGGATTGGGAGTGGAAGGGAGGGTGGGGCCGGCCGAGGTCTTTGCGACCGGCGTGCCATCCGAGGACGTGGGCGACTTTGGCGTCTCCGAGCGGCGCCCGCGGGCGCCGACTGCGGGTGCTCGGGGGGATTGGATGGAACTTCTGTGCTGCGCGCCGGCGATTGCGCGGGATCGCTCGGCTGAGCAGCGGCTCGAGCCGGGGACGACTCGGTGGACGCGACGGTCGATGTGGCCGCCGGCTTGTCGGTCGCGACCTTCACACCGACACCGATTGCGATCCCAATCACAGCGAATGCGAGGATCGCGCCCACGACGACGCCGCCCCGCCCGCGCCGCTCCTGCGCCGCGTTGTCGCGCGAGTAGGGGGTCGTCGTCGGGGACCCGGAGACACCGGGCTGGGAGAGGCTGGCTTGCGACGGAGAGAGTCCAGGCTGGGAGAGGCTCCCCGCCGACGGTTGCGACGACGCGCCGGGCAGCGGCGGTTGGGAGTGCCCGATGCCGCGTGATGGGGTGGGTTGCGGAGGCCACGCAGGCGGCGGGCTCGAGATCGACGTACCGGCGGACGTCACCGGGCCCCGCGGAGAGATCGGGGGCGGCGAGAACGGGGGCGGCGAGAACGGGCCGAGCCCGCCTTGCGGGACGGGCGGAGGCGACGACGCCATCGAAGGAAACGCGCCGTCGTCGTACGGCACGGGCGTGGGGAGCGCGACCGTTCCCTGAGCGTTCGGGACGGGCACCATCATCGGCATGGGCGCCGGGCTCGTCGGCGCGACGACGGACGCGGGGCCGAGCCCGAGGTTCGTGCTGGAGAGACTGCCCTGCAGCGCGAGCGCGAGATCCGCGGCGGTCGCGAACCGGTTCTCGCGATCCTTCTCGAGGCAGCGAAGGATCGTCTGCTCGAGCACCTCCGGCAGATCCGGCCGGAGGGTCCGCGGGCGCGGTGGCGGCTTGCTGAGGACGAGGGCGCAGACCTGCGGGAGCGTCTCGCCCACGAACGGAGGCGTCCCCGTGAGGATCTCGAACAGCACGACGCCGAGCGCCCAGATGTCCGTGCGACCGTCCACGTCGCGCGCAGAGAGCATCTGCTCGGGGGACATGTATTCGGCCGAACCCATGACGACCGACGTCTTCGTCATGTTGGGATCCGAGCCGCCGAGCGGCGTGCTCATCTTCGAGATCCCGAAGTCGAGCACCTTGATCTTCTGCTTCCCCTCCTGGGTCTTCGCGAGGAACAGGTTCGCCGGCTTGATGTCCCGGTGAACGATGCCCCGCGCGTGCGCTTGGCCGATCGCGTCGCACGCTTGGATGACGTACTCCACGGCGTCCCGGATGCGCGCGGGCGACTTGGTGCGACGAATCGTCGAGAGGTCGTGCCCCTCGAGGTACTCCATCACGATGAACGGCGTGCCATCCGACAGGCGGTCGACGTCCAGGATGCGGGCGACGTGCTCGCCGTCCAGCCGGGACGCGGCGCGCGCTTCGCGCAGAAACCGCTCGACGAGCTCGCCGTGCTCGCGGAGCTCGGAGAGGAGGACCTTGATGGCGACCCGCTTCTCGAGGTCCACGTGCCAGGCCGAGAGGACGCAACCCATCCCGCCGCGGCCGATCACGCGCTCGACGCGGTACTTGTCGCGCAGGATGGCGCCGGGCTCGAGTTCGTTTGCCAAGGCTTGGATCTCTCGTGAAGGTGGTTCGAGGTTCACGAACAGCGTGAAACCGCACGGATTCTCGGAATGATGGCGAAGCCCCCGCAATGGGCATTTTGTTGAGTCCCGCTCGCCGCTCCCCCCGAGCCAGGACCGATGCTCCGGACCGGAGCACGGCACGTGCCACCGGACGAAGCCGTGGGTCGACCCCACGAAGGTACGGAGGAAGGGCCTCGAACCCCGCGGGTCGTCGAATCCGGGTGGAGCAAGAAGCCGTGCGAAGGGCAACTCTTGCCCAAACCGCGCACTCTTGGCCCTGCGGTTCGATTGGCCGCCACCGCGATCTCGGACTTGGGGTATCGATCAGGGCCACGATCGCATGAGTCGCCCTCCGCCCAGCGATGCACGCCCGCCCCCGCGGGACGA
The DNA here is from genome assembly GCA_046351395.1 of Polyangiaceae bacterium. Classification (GTDB taxonomy): domain Bacteria; phylum Myxococcota_A; class Polyangia; order Polyangiales; family Polyangiaceae; genus CAYYKK01. The sequence goes on from JAXLYP010000022.1 coordinate 116,830, forward strand.
GACCGAGCGACTGTCGCACTCCATGGCGGAGAGGCTGGGCATCGCCGCAGAGCGCCGGCTGTGCCTGATCGTGGTGCAGCCGACGCGCGTCGACGTGGAGGAGCTCATCGAGGGCGTCCCCTTGTCCGTCGGCCGAGCGGCCCCCGCGACGATTGTCTGTCAGAGCCCCTTTCTCTCCCGCATGCACGCCTCCTTCACCTTGCGCCGGGACGGGGTCGAGCTCCTCGATCTCGGCTCCCGCAACGGGGTCGTCGTGGGCGGCAAAGCCGTGAAACGAGCCATTCTCCAGGACGGCTCGAGTGTCCGGCTCGGCCATGTTCGCGTGTCCGTCCAGTCCCTGGACGCGTACGAGCGCGGGCAAGTCGTCTCGGCGGCGGCCGTCTTTCGAGCGCACCTCGAGGACGAGCTCCGACGCGCGCAGTTCTTCCACCGGACGTTCTCGGTGTTGCACGTTCAAGCCGAGGGCGCCGAGGGCAACGAGGGCGCCATCGCCGTCTTCGTGATGTCGCTCCTCCGCAGCATCGACCGGGTGTCGGTGTCGGGGCGCGGCGCGGTGACCGCCCTCCTCAGCGAGCAAGGCGCGGCGGAGGCGCGCCTCGTCGCGCACGCCGTCGCGGCCGCGAACCGACCCCGTCTACCGAAGCTCCGCGTCGGCCTCGCGTCCTACCCCGCGTACCGCACGGTCGACGACCTGCTCGACGCGAGCCGGCGCTCCGTGACGGACAACCCCACCGCGGCCGTCGCCGCGGCCGATCCTCTGGCGACGACCGCGCGAGAGCCTCCGATCGTCGTGGGGTCCGAGACGATGCGCGCCCTCCACCGCTCCGTCGAGCGATTCGCGCGGAGCGGCGCGCCCATCCTCATCCTCGGCGAGACGGGGAGCGGCAAGGAGGTCATCGCCCGGCGCGTCCACGAGGAGAGCGGGCGCAAGGGCCCCTTCGTCGGGCTCAACTGCGGCGCGATCGCGGCGTCGCTGCTCGAGAGCACGCTGTTCGGTCACGAGAAGGGCGCGTTCACCGGCGCGACCGCGCAGCACCGAGGGGTGTTCGAGGCGGCGAACGGTGGGACCGTCTTCCTCGACGAGATCGGTGAGCTCCCGCTCGCCGCGCAGGTCGCGCTGCTCCGCGTGCTCGAGCAGAAGCGCGTCGTCCGGGTGGGAGCGACGGTGGAGACGGCGGTCGACGCGCGCGTGGTCGCCGCGACCCACCGCGACCCCGCGGCGATGGTGCGCGACAGCACGTTCCGCGAGGACCTCTACTATCGGCTCAACACGCTCGTCGTGGAGGTGCCGCCACTCCGCGATCGCACCGAGGAGATCGAGCCGCTCGCGAGGCTGTTCCTGCGGCGCCTGTTCGACGAGGGACAGACCGTCGCGAAGGAGTTCGACGCCGCCGCGCTCCACGCGCTCGAGGCGTACGCGTGGCCGGGCAACGTCCGCGAGCTCCGCAACGTCGTCCACCGCGCCGCGATTGTCTGTACCGGGGCCGTGATAGGTCTGGGAGATCTCCCCGCGCAATGCTCTGCCTCAGGCTCCTCCCAGGCGCGGAGGGCAGCCGACCCCGGTGCCCCGCCCGGGCCCACCCTGCCGAGGCTGAAGCTCCGCCTGACCCCCGAGGAGGAGACGGCCATCCTGCTCGATGCGCTCGAGCGCGCGGGGGGCCGGCAGGCGCTCGCCGCGAAGGAGCTCGGCATGCCGCTGCGGACGCTCAAATACCGGCTCGCGAAGTTCGGGATCCGCAAGGTGGGCTACGCGCCGCGCTGACGCGCGTCCGGAAATAAATAGCTGCACCGAGGTCGACGATGCGCCCCACGGCCAAGGCGCGACGACGAGGAATAGTGGGCTATTTCGAGGAGAGGAGTAACGCGCCCGCGGGGATGCAGCGTCGGCCGAATGCGCCAGTGATTTTGGACGCGCCCTTACTCGGGTGCGATGGCGCGCGGAGGTCCGAACGACCGGCATCGGCGCGGCGTATGGGCGGAGAGGAGCTCGAAGGCGGGCGCGAGGCTCGGCGGCCGCCCGCTCGGGTCGGGGACCAGGAGCTCTCGGACGAGCGCGGCGAGATCCGCCGGCGCGTCCGGGGCGACCACGTCGAGCGGGATCACCGCCCCGGCGAGCAGCATGCGGAAGAACTGCGCGCGCGACGAGGCGACGAGCGGCAGCCGCCCGGACAGACACTGATAGAGGAGGACGCCGACCGACCAGAGGTCGGCACGGTGATCCACGGCGTCGCCGAACGCTTGCTCCGGGGCCATCCACGACGGCGTGCCGACGCGCGTGCCCACCGTGGTGATCGAGATCCCCTCCCCCGTGTCGCCGTAGACCTGCGCGAGCCCGAAATCGAGGACGACGACCTCACCGGTCGGGCGCACGGCGACGTTCGTCGGCTTGAGATCGCGGTGCACGACCCCGCGCTCGTGCGCGTGCCCGAGCGCGGAGACCACCTGTACGAGGAGATCCGCGGCCTGCTCGGTCGGGAGCGGCGCGACGAGGAGCTCGGACAGTGTGCGCCCCTCCACGAGCTCGAGCGCGAGGAACGCGGGGTCGTCGCGCGAGCCGTCGCGCACCAGGCGCGTGATGCCCGGGTGATCGAGCGCGCCGAGGAGCCGCCCCTCCCGTTCGAACCGGCGGCGCGCAGACTCCGCGCCGCGCGCGAGGATCTTCACGGCGACGCGTCCGCCGTCCGGCGCGGTCCCTTCCCACACCGCGGCGGAGGCGCCCCGACCGATCTCCCCCGCGAGGCGATAGCCGCCGATCTCGTCGGGCCGTCCGTCGGCTCGAGCAGGGTGCATGGCGACCTCAGATCGTCTTCAGGTACTCGATGACCTGAGCGCGCTCCTCGTCCGTCAGCGAGTCCCCGTACGTGTGGCCCTGATTGCCGTAGCCGGGGCGCGTCGTGTCGTACTTTTGGCGGTTCGGCACCGTCGCGTCCCCGGGGATCTTCCCGGTGTCGTTCACCGTGTAGGGGTACCCGAGCTGCGCGAGGTCGTAGTCGATCGCGTTGTACGAGCGCGTGAAGTACGTGGGTCGCTTCTTGGAGTCGAGGAGGAGCTCCATGGTGGGGACGGAGTCGTTGTGGAGATACGGCGCCGTGATCCAGACGCCGTCGAGCGGCGGCGCGACGTACCCCGGCGTCTCCGCGAGCGTGTTCGTCTCGGCGTAATACGTCTTCGCGAGCCACGGGCCAATCGCGACGATCATCTCGTTCGCGAGGTGATTGAGCGCCGGATCGGTCCCGACGTCGGACACGGGGATGATGAGGTTCGGGTACGTCGCGCCCTCGCCGTAGGTGCCGTGGCAGCCCGCGCAGCGCTTGTCGAAGATCGCCTTGCCGAGCTCCGCCTTCTCCGCGTCGATGGGCCCCGGGTACTTCGGCGGTGCCAGCGACTCGATGTAGGCGCGGACGTCGTTGAAGTACGCGTCGATCTCGAGCGCGTCCGCGACGTCGTCGATGCAGAGGGAGGACGCGGCGTACATGAAGCGCGCGTGCTCCCCCTGGAACGATCCCGTCGTGAACATCGCGAACTTCTTCTTCATCCGCCACCACGGCGGCACGGCGACGGGCACGGGGACGACGTCCGCCGGGATCGGAACTTGGTACTCGCCCTTCCACTCGAGCGTCGCGGGGTCGCGCCGGCCGAAGAGCTCCACGGCGAGGTTGTCGATCGCGCCGAGCCCGACGGTGTCGACGGACACCGCGGGGGCGATGAGCTTGATCCGATCGCGCCACTCCGCGAACGCCTCGCGCTCCGCGGGATCCTTCACGAGGCCGTCGATGAGATCGGCGACCTCGCCCACGTCCGTCGTCGTGTCGAGGTTCGCGTTTCCGAGCCCGATGACGAGCGGCCCGCGCTCCCCCGCAGGGACGTTCGGGTCGGCGTCGAACGTGGACGCGTGACAGGACAGACAATTCGTCGACACGAGCTCGACGCCGTTCTTCGCGGTCACTTGCGTGAGGAAGTAGGGGAGGCTCTGGTTCTTCGGATCCCGGTCGGGGACCGTCACCACGTCGGGGGGGAAGCCGAGGACGGGCAGCGCCGCGCCCACGCTCCCGACGACGAGTGACGCGGGCACGCCGCAGCTCACGTAGGGCGCATTCAGGAGGTCGTGATAGCCCTTCGTGGGGTCACCGGGCTTCTGCGGTGACGCCTGCACGGCGACGGCCCCGCTCGGCGGAGGATCGGGGACGATCGGATCCTCCGTACAGGCCGGCACGAGCGCCGCCCCGAGCAGGGGAACGCTGAGAACGACGATCGCGCGCCGCGGCCCAAGGAACTGCATGGGATCGTCCTATCCAAGGTGGTTCCTCGTGTAAACGCCGGCGGTCCACGGTACCGTTCGAGCAGCATGGTGGGCGAGGCTCGGCCCGAGCGCGTGATCGGTCGGTACGCGCTCTACGATCAGATCGGGGCGGGCGGCATGGCGACCGTCCACTACGGGCGACTCCTCGGCCCCGCGGGGTTCTCGAAGACCGTCGCGATCAAGCGGCTCCACCCGCACTTCGCCCGGGACCCCGAGTTTGCGTCGATGTTCCTCGACGAGGCGCGCCTCGCCGCCCGCATCCACCACCCGAACGTCGTCGCGACGCTCGACGTCGTCGCGAAGGACGAGGGAGCTCTTCCTCGTGATGGAGTTCGTCGAGGGGTTGAGCCTCGCGGGCGTGTTCTTCGAGTGCAGCCGCACGAACGGCAAGATCCCGCTCGGGATCATCGGCGCCATCACGCAGAACGTCCTCGCGGGGCTCCACGCGGCGCACGAGGCGACGACGGAGCAGGGCGCACCGCTCGAGCTCATCCACCGCGACGTCTCCCCTCAGAACGTGCTCGTGGGGCGCGACGGCGTCGCGCGCGTGCTCGATTTCGGGATCGCGAAGGCGATCGGCCGGAGCCACACGACGCGCGAGGGGCGCATCAAGGGGAAGCTCGCGTACATGGCGCCCGAGCAGGTGCGGGGGCAGCAGCTCGATCGCCGCGCCGACATCTACGCCGCGAGCGTGATGCTGTGGGAGCTCCTCACGATGCGGCGCCTCTACGACGAGGACGACGACGCGGCGACGATCTACAAAGTCGTGCACGAGGTCCCACCGCATCCGCGGTCGTTCTCGCCCGAGGTCTCCGCCGAGCTCGATCAGCTCGTGATGCAGGGGATGAGCAAGGACCGGGCGGAGCGGTTTCCCACGGCGCGGGCAATGGCGATGGCGCTCGCGCGGGCGATGCCAGTGGAGTCGCCGCTCATCGTCGGGGATTTCCTGTCGCGCTCCGGGCACGACACCCTGCTCCGCATCGCCTCGAAGGTCCGCGCGATCGAGAGCGTCTCGAACGAGATCCCGATCGACTCCGACACGGTGGTCGACCGATCGAAGCCGAAGCACGCGGCTCTCCCGGATTTGGACGTCGGACCGAGCAGCTTGCCAAACGCGACCGACGCGACGCGACCGGACACGCGGCTGCCTGCGGCGCGACCGAGCGACCGCCACGCCGCACGCGCATCCGGACCGGTGTCGGGCGTCGAGGAGACGGTGCGCGCGAGCTTCCCAGAGCTCGATCTCCCCGGACCTTCTCCTTCCCGCCCGGAGCAGAAACCCGTGACCTCCGCGGAGCCCCCGCGCGCGACCGCCCCGCAGCCGGCCGCGCCGCCCGCGGAGGCGTGGCCCCCCCCGACTTCCCGAGGGCCGGAGCACGCGGGCGAATCAGCGATGGGCGCGCCCCTCGCCATCGAGCTCGACATGCCGGGCCGCGCAGCGCCCTCGGCCCCGCGATCCCTCGGCGCCCCGGGGCCCGCGAACGCGCGCCCCGCGCCAGACGTCCGCGCGCACCCCGCGCTCGCGGGATCGGGGGGTCGTCCGCCATCGAGCGTCCGCGTGGAGCCGCCCCGCCGAGGGACGCCGATCTCCGTCTACGCGATCATCGGGTTCGTCGCGCTCGGCGCCGCGCTCGCGTCCCTCTATCTGTTCGTGTTCAAGAAGTCCGCGACGCCGCCGGCTTCCACGTCGGCGGGCGTCGCCCCTCCGACGGGCGTGGAGGGCGCGTGCGAGGCGTCTCGCAAGCGCATGCTCCGCTCGAACGAGGATGCGGGCCCGTTCGACACACGGGGCTGGGTGATCGAGCTCTGGCTCTCGAAGGACGACGCGGCGGATCTCGGCCCTTCGTCACCGCCGATCGCGGAGCTTCGAGGGGTGGATGGATCGCTCCCGGACCGCTTCGGGATCCGCGCGCCCGCTGGGGATCGCGGCGTCATCGAGCTCGCGACGCTCCCCGCGCCGCCGTTCAAGTCGGGCACGGAGAACGGCGTGGTGGTGCGGTTCACGGGGGGCTACGCGGGGCTCTTCTTCGACCCCAACGCGCGGGGGTCGTTCGTCACGTTCGCCGACCAGCTCTACGAGCGGGCGGAGGCGAGGATCGGCGCGCTCTACGCGCGTTGTAGGCACCTGCCGTTCCACGACGTCGGCGCGTGGTTCAAGGGAGCGGATCTCTCGCTCGCTGGGGACGCGCTCGGGTTCATCCTGGGCGGGTACGCCGAGGGGATGTGGGTCTCGCGCGAGACCTTCGACGCGAGCGGGCGCGCGAGCACCTCGCTGCAGGCGTTCCAACGCCACCGCCTGGGCGTGGACGGCGACGCGTTCAAGACGGAGCTCCGCGCGCTCGGCGCGAGCGTGGACGACGGCAAAAAGGGCGCGACGATCGTGTTCCCGAGCGCGAACCCGACACGGCCCATCAGCGCGAGCCAGTGGTACACGAAGAAAGCCGCGCTCTGAACCGCGCGCGCTCTCGCGGAGCGTGCTGCTCAGGGCGGCGGGCGCCGAGCGCTCGGGCGGGCCGTCAGGGCGGGAAGATCAACCCGCGCGGGTGTTGCCACGTCCGGACGTCCCTGAGCAGGCCCGAGCCCACGAACTCGAGCTTGCGGAACGCCTGCTTCACGGCGATCGAAGGCTGGGGCTTTCCCGGGTCGGACTTCATGTCGAGCTCGAGCTCGATGCCATTGCAGGACGCCGCCCAGGCGGCGTCCGGGTCGTGGGGGACGAGCGCGACGGCGCACGTGTCCTCCACGATCTCCATCTTCTTCGAGACCCAAAAAATCGTGTCTTGGATCTTGTCGGGCGCGAGCGTCTGGTTGAAGAACCCGAGCGATCCGACGGACTCCTTCGCGATCCCCGCGCCATCTCCCGCGTTGAATCGCCCTTCGAACTTGGCGATCTGGACGGACGCGTTGCGCGGCGAACCGAACCGGTCGAAGTCTCCCGTGAGGCTCACGCCGCGCGTGCAGCAGAGCGCACCGCGCGCCGGGTCCACGTCCGCGGGTTCGACGACGGCGCGCGTGGCGCAGCCCTGCGCGCCGCCGCGGATGACGAACCCGCCGGACTCGGAGGTGAACGTCCACGTCGGGTCCTCCGCGAGCACGGCGTGCGTCGCGCACGCGCGCTCGAACTGGGCCTCGCTGCAGAGCGCGAGCTTGCGCGACCGGCACGCGAGCTCCGCGGCGAGGAACCCCTTGCCGTTGTCGGCGGGATCACGCTCGACCCACAAATCGGGCACCCATTGCTTCTTCCCTTCGAGCTTCCCCTCGGGGACGACCTGCCGTTTGAACGCCGCGGGGACGCGCGGTGGGGGCGGGGCGGAAGCGGACGGCGCGGGCGCGGGCGCGGTCGGGGACGCGGACGCGGACGGCAACGGCGCGGTCGGGACCGCTGCGTTGGACGCGCTCGACGCGGGCGGCGCCGGCGGCTCGCGCCGCGCGAACATCACCACCGTGACGATCGCGGTGACCGCCACGGCGCCGAGCGCGACGATCCACGGGGTCTTCGATCCACTCGAGGGGACCGCGACGAGCCCCTCGCGCGGGGCCTTCTCCGCGCTGTCGCTCTTCGCGGACTGCTTCGTGGGGACGGCCTCGGGGTCGGCTCCGCCCGAGGCGGCTCCGACGGACGCGGTCTCTCGCGCGCTCCGCGACATGTCGAGGCGCGTCGCGGCGGTCGCGCGGACGGGCTCGGACGACGGCGCGTCCTCGACCGCCTCTCTGCGCGTCGGCGCTTGGCTCCCACCGCCCGTGGACGCCAGGAATTCCGCGGTCGAGAGATCGCTCGGGAGCGCCTCCTCCTCGACCTCGAGCTTCGCGGAGGAGACCGGGACGATGGGCGCAGGAGCGATCCCGCCGGCGGCCTCCGCGAACGCGGCGGCGAGCGCGCTCGCCGTCTCGTAGCGCTTGTCGGCGTCCGCGGAGAGGGCGCGCAGAAAGAACGCGTCGAGCTCGCCGCTGACCTCGGGGATGGTGGAGGAGGGCGGTCGGATCTCGGCGCGCGTGATCGCGACGAGCGTCGCGGCGAGCGTCGCCCCGCTGAAGGGCAGCTTGCCGGTGATCATCTCGTAGGCGACGACGGAGAGCGCCCAGAGGTCGACGCTCGCGTCCGCGGGGCCGGCGTGCATGAGCTGCTCGGGGCTCATGTACTGAGGCGTCCCGATGAGGACCCCCGTCGACGTCTTCACCGCCTTGTGGACCTCCTCTCCGGTGGTGGTCTTCGCGATGCCGAAGTCCAGGATCTTGGAGATCTCGAGGCCGTCGCTCGATCGCGCGAGGAACACGTTGTGGGGCTTGATGTCGCGGTGGATGACGCCGATCGCGTGCGCGGCGCCCAGCCCGACGGCGACCTCGGTCACGATGCGCGCGGCGTCCCGTGGGGCGATGCGGCCGACGCGCGCGACGCGGTCGAACAAGCTCTCTCCGCGCAGGAGCTCCATCACGATGTACGGCGTGCCCTCGGCGGTCACGCCCTGATCGAACACCCGGACGACGTGCGGGCTCTCGATCTTCGCGGCGAGCTTCGCCTCGCGCTTGAAGCGCTCGACGACGAGCGGATCACCCCCGGTGAGGAGCTCGCGCGACACGAACTTCACGGCGACGTCCACGTCGAGGGAGGCGTGCCGCGCGATCCACACGCTGCCCATGCCGCCCTTGCCCAGCATGCGAACGAGCCGGACGTTGGACGTGACGACGTCGCCGGGGCGGGGATCCATGGCCCCCCGTTGTAGCGCGTCGAGGCGGCGCCCGGGTAACGTCTCGCGACCTACATCCGCTCGAGGGTCTCGATGCCGAGCAGGCCGAGGCCGTGGCTCAGCACGCGGGCCGTGAGCGCGGTGAGGGTGAGCCGCGCGGCGCGGAGCTCTGGCGTCTCCGCCCGAAGGACGGGGCAGTCGTGGAAGAACGTGCTGAACCGAGACGCGACCGTGAAGAGGTACGTGCAGAGCGTGTGCGGCTCGAGCGACGCCTCCACCGCGCTGACGGTCGCCGCGTACTCCGTGAGCTCGAGCGCGAGCGCCCGCTCCGAGGGGTGAACCAAGAGGACCGCGCCGAGGCGGGCGGAGCCGCCGTCCGCGCCGGCCTTGCGCGCGATCGAGCTCACGCGCGCGCACGCATACATCATGTACGGGGCGGTGTTGCCCTCGAACGCGAGCATGCGGTCCCAGTCGAAGATGTAGTCCTTGATGCGATCGCTCGAGAGGTCGGCGTACTTGATCGCGCCGACCGCGATCGCTCGCGCGTTCTCGCGCTTCGACGCGTCGTCGAGCTCGGGGCTCTTCTCCCTCACGACGGCGAGCGCCTTCTCGGTCCCCTCGTCGATGAGGCCGAGGAGCTTCACGGTGTCGCCCGAGCGCGTCTTGAACATCTTCTTGTCCGGGCCGAGGATCGACCCGAACGCGACGTGCTCGGCCCGGACCGGCGGCGCGAGCCAGCCCATGAGCTTCGCGCTCGCATAGATCATCGCGAGGTGTTGGGACTGGGGCGCGCCCACGACGTAGAGGAGCCGCGTGGCTCCGAGCTTTTGAATCCGGTGCTTGATGGCCGCGAGATCCGTCGTCGCGTACCCGTAGCCTCCGTCGTTCTTGCGGATGATGAGAGGGAGCGGGTGCCCCTCCTTGCCGCCCGTGAAGCCCGGCGGGAACAGACAAAGCGCGCCCTCGCTCTCACGGGCTTCGCCCGAGGGGCCGAGCTTCGTCATGACCTCCTCCACGATGCCGGGGAGATCTGGGCCGAACGAGCTCTCGCCGGCGACGTCCGAGTCCTTGAGGGTGACGCCGAGGCGGTCGTACGCGGCCTGGAAATAACGCCGAGACTCCGCGCAGAGCTTCAGCCAGAGGACGCGCGAGTCCGCGTCCCCTCCCTGGAGGGCGACGACGCGCTGGCGCGCCCGCGCGGCGAACGCCTCGTCTCCCTCGAACTTGGCGCGCGCGGCTTTGTAGAAGCCGTCGAGATCCGAGATCGTCAGATCGATCGTGAGCGCGTCCGTCGGGTGGAGATCGATCAGGTGCTCGATGAGCATCCCGAACGGAGTGCCCCAGTCCCCGAGGTGATTCTGCCGGATCACGGTGTGCCCGGTCGCCTCGAGGACGCGCGCGATCGCGTCGCCGATGACGGTGCTCCGGAGGTGCCCGACGTGGAGCTCCTTCGCGACGTTCGGCGCCGAGTAGTCGATGACGACCTTCTCCGGCGACGCGGCGCGCGGCGCGAGATCCGCCTGCGCGGCGATCGCCTCGACGGCGCGCGCGATGGCTTCGCTCTTGAGCGTGACGTTGATGAACCCCGGGCCCGAGACCTCGAGCTTGTCGATCACGTCCGGGAGCGCGACCTTCTCGACGATCGCGGCCGCGACGTCCTGGGGCTTCTTCTTCAACGCCTTCGCGAGCGCGAGCCCCGCGTTCGCCTGGAAGTCCGCGCGATCGGAGCGGCGGAGGACCGGATCGGTCGAAGGCGCGTCGGGGAAGGCAGCGCGGATCGCCGCGCTGAAGGCTTCGTGAAGACGTGAAGCGAGATCCATGGCGTCGTCATACCACTCTGGCGCGTGGGCGATCGACGCGACGGTCGAGACGGCGCCGTCTGACCCGGCATGCCATTGACGTCATATGTCTCACGTGACATATCGGGTGGATGGAGATCGTCGCCACCGACGAGTTTGCGAGCTGGTTCCGCGCCCTCGGCGAGCGCGACGCGGAGGACGTGACGCGCGCCTTGAACGTCCTCGAGGCGATGGGGGGCGACGCCCCCGACCTCCGACGCGTCGAGGTCCCGCTTCCGCTCGCCCGAGCGCGGCCCGCGTCGGCGATCCACGAGCTCGCGATCCGAGGGACCGCCTTCTTCGTCTTCCTGGCGATGCCAAGCGCTCCGGAGCCCGCCGTCCTTTTGTACGGGTACGCGTCGGACGCCGGCCGCGCGGACCTCGGGCGGCTCGCGCACCTGATGTTGGCGGTGAAGGTGCATGGGATGCACCTCGCAGCGGGGCGAAAGGAGGCCGTGTAGCGATGGGGACGCACCGCTGGGCGGACCTCGAGAAGGGGAAGCTCCCCGCCGAGACGCGCGCGCGGCTCAAGCGCGAGGCCGCCGACGAGGTCATGGAGATGACCCTCCGGGCCCTCCGGGAGGCCGCGGGGAAGACGCAGGAGGAGATGGCCGGGCTCACGGAGATGTCGCAGTCGCAGCTCTCCCGGTTCGAACGGCGGGAGGACTTCTTGCTGTCGACCCTGCGGCGCTACGTCGAAGCGCTCGGGGGGGAGCTCGAGCTCGTCGCCGTCGTCAAAGGCAAGCGGGTCCGACTCCGGGCGCTTTGAGAGCGCCTTGCGGAAGCCGCCGCCGACCGCGATCATCGCCGCCGTGAACGCGCGGCGCACCGCGGGCCTCTCGCTGCTCCTCTTCGGCTGCGCCGCGCCCTCGGCGGACGCGGGCGTCGAACGCGCGCCGATCCCGAGCGCGCCCTCGAGCGCCGCGCGGCCGAGCGATCCGGCCGTCGGCCGCGCGCCGATGGGGATCGCGTCCGACTCGTCGAGCGCGGCTCCCGCGCCGAGCGCGGCTCCCGACGCGCGCCTCGAGGTGTCGCGCATCCCGGAGAAGGGGTCGCCGCTCGGCGCCGCCGACCGGCAGGCCCGAATGGATGGCTACACGCTCCGCCTCCACCGAGCGGGCTCGGCGAACCACTGCGACGAGGAGGTCGGAGAGGTCGGTCGGGATCTCGCTTCCGACGATCAGCTCTCCGATGAGGATCTCGACCGCGAGTCGAAGGCGCGCGACACGACGAACAAGGGCAACCTCCCGCACCCGGACAGCGGTACGGCGTGCGCGATTTTCGGTGTCCAGCGCGCGCTCTCGAGCGCGCTGGCCGCACGCGCGGACGCGCGCGCACGGGCGAAGACGAAGTGACGACGAGCGACCCGCGCGTCGGCACCACCCTGCTCGGGAAATGGACGCTCGAGCGCGTGCTCGGCTCGGGCGGCATGGCGACGGTCTACGTCGGACGGCACAAGATCGGGCGGCGCGACGCCATCAAGATCCTCCACTCGACGTTCGCGACGGATCCGGAGATCCGCGCCCGTTTCGAGCTCGAGGGCCACGCGACGAACCGCTTCCGGCATCCCGGCGCCGTCGAGGTGAAGGACGTCGACGTCACGGAGGATGGCTGCCCGTTCCTCGTCATGGATCTGCTCGACGGGGAGTCCCTCGGGGACCGAGCGCGGCGCCTCGGCGACATCCCGATCCCCGATCTGCTCCGCCACGTCGGCGACGTGCTCGAGGTCCTCGACGCCGCGCACCGCGAGGGCATCGTGCACCGGGACATCAAGCTCGAGAACGTCTTCATCACGAGCGAGGGACGCGCGAAGGTCTTGGATTTCGGGGTCGCGAAGGTGCGCGCGTCGAGCGGGCCGCAGCCCATCCAGACGCAGCTCGGCGCTCGCCTCGGGACCCTCGGGTACATGCCGCCCGAGCAGGTGCGGGGCGGCGAGGTCGATGGGCGCGCCGACCTCTTCGCGCTCGGCGTCGTGATGTTCCGCGTCCTCACGAAGCGCAAGCTGCACGAGGCGGACAACGACGCCGAGCTCCTCATCAAGATGGCGACCGACCGCGCGCCGCGCGTCCGATCCGTGGCGCCGCACGTCCCGGAGGATCTCGCGCTCGTGGTCGATCGCGCGCTCGAGTACGACGCGAGCGATCGCTACCCGAACGCCCGCACGATGTTCGAGGACGTGTCGGCGCTGCGCGGGGGTGGTCGGCCGGCGTTCGCCGTCGGCCGGGCGGCGGCTCGGCGCGCACCCGCGGCGCCGAGCTCCGCGGAGACGATCGCGCCCTTCTCCCCTCCGCCCGAGGGCGCGCCGCGCGGCGCGCAGACGCTCACCGCCCACGCGCCTCCACCGAGCGCTCCGGTGTCCGCGCCGACGGCGGCGGCCGCGGTCTCCACGCCGAGCCCCAGCGCGCCGTCCGCGCACCGCGCGCCGAAGCCGAAAAATAGGCTGATCGCCGCGGCGTTCATGTTCAGCGGCGCGCTCACGGCGATCGCGATCGTCGTCCTCCTCGCGACGCGCGACTGCGGCGGGACCGATCGGAGCGCGTCCGGATCGGCGTCGGCCGCTCCCACGGCGGCGCCCACCGCGCCCGCTGCGCGCGCCTCGACGCGAGCGTCGGCTGCGCCCGACACGGACGCGGCGGAGCTCCTGCGCCGGGCCAACAGCGTCGAAAAATCGCGCAAGCGGTGACGACCGTCTGGGTCAGCCCACGTCGCGGCGCCGCACGGACCAGACGAACCCGTCGTACCAGAAGTGCATGAGCGCGATCGTCTGCGCCGCCGCCCACGACCAGCGCGCGTCCGGCGTCGCGAGGCTCGCCCACACCCCGTAGGCGACGAGCGCCATCGAGAACACGACGACCCCGGTGACGCGCCCCCGCGTCCACCGCTCGAGGCGCGAGCGCTCCGACCACCACACGAGCGCGAGGTACTGCACCGCGTGGAAGAAGTTCATGATGAAGAACGCGAGGCCCCACGGATCGAAGCCCCACGCGACGATCGAGCAGAGCCCGGTCGACGCGAGGAGCCAGACCTTCGGCCACGCGACGCGGTAGCCACGGCGAGCGAGCCGCGCGTACGCGACGACGTAGACGACGATGAACGCGGCGCTCGCGGCGACGACCACCGCCGCGATCTTGCCGTGCGCTCGCTCGAGGGCGACGGGGACGACCGAGAGGAAACCGATCCCCACGTCCTCCAGCGCGTCGAGCTCGTGCGCGTGCGCGAGGAGCGCGGCGCCCGCGAGGATGGGCCCGACGTAGAGCACGAGGTTCAGCCCGAGGTCGAGGCGCCGACCGACGAGCGCGTCGTTCCCCGCGCGCCGGTCGTAGATGCGCGCGAACCCGAACGTCTGGAGCGCCGAGTGGTAGACGTCCCAGAACGCGGCGACGACCGTCGCGACGACGGTCACCGTCTCGGAAGCGACCATGGCGCCGAACAGCACGGGCGGCACCACGAGGAAGCGGATCGGGTGCCTCCTCCGGACGGCCGCGTTCGCGTGGCTCCGAAGGAGCACGGCCCCGAGGTGCGCCTGGATGAGGACGCCGATCGCGAGCTCGACGTAGCCCGTGCGCCCCCCGTTCATCCAGAACACGCGCTCCGAGGCGCGCGTCGCGCCGAGCACCACCGCGACGAGGACGCCGATGAGCGGCGCTCCCAAGAAGAACACGCCGTCGTACGCGCGCGAGACGATGTATCCGCTCGCCGCGGCGACGCCCGCGCGCGCTCGCTCCGCTCCGCTCGGTTCGCCGCTCGCGGCGCCCTCGGGAGGGCGGGCGAGAGGCTCCGGAGCGCGCGCGCCGGAGCTCAGCTCGACGAGCGCCTGCGCCATCGTCAGCCCGTCAGTGCTTCCACTTCTTGTGCTTCTTCTTGTGCTTCCCGGGATAGACGACGACGTGCGGGGAGGCGACGACCACCTCCCAGTTCACGACGACGAACACGCCATACGCGTGCGCGCCGGGGCCCCACACGACGACGTGCCCCGGGAGGTAGTCCACGAGGACGACGTCGATGTCGTTCTGCTCCTCGCAGACCACCGTGATCATCGTCGGGTCGACCTTCAGATCGAGGTCCCCGTAGAAGTACGCGTTGCCCGCGGCGACCTTGAGCTCGACCCAGTACGTCTTCCCCGCGTACAGCGCGAGCTTCAGCTTCTGGTCGCCGACCTTCACCTCCTTCAAGTCGTCGTCGAGGAAGTACACGCGGATCTGTCCCCCGCCCTTCTGGCCGACGATCTCGACGACGTGCTCGTCCACGACCTGGACCACGCCCTGGTGCGGGCCGAGCGTGCCCGGGCCGAACTTCGCCTTCGCTGCGATCTCGCCCTCGTCGATGAGCGCCTCGGTCCCCGCCTTCGGCACGTGGAGGACGCCCGAGACGAGCTTCTTCTCGACGACGAGGTCGTACTTCATCTCGTTCACCGTTCCCGCGAGGGGCCCGACGTTCGCGGTCAGCAGCCCGCCCTCGCTCTTGAGCGGCTGCTCGACGGCCGCGCCGCCCGAGGGGAACGCCTGCAGGGTGAGCTTGCCGTCGAGATCGCTCGCGGGGACCTCCTTCCCGTTCTTCTTCACGAGCGCGAACACGTCCCCGCTCGGCTTCACGAGCCAGCTCACGTTCGTGTCCCCGATCTTCTGCGTGAGCACCTGCCCTTGCTCGATGGAGTCCACGTCCGTCGCGGGCGCCTCCTCCACGGACTCCGCCATCGCGCTCGCGCTCGCCTTCGTGTCCGACTTGGAACCGCAGCCCACGACCGCCGCGCCGAGGAGGCACGACAGCGTCGAGATCCACATCGTTCGTAGCGTCATGCGAGGAGTATCGCCGCACGGAAACGGGCAACCAACGGAGATCATCCGTGGCGCTTTGTCTCAGGATCCACGAAACGCACACGCGCACCCATCGATCCCAGGTGCCGGATCAGCGCGTGCAGAAACACCAGCAGGCCCGCGATTTCCAGGCTCTCCTCGACCCAGTCGAGGAGCGCGTAACCGAGGCTGTCGTTCCCGAAGCGCTCCGTCCAGAGGCCCAAGGGGAGCTCGAATCCGACGGCGCCGATCACGTACATCGCTCCCGCGATCACGAACCGAACGCGCGTCCCCCGCGGCAGAGCGCCGAGGAATCGGAGGAACCCGAGGCCGAGGATCACGACGAGCACGCCGGCCGGGATCACCCAGCTGAAGTAGAGGAGCCCGCGCGCGTGGATGAAGTTCGCGTACTCGTGGAGCTCGATCGCCTCGTCGATCGACATGAACGCGAAGCCACCGGCGAGCAGCCACCAGTTCCACACGTGTTTCGCGCGCAGCGCCCGCGCGGCCTTCGCCGCGATCGCCGACAGGACCGCGGCGCCCGCGAGCAGCGCGGCGCTGAAGTACGTCGGCACGTTGGCTTCGTGGCTCAGCGAGAAGTAGGGGACGACCCCCTCGTCGAGCGGCAGACCGATCGCGTGACCGAGGAGCTCGACGAAGAGCCCCGCGAGCGACACCAACACCGCGACGATCGTGAGCCAGGGCCACACGACGCGCGCCGAGAGAGGGATCGCGTCCGGCTCCGAGTCGGTCATGTCAGGCCCGCGCGAGCCGCGCGCGCACCTCCGCGACGAACGCGTCGAACGTCTCGAGGAGGGGCACCCCGTAGCGCGCGCAGACGATCTCGACGTTGCCCTTCCGGTAGAACCCATCGGGGCAACCCACGACGAGCTTGCCGGTCGGCGCGGTCAGGCCGAGCTCGAGGAGCGTGATCGGCGCCCGGCTCTCGGGCGCGAACCACATCGCGACGACGTCAGCGAGCGCGAGACCGTCGAGCTCCCACTCCACCTGCGCCCGGAACTCCGCGTTCGCCATGCGCTGCACCCAGGACGCGTCCCACGCGTCCCGGCGCGGGTTGAGCGCGACGACGGGCAGATCCTCGAGCCGCGAGACGAGCTTCGCCTGCCAGTCCTCCGCCGCGCCCATGTCGATCGAGCCCGCGAGGAACACCGCGCGCGTACCGGTCGGGACATCGTGCGACCCGGGAGGCTTTCGGGTGAGGAGCGCGCTCACGGCGGGATCCCGAACTTCGCCGATCCCCCGGGCTTGGGGCTCTTCGGGTCGATCGAGAGCGGCGCCTTGGGCTCGGTGATGCTGAGGAGGAGCCCCTTCGGACCGCCCCGGACGTAGTGCCGCACGACCTTCGTCACGCCCGAGGAGTGGATCACGGTGACGCCGCAGTCGGCGGTCCAGCGGTCGCCGTCCTCCCGCTTCTCGATGCCGAGCTCGCACGCGTCGTGCACGAGGAAGAAGTGGGAGCGGCTCCGCCAGTTGATGTAGTCCTCGACGTCCTTCCGGCTGCGCATCGTGCCGAACAGCATCATCGGGTCGTCGACCATCAAGCCGACCCGCGTCGCGTTGCCCGCGTTCGCTGCGGCCTCGAAGTCGAGCAGCTTCGTCGACGTCGTCGCGAGGAACGCCGGGTTGCTCGACTCCCCCGCGACGCCCACCGCGCGCGAGCAGCAGATGCCGATCCGCGCCGGATCGTGCGTGTCCGGGGCGACCACGTCGCGGGAGGTGCAGTCCCCCTTCTCCGCGTCGCTCGCGGCGCTCTTGCCGCGCAGGATCGCGCCCTTGTCCGTCGTGGAGGACGTCCACGACGCGCTGTCCGCGAGCTCCGGATGGGCCTCGCACGCGCGCGCCCACTGGGACTCCGTGCACAGGGACATCGCCTTCGACTCGCACGCGGCTTGCGCGTCCACCATCGTGGCGTCCTCGTCGCCCGGCTCGCGCGACATCGTGAACCGTGGGAGCCACACGCGCGAGAGCGGGACGAGGCCCGGCTCGATCGTCGTCCGCTCCACGACGCCGACGCGCTTCGGCGGCGGCGCGACCACCGCGTCGAGCGAAGCGGACGGCGCAGCCGACGAGGGTGCGGGCGGCGACGCGGCGCTGGGCGAGAGGTCGGGCCGCGGGGCCGCGCCGAGGCGCGCGAAGAGCACGCCTCCGCCCACGCCGACGACGAGGAGGCCCCCCGAGAGCGCGGCGATTCGAAGCGGCGTCCACCGTCGACGGTACGCGTCGCGGGGCCCTCGAGGCTCGGCGGGGCTGCGTCCTCGACGACGAGCGCGGTCTTGGTGCTCGGCCCGTCCTTCTTCGGAGGAGGGGCGGGCGGGGGATCGCGCAGCGGCTCGGCGCTCCTCAGGGTCGCCTCGTCGCGCTTCGGCGCGGTGTCCTGCATCGTCTCGGCGAGCGCGAACCCGCGCGTGCTGAGCGGCGGGCCGGCGCTCTCGCGCATCGCGAGGAACTCGCTCGTGCCCTGCTCCGCTCCCCCCGTCGAGGGCGGCAGGACGGGGCCGGTGGCGTGCGGCGCGCTCTTCGTTGCGGGGAGCTCGATCCCTTCGACCGCCGTCGCGAGGGACTCCCCGAGCTCGCGCGCCGTCCTGAAGCGCTTCGCGGGATCCACGGCGAGCGCGCGCTTGAACCATTGGTCGACCGAGGGCGGGAGCGAGGTGTCGACGCTCGACGGTGGCTCCGCGTCGGCGCGCGTGATCGCCATGATGGTCGCGGCCAGCGTCTCTCCGCGAAACGGCAGCCGGCCGGCGATCATCTCGTAGGCCACGACCGCGAGCGCCCACAGATCCGCGCTCGGCTCGACGGGCCCCGCGCGCATCAGCTGCTCGGGGCTCATGTACTGCGGCGTCCCGATGAGCACCCCCGCGGACGTCGCGACGGACTGCGTCTCGTTGGACGAGCGCGCCTTCGCGACGCCGAAGTCGAGGAGCTTGACGATCTCCCCGCCCTCGGGGCTCTCCGCGAGGAACAGGTTGTGAGGCTTGATGTCCCGGTGGACGATGCTCGCGGCGTGCGCGCGCTCGAGGCCGCGCGCGGCCTCCCTCACGATGCGCGCGACGTCCTGCGGGGGGAGGGAGCGCCTCCGCACGAGCCGATCGAACAGGCTCTCGCCCCGGAGCAGCTCCATGACGATGTACGGGATGCCCTCGCTCGTGAGGCCGTGGTCGAACGTCCGCACCACGTGCGGGCTGTCGATCCGCGCGGCGAGCTTCGCTTCGCGCTTGAAGCGCTCGACCACGATGGGGTCGTCCGTCTTCGCGAGCTCCGCGGAGATGAACTTCACGGCCACGTCCAGGTCGAGCCCCGCGTGGCGGGCCGACCAGACGCTCCCCATGCCCCCTTGCCCGAGCAGCCGAACGAGCTCCAAGGTCGGCGTGATCTTCTGGCCGGGGACGAAGCCCATCGCTCGCGTCGGGATGCTACTACTTCCCCCCGAGCGCGCGTTGAGCGAAGACGACGCATGGCGAACGCTCTCACCGTGACGCGCGATCGGCACTGGATCAGTCCGTACTTCTTCTCCGTCTTCGTGTCGCTCCAGGAGAAAGGCATCCCGTTCGACGTCGAGGCCGTGAACCTGCACGAGAACGCCCAACGCTCGGACGCCTACGCGAAGCCGACGATCACGGCGCGCGTCCCCGCGCTCTTCCACCGCCCCCAAGCGGACGCGGAGCCCTTCGTGCTCGCGGAGTCGAGCGCGATCGTCGAGTACCTCGAGGACGTGTTCGGTCCACCCGCGTACCCCGCGCTCCTCCCTACGGACGTGCGCGAGCGCGCGCGCGCGCGGCAGATCATGGCGTGGATCCGGAGCGACGACACGCTGCCGATCCGCGAGCACCGGTCCACGCACACCATGTTCTACGAGCAAGCGAAGGATCCGCTCCCGGAGGGAGCGCGCGCCGCGGCTGCGAAGCTCTGCGCCGTCGCCGAGCGCGCGATCCGTTCGCCCGAAGCTCCCCTCGGATCGACGTTCTCGGTCGCCGACGCGGATCTGGCGTTCCTCCTGATGCGCCTCGTGCTGAACGGTGACCCCGTCCCCGAGCGAGCCCGGCGCTACGCCGAGCACCACTGGAAGCGCCCCTCGATCCGCGCGTTCGTCGAGGTCGAGCGGCCCGCGTACCTCGCGTACTGATCCGCGCGGCGGGCGCGACGCTTGCTTCGAATGAGCGCGGAGGTCCGCGCCATGACGAAGCCGAAGACCGCGAAGCCCGACCGCAGACGCGCGACGGGCGACGCGTCGCACGATCGAGGAGCGCCGAGCAGCGAGCCGCGGTCCAGCTCGCTCGGCTCGGAGACGCCGCGCGCAGACGGGGCGCGGGGACACACGAGCGGCCTCCGCGCCACACCGGAGACCGGCGCGAACGCGCGCGAGCTCTCGAAGCGCGCGCCCACGTCGAACGGAGGGGCGCCATGAAGTGGCAGGATCCAGAGCTCCGGGACCCGCTCGACAAGGCGTCCTACGCGCTGACGGTGCTCGGGATGGTCGCCGCGATCGTCGTGTTCGCGGTGTGCCTCTACCTCGGGGGGCGCGCGCCGAGTCCCCCATGCGACGACGTCCCGAAGCGGGGGCCCATCCACCTGCGCCGATGCGTGGGCGCGCTCGACGCCGCCCCGGAGCTCGCGCCCGCGCCGCAGCGAATCACTTAGGGCGCGTCCGGAAATAAGTGGCTGCACCGAGGGCGACGATGCGCCCCGCGGCCAAGGCGCGACGACGAGGGAATAGTGGGGCTATTTTGAGGAGGGGAGTAACGCCGGCCGCGGGGATGCAGCGTCGGCCGAATGCGCCAGTTATTTCCGGACGCGCGAAGGCGCGTCCGGCCTCGCTTGGCACCGTCGCCGAGGATGCGCGCGAGGGTGTTGCGCCCGATCCCGAGGCGCTTGGCCGCCTCGGTGCGGTTTCCGTTCGCCGCCGCGAGCGTGGCGCGCGCGTAGCGACGCTCCGCCTCCGCGAGCGTGAGGCCGGCCGCGAGCGCGGACTCCGCCTGCGCCTCGCGGGCCGGCCCGTCGCCGATGGGGACGTGGCGCAGATCGATGCGCCCCGTGGGCGAGAGGACCAGCGCGCTCTCGATCCAATGCTCGAGCTCCCGCACGTTTCCAGGCCAATCGTGGGCGCGGAGCCGCTCGATCGCCTCGGGTGAGAACGTGGGATCGGGGCGCGCGTAGCGCTTCGCGTACACGTCCGCGAAGTGCTTCGCGAGCCGCTCGATCTCGTCCCCGCCGCGTGCGCGCAGCGGGGGGAGTTCGATCTCGACGACGCGGACGCGATAGTAGAGGTCCTCGCGGAACGCGCCCCTCGCGACCGCAGCCCGCAAGTCGCGGTGGGTCGCGCAGACGAACCGGACGTTCGCCGTGAGCGTCGCCCTGCCGCCGATCCGCTCGTAGGCGCGATCCTGGAGCAGCCGGAGCAGCTTCCCCTGCATCTCGAGCGGCAGGTCGCCGATCTCGTCGAGGAAGAGCGTCCCGCCCTCGGCGATCTCGAGCTTGCCGGCGACGCGCCGATCCGCGCCGGTGAACGCGCCGCGCTCGTGCCCGAACAGCATGCTCTCGACGAGCTGCGCGGGGAGCGTCGTGCAGTCCACGGTGACGAACGGCCCCGCCTGCCTCGAGGAGTTCACGTGGATCGCGCGCGCGAAGAGGCCCTTGCCCGTCCCGGTCTCGCCGACGAAGAGCACCGTCGCGTCCGTCTGCGCGGCGAGGCGCGCGCGCTCGTACACCTCGCCGAGCTCGGCGCTCGTCCCGATGATGCGGTTGAACGGGCCCCGGAGCGTGACGCCGGGGCTCCCGCGATCGGCGGCCCGCAGCGTCGTGAGCGCGAGCGCGCGCCCGAGCTGCGCGGCGAGCGCGACCACGTACTTCTCGTCCTCCTCGTCGAAGTCGCCGTCCGACCGGTTCAGGACCTGGAGCACGCCGCGCACGGGCGCCGTCCGATCCTCGCGGATCGGGACGGTGACCATGGACCGCGTGACGAAGCCGGTCGTCTTGTCGATCGTCGGGTCGAAGCGCGCGTGGTCCGTCGCGCGCGAGGCGCGGACGATCTCGCCCGTCTCCGCGACCCAGCCAGAGATGCCCTTGCCCATGGGCTGCCGCAGGACGGAGGGCTCGGGCAGCACGGCGACCTTCGCGACGAGATCGCCCGCGTCGGCGTCGACGAGCCACACGGTCGCGCGCTCGGCGTGCAGGGCGGCCGCGATCCGAGCGCACGCCGCGTCGAGGAGCGCGTCGAGATCGACCTCGCGCGCGAGCATCGACGCGAGGTCGACCAGGAGCGAGAGCCGAGAGCTCATCGCGGGGATCCTATCGTCGACGGGCCCCGCGGCGCGCGCCGCGCTCACGCGGCCTTCGCGCCCCTTCGATCCGCGCCGCCGCGCGCGTCGTCCGTCCGGAGGGTCATCCCCTCGTAGGCGGCGACGGAGTCCTCGAACAGCTCGCGACACCCCTCCTCGATCGCGCGCACCCCATCGTCCGTCCGCTGGGGGTCGTGGTGGAACAGGACGAGCTTGCGAACGCCCGCGGCGCGCGCGACCTCCGCGCCAGCGACGAACGTCGAGTGCCCCCAGCCGACGCGCGCGCGCCCCGCCGTGCCCGCGTACTCGTCGGGCGTGTACTGCGCGTCGTAGATCAGGATGGCCGCCCCCTCCGCGAGCGCCCGGAGCGCGGGATCGATGCACGCGTAGTGCTCGGTGTCCGTCGCGTACACGATCGCCTCTCCCTCGTGCTCCACGCGGTACGCGAGCACGCCGCCCGGGTGGTTCAGCTTCGCGACGGTCACCGTCGCGTCTCCGAGCGCGAAGCGGGCGCCGGGCTCGAGGTCGTTCCAGTCGATGCGCGCGCCGAGGTCCCCGAGGCCCACCGGGAAGTGAGGCGCCGACATCTGCCGGCCGATCGCCTCCTTCACGCCGAGGTGGCCGCCCGCGGGGCCGAACACGGAGAGCCGCGTGGGCGCGAGGTAGGCGGGCACGAAGAACGGGAGCCCTTGGATGTGATCCCAGTGGAAGTGCGACAGCAGGAGGGACGCCTCGATCGGGCGCCCCTCGCCGAGCATGCCTTCCCCGAGGCGCCGGAGCCCCGTCCCCGCGTCGAGGATGATCCTCGTCGCGCCGCACTGCACCTCCACGCAGCTCGTGTTGCCGCCGATCCGCATCGTGTCCGGACCGGGCGCGGCGATGCTCCCGCGGACCCCCCAGAATCGAATCTCCATCGCGATACCTCCGCCTCCGCGCTGTGCCTGAAGCGTGCCATGCACGTGCAAGTCAAAATGCAAGCGGATTGCAGGGTCCGAGCGCCTCGAGAAATCGCTTCGTGGTCGGGAATGGATCGCGCGGATGGAGCGGGCGATCCGAAACGACGCGCGCGCCTCTCGAGGGGCGCCCGGAGGCTTCCCAAGGGCCCGGTTTCCGACTACCAAGGGACCTTCGTGAATCGGTCGCCCTTTCGATCGAGCCCGCCGTCCCAGCCGTCGCCGTACCGCTATTTGGGTAGGGGCGCCGGGGAGCGACCGGTGCGTCTTCAGATCGTCATGGCGCTCATCGCGACGCTCGTCCTCGTCGCCGTGCCCCTCTACCTTTGGCGCAGGCCGCAGCCCGAGGCGATCTCCTCGGCGGACGCGGCGGTCGCCTCGAACGCTCCGAAGGCGGCCGTCCCGTTCGCGAGCCAGCCGCTCGTCGCGCCCACCGTCGCCCCGCTCGAGATCGCGCCCATCAAGGTTAAGAGCTGCAAGGATCCGGGGAACGGGCGCACGCCCCCCGAGCGGTGCGACGGCATCCGCGCGCTCGAGGACGCGCTCACGCGAGCCATCAAGGACAGCCAGGCGTGCGCTCCGCCCACGAAGCAGAGCTTCGTGATGAGCTACAACCTCGAGGCGAACTTCGCGAAGAAGCGACTCTCGATCCAGCTCGGCGGGTCGACGACGCTCGGCAAGTCGAAGCGCGCCGCCCTCCTCAAGTGCGTGGAGAAGGCGTTCGTCACGCCGGACTGGGATCGCGTCCCGCACCAGCACCAGCGGTACACGATGAACACGGTGGTGACCTACCCGCCGTCCTCCGCGCCGGAGGCGCAGAGCGCGACCGATCCGAAGCCCGCGGGGTCGACGAAGGGCCCCGCCACGAAACCGACGGCGAAACCGAAGCCGAAGCCGCCGAGCAAGCCGCCCGCGCCGAAGACGAGGTAGGATCTCCGGCTCGTGCCGAAGCTCTTTCTCCGGCTCGTGCCGAAGCTCTTTCTCCGGCTCGTGCCGAAGCTCTTTCTCCGGCTCGTGCCGAAGCTCCTTGGCGTGGTCGTCGCGATGTTCGCGCTCGCCGTCTCGAGCCGCGCGCTCGCGCAGCAGAACGCCTACTCGAAGTACGAGCAGGAGGCGATCGACGAGGCACTCCACGAGGTCGACCGCCAGATCGATCCGAACCCACAGGGCAAGACGATCGAGGAGATCCGCCTCCGCCGCCTGGACGTCTTCGAGGAGCGCGACCCGCTCCCTCACGGGCTCATCGTGTTCCTCGACTGGTTCCACGCGACGAGCCGCCCGTTCACGATCGAGCGCGAGCTCTTGTTCCACGAGGGAGACACGTTCGATCAGGCGACGGTCGACGAGACCGCGCGGAACCTCCGCGGGCTTCGGCAGCTCTCGCTCGTCATCATCGTGCCCGTGGTCGGCTCGAAGCCCGACCGGGTCCGCCTCATCGTCATCACGAAGGACATCTGGAGCCTCCGCCTGAACAGCGACATCCGCGCGACGTCCGCCGGGCTCGAGCGCCTCCTCATCCAGCCGAGCGAGGAGAACCTCGGCGGGACGCACCATTCCGCGAACCTGCTCTTCCTCTACGAGCCGGACGTGCTCACGTTCGGCTTCGGTTACAAGGTGCCGCGCATCGGCGACAGCCGGCTCGCGATGCGCCTCGGCGCGAACGTCATCGTCAACCAGGAGACCGGAGACGTGGAGGGCACGAGCGGCCTCTTCAGCTACGGGCAGCCCCTCTACTCGACGAGCGCGAAATGGTCCTACATCGCGACGCTCCAGTGGCTCGAGGAGATCGAGCGCCGCTTCAAGGGCGTCACCGAGGCGACGTTCGACGCGAAGATCACGCCCGAGGACGACAAGATCCCGAACGAGTACGAGGTCGACGAGATCACCGCGAGCTTCAACGCGACGCGATCGTTCGGCCAGGGCGTGAAGCACGACGTGAGCTTCGGCGCCGAGGCGGAGCGGGACGTGTACCGGGCGCACCAGGAGGGCTTCGATCCGCGCGCGAAGCAGGAGTTCATCGATCGCGTGCTGCCCCTCAACGACACGCGCGTGTACCCGTACGCGCTCTACGAGACGTACGACACGCGCTTCCAGAGCGTGCACGACCACAACACGCTCGGCCTCCAGGAGGACGTGCGCCTCGGCCACAACGCCTACCTGAAGCTCTATCCGGTGCTGAAGGCGTTCGCGTCGAGCCGCAACTTCATGGGGATCGCGGCGGGGCTCTCGTACACGGTCCCGCTCGGAGACGGCCTCGCGCGGGTCTACGGAACGTCGACGACGGAGTTCGACGGAGAGCGCGTGTTCGACGGGCAGTTCACGCTCGGCGCGCGCCTGACGACGCCCCGGTTCTACATCGGGCGCCTCGTGTTCGACGCGCTCTGGGTCGAGCGCTACGAGAACTACCTCAACAAGCAGGTGAGCCTCGGCGGAAGCAGCCGCCTGCGCGGGTACCCGAGCGGCGCGTTCATCGGCGAGAGCGCGTTCGCGTACAACTTCGAGTACCGCACGCGGCCCCTCGAGATCTTCACGATTCAGGCCGGATTTGCGGCGTTTTGGGACACCGGCGCGACGTTCGATCGAGGGGAGTTTCCGGACTTGTTGCACTCCGTGGGCGTGGGCCTGCGCGTCCTCTTCCCCCAGCTCGATCGGACGGTGTTCCGCCTCGACTGGGCCTTCCCGCTCGTCCCCGCGCCCGAGGTCGGCGTGACGAGCCCCTGGCAGGGGGACGTCGTCTTCACGTTCGATCAGGCGTTCTCGTTCCCGTCGGTCTCGGCGCCCTCCGTGAACTGATCGGCCCCTCGGCTACGGCGACCGGGACGCCTCGAGGAACACCTTCGTCACCTCCCCACCAGCGACGTGGATGCGCTCGATTTCGTCGGGCGTCGTGGCGTACGCAGCGTTGCCGAAAGCGAGGTACCAATCCCCCGTGGGGACCTTCGCGGAGACGCGGTCCCCCGGGTGCAGGCTCGAGGTCGTCACCAGGTCGACAGTCCCAATAAGGGTCGACGAGATCGCGGACAGGGTGAACTTCCCCGGCTCGACGATCCGAGCCTTCGACCAGGGGCGCGGCGCGAGCCCGATCTGGACGGAGCCGAGCGCTTGGCCGTCCGACTCGGCGAGCGACGCGACGATCGCGAGCGAGTCGGCGCGCTCGAGGGCGCCGATCCACCGCGAGTAGACGAACACGCCCTCGGGCACGGCCGAGGGCGCCACGCCCATGAGGAACCAGCCGTCGTTCGTGGGGAACACGTTCGTGCCCCGCTCCTCCAACGAACGGATCATGAACCCGGCGCCCGCACCCAAGAGCGCGCAGTGCGTGCCCTCGCACGAGGCGCGCGCCTCGGGCACCATGTCGAGCCGGTCTTGGACCGCATACGGCAGGGCGCCCACAGAGGACGGCCGCGTGAACGAGGTGTGGGCGAGCACGCCGTCCACGCCGCGGAAGAGCTCGTAGCGCGTGACGACCGGCACTCCCGATGCCTCGCCCGCGACCTCGACGAACGCCGCGCCGCGCGGCCCGACGCCGGTCTTCATCGCCCCGTAGCGGACGGGCTCGCCGAGCACTTCGGTCTCGAACGCGCGAAGCGCGTCGACCCGCGCCGGCCGGAGCGCGAGATCGACGATGGCGCCGCTTCGATCCGAGCCATCCGCGTCCGCGATCACGACGGAGACGAGCCCGTTCTCGAGCAGCACGTCGCCGTATTCGCCGGAGGCCTCGTCCCCGTCGAGGAGCTGATCGGCAGACGTGATCGTCGTCACCGTCGCGTCGCGCGGGCCCCCGAGCTCCGCGATCGCGGAGACGCGGACCTCGGTCGCGGCGGAGAGGCGCAGCGCGGTCGGCGGAGCAGCACCGCACCCCGCCGCACAGAGGCCACACGCGCACGCGAGGAGTCGCCCGCCCCGGTCCATCGCGACACACCCTAGCGCACGGATCCTGTTCGGTGCTCCGGCAGGCTGCTGAAACACTCCCTTCGCCCGCATCGACGAGCCTCTCGCGCCTCGTCGCGCGGGCTCGGTCCGTCATTCGACAGACGGCCAGCGCGCGCGGAGGCGCGGGAAACGGGCGCTCTTGGGGAGCTCCGAGCGCGGACGGCGGAAAGCGGTGGCGATCCCTGGAGCGGCAAACCTGTTTGTCGCTCTAGGCTTCGTGCTCTAGCTTCGCCTTGGTATGCGTTC
This sequence comes from Polyangiaceae bacterium, assembly GCA_046351395.1. GTDB lineage: Bacteria > Myxococcota_A > Polyangia > Polyangiales > Polyangiaceae > CAYYKK01. The sequence goes on from JAXLYP010000022.1 coordinate 143,874, forward strand.
TTGGAGAACGGTCCTCGGGATCCTGCTCTTGTCGCTGTCCGCCTGTTCGAGCGCGCCGCCCGCCGCGAGCGCAACGCCGCCCGCGGCGTCCGCGAGCGCGACGCCGCCCGCCCCGTCGGCGGTGGTTCGAACGACCTCGATCGCGGACGAGATCTTGAGGCGTGCCGATCCCACGCGCCTCGACCCGGGCAAGGGGATGCACGGGATCGTCGTCGGCAAGTCCACGCCCGACGATGTCCTCCGGGTCTTCGGCGCGGACGGGGAGGTCTCGAAGGGCGGAGACGGCTCCGTGAACAGGATCACCTATCGCGGCAAGCCGGGCGCCGTCCCCGACGAGGTCACGTTCGAGGCGGGGGTCGTGGAGTCCCTCATCGTCGACCGGCGCGAGCTCCACACCGGCACCGGCCTCTCCGTGGGCAGCTCCGAGGCCGACGTGGAGAAGGCGCTCGGGCCGCCCGGCCAGGTGACGGGAGCGCCGAGCGGTGACGTGCACTGGTACGACGCCGGGATCCGCTTCGTCATGGACCGCGGGCAAGTGAACCGAATCATCGTCGAGCGAGCTCACGCGTTCTGACGAACGCGCCACGCAGATCTCAGAACCAAGCTTCCCAGCACCGCCCGCGGTCGACCTCGACGGCGTGGACCGTGATCGAGATGCGATCGCGGAGCCCGCCGAACGGTTGGATTTGATGGAGCCTGCGGCTGTCGATCAAGAGCGCGTCGCCGGCGTGAGATCGCGCGGTCGTCGAGGCGATCCCCTCGGTGTCGAGCTCGGTGTCGGGCGTGCCGTCGTGCAGCGCGTCCCAGAGGCGAAGCCCGCCGCCGGTCTCCGGCGGCTGCAGCATGACGACCAGCGTGACCGCGCGCGCGTCCGTCGCGAGGTGGTGATCCGTGAGCCCCTCGAGATCGAAGTGCACCACACCGCCCTCGCGCGCGACCTTGTCCCCCGCTGGGAACACGTGCACACCGGGCCCCGCGAACCCCGGCCTCGGCCGCACCAGACCGCCGATGAGCTCCTCGAGGAGCGCGCGCGTCGATGCCTGCATCCCGGGCAGCGCGCGCTCGACCGCCGCGTCGGACTGCGCCGCGTGCGCAAAATACGTCGCCGCAGCGCCCGTCTCGAGGTGCGTGTAGAACGCCCGGCCGAGCGCGAACTGCTCCCCACCGAAGTCGCTGGTCCACGCTGATCGGCACGCGATCACCCGCGCCGCGGAACTCGCCGCCTCCCCGGGCGAGAGCGCTCGCCGTACGCCGATCGCGGCCGCCGATCCGTCGAAGAGAGCGCGCGCGTGGGGCTTCGCGCTCGCCACCGTCCGACACCACCTCGTCCGAAACACGGGCTCCACGTTAGGCCGGGCGCGGGGGCGAACGCACGTCGATCGGCTCGGGCGAGCGTCAGACGGGCTCGTCCGCGAGAGGTCGATCGATTCTTGGCCCGCGTGCACCTACACTCGGGGCGGTGACCCTATCTTCGAGCGCGCCGAAGGCGCTCCGTTGGCCGCGAGCCCGATCGCGGTCCGCACGGTGGATCCTGGCCCTCGTCGGCGCGACGCTCGCGGCGACGGCGGCGCCCTCGCTGGAAGTGCGCGCGGACGCGCCCGCTCGCCCGCTCGCGCGCTGGCTCGGGAGAGCGATCGCGGAGGAGGACGGGCGAGTTCCCATCACGTTCGCGCTCCCGCCCGGCGTGAACGCGGCGGATCTCGGCGCGCGAGAGGTCGCGCCGGGGATCGGCGCGCTCCGCCTGCCTCCGGAGGACGTACCGACGTTCGGCGACCTGCACCCGCAGATTTCGCTGCTCACGGGCCCGCCCAAGCAGATGCTGCTCGACAAGTCGGTCCCGGCGAGCGGCGCGTACCAGTTCTGGCAGCAGACGAACCAAGCGCGCGGCGCGGGTGCGATCGTCGGCGTGGTCGACACGGGCATCGACCTCACGCACCCCGCGTTCCGCACGGACGACGGGAAGACGCGCGTCGCTTGGCTCATCACCTGGGGCAACCCGCGCGGGGTCCACGCCGACGTCGAGGACGCGATGGGGTGCAACGATCCGAGCCAGTCCCCGTGCGCCGTGTACTCGCGCGAGGACATCGACGACATGCTCGCGCACCCGAACAACCTCCCGGAGGACGTGCGCGACCTGGTCGGTCACGGGACGCACGTCGCGTCGATCGCGGCGGGGAATGGGCGACGGTTCGCGAACGGAATACCCGTCCACGTCGGCATGGCCCCCGCCGCGCAGCTCGTCATCGCGGCGCCGTCCCGCACCGGTGGGTTCCCCGACGACGTCGTCCTTCGCGGGACGAAGTTCATCTTCGATCGCGCCGATCGGATGGGCCTGCCCGCTGTCGTCAACCTGAGCATCGGCGGCGACTTCGGGCCGCACGACGGCACGAGCGTCCTCGAGCGTGGGCTCTCGGCGTTCGTCGGGGACGACAAACCGGGCCGCGCGATCGTGGTGGCCGCGGGGAACGGCGGCGGCCTCTACCAGATCCAGGATCTCCAGCCGATCGGGATCCACACCGTGACCCACGTGGGATCCCACGCGCCGGTGCGCGTCCCGATCATCACGCCCGGGGCGAACACCGGGCAGGTCTTCGTGTGGCTCACGTTCAGCGCGGGCTCGGAGATCTCCGTCGGCCTCGACGGCCCCGAGGGTCGATGGATCGGGCAGGTCGCGCCCGGGCACGACGCGGGGTACGGAAGCTCGACGGACCCCGCGTCCGCGACGATCGTGAACAACGAGGTGAACGACAAGAGCTCGCTCAGCGCGGACACGAACGGCGCGGTCATCGCGTGGCGCGGGGAGTGGGCCGACGGCGATTTCGCGGTCACGCTCGAGGGCGAGGGGGACGCGAACCTGTGGTTGGTGCCCGTCGGCGAGACGGCGGACATCGGGACGTTCTTCGCACAGGGCGTCGTGCAGGGCACCATCGCCTCGCCCGCGACGGCGCCCGGGCTGATGGCGGTCGGGTGCACCGTGAACCGCACCGACTGGACGACGTTCACGGGCGACGACATCGCCCTCGCGGACGAGGAGGCTCCGGACGACGTGTGCTTCTTCAGCGGCGCCGGGCCGACCGCGGCGGGCGTCCCGAAGCCGGAGATCCTCGCCCCGGGCGGGTTCATCGCGGCGGCGCTCAGCACGGACGCCGATCCGCGCACGCACGAAGGAAGCATCTTCGATCCGGGCGGCTGCCCCGAGGGGATCGACGACTGCTACGTGGTCGAGGACGGCTACGCCGTCACGGCCGGGACGAGCATGTCCGCGCCGCACGCGGCGGGCGCCGTCGCGCTCCTCTTCGAGCAGCAGCCGAACCTCACGCAAGCCCAGGTGACCGAGATCTTGCGGGCCTCGGCGCGGCACCCCACGGGTCACATCCCCTACTCCTCCCAGCTGGGCCCGGGCGCGCTCGATCTCCGTCATGCCCTGCAGGTCATGAAGGACGAGTCCCTCGAGATCACGACGCCCCCCGACCCCGCGCAGTCGTGGTGGAGCGCAGGGGTCGATCGCGCGCGCCCCACCGCGGACGACGTGATCCCCGCGACGATCCAGCTTCGCCGCCCGGACGGCACCGTCGCGAGCGCGCTCGACGGGACCCTCCTGCAGGTGATCGTCGACAACGGCGTCGTGGTGTCCCCGCCGCGCAAGGCGCTCCACGGGACGTTCGACTTCACGATGCGCGCGGACGCAGGCGCGGGTGGGAAGGTGATGCACGTGAGCGTCCTCTACGACGGCGTCCCGATCGGCGTGGACGCCGACATCCCGATCGAGGTGGATCCCTGGATCGGCAAGGCCGAGCCGACGGTGACGGGCGGCTGCGTGCTCACGATCGCGCGCGACGATCGGAGCGGATGGTCGGGCCTCGCCGGCGGAGTCGTGGCGGCAGCCGCGCTCGCGACCGCCGCGCGGCGGCGACGACGGCGCGCGTGAAGCCCGGGTTCTCCTCGCGCACGCGGTGGGAGCTCACGGAGAACGCGCTCGAGCGCGCGCGGCGCGAGCTCCGCGCCTCGGGCGCGGACACCGTGGATCTCACGGTGACGAACCCGACCCGCGTCGGGCTCGCGCGGCTCCGAGAGCTGCGCGCCGTGCTCGATGGTCTCGGGGACGCGAGCTACGCGCCCGAGCCGCTCGGCATGAGCGGGACGCGGGAGGCGATCGCTCGGCACCTCCTCGCGGACGAGGACATCCACGCCGACCCGAGCGCGATGTTCCTCTCCGCGAGCACCTCCGAGGCGTACGCGTGGCTCTTCAAGCTCCTCTGCGACCCGGGGGACGACGTCCTCATCCCCACGCCGTCCTACCCGCTCTTCGGTTGGCTCGCGGGGCTCGAGAGCGTGGTCGTGCGCCCCTACTCACTCGTCCGCGAGGAGCGCTTTCGGGTCGACCTCGGCGCGCTCGAGCGCGCGATCGGCCCGCGCACGCGCGCGATCGTCACCGTGAGCCCGAACAACCCCACGGGGACCTTCCTTCACCCGGACGACGCGCGCGCGATCGACGCGCTCGCGAGCGCGCACGGCCTCGCCGTCATCGCCGACGAAGTCTTCCGCACGTTCCCGCTCGAGCCCGCGTCCCCCGGGCGATCGTGCGCGGGCGAGCGCGAAGCCCTCACGTTCGTGCTCGACGGACTCTCGAAGCGGTGCGCCTCGCCCGGCCTCAAGCTCGCGTTCACGTGCGCGTTCGGGCCCGCCGAGCTCGTCCGCGCGGCGCTCGCGCGCCTCGAGGTGATCGCGGACACCTACCTGTCCGTCGCGACGCCGATCGGGCTCGGCCTCCCCGCCTGCCTCTCTGCGGAGCGCTCGATCCGCGCCGAGATCGACGCGCGGCTCCGGCGGAACCTCGCGACCCTCGACGCCGCGATGGAGCGGCGCGGAGCAGCGCTCGGCGCGCAGCGGCTCCGCGTCGAGGGCGGCTGGTCGGTGATCGTCGAGGCGCCGCGCACCGAGCCCGACGCGGAGCGCGCGATGAGGGCGCTGGTCCGTCACGGCGTGCTCGTGCACCCCGGGTGGTTCTTCGACATGGAGCGCGAGGGGTCGCTCGTGCTGAGCCTCTTGCCCGAGGCAGAGCGGTTCGAGGCCGGCGTCGAGCGGCTGCTCGACGCGATCGAAGCCGCGGGGTGACGGCGCGCGCTCTCTAGCGCTCGTCGCGCCTTGCCGTCGAGCTCGAGCGCGAGGTGGTTGCGCCGCGTGGATCGAGCCCGATCCCCGTCGCTCGCGTCACCCGACATGGCCGATCTCCGGTGGGGATCGCGCGGCTCACGGCGCGATATCGCGGTCGACCGCAGTTGTTTCAGCGTTGTCGGAGGAGCATAGTCGCCGCCTATGGATCGAGGTCTGCTGCTTCAGCTCGCGGCGATCGCCGCGCTCGCCGCCTCGTCGGCGTGCTCCACCAACGAGGAAGACGCGGCGGGAGGCGCGGGGGGCAAGGGCGCGACGAGCGGCGCGACCGGCACGACCTCGTCGACGGCGTCGAGCATGGCGACGGGATCGACGTCGAACGGCAGCAGCACCGGCAGCGCGATGGTGCAGTGCCCGACGCCCGCGATCGCCGATCCGAAGGCGGACGAGCGCGCGGCGTGCGCGTTCGACAAGGGCGCGACCGTCGAGGAGACGCTCGGGCTCACGGCGGCGGAGCGCGCGGCGATCCCGATCAAGCACATCGTCGTGGTCACGCAGGAGAACCGCTCCTACGACCACTACTTCGGCAAGCTCGCCGAGCAAGGTCAGCCGGACGCCGAGAAGGTGCCCGCGGACTTCTCGAACCCCGACAAGAGCAACGTGAAGGTGAAGCCGGCGCACATGAACTCTCCGTGCGTCCCGGCGGATCCGCCGCACCAGGGCACCGCGATGCACGCGGGCTTCGACAACGGCAAGATGGACGGGTTCGTGAAGTCGGCGGCCGTGAGCGGGAGCAACGGCCACTACGTGATGAACTACTACGATCAGAGCGACTTCCCGTTCTACTACTTCCTCGCGAACACGTTCGCGATAAGCGATCGCTACTTCTGCTCGACGCTCGGGGGGACGTGGGCGAACCGCGACTACCTCTACGCGGGCACCTCCGACGGGGTGACGAACACGGGGCAGGCGACGATCGACGTGCCCACCGTGTTCGATGAACTCGACGCCGCGAACGTCGAGTACGGCGTCTACACGGACGGGACGGTGCGCCAGAACTCGCTCACGGGGTGGAACAACCAGCACAAGGGCGTGCACAAGTTCCAGGCGTTCCTCGACGCCCTGGGTGACGGCTCGCTCCCACCCGTCTCGTTCGTCGACCCGTCGGGCGCCTCGGACGAGCACCCCGTGGGCAACATCCACGGCGGCGAAGCATGGGGGAAGAAGATCTACGACGCGGCGATCGCGAGCCCGCTCTGGGACGAGCTCGCGATCATCTACACGTACGACGAGTCGGGCGGGTTCGCGGACCACGTGCCCCCGCCGAAGGCGTGCCTCGCGGCGCCCGATCAGACGGCGTTCGGGGACCTCGGGATCCGCGTACCGATGATCGTCATCTCGCCCTGGGCGCGGCCGCACTTCGTCTCGCACGAAGTGCACGAGCACTCGTCGACGCTCCGGCTCATCCAGCTGCTCCACGATCTGCCGGCGCTCACGGGGCGCGACGCGAACAGCGACGCGCTGCTCGATCTGTTCGACTTCAACTGCCCGTCCCTCCTCGCGCCGCCCGCGGCGCCCGACGCTGCGACGGGGGCCTGCAACTGAGGTGCGGGTGACCGGCGCGCGCGTCCGCACCTGGATCGAGCGAGCGGTCTCGCTCGCGCTCGGCGCGGGCGCGTTCGGCGCGGGGTGCGTCGACGGCGCGTCGACCGACGGAGCGGGGGGTGGCGCCGCGGAGACGAGCGCGTCGACCGGAGAGCTCTCGGGCGCCTGCGCGCCAGCGAAGTTCGACCCCGATCCCCCCGACACGTGCGGCGTGTTTCTGCGGCTCGCGTGCGGGCTCCCGAGCGCGATGGAGGGGCGCAGCGAGGGGTGCTACCTGAGCCGCCCCGACTGCGAGATCCTCTGCGGCGGGACGAGCTTCTTCAACTGCCACGCGTACGGCGCGTCGTGCGTGGACGGCGCGCTCGTGCCGCAGGCGGGCGCGCTCGACGTCGAGTGCACGGTCTGCAACGGCGCCGCGGGTCGGCGGCCGCGCGGGCTCCTTCGCGCGCGGGCGCGCGTGGCGAACCCCGTCGCCGATTGGTTCGTGGGCACGGCGTTCCTCGAGGGCGCGTCCGTCTTCGCGTTCGAGCGGCTCGCCGCGGAGCTCACGCGCCATGGCGCGCCCGAGCGACTCGCGCGGGCGGCGACGCGCGCGCGCGCCGACGAGCTCCGACACGCGCGGATCACGCGCGCGCTCGCGCGGCGCTTCGGCGGAGCCCCGGTCGACCCGCGCGCGCGCCGGGCGTCTCCCCGGTCGCTCGCCGCGATGGCGATCGAGAACGCGGTCGAGGGGTGCGTGCGCGAGACCTTCGCCGCGGCGCTCGTGGCCTACCAGGCGAACGCGTGCCCGGACCGGAGGCTCGCCCGCACGTTCGCGCGCGTCGCGCGAGACGAAGCGGATCACGCGGCGCTCGCGTGGGACGTCCACGCGTGGCTGCTGCCGCGGCTCGATCCTCGCGCGCGATCACGCGTGCGATCCGCCGCGCGACGCGCGGCGCGCGCGCTCGAGCGCGACGCGTCGGAGCCCGCTCCCGAGGTCGCGGCGGCGCTCGGCGCGCCCTCGGCGCGCGCGCGGGCGGTGATCCTTGCGGGCCTCGCAGCGCTCTTCGCGGCGACGGGGTGCGCGTCGGACGGGGACGCGTCGACGGGGAGCTCGTCCACGACCGCGTCCAGCTCGAGCGGCGCGAGCTGCGGGGACATCGGCTTCGACACGAGCGCGTGCGGCGTGTGCGCGAGCGCCGCGTGCTGCGAGCCCCTCGCGAGTTGCACGAAGGGCACCGCGTGCCGCGCGCTCCGCAGCTGCACGCTCGGCTGCGCCTGGGGCGATCCAGCGTGCCCCACGAGGTGCCGCGACGAGCACCCCGACGGCACATCGGCCCTCGACGCGCTGGATCAGTGCCTCGCGTCGAGCTGCCCGGACGACTGCGCGCCGAAGGGCCACGAGGTGTGCGACAGCACGATCGTCGTCGGCGGCGAGGCGTGCGCGCAGTGCCTGGGCGACCACTGCTGCCAGCCCTACGTCGACTGCGCGGAGCCCGATCCGGACGGGTGCGCCGCGTGCGTCGACGGGAGCGGACCGTGCTCGCCCGCGGGGGGCCAAGCGGTCGCCTGCAAGGCGGCGTGCAAGGTCGAGTGCGGGTCGTGATCGTCCGCCTGTAAGGCGGGGCGCCGGGCCCCCGTTTCCTCCCCATCCACGAGAGGCGGGAGGAGAGACGATGATGGGTCGACGAAGGCGCGTGTTCGGGTTGGCTTGGGGATCGTTGGTCGCGGTGATCGCGGCCACGGGGTGCAGCTCCTCGATGCAGTACGCAGGCGAGCCATCGACCGCGGACTACGCGCCGCGCGCCTACCCCGACGCATCCGTCGCGGGCCCGAGCGCGGAGCTCGGCGGGGTGATCGCCGTCCCGGATCCCAAGAGCAACACGGAGACGTACAAGGACTACGGGATCAACCCCGCGGTCGACCCCGCGAAGGATCCGCTCTCGACGTTCGCGATCGACGTCGACACCGCGTCGTACTCGATCTCGCGCCGCAAGATCATGGAGGGCGCCCTGCCCCCCTACCAAGCCGTGCGCGCGGAGGAGTTCCTGAACTCGTTCGACTACGGCTACGCCGCGCCCGCGAGCGGTTCGCTCTTCGGCGTAGCCATGACCGCGGCGCCCTCGCCGTTCCAGAAGGGCCACCACCTCGTGCGGATCGGGCTCCAGACGAAGCGCATCGGCATCGGCGATCGCAAGCCCGTTCACCTCGTCTACCTCGTCGACACGAGCGGCTCGATGGCCGACAGCGACAAGCTCCCGCTCGCGAAGCGCAGCTTGAAGATGCTCACGGAGTCGATGAAGAAGGGCGACACGATCGCGCTCTGCACCTACGCGGGGAGCGTCAGGGAGGTCCTCGCGCCCACGAGCGCGACCGAGCGGGACAAGATCAACGCCGCGATCGACGACCTCGACGCGTCCGGGTCGACCGCGATGCAGAGCGGGCTCGATCTCGCGTACGAGCTCGCCGCGCGGAACTTCGTCGCGGGCGACACGAACCGGGTCATCGTCCTCTCCGACGGCGACGCGAACGTCGGCTCGTCCAACTTCGAGGACATGCTCCGGACGATCAGCGCCGAGGTCGAGAAGGGCGTGACGCTCTCCACGATCGGGTTCGGCCAGGGCAACTACCGCGACACGAACATGGAGCAGCTCGCGGACAAGGGGAACGGCAACTACTCGTACATCGACGGCGACGAGCAAGCGAAGCGCGTCTTCAGCGAGCAGGTCAACGGCCTCCTCGAGGTCGTGGCGAAGGACGTGAAGGTGCAGGTGGAGTGGGACCCGAAGGCCGTCGAGAGCTACCGCCTCATCGGCTACGAGAACCGCGACATCGCCGACAAGGACTTCAGGAACGACAAGGTCGACGCGGGCGAGGTCGGCGCGGGCCACAGCGTCACCGCGATGTACGACGTCGTCCTCAAGTCGGGCGCGGCGAACCCGCTCAAGCTGCACGTCCGTTACAAGGCGCCCGAGGCCAAGAAGGCGGACGCCGCGACCGAGGTCGTGTTCGCGATGAGCGAGAAGGATCTCTTCGGCGACTTCACCGAGGCGCCCGCGAACTTCCGGTTCGCGTCCGCCGTCGCCGAGTTCGCGGAGATCCTCCGTCACAGCCCGCTCGCCAAGGACGTCTCGTTCACGGACGTCGAGAAGGTCGCGCGGTCCTCGGCCGACGATGGTCGCGATCAGCAAGAGTTCGTGAAGCTCGTCGGCAACGCGCACGGCCTCGCCGGCGAGGCGGACGGGAGGCAGCTCGCGGTCGCAAAATAGCAGCGAGCGACCGCGCTCGCGCGGAGGGTCGGGGCCGAACGAAGCCCCGGCCCTCTTTGCTTTGTGGCCGGCGTCTGGCACACACGCCTCGGCGTGAACGACGACACGGACGAGCGAACGCCGTGGAGCCGGCTCGGTGGAGGGCTCCACATCGGGCCGCGCTACTTCGAGCGCCGTGGCCTCGTCCGGAGCGACGCCGCGCCTCGCGGCCTCGTCGACAGGCTGACCGACCTCGCGAACGACGAGGACGTCGCCGACGTGCCGGCCCCCGTCGCCGCGTTCTTCCTCGACACGGCCGCGCTCGAGCTGCGCATCGACCCCGCGTTTCGCCTCCCGCTGCGCCCCATCGTGGCGCTCGTGTTCCTCTTCGCGCGCCTCTTCGGACAGTTCGTGCAGCCGACCCGACCGGCCCGCATCTCGACGCGCGTCTTCGCGATCGATCGAGCGCGCGACGGGCGCGCCGATGCGCGCGCGGTGGTCCGCACGTACCCGAGCGGCGGCCCGATGCAGGTCGTCGCCTACGCGACCGCGCGCGTGCGCGGGGTGCGACTCATGAGCGCGGTGTTCCCGCTCCCCATCGGTCACCTCGTCGGCCTCCTCCGGCTCGAGATCGCGCGCGGCGAGGGCGGCCGGTTCACGTGCGCGCGCCTCACGACCGCCCGGCGAACTTCCTCCGATCCGACCGGCGTGTGGCTCTCGATCGCCGGCGTACGCGTACCGCTCCCGCTCCGCGAGTCGCTCTGTCTATCGACGCCGGAGGGCGCGACCCCCGAGCTCCCCGGCGCCACGATCCTGGGCGAACACGACCAATGGCTGTTCGGTGTCCGCGTGGTCCGCTATCGCTATTGGTTCCGGCCGCAGCCGTGAGCGGGGGCGTTCATCCCGTCCATTCGCGCCGGAGCAACCCGAAGTAGACGGCGTCCTGAATCTCGCCCTGGAGCTCCCACCGCTCCCGCATGTACCCCTCGCGGACGAACCCGAGCTTCTCGACGAGGCGGAGCGAGCCGGTGTTCCGCGGATCCACGTCCGCCTCGAGGCGCCGGAGATCGAGGGCGCCGAAGGCGAACCGAACGAGCACCGTCACCGCGGCCGCGCCGATCCCCCTCCCCCAAAGGTGGCGCACCACCGAGTAGCCCACCTCGGCGCGCCGGTGCTCCTTCTCGAGGTGGAACAGCGTCGCGTGGCCGACGATCTCGTCCGTCTCGGTGAGGGCGGCGCCCCAGTGGAACACCTCGCGCGAGAGGGCGAGTCGGTGGGTGCGGTCGATGAGCTCGTCCGCGTCGTCGAGCGTGTCCATCTTGGGCGAGAACCCGTACCGGACGGCGTCCTTGTCGCAATAGAGCGCGAACACGGCGCCGCGATCCTCGCGCCTCAGCGGGCGGAGCCGGACGCGCGCGCCCTCGAGCGTGGGGAGGCCATCGGCGAAGGGATCCGCGAGCGTCATCGAGGCGTGCGCCACTCGAGCGACGGACGGTGGCCGCGTCAAGGACTGACGACGACTCAGCTCGCAGGCGCTTGGGAGCCGCGCTCGGCGGGCCTCGGCGCGGGCGGAAGCGTCGTCACGCGACCGCGCTCTCTCCGACCGAGCTGCGAAAGGATATCGAGCGCGGCGACGCGGTAGGCCTCCGCGAGCGTCGGGAAGTTGAAGATGGTCTCGACGAACTGCTCCGCGGACCACCCGACCTGCATCGCGATTTGCCCGATGCCGAGGAGCTCGGACGCGCCCTCCCCGACGATGTGTACGCCGAGGATGCGTCGACCGTCGTGCGTCGCGACGAGCTTCAGCAGGCCATTGTCGATCGCGGCGATCTGGCCGCGCGCGATCTCGGAGAAGTGCGCTCGCCCCACGACGACTCGCCCCTGGAGCTCGCGCGCGCGCGCCTCCGTCAGGCCGATGCTCGCCATCTCCGGGATGCAGTAGACCCCGCTCGGGATGAGCTCCGTCCAGGGTTGCGTCGAGAGGCCGAGCGCGTGCCGGACCGCGCGCCTCCCCTGCTCCATGGCGGACGCCGCGAGCGCGGGCGGACCGATGACGTCACCCACCGCGTAGACGGTCGGCGCCGCGGTCCTGCAGTGCTCGTCGACCTCGATGAACCCTCGCGCGCCGAGCGTCACCCCCGCGGCCTCGAGCCCGAGGCCCTCGACGTTCGCGACCCTGCCGAGCGCGCAGAGCACCTTCTCGGCTTCCATCGTCGAGCCGTCGTCGAGCTCGAGGCGGACGGTGTCCACGCCGTCGAACTCGACCGCGCGCGCACACCGCCCCGAGACGAACCGCCCACCGCCGTTGACGAGCCCCGCGACGAACGGCTGCACGAGCTCCGGATCGAGGAACCCGAGCGGATAGGCCGCCTTGTCCACGAGCGTGACCGCGACCCCGAGCTCCGAGAAGATCGACGCGTACTCACACGCGATCACGCCGGAGCCGAGCACCGCGAGCGTCTTCGGCAGGTAGCGCATCGACAAGATCGAGTCGCTGTCGAGCACGTGCTCGTGATCGACCGCCACCTCGGGCGGCGTGCGCGGGCGCGAGCCCGTCGCGAGAACGATGGTCTTCGCTTCGACCTCGCGGACGGCTCCGCGCTGCGTGCGGATGGTCACCGCCGTCGGCGAGAGGAGGCGCGCCCGCCCCCGCTCGACGATCACACCGTTGCGCGCGAGTTGACGCGCCATGAACCGCTCGTGGGCCGAGACGACGTGGTCCACCCGGCTCATGAGCGCGTGCACGAGCTGATGTTGCGGCGCCTCGACCGTCAACGCGTTGGCGCTCTTGCGTCGGAAGCTCGACAGGGCGAGCGCGGTCTCCCGGAGCGTCTTGCTCGGGATCGTCCCGTGCCGGACACACGCCCCGCCGACCCCGAGCTCCTGCTCCACGACGAGGACCCGCTTGCCCGCCTTCGCGCCGCAGATCGCCGCCTTTTGGCCCGCAGGTCCGCTTCCGATCGCAACGATGTCGTATTCCTCGCGCGTGCTCATAGGGTGCTCACCGCCTCCATCACTGCGGGCCGCTGGGCGAGCAGCCGTTGGACGTCGTCCTCGTACAGGTTCAGGGCTTCGGCGCTCGGGTGTTCGACGAAGAACGCGTCGTCGAACAGCCGGTTCTCCATCGTGAAGTGGGACAGGTCGTCCGCGAGGCGAAGGACGTGCTCGGCGGTCGACGCGACCTCGATCGCGTGGTGCCGCCCGATCAGCTCCGTGAGCGCGGGGGAGAGCGACCACGCGACCGCGAGCGCGCGCCCCGCGACCTCGTGCAGCTCGTCGACCAACGCGAGCGCGGTGCGCGGGTCGCCGTCGACGGCCTGCGCCGCCCGGCTCCGATGGTCGACGATCGCCTGGAGCAGCACGGGCTTTCCGACGTCGTGGAAGAGACCGGCGAGGAACGCGTCCTCCACCGCGAGGCGGCGCATGCGCGCGATTTCCTGTGCGTAGAGGCCGGTCGCGAGCCCGTGCCGGAACATGGCGCGCAGCTCGGCCTCGAAGCCCCGCACGTGGAAGACGCGCGCGCGCATCGAGACGATGACGGCGATGTCACGGACTTGACGCATCCCGAGGCGACTCACCGCTTGCTGCAGCGAGCTGATGGGGGAGCGCGCGGCGAACAGCGGCGAGTTCGCGACGCGCAGCACCTCCCCCGCGAGGCCCGCGTCGCGGCGGATCAGATCGGCGAACGAGCGGGCGTCGAAGCGATCGTCGCTCGCCGACGCGCACACGCGCTGCACCGTCTCCGAGAGGCGCGGGAGGGCGAGCTCGGAGTTCCTCAACGCGGAGAGGAGCTCGTCCCGGAGCGTCGCGTAGCTGCTGGACTGGACGGCGGCGCATTGCATGGCCACCGCACTTGCACGCCGAGTGCCGGGCGCGCGCAGCCCAGCGTCACCCCGCGAGCGACCTCACGGTGCGCGACGCCGCGCCTTGGCCTTGGTCGATGGCGCGCGCTTGGCTCTCGACCTCGCGGTCGGCGCTCCGCTCGCGCGACGCGCGCGCCACCGCTCGAGCATCTCGGAGTACTCGTCGGCGAGGAACGCGAAGAGCTCGCTCGCCTCCTCGAGCGCGGGGCTCGCGGGGCGCCCCTTCTGATACGCGAGCGCGGCGGCTCGGTCGAAGAGGCCGCGCAGGTTCTGAATGCTCTTTTGAGCGGAGGTCAGGAACGTGACCGCGACGGTCGGCGGCAGCGCGAAGTAGTCCTTGCGCTGCCCCTGCACGGGGATGCGCTCGATGTACCCCTGACTCTCGAGGAACCGCGTCATCGTGCTCATCGACCCGTTGCTGGCGCCTACCGCCCCGCTCCCGTGGCAACGCGTGACCGCGGACGTCGGACCCGCGCGCTCGGGAGGGGTCTCACGAGAACCCGATCGCGTGGGGGAGCCGCGCCGCCGCGCCCCCTACGGGCGCGGCCCGCGCGAGGCGGCGGCCGGAGGGCACGCGGACCCGAGGCCCGGCGACTCGGGTCAGCGCTTCTCTAGGCGCGCCTTGATGGCGTCGATCGCGAGCTCGAGCTTCGGCTCTTTCTGGAAGCAGCACACGCCGGGCTTCATCTCGCAGTTCGGCGTGCGGATGGGATCGAGCAGCGCGAGCGTGCGCGCGTCCCCTTCCTTTCCGGCGCGGTCGAAGAGGAGCTGCTTCAGGTTGCACGCCGCGCGTTCGAGCTCGAGCGCGATCCGGAGCTCCGGCGAAGCGCGCGGGAAGTTCGCCTCGATGAGCGCAGCCGCGCGAGGCGCTGACGGGCCCCCCGCGTTGCGGAGCTCGTAGAGCAGATCGAGCCCGTCCGGTCCGAAGCCGACCGCGAGCGTGTAGAACACTTTGTCGCCGTCGGAGCCGGGCTTGTCCCCGATCAAGGTGCCGAGCTTCAGCGCCGACGCTCGAATGCCCCCGTCGTGGAGCGCGAGGGGCGCCAGGTCGCCGAGCGTCTTCAGGGTCGCGCTCGCCTCGCCTAGGTTCCTCTTCTCCACGTGCGCCGCGAGCTCGTCCCGGAGGCGCGTCGCGAGACGCGCGTCCTCGGGCGTCTTCGCGCCGATCGCGGACGCCGCGAGCGCGACGACCGGGACCTCCGTCGCGGAGGGAGGCGGAGGCGGCGCCGACTCGACGACCGAAGCGCTCGGCGCGGGCGCGGGCTTCCGGCTCTCCGTGACGAAGTAGAGGATCCCCGCGGTGACGATCGCGGTCACGATGCCGACCGCGATCTGAGGGCCGAGCGATCGCTTGGGTGGCGGCACGGCGGGGAGGCTCACGAGCGTCTTGCGGCCCTGGATCGTGGAGCCGATCTCGTCGAGCGCCTGAACGACCGCGTCGGCGCTCTCGGGCCGGTCGCTCGGCTCCTTCGCGAGGAGCTTCATGACGAGATCCTCGAGCGCCTGCGGCACGTCCGTCTTCGGGTTCGACTCGACGATGCGCGGGGGCTTCTGTGACCGGTGCATCGCGAAGAGCATTTTCGGGTCGACCGCCTTGAAGGGGTGCTCCTTCGCGAGCATCTCGTACATGAGGACGCCGAGCGAGTAGAGGTCGGAGCGCTTGTTGACCGCCCGCATGCCGAGCGCCGTCTCGGGCGCCATGTAGCCGACCGTTCCGAACACGACGCCCGCCGCGCTGAGCGATCGCTTGAGCGGGTCGACCTCGTCGTCCACCGGCGACACGCTGTCGAGCTCGACGCGCGCCAGGCCAAAGTCAATCAGCTTGACCTTCTCCTCGGGAGGGTCGGTAACCATCACGTTCCGCGGCTTGAGGTCCCGGTGCACGATCCCGCGAGCGTGGATCGCCGCGAGCGCGCTCGCGAGCTGCTTGCTCAGGCGGAGCACGCGTGAAGGCCCCATCGGCGCGTCCCGCGCGATGAGCTCGCGAAGCGTCGAGCCCTTCACGTACTCGAGGACGAGGAAATACGACCCCTGGTCGAACGTGCCCATGTCGCTCGCCGCGGCGACGTTCGGGTGGCTGACGTGCGCCCCCGCGACGGCCTCGCGCTCGAACCGCTCGACGAGCTCGGGGAAGTCCTCCGTCTCGGGATGGAGGATCTTGATCGCGACGGACTTCCGCATCTTGAGGTGCGTGCCCTTGTAGACGGCGCCCATCGCGCCCTTCGCGATCAGCGCGTCGATGCGGTACCGCTCCGAGAGGACGCGCCCGGTCATGTCGCGCTCGGTCGCGGATCCGCCGGTCTCGGAGTCGGTCACCATCACTCGGCTTGGATCGAGCGACAGTTCGATCCCACGACGACTCGCTTCGACGTCGCGGTGATCCGGGCGCTCGCGACCCCCTCACCCTTTCCGTCCACGATCCACACCGTCTGCGTTCCGTCCGCTGCGCGCTTCTCCGACTGCGTCGTGCGCCCGGCCACGTTCACCGTCGCGCCGGCCGCCCCCTTCGGCTTCGGTCCCACGAACAGCGCGAGCGCGTCCGGGCAGTCGTTCTTGATGTCGAACGTCGGTGGCGGACCGACCGCGACCGCGGCGCTGCCCGAGGCCGACGCCGAAGGCGCCGCTGCGGTCGAGGTGACGCTCGGTTGGGGCGCGAGCGCGTCCGTGCCGCCCGGCCCGGGCCCGCGCCGAACGGGCCCCGTCGTGGGATCCGCTTCGACGCTCGAGCCGCCGGCCCGAGCGCGGTCGCGCTCGCGCTCGTCGACGCAGATGCGGACGCCGACGCCGCGGCATCCACGGCGCTCCCGTGTCCCGAGGCGCAGGCGGCGAACGCGACCGCGGCAGCGAGGAGGCCCGAGAACCCGATCCGACCCATCACGAGAAGGTGAACGCTGCGTGGCACAGCGTGTCGAAGTCACGCGCGCGGTCCACGGAGGCGGCCGGCAGAATAAATGTGGACCGCGCAGCCGAGGGGTAACATCTCCGCCGTGCGCATCCGCCGAGCGAAGATCGTCTGCACCATAGGCCCCGCGAGCGACTCGAAGGAGCAACTCGAGCAGCTCATCACGGCGGGCATGAACGTCGCGCGGCTCAATTTTTCTCATGGATCGCACGACGAGCACCTCGCTCGGATCGAGAAGATCCGCGCGGCCTCGATCGCGTGCGATCGCCCCGTCGCCATCCTCCAGGATCTCTGCGGGCCCAAGATCCGAGCCGGCAAGTTCAACCGCGACAAGCCCACGTTTCCGGCGGAGAGCTTGTGCTGGCTCGTGGAGGCGACGAGCACGCCCCCCACCGAGGACGACGTGATCCCCGTGCAATACGAGGGGCTGACGCAGGATCTCGAGCCGGGGGATCGGGTCCTCATCGACGACGGGCAGGTCGCGCTGAGCGTCCTCTCGGTCGAGGCGGAGCGCGCGAAGTGCTCGGTGATCGTGGGCGGCGTGCTCAGGGACCGCGTCGGAGTGTCCCTGCCCTCGCGTCGCGTGCGCCTCAGCGCACTGACGGACAAGGACAAGTCCGACCTCGGCTTCGGGCTGCAGCAGGGCGTCGACTACGTCGCGCTCAGCTTCGTGCGCGAGGCGGAGGACGTGAAGCTCCTCCGCGAGATCTGCGAAGCGTGGGGGAGGCCGACGCCGATCGTCTCGAAGATCGAGACGCCGAGCGCGATCGATCACCTCGAGGCGATCATCCACGCGTCCGACGCGGTGATGGTCGCGCGCGGGGATCTGGGCGTGGAGATCGGGCCGGAGCACGTCCCCATCCTCCAGCGCAAGATCCTGAACGTCGCGCGACAACACCAAAAGCCGGTGATCGTGGCGACCGAGATGCTCCAGTCGATGGTCACGGCCGCCAGGCCGACGCGCGCAGAGGCGAGCGACGTCGCGACGGCCGTGTTCGACGGCACCGACGCGGTCATGCTCTCGGGCGAGACGGCGAGCGGCAACCACCCCACGGTCGTCGTCCGGATGATGAGCCGGATCGTCCAGGAGGCGGAGGCGAGCGCGTTCTACGCGCCCCCGCCGAGCGAGATCCCAGGCCTGCGCGTGAACGTCGCCGAGGCGATCGCGCGGAACGCGTGCGACATCGCGCGCGACATCGGCGCGCGGCTCATCGTGGCGTTCACGGACAGTGGAAACACGGCGCGCTATGCGTCAAAACACAGGCCGGTGGTGCCCATCGTCGCGTTCTCGCCGAACGAGGTGACGCGGCGCCGCCTCAACCTGCTCTGGGGTGTCGTGCCTTTCCGGATCGAAGTGCTGCGGGACGCGGACGAGATGGTGCAGCGCGCGAGCATGTTCCTCCTCGCGAACGGGTACGTCTCGCCCGGTGATCGCGTGGTCCACGTCTTCGGCGCCCCCGTCGGGGTGACGGGGACGACGAACTCGATCCGCGTCGCGGTGGTGGACTAGTGACCCTTCGAGGCCTGAGGGGAGGTCTCGATGGGGCGGAGGCGCTGACGCCTTCGTCCGACACGCCTTCGCCCAGCTCCAAGGATCCGGACGAGCTCCCGAAGCTCGACAAGTACGACGTACAGGAGGAGATCGGTCACGGCGGCATGGCCACGGTGTACCGCGCCCTCGATCCCGCGCTCGGGCGCGAGGTCGCGGTGAAGGTGATCCATCGCCACCTCCGCGACAACGTCGAGGTGGCGCAGCGCTTCGTCGCGGAGGCGCGCGCCTCGGCGAAGCTGAAGCACCGCGGCATCGTCGAGGTGTACGACGTCTCGCGGGACGAGGATCGGGAGCGCTACCTCGTCGCGGAGCTGATCCGCGGGTGCACCCTGCGCAAAGTGCTTCTCGAGCACAGGGACATGCCACCCGAGATCGGCGCCGCGATCGTCGCCGAGCTGTGCGACGCGGTGGAGCACGCGCACGAGGCGGGCCTCATCCACCGCGACATCAAGCCCGAGAACGTCCTCGTCGAGCGACCGCAGGACCGCGCGCGCGGGCCCGCGATCACACCCACGTCCATCAAGCCGCCCCGCTCGTCCGGGAGCGGGAGCGCGCACCGGCGGGTGCGCGAGGGCGACACGCCGCCGCCGAGCCGAGACGACGACGACGAGTTCGCGTCCAGCGCGCCGCGCGTGGTCTCCCGTGCGATGACGAGCGACGACGGCGGCGACGGGCGAAGCGGGCGCCGGTCCGGCGCGGAGAGCGCGGCGCCGAGCTCGACCGACCCGGGGTCCGGCCGGACGAGCGAGCGACCCGAGAGCAGCGCTCCGACGAGTCGAAGCTCCGGGCCGGAGGGCAAACCGCCGCGGAGCGCGAAGCCGGGCGGGCGCGTGGTGATCAAGCTGACGGACTTCGGCATCGCGAAGGTGCTGGACGCGCAGAGCGTCACGTCCACCGGGCAGGTCCTCGGATCGCCCGCGCACATGGCGCCCGAGCAGATCGAGGGCGGCGAGGTGGACGCGCGCACGGACGTGTTCGCGCTCGGAGTGCTGCTCTACGAGTGCCTCGTCGGGCACCTCCCGTTCGAGGGGAAGAACCCCGCGCAGGTGCTCCGACGCGTGATCGAGGGCTCGTTCGCGCCCGCGGACGCGGAGCGGCCGATCGTGGGCAACCGGTTCGCGAGCATCGTCGCGGCGGCGCTCGCGACCGATCCGAACGACCGCCCGCGCTCCGCGGCGGAGCTCGGCGCAGAGCTCCGCAAGGAGCTCGGCGAGCTCGGCATCGACGCGCCCGGGGACGAGGTCTCCGCCTACTTCGCCGATCCGAGCGACGCCTACGCAGACGCGCTCGCCGAGCGCGTCGTGCCCCGGCTCATCGCGCGCGGCGAGGCCGCGCGCAAGGCGCGCAACGTGCCGCTCGCGGCGGGCGACTTCAACCGGGCACACGCGCTCTCCCCCCGGGACCCGACCATCCTCAAGCGGATCACGCAGCTCTCGTCCGCGCGCGGGCGGCGCATCCTCGTGCGACGTCTCTCGATCATCGGGCTCGGCGCCGTGGTGCTCGGCGGCGCCGCGTTCGGGATCGCGCGCTTCGTCCGGCAGCAGAACGCGGAGCTCGCGAGCAGCCCGAGCCAGTCGCGCGAGGGCAACACGTCGGACGTGCGGATCAGCCCGATCACGCCGGACGACCCGTCGAGCGTGATCCCGGTGCCCCGCCTGAGCGCGCCCGTGTCCGCGGTGCTTCAGCGCCCGATCGGGCCGATCCGTCTGCCGCCGAGCGCCGAGCCGGACGCCGCGCTCTTCCTCGACGGCCCGCGGCTCGTGCACTTCGCGACGAACCCACCAGGCGCACGGCTCGTCGTGGACGGCGTCCCTCGAGCGTTCAACAGCGAGGACCAGCTGACGCCAGGGCCGCACGCGTACACGGTGTCGCCCGCAGGCCCGGACGACTGCTGCGAGGCCGTGTCCTCGTCCCTGACCGTGCCGAAGGCGCGCAAGGACAAGCCCAGCGAGGCGTTCAAGTTCGCCGTGAGCCTGAAGTTCCGCCCCGCGCACGTGAGCATCAGCGGGATCCCGGCGGGCGGAACGGCGACGTGCAACGGCGTTCCGGTGGGCGCAGCTCCGGTCGACATTCCGGCGAACAGCGCGGACAAGATCGCGGTGGCGTGCACGTTCACCTCCGAGAAGGGCACCGGTCACGGCGGTGGCAAGGTGAACGCTGGGGGCAGCGCGAGCTTCCCGTGGCGTTGGCCCGACGACGTGAAACCGTAGCAACCGCCGTGTAGGTTCAGGTAAACAAGGGATGGCGTGCCCCCATCGGGAGCGCGCGACCGCATGCGCGCGGAACATCCGGGCTCCAAAACACTTCGTCGCAGCGCCCTCGTCTGTGGGTTCGCGCTCGCCTGCGGCGTGCCTTCTACCGCGCTCGCGGCCGAGGAGCAGGAGCTCGAGGCGGCGCGCACGCGGATCGGCGCGGGAGCGTACGAAGAGGCGGAGACGCGGCTCCGCCGCATGCTCGATCCGAAGGGCGAGCTCTGCCCCGCGGCGCTCGACCTCACGAAGGATGGCTGTCGCCTCGCCGATCCGGAGAACATCCAGCAGGCGCGCGGCTACTTCGCGATCGCGCTCGTCGCGAACGGCAACAAGGAGGAGGCGAAGGGCCCGATCGACGACATGCTCCGCCACGACCCCGCGTTCGTCCCGAGCCTGACCCTCTACCCGCCGGACGTGGTCGACCTCTTCATCGTCGAGCGCAAGCGCCTCGCGGACGAGCTCGCGAAGATCGCCTCCGACAAGGCGGCCGCGGAGGCGGCGCAGCGAGCGAAGGAGAAGGCCCGGAAGGAGGCGCTCGACAAGTACATCGCCTCGCTCGAGGCGCAGGCGGCCGAGGAGACCGTGACGGAGAAGCGGTCGCGCCTCATCGCCGCGATCCCGTTCGGCGTCGGGCAGTACCAGAACGGGAACGCGGGCCTCGGGGCGATGTTCACGATCGCGGAGACGCTCGGCGTCGGGACGATGTTCGGCACGCTCATCGCGGCGCAGGATTTGAGCCGTCAGGCGATCGAGTTCCAGAACCGGAGCCTGGACGCGGACGCGCTCGATCTGCCGACGCTCAACCAGCAGATCGAGATCCTCCAGGGCGTGAACATCGGGAGCCTCGTCGTGTTCGGCGTGTTCGCGATCGCAGGGATCGCCGAGGCCGAAGCCTCGTTCAAGCCGAGCGTCACGACGACGCACGACAGGAAGCTCCCGCCCAAGCCGAAGGAGCTCGAGATCACCGGCGTCCCGAACGCCCCCACGGCGACGGGGCTCGGGCTCGCGCTCCATTTCTGACAGCGAACCTTCGACGGCGAACACCATGAACCGGGACGACGAGAGCCGCGCCTACTACGACGCCTTCTCCCTGCACTACGACGATGAGCGCGGGGGTCGGCGCCGCGGTGGCTACCACGATCTCCTCGACGACCTCGAGGTCGACCTCGTCGAGCGGTGGGCGCGCGGCAAGGAGCTGCTCGAGGTCGGCTGCGGGACGGGGCTCCTGCTCGAGCGGTTCGCGGCGTTCACCGCGCGCGCGCGGGGCGTCGACCTGAGCCCCGGCATGCTCTCGCACGCGCGCGCGCGCGGGCTCGACGTGCGCGAGGGATCCGCGACGGACCTGCCGTTCGCGGACGCGTCGTTCGATGTGGTCTGCTCGTTCAAGGTGCTCGCGCACGTCGAGGAGATCGATCGCGCGATCGCCGAGATGTTCCGCGTGACCCGGCCCGGCGGGCTCGTCATCGCCGAGCTCTACAACCGAGCGAGCCTGCGCGCGGTGGCGAAGCAGATCGCCGGCGCGCGCGCGATCGCGGAGGGCAAGGACGAGTCGAGCGTGTACGTGCGGCTCGACAGCGTCGAGGAGATGCGCGCGCGGTTTCCGCGCGACGCGGAGCTCGTCGCCGAGCGCGGGATCCGCATCGTCACGCCGGCCGCGCTCGTCCTCCGGATCCCCGTCGTGAAGGCGCTCGTTCGGCGCGCCGAGATCGCGCTCGCCGCCACGCCGCTCAAGCGCTTCGGCGGGTTCTACGCGCTCGTGTACCGGAAGGCGCACGCCGCTTAGATCGCGGGGCGCCGCGACGCCGCCCCATCGCGAGTCCGAACCCGGGTGGGTCGCGCGGCGCCTGCTCCGTCCCGCGTCCACCTGTGATGTTCTGTCCCGCACCGGTGAGGAAGAACCGCCGCCTCCAGCCCGAAGAGGTGTTCGCGAAGCGCTTCGTGATCGGCGCGTTCATCGGGCAAGGCTCGATGGGCGCGGTGTACCGGGCGACGGATCGGCAGACCGGCGAGCCGCGCGCGCTCAAGGTGATGTCCGCCGATCTCGCGGACGATCCGGGCTTCGTGCATCGGTTCATGCTCGAGGCGCGCGTCGGCGCGCGCGTCGAGAGCCCGCACGTCGTCCGCGTCCTCTTGAGCGGCGTCGACGAGGCGACCGGGCTGCCCTACCTCGCGATGGAGCTCCTCGTCGGAATGGACCTCGAGAGGAGGCTCGCGTCGGGTCGCGAGCTCGAGCGCGCCGAGGCCGCGGCGGTGCTCCGCGCGCTGTTCCACGCGATGAGCGCCGCGCACCGCGCGAACATCGTCCACCGGGATCTCAAGCCGGAGAACCTGTTCCTCGCGGACACGCCCGCGGGGGCGACGCTCAAGGTGCTCGACTTCGGCGTCGCCAAGGTCTTCAAAGAGTCGACGACCGTCGGCGGAACGAAGCCCGGCCTCGGGACGCCGCTCTGGACGGCGCCGGAGCAGGGCCTGTCCGGTCAGAAGATCCGTCCCCCGAGCGACGTCTGGGCGCTCGGTCTCATCACCTACAGGCTGCTCGCGGGGAAGCCTTATTGGGTCGCCGCGTCGACGCCGAAGGCGAGCCAGTTCGATCTCGCGCTCGAGATCCTGAAGGCGCCGATCGCGCCCGCGTCGGAGCGTTCGGTCCGGCTCGGCGCGCGCGATTTGGGCCCCGCGTTCGATGCCTGGTTCGCGCGGTGCGTGAACCGCGACGCCGCGCGGAGGTACCCGAACGCGGGCGCCGCGTGGGAGGAGCTCGAGCCGATCCTCGCGGGGCGCCCTTCCCTCCTCCCACGCTCGACGACCGACGCGCCACGCGGAGCGGCGAGGCGTGGTGCGGGCGCGCGTCTCGTCCCGATCGGCGCGCTGCTCGTCCTCGTCCTCGCCGGCGTCGCGATCGGGCTCCTCCTCGGCCTCGGCCGCTGATCAGGGCAGCACGACCTCGCGCTCGGTGGGCGTCGTCGGTCCGGAGCGATCCCCGATCTGGCCCGCCTTGTTCTCCCCCCAGCAGAACATCTCGCCGGACGTCGTGAGCGCGCACGCGTGGCGCGCGCCGACCGACACGCGCGCCGCGCTGGACAACCCCTGGACTTCGTATCCCCACGCGCCGGGGGACGCGAGCAGACCGCCGCGCGTGGTGTCCGCGAGATCGCCCCAGCACACGACGTGCCCCGAGGCGCGCGCCGCGCACACGAACGCGGGACCGGCGGCGACGTCGATGGCGTCCTCGATCGGCATCTCGACGGTTCGAGCCCCGCCCGAGGTCCCGGGCACAGGCGCGAGCCCAAAGCCCCAACAGACGACGCGACCGCTCCGGCGCCGGGCGCAGCTCTGCGCGTCTGCGACTGCGATCTGCACCGCATCGTCGAGGTCGGGCACGACGAGGTGAACGCCGGTGACGGGCTCGCCGGGCGGCACGGACGCGAAGCCCCAGCAGTCGACGTATCCGCGACCGCGGATCGCGCAGCTCGTCTGCCCGCCGACGCCGATCGCCACCGCGTCGTGAATCCCCGGCACGTCGCGGGTCGGGTGAGCGTCGCCGCCATCCACGGGGAACCCGAGCTCTCCGGAGTGGTTCGTCCCCCAGCACGCGACCGCGCCACCGCGGCGGAGCGCGCACGCGTGGAACGTCCCGGTCGCGATCCCGATCGCGTCGTCGACGCCCGGCTCGACGTGATCGGCCTTCTTCCAGCAATCGACGTGGCCGCCGGTGGTGCGCGCGCACCCGTCGAACGTGGCCGTGCCGGCGGACACTTGGCTCGCGCGCACGTCGACGGGCGCGGGCGTGAGGGTCACGCGGCTCTCGGTGAGGTCCCCGCCCCAGCAGAACGCGCGATCGGCGCCCGTGATCGCGCAGCTCCGGCTGCCGGCGACCGAGAGATCGCGCGCGCGCTCGATCCCGAACACCTTCACGGGCGCGAAGCGGACGACGTTGCCCCAGCAATAGAGGCGCTGCATGGACGTGATCGCGCACGTCTCGTCCCCGACCGCGATCCGTCGGACGAACTCGAGGCCCGAGACACGCAGTGAGCCCGGCGGCAGGTTCCCGGGCAGTGCGTTGTCACCCCAGCACCACGCGCCGCCGCCGCCGTCGATCGCGCACGTGATGCGCGCGCCGCTCGCGATCGCCACCGCGCCCTCCACCCCCGGGACGCGCTGTGGCCCCGGGGGCGTGCTCCGCGCCCGATCCCCCCAGCAGAGCACGTCGCCCGAGGCGACGATCGCGCAGCTGTGCTGGCGCCCCGCGGAGACCCTCGTCGCGTCCGTGATCGACGGAACGGCGAACGGCGCGTCCACCCAGAAATCGCTCGGGCCGCCGATTTGGAGGTGATCGTTCTTCCCGAAGCAGGCGACCGACCCGTCGCCGCGCGCGGCGCAGACGTGGTCTTCGCCGACGGCGACGTCGCGCGCCGTCGCCCCGAGGTGTTGGGGGATGGGCGTCCCGTCTCGGCGCGCGCACGAGAGCGCGCCCGCCTCGTCGATCGCGCACACGGTGGTCTGCCCCGCGCGGAGCGTCGCCGCGGGGGAGCTCGTCGAGAGCGCGTCCACGCGCGCGGGCTCCGCACCTCGGCGGATCGCGGTGACCTCGCCGCTCGCGCGGCCGACGTAGAGGTTGCCCCCGACGAGCGCCGCGACCCGCGCGTCGGAGACACCGTCGACGAGGGTGAGCTCGGGCGTGAGCCCGAGCGGGCTCACCCCCCAGCACGCGACCCGTCCGTCCGTGAGCACGACACAGCCCGAGCCGTGGTCCACCGTGACGTCCGCGACGTCGCGGCGGGCTCCGCGCGGACGGGGCGCTTCGCCCACCGCCGATCCCGACGGCGCCGCTGGGGAGCTCGGCGGCGCGCTCGACCCGCCGGTGCACGCGCCGAGGAGCGCCGCCGCGGCGATGAGCCTCGAGGAGGACAGCACGGCTGGAGGATAGACCTGTCAGGCCGCGCGCGCCGTGGTCGTCCGAGGCGGCATCTGCTACCAACCGCTCGACCGATGAACCTCACCGCATCGATGACGCTCCTCGCCGATCGCTCTCGCGCGGCGGCGCGAGCGCTCGCGGCCGCCGGTCGCGCCGACAAGGATCGCGCGCTCCTCGCCGTCGCGCGGCCCTCGAGGAGGACGCGGCCCGGGGGGACGCCTCGCCACTGCTCGCCGAGAACGCGCGCGATCTCGCCGAGGCGCGCGACTCCGGGCTCGACGCGGCGATGATCGATCGCCTCGCGCTGACCCCGACGCGCGTCCGCGCGATGGCGGATGGGGTGCGCGCGATCGCGTCGTTCGACGATCCCGTGGGGTCCTTCGTCGGTCTCGCGCGGAGGCCGAACGGTCTCCTCGTCGGCCGCACGCGTATCCCGCTCGGCGTGATCGCGATCGTCTACGAATCCAGGCCGAACGTGACGATCGACTGCGCCGCGCTGACGCTGAAGAGCGGCAACGCGATCCTCCTCCGGGGAGGCAAGGAGGCCAAGCATTCGAACCTCGCGCTGGTGGAGTTGCTGCGCGCCGCGATCCGAGAGGCGGGCCTCCCGGAGGACGCGGTGCAGATCGTCCCGCCCGGCGATCGCGAGGAGATCAAGTCGCTCGTCGGGCTCGCGGGCAAGATCGACCTCGTCATCCCGCGCGGCGGTGAGCGGC
Source organism: Polyangiaceae bacterium (assembly GCA_046351395.1). Taxonomy (GTDB): domain Bacteria; phylum Myxococcota_A; class Polyangia; order Polyangiales; family Polyangiaceae; genus CAYYKK01. The sequence goes on from JAXLYP010000022.1 coordinate 170,015, forward strand.
TCATCCGGTTCGTGACGGAGCACGCGCGCGTCCCCGTCATCCAGCACTACCAGGGCGTCTGCCACCTCTACGTCGACGAGGGCGCGGACCACGCGATGGCCGAGCGGCTGGTCGAGAACGGGAAGCTCTCTCGCGTCGGCGTGTGCAACGCGCTCGAGTGCCTTCTGGTCGACGAGGCGGAGGCCGCCGCGTTCCTCCCTCGGCTCTCCCGCCTCCTCGACGCGGGCCTCGAGATCCGCGGTGACGAGGCGACGCGCGCGGCCCTGCCCCGCGCGCGGGCCGCCACCCCGGAGGACTACGGGCACGAGTTCCTCGCGAAGATCCTCGCGGTGCGCGTCGTCCGCGGCATCGACGGAGCGCTCGACCACATCGCGCGGTACGGGTCGAACCACACCGAGGTCATCTGCACGAACCACCACGCGCGCGCGGAGCGCTTCGTCCGCGAGGTGGACGCGAGCTGCGTGCTCGTCAACGCGTCGAGCCGCTTCAACGACGGAGGGGAGCTCGGCCTCGGCGCGGAGATGGGCATCTCGACCTCGAAGCTCCACGCCTACGGGCCGATGGGGCTCGAGCACCTGACGACGCTGAAATGGGTCGTGTATGGCGACGGTCAAGTTCGTTGACCCGATGAGGACGCGGGTCTAAGGCCGCCGAGAGGTTCGATGGGGACGAAGAGGAAAGACGACGAGGGCGAGAAGGCCGATACGAGCGGCCCCAAGAAGGGGACGCGATCGGCGACCTCGGCGCACAAACCGGCCGCGAAGCGGCCCGCGGGCCGAGTCGCGTCGTCCGTCGGGCGCGCCGGCTCCGCGCGCCCCCGCATCCGCGCGACCCACGGCTCGACGCTCGGCATGGATGGTGGCGCGCCGAAGCCCGCGCGCGGCCGCTCGTCCGCGGCTCGCCCCCTCGCGCCTCGCGCACCGAAGAAGGCGTGGCGGTCACCGGACGAGCCGCGCGAGCGACCGACGCACGATCGGACCCCCGCGTCGGCGCGCACGGACGGCCCTCGCACGGACGGCGCGCGCGCGGCGGCGCCGAAGCGGAGGAGCGCGGCGCCACCGCCCGAGCCGTCGAGCGCGACGAAGGAGATCGCGCTCGCGATCGCGAGCGCGGGCCTCGACAAGAAGGCGCTCGGCATCGAGGTGCTCGATGTCACCGGTCGCGTGGACTACGCGGACTACCTCGTGATCATGACCGGATCGAGCGACCGCCACGTGCTCGCGATCGCGTCCGGCATCGAGGAAGCGCTCGCGAAGAAGAACCACAAGCCCCTCTCGGTCGAGGGGCTCGGCCAGGGCACGTGGGTGCTCATCGATTTCGACGACGTCGTCGTCCACGTGTTCCAGGAAGAGACGCGCCGCGTGTACGACATCGAGGGCCTCTGGGTGGACGCGCGGCGCCTCGAGATCGCCGAGCCTTCGCGCCGTCCCTGACGCGAGCGTCGCGTGCGGATCGTCATCCTGGCGGTGGGCCCGATGAAGGAGCCCGCGTACCGCACGCTCGCGGACGAGTACTACGGGCGCATCCGTCGGCACTTCCCCATCGACGAGATCGAGATCGCCGACGGGCCGCCGGACAAGCTGGGCGCCGCGCTCGACAAGCACGCGAAGAACGCCTCGATCGTGGCGATGGAAGCGCGCGGCGCGGAGCTCGACAGCCCCGGCTTCGCGCGCGAGCTCGAGCGGCTCGGGAACCGCGGGAAGGGAGAGATCGTCTTCGTGCTGGGCGGCAAGGCGGGCCTGTCGGACGAGATCGTGAGGCGCGCGGACGCGCTCTGGTCGATGTCGAGGTTCACGTTCCCGCACCGCCTCGCGAGGCTCGTCCTCGTGGAGCAGCTCTATCGCGCGACCGCGATCCTGCGGAACGAGCCGTACGCGCGCTGACTTCCCACGGATCGCGCGAGGTGCGCGGTCCGGCCTCGATCGCACTTCGCGCGATCGGTTGATTCGAGCGGGCGACGATGCTTAGGTAGCCTGGCTCATGATCGCGACCCAGAGAGAGCGCGGCGCGCTCCCGATCGACGTCGCGTCGCGCGGGCTCGTGGCCTTCGACATCTCCGTCGAGCCCCGCGACGTGGTGTTCGTGAAGGGTGTGATCGAGGCGAGCGACGGCCTCGCGACGATCTTCGCGGAGGAGGGCGGATCGACGTCCGCGCGCGCCTCGCGGGCGGCGCCCCACGACGCGCCTCTCTCGGTCGGCGTCACCTCCGCGCTGCGGGTCGCGTGCCCGGCCTCACGTGAAGCGGAGCTCCGCGCGCTGCTCGCGGATCTGGGATTCGAGGGGGCCGACCGTGTCGGATAGCCCGCCGAAGCGGAGCCAGAGCCCCGTCTCGGTCGACGGCGTCGAGCCGCGCATCATGGCTGCGTGGCGCGAGTGGTTGAGCGCCCTCGCGACGGACGCGGAGGCGGCGCTCGCTGCAGCTCACGTCTACGGCGAGCTCCGCCCGGAAGGGCGGGACGCGTGGCTCGACGCGCTCGACAAGGACGGCCCGGAGCTCGGGATCCCTCGGGTCGCGCTCTACGCGCCCCTCCTCTCGGTCGAGACGGATCGCGAGCGGCTCAAGCGCATCGAGAGCGCGATCGCGCTCGATGGTCCGCCGACGAGCGTGACGACGATCAGCGCGCTGCGCGGGATCGCTCCCGATCGCGCGCGCATCACCGTGCTCCGCGCGCCGCTCTACATGAACTTCATCCAGATCCTCTCGTGCCGGTATTCACCGAACACGGGCTTCGTTTGGGTGAAATACGATCCGCTGCGCTCTCCGTCGCACGCCCCCAAGGCCGGCGATCTCGTGGACGGCGTGGCGCTCGAGACGACCCCGCTCAACGTCGTGGTCGAGGAGCTCGCGCTCGCGATCCTCGCGCAGCGCCGGCGCGGGGACACGATCCCGCCGACGATCGCCCTCTTCGCGAGCATCTTCGACGCACCCTTCGAGACGGGCGGCGATGTGGGTGCGTAACGCCGCTCGCGCGTGCACCGCGTTGCTCCTCGGCGCGTGCGCGCCGGCCCCGCCCCCGAGCGACGTGCCGCCCGCGCCGACCCCGGGGATCGCGACGGTCGCTCCCGAAGAGGCCGAGGCCCCGATCGGGTTTTCGTGCGCGGACCTCACGGGCGCGACCGTGTCGACCGCGAGCGTCGAGGGCCGGGTCACCGTGCTCCTGTTCCTCACGTCGTACGATCCGGCGTCCACCGCGGAGGCGGAGTTCCTCCGAGACCTCTCCCACACGCACGCGCCGCGCATCAACGTCGTCGGGTTCGCGCTCGAGCGCGAGGGCAACCGCCCGCTCATCGAAGGCTTCGCTCAGGCCGCGAAGCTCGAGTACCCCATCTGCATCGCGGACGCCGACACGATCGCGGGGCGAGGCACGTTCGCGGGCATGAACTCCGTCCCGAGCGTCCTCATCCTCGACAAGTCCGGCCACCCCCAATACCGCTTTATCGGCTTTCAAAAGGCCGCGGAGCTCGAGGCCGCGATCCAGGGTGTCGAGTAGAGCGGTTTCGGCACAGCCTGACCCAGGCGCGTGGAGCCCCGCATGGCAGGGTTTCCGCGGAGTGCGCGAGTCGGGTGCGGTTCGGCGCGTTCGCAGCGGATGGCACCTCGGTTGCTTTTGCGTCGGCGTATGAAGATCGGGACGAAGATCGGGTTCGTGAGCGCGTGGCTGGTCCTCCTCGTGGCGTGTGACGACGGGGGCAGCGACACGACCTCGTCGACCTCCTCGGGATCGTCGATGTCCACCGGGGCGGGCGGCGACGGGGGCGCGCCGTCCTTCGAGGCGTGCGCGAAGCAGCACCCGAGCGGGGACGTGCTGATCTGCGACGAGGCGTTCGACACGACGCCGTTCGTCCACTTGCCGGAGCCCACGCTCGGCGAGGACTACATGGCGATGATCGGGTGCGATCACTTCGTCGATCGCGACGGCGCGATCCACTACCGCGCCGCGTCCCTCCCTCCCCTCTGCGACGATCCCGACACCGGCGGAGGCAACGCGGAGGCGGCCGGCCACGCGTTCTCGCTCTACCGGACCCGGCTCGACGCGAAGGGCGCCGTCACGGCGTTCACCCGGAAGCTCGTCATCGACGAGAAGAACATCCTCCGCCCGCTGGTGAACGCGTCGGCGGACGGATCGATCAGCGCGAAGAAGGCAGACGGCACGTTCGACCTCGCCCCGACGCTCCCGATCCGCGTCCGGTTCGGCGAACCATCGGTCCTCGAGGCGAAGGACGACGGCACGACCATCTACTCGCTCGCCGGATCCGTCGAGAACTTCTCCGCGGGCGCCCTCGCGGCGAACGGCACGTGCTCGCCGCCGCTCTCCCTTGCGGGCGAGGCGAACCCGTTCGGCGGGGCGACGGAGGTGGTCATCCGGTTCTACCGCGTCCCCTCGATGCATGGCGCGGGGGACGACGAGGGTGTCGTCGAGTACTTCGTCGGGGGCACGAGCGTCGGCTCGGCGATGGATCCCGCGTGGTTCTCACCCACGTCCCTCCTCATCTCGACGACGCCGAACCCGCCCCTCGCCGAGTACTCGGGCATCGGGCACGGAACGCCGGGATCCATCCCGACCTTGAACCTGAAGGTCGTCACCCAGGGCGGCGGCCCCTGTACCCCCTAAGGGCGCGTCCGGAAATAACTGGCGCATTCGGCCGACGCTGCATCCCCGCGGCCGGCGTTACTCCTCCTCAAAATAGCCTCACTATTCCTCGTCGTCGCGCCTTGGCCGCGGGGCGCATCGTCGCCCTCGGTGCAGCCACTTATTTCCGGACGCGCCCTAAGGGCGCGTCCTGAGGCGCCGCCCGAGCGACGAACATGCTCGGTGCTCCAGGCGAGAGCACCGACCAGTCGGTGCTCTACTCGTCGCCGGCGTTCGTGTCGGGGGCGAGCACGGGGAGCGCCTTCGCGTGACGCCTCGTCGCCCGGGGCTCGTCTGCGGGGCGGACGCTCGCGGGCCGCGCGCTCCACGCCGCCTCGACGTCCAGATCCAGCAGGTGGGTGGGTCGGACGTTCTGGAGCGCGTGCAGCATGACGGCGCGGATCTGAGGGTTCGTCTCCTCGAGCTTCGCGATGAGGTCGTTCATCGCCTCGCGCTTGAGGCCCTCCTGCGATCCGCAGAGGTTGCACGGGAGGATGGGGAACGCCTGCTCGCGCGCGAACTCGACGATGTCCGCCTCCGCGCACTCGATGAGCGGACGCACGACGTCGAAGCGCTCGTCGTCCGTGCGGTAGCGCGCCGGCATCGCCTGCAGCTTGCCCGCGTAGAATAGGTTCAGGAGGAACGTCTCGAGCGTGTCCTCGCGGTGGTGGCCGAGCGCGATCTTGTTGCAACCGAGCCGCTCGGCGGCCGTGTAGAGGATGCCTCGGCGCAGCCGCGAGCAGAGGGAGCAATACGTCCCGCCGGGCTCGACGTGCTCCTTCACGACGGAGTACGTGTCCTCGGACAGGATTTCGAAGCGGTGCTTCGTCTCTCGCTCGAACGCCTCGAGCCACGCGCGGAGCGGCGCCCCGTCGTAGCCGGGCTGCTGCTGGTCGAGGTGGACCCCGACGAGCTCGATCGGAAACGGGAGCCGCGCCGCGATGCGCGCGAGCAGCACGAACATCGAGTAGCTGTCCTTGCCGCCCGAGAGCGCGACCATGATCCGGTCGTTCGGCGCGAGCAGGCCGTACGCCTTGCACGTGTTCATCGCGCGCCGGACCAGCCGCTCTTCCACCCGCGATGCCCGCTGCTTCATCGCGCGGACCCTAGTATCGTGGCCGGACCGTGTCGAACGATCCCATGCACGACCGCCTGCTGAAGATCGTCCTCGCGCTGCCCGAGGCCTACGAGGACCGGCCGTGGGGGAGCGTCCACTGCAAGGTGAAGGGGAAGATCTTCGTCGGCTGGGGGCGCCACGACGACGGCGAGATGAGCCTCGGCTTTCGGACCCACCTCCCCCTCCAGGCGATGCTCGTCGCGTCCGATCCCCGGTTCACGATCGCTCAGTACACGGGCAAATACGGCGGCGTGGACATGCGGCTCGGCAAGGATCCGAACTGGGCCGAGGTGGAGCAGTTCATCGTCGAGAGCTACCGAATCGTCGCCCCGAAGACGCTCGTGAAGAAGCTCGACGCCGAGCGCGGCGCACCCCACGATTCATCGTCCCCTCCGACGAAGAAGCCCGCGACCGCGAAGAAGCCCGCGACGAAGACCCCCGCTGCCCCGAAGAAGCTCGCGTCCGCGAAGAAGCCCGCGACCGCGAAGAAGCCCGCGACGAAGACCCCCGCTGCCCCGAAGAAACTCGCGCCCGCGAAGGCGAAGAAGCCCGCCTCGAGGAAATGACCGCTCCGACTTCGGCTCCCTCGATGGCTTGCGCTCCGAAGACGGCTCCAGAGTCCCCTCCATGAAGAGATCCGACGCGCTGCATCCGGGCCGCCTCGCGGAGCGTCAGCTCCAGCTCGATCAGGAGCGGCTCGCCCCGCGCCGCTCGTGGTCGCGCGAGCCTTCGCTTCGCGCCACGGCGCGCCCGCTCGGCGCGGACGAGCGCGCGTGGGCGGAGATCACGGCGGAGATCGAGCGGAGGAAGATCGCCCGCCTGTCGCGGAGCCCGCTCGCGTTCCTGCGCGGGTCCGCGCGTCTCTTCTACGAGATGCTCTCCCTCGTGCCCTCGCTCGGGGACGGCCCGCTCGGCACGGGGACGATCGTCGGCGACCTGCACATCGAGAACTTCGGCGCGTACGAGCCCGGCCCGTGGAAGGGCCCGAAGGGGTCGGAGGCTCCCGTATTCGACGTGAACGACTTCGACGAGACCTTCGTCGGCCCGCTTCGTTGGGATCTCCTGCGCCTCGTGACGAGCCTGCTCGTCGGGTCGCGCGAGCTCGGGACGACCGGCCCGGAGTCCATCGCGCTCGCGCACGGACTCTTCGCGAGCTACGCGTCCGCGATGTTCGACGGCGCGCCGCGCCCGCCGGATCCCCCCGCGGTGCGATCCCTCCTCGAGCAGGCGGGGCACCGGACGGACGTCGACCTCGCCGCTCCGCTCGTGGACGCGAGCGGGCGGCTGCGCCAGAGTCGGCGGTGGCTCGAACCGGGCCCGCGCATCCGGAGCCTCGTGCCCCAGGCGCTCGAGGTCTATCGCGAGGGGCTCGGCGCCGAGGGCCCCAAGGCCGCGCAGCTCGAGCCCATGGATGTCGCGTTCCGAATCGCAGGAACGGGGAGCCTCGGCTGCTTGCGCCTCGGGGTGCTCGTGCGCGGCAAGAAGGAGCCCTGGATCTTCGACATGAAAGAGGAGTCGCCGCCGAGCGCCACCGCGATCATGCGGCTCGATCGCGTGGAGCCGGCGGAGCGCGTATTGTCTGCGATGCGGACGGCGTGCGTGCGCGCGCCCGCGCTCGCCGGCAAGACGTCGATCGACGGCGCTTCCATGTTGGTTCGCCGGCTCGCGCCGGAGAACGACAAGCTCGACCTGACCGAGGTGCCGAAGGAAGAGCTGCCCGAGCTCACGAAATACTTGGGCGCGCTGGTCGGCGCCGCGCACGCGCGGTGCGTGACCGATCGCGGGATCGCGCACCGCTGGACGCGCGGCGACACGGAGTGATCCTCGACTCTGCGGTCGAGCTCGCGGGCGTCCACGAGTCGACGTACTGCTTATTCGCGCCTCTCACCTTGAGATGACGTGGAGCGGCGGCGCGCAAGGGGTGGCCCACCGTCTCCTCGCGGCGCCGTGCCGTCCGCGCGGCGGCGCGGCCCACCGCGGCGCATCGGTCACGGTTCGACGCGCCTTCGCCCGCTGCGTGATGTCGCCCAGCGCCCGCGGCGGGCCAGGCTCCCGAACCGCTCGTCGATGCCCGCCGCGATGCGCGTCGCCATCGACATGGGATGGGCACTTGGGAGTTCACGCCGATGCTCAGCAGGACGGAGCCGTCCGCCACGAACAGGCCGCCGACGTCGAACGTCTCGCCGCGCTGATCCACGACGCCGCCCCGCGGATCCAAGCCGACGCGCGCGCTGCCGAGCGGATGGAACGCCATGCACTCGATCCTTCGCGCGTCGAACTTCATGGACTCGATCGCGACGGCCTCGCTCCGCGTCTTGATCGTGGGGAGGCCGAAGACGGAGGTGAACACCTCCTCGGCTCCGGCCTCGGAGGAGAGCTCCGCGAGGATCCGATCGAGCGCCGGAGTCGCTCGAGGTCGCGCGGAACCATGCGATAGCTGAGGACGCCCTCTCGACCCGCGCCGAGGCGGATCTGTCCTCCGCCCTCGTCGTAGATCATCGCGCCGAACACGGCGCAGCTCGAGGGACCGCGCGCGACGCCGGAGCGCGGGGCCTACTACTCCGAGGCCCGCGGCGAGGAAGTTCACCGCGGTGTAGACGCCGGATCGAGCTGGATACCGGGTAGTGGTCCGGAGTAGACGCTCTGGGAGGGCTCCGTCCCACCCCTGCACGCTGATCTCGGAACCGAGAGACGATGCGGACCGCGGGGTGGAGCGTGACGTGCTTTCCGACGACGCCGCTCGCCTTCCCGATCTTGCCGCGCAAGAGCACGAGCGGCGTGTGCAGCGTCCCACACGCGAGCACGACGACCGGCGCGCGCACCTCGAGCTCGTGGCCCGGCGCGCCGAACGCGCCCCCGAGGAGCCTGCCCCGCACGCCCGCGGCGCGGCCGTTCTCGACGATGACCTCGTTCACGATCGCGTCCGAGAAGATGCGCGCCCCGTGCCTCACCGCGATCGGCAGGTAGGCGACGTCGACGCTCCGCTTCGCGCCCTTCGGGCAGGTGAAATTGCAGCGGGCGTTGCCGTCGCAGTCGTCCCCCGTGTTGCGCCGGATGGGCTCCACCTCGATGCCCATGCGCTTCGCGCCCTCCACGTACCGGCGCGTCGACTCGCTGCGCATCTCGGGCGGGATCTCGGTGACGGCGAGGTGCTTCTCGACGTCGCGATAGGCGTCTTCGAACCGCTCCTCGGAGAGCTCGCGCAGGCCGAGCGAGCGCTCCCAAGTGGAGTGCACGTCCCCTGGGATGCGGAAGCACACTCCGCCCGTCAGGAGAGAGGAGCCGCCGACGGCGCGCCCCATCGTGATGGAGATCATCGGGGTTTGCCCGATGCCGAACGCCATCGCCATGCCGCCCTCACGGAACATGCGCCGGACGGACTCCGTCGGCTGGAAGCGCCGGTAGTCCTCGGGCTTGAAGAACGGCCCCTCCTCCAGCACGACGACGCGGCGCCCCGCCTCCGCGAGGATCTTCGCGACGACGGAGCCGCCCGCGCCCGACCCGACGATGACGACGTCGGCGCTCTCGCGCAGCGGCCCGCCGAGCGAACGACCGTGGGTCACCCCCGCCGACGCGTCGACCGGCGCGCTCGGATCGTAGAGACCGCCGTCGCCGCTCACGACCGAGCCCCTTCCTTGCGCAGGTTGGTGCGCACGACCGACAGGGACTCGCGCTCGAACCCCGTGTCTCGGAGGAGCTCCCCCTCCTCGAAGGCGGCCGAGAGCATGGGCACCTTGAACGCGACGAGGAGCATCGTGATCATCCCGTTCGGGTTCTCTTCGAGGCGCTCGAGGTAGTGGAGGCGATCCTTCAAATCGAGCTTCGTCATCCGCGAGGGCTTGCGGACGATGGCGAGCGGCATCGCCTCCAAGGCCGCGACCAGCGCGAGGAACCCCACCTGGAGCTGGCGACTCCCGCCGCCCAACCAGAGGTCGAGTTTGTGGACGACGCGGTCGAGGATGGCGTCCGACGGCGGCACGAGGGCGCCGTGCTCGTCCTCGTCCGCGAGCGCGGCCTCGAGGAAGGATCGGCAGACGCGGCGCGCGAACGCGTTCAACCCCCCGCGGCGCCAATCGAGCGGATGGGCCCCAGCGGGGAACGGATCGAGGGGAGTCGCGGGCGCCGGATCGAGAGCGTCGGCCATGGGCGGCCTTCTCCCGTCACCGCGGTGCGAAAGCAATCCCCGCGGATCCGAGCGCGCTCAGAATCGCTGACGGACGAACGAGTCGACGGCGGTCCACACGGCGAACGCGCGCTTCACGGCGCGCGGCGGCAGATCGAATCGAGCTTCGCGTGCCTCGATGGCCTGCGCCGGGGAGAAATACAGCATGGCGTCGCTCGGCGCGTCGAACCCGTTGAACCCGTTCGGCATGAAGAGCGTCTGCTCCCAGGCATCCATGAACGCGCCGGATCTCGTCGGGTGTCATGCCGAGCTCCGCCATCGTCATCCTCACGGCCTCGGGCCCGCGCTTGGAGGAGCCGGTCCGCGCCGACGATCGGTGATCACGGATTTGTCCGCCTCGTCGCGCGCGACAGCGTCGTACCCGACGACGACCGAGCCCGTGCGGCGCGGGAGGAAGCACGGCCAAGGAGCGCACGCTCCCGTTGTCGTTGTGGATGCGGATCACCATGCCCGGGATCGCCGCGCTTCCCTCGTTGCGTCACCGTCACCTCGGTCGCGTCCGCGGACGACCTCGCGAACTTGAGCGGCGGAGAGAAGACGTCCGTGCGAGCCCGATGAAGGGCCGCTCGTCGTCGCGAGCGCACGCACGCCGCGTCGTCAGTCCGTACCGTCGCGAGCCCCGGCGTCTCGCACTCGAGGCCCTTCAGGGCCGAGCACGGCCAATCCCCCAACGTCGGCAGCGGCGAGACCGCGCAGTCCGGGCCGGGCGAGAGCCGGACGTTGCGCCAGAGGATGTCACCCTCGCCGCCCGTCGCTGCGGGCCAGGTCTCGAGGAACGACCCGTGCGACGCGTGCACCCCCACCGCGCGGACATCCATCGCTGACGCCGCATGGAAGTACAGCACCGGCTTGTCCATGATGACCGGCTCCGAGCTCGGCGGAGCGATCTGCGCCCCGTTTCAAGACGTCCCCCACGTCCTGCCGGACGAGGCCCCACTCGTGGACCTCGTACCCCAGGGCCGCGCGGATCGCGCGCCCTCGACGTCCCGACGGAGGAGGTCACCGCGCCTGGCGGACCTTCCACGGGGGGCGTCGACGCACATCCACTCGAGGCGGACAGGAGCAGCGCTGCGCGGCAATGCGAGCGGGGTGCATCCCGGAGGAGTCGCCTCCGCGCCGCCTCCACCGAGGTCGCGCTCCGCGTCGGCGCGAGCCTCCGGCTCCACCCGATGTTCCCGGTCGCGACGGTGCGGCCTCGCGCGCTACGCGTGCAATGCTTGGAACGACATGCATCGCGGGGGCTCTCCCCGCGATGCGTGACCGCCTCACAGTTACTTCTTGGGCTCGGCGGAGGGGGCGCCGGAGGCGCGTGGCGGGCGCCGCGCTCCCCGCGCCCCGAACCGCTCGAGGCGCTGGTCGAGCCGGCGCCCGAGCCGGTGGAGGCGGCCGTGCTCCCCGCGCCCGAGCTCGAGGACGACCCCTTCTCAGGGTTCTTCACGCCCCCGCTCGTGCCCGCCGTCGGCGCGCCCGTGGTGCTCCCGGCCGGGTCGCCGCAGGCTGCGAGCCCGCCAGCGAGCGCGGTCGCGAGACAAAGGACTGCAGGAACGAGGCCGATCTTGAGGTGCGACTTGGACATTGTCAGGACTCCTTCGGCCGTCGAATCGGCCGCAAGAGACAGTCTGGGAACGCCCACCCTCTACAGCCAGTAGTTCGTTGTAAGCGATTGTCGCGCCCCAACCATGGCCGCGCGGACCCGCTTTTGAAGCCGATATCGAGCGCCGAGACGATTGTCTGTCCCGTCGAGCACCGGCGCGCGCGGGGTGTTGTCATCGAAGCGCGACGATCTGTCGATGCGCGGCTCGGCTCGAGACACTCGGGCGCTGCCCGGAAGCGGCAGCGAGAGCGTCGGAGCTCGAGGTCGATCGTGCCTCCGTTGCAGCGCTCTCGACTGCGCGGACGAGAGGCCGCCGGCGGAGCCGCTCGGAAAAGCGTGGTATCCTCGGGGTCCCGATGCCCGCCGCTCTCCCGCCACAAGCGACGCCTGGCAACGTCGTGGGCGAGAGGTACGTGCTCGACGCCGTCATCGGCCGTGGAGGCATGGGCGTCGTCCTCGCGGCTCGACACCTGACGCTGGGCAAGCGCGTCGCCGTGAAGCTCCTGCTCGCGGAGGCGGACGCGAACGCCCGGGCGCGCTTCGAGCTCGAGGCGCGCGCGGCCGCGCTCCTCTCGTCCCCGCACATCGCGCAGGTCCTCGACTTCGGCGTGACGCGGGATGGGCTCGCCTACCTCGTCATGGAGTTCCTCGAGGGCCGGGATCTCCAGGTGGAGAGGAAGCTCCGCGTCCGGTTGCCCGTCGAGGAGGCGGTGGACATCGTGCTCGAGGCCTCCGTCGGCATCGCGCACGCGCACGCGGCCGGGCTCGTGCATCGCGACATCAAGCCCGCGAACCTCTTCCTCTCGGACGCCGGGGGCCGGCGCGTCGTGAAGGTCCTCGATTTTGGCTTGATCAAGGTGATGCACGAAGGTGGAGCGGACCTCACGGGCACGACGGAGACGTTCGGCACCCCGAAATACATGGCGCCCGAGCAGCTCCGATCCGCGCGCAGCGTGGACGTGCGGGCCGACCAGCACGCGCTCGCGGCGATCCTCTTCGAGCTGATCACGGGCCGGCCGCCGTTCGACGGCGAGTCGGTCCCGGACATCATCATCAAGATCGGCACGGAGCCCGCCCCCCTCGCGAGCAGCGTGGGCGTCCCGATCCCGCGCGCGCTCGAGGAAGCCCTCCAGCGAGGCATGGCGAAGCGCCCCGATCAGCGCTTCCCGTCGCTCGCGGAGTTCGCGCACGCCATCGCGCCGTTCGGCTCGGCGCGCGCACGCGAGCTCGCGGCGGAGATCGCGCGTTGCCTCGCGGCATCGCTGGTCCGCCGCCCGCTCGCGGAGGGCAGCCCGGCGGGGCCCGCGTCCGCGGCGAGCGGGGTCGACACGAGGGCGCACCCCGCGTTGGCCGTGGCGGGTCCTCCGTCGCTCCCCACGGCGCCGCTCGGCGGGAGCTCGGCGACGGACGCCGCGCTCGAGCCGACCGGACCGGGATCGCTCTCATCGGGATCCGTGGAGCGACTCCGCCCCCCCGCGGCTCCCGCCGCCCCTCCGCGCAGCGCCGCTAAGCTCGTGGGGATCGCGGTCGCGGCGGCGCTCGTGAGCGGCGCCGCGATGGTCATCGCGTTGAGCCGAACGCGCGCCAGCGTCGTCGAGCCGCGGGGCGCGACCACCACGGCGACGCCATCAAAGATCTCGAGCTCGGTCCCGCCCCCGCCTGCGTCGGCGCCCGCTCCCACGTCGGAGCTCCCCGGGACCGCGATCTCGGCGTTGCCGTCCGCGAGCGCCGCGGCTCTTCCGCCGCCGAGTGCGCAACTCTCGGCCGAGCCCGCGACCGCGCGTCCGTCCATGCCGACACCCCGCCCACCCGTGCGCCCCACCGCGAAGCCGTGCAAATCGCTCGACTGCCTCTGACCGTCCTCGCGCTCGCTGCGCTCGCGACCGCGGCGCTCACCCCCGAGCGCGCGACGGCGGAGCCGCGCTACGAGTCGCTCTTCAAGCAGGGCCGCGCGGAGATGGGCGCCCGCCACTACCGCGAGGCGTGCGCGCTCTTTCAGGAGAGCCTCGACCTCGGCGCCCCCGTCGGCGCGCTCCTCAACCTCGCGGACTGCCAGGACAAGCTGGGGCACCCCGCGCGCGCTCTCTCGCTGTGGAAGGAGGGCCTTGGAAAGCTCGACGCGAACGACGAGCGGCGCGCGCTCGCCGCGCGCTCGATCGACGACCTCGACCGGCGGGTCGCGCGCGTCGTCGTCGTGTGGCCGGCCGCGGACGCGAGCGCGCGCGCGTTCGTGGATGCGCTCCCCGCGGCGATCGGTGGGGATCCCGTGACCGTCGACCCGGGCACGCACCAGGTGACGCTCACGGATCCGTCCGGTAGTCGGACGCTCTCGGTGACGGTCGCCGCAGGGGAGCTCCGCTCCGTGTCGGGCGAGGCCGCGAAGAAGCCGGGTCCCCCGGCCCTCCTCATCGGCGGGATCACCGCGTTCGGCGTGGCGGGCCTCGCGGTGGTGGGCGTCGGCGTGACGGGAGGGCTGTGGCTCGGGGACCAAAGCACCGTGGACGCGCGCTGCCCCACGCGACCGTGCGCGGACGACGTGGCGCGAGCTGCCGCGGACGAAGCGCAGGTGGTCGGCGCGGCGAACGTCGCGATGTGGGTCGTCGCCGGGGTGAGCGCGG
>JAXLYP010000023.1:0-181346 GCA_046351395.1 Polyangiaceae bacterium
CATCAACTCACCGCGGCGCGCGGGTGGTCGGGCGACTGGCTCCGGCGTGTGCGCGCCGCCCGCTTGATCCAGAACAGGGCGCGGAGGCCCGCGAGGGCGGCCGCCGACGTGCGCCCCATCGGCCGCTCGGTCGTCGCGGGCACGCGGCCCGTCTCCAGGGCTCGTTCCATCCGATCGAAGAGCGGTGCCCGATCCGGCGGCGGAGCCCGTCGCCTCGCTCTTCGACCCGCAGCCGAACTGCGTCGCGAGGAGAAGGACACATGCGCCCATGAACCATGCATTGTTGTTCGACATGCATGTGGGCATCGCAACATCGGCGCCAGCCCCCCCAGCGCACAAACCGCGCGAGATCCTGCGATCGCAGTAACCTCGAGCGCCACCCAGTAGCCCGAGAGGCCACGGGCTCGCCCAGGGAACGCACAGCGATCAACCGACGCCGTTCCGTTCCGCGATCACGTCGAGCGGGAGCTCGTGCCTGACAGCCGAGGAGCGCAGCGACGAGACCGTGCGGATCGCACCTAGAGTCGGCTGAATACTCGGTGATTCGAGCGGGTCGGTGCTCTAGAGCACCGACCGGTTTGAATCAGCGGTGGATTGGCGGGAATTTGTTTGGGAGGCGCGCGCCCGAGGAGCGCGCACCGGAAGACTGCTCCTGACAATCTGAGGAGCACAGCGACGAGGCCGTGTGGATCGCACCTGAAATCGCGTGAATACTCGGTGATTCGAGCGGGTCGGTGCTCTAGCCTGCCGCAGTGTCCTCCTACGACGTCTACTTCGCCGCGCCCGCCGGCGCAGAACCTCCGACACTCGACGCGATCCGCGCGTGGTTCACCTCGCGCCCGCGATGGGAGGTGAGCGACACGAGCGCGGAGTACAAGAACCCGCTCACCGGCGTGGATCTCGACGCGATGCTCGAGGCCCCGACCGGCGCTCCGCCCGAGCGGGCGCCGATCGTGATGTGGATGAAGGGGCTGCGCGCGCACACCGCGATCGAAGAGGCGGCCGACGAGTTCGGCGCGTTCGCCGAGGCGTTCGGGCTCGTCGTCGTCGACGACACCGACGCCAACACCACGAGGCCGTTCGATCGCGCGTGGATCCGCGCGCAACACGAGGAGTTCAACCGCGTCCACCACGAGCACCTGCTCGGGCACCTCGCGAACGACTGGGACCACGTGCTCGAGCGGACGCGACTCGACGAGGTCATGGCTTGGAATCGGCGGCGCGACGCGCTCGGCGCGGACGCGGGCGAAGACGTCTTCGTGCCGCAGATCCTGTTCTTCGAGCGCGAGGGTGGCGTGGGGACGTTCGTCGCGTGGGCGGACGGCGTGGCGGCCCGTGTCCCCGAGGTCGACGCCATCCAAACGACGCGCACCTTCGTCCCCTGGTCCACCGTGAAGGACGCGATCGCGAAGGCGCGACGCGACGCGGACCACTTCGTGGTCGACGGGGAGGCGCTCGCCGAGGTGTTCGCGGCGATCGAGGCGGCGGATGCGTCGCCACCGCCGCGGATCGTGCGGCCTCGGGACGTGCTCACGAAGGACTTGGTCGACGCGTACCTCCTGCCCGTCGACGCGCGCGCGCCGAGGCGCAAGGCGCTCGAGCTGCTCCAAGAGGCCCGCATGGCCTCGTTCATGGGAAAGACCGAGAAGGAGGCGATCCGATCGATGGTGAGCGCCGCCGATCTCGTCCCGGGGGACTTCTCGCTGCAGCTCGAGGCGGCGCAGTTCCTCCACGAGCGTGCCCCTGCGGAGGCGTTTCGCGTCGCGGATCGGGCGGTCGCGCTGAAGCCCGACTCCACGTTCCTCGCCCTGCTGGGCGCCGCGAACGCGATGTACGCGGCGCGGTGGAAGGACGCGATTCGCCTCGCCGATCACGTGCTCGCGAGCGAGCCCGGCGATCGCAACGCCCACCTCGTCCGCGCGACGGCGCTCACCGAGCTGATGCGCTGGGACGAGGCGATCGCGGCATGCGACCGCGCGCTCGCCCTCGAGACCGACGCGATGGCGAAGAACGTCAAGGCCTTCACGTGGTCCGCGGCGGGCCGCATCGACGAGGCGCGCGCGCTCTACGCCGAGGCGCTCGCGGAGCTCGATCGAGCGATCCCGCAGGATCCGGAGAACGCGGATCTCCACGAGCGACGCGCGTACGCGCTCCTCGGGTTGGACCGGCCGGACGAGGCGTGGGCGTCCGCCCAGCGCGCGCTCGCGATCGAGCCGGACGCGCTCCTCGCCGCGGTGAACGCGGGACGCGCGGCCGTCGAGCGGGGCCGCGCTGCCGACGCTGTCCCCATCCTCCGCAAGGTGCTCGCAAAGCGAAAGACGTCCCCCCTCGCGGCGCGGTACCTCGCCCGAGCGCACGCGATGCTCGGACAGACGAGCGAGCGCGACGCGGCGCTCAAGTGGGTTGCGTCCAGTCCTTTGCAGGCGCACCTCGCCGCCGCGGACGCCGTCCGGGCTTCGTCGAAAGAGACAGTTCGGGAGGTTCCATCGAAAGCGGCTTCGCGGAAGAAAGCGTCGCCCAAGAAGGCTCCGCCAAAGAAGCCCGCATCCAAGAAGGCGTCGCCCAAGAAGGCGTCGCCCAAGAAGGCGTCGCCCAAGAAGGCGTCGCCCAAGAAGGCTGCACCAAAGAGGCCTGCATCCAAGAAGGCTACGCCCAAGAAGGCCGCACCCAAGAAGCCCGCACCCAAGAAGGCTACGCCCAAGAAGCCTACGCCCAAGAAGCCTACGCCCAAGAAGGCTACGCCCAAGAAGGCTACGCCCAAGAAGGCTACGCCCAAGAAGCCCGCGCCCAAGAAGGCGTCGCCCAAGAAGGGTGCGCCCAAAGGGGCGGCGCCCAAGAAGACGCGATAGCGCGCTCCGGGCGCGGCGCGGTCGAGGCGAGCGCATGCGAACGCCGGTCTGCACTACGATGCGGCCATGCCCGCCCGTGTCACCGTGTACTGCCGGCGCAGCGTCGCGCATCTCCGCCGCGCGGATCTGGAGGCCGAGATCGAAGCCGCGGACCTCATGACGTTGGCGGAGGCGCTCGACCTCCCCGAGGGCGAAGAGGCGGCCGTCGAGGCGATGCGTCCGCACCTCCGCTGGGGCGGAGACGAGGGCTCGGTCGACGCCGTCGAGCTCCATTGGAAGCCCGAAGGGCGCCCGATCCAGATCGAGCGCGTGGACGACGCCGGCGCCGTTCGCGCGGACGTGGACGAGGTGCTCGAAGCGCTCGACGAGGACGAAGAGGCGGCGGGGGTGTGCGAGCACCTCCGGGGTGTCCGCGAGATCGTCTACTTCGAGATGGGGATCGACGATTCGATGCACCTCGGCGCGACCCTCACGGAGGTCCTCGCGTTCTTCGTGGCGGACGCCGGCGATGGCCTCGTCGACTTCTATCGACGGGACTGGGCATCGCCGAACGATCGAGCGGAGAACCTCTACGTCTGGCCCACCCCCGGCTGACGCCGATTAAGGGCGATTAAGACGAGCGGCGCGCACGATCCGCTAGAGATTGGGGGGAGGCACGTCGATGCGCTACCCGTTGGGACTCCTGGTGGTTGTCATGGCTGCGTGGGGCTGCGACGCCCGTGACGTTCGCGTGGAGCGAGCCGCGGGGAGCGGAGGCGCGGGGGGCGGACCGGCGGGCGGCGATTCGACCGTCGGAGGCGGCGCCGCAGCGTGCTCCTCGGACTGGGTGACCCAGCTCGGTCCCGTCGACACGTTCGCGAACCGACATACGCTCGCCGCTTCGAGCGATTGCTCGACGTACGTCGCGGGCCGATTCGGGGCTTCCCTCGCGCTGGGCGACACGGTCCTCGAGGGAGCCGCCAATGCGACCAATGTCTTCTTGGCGCACCTCGATCCTCGCGGCGCGCCGCTCTGGTCGAGGGCGATCGGCGGCGAGGGCGCGTATACCAATCCCGTCCTCGCGGCGACGCGCTCGGGCGGCGTCGTGCTCTCGGGCACCCTCAGCGGCGCGGTCGACTTCGGCGAGGGGGTCGTGGAGAGCGCCGAACGAACCCCCTTCCTCGCGGCCTACGACGCCGACGGCGCGCTGCGGTTCGCGCGCGTCTTTACCACACAGGCGACCGACGTCGACGTGCGGAGCGTCGCGGCGGGCCCGAGTGGAGAGATCTGGATCGCGGGCACCCTCTGGGGATCCGTCTCGTTTGGCGCCATCACGCTCACCACCCCCGAGGGCACGGGCGCGGGGTTCGTCGCGCGGTTCAATCCCGACGACGGTGAGCCCGCGTGGGCGAGGCTGCTCGACACGAGCTACAGCTTGCCCGTCGTGGTGAATTCGAAGGGCCGCGCGATCCTGGGCTCCCCCGAGCGCGTCCTCCAGCTCGATGCGCAGGGCAACACCATCTGGTCGCGCGACCTCGTGGGTGACGCGGGCTACGTGAACGACATCGCCGTGGGCGCGAACGACAGCCTCATCGTCGCGGGCGCGTTCTCGGGGCAGGTGGATCTCGGGTTCGGCCCGGTGGGCGTGGGCGCGCCGGGGGGTGACGCGGAGGGGTTCGTCCTCGCGCTGGACGACGATGGGCACGCGCGCTGGGCCCGCACGTGGGTCGATCCGGAAGCTTGGCAAGTCATCGTCTCGGCGGGCGTCCGATCGAACGGCGACATCGTCGTCTTCGGTGAAGACAGAGACTTCTGGCACGCGGTGTTCCTCGAGGAGCTCAGCCCGGAGGGCGCGCTCGTCGCGCACCAGACATTCACCGCCCTCTGCACCGGACAGACCGTCTGCGACACGATCGCGACGGGCATGCGCCTCGATCAGGACGGCAATGTCTTGCTGGCCGCCGAGCTCCAGGGATCCATGTCGATCGACGGGACGGTGGTGGACAGCAGCGACGCGAACGACATGGTCGTGGCGAAGCTGACGCAGGTGGTCTCGGATCCGGACTGAGCGCGGTCTCCCCTCCGGGGGGGCCGACCTCTGGTAGCGCTGCTCGCGGAGGCGACGGCGTCTTCACGAGATCAGCCGCATCGGAAGGTGCGGCGCGTCCGTGGGTCATTGCAATTGACGCCAGTCCACTCAGGAGCGAGATGCGCCACGAAAATCGCAGGGCGAAGCGAAGCGCCCAGTGAGGAGGCGTCCAAGTGAAGATCCGGAGCGAACGTGGTCGTCGAACGGTGTGGGCCGCGGCCGCGATCGGTCTCGCGGCGGCGGCCTGCAACCTCGGCGCGAAGAAGGCTGGGCCATCCGCGCGTGACGACTGCGCGCGGGTGGCGGCCGTGACGGATGCGGAGCACAAGAAGCTCCCTTCCGCCGATCAGCTCGGCACCACGCGCGCGGAGGTGAACGCGGCGAAGGCGGTGCGCGACTACGCGTCCAAACTGGACGCGGTCCCCGTGAACGACAAGGAGCTCAACAACAAGCTCGCCGACTACGGGGACCATCTCCGCAAGATGGCGAAGGCGCTCGACGAGCTCTGGACGGCGAGGGACAGCGAGAAGGCGTCCTACGCCGCGAAGGCGCAGAAGGTCTTCACGGAGGAGTACGCGTTCGTGAACGAGATCAACGCGTACTGCCAGGGGGCTCGCTGACCGCCATGTGTCTGGAGGCTCCACGCGCACGCCCGTCCATCGAGGACGCCGAGCCCCTTGGTTCGGGTGAGTTGCGCCCGGTCCTTCCGCTGCCCGCCGTCCTCGCGGCCCTCAGCTGCCGAAGCAGCCCAAGTCGTCGGGTTCCATGCACCCCGGACCCACGGACTGCCAGCCGCGGCTGCGTCGTCGGTGACGGCGAGCTCGAGAGCGACGCGTCGCAAACGGACCGAGGCCGCCGGTCATCGGGGTGAAAGCGGAGCCGTTCAGCGCGGCGCCCTTCCGCGCGCGTGTGGGACCGAATCTGGACGCGATGATCGAGGGGGTGACGAGTCGACTATCGTAGCGCTCGATGAGCGCACCGCTCGATTTGCTACTGACCGCGGTCTTCGACTATCGCGTGGAGTTTCGGGATGGCGAGCTGGTGCCGTGGCTGGAGACTCCCGCGCATCTGATCGCGGTCGCTGAGATCGTGGCGGCGATGCCGCTGTTCGCGGGCATCCGGTTCGGCGGGCGTGACGCCATGCGATCGTGCACGGCCGACGCGGCCGCCGCCCGCGCCATCGCCGGGGTCGCGCGCGAGACCGTGGCGGAGTTCCAGGACCGGGAGTCCGGCCGCCCCGATCTGTTGGTTCGCCTGGCGGCGCTCGACGGCAGCCTCGAGGTGAAGATGTGGGCGGCCGGCGCTCACCTCGCCAGTCACGAGGCGACGTTCCTCGATCAATGCGTCTCCGCCGCGGTCGCGATCCGCCGCGCGCTAGCTGGCGTGGTTGGCCTCCACGCCGGGAGCATCGTCCCCACGAACCGCGCTGGCCGGTTCGAGTACCTGCGCGATCGTCCTCCGCGCCGCAATACCGTGTTCCCGCTGGGGTCGGTCGTCGATCTGGTCGACCTACGCTTCCACGCGTCCGGCCACGTGGCCGCGCTGCCCGACCAGGCCCGCGCGCTCGCGGCAGCGCCCCCGAACGTGGCGCGCATCGAGATGGACGGCCTGGTGGTGAACCGGTGGGCCGTCATCGCCACGCCGACGGCGCTCGCCGAGGCGGCCAGCGCGCACGACACCTGGGCCCAGCAGCGAATCCCCACCGAGCGCATGCCCGGGTGGAACGACCGCGGCGACCAGCAGGAGATCAAGGGCACGACCCAGGCCCGCCCGCCGCTGACGCTGTACGGCGTGAAGTCGAAGATCGGCTACAAGGCGGTGATGGTCTCGCCCGAGGGCGAGCTCGAGCCGACCGCGTTGGCGGAGGCCAAGGCGGTCCTCGACCGCGGCGCACTCGACGACGGGACGCCGGTCACCAGGGTCAAGCTGGTCGTGCCCACGCGCGACTTCGCGATCGCGGTGGCGCCCCGGGCGCGCGAGGCCGGGTTCGAGGCCGTGTTGTACCCGGCCGACGACAACACGTTCTGGAACCCAGTGCCGCCCGGGCTGTGGCGCGATCCGCACGCCTAGCCAATCTCTTCTTCTCGGCCATTCTCGGGTGGATCGCCGCCGCACATCCCGCCTGGGCGGTACGCCGAAGGGTGCTGCGCCCGAGCACGAAAGGGCTCCCACGACCACGTTCAAGGGGAGGCGCGAAGGTTGCGCGGGTCGAACCCAGATGGGGTCCGTGCGCCGCTTCCTTCGTTGGACTCAACGGTGGTCGAGACGTCATCGCCCGCGCCACCCGAACCACCCGAGGGCGGCCGCGAGGACGAGCTCCATGACCACCGACACCACGATGCGGCGCCGGGCGCGCCCGGCGAGGAGCTCGAAGCCTCCGAGGCCCGCGAGCAGGGTGCACATCGCGCAAACGCCGAGGCAGAACGCCGAGCGGAGCTCGGTGGGGGGCGCGCTCCGCCCCAGGAAGAACGCGAGCGCGAGGCCGAGGTAGACGGCGCCGAGCCGACGGGAAACGACGAGCGCCCCGGTCGTCGTCTCGATGCCCCATTCTCGGAGTATCGACGCTCCGGCGAAGACGAAGCGGAGCCCGAGCACCGCAGCGGCGACGGTCATCGCGTATGCCAGGATCTCGAAGGTCATCGCGTTCTCTCGGGTGGACAGTCCATCGGCGAGGGAGACATTGCGGCCTCCGAGTGGGACGCACCATGCTGACGAGACCGCATTTCTTGATGTAGCGTCCGAACATGCCCCTGGAGGCCCGCGATCCACTTGCGGACATTCTCGCGCTCGTGCGGCCCGAGGCGGTCGTCGCCGCCGAGATCCGGGCCCGGGGGCCCTTCCACCTGACGTTCGAGGGCCACCCCGGGGTGAAGTTCGGCGTCGTCGTCGCCGGCGCGTGCTTCATGGCGCTCCGAGGACGTGCGCCGACGAGGCTGCGCGCCGGGGACGTCTTCCTCCTCGGCGGCCAGCCGGCGTTCTCCGTGGGGAGCGATCTCGAGGCGCCGCCGCGAGACGCGAACCTCCTCTTGCGACGCACGACGGGTCGGATTGCGGAGATCGGCCGCGCGCGCGGCGAGCCCGTCGTGCGCCTGATCGGCGCCCGCTTCGCGCTCGACCCGACGCACGCTCACCTGCTCGTCGACGCGCTGCCACCGATGGTGCGCATCCCTGCCGACGAAGCGAGCCCGCTTCGCGCCGTCACCCGGCTGCTCGTCGACGAGGTGCGCGCGAGCGATCCCGGTCGGACGCGCGCGCTCGACCAGCTCGCGCAGCTCGTCCTCACGTACGCGCTCCGCTGGCTCGACGCCGATGGGAGGAGCCCACCGCGGAGGGGTTGGCTGCGCGCGCTCGCAACGCCGGGCATCGCCGCCGCGCTCCGACACATCCACGCGGGGATGGGCGCCGACACATCCCTCGCCGGGCTCGCTCGGCTCGCCGGGATGTCCCGCACCACCTTCGCGGCGCGCTTCAAGGAGGTCGTCGGCCAGCCGCCGCGCGCGTACGCCATCGCATGGCGGATGGCGCTCGCGAAGGACGCGCTGCGGACGACGAACCGGCCTGTCGGCGCGCTCGCGTTCGAGCTGGGTTACAAGTCCGAGAGCGCGTTCAGCGCGGCCTTCCGGCGCGCCGTCGGCGTTGCGCCGCTGCGGTTCCGGCGCATGCGCCTCGGCACACACGCGCAGCGCCCGACGTAGCCCGCGCCTATCGGCGGGAAGCGCGAACGAGCGCGCGGGCTGGACACGCAGACTCCCGAGCGCGCCGCCGCTCCAGGAGCCGCGGCCCGATGGAACGTCCACTACCTCGTCGCCGCGGGCGGGCGATCGATCGAACACGTCTCGCGCTTTCATGACCTCGCTGCGGTGCCCCTGCGCCCACACGGCGAGGACGCGCACGGGCTCGAGGAGCGTCTGGCCGAGCTTCGTGAGCGCGTAGTCCACTTGGGGCGGGTTCGTGGGGTAGACCGTGCGCTTCACGAGCCCGTCTCGCTCGAGGCCGCGCAGCGTCGACGTGAGCATCCGCTGGGAGATCCCGGCGAGGGCTCGGCGGAGCGTGCTGAACCGCATGCGCTCGTTGCCGAGCAGCACGACGACGAGGACGCTCCATTTGTCGCCGACGCGGTTCAGGATGTCGCGCGTCGCGCCGCACTCCGCGTCGAACTCGGCGGTGAGCTTGCCGTTGCCTAGGTACTTCAAAGTGCCTCCTTATCGCGGGCCGGTAGGGTGCTTATCGTCGCCCTGGTCTCCGAGAACAACCACCTCCACCACGAGAATCGATCGAATGCACGCGGAACGCGCGACGCGCCCGAAGGGCCTGAGCGTCGGTTTGTGGATCGTCCAATGGCTGCTCGCCCTCACGCTCGTCGGGGGTGGCGTGTGGAAGCTCGCGACGCCGATTCCGGATCTGGCGTCGAAGATGCCGTGGATGGGCGAGGTGTCGCCCACGTTCCTGCGGATGACCGCGACGCTCGATATCCTCGGAGGGCTCGGCGTGCTCTTGCCGTCGCTCACGCGCGTGCGCCCCAACCTCACCGTGCTCGCCGCCGTCGGCTGCGTCGCGCTGATGGCCGCCGCGGTCGTCTTCCACGTGCAGCGCGGCGAGGCCGCGAGCACGCCGTTCAATTTCGTCGTCGCCGCGCTCGCGGGGTTCGTCGCGTGGGGGAGGCTCCGCGCGGCGCCGATCGCGCCGCGCGCGTGAACGCCGCTCAACGCTTCGAGAAGCGCTGCTTCGCTGCGTCCGTCACGGGCGTGTAGAGCGACACCGCGGTCCCCTCTGGATCGCGCAGCTGGAACGTCCTGTTGCCCCACGGCATCGTCGTCAGCTCGTGCACGAGCGGGGCGACGTCCTCGAGGCGCGCGTAGGCGGCGTCGACGTCGTCGACGAGGTCGAGTCTACGACGCTCCCATCGAGGCTTTGTAGCCGAGTTCTCGGCGTCCGTAGGATGTGCTTGCTCGATGAGCGGCCCAATCGCCAAAACGTGGAGACCGCGTCATCGGGGAGCAGAGGCAGAACAACAGGAAGACAGAAGACAGGAAGCCCGGAGAAGCAGAACAAAATCATTCTGCTTCTCCGGGCTTCCCGTCTTCCCGTCTTCCTGTGACTCTCCTCTGAAAGTGATTCAGAATGGCGCTCGCTGATTTGGCAAATCGCCGGCGCGCCTCCCGCTCGGCGGCACGTTCAGAAGTCTCCCCATGACCGCGCCATCGTCTGTCATGGGAGTGGGACGGTGTTCGTGGAAAACCGGCCCGTCGCGCGAGCGAACGATGGCACGCGATGCTGCAATGACCCGTCGTCTGCGGAAACCGGGCACATTGTCGCCGGCGGATCGGTCCTCGCTGGCTGACATGGATGGAACGCCGACACTCCCGCGGATAGGCGGACTGTCGCTCGAGCAGTACTCGGGCGTGACGCAGGCGGTCTCGGAAGGCTTCCCACTCGATGAGGTGCTCGCTCAGGAGCGCATCCCGAGTAGCGTCTAAAAAGGCGGCGAGCTCTGCTGGCGCGAGGCGCTCGTCGACGCGCCGGACTTGCAGCTCGAGCTGATGCGGCCGCGAAGGTGTGCGGAGGATTGTCTGGCGCGTTCGGTGACGCCGCTCGAGGATGACCCGGAGGGGTGGATGGGATTCATGGGTGCCGTGGGTGAGGACCCCCAGGCCCTCGTCGGCGGGTTCCGCCTGACCATGCACGACGTCGCGCGACTCGCCCGGTCATGGAAACGCAAGATGGCCGAGTCCGCTCGAGCGGTACGCCGAAGTCTCCGCTGCGCTCGAGCTCGCAGGCATCGGCACAGTTGCGCCGGCTGGGGCGTCGAGTCCGGCTTTGAAAGAAACGCGAAAGCCCCGCTTTTCAGCGGGGCTTCGTCACGTCTTGGTTGCGCGGGCCCGCGACACCCGCTGGACCACGAGGTTTCGCAGGGGATCACGGTGGTCATTCGAGGATCGGGTCTGCTGCCGAGACCTCCTACCTGAGGAGGGTTGGATTGAATCCCGCGCGCGCCCCTGCGCGGCCTTGAGGCGCTCTCCCAACCTCGAGAAGAACGAGAGAAACCGGGGCACCGGAAACTTGCGAAGGGAAGCGCGCGGTGGTCCGCGCCCCTCCGACGACATGACACGTGAAGATGCGCCCGCGTGGCAGGAAACGGAGAGCCGGGCGCGCTTGCCCGTCCGGCGCCACGTGCTACCAAGACGTTGGCTCCGTCGCCGGGCCATCCAACGCTCCGCTCGCCCGCCCTGGGCGGTGCGGAGAAGCGGTCACCCCGCATGGCGACACGTTCGTCGTTTCATCGATCAACTCGTGGTGACCAACTTGCGGTCGTCCGAGGGCGGGTCGGATACCGAGGAGTTGTCCCATGAGCATCCAGAGTAGGGCGCATGCGCTCGCGCGTGTCGCCAAAGTCAAATACCAGTACGCGCTGCAACAGCTTCGCGATCTCGGTCCCGAGATCGCGAAGCTCGTCGGCGAGACCGGCCTTCCGCTTCATCGTGCCGACCTGCACTTGACCTACCCGGACCTCGATCCGGAGTACCGGGCTGCCGCTCGTGACTCGCGCTACGTGGAGCCGAAGCGCTGCGACAACTGCTCGGAGGGCTACTTCGTCGGCCACGACAAGAAGGGGCTGCTCTCGTTTGGGTCGGAGTCCTTCTGCCCCGCTTGCGTGAACGGGTCAGGCGTCGACGAGTGCCCTCGTTGCGGGCGGGAGGTCATCGGCGTGCTCGAGGACGTGTGCTCGGACTGCTGGTCGGAGGTCACGTCCAGCGACTGAGATAGCTGAGCGCGTGGAAGAGCCGTGACAAGTCACGGCTCTTCCGACCGCGGCCTGAACATACGCCAAGCTCTTGATTCGCTTGCGCGCCGCCTTACACGTGGTAAGACCATCTTACGAGGTGTAAGGACGATGACGAAAGATGAAATCAAGGTGCAGGTCGTTGTGGAGCTTGAGCGGATCCAATCCATCAGCGGGCGCCCGTGCCCGCCGATCACGGATCAGACGAGGCCTCTTCTTGACCTGCCCGGCTTCGACAGCCTGAACGGCATCGAAGCGACGAGCGAACTCGAGGGGGTTCTCGGCCCGCTCTCGGTTGACAATGTGTTCGCCTCGGAATCCGGCAAGAGCGCGCGAACTCTCGAAACGATCGTGAGCGAAATTTTGCGGGCGCAGCGGGGCGCGGCGTGACTGACGAAGCGCTTGCCTCGCGACTCCGTGCGGCGCGAGAGAGGGCCGGCCTCTCGCAGGGGCAGGTCGCAAAGCTGATGAAGATGCATCGGCCGACGATCTCCGAGATCGAGGCCGGGCGCAGACGTGTGGTGACTGAGGAGCTCGCACGGTTCGCAGAGCTCTACGGTGTGACGATCGCCTGGCTCATGGGGGAGGAGGGCGGCACCGATGCGCGCGTTGAGCTCGCCGCGCGGGAGCTGTCGAAGCTCAAGTCGGACGATCTCGATCGTGTGCTCGACCTCCTGTCGAGCCTGCGCGGCACCAAGGGACGACCGTGACCAGTCGCCGCGCGCTCGCTCAAACGGCAACGGTCGCAGCTCTTCGCGTGAGGAGAGAGCTCGACCGGCAGTTGGAATACGCAACCTGCCCGTTCGACCTGGCGCGCGCGCTCGGACTCGACGTTCGGTTCGTCGCCGCTCCAAGTTTGGAGGGACTCTACATTCCGGCAAAGTCGACGATCGTCGTGGGCAGCCTTCGGCCTCGGGGGCGTCGATCGTTCACCTGCGCCCACGAGATCGGTCACCACGTTTTCCGCCATGGCTTCCGCGTCGACGAGGTGGACGCCGCCGAGTACGACGACGCGGAATTCGTCGCAAACCGCTTCGCGGCGGCGCTCCTCATGCCGAAGCTCGCGGTAGATCGCGCGTTCGCGGTCCGCGGTACGTCTGCTGCGACCTGTACCGCGCAGGCGCTGTACTCCGTCGCGGGATACCTCGGCGTCGGCTACACGACGCTGCTCGGACATCTTGAGTACACGCTGCGCCTGGTCTCGACGGCCCACGCGAAAGCGCTTCGGGTGCCCCTCGAACGCGTGAGGAAGACGATCCTCGGCTTCGTACCTCCCAAGGGCCTCTTCATCGTTGAGGAACACTGGATCGGGCGGAGCGTCGACGTCGACGTCGGGGATATGGTCATTCTTCCCAAGGGCACGTTGGTCGACGCGGACATCTTGAAGCAACTCGGATCGCACGCTCAGGGCCTTCTCCTTCAGGCGGTCCGTCCGGGTTGTGCAACGGCGCGAAGCAGCTCATGGAAAGGAAGCCTGCGAGTAGGCCGAGCGGGGTATGAGGGGCGCGCGCAATACCGATACTTAGGGGAGGAAGACGATGACGCCTAGCTGGTGCATTGAAGAGGCAAATCTATCTCACGCATGGGCGCGCGCTGTTCGCCCCCTCTTGGGGGGTGGCCCCGAGGAACGAGGGCCGGTTGCCGTCTCGATCACGGGCTTCTCCTCCGATGGCGTCGTTCACGAGGATGGGAAAATTCGCGACGCCCTCGACAGCATTCTTCCGGAAGATGCCCAATGCCGAACCGTGGCGAGCACGATCTTTCCCCAGTCGCTTTGGAATCCGGCGCTGCCTCGGGCTGCCCTATTCGACCGATACAAGCAGTTGCTCAAGAAGATCGGAAAGATGAAGGGCAACCATTCGGGCCTCTACTTCCAGCGGATGACCGCGGACGGCCGCGACAAGAACGCAAATCAGCTGGATGACGTTCTGACCGAGTATCTCGCACGCCCCGGTGTTCGACGCAGCGCCTTGCAGGTCGGCATCTTCGATCCGAAGCGCGACCAGATCGGCTCGAGACCACGGGGGTTCCCCTGTCTGCAACAAGTCAGTTTCGCCCCACTGGAGGAGGGGCTTAGCGTGAATGCTTTCTACGCGTCGCAATACGCAATCGGTCGAGCCTACGGCAACTATCTGGGCATCTGTGGACTCGGCCAATTCGTCGCGCATGAGCTCAAAGTGAAGCTCGTACGGGTCACGATCCTGACGGGCATCCTTCAGCGAGACTACCCGGTAAACACAGTTCGAAATTTGCAGACCACCATTGACACGCAACTCAAAGGGGGAACCCCATAATGGAATTCAACGACTATCAAACCAGGGCCCAGGACACGGACCAGAATCGCAATAGCGGACGAGGGATCGAGATCGCCTTGTTGGGCCTCGCAGGTGAGACTGGGAGCTTGCTTGCTGAGTACAAGAAGAAGCTGCGCGACGGTGATGCGTATCGCGGCTTCGATGAGCAGGTTGGCGAAGAGCTCGGCGACATCCTTTGGTACGTCGCGACGCTCGCAAGTGGCTACGGTCTTGAGCTTGATGACCTCGCCGAGCGGAACCTCACGAAGACGCGTCGTCGTTTTCTGCTGCCCAAGACGCCCACCCCGCTCCCGGACGAAGAAGATCCTCCTGGTCAGCGCCTACCACGTAGCTTCGACTACTCGTTCGAGTATGCGATGCGCGACGGTGCAAAGAAGATCGTGATGCGAAGCGCAGTAGGCCAGATCGGAGACGCGGTTACCGACAACGCATACGCCGATGACGGATACCGCTTCCACGATGTGATGCACCTCTCACTCGCTGCACATCTCGGCTGGTCACCGGTGCACCGGAAGTTGCTCATGAAGGCGGAGCCGCCTCAGGTGGAGCGTAGAAACAAGGTGAAAGACGAGGTCGAGGACGGCGGGCGCGCGCAGGTGATCGAAGAGGCGATCGTCGCGCTCGCGTATGAATACGCGGAGCGATCCGCCCAACACACGGTGAACCGTGTCGACTGGGAGCTCCTCAGGTCCGTCCGCCGCCTTACGAAGAACCAAGAGGTCCGAAGCGTGACCGAAGCTGAATGGGAGCGGGCGATCCTTCGTGGCTTCGAGGTGTGGAAGGAGCTGAAGGCAAATGATGGCGGGCGCGTGGTGGGAGATCTCAACGCTCGGACGCTCACCTTCATCCCGCCCGTCAGGTAAAAAGCGACTGCTGTTCAGAATGACGGGGCTTCGCCTTCTTCGGTACCACCGTCGCTGAATTGTATGGGAGCACGACGTTCCACTTGGGCGGGTAGCGCTGGGGAAGCGGCGCGGTGTTGCATGTGTAACGCTGCTTGATCTTCGTTCGTCCGGTGCGGCCCGCATATTCCGGGTGCGCAACGCGCGCGTACTTGTCTACCTCGCAGAAAATATTCTGGCAGTCGATCAGGTGGAGCTTGCGCGTGCCGAGCGGCTGGAACCCTAGCTCTAGGCGCTCGAATTCGAAGTCGGCCATCTTGCAGACCTCGGCGATCACTTCCGCGTCCGACAACCCCGCGGTGTCAGCGAAGCACTTCTTGATTCCATCGCGCGCACCTGGCCCAGCGACGACGAAGGAATTCTCGCAGAAGTCGATGATCTCGCTGTAGTTCAGATCAATTGTGAGCTGGAAGGCCAGGAAGTCCCCGAACGAGGGGTAGGCACGCAGAAGCCGGAAAACCTCCTCGAGTGAACGTGCGCGTTGCACCTTTCTGGGCGCGTCATCACGCAGCATGTGCTCGATGAGCCGAAGGTGATTCGCGTGCTTCCGTACCTCCCCAAACGCGGGCGACGGCATGATGTAAGCCGCCGAGTAGATCGCGTCCCCGCCCTGGAAAATGTCGTCGAGGGCGCGTTCATACCCTGCAAGGTCGAACGTCCGCCACGAGATTGAGCCGACGCGCTCCTGCAGTCGCTCCCAGGTCTCGATCTTGTTGAAGATCTTGAAGAGCATCGTCCGAAAGAAAACTTCTTCCGGCGATGGGTCTCCTTCGTAGATCACCCGTTGGATGAGGTACTGGCTGACACGATCGGACGCTCGATACACGTTCGTGAAACGGTGCGCGGCAATGATCTTGTCGTCGGTCCATGGCGGAGCTTCGCCCCGCACGCGGCGCATGAATACTTCCTGCCGCTTGGCAGCGAAGCGCCAGTACGAGTCGAAGACCGGCGTCACAACTAGCATTCGCCCGCCACCCACCTGGATGCGACGGAACTCGGGATGCGGCGGCATCGCGGCCCTGTAGCCCACGTCCCCTGCGGTGTCTTCTGAACGTACTCGCATCTTGACCTCCTAGGATCGCGGCCCCGGACGACGGTCGCGCAGCATGATCACCTTCGTCGACGGGTCGCCGGGGCGCTTCACGACAGCATCAGCGACCTTCGCCCTGCGGAACCGACGGAGAAGATCCGATAGCGCTTCCCCCTCCGCCGGAGCCGCAAGCACCAGCGCGGCGAGAAGTTCCGCGCGGCTCATGCGCTCTGCCTCGCCGCCGTCTTCGATCGCAAGGTCTACGAGGGCACCGAGCCGTTCATCGATCGCCGCCGGCCAGATGATGCTCGTCGGCCACCGCTCGCTGTCGCGCAAACGCTCGCTGGCATCGATGCGTCTTGGCTTTCGTCGCGGCATGGACATACGTTTAGCATATGTTTTCGAGATATATAATGATCATGGCGCCGCGACGAGCTCGGCCCCGTCCGAGCGGGCCGCATGTTGTCGGGGGGGGGGGTGAGTCTCCCGGCCCCAACGCACAAGCTCAGCGTCAGGCAGCTTCGTCGAGTCGCTGTTCTGCGCAAGGGCTCTCGAGGCCGGGTGTGACGTTCTCGGTCCGGGCGTCAGACGTGGGCACGGCGTGCAGCTGCGCACTCCGCAAGCGCTTGCCGTGAGCCTCGGTCGCCTTGCGCCGGGCCGGGTTCAGGACCTTCGCGTAGGCAGTCACCGTCCTCAGATCCGCATGGTCTAGCAGGTCAGCTACAAGAGCAATGTCGTTACCATCTTCCAGCAGGTCGGTGGCGAAGGTTCTCCTCAGAACGTGCGGATGGAGAGGGCGGGTCCACCCAAGCTCTCGACGGAGCGACTGCATGAGCGCCTGGATCGCCCGGGGGGTCAGGTGCCCGCCGTGTTGAGCGGCGAAGAGCGGGGCGTCGCCATCGATCGGACCTCGAGACTCGAGGTACGAGGCTACGCGCTCGACCGTCTCGCTGTTCAGCTCCAGATCTACGACGTAGTCACGTTTGCGTCGCACTCGGCGGAGAAACCGTGCCTTTGCGTCGAAGTTACGGACGTTGAGTCGAGCCAATTCCGAGACACGTAGACCTCGTTGCCAGCCGAGGACGACGAGCGCGAAGTCCCGCTTGTTGTTGAGCCCGGGACGTGCCGCGAGGTGCGCGAGCAGCTCCTCCGTCTCGTAGCTGGTCATGAAGGACGGCGTCGCCCGCGGAACTCGGATGCCCTTCACACCTGCGATAGGGTTCTGCGTGGCGGCACCACATGACACGAGGTACTCGAAGAGCGAGCGGAGGGCGGCGAGCCTCACATTCACGCCGGCCGGTGAACGAGCACGCCCCCCGCGACAAGGCGCTACCGCGAAGCGCCGTAGCGTTTCGCGGTCGAGGCCGGCGGGAGGCTGGTTGTCGGTGAAGCGGTCGAGGTCGCGAATCACGTCGCGGTACCGGGTGATCGTGAGCCGAGACTTGAGGAGGACGTGGAGGTCGTCGAGGTACGCCTCGTACTGCGGATGCATGTGATGGCGCGTTGCACCAGGTGATAGGATACGTCTGATGCAGTCTGCGCGGAAGAACTAGCGCGGCGTACTACTCCTGCAAGGACTTCGCAGAACAGCGATTCGACGCAGAATTCCGGCCTGTTCGGCCAACACGCACCCCTATGCGTGGGGGCCACGGGGAAGGACCTGAACCATGTCGATTGCGCTCTCGCGTGCCCTGCTCGGGGTGCGCAGCACCGTTTCTCTTTTCGCGTTCGCGTTTGCGATCGCGCTCATGGCCGCATGCGGCGGCACGAGTATGGGCGGCGAAGTCCCAACGCCAACCGGCGCGTGCAGCCCCGCCGAGGCTCCCTTCGCCAAGGTGACGAACCCGGCGACCTCCGATGAGTTCTCGTCTTGCGCGATCACGACCGAAGCGGAGTTTCTCTCCGCGGATTGGGGCGTCGTCGTTGGCGGCGATGTGGAGGGGCAGGTCAAGTGGAGCGCCGCGGTTCCGGGGACCTCGGACATGAAATTCATGTTCGTGCCCAAAACGACGAGTGACGCGATCTTCGCGCTCAAGAAGGGCGAACGCGTGAAGGTGACGGGCTCCACTTCGAGGACGATGGTCGGGCAGGTCATCTTCTATGCGACCGACATCACGAAGCTCGAACCGAAGGCCGCACCGTGAACCGCGCGGTGATCCTCGCGAGCTTCGTCTCCGTGATCGGGATCGGCGTCGTCGCCTTGAGCAGCGGCTGCAACGACGGCGGCACCTCGGACCAAGGCGGTGCAGGTGGAGCGCCCGCCTCGACAATCACGACAACGTCGAGCACGTCATCATCGAACGCGTCGACGACCACCGGGACAGGTTGCACGCCCGCGTCCTGTGATGACGCCGTGGACTGCACCATGGACTCCTGCGCCGGCGACGGCTCGTGCTTGCACCTCGTCGGCACTTGTCCGAGCGGATCGTTCTGCGATCTCACGCAGGACTGCGTCGGCGCGCCCGCCTGCGCGATGGTTGAAGACTGCAAGGCGGTCTGGGCGAACGACCCGTGCAAGACGAACATCGCGTGCGATGGCGCCACGAGCACGTGCAGCTTCGTCCCGCTCGACAAGGACGGAGATGGCCATCCGCCCGTCGTCTGCGGCGGAGATGACTGTGACGACCTCCATGCCGATGCATATCCCGGCGCATCGGAGCCCCAATACTGCGACGGTATCGACCACGACTGCGACGGCAAGGACGTTGCGGACACGCAGTCGAACGACTCGGCGTGCGGAATGTGCGGGACGTTTTGCTCCGCGCCCTCGCACTGCATGAACGGGCACTGTGAGTGCACCGCGACGACCTGTGGTCCACTCTGCGTCGACCTTCAGACGGACCAGGCCCACTGCGGGAGCTGCGTGAACGACTGCGGCAGTGCACCCTGTGTGAACGGCAACTGCAACTGCGGCGGCCAGACGTTCTGCCCCGCGATGGGCGGGTACTGCGCGGACCTCACGACGGAGTTTCAGAACTGCGGCACCTGCGGGCACATCTGCATGCAGAACGAGCAGTGCGACTCAGGGAAGTGCTGCCTCACGGGACAGAAGAACTGCGGCGGCATGTGCACGTCGACGAACTTCGACAACGCGAACTGCGGCACCTGCGGGCATGCGTGCACCGGAGGCCTCGTGTGCTCGGGCGGAAACTGCGTCATGGGCACGACGGTGTCGGCCTCGGCAAGTACGGGCGCTGCTCCACCTCAGCCCTTCTGCGGCGACGGCACCGTCGACGCCGGCGAGCAGTGCGACGACTTCAACAACCAGGACGGCGACGGCTGCTCATCGACCTGCATGATCGAGTAGTCGGTTCACCCTTGGCAGCACGAGCGATCGTGCGTACGAATCTCTGGCCGCGCTCGAGTGCGTCTCCCCCCGATGCTCCGAGCGCGGCGCTTTTTTGCGACGCGCGACGAACGCGCACGCCGTCGTGGGCAGTGCGGTTTGCGTGGGCGAACGTGGCCTGCGCGCGGGTCAGCCGGTTGTGCAGAATCTTGGACCTATGCCGCGCGATCCCGTCGACTGCCGCGCCCATCATGGCCAAGCCCAAGAAGACGCAGTCCCGCCCGAAGCCACCGCATCCCTTTGAACCGACCGCTCTCCCCGAGAAGCTGGCGCCGCTCTACAAGGACCGCGACTTCGACCACGACGATCCCTACTCGCGCGCGCACGAAGATCTCTCCCACGACATCGGGCTGCTCCTCCGAAAGGTCCGAGCGCTGTCGCGGGCCGATCTCGTCGCGCTGTTGTCGTCAGCACTCGAGAACCGCGACGAGCATCTGGAGGACTTCGTCGAGAACCACGGGACGGTCCGGCAGTCGAGAGATCCGGCGAACCCCCCCGAGCTGTACGAGGAGGTGACGGCATTCACGGCCGCTGCCCTCGGCGGGGCCTACTACGAAGAGTGGGAGCCCAACCCAGGGTCACCGGTCTTCCGCGGCCTCGCCGATGACTTCCGCACGCGCTTCGATCACCTGCTCCGTCGGGTCTACGCCGCAAAGGTCGGCTCAGACCGGCGGAGGCGCGAGATGTTCGAGCTCCTCTTCAGGGTGCTCCGTCGCCTCGATGAAGGGATCGACAACATCATCTTCTTCGATGACGACGCACTCGGCTCGACGCACTTGCCCTTCCAGTGGGACGTCATCCTTCCCGCGTACTTCGCGACGCTCGCCGCAACCTCCGAGCCGTCCGAGTTCGCGCGCGAGGTGCTCGCAGCGATCGCAGACTTCGCCCCCGAGGCGGAGGTCGTGTTGCGCCGCGATGCCGCCAACCGCGCCTCGCGGAGTCAGCGGTTGGCGCTCGAGCGCGCGGCCCTTCTGGTGAAGCCCGCGAGGCGCTCTCAGCGTGCCCCACGAGGAAGGCCGCGGGCCGCCTGACCCTCGATGGGCTCGGGCACGAGGGTCGCCGCCGCGCCGTCCCCGTGCCTGTGAAGACCCATCGCACGCGTCGCTCGATGCTCGTGGCGCTTGGTCGCGGTACCCTGCCGGGGATGGACGAGATCCCCACCAAGCGCCGGAGCGGCGCGCACGCCATCATGAAGGAGGCATGTCGCGACACGGAGCATTCGCTCGTCGGGCTGCTCGAGGACTCCGCCTACGCGTCGGTGCACGGCGAAGCGAAGGCGTTGCTCAGCGAGATTCGTTCGCTCGCGAAGAACGTGGGCGCGTGGCAGGCGACGCCCGTGACCGAGCTCGTGAAGCAAGGGCAGATTCAACGCATCATCGACATCTCAGAGTCTGCGCGTGCGCTCGCCGGGCATCGCGATGCGAAGGACTGACGCCGAATCGCGTTGCGTTCATCGCGGATCTTCGTGCACCGTCCGGGCATGACGACGACTGCGACGCTTCGCTCGCTGTTCGAGCCACACCTCCCGCTCTTCGGTGATGAGCACCGGGAGGCGTTTGAGCAACTTGTCCGACTCGCAACCGTGGGCGAGCGCGCCCTCACGTTGCTTTCGCCTGCGGCACTTCAACCGGAAACGTTGAAGACCAAGATCGGCAGCGCGCCTCGCGCCGGACGTCGGTCGAAGCGAACTGCGGCGAAGACTGCGTCGAACGGAGATGCGCGGTCGACGCGGGCGTCGAAGGGAGGCGGTCCGTCGCTCCGCAACACCGTCCTCACTGCGCTCAAAGAGGCAGGGAAGCCGCTCGCGCTTTCGGAGCTCGAGACGGAAGTGAAGGCGCGAGGCTACACCTCGACGAGCACGAACTTCGGCAAGCTGCTCTCGCTCACGATCGTGAAGATGAAGAACGATCTCCGCCGCGTGGGGCGCGGAGTTTACGCCTTGGCCTGAGAACCCTCTCGGGCGCCGTTGCTCGCGATGATTGCCCGCGCGGCTCACGGCACGGCGACGAGGATTGCGGATCCGCTGTCCCTCGCGTGCGTCGCCTTCCGACGACCGTATGCCGGGTCTAACACCAACGCGGCGCACTTGACCTCCCGCCCTCGACGGCTACTCTGCCGACAGCTGGTTGCCGTCATCAACCAGACTTCGCTAAAGCTCGTCCCCACAGGGCTTGAACGCGAAGCGAAGCGGGTTCGTGCTCGCGGGGCGGTAGACGAAGGCTCGGCGCGCTGGA
The DNA here is from genome assembly GCA_046351395.1 of Polyangiaceae bacterium. GTDB lineage: Bacteria > Myxococcota_A > Polyangia > Polyangiales > Polyangiaceae > CAYYKK01. Next base: position 21,526 of record JAXLYP010000023.1, read on the forward strand.
AGACGGGTGGGGGACGTCCTCTCGCGCGCGGAGATTCGTCATGACCGACAAGAAGAAGCTGAGAGCACGAAGCATCGCTCGGAAGACCGGGATGACCCACCAAGCTGCGGTCAACGCCCTGAACAAGAACTTGCAGAGTCCGGCAGGAACGCTGTCCCGCGACGTGGCGCCCGACGTTATCGCTTCCGCCTTCCGGCAGAGCTCGATGACGTACGAAGCGCAGCTCAACCTAGCCGCACGCCTTGATGGCCCCGCACTTCACGCCGCGGCAGCGGAGTTCGCCGTGAGTACGGAGCTGGCGAAGTGGCACCAAGGACGGGTGCTTCGGGCCGTAGAGAATGGTCGCGACCCGAACAAGGAAGACCCCGAACTCACGGCGGCGCTGCTGCGGGTTGAGGCCGCGCAGGTCGCAGTCGTTGCGGCGATCAAGGATCCATCGACCGGCCCGAGGCAGCGCTCAGCACGCATCGTCGTGTACTGCGATTACGAGACGTCGGCGCGTGCCGGCGCGGTGGGAACGTTCCAAGTCACAGAGCTGCTTGAGAACGGCCGTGACGTCACTTGGCTCGTTGATCAAGGACGGCACTGGTGGGGAATTGAAGACCTTGGCCAACATCTCGCGAAGAGGATCGGCCAGGATGTGGTCCTGGACGAAGGCAGTTAGCCACTGCCTTTTTGCCCCTCCAAGCGGCGCGGGTTGAGCGAAGTGGTTCCCGGTTCCTGTTTCCTAGGAGCGGGGAACGGGAACCGCGCCAAGTTGGGGCTCCAGCGGCAACCTCAAAATGCGATGTTGCATCCTCAAGCCTTGAGGTTATCCTTTCGGGATGGTCGCGGTAACAGCAAAGGCCGCTCTCCTTCAGGCGCTGGTTCAGGGCGAGGGATACGGTCTGGAGCTCATCGATCGGGTCGCCGCTCGTACGAAGGGGGCGATCTCGCTCCACCAGGGTTCCATCTACCCTGCCCTTCGGGAGCTCGAGCGCGAAGGTCTCGTGACAAGCCGGGAGAGCGAGCCGCTTCCCGAGCGTGGCGGTCGTCCCCGCATCTATTACAAGCTCACGGGCCTCGGTGCGAAGCAGGCGGTCTCGGACCGCGAGACCGTGATCGGGCTATTCGGAGTGTTGGGCGAGGAGACGGCACGATGAGTAAGTGGCGAATCTCGGTCGATCCAGATGGCACAATCAGAGCCGCGAGCAGTGCCCGTTGGGTTCGCCACGAACTTCCAGGTGGACCGATCTTCGTGAAGGCGACCGCGGCGGACGGGGGCGACGCGGCGATCGTCGTGACAGAGCACGAGCGGGTGTCAGTCCCGGAGCCCGAGCCGGCACCCGCTCCCGAGGTCGTCGCGGTCGCCCCCGCCGTACGACAGGCCAGAGTCGAGCCCCAGTCCTCGCGGTTCGAGTCGTACTTGGCTGCGCGTAAGATCGCTCTGCGGCAAGCGGCGTCGCCGTTGGCCTACTTCGATCGCTGGACAATCATCCTCGAACTCTTGCTGCCAAAGCGAGTTCTCGGCGAAGAGCTCGGCGACGCCCGGGAGCAGGTGATCCGCTATCTCGCCAAGGGCGGAGGAGTTTGGGGTGTTCGAGTGAAGCTCATGACCACAGTCTTCTGGCTTTTGGTCAACTCTGCGCGCGAGGTCGCATCGGCGGTGCTCTCCAAGACACCTGACAGAAGGAAGTCCGGGTGAACGAGCGCCTCACCGATGTTAGGAACTTCGCGTTGGGTTCTGAGCGAGCCGATGACACCCGTTGTCTTCGGCCTCGTTCGTGGGCATTCTTAAGCGATGCATCGGGAACCCAGCCACTCCTATGGGCCGCAAACGGGTGTGTGGGCAGGATTGCAAGAGACTGGGTATCCCAATGAGGCATTGCATGAGTAGCAATGATCGTTCGTGGTCGACTGATTCCACGCAGTCCCCAGTGGCGTCTCCACCAGACTCGGATCGACCAGCGTAATCTGTCCGCGAATGGAGTAGGCGCAGGGCGATGCCGCGAAACAAGACCAGCCGGCAGAATTGTTTTGAAGAATCACGTCGGCCGAGACTTGAAGTTTGCCCCCGGGATCGTCGGGAAGAACGCATGTCCAGACTCCCGCGGCGGTCGAGCACGGCAGTTGCTGCCACACGAATCCCGGTGCCCAGGCGTAGACATCGACAACATTCTTGACTGAACTGTCTGGTGTGTAGCGAATCTGCCAGGGGTTGACAACGCAGCCTTCGTCGACCTGCGCATCACAGTCGTTGTCGACGCCATCACAGACCTCGGTCGAGGGACCGACACTGGAGACACACACGACCGATCCTCCCTGGCAAGCCGTCGTCCCGGCCGAGCAGACCCCGGGTAGCTGGGTCGTGCACCCAAGGCCTCCACCGGGCTGGCCGTCGTCGGTGACGCCGTCACAATCATCGTCCTTGCCGTTGCACGCCTCACTCGCACCGTGGTGAATCGAGGGGTCGCCATCATCGCAGTCTCCGCCGCCGCACGTGGCCGAGCTCTCCCCGTCGCCGTCCTGATCCGCGCACGGCGCGGGTCCGCAGACGTTCCCAAGGCAACTGCCGCCGTTCAGGCAGCTCGCATTGGCACAGCACGGCTCTTGCGCATATCCGCATGGTCGGCACCCCAATCCATTGACGCAGACCTGTGACGCTCCGCACGGCGTGGGGCTCGACCAGAGGTTGCACGGAGAGTCATCCACGCAAGTGCTCTCGCTGACCTCGCTCGGGCAGCTCCAGACGCCAGCGGTGCACTCAGCGACGCAAGCCTGACCACCTGACGCGCTTGAGGAGCTCGAGGATGAGGAAGACGACGGGACACTGCACCAGGACTTCGACGCGCAATCGGAATCATCGCAGTCGACCAGCCCGTCGCAGTCACTGTCGAGGCCATCTGAGCAATCCTCAGCGGCGGGCAGTGTTTGGCCCTGGCATCCCGACCATGTCGTGCCCGACGCAGTGACAAGACAGTCCTGCACTCCGGATGCGCAAAGTCCGATGCCCAGGGTTCCGGCTGGCCCAAAGTAGCAAGGTTGATGGTCGCCAGGATGGCAAATGCAGGCGGGGTCCGCGTAGTCGACGAGGCCGTCGCAGCTGTTGTCAATCCCATCGTCACAGTTCTCCTGTGCAGGAACGACCTCATTCACGCAGACGCCCCAAACACCGTTGACGCACTGGTGCGCGCCCTGGTGGCAGACGCCGAGGTTGAGAGTATTCGGTGGCCCGGAGTACGGGCACAGCTCGACGGTCCCGTGTACGCAACCACAGCCAGTTGTCGGATAGCATTGCGTGTCCGCCGGGCACGTCAAGGAAGGGCCTGACGCGCAAGTTCCATTGGCGCAGTGCTCGGGGCCATTGCACTTGTTGCCGTCGCTCGGACAGCTCACGTTGAAACACGGATCGGTAGGTAGCACGCAATGGTTCGTCGTATCACATGTGAGCCCAGCGACCGTACACGGCGTTCCGGATGCGCAGCAGGGGTTCCCTTCGATGCCGCACGTGACACAGCTCGGGTCACCTTGGCAGTAGCTGTCGGCGCAGTCGGCTAATCCGTTGCAATTGTCGTCGGCTCCGTTGCCGCAGACCTCGAGGAGCTGGCACGGGTAGCAAGTCGGACAGTTACCGCCGCAATCGATTCCAGTCTCCTGGCCATTCTGGAGTCCGTCGCTGCAACTGCCACAGTCGAGGTGCGATGTGATCCAGGAGTGGTACATTGCAACTCGCGTGTAGAACGCCTGGCCCCCGATCGTCGACGTTCCGAAAGACTGCTTGCAAGCCGTAGTCGAAAGGACGCCAACCACCGACGTCTGGCCCCACAACAAGGGGCCGCCAGAGTCGCCAAGGTACGGCAATACATAGTCCTTGTCTGGAAAGTCTCTTGGGTCAGCAATTGCCAAGAGATCGGGGAACTTTGTGAGCCCCACCTGGGCGATCGCGTTCTCGCCGAAGAAGCGCTTGCCGCTCGGATTGACAAGGTCCCAGAAGTCGCTCACGCACCATTGCTGCCCGTAGCCAACGAGGGTCACAGTGAAGCCGGGGGACGGGTCTTGCGTCGCCACGGTCGAGGGAGTGGCCCAGGCGGGCGCAGTGGCGCCACTATCAAGGTGCACAATCGCAAGATCGGCCGTGACGCTGTCGGCGCTGGTCGGGTTGACCATTATGAAACTGGGGTGGACCAGAACGTGTGCTGGAAACGACGCCGTTTGCTGCGAGGGTCCTTCAAACTGTACCTGACCCGCGGACGCACAGTTCGCGGCTGACTTTAGGGTGGTCCCGTCCGGGAGCGTTTGCGTGGAGCATGCGCAATGTGCAGCGGTGAGGACATCGCTGCACGAGATCAAAACTCCAGTGCAGCTCTCACCAGCCACTGTGACGCGTACCACCTCACTGTACGTTGCCTGAGCATCGGGCCCGCCATTCGCGATGGCGTTCGGGGTCGCTCCGGTGAGATCGGTCGACGGCGCGCATCCGGTGGCCGCTCCGAGGATCATCCAAGTCCCAAACTGCCGACTCGTCCTCATGCGGTCTTCTCCTCGGTACTATTCGGCCATCATGTTGGCGGTTGGGCATACTCGCTCGACCCGCCACAGCATTCGCACTAAGCGATGGTTCTCCAAGACCAGACCTGCGACCAGTACAAGGCTAAGGCCCAAGTATAGCAAGACTGCAACCCCGAGGGCCCCAAGGCCGAGCCTGTGATGAAACCGTGACCTCACCGGAGGTATGGGCATTCCTCAATTAGAGCGCCCATTGTGAGGGTCTGTCAACCGAGGTGGGATAGTGTCGCCCTGCGGAGCCCTGCACGTCGGTCTGCCCGAGCAGAGAGCTAATTTAGAAATTAAAGAGCAGGCCGCATGCGCGTCCTGCTTGGGTAGGGAGAAGCTATCGCCGATGTGCGGACTCACGAGAACGCGATTCGGGTCGGTCGCGTTCCTCCCGTGGTTCGTCGTCCCGAACTTGAAGCCGTCCCGAAACCGGCAGGGCGTCCAAGGAGATGTTCAGTGAACCATCTCGGTTAGAGAAGGCGACGCCGACGCGGCTCCAGAATGAGCGGCCATCACGCTCGGTGATCGCATATACGGCCTTGGCCTGGACTGATGCTTGCTGGGCCATGTGGCCCTCCTTTCGTTTGGCGTTGCTGTTTCAAGAAGGTGCGAACTGTCGGAGGTAGTTGCCCGCCGCCCGCTCGAGCTCGAAGCGGTCTTCGGCCGAGACGGATTGGGCGAGCAACGTCAGCGCTTGGGAAATTCCGAACGCTGAAGCGTGCTTTTCGCGCGCGTAGGCCGCGAGCGCCGGCTGGAGGAAGCGTTTCGGCAGGCGCGCCTTGTGGAGCACCTGCGTCAGCTCTTCCTCGATGTTCGGCACGCGGTGCTTGAGTGAGGCGATGAGCGCCCGCGTCCCTTGGTGAAGGCGCGGCCCCACGTTCTCAAGTCCGAGCTTCAGCTTCTCGTCGATGTCGGTGAGATCGAGACCGCGGTGCGCGCGTCGCAGGACGAGGGAATCGGCGGGCAGGCACATGCCATTCAGGCATGCCAATCGCATCAAGGCTAATTGGATGCTCAACGCGCAATAGCCGGTAGAACCATTGCGCACGGCCAAATTCCCGAACACGGCCCCCACGACAGCGTGGGTATCCGCCTTGTCATAGGCGTCTCCCAACTTTAGCCAGAACACTGTAGTCATCGGAGTGACCGACAGTCTGGCAACTTCGACATCGTCGGAGCGACCCAGCGCCACGGCGACCTTCGTCGCGACGGCAGAGTCCGGCACTGCGGTGTAAGACGGCGTGAGGAGCGCGGTCAGGACGGCCTTGGCACCCGGCGTGTCAGTGTCTTCCCCAGGGAAGAACTGCCGCGTCCGGAGCCTGAGCGAGCCCATCCCGCGGGCGAACCGCTGGTTCATCTCGTCCGCGCGCTGGGTCCCGCTCGCGTTCTCCCAGTACTTGGACCAGGAACACCCGAGACGGGAGCTGAGCTGGGACTGCGACCACTCGTTCAAGACGAAGGCGCCTTGGCCCGGAACTTCGACGTACCCTTCCGGGTTCATCTTGAGTTCCTTGGTGGGCACGACGACGTCCGGATTGTCGTAGCTCTCGCGCTCCTCGAAGGCCTCGATGAGGTCCTTGAGGCTCCGCGGGTTGCGGTGCTTGAGCGGAGAAGAGGGATTGGTGTCCGAGGTCGAGACCTCGTTCGAAGGCACGATCGACGTTCCCTTGGTGGCGCCCGAAAGGGCGCGCGGAAGAACGTCACTGATATGTTCGGGCTGCATGGAACTCTCCTTGCCGGTAAGGGACCCGGCGGCCTCCGGCCACGAGCGATGCGCTCAAGGACGGAGAGGTCGGGGCAAAGAGTGGAAGGACCGAACGAGCAAGCTCGCACGGCCCTTCCTCCGAGAAAGTCAGAAGGAACGCTCACGAAAGAAGCAGCGGCTCGCGCCTTCGGCCGATTGCGGGACAACGGATCTCGCGTGGTGTCGACGCGAGGACGCGCACGCGACCGACAGCTCGGCGGTCTTCCTCCCAGACGAACCAGCCGTATTCGTTCGCGTCCGTCCGCCCGCGCACGAAGCTTGGGCGGTTCGGGAGCACGTACACGTCCGGCGCGGCACGTCGGAAGATCGGGGCCCTTCGTTCGGAGCCCAGGAAGTCCAGCCGCAGCAGGAGCACGATGATCGCCGAGGACTGAAGCGCCTTCGCAAGGAAGTCTTCAGCCAAGGAGTACGGAGGGTTCGTGATGATGACCCGCTGCACGCGCTTGTCCCACCGGACCTTGCGCGCGTCGCCGATCGCGATGCCTGCTCCTGTCTGCTGCAACCAGTTGCGGCATTCAGGACGGATCTCGATGGCCTGCCAGCGGATGTCTTCCCGGAGCCGAGAGACGGCGTGGATGATTGCGCCGTCTCCTGCCGCCGGCTCGAGCCAGTTCCCGCCAGGGAGCGGAACGGCTTCGAGAAGCCGCTCAACGCACCAGGAGGGGGTCGGGTAGTTGTCGTGCTCGACGCGCCCTTCCGAACGGCCTGCCGCGCTCATGACGGCGTCCTTCGCTCGAGCTCCTCGAGCGTCGGCATGAGTCCGAACTCGTGGAAGCTCGTCATGCCGCCTTCGGCGACGATGACATTGTCGAGGTAGTCGATCGCGCATGCAGCGCACGCGCGATAGAGCGCATTGCAGAATGCAATATCGGCTTCGGAAGGTTCGGGGCTCCCGCCGGGATGGCAATGCACCACGATGGTTGCCGCGGCGCCCACCCGGATGAGAGGCCGAAGCACGTCGCGAGGGGTGATGCAGAGAAGGCTCGCACCCCCGGCAGCGACAAGAATCGTCGCGATGCGTTCGCATTGGCTGTTGAGTGCGAAGGCCAGCATGACCTCGCGCTCAAAGCGCTCGAAGCCGAGCGGGAGTTCGAGCTTCACGCACTTGGGCGTCATGATGCTTGGCCGCTTGGGCGAAAGCGCATCAGCGAGCTCGCGGGCTGCGACGATCCTCGTCGCGACTTTCCGCGTGACACCGACTTCCGCGACGATCTCGTCCACGGACCGCCTTGCGATGCCGTGGACGCCGAGCTTGGACAGTGTCTTCTTCGCGAGCGTGGGACCGACGAGGACGCTGAGACGTTCGGCGACCACGCCATCCGCGGGCGTCGGCAACACGGTGTCGTACGTTTCGCCGGAGAGCGTTCGTTCTTTGATTGGAAAGTGCATATGACCGTCTTTCTGGATCCAAGTGGACCCGGATATGCGGCGGAGCGAGAGCTCGTGCCGCACCGGCGGGCACACGTGGAGGTCACTGCGGTCGGGGGAACTGGACGAGGCGCGCTCGTTCCGGACCAAGGCGGACGACCGCTTCACCGGTTGAGAGTGACGTGAGCGTCACGGGGCCGTAGTCGCCTGCAAATTCCGGAGCGAGCAGTTCGCCGTCCTCGCCACTCACGCGGAAGCTCACGAGGCCGGCATTGGCGAGCAAGGACGACCGCATCCGGGGCTCGAGCATCGACGCGGATTGGCATGCGGCGGCCACAGAAATTCCATACTTGCGGCCTTCAGCGAGAAGCTCAGAAATGGGCTCGACCACGAAGTTCCAGAATTCGTCGGCCGCAAGGAGACACGCATTGCGGTCTCCGAGTCCGAGCTCAGCCCGCCGCATGACCGCTGCCTGGAAGGCGCCCAGCACGAACGAGCCAAGGACCGTGGTGTTGAGCTCACCGAGCAATCCCTTCGGCAAGCGGACGATGACAATCGCATTGCGGTTCAGAAGGCGATAGAGGTCCAGCCGCGGCTTCTGCTTCGTGATCGCAAGCCGTACGCGAGGGTCCGCTAAAATGCTGCCGAGTTTATTCAGGGGCGCCGCGATCGCCTCTGCCATAAGCTGCTTGGAATAGCTTGGTACTTCTTCGAGCCAGAACTGTCTCGTCGCCTGGTCCTTCACTTGTCGCAGTACCCAGGCGCGGTGCTTCTCATCGAAAAGCAGGCGAGCGGCATCTTCGAGCGTCGAACCTCGGACTTCCGTGATTGCCGAGAAAGCGTTTCTTATTAGATGCTCTGTCCGGGCGCCCCAGGCAGTCGCGAAAATCTTTTTCATCGTCGCGACGAGCGTTGTGACAATGAGCGGGCGCTCGAGGTCGGTCACGCTCGCGAAAGGATTCAATCCCGGACAATCCAGCCGAAGGGGATCGAAGACCACGACGTCGCTCCGACGTGACCGCGGGACGCGTTCCACGAGCATATCGGCGGCGTCCCCGTGTGGGTCGACGAAGACCGCTGCGTGGCCCTCTCGGATCTTCGCTTCAAGGAGCGAGACGAGCGCCGTTGTCTTGCCCGACCCGGTACGGCCGACCAGAAACAGGTGACCACGTGTGGTCAGGACATCTTGTGCGCGACCGATAGGCGAGTAGGACATTGGATTGAACGTTGACTCCAGAGGCCGCCCTCCCACGAATCGTTCCCTTACCGGAGCCCAAGGGACGACCCATCCAGCCATGCGGGCGAGAGAAAGTGCGATGTACGGCGCAGGCCGGAACCCGCGGGGCTATTGGAGGCCGCACGGGGTGGGAGAGCAGCGAGCGGGACTGGACATGATTGGGGTGCGCGCCGACGCGATGCTTATTGCAGGCGCAAAGAACGCTTCACCATCCCGCACTGGGCGCGGAGTAGTTCCAGTCCCGGTCGCTGCGCTCCCGGAGGGTTTTGTGAAGATCGGGACCATCTCGCCGGAGAGCATCTTCGCGATTGGCTCGAACAGTTTCTCGGGCTCCTTCACGGAGACATTGGAGGTGAGCGCGAAGAGGAACATGCCGCTCGGCCGACCGACGCTTTCGAGGCAGGTTTCTCTGAGGCGTTCGAGCCGGCGCTCGTCCGTCACGAGGTGAAGGACGCGGATCGCTTTGACGGCGAACGTCCGGTCGGGGCCATCCTCCCGGGCCCACGCTGCATACGCGGCAAATTTCGAAGCGAGACGCTTAGGAGCGGTAGTCCCACGGTCGAGCTCGAGGAGCACGCCGCGGTGAACTTCACCGTCGTGGGTGAGGGCGTAACCGTCCGCTTGGAGCGGCACCCGCTCGACGTCCGCCCCGACCTGGACCACTCCCGACATTCCGAGCTGCTTGTCGTCCGTCGTGATGCCCCTCAAATCGAGACCCTGTTCGCGCGCGGCGGTGAGAATCGCGAGCGCAGCACCGCCGACCGACGCGTCGTGGGCGAGCTTCGCGCCGTTGCGCTTCACGCGGACGGCGCTCTGCCCCTTCATGACGCGTCCAACGGCTCGTGACAGCTCCTTCGCGCCCTTGGGGGTGAGTACCAGGACCTCGGCCATCTCGCCTTCAGCAGCGTCCAGGACGGCCTTGCCGGCGTGGACCAGGCCGAGGCCCGTCCAGACGTCGAGGAGCTCGTGGTTGAGCCCCACGCGGGCGGCGTACGTCTCGAGGTCGCTCCGGAAGACGAGCCGGCTCGTGGCGAGCGCTTCAAGCGTCTCCAGGGCGCCGGTCGTGTCCGGAGCGAAGAACGGTTCGAGAGCGACGGGGCGCATAGGTGCGGGGTGGGATGGGTGAGTAAAGGAGGACGGAGGCCGCGATACGTGCGGCGGTGAGCATGAGCGGCTTCGGGGCGAAGATGCCGAGCTCGGCGTAGAGGTCTTGGGCGGTGTCGGCCTCGATCGGTGACCGGAGTGGCGGAACGACCGGCGTGCGCCGGTCCGTGACCCGCCGGATGACGTTTCGGAGCTCGGACTGTGCGACGACGACCGTCGGCTTCTCGCGTCTCACGAGTTGGCGGACCAACATGGACCGGAGCCGCGCCGTGCACGGGACCTCTCCCGTCGCACGGATCTCATAGCCATCGAGCACTGCCCACGCGAGACGGTGGCGGCGTTCAATGATGGCCATCACCCTCGGCTCGCGCCGGGGATACGTTCGGGTGGGCATAGTGTTCGTGAAGTTTGAGGTGCGGCCGGACGATGGCCGTGAAGAGGGCAGCGCGTGACCTTCGGACCCGGTCCCGCTTCAAATCGCGAGCTCGGACCAAGGCGTCTTCGATGACCTGCCGCGGGACGAGGCGGGCGACCTGGCGGTACCAAGCGAGGCTGCGGCGATCGTCCAGGGCATCTGCGACGTGCGACGCCAGGTTATCCACAGCGTCTATCGTCGAGTTCGAGCTTTGGTTCCCCGCGATACCTATTGACCCCTCCGAATTCCCTGAGAGATTCTGAAAGGCGTTTAGCGTTACCGGAGAGCCAGGAAGATCCTTAGAACCCCCCAGATCCCCCGAAGCCTTGAGCAGATGCTCGAGACGACGGGCGAGGCCGGGACAGTCGAGATGGGTCTCGAGCTCCGCGGCGTCGAGTTCCAGGCGTGTGCCGGCGCGCGTAAGCGCGACATGAACTGCTGTGAAGGTGCTCATACCGAGGTGCGCGAAACCAACGCCGCACGGTGCACGGCATTCGTCTCTTGGGGAATTAGGTTCGAGATTCTCGCGGCGCCGCGCGACGCCTCGAGAGCAACGACATGGGCGAGCGCGAACGCATGAATCAAGGGAATGACATCACGCTCGTGATCGCGGTGGCGGAAGAAGGACGGACGGCTGAAGTCGATGTACTGCGCGACCTCGGGATATTCGGCGGCGAGTTCAGCGACGACGACATGGCGTTCGCCGTCGATGCCGACGGCGCGCAGCGCACCGAACGGTGAACGCTCCTGAAACCAGAGCCCGTGGTCTTGCACGACCGAATGGATCGTGTCGGGAAATCCCGCTGGATACGGTCGCCTTGTGGTCGGCGCCTCGAGCATGATGCCCGCGACGCAGTGATACCGGACAATCCCGTCGATGGTCTCCCTGAGATATGAAAGTCGGAGGGGATGGCCGCGCTTGCGTCTCAGGTCGAGAATGCGCGTGAGGCAGACTCGGCCGCGCCGATCGAGGACGACAAGTCCGATGCGGCGCAGTCCCGTTCGGCCGATGGCGAGCACGGGCAAGCCCGAGACGCCAAGGACGGGAACGAGGAGCGGGAAGCTCTGAAGGGGTTGTGGGGATGGGTGGAATGAGTTTGCACGTATTCGCCTCCTTTCGTGAGTGTTCTATTTCTGTTCGACCTTTCTGCTTTGAGAATACCGGACCTCGTGAATCGCGAAAAGGGTTGCAGCTTAGGCGTTTTTCAACCCTATCGATTGTGGATAGCCGGGCTCTCCACAGGTGCGGAGGTTGACAATCGTCAATTCTGCAACCCTGTCCAGGCGAACAGAAATAGAACACGATGGAAGAGGAAGACTTCCTTGTTCCATCTAACAAAGCTACAGTGCGGGAGCGCCAGGTCGCTCGGCGGTTGCGGGTCTTACCGCGACGCAGTCGATCTGCTCTCGCTCCTTACAAAACTATGACAACAGCTGCCATCAGGCATGAGTTCACGCCGGATGCGTTCATGTCTCCCGAGGCGATTGCTAGGGAGCTCGGCGTCGCACAGACGTCAGTGTATTATCGACTCTCGCGGGGTGACCTTGCATATCATCGCATCGGGCGCCTCATCCGTGTTCGTCGAAGTGATTTTGACGCGTTTATCACCCGCACACGCGTCGAGGGGAGCCGCCAACGACATGCCAGCTTACCGCAGGCATGACCGCGGCGAAGAGTGGTGGGTCTACTTCCGCTTTCGTGGACGGCGCGTGCGGCGCCGCTCTCCGATTCAGACGCGGAAGGGAACGGAAGAATTCGAGCGAGCACTGCTGCGAGAACTGGGCGACGATCTTGCCGCAGGTCGCGACCCCTTTATCGGGCCGCCGCCGACGCTTGGCGAGTTCGTCCCGCGTTGGATGACTGACTATGTCGCCCCGCGAAATCGGCCCGCGACGCAATATCAAAAGGCGTGTATCCTCAAAACCCACATCCTTCCGGCGCTTGCAAACTACCGGCTCGACCGCATTACCACGCGCGAGCTCGACCAGCTGAGTGCGTCGCTGCTCCGGCAGGGCATCGGTGGAAAGTATGTGAAAACGACCGTGTCGGTCTTACGGTGCGCCCTCTCGACGGCCGCAGACTGGGGGATGATTCGCTCGGTGCCGAAAGTGCACTGGCCCCGAGTCCCAACGCCCGAGATAACCTTCCTTTCCCCGGACGAGGCAACGCGCCTTGCGGCCGCGATGCCGACACCCTTCTGGCGCGCTTTCGTCACGCTCCTTGTGACGACTGGCCTGCGCTTCGGCGAGGCTGCTGCGCTCACCTGGAAGGACGTCAATCTGGACGATCCGAACCCGTGCATCCACGTGGCCCGCGCGGTGAACCGTAGCGTCATCGACGAAACGAAGACGGGAAGGCGCCGCGTCGTGCCGCTGATCCCCGCGACCGTCGAGGCGCTGCTCGCGCTCGACCGCTCCCGCGAACAACTCTTCACGCGGGAAGACGGCTCGTTCATGCGACCGGACCATGTCGCGCCGATTCTGCACCGCGCGTGTCGAGACGCCGGCATAAAGAGGATTGGTTGGCATGCCTTACGGCACACGTTCGCGACGACACTGGTGAGCCGCGGGGCGCCACTGCGCATCGTTCAAGAGCTCCTCGGACATACGACGATCCAGATGACCTGCCGTTACGCGCACGCTGCGCCTTCAACGCTCCGCGAATACATGCGGTATGCCCATCTCGCGACGCCGGAACACGCGAGTGTCCACCAGGTGTCCACCAAGCCTGAGAACGCGGCTCTTCCACCTCCTGTAGAGGAAGGCGCTCTCGCTAAACCAACGCAAAAAGCGGCCGCATAGGCCGCCCTTCGATTGGTGCTCAGGAGAGGACTCGAACGGAGACAATGGAACAAAAGTAGAACACTCCTCGTGCGAGAACCTCGTTGTTGAGCCACCTCCGAGTAGCGACTTCAACCCACTGAGTACGGTTGAGCCAGGGAGTGCGCCGCAGTCTGTCCACCAGAATGGCCACCACGCACCTTCCGCTGGCGCGCTCGCGAGAGCGGCGGAGGTGCACGGCGGCCGAGCGCACGAAGAGGAGTCTAGCCGTGCGCGAACCGAACGTCCGCCGTGTGTTTCAGCTTGTCCCGCAGCTTCGTCAGGTCCGACGTATCGCAAGTGTAAATAACATCATCGGCCCGGTCCGCGAGCGCAGCGAGCACTGCGTCCACAATCCCAGGCCGCTTGCGCATCTCACACGCTTCGCAGCGTTCTCCGTACAATCCGCGGATCGCCCTTCCGGCTGCTATCGCTAGCTGCTCGTTAGCAAGTGGGAGCTCGTCGATTAGCTTCCGGACCTGGGAGACCTCCCAGTCGTTTTCCTGCCCCACCAACCACTCGCCGTATACGAGCGCCGGAACCACGACAATATCTTCCGCGTGCTCCTTGACCAATGCGTCTTTGAGCTTGGATGACGAACCGAGTCTACTCAAGGCGGTGTTGTCCAAGAAGACCCGGCGCTGGGAAGTGCGCTTCTGTTTAGTTCGTGTCGTCACGTCTCGAGGTTCCTCAGAGCGTGTGCCCGTTTCGCCCGCCATGCCCAGTATTCACGAAGTACGTTTGGATACTCTGGGTCGACCGTCTCCCCATGCTGGCGGCACATCGGTTCGCCGCTTCCATTGATCGCGAAAGGTTCGTTGCGTCCCGAAGCCGCTATTCCAACGCCGCACTTTGGACATCGCGGTGCCGGGCTGAATGTAAGCTCGCGCGCCTCTTTGATCGTCCTTCTCACAGGAGGAAACTGTTCGTCGTTGTCCGCGTCGCTGTCCACCTCAGGTTCCGCGAGAACCTTTTGTAGGTCTTGTCTAAGTAGGTCCCAGCGGATGGTATCATCGGCTGTCCATCTGCGAATGAGGTCCGCGTACGCCGGGAGCGCTCCCGCCAAATGGCTTGAAAAATATTCGCGGAGCTCCAAGTTCAACTTACCCGAGGCGAGGTTCGCTTCCGTTTCATCGAGGGGCATCGCTTCCTCGAGATGGCGTACGCAAATCATGCCGTTCCAGCGTGCCGCCCGCATCGCACTGCGCAATGGTGGCTGGTGCGCTAAGACCGTGTACCCCATTGCGCTGAAATACTGCTCGATCGGTGCGTGGTCGTCCCATCGCGCGACGAGTTCGTGGTGCGGTTCGCCGTTAATGAGTACTGTGGTTATGTAACGACCCTCCCTTGGGGAAAAAGACGTGTAGAGATGTCCAATCGCCTCCACATTGGCGTTGTCGCGAAGGAAGACCAGGCTCTTCGCTGTCATTCACCACTCCTTCGGTGCAAGCCGCCGGTTGGCACCGCACCCCCGAGCCGACGCGTGCCTTTGCGGCGTGGTTCAGGCTGCAGCGGGCTCATGGGCCATGCTCTCTGCGTTTCTCCGTGCAGGTTAGTGACTTTCATTGTCCCACACTCATTGCGCCAGGTTGACGTGCCAAGGTCGAATTATAGTTCGTTTGCGACCGTGCTGAACAGCGTTCGCTGAGCAAGAAGCTCAATTCCGAGGACAAAGCGCCAGTCCCGTTCGTTGCCGTCTCCGGCGGCGTTTTCGATTGCAGGCACGACGCGAACGATTCCCTTGAAGTCGCCGCTTACCGCGTTTGGCAGCCCGATGACATCAACCGCAAACGGCAACTGTAGCGAAATCTTGTCGATCTTGGCGCTCTTCCCGTCGGGGAATGCCACAGAAAGGTGCGGACCAAGTGCGAGTCGCCATCGGCTGGCTCCCTCGGAGATGAGACCGTACTCTGCAAATATGTCCAGCTTGTAGCTCGCGTCCGGCTTCCCGAGCGCTTCCTCCCGACAGGATTGCACGGGTGAATCCGGGGGATCGGCGCCCCCCTCTTTGGGTGGTTTATTGATGAGCGTACCTTCGTCCGTGCACCACTTGCCTAGTTTCTTGCTGTTGGACACCTCGCGGCCGAACTGAACGGAGTATTCAAGCGTGGCCCACGGGTTCCAGACGTGTGTGCCAAGTACGCCAATGCGCCATTGGTCGTGTCCCTCGTTCTTTACGAGCTTTACGTCGGAAGGTGTGGAGTTGTCCAGATAGGTGAGTTCATCGTTGCCGTATACGAAGCCGAGGGAGAGCGCGAAAGGCGGCGCCTGTATCCGGTGGACGGTGGTCTCCTCGATGAAGTCCTGTCCGGCCTTGCAGAACTTCTCGTAGTCGAACAGGGAGAACTTCACTTTCGACTTCTCTTGATACTCAAGGAACGTCTTACATCCGGGTGCATCTCCCGAGCTCTTGCATACCTGCTCGCAGAGCGCGCCTGCCCGCTGCTTCTGCGCGAGTCCGAACGGTTGCCCGACATCAAAGCCTCCCCGCGCATCCCAATAGTGCACGAGTTGAACCGAGGCTCCCGCTCGCCACGGCGCGCTTCCCCCATCGCCGACCGAAAACAGGTTGCCGATGCCGTCCTGCGTCTTTAGCTTGAATAGCGGCTGCACCTGGATGTCGTTCCGCCCCGCTGGGAACACGATCGTCGCGGCGAGCATTGCTTCGGCTTTCCCGTCAGTCTTCGCGTCCAGCTTCAGCTCGGGCAGGACCGGAATCATGGGGGTCTTGTCACTGTCCACGTCATCTGCGAGCGCGACATGACTTGCTGTGAGCGCCAACAGGGCTCCAAGTAGCGCCAGTCGCGAGATCGAAATACTGAGTATCCGAGTCACGGGCTGACTCCGAAGAGGATCACGCGATTCTTCTTGCGGCCTGGCGTACTGATGTCGAGCTCCTCGCTGGCTAGCTCGACAGTATTGCCAGCGTCCTTGACGGAAAGTTTGACGGTAACTTTCTGCTGCCCAGACGATGTCGTGACATCGAAAACCCAGGCGTACCTCCGCCCAGATTGTAGTCGCTGTGGGGCTCCCGGCTGTGATGGGCGGCAAGTTATTGTTACGCCAAGTTTGTCCCCTCTCTCGCCCGATTCGGTAACGTTGAAGAACCCGCCTGTTAGTTCGATGCCGACGGCAGGGCTCGATGTGCAACTTACTACGATGCTGCGCAACATGAGGATCCGAGTTCCTTTCTGGATTCGTTTTCCGGTGTAAACCCGGACGAGGTCGAGTTGATGGCCGATGTGGGCATCGTCGGTGCGCTATTGCTGCTGCGGGCGCTGCCTATGCTGCCAAAACTGAAGTACTGCGGCGCGAGCGGTGTCGCTCTTGCTTAGGGCAAAATCGAGCGTGAGGAACCGAAGCTCGAGGTTTGGGTGAGCGTAGGTGGCGGCCTCGCGAAACAGGGTTGTGTCGCCGAGGGTCGTCCCGCCAAAGTGCTCAAGAAGCCGGGTTGACGTGAGGTTCCAGCAAAGCTTCGGCACCAACATGCTCAGGGCGACGCCGGCGGAGAACGCGTCCACGCTCTTCGATGTCATTGCCGCACCGATTCGCCCAGCGGCGAACTTGTCCGCGCGGAGCTCCGCGTGGGTCGTCGTCTCCCAGGGCGCGAGCAGGTCCTGCTCGGTGAGGCCGGATCCGCTTGGACGGCGATGGTCACGTTCGTCCCTGATGTGGCCCGCCTCGTGAAGCAATAGAAGGGCGAGGACCTCACTCATATCGACGTCCATCCCCGCGTCGCCTGTGCCCGACAGGGACCGCACAAATCGGTTGACCGCATCTGCCGAGACGACGATGCGTTCGCCTTCCTCAGGCACGAACATGACCTCCTTGTCGGTGAGCCCACCACCCCGGGCGACGATGATGGGTACCGCGCCTGGATGACCAACCTCGTCCGAGAGTTGCAGCTCCATGTCGGGGGACAAGAGCGCATTCACTAGCTCGGCGGCTTTCACGAGTTCGGCGTGATGCGCGACACTCTCGGTTAGATGATGTCGCGCGAGAAAGGCTTCGGTCGTCCCATCCGAGGCGGGGGGCGCAGTGGTTTCGCAGGCGATGAATATCGAAGCCCCGACGGCTGTCGCGAAACGCCTCATCATCGCGCGAGCTTCTGGCGCATTGAATCGAGCTCCCGCAAGAGTCGCTGGGCGGTCGCCTGGTCGGTGCCGCCCGAAAGAATATCTTTGCGGACGGCCTCAGACTTCTTCAGGAGTTCGTCGGCGTTCGCGTGGTAGGAGGCCCCGTCATCTTTGAAGCGGCTCGCGACAACGGTGCAGGCAGACGCAAGGCCTGCGAGGACGGCGATCACCAGCATGGAGCGTGACCGTCGGCGCGGGCTTTTTGGTGGGGGCGGAGGTGGCGTTCCCGTACCTTCCGGGGGGGCTGGTGCTTGGGAAGCGGGCGTGCCGCCAATCACCGCCGAGATGAGGGAGACGAGGACGGTTAGGCCAAACGCCCCCCATGTGAAGTAGTATTCATTCTTCAGTCGCGCGTTGCCCGCCTGTATGAGGCTCGCAATCGTCGTGTCGACCACCTTCATTGCATCGTTGAGTTCCGTCTCGGGGATCGGCATCACACCTTCAAAGCCGGCTCCCACGGCGAGGGTCGCTGCTTCGGCGTGGACACGGACTTCGTGGCGCAGCAGGAATCCGCCCCCGACCGCGCCGCCGAGAACGACTGCAGCGAGCAGAACCGGAACCGCTAACCCCCTCTTGCTCATCTGCACATATCTCCCCCGACCGCCGTCCGTGCGAATCGACGGTCAACAAGCGTCGCACGGTGAAGAATAGGCCCTTGGCGATACATCAGAAACCGGGCGTTTGTCATTGGTCGCATAGGTGGATCCGTACAGGGCGAGAGCAAGTCGGGGCGAATTGTTCGCCTGTCACGCAAGGGACCTCTCTTGCTTCAACACTCCGCCATTCAAGGCCGAAGCGAAAGCAGAGTTACAAGTGGGACGTGTGGCTGCTTGCCAGTCTCGGCGACTGCACTCGAGACAGCCGCATGATCGGTCGAGGCGCGGACACACATGTGCGTTCGCCCCGAGGTTCGTCGCGGGAAGCCGTTCTCCAAGATGGAAGAGGAGGTTCGCGCCCGCTTCAGACAATATGGTGCCTATGCGCGCCAGTCCGCCTAGCGCGTTAGTTCTAGTGTGGTAGCCGTGCCCGTGGCACGTAGATGGACGCAAGTCGACGAACCACCCTGCGTCCTCTTGGTCCCCCCTTCGTCGCACTCCCCCGAGCCCACGTTCGTCGCGACCCCTTCGCGACAACCTTGGCCCAATGATCGCTGGTATCCGAGGACCTTCGGCGGGTCAAGATGGAAAGTGCGGCGGGATGTCACAAAGTTTTCGTCGCGACATACAAGGTTCTTTTTGAGCGATTGGGTGAGTAGGGACGCATTGAACCAGACATCGGGAGTTCTCACGTCGACCACCGCATCACGCTGGTTTCAGTATGCTAGGAGGAACCCTAGGAAAGCTGCCGAGCTCATCGAGGTGACCTCACCGCCTAGCGGAATCCGCGAGCCATGCCTCGAACTCCGAGGACAGCGTCCGGTAGATGGGCCGCTGGTGGCTAGGAACGATGGTGCTCCACGCGCCCGCATAGCGCGAGACGAGCTGCCTCTCGCTCGGCGTGAGCGACCGCTCTCCGATGAACCACTCCCACACGTCCGGCTGGAGCGTCTCAATGACTTCCGTCGCGCGGAGCGCCGCATTCGCGTCGAAGGACGGATCGCTGAAAAGGCGTCGTGCTTGGGCAACGCCGTTCTCCCCGAGTCCGAGCTCTCCCGGGCGCACGCGACGCCGCGCAAGCCGCGCCCCGGTCCACGGGTCGAGCTCGATGATCTGGTGGGGCGGGTACCACTCCGTGAGATCGCCCGCCGAGACGCGAAAGATGGGGAACTGGGCGCGGGATGGGTGCTTCGCCGGTGCGGGATAGAGGACCCCCGTCGATCCATCGAACTTCGAACGGAAGCCAAGCGCGATGTCGCGCAACCTCACGAGCGGCATACAGGGCATTCGAGATCTCTTCCGGCTGGAACGGACCAACCGCAGCAATCTCAAGGTGAGCCGCGGTAGATGGACATCGCACCGCCCGCGGGAGCAGCTCCAACCCGGCTACGAGGTGCGCTTGTAGAAGAAGGAGAGCCGGCCGGGATCGCGAGACCGAACACGGGGAGCCCCACCTCGATCATCCGCACGAAGGGCCCCCAGAGGGACCTGGTGGGCGCATCACGATGTTCGCTGCACGGCTGAGAGCACGTACGTCATCTCGTTCAAGAGGCTCGCCGTCGTGTGTCAGGCGAGTTGGACCGCCCTGTGCGCGTCGAGAGGTACGCCGTTTGGAGCTTGTCGATGAGGTGCTCCGCGATCGCGTGGAGCGCCACCCAGAAACCGCCGCCGCCCGCCGTTACCGCTTCGATGTACGCCTCCGTCGAATGAGGACACGCGCCTCCGGTTCGGGCCTCCCGGTGTGTTCACCGACTTCTTTCATCGCTAGTGTCCATGCCACCGCACCGATGAACGATAC
Source organism: Polyangiaceae bacterium (assembly GCA_046351395.1). Lineage (GTDB taxonomy): Bacteria > Myxococcota_A > Polyangia > Polyangiales > Polyangiaceae > CAYYKK01. The sequence continues at coordinate 41,298 of JAXLYP010000023.1, forward strand.
GGAAAAGCGGTCATCAGTGCCTGGGAGCGTCCTCGCCGAGTGCGTCGGCCGCGCGCAGCCGTCCGTCCTTTACTTGAGAAGCCAGCATGATAAACTCGACCGATCACGATAACGACGATCGTCGTTGCCAGATAAGGGGGGACTTGCATGTACGTCGCACAGCTATCGATCGAGAACTTTCGCGGGATTCTGGCCGGAAAATTCGAATTCCACGACCACACACTTGTTGTCGGCCAAAACAATGTCGGCAAGTCGACACTCTTTGAGGCGCTTGAGCTAGCGCTCGGGCCAGACCGCCAGGCGCGTTTCCCCGCCGTTGAGGAATATGATTTCTACAACGCGCGATACCTCGACGACGCCGGGGAACCAGTACCCATCCGAATATCCGTCACGCTGGTCGAAGTCACGAAGAGTGTCGAGCGCGCTTGCTTTAGCCACCTTGAACGCTGGGATGCCACGAAGAAGGCGCCACTCGGAACGGGTGACGTCGACGCGACGGACACGGACGGCACAGTATGGTGTCTGCGGCTTCTGACGATCGCCCGCTACAACAAGGACGAAGACGAATTCGAGGTGGCGACCTATTACGAGCGCTCGTACGACCCGGACGACGAAAACGCCAGCCGTGTGCCGCGAGCAATTAGGCGCAGCTTCGGCTTTCTCTACCTCCGCGCCCTTCGAACAGGGTCTCGTGCGCTCAGCTTGGAACGTGGGTCACTGCTCGACGTGATTCTCCGCGTCCAGAGCCTGCAGACGGGCATCTGGGAGGATGTTCGTTCTCGTCTCGAGAGTCTCACGCCGCCGATAGGTGACGGCGCAACCAAACTCGCACCGGTGCTGAAGGCGATTGAGGAGCGTCTGGCCGAGTACATCCCGATTGCTTCGCCAGGCCAGGCGACCAAGCTCTTCGTTTCGCAGCTCACCCGCGAGCATCTGCGAAAGACATTGAGCTTCTTTCTCTCGATCACGCCTGACCAGAAGCCGGTGCCATTTCAGGAGGTGGGGACAGGGACGCTCAATACGCTGGTGCTCGCGCTCCTCAGCTTCATTGCCGAGCTCAAGGATGAGAACGTCATCTTCGCGATGGAAGAACCGGAGATCGCGCTTCCACCGCATACTCAGCGACGTATCGCAGCATACCTGCTCTCGAAGACGACCCAATGCTTCGTGACGTCGCACTCGCCGTACATCGTTGAGCAATTCGAGCCGTCACGCGTGCTCATTGTGCGTCGCGACGACGCTGGAGTTGTGACGGGTACCCGCATATCGCTCGACGCCACGATGAAGGCGAAGGTCTACCGGCGTCAGCTCCGGAGGGGGCTCGCAGAGGCGCTCCTCGGGCGCGGAGCCATTGTCACTGAGGGATTTACGGAACAAGTAGGGCTTCGTTCCGTGGCGGATAGGCTCGAGCAACTCGACTCAGATCGTTATCCCCTCGATCTGGCAGGCGTAAGTATCGTGAGCGCCGATGGGGACGGGTCGCTCGCGGAATTCGGGAAGTTCTTCTGCGCGCTGGGAATGCCGGTATTCGGCCTCCTAGACAACAAGGTGCGAACTGAGAAGGACCAGCAAGCGCTCGAAGGGGCCGGGTTCACGAAGCTCACTGAGACCCAATACCGCGGGATGGAGGATCTTCTTGCCGCCGAAGTCCCGCTCCCGCATCAGTGGACCTTCCTTTCCGAGATACGTGACGCAGGTGTCGCTCCGACTGCCAAGATCCCTGCTGTTCGTCCTGGCGACGACGCTCAGCTGCGTACGCTCACGTCGAGCGTGTTGAAGGACAGTAAGGGATGGGGGCGCGCCGCTGAACTCCTAGACCTCTGCTCGAAGGACGAGCTTCCGCCGACCTTGGTAGACTTTCTCGAGTTGGTCTACGCACAGTTTCCGAAGCCGCTGCCGCCCAGCCGTACCGCGCAAGCGCCGGATGCAGCTGACGCCGAGCAGCCAACTGTCGAGCAGAGTCCTGCCGAGTCGACAGACGTATGACCTTCAATACGAGCCCAGAGCGCGAGCAGGTTCTTACTGCAAAGGGCCATGTGCTCGTTACCGGCGGCCCCGGTTGCGGAAAGACGACGCTCGCCCTGCAGAAGGCGCTACGTCGTATTGATGAAGGGCTCGAAATCGGGCAGCGTGTCCTGTTTCTCAGTTTTTCGCGCGCGGCCGTAACTCGCATCGGCGAGGCCGCCCGACACGACCTGCCGAGGTCTGCGCGAGCACACCTCGAGATCCAGACCTTCCATTCGTTCCTCTGGCCATTTGTGCGTGGCCACGGATACCTGTTGGGCGCACCGAGAACGATACGTTTGCTCGCTCCCCACGATGAGAGGGCGCGCCGAAACGGCGAGTCGACCGAGACCGTCGAATGGGACGCGGAGCGCGAGCGCTTGTTCGTGGAAGAAGGGTTCCTTGCCTTCGACCTGTTCGCACCCAAGGCGTTGGAACTTCTTACGCGAAGCGCTGCATTACGCGAGCTCGTCGCGTCGAAATATCCGCTCATTATTGTCGACGAAGCGCAGGATACCGGAACGAGTCAGTGGGGGTGCATCGCCGTCCTTGCAAAGCACGTTCAGGTTCTGTGCTTGGCGGACTTGGACCAGCAAATCTACGAGTTCCGGCGGGATGTCAGCCCAGACCGAATCCAGCATATCCTGAAGGAGATCAGCCCCGTACCGGTCTCCCTTGGCACGGAGAACAATCGGAGCCGCGGCACCGAAATCGTCGCGTTCGCGCACGACATACTCACGAGCCGACCGCGGGGTCGACCCTATCGTGGGGTTTCTCGGCGTGCGTTTTCATCCAAGGCTGAGCAGCGTGACAGTGCGATCCGCTCAGCGGTTGGGCAGCTATATTCCCAGGTGAAGCAAAGTACCGGCAGGAACCCGACGAGCGTCGGCTACCTGACAAACTGGGGGAAGGGCGTAGCCATAATTGCGAAGGCGCTCCAGGGGAGCGATGGCCAAAAGACCATCGCGCACCGCGTAATCATGGACGAGGCGGAGGTCCTGCTCGCGACCCGCGTTGTCGCATTACTGCTTGAGCCGGTGCGGGATGTCTGGGCGACGCTCCGCACGGGCCTTCAACTTATGGCTGGGCTTTATCGTGCGAAGGGCAATCGGAAATGTGCTGAGGTGCTCGAGCGGGGAGCAGAACAAGCTGGCGGCGGGCGTCTCAAGGGAAACGCGCGTTGTCCGCGGGAGCTTCTCAGGATTATCGATGAATTGTGGACCGAGCCGCTTTCCGGCAACCCTGCGGCGGATTGGTTGCGCATCCGCCACCGATTCGAGACAAGCAAGGTGCAGGAGCTCGAAGAGGCCGCGAAGTCTGTGATGTATCTCATGGTATTCCATCGAGGGCGCCGGATTGCGGACGCACTTGGCGAAGTGTGGCACCGGAAGGGTCGCTACGAGTCCGCACGGCAAATCGTCGAGGCTGCGGTTACCGAAGACCAGATCCTTGGCGCGGCGACCGACCTAAAGGGTGTAAATGTCATGACAATACATAAGTCCAAGGGGAAAGAGTTTGATGCGGTCATTCTCTTGCACGTCGGAAATAGCATCTCGCCGTTCTCTCCCGAGGGCGAGCGGGTTCCGGGAATCAAGAGCCGCCGGCTTCTGCGCGTCGGTATCACTCGCGCTAGGTCTCACGTCCTTCTCCTCACCGATGCGATCAATCCGCCGGCTCTCCTTGATGGACACCAACTATGATCAGATGCGCGGGGCGTTAGGCGGACTGCTGATTCCGGCAAACTCGCGAAGGCCCAGAAGCGTCGTCCTAATGCGCTCCTCACGTTTTTCGAAACGGAAGGACTGGTCGCGAAATTTCCTCAGGTGGTGGGCCAATCAGGGTTCCCGAACCTGGGTCGTCCTCTCGCCGCGCAGTGGGCGGCTGCGCTGATACCGGCGCTGGCGTCGTGCCTGGTGCGGCCCTCACGAAAGGCGTCGCTGGCTCCCCGAGAGCTGCGGGGCGCCGGAGGAGCAGCGTCTCCTCGACGACAGCGGGCTCAGGGGTGAGCGGCTTCATGAGTGGCTCGGGTGGCTTCAGGTACGTCGGGATGCTCACCTCACTCGCTGCCTCCGACGCGCGCTGCGCCAGCGGCGAGAGTTCAGGCGCCACGGCGCTCTTTCGGCGGGACAGCGTCGGTTCGAGCGTCGGATCGCGACGGACCTGCGCGAGCTTGGGCCGCCGTGCACGCAACACTCGGAGGGTGAGCTCGTACGCGGAGACGTAGCTCACGAGTAGATCGGGACGGTCCGATGCGACCGCGTCCGCGAGCGTAACTCGGAGCGCTGCAGCCGCCGCCGCATAGCCAGCCGCTTCGTACCCGAGCTGCTGGACGATCTCCGTCTCCTGCTCGATGCCGAAGAAGGCGACGTGCGCGAGCACTTCGCCGAAGCGAGCAACAGTGAGGTTGGGCGCTCCATGTTGAAGGTCGCTGGGGCTTTCGCTTGTGCGGGTCACCGCTGGTCTCCTTCTTTGCACGCGGCTGGGTTTCCGGCTCGGCAGGCTCTCGAGAACGCGTCCTTCGCGTGCATGGCCTCGTTCGGTCGGACGACGCGGAGCACGCGACCAAGCGTCCCGCAGGCGCGATCGTCCAAGTAGCAGGCGCGGGTCGCGATGCGTTCCGCGCGCGGACGCCAGGTGTCGTCCGTGCCGTTCGGGGTGAGGAGCGCGTTCGCCCAGTTCGCGCAGGCTTCAGGCGTAAGCAGCGTGCAGGTACCACTGCCGATGTCCCCGCCCTGGGACAGCGCACAGGCCTGGTCATCGCCGGACGAGCAGGCGTACGAGGCGTTCGACCCGCGGCGGTCCACGTCGCTCGCGTCGTTTCCGAGATAGAAGTCGAGCAGGCCACGATCGAGCGACTGCGCGCGCGCTCGCACCGCCTTTCCGTCGGGAGTCGTCTCGAAGCCCGCCTCGCGCTTCGAGAGCACTTCCACGCACACACGGAGGAGCCCGTTTGGATCGCGCTCTCGTTCTTCGAGCGGTGCGCCAACAAGATCCCCCTGTCCGACGTCGGGCTTCAGGCAGAGCTTCGTGAGCTCGGCGAGGTACGGAGCGCCCTTGGTCTTCGCAACCAGGCGAACGCACGCATCGACGCGGCCGAGGTTGCAGGCCTTCGTCGCGTACGTCTCCCAGTCCGCCCCCCCGGCCGCCTGAAGACGAACCGACAGGCGATCGCAGGCTGCCCGCCGTGCCTCCGCCTCGTCCTTCGGCATGCCCGGCTTTGCGCCGTCGCAGAGCGTTGCGAGGACGGTGCGTCCTTGGTCAGCGTCGGGACGCTGGTGCGGCGAAGGCAGTCGCGTGAAGAGGAGCGTGCCGTAGGTGAGGCAGGCCCGCGGCGCTCTGAGGTCACACGCGCGCTTCACGAGGTCGACACCGAGATCGTCCTCGGCGAAGTCGCAGCCTGTGAACGCGAGGTCCGAAGCGGCGAGACATGACTCACGGTCGCCGCCGTCGCACCCCTCGACCATCGCCGCGCCGACGCATTCAGGGGCTCGCGTCGGAGGCGAAGCCGACACCGAAGCGACTGCAGAGGCCGAGACCGCGGTCACGGTCACCGTCACCGTCGCGGGGTCGTCCGCCCCGCGCCCAGCGCCTCCGCACCCGACGAGCGAGATCGCGACCACCGCATGGAACGCGACGCCCTTCACGGCGACACCTGCTGCGAGCTTTCCGCCGCTGGCCTCTTTTGCTCGGGTGGTGGGAGCACAGCTTGAACTTCACCGGGCATCAGGACATCGGGTACGGACACCGATGCGTCCTTCGTGATCGCCGGGTGGATGAACTGCCCGTCCCACCGCGTGTTCTTGAAGTCACCGAGCACGCCCTTTGCGTAGTCCGCCGTCTTGCCGTTGCGCTCGACGAAGTTCATCGAAAGCGGTGGCGGCACGGGCACGTTGTTCGCCGTCCCGCCGAACCGCCACGCGACCTGCGCGAGCCCGTCGGCGTCGTGGGTCACGACCAGCATGCAGAGGAGATCCATCGCGAGGTTGAGACTTCTTCGTCCGGCGCCCTCGTGCGCGAAGGATGCCTCGAAGATGTCGCGGACGCCGAGGCTCCGCGCGCCGTCCGCGAACATCACATCGGCCGTGAAGCCGTTCGGCGTGTAGAGGAACCAGTACACCTGGATGTCGCGGTAGTAGGGCGTGTTGCGCAGCGACAACATGAACTGCGACGTCGAGTAGTTGTCGAGGTTGCCGTCGCCCCACATCCGCATGAACTGCGAGACGAAGAGGACGTCCGTCTGCTGAAGCGCGGACTTGGGGCCCGGCCGCTTCACGATCACCATGCGGGCGAGGCCCACGGGGCGCGCTCGTTCCATGCAGTAGGTCGCCTCGGCGAGACGCGTCGCTGCCGGTGGCACGCCGAGGCCCACATAGTGGTTGCCCCGGTACGCCGAGTTCACCCAACCGCTCTCGTACCGGCCGGTCGCGTTGCCGGCGACGTGCGCCTTCACGGTGATCGTCGGGTCGTCCGGGTGCGGCATCGTCTCGTTGAAGTTCGCGCCCTTCTCGCCCTCGAGAGACTGGATGAATCGCGGACCATCCGCAGAGTCCTTCGCCGCCGGCTTCACTCGGAGCACCGGCCAGATGTGTGAGCCGGTTGCTTGGATGTGCGGGAGGTAGACCGGGACGCGGTCGCCCTGGAGCAGCTGGTAGAGCTCGAAGCCGTCCGTGAAGTGTGCGGCGTCCGGCGTGTCGCGATCGCCCTTCGCGTAGTTGGCGTCGGTGTTCCAGATCTCAGCGATGCGCTGCGGCGACACGCGCGGCTGTCCGTTGCCGTCCTTCATGAGCGAGCCGTCCTTCTCGTGCATGAAGTCCGAATCGACGAGGAAGAACGTGTGGCCCGCGAGGCGACCGTACGGGTCGTAGCAGTAGCAACTGCCGGGGGTCAGCCCGAGCTTGATCGCGTAGGCCGCGTCGAGCGGGTTGTCGCCGTGCTCGTCGTCTTCCGGCGGAAGCGGCGGCCCGCTCTCTCCTTCGGGCGGAGCAGTTTTCTTCGACTTCTTCTCGAAGTGGAACCAGCGCCCGCCGCGCTTCTTCGAGAAGATCGGAAGGAGCGCGTTCGACGACGCCGCAAGCCCGACGTCCATCATGTCGTCCTCGACCGTGAAGCCGCGTGAGATGAGCGTGTAGGTCGCGAGCTGCTGGCATGCGCCCATGATCGAGTAGCAGGGATCGTCGTTCGTGATCGCCTCACGCTCGTTCGCGTCTTGCGATTCGCGGAACTCCTTCCGAACCGGCGAATCGAGCTGGAAGCGCTGGAAGATGAAGGGCTCACCGCGCAGGTCCTTCCGCTTCTTCTGCGAGTCCGCGGTGCCCTTCCACGGGAACTTGTACGAGAAGAGCGGGAAGCTCCCGTATCCCATCCCCATGAAGAGCTCGGCGACCTTCTTCGCCCAGTTCTCTTCCTCCTCCGACTCGCCGAACTTCCCATTCTTGCCGGCGTCCGTCTGCCACGCGCTCGAGATGGTCGGCTCGAGCACGCCTTGCATGACGTAGTCGATGATCTCGGTGAGGTACTTCGCGCCGCACGGCGCGAGGATCGCGTCGCCGTCTATCGCCGCCGGAACCGACCTGCCGGGCGTCGCGCCGGTCACGGTCCGGTTCGGCTCGAGCGCGACGCGGTTCACGCCCACCAAGAGCCGCGGGGGCTTGTCCGCGAAGAGCGCGGCGTCGCTCTGCTGGTTGTCTTTGCCGGGAGTGACAGGAGTTGTCGTGGGCGTCGGGGGCATACTGGTCCTTCAGTGTCCGTAACGGTCTGCGAGGACGGTGAGCGTCTCGCGGTTGGGGAGTCCGTCTCGTGGGATGCCGTGGTCCTCTTGGAGATCCCCCAAGGCCAGCATGGTGAGGTCGTCGAGCACGTCGCCGTTCGTCGCGCCGTGGTAGTAGCCGAGGTTCTTGAGGCGCGTTTGGATGCCGGCGACGAGATCGATCGCCGGGATGTCCGCGATGTCGAACGAGAGCTCCCTGCGGCGACCCGTCGGATACGTGTCGAGCCAGACGGTGACGTTCGCTTGCCGCACTGCCTTCGGGAGCTCGAGCGAGACCACGCCATGCGCGTTCGTCGTCCCCTCGAGCTTCGTGCCTTCAGCGCGCGCTTCGTAGCGCTTCATCGCATAGGGTCGGAAGAACTCGTCGGAGAGCTTCACGCGGACCGTCTGCGTCTCGCCGTTCTTCGAATCGCCCTTCGTCGCCGGCTTCGGGATGTTCGAGGCGAGCTCGATCTTCTTGCCGCGAAGGATCGTCTCTTCGGCGAGCTCGAGTGAGCCGGACTTCCCCCGAAGGAACAGCTTTTCGCTCGAGAGCTCCGCGGTGTCGGTGAGGGAGAAGCTCGGACCACGCGTCTTCGCGGTGAGGGAATCACGTGCCTCGAAGAGAAGTTCCGGCGCACGAAGGATGATCTGGTCCGGCGTGATCTCGATGGAGGATGAGCCGCACTCGAGGACGAGCGATTCGCCAGCTGCGATGACGGTCCGCTTCTCGCCAACGGCCGCGAGCGTGCCCGTCGAGCGGAACTCGACCTGACCTTCGTGGTCCGGTGTTCCAACCGCGAGCGAATGCCGCGACTCCGCCCGCACGACGTACGCGCCCTTCACCGCAAGCGTCGCGTCCGCGCCGACCTCCGTCGTGTCGACGCCGCGGACGGTCGCATGTCGGCTCGCGAGGACGGAGCTCGTCATGTTGCCGCGCACAGTGGTCTCGAGGCTGCCCTTCGCGGAAAGCAGCGCGTCGGAAGCGAGGTCGACGGACGTGGTGCCGCGGACCGACACGATTCCTTCACCTGCAACGTGCGTCTCGCTCTTGCCCGCGACCGCGAGCGCATGGTTCCGGCCGATCCGCGTGTCCTGGTCACGGAGCACATCGGCGCGCATGTCTTGCTGCGCCCGGATGCGGATCTCTTCCGCACCCATGGCGTCCTCGAAGGAGAGCTCGTTGTAACCCTGGTCTGCGTCGCTCTTGTAGTCCCCGCGACCGACGCTCTGGGTGCGGATGCCGGAGCGTGTGCGGTTCTCCGGAAGCGCGAAGGGCGAGAGGTGCATCGCGTTGTCGACGGCGCCCATCACGATGGGCCGGTCGATGTCGCCACCCAAGAACCCGACGATGACCTCCATCCCGATGCGCGGGATGAACTGCGAACCCCAGCCCGCACCGGACCACGTCTTCGCGAGGCGGAGCCAGCACGAGGAGTGTGCGTCCCGCTGCCCGTCCCGGTCCCAGTGGAACTGCACCTTGATGCGACCGAACTCGTCCGTGTAGATGGCCTCGCCCTTCGGCCCCGTAACGGTTGCCGTCTCGAGCACTTGGTGGACGCGACGAACGGGACGCGCGGGGCGCACGAGGAAGTCCGCTGCAACAGCCGTGAAGCGGTTCGAGTAGGACGGTCGCGCGCCAGTCTCAACGCGTGCGTCGTGGCGAACGCGAAAGACGGCGAAGCGATCGCCGCTTCCTTCACCCGCGAGCGTGAAGACACGACCGGGACGAAGCCGCGGCGAGAGACTGCGACCTGCCGCGGTTGAGGCGTCACGACGGACCTGCTCGAGGGTTCGCGTCGCATCGACCCTCGGTTGGTCTTCGCCGTACGCGCCGTGGTGCTCGTACCAACTGCGGCTGTTCGAGTTCTTCGCGGACTTGGGTGCGCGATCGTTTGATGGGTGCAGAGGCCGGCGGAAGTCGTAGTCGATGGATTCGGCAGACTCCACACGTACTCGCTCGCGCGACGAGAACCGCGTGACGTGGTGCTCTTCGAGCTTGAGTGCGGTCGCGTCGTCTTCGTCGTCGACGACCTTGAGCTCGAGCGACGAGTCGCCAGGGAGCTCCGCGTACCGTGCAGCCGCGTCGACCACGACCACCGTCTCGGGTTGCTCGCCCTGTGCGTCCTCGAAGAAGTAGGTCAGGCCTTCGTCCGCGAAGAGACGCTCGATGAAGGCGAGGTCCGTCTCCTCGTGCTGCACGGCGTAGACGCGCTTCGGGTACTCCGAAAGGAGCTCGGCTCGAACCGTCACGCCGTGCTCGGCCGCAACGGACATCGCGATCTCGAGCGTTGCGAGCTCTTGGAAGATGCGGCTCCGCCGCGTGTGATTGAGCGCGAAGAGGTGCGGTCGGATCGTGAGGGTCACGACACGCGTGCCGCTCGCGAGGCGCTTGCCCTCCTTGATCTCGTCGACGTACCCGGTACGCGTCGGCGAGACTTCGTTCGCTCGCGCGAACTGAAGCGACGCGCGCTTGCCAAGCACGTCGCTCGGCGAAATCTCGGCCGGCGCTTCGATCGTGACGTCGAAGCGGAAGGGCTTCGAGAGCTCTTCCTCGCCTCGAAGGCGCAAGACTGCGATGAGCTCCGAGGTTCCCTCGAGCTCGAGACGGACTGGCGTCGTTCCCACTTACTCCTCCGGGTCTTCCGAATCGTCGATGGCCGAGATGATGCCGGCTCTGCGAAGTGCCTTCGCGAGACTCAGGCGAACTTCTTCGTGCATGCGGCTCACGTGGCGCTTCGTGTACGGTTTGCCGCGCTCCTTCCCGAGCGCTTCGCCGGCTTCGTCCAGCGTGAGTCCTTGGTAGTACAGAAGGTCGACGACCTTCTTCGATCGCGCGTCGAGATCTTGGATTGCGGATTCAAGCGCCGAGATCGCCGCTTGGTAGTCGAGACGATCGATCGCCTCGTCTTCTGTTGGCGCCGGCTTCTCCGCAGCCACGCTCGCGAGAACCATCCCTGCGGCGCGGAGCTGCATGTACTCCCGGAGTTCGTTCTTCGCGCTCGGAGCCTTCTCGGTCGACATCATGGTGGCGAGCAGGTCTCGGCCGGCGGGGTCTGCAGGGCCGTCACGAAAGTCCATCGCGAGCATGGCCTTCTCCCGCACATGCAGGTTCACGGTCTTGAACGCCTCTCGGAGCATCGCGCCGCGGACGTACGGATACGCGTACGCCATGAACTCCTCCTGGAGCGCTGGCACGAAGTCGGGCGTGATCTCGGTCAGCCGGAGCATGCCTGCCGAGAGCAGGTCCTCCGGCGTACTCCGGCGCCAGCGACGCGCGAATTTCGTCGCGAGCTGCTCGAAGGCGGGCAGCACTCGGTTGATACGGTTCTGGTCTACGGCCGAGAGCGGTTTCTGCCCTCGTGTCACGACCTCTGGCCCTTCCGGCGGAGGGGCGTGACGTTCGCGTCCGCCGGCTCGGACCGCTTCGCGACCTTGCCGCTCCGTTCGACCGACGTGTCGCTCATCGCGCGACGCACGCGCTCCTGACCCGCCGGGTGGAAGAGCAGCTCGTCTCGGAGCGACGAGCGGATGATCTCGAGCTCTCTCGCCGTCGTGATCTTCTCGAAGCCAGCGAGCGACTCGTCGAGCATCTGCTCGATGAACGCTTCGATGTCCTCCTCGGTCTCACTTCCCATCTCAGAGCCTCCGAACCCCTCTCACCTCGAGTGAGCGAACATGGACATCGAAAGTGCGTTTTCACGAGAAGCGCTTCGATACCTGCGCATCCGATCAGCCGCCGCACCACGTCGGGGCCGGAGCCCCGCCGCAGGTGGAACCGCTCCCACTTTGAAGGCAGTCGTTGGCGCTCGCGCACTCGTAGGTGCACAGGTTATTGAGGGTGCCGACCTTGCGGCAGAGAGCGCCGGGGGTCGGGACTTCCGGCTGCACCCCATCGGAGCTGCACATCCCATCGGTGCCGCTGCAATGAAAGCCTTGCTGAAGGGCGCGCACGGCTTCGCAGGTCGCATTGTCTTCCTCGATGCCGCAATAGCTTGTTGAGGGGGCGCCACTGATGCTGGGGTGCGTAATCGGAACCGAGAAGGGTTTCGTGCACCCGAAGGCCACGTCCAACAGACAAAAGTGTCCGTGTGGCGTCCCGTTGAAGTCCATGGGGATGCACTTGTGGTTGGTCGTGCACTGGATGTCGTTCGTGCACGCCTCGCAATTCTGCACCGTCTGCGAAGCCTTCCCCGTGCACGTCTTCGCAAGAAGGTCGCAAGTCGCGGTGCTGGAGCAGGCGCTCTCGTCTCCCAGCATGCACTCGACGCACGTCCCGGCATCGCACGCCGTCGTTCCTGCGAGGTGCGCGCACTCGGACGATGCGGTGCACGGGCTGCACGTGCCGCCGTCGCAATGCGCAGCCGTGGCGCTGCCGCAGTCCGAGTCGAGAAGGCACGCGACGCACATCATCTTGTCCTCATCGCAGAAGGGAGTTGGGGCTTGGCACCCCCCGCAGGGGAGGCCGGTGCTCGAGCTGCTCGCGGTGCTCGTGGAGCTCGAGATCGTCGTCGACTCCGTCGTGGAGCTATTCGTCGACGCGGTTGTGCCAGTGCCGCCGGACCCGGTCGTGCAGTTCGCGATGTCGCAGAGCTGGTCGTTGCAGCCGACGACTGGAATCGAAAGGACGACGATCGCGAAAGCGGCAAGTAGGTGCGCGCGCATCAGAAGACTCCTTGAATGCTAAGAACGGCATGATTGGGGCCCGCACTCACGGTCGCCTTTGCGGGCGCGGACTGCGGCCAAAGGAGGTAGGTGACCATGCCGACGCCTGCCGCGAGGCCGAGGCCTCCAACGCCCCAGCCCGCGTTTCTGAGCGCGTTGCTTTCGGAGATCAGGCCGTCGAGATCACCGCAGGCGGTACTCGCACTCGCTCCGCCAACGCAGAGGAGTCCGGCTTGCTCCATCGCGTCGTCGTGCTTTCCGGTTCCGACGACACCAAGCGCGATCCCGATGCCGAGTCCCGCTGCACTCACTCCACCAAGGAGAATCGCCGGCCAAACAGGGCGCGAGCTCGGCGGCGGCGCATCGATGTGCTTCTCGAGGGTGACAGCGACGGTCTTCGTCTCTCCCGGTGCGGCCTCAACCTGCACCGACTTCGCGTCGTACCCGGGGCTCGTCCCTTCGACGCTGATCCGTCCTGGCAGGACGTAGAGTGGCTTTGTGAGGTCCGAGACCGGCGCGCCCGCGACGGTGATCTTGGCGTCAGCCGGATTCGTCGTGAGGACGAGCACCGCGACCTTCTTCTTCACGTTCTCGAGCTTCTCGGAATTGAGCTTCCGGCGGTCCGTGTTCTCGTCGAGGCGCAGCGCGTATTCCAAGTGGTTCGCCGCGGCGACGTACTCGCCGAGCTCCGCTTCGCAGCCACCGAGGAGACCCGCCGTGACGGGCGTCTCGGCAAGCGACCACGCCTCGGATGCCTTCGCGGTGCACGTCGCCCAGTCACTCGTCTTGGCCGCGGCGATCGCTTCCTGACGAAGCGCCTCGACGCGTTTCAGATCGGCATCGGATGGTGCCGCGACGGCGGTCGTGCTCGTGATGATGCCCAGCAAGACGGTCGCGACAAGAATTCGTTGGGAGCTACTGGTGGCCAAAGGAGTCCCAGCCTGAGCTTGCGGTTGTGGTCGGCACGACGGCTGTTCCCGGCGTACTTGGTTGGGTCGTGGGGACGGTTGTTGCCGAAGGCGGCGGTACTACCGCGGGGCGCTGCGAAACAGCCGCGGTCGTCATCGGCACGGTGGCACTCGCGGACGTGGAGACGGACGCAGTCGCGGAGACTGCGGGCGGCGGTGCAACGGACGTGATGCTGCTCGGCGTCGTCGAGGCGGAGGTCGGGCGCACGAGTGGTGCGTCCGTCGGTGACGTGGTGGAGGGCGCGGATGCGGTCGGCGCTGTCGGCGGACTCGATCCTGCCGAAAACTTCAAGCCGACGACGAGCGCGACACCGCCGACAAGGATCGCGACGACAAGGACTGGCCAGAGCGGTCGCGGACTCCTCGGCCGCGCACTCGCGATCGTGTCCTCTTGCGCTGGTTCCCCGGCGGTCCCGCGCACTGCTGGTCGGAGCGGGATCGGCTTCGTGTTCCGGGAGACGAACTCGGCTTCGAGCCTCGGATCGGTCGCTCGGCCGAGGGCTGCACCCACGACCGCCTTGCCGATGGGCCGAGGCTTCGTGTCGCGGACCTTCCCGCGGGCGAACTGCTCGTCACGACGCTTCTTCTCCGCGATCTCCTCGGCGGCATCCTCGAGAACCGTGATGGGCAAGGGCCGCACGGGGTCCTTGGCCTTCAGCTCCAGGAAGCGTCGCAGCACCTCGTCCGCTTCGGGACCCGTCGGAAGTCGAGCAAGCGCTGCCTCGTGTTCGGCGGCGATCGTGTCCTCGGGAGCATCCTTCGTGTCGCGCGAGCTCACGGTGCTTGCCCCTTGTCCGGTGCAGAATGCGGCGCGCTCCACGGATCGATGCCCAATGCGAACGCGAGCACGATGAGAAGGACGCCGACGGTGAGGGTCGCGACGCCTGCGATGAGCACGATGTTCGACGCGCGGCCGCTCCCTCTCCGTGTCTCACTCGGCGGTGTCTTCGCGAGCTCGGGCGCGATCTGAATCTTCGGAAGCGACCGAGGAGCGGTGGGCCGCCTGAGCGGATGCGGTCCGCTCGAGTCCTTGAGACGCGCTGCCTCGTTCGAGACGCGACCAGGAGCGATGAGACGAAGCGACACGCCGCCGCCGAGGCGCATCGTCATGCCCGGCTTGAGGAGTCCGTCCTTGATCGAGACGCCACCGAGCTCCGTGCCGTTCCTGCTCTTCAGATCTTCGACGAGATAGACGGCGCGGGCGGCTTCCTCGAGCGCGACGGAGAGCTTGCAGTGCGCACCGCTCACGGTGTCGACGGGGAGCGTGAGGTCGGCGAGACCGGGGTTCGGCTCCTCGTTCACGAGCCAACGGCCGATCGTGAGCGTCCGCCCGATCGCGAAGCGCTTCCCGAGGGACTCCGGCGGACCGTCCACGATGAGGAGGCTCGGCTCCTTCAGCTGCGCGTCGATCGCGACCTCGCGCGGTTTCACGTCAGGGACGCGACCCTTCTCTGGGGAGAGCGGCTTGGGCGGCGGCTTCGCGCGATCCGGCACATCCGCAGGTGCCGCGAGCTCCTCGGCGGGGAGTCTGCCTTCGACGTACTCCCGCTCCCACTCGTGGAGCGCACGCGCGAACTCCTGCGCCGTCTGGAAGCGGTTGTCCGGATCTTTCTCGAGCGCGATCGAGACGACACGGTTCCAGAGGGACACCGGCATGTGCTCGGGGAGTTTGACCGACATGAGCACGTGGTTCGCCGCAAGCGATGCCGGGCTCACCTCGCCCCTCCGTCCGAGGTACGCGTACCCGTGCTCTCCTTCGAACATCTCGTACGCGATGCAGCCCAATGCGTAGAGGTCGCTGCGCGTCGTGAGATCGCCGCGGCCGAGCTGCTCGGGACTTGCGTAGTGCACCGTCCCCGCGATCGAGCTCGAGTTCGTCGTCGGTCCGTCCTCCGCCTTCGCAAGGCCGAGGTCGATGACGACCGCCTTGAGCTCGAGGAGCGACTCCTCATCGGGGCGGTGCTCAGGCGGCTCGAGCATGATGTTCTCGGGCTTCAGATCACGGTGAAGGATTCCCTTCGCGTGGATGATCGAGAGCGTCAGGCAGAGCTGCTTCAGCAGACGGACGCCGGCGAGCCATTCGATGCGGCGGGACTTCGCGAGGTGTGCCCGAAGCGGGGCTCCTCGGAGGAACTCCATGACGATGACCGCACCCACTTCCCCGAAGTCGAAGAGCTCGATCACCTGTGCAAGGCCTGAGGTGCCCTTCAGGTACTCGAGCATCCGGCCCTCTTCCTGGAACCGGTTCACGGAGACGAGATCCGCGCGCTGTACGACGTTCAGCACCTTGATCGCGTAGAGCTTCTGGGTTCGTGCGTGCCGCGCGAGGTACACCTCGGCGTATCCGCCTCGACCCAGGAACTTCACGATGATGTAGCCGTTCACCTCCTGCGCGACGTGAAGTGCGTGAACGAGCTTCGCGATGTTCCGCGGGAGCTGGGTTGCGGTGTTCTCCTGCTCGATGACCGGCCCCGCGGGAGGCGTCCGACGCGGTTCTTCGCTTGATGCGAGGACA
Organism: Polyangiaceae bacterium; assembly: GCA_046351395.1. Lineage (GTDB taxonomy): Bacteria > Myxococcota_A > Polyangia > Polyangiales > Polyangiaceae > CAYYKK01. The sequence goes on from JAXLYP010000023.1 coordinate 57,196, forward strand.
GGTGGTGCTGGAGCGATGGCCGCCTCAGGTTCGGGACCGATCTCGACCGTGTCGTGTTGCTCGGACTCGTCCTTCGGGCCGACATCCGCGAAGCGGAGGAGCGGAGCGTCGTCCGTGAAGGAGATGCGGATCGTGCCGCGAGGGCCGTGCACGACGGGCGGTGGTCGGATGGGCTCCCCTCCGCTTCCACCGCCCATCGACCCGCCGCTTCCGTTCATCCGACCTCGTCCCCTCAAGCCCACGCTACGACAGACCTCCCCCATGGGGAAGGCGAGAGCGCGCGGAAGAGCGGCGACGAGTGCCACTACCGACGCGCTCCGCCCACGATGAAGACGACGATGAGACCTAGAACCAGAAGCATCATGCACACAAGTGCAATCTTGAGTCGTCGAAGTTCGCGGACGTGAACATCGGGCACCACGAGAGCTGCCTTCTCCGCGAGGGCCGTCCGCGGCGGCTCGATCACGGTCGGGGCGTCGTCCTCTTCGATCCGTGGCGCGACCTTCGGAAGCTCGAGCGGTCGCGTGTGTCGCGGCAGGAGCTGCAGGCGTTTCGGCGTCGCGTCGAGCTTCGGGATCTCGGGGCGTTGAACGTACGTCGTTCCTTCGCGACGCTCGGTCCGCGCCTCTGGCTTCCGCAGTGCAGCGCCCACGGCAGGCATCCGATCCGTCTTCGATTCGACCGGCGCGAGCTTCGAGGTCTTGAGGGACGGCGGCGCCGGGCGGAGCACTTCGAGCGAGAGCCGCATCATGTTCGCGGTGGGGAAGCGGTCGTCCCTCCCTTTCTCAAGGGCGCGGAGAATGACGTTGCTGAGTCGCTTCGAGACCGCTTGCGGCGCAGCCGAATACGGCGCGAGCGGCGCCTCGAGCAGGTGGCCTTGGAGGATGTCGACCTGCGTCTTGCCCGTGAAGGGCGGCTCGCCCACGACCATCCGGTACAAGACAGCGCCCACGGCGTAGATGTCCGCGCGCTCGTCGATCTGCTCGGTGCGGATCTGCTCGGGCGACATGAAGGACGGCGTCCCGACCATGAGCCCGGTCACCGTCGGGATGACGGGGCCGGCGATCTCCTTCGCGGCCTCGGTGAGGAGCTTCGCAACGCCGAAGTCCAAGAGCTTCACGATGGGACGGCCACCCGACATCGCGAGGATGATGTTGTCCGGCTTCACGTCGCGGTGGACGATGCCAGCCGCGTGCACGGCCTCGAGCCCCGCGAGAATCTGGACGCCGATGTCGATGACCTCGGACTCCCCGAGCATCTTCTCGCGACGGAGCCGATCCCCGAGCGTCTCGCCTTCGAGAAGCTCAGTGACGAGGAACGGGCGACCGGTCTGCGTACGGGCGAAGTCGAGGACGCGGACGAGGTTCGGGTGGTCCAGCCGCTTGAGGAGGCGGGCTTCGGTACGGAGTCGGCTCTCGAGGTCCGCGCTCGCCTCGAACTCCTCGCGTAAAAGTTTGAGAACCCCCCTCGTTCCGAATTCGACGTGCTCCACGACGTGGACCTCGCCCATGCCGCCTTTCCCAAGGCGTCGTACCCAGCGAAAGCTCGTGCCTTCGAGGTCTTGGGCAAGGGCGGCGGCGTGAGCGTCCATGGTGTCGAGGGCTCTTTCACCTCGACCCTGGCACCATGGACATTTTTCCCGGAGCCTTCCGCTGGCTGACTGAAGGTGCTGCCCCGTTCAGCAGGCGTCGCGGACTGCGAAGACCTCACCAGATCTCGAGCACCACGCGCACCCAGGCTGAAAATGGAGCACCATACGTCGCGGAAGCTGACGTTGAAGACCCTGTTCATGAGAGGGCCGCAGCCGTCTTCGATGGAGGGGAGCGCGCCAGCCTTGCACGTCATGACCGGCGGGTTGATTCTGCGCCGATGTCATCCCCGTTTCTCTACCGCAACGTGCCCGAGCCCCTCGGCAACCTGCTCGAGCAGGCCGGTGCAGGTTCAGCGCCGGCCACGCTGCTAATCCCGGATCTCCAGCGTCCGTACGTCTGGAAACCGGCGGAGATCATAGTGTTGGTCGACTCGCTCTTGCGAGGCTGGCCGTTCGGATCGCTCCTCGTCTGGAACTACGGACAGGATAAGACACAGGCCGTCGAGATGCCGCATCGTCGTTTCTGGAAAGAGGCCGATCGGCGGCAGGACTTCGACTCCGGAACGGACGTCTCTCCTGCGACACTGCCTGCCGCGACGCCGTTTCGGATGGTCCTGGACGGCCAACAGCGTGTGCAGAGTCTTCTTCTGGCCGTGGGAGGAGATGACTGGGGACTCAAACTGACAGATCGTCAATGGGCCGAGTCGCTGACGAATGTGACGCTCAAGGGCCGCAAGGTGGCGAACCCTACGTGGACACGCGGACAGCTTTGCTTGAACGTGACGGCCTATCTTTCGGCGAGTACCGATGCCATGCCGCGGCAAGTCGATTACGTTCCACTTCTGAACTGGGTGAATACCTTGGCAGCCGCTGGAACCAGCGCGGGTGCGAAGGCAGGATCAAAGTCCGCGTTACCCGCTATCAGTGCTGCGCCCGGGGAATTTGTCCGGCTGTCCAGGTTGTGGAGCCTAACCAAACACCCGCGACATGAAACGCGTGTGAGCGAGCTCCAAGCCCTGCTACCCAGCCGCAAACTGGATGAACTCTTGCGCCTCAACGACTTCGTGAGTCGTCTCGAAGCGGTGAAGAACACCGATGTTTCCCTCCTTGTTGTCCAAGAAAAGCCGGACGATCTCTCGGAGGACCAGTATCAAGACGCGATCGTCAACATCTTCAGCAGATTGAATACCCAGGGCCGAGCCCTGTCGCAGGAAGACATCACGTTTGCCTGGATCAAGGCGGCCTGGCCGAGCGGCCACCGCGTCCACGGAGGTGTACGCCAGGAGTTCGACGAGCTGCGCGAGGAACTCGAAGAGCTCGCGGTCACGATAACCAACGACGAGCTCGTACAGGCGGTCGCGCTTGCTTGGTGTGTCCTTGATCGTGATGACGTGCCTGGGGCAACGCTCGCAAAGAAGGATCTCGTAAAAGGCAGCGTGATGCGCGCGGTGGTGAACGGTGTGGCATCACGCTGGAGCGAGGCGGAGGATGGCATCCGTGCAGCGATCGTCTGGATCGCGAGCCGGCTCCATGATCGTGGACTCGACTACGGAGACCAATACCTTTCGTACAATGCGCTCATGACGCTCTGGGCATGGGCTGCGGTCGCCGACGCGTGGGCGCGCCACACGTTGAAGGGGAAACTCGAACGCTCCGAGTTCTGGAAATCCCTCAGAGACGTCCTCGACCGGCACGTCGATCGCTGGCTGACATTGCCTAGTTGGGCTGGAGTCTGGTCCGACGGGGTCGAGCGATACACCAAGGAACTCGCGGCGATATGGAAGGGGCTGGTGCCCGTGAAGGATGTTCCGGCCGCGCTGAAAGCGCTGGAGACCTTCTTCGACGCCGCGTTCGACGCTAGCACGATCAAGGCCGCAAAGGACTATATCGACCGCCTCGACATTGACCGTCGTGATCGCGTACGTGACTACTTCATCCCGTTGTGGTTTTGGACACGCCTAGACCCGACCCGGTGGAACCTCGCGAGTGGTCAACTGCGGCTCGAGAAGAGCAAGGCGAAGCAGACGTTGCACGTCGACCACGTCATCCCATACGCGTGGTGGGAGAGCCATCCGGTTGACGACGAAGCCGAAGTCGACGGAAATTCTCTCGGCAACTGCATGCTGCTCCACGCGAACTTCAATTTGGCCAAGAGTGCAACTCCAGCGGCGACATTCCTCAAAGCGAAGGTTGCGGAATTCAAGAACGACCCGCCGAAGCTATCCAGTTGGGCGAAGGCACTCTTGGTAACGGAAGAACTGCTCGACGCCACGGGGAGAGCCGAAACCGATGTGCACGCGGCGGTCGCCGTGCGCACCGCCGCAATCCGAGCGGAGCTGAAGGAGTTTATCGATGGGACGCGCTCGAGGCAGGATCAGTGACGCCGGTCGCGCCCGACAGCACGTCGAGCTCGGCGAACCGCAAGGGATCATACTCTCAGGATCAAGCGCTGAGAGACGGCTCTGTCAGCCACACTTCCTCACGGTGCGTCGGCAAATCCGATGAACCGTTGCGGCGGAAATGCCCAGATGCTTCGCAACGGCGCGCACACTCCGCCCCTCGGCACGGCCGCTCTTCACCGCGAGTTCCAGTTCCTCATCAACGCGAGTTCGCTTCGCAGGGGCGTTGTTGCTGGTTGAGGGCTCCGGCCGGTAGTTCGCGATGCGTGGTCTCAAATCCTCCGCGCAAATTCGCCGCCCTTCTGACAGGGCTACGCCCCTCTCAATTGTTCGCCTGAGCTCCCGAACGTTGCCAGGCCAGGCATGGTTGCGCAGAAAGTCGACAGCGCTCGTGGTGAGTTCAGTTGATAGGTCCGTCGATCGTCCGAACTTTTCCAACGCTGCCGCCGCGAGCGGGAGCACGTCTTCCGGACGGTCGCGTAGCGCCGGAACGATGAACTCCAGCCCGCTGATCCGCGTAAGGAGGTCCGCTCGGAACTGTCCGCGATCCACGGCGTCGGTGAGGCACGCATTCGTCGCCGCCACCAGCCGCACGTCGACGGTGATCTCCGCCTCAGCCCCAACGGGCCGGACTCGCCCTTCTTCCAACACCCGAAGCAGGCCCAATTGTACTTGTCCTGAGCAACTGTCGATCTCATCGAGGAACAGCGTGCCGCCATGCGCCTGCTCGAACAGGCCGCGTCTATCTTTCGCCACGCCGCTTGCAATGCCGCCGACAACACCGAAAAGCAGGGCTTCAATGAGACTCGGCATAAGAGTGCCGAGTGCTTGCTCGACAAGCGGGTTTCTGCATCTTCCTGATGCGGCATGTACCGCACGAGCGACGAGACTTTTCCCGACACCCGGAGGGCCGACGAGCAGAATCGGAAGGTTTGATCGCGCGACGATCGCGATCTCCGCGAGTATCGCCGCGAAGAGCGGCGACCATGTCGATAGGATGCCGGCGAGCGTAAAGAGTGGCGGAGTCACGAGGACCCGCCCTCCGAAAGTCTCGGCACACTGTTGAGTAGGCCAAGTATCTGAGGTCCCGCAAAGCTCCATACCGCCATCAGTATGCGCGAGGCCTTAAGGTCCGGGAGTGCCTCGAGAAACGCGTTCATCTCCTCGATGCCAAGCCCGTGCACGCGAGCGAACGCCACTAACGCGAGGACAATGAGTGCTTGGTCCCGATTGGATGCGATACTCTCGAGGAGCATCTGGTAGCTCAGCTGCGGGCTCATGAAGGATCTCCGAATCCTTCGGCGGCCTCCTCGAGGAGCGTCCAGCTTCGAGTCGAATACGCAAGCCTCCCAAGAGTCATGTCGCGCCCAGCATTGGTACGTGACAGTGGACGGCTAGGAGAATTGGCTGGGTTAAGCCCAATTCTCCCGCAGCCCTTGACTTGTATCGCAGTTACATTAACCTGGCCCCCACGCGCGCCCCCTGAGGGATTAGAGGGTTCGTCAATGACAGCTTGAGGGGGTCTCCCGGTATCGTCCTGACAAGACCTGTCGGACGCCGACGGGAGACCCCGCGGGTTGTCGTCTGTTTTCATGTCGCAACTTTCGCTTAGTTGTCGATTGAGGCGGGCTCATTGGCGCGAACGTTTGCGGCGTCCGCGCCGAGCACCTTCGGGGTCTCCTTCATTTAGCACGTGGCGCGCGCAGCGCAAGTCCCGTGCCAGTGCCGAAAAGTTTGAGATCGCTGATGAAAGCGTCGTCGAAACCTTTCGCTGGTTATCTAAAACTATTCGGTCCGGTTTGGGTACAATGGGCGAATGTCGTCCCTCAAGTACCTCCTTGAGCTCGTGTGGGACGTGCCGCGGCACAGCGGATCCATCGAGCTGAAAATAGAGGATGCGGCTGAGCGCGTTCCTCGGCTGCCGGATCTGGAGGCCCCCTCACCGGGAGACGTAGCCGGGCCGATTAGCGTCGACCTCGGAAAACACACTCGCGCGAGCGTACCTGATTTTCCGCTCCTCGGAGCTGGCGCGCACTACTCCCACAAGGAGCTCGCATTCCTACTCGCCCTCTGGTTCATGCCAGAGGGCATTTCATATGAGCATTTCGAGACTCTTATCTATTGGCTCGTGCGTAGCAATCCAAGCACCCAAGTCAAACCGATCTTCGACAACTCGCGGCTCGTTGAACTGACAATTCCCAAACGCCCGACTCAGTCGCCGAGGTCGCATCGGCCACGACTTACGTACCTGCTGAAGTCGAATGTTAAGATTAGCGCACGAATCATCCCTGAGGAGGGAAAGGATGAAGTCTCGTTCTGGAGCAGCCTTTGGACGGGCACCCCGCCGCCCCTCGGTCCGAAGGGGCTCGAGCGGCTGCGGGAGGCCTGCGCGGCCGAAACGCGAGGACCGCCTCCGCCCGCGGTTGTGGAGCGCCGTGAAGCGACGGTCATCGGACGTCCGGTCGCCCGGCTTGCACGACCCCTTCCGACGCCGCACCGACGCGTGCTCTCGGTCGTTTACGACTCGACCTACCAGGCGCTCTGCTTTGACCGCTTTGCGGTTGACGCGATGTCAGCCTTCCGGGCGCGATTCCGACTCGATTCACTTCTCTGGCAGACCGTTGTGCTCACCGATGCCCAGCTCCTCGACGGTCGGTTCTTTCAGGAGGTGGCTAACGCAGACGAATTGGAGTCCGTAGTCCGCCCATTCGGTGCCGACATGCCGGTGTTGGAGGTCTCGTCCCGGGCGGAGCATCTCGAGGACGCACTGGTGCAGCTTGTCCGTCCGAAGCCGGAAGGCAAGCTCAAGGCTTTCAAGTTCTCGAGCATCGACAATCCCGTTCTGCGCGCGGAAGTGGCGTCGCGGATCGCGCTCAACGACTGGTCGGTAATACAAACCTGGCGTGACATCCCGAAGCTGCTCGGGCAGCTAGGCGTCGACAAGGCCACCTGTGACCGTCTGCAGAAGGCGTGGACAGAAATGATTGCTGCGCAGAACCGCGGGATCATCCGCGTGCGCAAGTGGGCCCCGACGTTCATGAAGTTCCTCGGTCCGGCGCTCGCGGCGGAAAGTCTTGACCAGCTTTGGGCGAGGTCAATCGTCACCGACGATGGCCGTCATCACGCGAGAAGGCTGTACGCGATGTGCGACAAACTATCTAACCGAACTGCTGTTCTCGCGGAACTGGATGCGGAGGCCACGCGCGTTGGGACGCCTTCGTTGGAAGTCGCCCTATGGGAGCCGACTCGCCCCGCGTACGTCGACGATCTCTTACGAATTCGCGCCTGGTACGAGCGTGGGTACAACCGCACGACCGCCCTCCAGAATGGTTCAGCCTTTCAGTGGTTGAGCGTCGGCCATCCTCCCCAGTCGCGGCCGGAAGAACACATCTTCGACTTGGTGGCAAAACACGTCGTCTCAGAAGAAATCCGAGCGGCGGAGCGCGACGGCTTGGTTGTTGGCGTCCCCGTCTACTTCATGGAGCTCCTGCGCGACCTTCGGCATGACGAATTTCGAGCCTTGGCGGTCGGGAATCAGAGCGTGATCGATCAACGGCGTGCTTGGCAGGAGGTCGGCAACTTGTCAGCCTTACGGAAGGCGATCGACCCGATCGTCAAGAAGGCATTGGCGTACCGGTCGGACAATGAGGTCGCCAAGTTTGCCGAAGCGACCCAGATTGCGGTTCGTCCAGCGCTTGGCGCGGTCCTGCGTGGCTTGTCAGATGAGGCTCGGCAGCTCGAAGAACACGACCTGACGCCTGTCGGTGGGCGCGCCTCGTTTGAGCTTGAGTACATCGTCCGGGATGAAAGCGATGGGGCGGTAGACGAGAAAGTCATCGAGCTCATGGAGGCCGAGGATGGCGCATTCGAAGTTAGACGCTGAGGTCAAGTCACTCATCCAGCCTATCGGCGAGGAGCGGCAGAATGCACGTGGATGGAAAGTGACGATCGACGGCGCACCTGTTTCCAAGATCTCCCATATCGTGGTTGACAACGCGCGTTTTGGCGTCTTGGCCTATGGCCTGACGCCCGGCGGATATGATGGTTGGTCCTTCCGAGAAGTCGCGGGCGGGGGCGTAGTCATTCTGCCATTCATTCTTCGAGACGGCGGGCTCCACGTCGGCCTCGTTCGTCAACATCGGCACAACCAGGGCGGCGACGTGTGGAATGCACCCCGGGGTTTCGTCGACCCTGGAGAGACCCACGAGGCTGCAGGCGCACGCGAATTCCGCGAGGAGACAGGGGTCCATGCGACCTCCTTGCACCCGCGCATGCTTTCTGGCGAAGCGGCTAATCCGAACAGCGCCTTCTTCGAGACCCCGCTGCCTGGGATGGGGGTCCGGTTTGCGGCGGTGGAGCTCGGGACTGACGATGTCGAACTACGTGACGGACGGTGGGTCGTCCGGCGGCAATTAGTGGACGATAGCGCGGCAGCAGCGAATCATCGCCGAGCGGAGATGATCGCAAGTTGTCAGTTCTTCCCTTGGCACGAAGCCGCCTGCTTCGCCGACATGTTCACCAATGCTGCTGTGGCCCGTCTCCTGGCCCATCTCCATGGCGCAGGACGCCTGACGCTCCGCGAGTGAAGAAGTGCGGAATCGTCACGCGTGTCGACGTAGCTTGGAACACCGTTCGGGGACGGGCGGGAGCGCAAGACCGACACGCCTTTCGGAGGACGGAAGGCAGCTTTGGGAAAGCCGCGGGACGTCGTCCGCGTTCACGTGCACACCGGGCTCGCGACCCGCCCGCCCCCTCGCGGCTGGTCGACGCGGGGACCGGGAAGCGGCCTGTAGGAAGCCCTAGACGAGGGTCTGGAACACCGGCTCAAGCGCGCGTTCAACCACGCGAAGAGCGAGCGTTTCCATACCCACGGACTGGAGCCGATCCCAGCTGAGGCCCAACTCCTGGATCTCCGGGACCTCTGCAAAGTCGGACGCGTTACCGGCAACGAAGAAGTTGCCTCCAAGCGCTTCCGCTTCCGCCCAGACGAACGGGGCCGCGGACTGCGGGTCGCCGGTCATCTCGAGCACGCGTTCCCGCGCACGGTTCAACTCCTCGCGATTCAACTCGACATTCCCCCCACGGATCGTCACTGCTCCCGGCAGCACGAAGCCGCCGTCATCGCGGAGCTCCAAAAGGAGCTCCGGATACAGCTGCGAGACGTGCCTCAGGAACGCCGCGATGCAGTGCGCGTTCCAGAGGTCGCCCTTAACCCGGGTTGAGCCGCTGACGGAAGCATCGTCGATGCGAGACGCACGGGACGCTTCCCCCAGGTGCCCGGCGATGTCGCCGAACATCGGTCGTGCTGGAGTGATGCGAACGAAGGGAAATGAGAGTGAAGCGCGAGGGGCCTCCGGTGCAGGCGCGAGCGCGAGACGTTCATGCGTCCACGTGATCGCACGGTTCAGTTCTGCCTGAAGGTCGAGGATCGCTTTGAGGGTTTTCGGTGTCGGCGGCGTCCGCTTGCTGATCGCGTAGGTCAAGTTGACATTGGACATTGGCATAGAATTGGAGTTCGTGAATAGACGGGCCCGGTGTGCCGCCGCGAACGCGAACGGACGCCCCGATGCCCTTCCCTCACCGCTTCCTGCCGCCTTCCGCCCTGACTCCGCGATCGACCTCCTTGGGCGTACTTCGACGCCTCGTGATTCGGGAGCGAACCCTGCTCCCTACATTTCCTAAACAACCAATCCGATCGGATCGATCAGAACCAACCCGCCCACCACCCCAATGATCATGATCAAAGAAGCCGCCCACCCACCCCCGAAGCAAGACGGTGAATCCGTCTTGAAGGCGCAGCGCGGGAGGGACGGACTATCCAACAAGATTGTGCGGTTGCCTTCGATTGTCCTGCCCTTGCGGCTGGGGCAGGCGTAACGGCATGGGCGAGTTGACGTTCCGAGATCGTCATTGGGGCATCCTGTGTGGGCGCCCCGCAAGGCCAGCGTGATAGGTGATGGCGCTCCGCCGGGGTGTGCGGGCGACGTCCGTCGCGGTCGCGAAGAGCGGGCCAAAGGCCCCCACCTCGACGAGCCTTCCGGTTTCGGCAACGAGCCAGAGGTCGCCCGCGTCGTGCTCGCAGATGGCGAGTGAGAGCGCGCGGGCACGACCAGGCGTCGGGACGAAGACCACTGGCCGCCATGCGCCGGGCGCGATCCCCCAGACGCGGGAGCCGCTGCGCCACGCCTCGGCCGTCCAACGCGCCTTCGAGGCGAAGACCGAACGGCCCTCGGTCCCCGTGTCGATCTCGACGAAGAGGGCGAGCCGGCCGGAGTCCACCTCGAGCTCGACGAGCGCGTCTGGGATGTAGGGCGGCACCGATGCACCCGCGAGACGACGGAGGTCGAGGTCGGAACGGAAGAGCTCGAGCCGAACGTCAGGGCGGTCCCGCGCGCCGCGCACGAGCTCAACGCGGAAGTCGTTCAGGGCACGAAGGTGGAGGTCCAGATGCCGGCCGACCTTGCCTCGGTGGATCTCAAGAGCATCGACCTCGTCCTCCTCGAGCAGTGCGCGCCCCTTCGCGCCGACCGTGTAGATGTTCGGATCGGTTTGCCCGCAGACCTTCACGTCGAGCAGTCGAAGCGCAACGAGCTTCGCGAGGCGGCGGCTCGCGGTGCTTTGGTCCGAGAAGAACAGCCGGACGATCTGGTCGGTCGTCGCAAGGGACATGCGTGCGACGGCGTGCACGATCTCGCGGTCCCGGGGCGTGACCTCGTACCGCCTCGCAGGCGGCCGGACGGAGCGCTGTCGGCGGCTCATGGCGGCGGCAGGAGGGGGTTAGGGATGGAGAGCTCACAGGACGGGCACGAGATGTGGCCATGCTCGGCGCGGCAGGCGTTGCACTGCCATGCCCAGCCGAGCGTTCGCGCGCGGCAGCTGGCGCACGTGAATGCCCCGTATTGCTCGACGCTCTCGTTGCACCACGGGCACTGGATCGTGGTGCGGAGCGCACGGCGTGCACGGACGAGATCGCGCAGGAAGACGAGCAGCGCGACTGCGATCAAGAGCAGTCCCACAGCCCAACCCGTCGCGAGATAGACCGCAACGAGCATGACGATGAGGGCGGCCTTCAGGTACTTCATGGGACCTCCCGGCGGCGTCCGCGGCGTGGGGTCGTCGCGTCAGGGGTGGAGCGACGTTCACGGCTGCCCCCACCGGTCGCGGTGAATTCGCGGGCGGCCGCATCTTCGATCTCACGGACGTGCGCTTCGAGCTGCCCCCTCGGCATGCCTTGCGAGCCTTGCAACACAAGCTCGGCCGCTTCAGTTGGGATTGCAGACCAGGGCGGCGGGTCGTAGTCGCGAGCGCGGATGACGCGCGGCATGAAGGGCGCACGGCGATCTGCAATGAGGAAGTGGCGTTCACGGAGCTTCCCGATCTCCTGGATCCAGTGGCGTTCCTCTTCTCCTTCAGAAAGAAAAGTCCCGCCCGTCGAACGGCCGTCTGAGCGTGGCCGGCGGATGCGTCCGGTTTTCGGGAGCCACTCAGCCGACGCCGCAGCATCGCGCGCCGAACTCCGACCGATCACGCGGAGCGCGACGTTCGTACCCAGAAACGCCTGGAGGTCTGCTGGGAGCTGCGTCGGCCCTTGGTGGATGAGCATGAGGCCACCAGCCCCGAAACTGCGGCCCGTCGTGATCAAGCGCTCGAACTGCGCTTGGGCGACCGACGTCATGATGAGGGACGGCTCATCGATCCCGATGAAGGTCGTGGTCTCCCGTGCCTCGCGTCGTGGGTCGTAGGCAGCGTTCGCGAGCGCGCTGATCGAGAGGCTCCCCATCGCCCGCACCGAGAAGCGTGCGCCGAGGTCGGCCCGCCCGAAGTCGAGGGTCGTGATGTTCCCAGGCTCGAACGAGCGTCCGAAATCCGCAGGGACGGGACCGCTCACGGCTGCGCGCAGGCTCGGCACGCGGAGGATGGTGCCGAGGCGCGCGATGAGCCCGTCGACCGATCCCTGCGGCTCACGATCGAAGCGCGTGAGCTGGAGCCGCACCGAGTGGATGGGTGAGCGGCCGGCGAGATCGGCAACGAGGGCCGGCGAGCTGAGGAGCCAGGGCAACGCCGCGAGCGGGATCTCCGACTCGATCGCGAGCGCGATCACCGCTGCAAGCGTCGCGCGCTGGCGTGGGCCGATCGTCGCGTCGGCGACCAAGTCGTTCAGAACCTCGGCGACCGCATCGGCTTGCGACTCGACCGAGACCCCCGGGATCTGTGCGAGGAGCGGCCAGGACGGCAAGTAGCGCGAGTCGAAGAAGCGAAAGGTGTGGATGCGTTCGCGGAGGCCCGGGCGCGCATGAGGCGGAAGCGTGGCAACGAGGGCTGCGACGGACCTCAGGAAGTTGTCCGCGGATTCGCCTTTCGCGTCGATCATGATGACGGCGATGGGTGCGCCGCGGAGTGCCGCCGCCGCGAGCTGCTCGATCATTCCGCCGACGAGGCGGCTCTTGCCGCTCCCAGTCCCCGCCGTGATCCACGACGGAAGGCGCGTGAGCTCTGCGATTGGGATGGTGTAGGGCGTGTCGTCTTCGGCGGTTCCGAGGATGACGCTCGTATCGTCCATCGATTCCATGTGTCCTCGAAAAGCCACTTGGTCGGCTTCGTTTGCGCGGCCCAACCGTTCGTGCTCGCGCCGCACGATCGCGTGCGCACGCTGAATTTCCTGCTTGGAGTTCGCTCCAACGAGCCGCAGGAGCCAGGGCGCGACGGGCGGCATCACGCACCCCCTTCGGGGGGCGGCAGGCGTGGACGTTCGCGACCACGGGCGCGCAGGGTTTCCGCCCTGCGGTCGCCTGCCGAATCGCGGCGCAGCCTTCGACGAATGAGCGCGATTGCGAGGGCGGCGTGCCCAATTAGGCCCGGCACGATGAGCCCCGTGGGCACGGCGCCGACGCTCGCCGCGTCGCACGATCCGGTCCGAACCGCGGATCGGATCGTTGCGACGGCGTAGGGGATGAACATGGCGGCGAGGAAGAGGAAGATCCCGAAGCGAAGGAGGCCGCCCTTCGCATCCTTTGCTCCGATGATCGCCATGAGTCCGCCCGCCATGACGAGCAGGACGGCGAGACTCGAAAGGACCGTGGCAACGTGTTCTGCATCCATGGCGGCCTCCGTCCTCGGTTAGTCGGTCGTCGCGATCGGGTTGCGCACGCTCACGGTGTCGCGGACTGCGCGGGCGAGGAAGGCGAGCGCCGCCCGCGACTCCTCCGCCGACCGCAGGACCGGTTGGGCGTTGGTCGTCGGCGCTGCGACCGTGATGGCAGCCGCATCGCTCGCGCGGATTTCGCGTGCCGTCGCGTCGTCAAGCGAGTGGTGCCCATCGACCGTGACGCGGTCGTCCGTGCGCCGCCTCGCGAAATGGAACCGGATCGCCGGGACTCGGGTCGCGACCTCCGCGATCACGAATTCCGACCCGCGCTTCACGGGGAACGATGCGCAGTCGAGGACCCGGTTGCCGAGCTCGTCGGTGTCGAGCCAGTCCTTGGTCTCGACGACGTGGAGTGGCAGCGTCTCGCGGCCGGTCTGTGTGACCTCGAGCGGGAACGCGTTGGGCTCGATGCCCGCGGCGATCTTGGCGCAGTTGTCCTGCCAGTGGTCCGCGAACCATGCCCTAAAAAGCGGCTCGTTCGTGACCCCTCCGCCCCCCGCCGCGGCACCGAAGACGGCATCCGAGCCGCCACGCTCCGAGACCTTCGCGACGGTCTCAGCGAGCAAGATCGAGTTTCGGAGCGCCGCATCGTCCTCCGCGGTGAGGAGGCTACGGAGCGCCAAGACCCGGTGGGGGCCCAGCCGCATGATGAGGTACCACCCGAGCAGGCGGCCGACGCCTTCGGTCTCGCGCAGCACCGTCGCGATCGCCTTGGCGCGGTCGATGTGCAGGATGATCGGTGCTTCGGACTTCTCCCGGCGGACGACGTCCTCGATGCGTCCTTCGATCGCGTCGGCCTTGAGACCGAGGCGCTCTGCTTCCTCCTTCAACTCCTCGGCGCGCCCCGGCACGGGGTCGATGAAGCGGGGGTGGATGATGAGGCGCTGCGACACGCGGTTGAAGTCGATGATTGCGTGGAGCGTCCCGCGTGCGCCGCGGTTCGCGCCGCCGATGTCGATCTGGAGGACCGTCTTCTTCGGCGGGGGCGGTGGCCCGACGACGACCGTCGGGACGAGCGGGTAGTGCGCCGTTCCGAATGCCTCACCCGGCGTCGGTACGCATTCGCCCCCTGTGGTCACGAAGCCTTCGGTCGGGATCATGTTCGTGTGCTTCTTTTTTCTGCGGCTCATTGTTCGTTCTCCTCTGCGGTGGTGAGTTTGTGGTGGACGCCGTAGAGGGCGCGCTGCCTCGCGGTCGCGACCTGCCAGCGCTCGGCCTCACGGGTGATGCGGTTCACTTCGTCCTGTGCCTGGCGCTGCCGGCGTTCGCCGATCCGGAGGCGCTTCTTGAGGGTCGCGAGGCGCTTGCGGATCGCGACGGATGGCGCGCGTTTGCGGATGAGCCACTCGACGGCCCATGCCGGCCCCACGGCGGTCGCGACCATGAGGACCGCTTGCGCGATCACCTCGAGCCCCGCCCCGCCTTCGTCCGTCGCGCCCTCGAGCCGCACGACGGTGATCGCGATGGCGAGGACGACGTAGACGATAAGGACGATGAGCGTGACCGCGAAGCGCTTGAGGAAGGACTCCTTCACCCCGTCCTTCACCTTCGACGACGTGCGGTGCGCCACGACGGCCGTTGCGCCGACGATCGCGAGCGTGAGCGCCGCCGCGAGCGGGAGCCGCTCGCCCTCTTCGACCGAGACGGCACGCATGAGGAGCATCGATCCCAAAAGCTCGATGGCGAACGCGAGGACGAGGCCGGCGCTGTAGAAGAGGGGTGAGGTGTGCTCCGTGAGGGCGTCTTCCTCGTGGGCGATGTCTTCTCTGAGGTCCGCGAGCTTCGCCTTGTCCGCGATCGTCGCCGCGAGCTCGGCGTGAGTTGCGTTCTTCCCCGGGTCGAAGGCGCGAAGCGGGCCGTGCTCCGCGATGAGGCGGTCTTCCGTCGAGTTGATGCCGAGGCGCGCGTCCTTCTTCGCGCCGTGTGCCACAGTGAATTGCCGGAACGGGTTCACGGTGCACCTGCCTTCTCGTCGTCGCGACCCTCATCGAGGAACGACGGCGGGCCAGCGCTGAAGCGCACGTCGCTCGCGCCTGCGGCACGGAGTGCCCCCGTCCAGAGGTCCCGCACGCGCATCTCCCGCTCGACCGACACGGGACACGCCCGCGCCGGAGTCGGCTTGAACTCCTCGTAGACGAACATGACGTCCGCGCCCGCGAAGAGCCCTGCACCGAGCAGGTGTGCCTTCTTCAGGTTGGTGAAGAACGCCTCCGGTTTCGGGAGAGGCGTGCATTCGAGATCCCCGATCGTACTGACCTCGCGGGCGTCCGAGATGATGAAGACGCTCCGAGGCAGGTCGCCGTGCTCGGCGAGCGCGAGCTTCGTGAGCCCTTCGGCGATCGGGCTACGCCGCGCATGCGGTTGCTCGAGCGCCGTCGTCGCTCCCGCGAGGAAGAACTGGCGTGCCGCGTCGACGAAGCGGTCAGCGGATGCACGTCGCGCGCGATCCGATCCTTTCCCTCCCTTCGGTACCATCTGCTCGCCAACGAGCGATGCCGAGCTCGTGTCGAGCATGAAGAGGCGGATCCGGCTGCCGGGACGCGCCACGGAGAAGCGGAGCGACGCGTCGACCGTCTTCGTGAGCGTGTCCGTCGAGCAGGACGAGTCGGCCGATGGATCGCAGAGCACATCGATCTGGACCGCCGGGAGCGTGGGGCGATCGCAGAGGCCGATCGAGCGGCACATGCCGTTCGCCGCGTTGCCATCCCCGCACGCGACGGACGAGAGGATGAGGGCGGTGAGACCGAGAAGCTTAGGCGGGGGCATGGGATCTCCTTCGCGCGTCGAGACGCGCCGGTTCGTGCGGCCGAGAGGCTGCGTGGTGTCGTCCGACGCGATCTCCCGGAGGGCTTCGCGTCGGCGTGACGGGACCCATCGCACGCGGCGTGCCGCGCCTGTCTCCGGGGTTTTCAGGCGTTGCCCGCGCGCACTGCCGTTCCGATTGCCGTTTCAAGAAACGTCCCGAGACAGCGGCCTGGAACGGCAGTTCGGAAGAACACGCCGTAGCCACAGCGGAGTCGTTCGCGGCGACGAAGGAATGCCGATTGCTCCGTCCTCCGCCATCGTCGGATCGGTGGTTCACACGCCGCTTCGACGAGCCGGTTGGGCCGGCGTGCCGGCCTCAGGAGTTACGGCGGCAGATCGGTTTGGAGTGGAGAGCGGTTCGTTCCGTTCCCTTACTCACGAACCATTTCCTATGACCGAGCATGTCCACGGGACGAACTCGCGACGGCGCCCGATGGGACGTCGCCGGGGGTCGGACGACCTCCGCGTGTTCCTCGACGCTGCCTTCGCGTGTTTCGTCCTTGTGACGCTCCTTGCACTCCTCGGGGTCAAGTAGCGGACCGTCGCGACGAGCGATCGGATCGAACGGCTCCTTCAACGGGATCGGTTGCCGTGGCGCAGTCGGCTGGTCGGGCAATGAGACGTGAACGCGACGCGCTGCCAGAGCGCCCCGCCCTCGTCAGAGCCCGGCCGGCCGACTGATTTTCTCGAGCGGGAGCAGTTCGATGTCCAAGGATCGCGAGAAGCGCACCACGTCCCGGAATCTCGACCAACGGTCCGCACCCGCCGCGGGAGATCGGTTGAGCGCGGAATCGGTGACGTTCCTCGACTTCCTCGTGGAGCGCGCGATCGAGATCCTCTTGCGTAGCCCGCCCAAGAATGACAACCGATCGGCATGAGCTCGCTTCGGGGACTCCGTGTCGCTGTCTACGCGCGCTACTCGAGCGACGCGCAGCGCGAGAGCTCTATCGAGGACCAGCTCAGGGTGTGCCGCGCGTTCGTCGAGCGCCACGGCGGCGCAGTTGAGGACGCGCGCGTCTACTCCGATGCCGCGATCTCGGCCGCCTCGCTCGAGCGACCTGGGTTCCAGCGCATGATGGCGGCGCTCGTCGGCAAGGCGCGCACGATCGATGTGCTCGTCGTCGAGAGCCAGGACCGGTTGAGCCGGAACGTCGCCGACGGCGCCCGGCTTCTCGAGCAGTTGCAGTTCTACGGTGTCCGCCTGCTGTCCGTGAACGATGGTCTCGACACCGCATCGCGTGGGTCGAAGCTGACCTACGCGGTGAAGTCGCTGCTCAGCGATCTCTACATCGACGACTTGCGCGAGAAGACGCGCCGAGGGCTCGAGGGGCGGGCGCTCGCCGGCTTCTCGACCGGCGGTCTTCCCTACGGCTACCGCTCCGAGCCGGTGTCGGACGGCCGCGGCGGAACGCTTGGCTTTCGGGTTCTTGTCGACGAAGCCGAGGCGGACGTGGTCCGCCGGATCTACCGGGAGTACGCTGCCGGGCGATCCCTCTCGGGACTCGCTGCGGCGTTGAACGCGGACCGCGTGCCGCCGCCACGCGGGAAAGGTGGACGCCGCGGGTGGGTGGCATCGACGATCCGCGACATGCTCCGCCGATCGATGTACCGGGGCATCACGACGTTCAACAAGCGCGAATGGCGAAAGATCCCCGGTACGAACTGCCGTAGGTACAAAACGCGGCCCGATGCGGACGTCATCCGCTCGATGCATCCCGATCGCCAGATCGTGGACGACGAACTCTGGGACGCGGTACGGGCCCGAGCATCCTCCGTCGCCGAGAAGTACAAGGCAGCCGGCGATCGGCTGCGCGCATCGGTCGGGCGCGGCAGCTACCCGCTTTCAGGGCTCCTCGCGTGCGGCGTCTGCGGCGCGCCCATGACCATCGCCGGTGGGTCGAGCGCGTCCTACTACCGCTGCAGCGACAACAAGAAGCGCGGGACGGCAGTCTGCGCCAACGCGCGCACCGTCCGAGAAGACGAAACCCGCACCCGCATCCTGGAGGCGGTCGAGCAGTCTCTCGCGACGCCTGAAGCCCTCACCCACCTTCGCAAGCGCATCGCGGAGCGGCTGGGCGAACTTTCACGGACCACGTCACGGGAACTTGAGGAGCGCCGCGCACGTCTCGCCCGTACGGAAGAGCGCATCGCAGGCCTCGTTGAGTTCATCGCGACCGGCGACCGCTCGGACTACGTGAGGAAGGCGCTCGCCGATCTCGAGCACCAGGCGAATGAGGAGAAGAAGGCGATAGGCGCGGTGCTCGAATCCACAAAGACACCCATCCGCCTCCCGACCCCAGCGGAAGTCGTCGCCTGCGCGCTCGACCTGAAGCGCGTGCTTGATGGCGATCCCGCGCTGGCTCGGGAAGCACTCCGAAAGCTCTTCAAGGGCGGGCGCATCACGATGCTCCCGCAGGAAGACGGGAGCTATCTCGCTCGAGGCGAGTTCCTCCCGCTCGTCGCGCTTTCAGCCGCTGAAAACACGAACGCCCCCGGCAGGAAAGCCGGAGGCGCGTGGTCTAGCGATGGTTGCGCGGGCAGGATTTGAACCTACGACCTTCGGGTTATGAGCCCGACGAGCTACCAGGCTGCTCCACCGCGCGAGGAGGAACATAGTCGGGCGCGCTCCCAAGTCAACGACTTCCTTCGCGCGTCCGCCGAGACCGCCTCTGCTAGGACATCCGGATGACGACCTCGACCCGGAAGGTGGGCCCGTACGACGTGTTCCCGGTCGGCCTCGGTGGCATGTACATGTCCATCACCGATCGGCCCGACGAGGCGCAGGCCATCGCCACGATCCACGCGGCGATCGACGCGGGCGTGACCCTCGTCGACACCGCGGACGTCTACTGCCTCGATCACCGCGACATCGGGCACAACGAGCGTCTCCTCGCGAAGGCCCTCCGCGGGCGCTCCGAGCGCGTCGTCGTCGCCACGAAGGGCGGCCTGGAGCGCCCGAACGGCGCGTGGACGCGCAACGCGAAGCCCGAGCACCTCGCCGCGGCGTGCGAGGCGTCCCTCCGCGCGCTCGGGGTGGACGCGATCGACGTCTACCAGCTCCACGCGCCCGACCCCGCGACCCCCTTCGCCGACTCGATCGGCGCGCTCGCGAAGCTCCGCGAGGCGGGGAAGATCAAGCACGTCGGGCTCTCGAACGTGGACGCGGACGAGCTCGACGCCGCGCTCCGCATCGTCCCCATCGTGAGCGTCCAAAACCGCTGGAACCCGCGGCACCGCGCGCCCGAGAAGGACGGCGTGCTCGCGGCCTGCGAGCGCCACAACGTCGCCTTCCTCCCCTACTCGCCCTTCGGCGGCGCGAGCGGCGCGCGCGGCCTCTCCTCCGTCGGGGGCCTCGCGGCGGAGGCCCGCGCGCGCGGCGTCTCCCCGCACCGACTCGTGCTCGCGTGGATGCTCGCGAAGAGCCCCGTCGTGGTGCCCATCCCCGGCGCGCGCCGCGCGCAGAGCATCACGGACTGCGTCGGGGCCGTCTCGCTCTCCCTCACCCAGGACGACATCACCGCCATCGAGCGTTCCTTCACGAACTGACTCGATGACTCCTCCCCGGTGGACCTCCGCCGCGCTCCTCGCCCTCGCGGGCTGCAGCGCGCCCGCGACGCACGCGCGCGCCCCCCACGCCCCCTCCACGTCGACGGCCGCCGCGACCGACTCCGCCTCGCCCTGCGTTCGGGCCGCCCGCGTGCTCGTGCAGGGCGGGGACCTCGACGGGGCGCTCGTCGCGCTCGCGAGCTGCGCGGCCTCCGATCTCGAGGGGCGCGCGACCCGCATGGATGTGCTCGTCGAGCTCGGCGACGTCACCCCGGCGAAAGGGCTCGCGGAGTCCATCCTCACGGAAGCGAAAGCGGGGTACGCGCCCGAGGAGGGCCCGATCGTGCGCCGCGCGCACCAGGTGATCGCCCTCGCCGATCCCCCCGTCGAGCCCGCGCTCACCGCGATCGCGCACGCGCGCTCCGATCTCGCGTCCGCGCTCGCACGCCCCAAAGCGGATCGCCCGCGCGCGCTCGCGCTCGCCCGGCACGCGATCGCGCGCGCGCACGGCACACCCGGGGAGGCCATCCTCGTCCAAGCGTGGGGAGCGGGGCGATGGGCGGCTGATCACCCCGCCTGGGACGTGCAAGTGCGGCCCCTCGCGCTGGGCGGAACGTTCTCCTCCTTCCTCGCCATCGGGGACGCCACCGAGAGCGCGGTCGAGCTCCGC
The DNA here is from genome assembly GCA_046351395.1 of Polyangiaceae bacterium. Lineage (GTDB taxonomy): Bacteria > Myxococcota_A > Polyangia > Polyangiales > Polyangiaceae > CAYYKK01. Next base: position 77,352 of record JAXLYP010000023.1, read on the forward strand.
GCCCTCGTCCCCACGGAGGGCCCGGGCACCGTCCCCGTCGCGCTCGGCGATGACGCGGGGACCTTCGCGGTGAGCTCGCCGGGAGGCGTGCGCGTCTTCCAGACGGGGCAGCCGCCCCGCGTGCTCGACGCGGAGGGCACCCCGATCCCCTCGCCCACGAAGCGCGAGCTCGCCGTCCTCTCCCGCACGCAGGTCGTCTTCTACGACGCCGCGACGTGGACGCGCCGCGCGACCGTGTCCGTGAACGGTCACGCGAGCGGTCGCTACTCGAGCGACGGCGCGTACCTCTTCCTCCCCTCGGGCGAGGGCGTCGCCGCCGTCCTCGACGTCGAGCGCGCGTCCGTCTGGATGGACGAGCGCTCCCAGGCGACCGTCGTCACCCCCTCCGCCGACGCGATCGTCACGCTCGCGGAGTCCGAGGAGGCGGAGTCCACCTGGACGCTCTCGATCCACACGATCGGCGCGATCGATCGCCCGAGGCGCATCACCTACCAGCGCCCGTCCCTCGGCTACACGGAGCTCGCCGTCGATGGAGACCGCGTGCGCGTGATCGAGAACATCCAGACCGGACACATGGGCACCCTGCGCGAGGTCGTCGGCCAATACGCCCTCGCGACGGGGGCCCGCGTCGCGGTCACGCGCGCGGACGAGGACGCGGCGAAGAAAGACCCGGCCGACGTCCTTCTCGCGAGCCTCGAGAGCGCGCTGCCGCCGCAGACGAAGTTCATGCAGTCCGGCATCGGGGCGATCGTCGTCTCCGGTCCCGCCGCGAACGGCGCCGTCGCCGCGAGCGGGACGCGGTGCCTCGACGCGACCTGCGCGACCTCCGAGCTGTCCCTCCTAGTCATCGACGCGCGCGCGAAGAAGCTCCTCCAGAACGTGCCGCTCTCCGTGAAGGACGGGTTCGCGCCCGAGGCCGTCGCGATCCTCGGGGACGGTCGGTTCGCGCTCGCCTGCGGCTCCGGCACGTTCGGCGTGGGAGCGTTCGTCGTCGACGTCGAGACGTCCCGATCGACCCTCCTCGGCGGAGTGTCGGACTGCACCGGCCCCATCGGTCACGGCGGGCGGCTCCTCACCCCCGCAGGGCTCCGCGCTCTCGACGGGGATCAGACGAGCTTGCAGTGGCCCGCGCTCGTTCCCGTCGACATTCAGCTCACCTCGTCCAACGCGGACGACCCCGAGCGCGCGGCCTCTTGGGATGGGCCCGGTCGGTACTGTCGCTTCGGAAACGTGCTCGAGCCCATCGAGGCCTGCGTGTCCAAAAACTGACGCTCTGCCCACCTTTTCTCCGAGGCGATCGCGTTGTAGGTCGGGCGCTCGGTGGGAGGCGTCATGGAGAAGCATTACCTCGGGGAGAGTCGCTCGCTGACCGTGGCTGGCGACGCGTACGAGCGAGCACGGCAGCAAGGCGTGGCGTGCGCGGGTGAGATGGATCGGGCGGCGTCCTCCATCGGATCGATCGTCGTGGAGCCGCGCCGCGTGGGCGCGCGCGCGCACGAGATCCTCAGCGGCGTCGGCCTTGGCGTCGCGGGCGCCTATTACCTCGCGCGGCACCGGCGCGCGCTCGTCGACCACGCAAACGGGAAGTACTGGAAGGCGCACCGCGGGCTCGCGGAAGGCGCGGGCAAACCGCTCCCGGTGATGTTCGGGCTGGGCGCGGTACCCGAGATCGTGGGCGCGCAGCTCAGCTTCACGATGGGGTGCACCGCGATCGCGATCGCACCGTCCGCGAGCGCGACGGGCGCGGCTCGCATCGCGTACAACCACGACTTCCCGCCCCGGTTCGGGCGGTACAACTTCGCGCGGCGCAACCTCCCGACGGACGGGTACGCGTCGATCTGCCTCGCGTACCCCATCATGGTCGGCTGCCTCGCGGGCGTGAACGAGCGCGGGTTCGCCGTGACGCTCAACCACGCGTTCTCCACGGACTACGAAGGGCGCCCCGGGCTCCTGCTCACGACGCTCGTGCAGGACGCGCTCGACCGGTGCGCCACCGTCGCGGACGCGATCGAGCTCTTCTCGCGGGCGCCCGTGACGAACGGCGCGATCCTGACGATCGCGGACGCGACGGGGGAGCGCGCGGCCGTCGAGCTGTCGTGCACCGCGTCCCGCGTGCGTCGGCCCACGGGTCCGCTCCTCGTGAGCTTCAACAAGTACCGTCACCCCGAGATGGAGCGCTACGAGGTGCCCCCCGGCGCCGTCTCGACGGGGCTCGTTCCGGGGATCCCGCTCCACGAGTCCAACATCGAGCGCGCGCGCCGGTGGGACGAGCTCGAGGCGTCGCTCCCCGCGCGCTTCGACGACGCGGACATCCGCGCCGTGATGACGGATCACCGCGGCGGGCGAGGCGACAGCAACTCGATCTGCCGCCACGACGATCCGCTGTCCGAGACGCTCTGGAGCGCGATCCTCGACACGGGCTCGCGCTCGATGCGCGTCGTCTTCGGTCACGCGTGCGACGGCCCCTACCGAACGTTCGAGATCGACACTCCCGTACCCCCTCGCGCACGGACCGCGCTCGACGCGCGCGCCAACTAGACGCGCGCCTCCGGCCGAGCGGTCCCGCGGGGCGCTAGTTCTTGCGGCGACCCGCGATCTTGGTCGGGGCGAGGGCTTCCGCGGGCTTCTCGCCCACTTCCTGGCTGCTCGACACGACGGGATCCTCGAGCGACTGCCGGAGCGCCGCGCGCCCCTCGTCCGTCGCGAGCATGTCCGCGATGAGCGTGCGGCGAATCTCCGCGATGACGTGGGGCGCGAGCGTGCGCTCGTAGCCCGCCACGGCTTCGTCCGCGATCGCCTCCGCTTGGCGTTCGAGATCCTGCTCCGTCATCTCGCTCCGCTGATCTTAGGCGCCAGGAGCCGGGATGCCAGCAGACTTTCTCACGTCGATCCAACGGTTCCGCTTTCGCACCGTTTGCAGGTCGATCTCCGCGAGGAAGGAGCTGAACGCAAAGTGAGCGACGAGGTCGTCCCACCTCCGGAGCCAGCTCGGGCGGTACCTCGGGGGGGCGACGAGGCCCTCGTCCCGCAGCGCGACCAGCCACCGGACCTCCGGGAGTGCGATCCGGCCCGTGACGAGCGTCTCGCAGATGTCCTCGTGGTCCTCCGCGACCGCGACCCGGAGGAAGTCGTACACCTCCACGAGCCCGGAGAGGTACACCGCGTCCTTCGTGAACGGCGCGCCCCCTTCCACGAGCCCGCCCCGGAAAATGCGCGCGGCGTCGAGGTAGCAGGCCTTCGGGTTCTCCGGATCGGACGCGAGGAGGTGGCGATAGACGTCCAGGAAGCTCGCGCCGTCCTCCGCCATCGCGACGAGGCGGACGCGCGTGACGAGCCGCCGGAGGCGCTGCAGCGTGATGGCCTGCGCGTAGAGCTCCGCGAACACCGCGAGGCCCTCCTGGGTTTGCGTCGCGAGGGGGCCGCCCGAGTCCAGGAAATCCAGGTGGGGCTGCTCCGCGCCGTTCTGCGCGGTGAAGAGGTGCGTCTCCACCTCGTGTAGGAACAGCGATCGCGCCTCCTCCGCCTCGAACGAAGCGTCCTTGCGGATGCGCAGGCGCGTCTTGCCCGCGATCGCCTTCGCGCTCACGTCTTCGTCGACGACGATCTCGACCGGGGGCGCGCTCGCGCCGAGCTTCTCGACCCGCTCCGCAACGTATTTGCCGAGGCCCTCCGCGTCGAGCGGCGCGGCCCTGTCGCGCGCAGCGGGGCTCCGGGACGCGGACGCGCCCGGCCCGAGGCGCGCGGCGAGATGCTCGGCGAAGTCGAGGTTCGAGGTGTCCGCGTCGAGCCACGTGGTGCGCGCGCCCCCGTACGCCTCGCGCGACAGCGCCCCGAACGCCTTCGTCCCCGCGGCGAGCGCGAGGCGCGTGCCGATGACGTGGCTGTGGGCGCGCGCCCGGAGCAGCTCCTCGAGCGCGTCGCTGCCCTTGAGCTCCGCTTGGAGCGCTTCGAGCCGCGCGAGGCGCGCCTCGAGCGCGGGGCTCGGGGGGCGCGGCGGCGGCTCGGGGAGCTTCTCCGCGTTCGCGGCGAAGAACGCGCGCTCGACGCTCCGCGGCCAGGCGATCGCGTCGAGGAGGTTACCGCCGCCGGCGAACGCGGCGCGCGCCCTGTCGAGGAGAGAGAGCGTCGCCGCTGGCGTCGCCGCGCGGGGCAACGGTTACTCCTTCGCGGCTTTGATCTGCTTCACGAGCTCGGGGACCACCTGGAAGAGATCCGCGACGAGGCCGTAGTCCGCGACCTGGAAGATCGGGGCGTCCGCGTCCTTGTTGATCGCGACGATGACCTTCGAGCCCTTCATGCCCGCGAGGTGCTGAATGGCGCCCGAAATACCCACCGCAAAGTAGAGCGAGGGCGCGACGACCTTGCCCGTCTGACCGACCTGGAAGTCGCTCGGGGCGTAGCCCGCGTCACACGCGGCGCGGCTCGCGCCCACGGCGGCTCCCAGCACGTCCGCGAGGGGGTTCAGGACCTCCGCGAACTTCTCTTTGAGCGCGCGTCCCCCGGAGACGACGACGCGCGCCTCCCCGAGCTCCGGGCGCTCGCTCTTCACCGCGTCGACGCCGACGAACTCGACGCGCTTGGCCGCGTCGCTCGGAGCGGTGACCGCGATTTTCTCGACCGGCGAGCTGCCGCCGCTCGGCTCGGCCGCGGTGAACGCGCTCTGGCGAACGCTCACGACGTGCGTGTCCGTCGCGACCTTCGCGACGCCGTACGCGTTGCCCGCGAACATCGGCCGGCGGTAGCTGAGCTCCGCGCCGTTCGCGACGACCTCCGAGATGTCCCCGACGTAGCCCGCGCCGAGGCGCGCCGCGACGCGCGGCAGGAGATCCTTGCCGTACGCGCTCGCCGTGCCCACGACGACCTTGAACCCCTTCGCGGCGGCCGCGACGGTGGGCGCGTACGCCTCCGCGACGTAGTTCTTGAGGGCCGCGTCGTCCGCGACGAGGATCTTCGCCGCGCCGAGGCCCGTGAGATCCTTCGCGGCGCCCTCGGCTCCGGGGCCGATCGCGAGGATGGTGAACGAGCCACCGAGCGCCTGCGCGGCGGTGCGCGCGAACGTGACGGCGGAGTGAGTGGTCTTCTTCGCCTTGCCTTCGGCGATCTCAGCGACAACGAGTACGTCGGCCATGATGTGTTCCTCTTGTCCTCAGAGCGCCTTGGCTTCGTTCTTGAGCTTCGAGACGAGCTCCGCCACGTCCTTGACCTTGATGCCGGCCTTGCGCGACGCGGGCGCGGTGAAGCCGCCGTAGGTGACCTTGAGCTTCGTGTCCCCGCCCGCGAGCTCCGCGAGCTTGAGCACCTCGAGGGGCTTCTTCTTCGCGGCCATGATCGCGGGGAGCGCGGCGAAGCGGACGCCGTCGTTGTACTTGAACGTCTTCGCGGTCTTCGTGGAGTACACGCTCGTGGGGGCGACGATGCGCAGGTCCACGGTGACCACGGCGGGGAGCTTCACGCGGAGCTTCGCGACGCCCCCGTCCACCTCGCGGCCGACGAGCAGCGCGCCGGCCTCTTCCTCGATGGTCGCGGCGAACGTCGCCATGGGCCAGTCGAGGTACTCCGCGAGGAGCTGGCCGACCTGGTTCGTGTCCCCGTCGACCGTCTGCTTGCCCATGAGGACGACGTCGGGCTTCTCCTTCGCGACGATCGCCTTCAGGGCGCGCGCCACGAGGTCGCCGTCGAGCGCGTCGTCCGTCGCGTCCACGCGGATCGCGCGGTCCGCGCCCGTCGCCAGGGCGCCCCGGAGGATGGGCTCGGCGTCCGCCGGGCCGAACGTCACGACGACGACCTCGCCGGCGCGCGCCTTGGGGGACTTGCCGTCCTCCGTGAGGCGGAGGGACGCCTCGAGGGCGTAGTCGTCGAACGGGTTCGGCTTCCACTGGAGCGCCGACGTGTCGACTTTCTCGCCCGAGGCGGGGATCTTGACCTTGTTGGCGTTGTCCGGATCGGCAACGCGCTTCAGCGCAACCAGGATCTTCACGCGCCCCGCTTTAGGGCCTACCGGCGCCGTGCGTCAACCTCGCGCGACGCCGGCCCGAGCTGCAGAATCATCCGTCGACGGGGTGCCCGAGGGGAGCGCGGGCGCCGGATTTGCGCGGGACGCGTCCTCTGTCGATGCGCCCTCGGACAGGGAGGAGGTCGACGGGGCCGCGGGAGCCTCGCGGAACGGGGACGCGGAGGTCACTCCGCGGGGCGCCAGCCGGGGCCCCGGAACACGCGCGCGAAGCGCTCTCCCAGCGTGCGCGCGCGCCGCACGTCGCGCGCGACAGCGGCGTACTCGTGGAACGCGATGCGGAGGGGATTGTACGTGTTGATGTCCTTCGTGAGCCCGTACACGACGCGCTCGTTCTCCTCCTCGAACGAGCGGAACAGGCGGTCCCAGAGGATGAGGATGCCGCCGTAGTTCTTGTCCAGGTACTGCGGGTTCTTGCCGTGGTGGACGCGGTGGTGGCTCGGCGTGTTGAACACCCACTCGATCGGCTTCGGGAGCTTCCCGACGGCCTCCGTGTGAATCCAGAATTGGTAGATGAGGTTGATCCCACCCGAGACGAGGATCATCCAGGGGCGCACGCCGAGGAGCGCGAGGGGTGGGTAGAGGACGATGCCGAGCACGGGCGTCCACGGTTGGCGCAGCGCGGTCGAGAAGTTGAAGAACTGGCTCGAGTGGTGGTTCACGTGGTTCGCCCAGAACAGGCGGACCTCGTGCTCGATGCGGTGGTGCCAGTAGTACATGAAGTCCCACCCGAGGAGCGCCGCGCTCCAGCCGAGGACGCCGTCGCCGAGATCCGTCAGGCGGTGCTCGAACGCCCACTTCGAGAGGAGGAAGTAGGTCGCGTTGATCGCGGTGACGAACACGATGGAGCCGAGGCCCATCGCGAGGGACGCCCAGGTGTCTTTGCGGTTCGGGTAGCCGAGGACGTCCCGACCGCGCGCGCGCAGCCGGCGCAGGATCCATGGCTCGGCGAGGAGCGCGACGAGGAACGCGGGGATCGCGTAGAGCGTGGGATCGGGGGGGAGCTCGAACGCGGGCACGCGGGCGGGAGTGTAGACGAACGGAGCGAGGGGTGCGGGGCCGCGTCAGTACACGAACGGGATGATCCGGTACTTCACGATCTCGCAGTACCGGTCCCAGTCCGCGCCGTACTTCTTCTTGCACTCCCGGTGATCGCGCCGCTCCCGGTCGATGAGGAGGGGAGCGAAGTAGATGAAGTAGAAGAACGGGGGCACGTGGTGGAACCCGCAGGGGAGGCACCAGGCGAGCGCCATCATGAGGTCGCCGAGGTAGTTCGCGTGGCGCGCGAGGCCCCACCAGCCGGACGTGAGGAGGCGCGTGCCGCGCTTCGTCTCGAGGAACGTGGGCTCCTTGCCCCAGATGCGCGCGCCGGGGCGCGTGCGGAACGCGTGCTTCTGGAGGTTCGCGGTGCGGAACACGTAGTAGCCCGCGAAGTTCAGGAGGGCGCACCCGAGGAGGGCGACGAGGGGGAGATCGAGGTCGTGGTAGGCGAGGTACTGCGCCTGGAGGGAGAAGTTGAACGGCATCCAGACGATGAACCCGAACGCGAGCATGAAGCCGTAGTTCTCGTAGTTGATGTCCCACGTGGAGAGCATCGCCTCCTCGAACCAGTAGAAGTCCGCGACGTAGAAGATTTGGAACGCGAGGACGAGGACCATGGGCGTCGAGACGTGGCCCGTCTTCTCGAACTGCGCGGCGGCCATCGCGAGGGCGATCGCGATCCAGGTCGTGAGGCCGATCTTGGACTCGAAGAAGAGCTTCAGGTCGAAGTTGCCGACGCGCGGGTTGAGGGCGGAGCCCATGAACCAGTCGTAGATGGGGATGCCCGCGCGCCGCTCGGAGCGGGTCGACGTGAAGCCGTAGAAGTAGAGGAACGTGGCGAACGCGAACGCGAAGAGGATCGCGGTCGAGAGCATGCCGCCGAGGTCCTCGAGGATGGTGGTGCCACGGATCGCCTTGGTCGCGTAGAGGGCGACGAGCGCGCCGAGCGTGACGAGGAACGAGAGGAAGCCGTTCAGTTTGTAGTGGAGCTTGAGGCCGTCGCGCTGCGCGAGGCCGAGGACGACGCGCCCCGGGAGGACGACCTGGAGCGCAACCTGGAACGCGACGAACCCGAGGAAGAGGGCGGCGGAGCGGAGGGAGGGAAGGGGGATCTCGCGGACGACGGAGAGCGTGGGCAGGACGAGCGCGCCGTCGTGCTTGTGGATGCAGATCCAGAGGTAGAGCGAGAGCAGGGGCAGGCCGACGAGGAACAGGACCGCGCCGATCGGGCCACCGAAGTGCGACGCGTCGGCCTGATCGGTGGTGTGGGACGGCGCCGGCGTGCTCGGCGCGCTCGTGCCTTCTGCGGCGGTGTCGGGGGTCTCGGCCATCGCGGCACCCTTACTACGAACTGGCGGGCGCCGCAGAGGGTGACGGGCGCCAGCGAATCTCGCTATTCCGCCGGGGGGTCGAGGTCGACGCGAGAGCCTTTTTCAAGGGTTTCGTGCGTGGGTACGCGAATTGTCATGGGGCGCGGCGTGAGCCTCCCTCGCCCCATCGTCGCCGGACGGACGTACCTCATCACGCGAGGGATCGCGCAGCGCGAGTTCCTCCTGCGGCCGGACGGCAAGATCAACGACGCGCTCCTGTTTCTGCTGATGTGCGCGGCGAAGAGGTACCACGTCGACGTCGTCGCGGTGCTCGCGATGAGCGATCACTGGCATCTCGTGGTCCACGACCCGCGCGGGCGCCTGCCGCGGTTCATGCAGTACCTGCACAGCATGACGGCGCGCGTGATCAACTCGATGTACGGGCGCTGGGAGAACGTGTGGAGCGTCGAGCAGGTGAACGTGAACTACCTCGTCGAGGTGGAGGACGTGATCCGGAAGACGGTGTACGTGCTCGCGAACCCCGTGAAGGCGCAGCTCGTCGAGCGGAGCATCCACTGGCCCGGGTTGAACTCGTACGCGTGGCTCGACGGTCGGACGATCACGGTCGAGCGACCGAGCGCGTTCTTCGGCGCGAGGAGCAAGCTGCCCAAGGTCGTGACGGGGCGGCTCGTCGCGCCGCCCGGCTTCGAGGGGACGTTCGAGGAATGGGCCGAGCGGGTGCGCATCGGCGTGGAGGTGGAGGAGTGGAGGGCCGCGGAGCTGCGCGCGCGGACGGGGAGTCGCATCCTCGGGCGAAAAGCCGTGCGACGGGCTTCCCCGCACCAGCGCGCAACATCGAAGCGCACGCATCGCGGGATGAAGCCCTTCATCGCGGCAAAGAACCCCGACGCGCGACGGCGCGCGCTCGCGGAGCTCGCTCTATTCCGCGCGACCTACGCGCAGCGGCGGCTCGAGTTCATCGGCGGAGATAGGACGGTCCTATTCCCAGTGGGGACGTGGGCGCTCGTGCACGTGGCCGGCGTGCTGGTCGCTCCCTCGTAGCGACGCGGCCGATTCGCCGGCTTGGTGCCGGCTCGTCGACGGCTCGGCGGCGTCGATCTCGGCACAGGTGCGTCCTGAGCCCAGAAGATCGGCTCGAAGAGCATACCAAGCGAGCGAGAGTGGCCTTTCGCGGCGCCAGAAGGCGTCGACTCTCCGTCAAATCGCTTGGCACGCCGACCCGTCCGTCCACCTCCCGAACAGGACTCCCGGTAGGGGAGTGGAGGTGAGTGGGGAGGTTGGTAGGCGAGTGAGTGGTCGCGCAGGGCTGGATGATGTAGCGAACGGAGGGGGCGAACGATGTCCACTCCGAATTTCAAGCTCCTGGCGAATGCGTTGCGACTTGGACAGCCGCCGGAGCCGCTACTTGCGTTTCGGGTCCTCGTCGAGGTCATCGAGAAGCAGGAGGCGGAGATCGCCGAGCTCCGGCAGCGCGTCAGCATGCTGACATCTCGGCTCCAGTTCACGGAGGCGAAGGCCTCGCGCGTCGAGGCGGCGAGCTTGCAGGCGCTGGGTGAGCCGTCGGCCCGTACGCCCACGTTTGGCCCGCCGCCGATGCACCAGGTCGAGCCGAGTCCCCAACCGGCTGCGCCGCCGCCGCACGGTATGCAGATTCCTGCGATGCCGCCGATCCCGAAAGAGGCGAAGAAGCGCGTGGATCACGCGGATCTCGCGCCGATCGACGAGAGCGACATCGCAATCGGGACGCTGGTCGTCGCGCGCGCGGACATCGACGCGGTCGTGAAGAATGTGAGCGAAAACGAGGCGCCGTTCCCGCTCTCCCCCCCGGGCGGCCATCGCCCTGCGGTCGAGACGAGCGGGATGCCGTTCAAGGCCGCGCGTCCGCTGGACCCGAGCGGGGGCGCGCTGAAGGGGGCGTCGCCGAAGAGCGCGTCGCGGCCCCCTCCGGCGATTCCGGCCGCGCCAGTGATCCCGGCGGCGCCGAAGATCCCTTCGAAAGCGATCCCGGCGAAGGTCCTGCCCCGACCTCGACCCGAGCCGAGCGCGCCCTACATCGCCATCGAAGACATGGCGTCCGACGACACCTTCTCGTCGACCTCGGAGAACATCCGCGTCGACGCCGAGGCTCCAGTGAAGCCCGCCCCCACACAAGCGCCAAGCTTGCTCGACGATGGCAGCTTCGACGACTCCGCCATGACGATCCTCACGCGGAGGCCCCATGGTCAAGGACATTGACTGGTTGGTGATCGGCAGCGGCGTCGCGGGGCTCACGTTCGCGCTCGAAGCGGCGAAGCACGGCACCGTCCTCATCCTCACGAAGCGCGCCGCGGCCGAGTCGAACACGCGGTACGCGCAGGGCGGGATCGCCGCCGTCATGGATCCCGAGGACACGGCCGCGGCCCACGTCGAGGACACGCTCGTCGCGGGCGGTGGCCTCTGTCACCGCGTCGTCGCGGAAATCTGCGCGAACGAAGGGCCCGCGCGCATCCGCGACCTCATCGCGCGCGGCGCCGCGTTCGATCAGAGCGACGGAACCCTCAGCCTCACGCGCGAGGGCGGGCACTCCGCGCGCCGCATCGTCCACGCGACGGACGCGACCGGACGCGAGGTCGAGCGCGCCCTCCTCGAGCGCGTCGCTGCGGAGCCGAACATCGAGGTGCGCGAGCACCACACGGCGATCGACCTCATCATGCTCTCCCGGTTCGGCGGCCCGGACGTGTGCGCGGGCGCGTACGTCCTCAACGAGCGCGACGGAAAGGTGGAGACGTTCCTCGCGCGCGCGACGATCCTCGCGACCGGCGGGGCGGGCAAGGTCTACCTCTACACCACCAACCCAGACGTCGCCTCCGGCGATGGCGTGGCCATGGCGTACCGCGCGGGCGCGGAGATTGGGAACATGGAGTTTTACCAGTTCCACCCGACGTGCCTCTTCCACCCCCAGGCGAAGACGTTCCTCATCAGTGAGGCGCTCCGCGGGGAGGGCGCGATTTTACGACTCCCGGATGGGACGGCGTTCATGGAGAAACACGATCCGCGCAAGGACCTCGCGCCGCGCGACATCGTGGCCCGCGCGATCGACTTCGAGATGAAGCGCCTCGGCGCGGACTCCGTGTTCCTCGACATCACGCACAAGTCCCCGGATTTCATCGCGGCGCACTTCCCGAACATCCTCGAGATGACGCGCCGGTTCGGCTTCGACATGACCAAGGAGCCCCTCCCGGTCGTCCCCGCGGCCCACTACATGTGCGGGGGCGTCAGCACCGATCTCCACGGCCGAACGACGATCCCGGGCCTCTGGGCGATCGGCGAGTGCGCGTTCACGGGCTTGCATGGGGCGAACCGCCTCGCCTCCAACTCCCTCCTCGAGGGCCTCGTGTTCGGGCACCGCGCCGCGAACAAACTCGCGGGGGACATCGCCGAGCTCCGCAAGTCCCCGAAGCCCGACGTCCCCGATTGGCAGAGCGGCAACGCGGTCGCCAGCGACGAGGCCGTCGTCGTCACGCACAACTGGGACGAGCTCCGCCGCCTCATGTGGAACTACGTCGGCATCGTCCGGAGCGACGCCCGCCTCCGCCGCGCCGCGCGCCGAATCTCTCTCCTTCAGGAGGAAATCCGCGAGTACTACTGGAAGCACCTCGTGACGCGCGATCTCCTCGAGCTCCGCAACATCGCGACCGTCGCCCAGCTCATCGTCGAGTGCGCCGCGGCCCGCCACGAGAGCCGCGGCCTCCACACCACCATCGACTACCCCGACACGAACGAGCGGCTCGCCGTCGACACGGTCGCAAAGCGCGGCGTCCCCGCGTATCTGCGTCACAATCCGTCCTCATGAGGGATCCCGCCCCTGCGGAACAACCGCGACCCGCGCCCAACGAGACCGGAGCGCGCGAGCTCGACCAGGGAGCGGCGTGGGAGTGAGCTCGACGAGAGGACGACGAGTGCCCGAAAAACGACTCCCGGTCGGTCGGAAACGGCCGACCAACGACTCCGGGTAAAGCGACAAATGCCCGAAAAACGACTCCCGGTCGGTCGGAAACGGCCCGACCAACGACTCCGGGTAGCGCGACAAATGCCCGAAAAACGACTCCCGGTCGGTCGGAAACGGCCCGACCAACGACTCCGGGTAGGGCGACAAATGCCCGAAAAACGACTCCCGGTGAGGTGTGAGCGGCCCCAAACCCGCTTCTCGAACCGCGAGGGGGTCCGCGCGTGAGCGACGACGATCGTCCCCGCACTACCGCCCCGACGGTCGAGCGCATGAGCTCGCTGGCGGCCGTCATCTGGATCCTCGGCACCACCATCGTGTTCGTCGTCTTCGCGATGATGTTGCTCCCTGCGGGCGGCCTCGCGCGCGCCGTCGGCGAGGGCTTCGTCCAGCTCGGCGTGTACCTCGGCGCCGTCCTCCTCCTGCGCCGCTTCTACATGCGCGACCTGTCGCTCCGCGAGGCCGTCGGCCTTCGCGTGCCCCCGATCGCGATGTGCCTCCTCGCGGTCGTCATCGGCGTCTCCGCGAACGTGTGGATCCAGGTCCTGTTCGAGTTCATCCTCGAGCGCTTCCCGCTCCCGGGCACGTTCGACCAAGCCGGCATGGACGAGTCGACCCCCTCGAACGTCCTCGTCGTCATTCGCATCGCGCAGCTCGCGGTCGTCATCCCGCTCGCGGAGGAGCTCCTCTTCCGAGGCGGACTCATGCGGCCCCTCCTCGTGAAGCGCACGTGGATCGAGCCCCTAGTGATCACGTCCCTGCTGTTCTGCATGGTCCACTACATGCGCTGGCAGTTCGCCGTACCCATCCTGCCCCTCGCGCTTTGCCTCGGGGGCCTGCGCATCTCGAGCGGCTCGATCATCCCCTCCCTCCTCCTCCACGGCTCGTACAACGGCGCCTCCCTCTGCGTGCTGCTCTTCCCGCAGATCAATCGGTACATCACGTGGCCCATCTTCCTCGGCTCCATCGCGCTCTCCCTGCTCGCCGCGCTCGCCGCGTTCGTCATCGGCAAGCGGAGCACCGTCGCCGCTCAGGCGCGCGCCGGGGACGCGGACTGATCCCGCATGCGCGCTGAGTCCGCCAACATCGCGTTGAGCTTGCCCGGGGGCGGTCTCGCGGGCTCCCTCTACCAAGTGGGCGCGCTCGCTGCGCTCGAGGACGCGCTCGAGGGCGTCCGCGCGCGTGGCTTCTCGCTCTACGTCGGCCAGTCGGGCGGCTCCATCGTCGCGGCCTGCCTCGCGGGCGGCATCCCGAGCGATCGCCTCTACCGCGCGCTCCTCGACCCCGCGGACAACTTCTTCCCCCTCGAGCGTCGACACTTCCTCCAGGTGGACACGGGGGAATGGCAGCGCGCCGTGAAGACGACGTACCTCGCCGTGCGCCACGCGCTCACGCGCCTCGGCCCCTCGCGCGGGGGCGCCGTGATGGAGAACAAGGTCGAGAACAGCATCGCCGAGCAGGTCGATCGCCTCGCCGACTCCCTCCCCGCGGGCCTCTTCACGCTCGCGCGCTTCGAGCGCTTCCTCTCGGATTTCTTCCTTCGGCGCGAGATCCCCAACGTGTTCTCCTCCATGACCCGGCGCCTGCGCATCGTCGCCCACGATCTCGACTCGGGCGAGCGCGTGCTCTTCGGGAGCGACGGCTACCGCAACATCCCCGTCTCGCTCGCCTGCGCCGCGTCGTGCGCGCTCCCCATGTTCTTCAGCCCCGTTCGGATCGGCGGTCGCCACTACATCGACGGCGGGCTCTGCGAGCTCGCCCACCTCGACGTCGCGAAGGCGAGCGGCGCGGACATCGCCATCGTCATCAACCCGCGCGTCCCCGTGACGACGCGCGGCGCGCACGTCCCCACCGGGCACGGCCCCGGCACCAGCGTCCGCGACAAGGGCCTCACCTGGGTCATGAACCAGTCGAAGCGCATCAGCTCCCAGGCGATGCTCGAGCACGAGATCCGACACCCCCCCGACGGGATGCACGTCCTCCTCCTCGAGCCCCACCCGAGCGACTCCACGCTCTTCCTCCACAACGCAGCCTCGTTCGACGCGCGGCGCGCGATCCTCGAGTACGCGTACCGCACGACGCGCGCGGGGCTCGCCGATCGCCTCCGGCCCGATCCCGTGTTGAGCGCGCGCCTCGGCTGGAAGGGCTGAGCGCTACTCCGCCTCGATGCGGAGCGACCACGTCCCCGCGACGTCGATCTGAGCGCCCTTCAGTGTCACGGGGCCCTCGAGCGCGTACGCGATGGGCCGCGCGTCCTCCCGGATCGAGAGCGAGCCCTTCAACGTCATCGCCGTCGCGAACTCCGCCTCGTGGTTCACGACCTTGAGGGAGACGGCGAACACTCCCACCCGGTGACCCCCTCGGTCCGTCTCCACGCGCTCGAGCTTCACCACGACGTCGCTCACGTCCGTCTTCGCGTCCGCCGCCTCCGTGCGCAGGATCTCCGCGATCGTGTCCACCGCGGCGCCCCTCTTCACCGGGCCATCCGGGAGGCTCGTGAGCGTCGGCGTGGGCTTGCCCACGCTCTCCGCCTCGTCCTTCTTCACGATGTCCGCCTCGGCGGCCGGGACGGGTTTGTAGTTCTCGTCCGTGACGACGAGCGCGCCCCCCTTGAACTCGACCACGTACGTCTTGTTCGACACCGGGGTCTTCGTCGTCGTCGACTTGCCTCCCTCCACGGTCTCCGAGGTGACGTCGCCGTAAGCGACCTTCATCTTCAGGATCGTCTTGCCGTCCGCCGCCAGGATGGTCTCCGTCGTCGCGCTCGACTCCGTCGTCTTCACGTCCCCCTTCGGCGGCCTCGTGACGTTCACGGACGTGACGCGCGTCTTCGTCGTCACCGTGCGCTCCCCGACCCTCGGGTTCGGCTTGCTGAACGTGATCTCGTCCAGCGCCGCTTGCGCCGAAGGAGCGGCCGCCGCCGACGCGGACGCTCGCGGTCGCGGGGTCGGAGCGGACGGCTTCGAGGCGACCATCGCGCTCGTCGCCGCCGGCGCGGACGACGACGCGTCCGCGCTCGCGCCCGCCGGCGCGCTCTTTCCGCCGAGCAGCACGACCCCGCCCACGACGAGCCCCACGAGCGCCGCTCCGCCCAGGGCGATGAGGCCGATCGGTGCGCCCCTCCGAACCGGCTCCGCACGCGCGGGCTCCGCCGCTCCGGGCGCCTCGCGCGAAGCGCGCTCCTTCGTGGCCAGTTCGTTCGCTGCGAGCTCGTTCGCGAGCGTCTGCTTCGCGAGCGTCTCCCTCGCGTGCGCGTCGCCCGCTTCGCTCGGATGCACGGGCTTCGACGCCTCTCCCTCACGCGCGCTCGAGAGCGTGGACTGCCCCGCGATCGCGCGCTCCTTCTCCGTCCTCTCCACGGGGACGCGGGGTGCGTCGCTCGCCCCGCTGACCCCCGCGACGCCCTTCGGCGACGCGAGCGTCGACGGGGTCGGCGCCGCCGCGCTCGGCATCGGTGTGGACGCGGCGGGCACCGCCGAGCTCGGCTCCGGCGTGGACTCGGCCGGCGCGCGTGCGCGCGACGAGGGCGCGTCGCCCCCCTGATTCGCGAGAAAATCCATCGTTCCGAGATCCGCCTTCGCGCTCGCGGGCGCGGATGCGCGCGGCGCGCGCAGCACGCTCACCAGGGCGGCGTGCTGCTCGCCCGCCGATCCGAAGCGCGCGGACGCGTCGAGCGCGGTCGCGCGCTTGAACCACGGATCGAACCCCGCGGGCAGGACGGATCCATACGCCTTCGCGCGCGAGCTCGCCGCCTCCGTGCGATCGAGCTGGAGCGACGTCAGGAACGCTTGGACGGAGTCGCTGCTGTTCATCTCCTCCATCCAGTACGGCGTGCCGACGAGCATCGTGAACGCGATGTGCGCGAGCGCGTAGAGATCCGTCTGCGGGGAGATCGGCGCCGCGCCGCTGAACTGCTCGGGCGCGGCGTAGAGGGGCGTGCCGAGCTTGCGCGTCTGCTGGTTGCCCTCCGCGATGATCTTCGCGATCCCGAAATCCAGGATCTTCACGCGCATCGTCCCGTCCTCGCGCGTCGTCAGGAACACGTTGTCCGGCTTGAGATCGCGGTGCACCACCTTCGCGGCGTGCGTCTTGTCGAGCGTGCGTGAGAGCTGGTCGAGGATCGTGAGCGCGCGCTCGGCGGGGATCGCCCCCTGCGCCTCGATCGCCGCGGAGAGCTCCTGACCGCGGAGCAGCTCCATCACGAGGAACGGATGGCCCGTCGCTTTGTCCACGCCCGCGTCGAAGATCTCGACGATGTGTTCGCTCTCGATCGACGACGCGACGCGCGCCTCGGCCCGGAAGCGGTTGCGCAAGTCTTCGCTCCCGAGCACGGACGGGAGCATCACCTTGAGCGCCGACCTCCGCTCCGTCTCCACGTGGAGCACCTCGTACACCGCGCCCATCCCACCGCGCGCGATCGCGCGCACGACCCGCTATTTGTCGTGGGAGAGATCGCCCTCGGCGAGGGCGGGAGCCGACATCGGACGAGCCTACACCTTTGGTCTCGACGGGCGCGCGCCGAGCCGCTCAACTTGGCGATCGTGTCGCGGGCTCCCTCGTCGGGGGATGTGGTGGTGGTCGATCCGCGCGTCCTTCGCCGCGTGATCAAGCGCCATCGGCGTCTGCCCGGCGTCGGCCTGGACGTACCGCACGCGTCTTCGTACGCCCTGCCGAAGGACGCGCTCCTCGGCATCGTGGGCGTCGAGGATCTCGGTCGTGACGTGTCCGCCCTCCCGGGCACGGTCATCCTCGTGCCCCGCGCGGAGGACGACGCCGCCGGGAGCACCGCGGACCTTCGCCGGCGCTGGCGGAGCGTGTTCCACGCGCGCATCCACGTCGCCCTCGAGCAGAAGCTCGGCACGGGCACGCTCACGACGGCGGCGATCCGCGAGCGCATTCACCGCCTCGGGCAGTGCGAGTTCGACGAGGCGCGGGCGACCCTGCGCCAGGCGCGCCGCCTCGTCGATCCACGCGACGACCGGGAGACGTGGGCGGAGTTCGCGGCGACGTACGTCGAGCACCGCACGTTCGCGCCCGCGCTCGTCCTCCGGATGTTCCCGACGCTCGGCGATCTCGAGCGCGTCGACGCGCTCGTCGCGGAGGACGTCGACGCGCGCGCGCTCCTCGAGTCCGCGCGCCCCGCGGGCGCCCCGGACGCGATCGCCGCGCCGAGCGCGGACGTCCCCGCGCCGCCGAGCGCTCGCGTCCCGCCCGTTCCCGCCGTGCTGGATCGCGCCGCCCGTGACGCGCTGATCGATCGCGCGGGTCGCGCGGCGCGCCGAGGCAACCACGTCCGCGCGGCGCTCTCGTACCTCGGCGCGGCGTCCGCCGAGGGACCCGACGAGGCGGCGGCCGCGCGGCGCGTCGAGGCCGCGCGCGCCGAGATCGACGCGCTCGCCGCCGCGCTGGATCGCGCGCTCGGAACGGTGACGGACGCGCGCGCGCGCGCCGCCTGGACGGACGCGCTCCTCGAGCTCGCGCGCCGCGCGGTGCGCGGCACCCGCGCCGAGACGAGCGTGGAGGCGCGCGCGCTCTTCGACGTGCAGAACGCGTGTCGCGACGCGGATCGCACGCCGAAGACCGTCGAGCTCGTCGCGTTCCTCCGCTCGCTCGGAAAGAAGCCGATCGTCCGCTCGCTCCCCGCCGCGCGCGAGATCCGCGTCGCGCGGCGCCTCCGCTCCGCGGAGATCCGCGCGGGCCGGGCGCGCCTCCCCGGCCCGGAGCGGCGCGCGATCGCCGAGATCTTCCACGGCGTGCGGCTCCGCGCGGGCGCGGCGTTCCGCGCGGCGCTCCGCCCGCGCGTCCACGAGGCGCTGCTCGATGTCGGGCTCTCGCCCCGGAACGCGGTCGAGCGCGCCGCGCTCCGAACGATCGTCGAGAAGCTCCTCGACGGCGCCGCGACGCGCGGGTTCTTCGGGATCGGGCAGCTGCGCGACGCGATCTCGGAGAGCGCGCTCAAGCTCCCGAACCTCGATCTCGGCGCGCTGGTCCGCGGCGACGCGCTCCTCCGCGCCGACCGCCGCCTCGGGGGTGTGATCGACGGGGTCTATCGCGAGGGCGAGATCTACCTCCGCTTTCTGCAACGCGTGAGCGCGCTCGCGTTCGCGACGCGCGTCGGGCGCGCGTTCACGCTCCACGTGGCGCTCCCGTTCGGCGCGGCGTTCATCGGCCTCGAGGGGATCGGCCACGCCGTCCACGCGATCGGAAGCCGCCTCGGCCTGCCCGAGGTCCACGTGGTCACGCCGATCACGCTCGCCGTCACGGGGTACGTCCTCTATCTCCTCCTCCACGTCCGCGCGGCCCGCGGCGTGGCGCGCCGTACCGCGTCCGCGGTCGCGTCCGGCGCGTACGTCGTCCTCGTGAAGGGGCCCGCGCGCCTCGCGACCGCGATCGGGCTCGTCCGCCTCCTGAAGAGCCGCGCGTTTCGCCTCGCCGCGAGGTTCGTGCTCGTCCCGGGCGCCGTGGCGGCGGGCGCGTGGCTCCTCGCGTCGCGCCTCCTCGCGGGGGAGATCGTCACGCGGATCGGGATCACGACCGTGGTGTTCGCGGGGGTGAACATCCTCACGAACTCACGGATCGGGCTGCTCGCGGAGGAGGTCGCGCTCGACTGGATCGCGCGCCGCCTGCGCTGGCTCCAGCACCACTTCATCCCTGGGCTCTTCCGCACCATCATCGACTTCTTCGCGCTCGTCCTCGAGCTCGTGGAGCGGGGGCTCTACGCGGTCGACGAGTTCTTCCGGTTTCGCGAGGGCGAGAACCGCGTCGCCCTCGCGGCGAAGGTCGTGCTCGGGTTCGTGTGGTTCTTCGTCGCGTACGTCATCCGGCTCTACACGAACCTCCTCATCGAGCCGCAGGTGAACCCCATCAAGCATTTCCCGGTCGTGACGGTCTCCCACAAGATGGTCTTGCCGCTCCTCGACTCGATGATGGCCGCGGGCAACGCGCAGCTCGCGCCCGCCCTCGGGGCCGCGGGCGCGAAGGCGATCGTCACGCCCACCGTGGTCCTCATCCCGGGTGTGTTCGGGTTCATCGCGTGGGAGCTGAAAGAGAACTTCCGCCTGTACGCGCAGAACCGCTCGACGGACCTCGGCCCCGTGCGGATCGGCCTCCACGGCGAGACGATGGCGGGCCTCCTCTGCCCCGGGTTCCACTCCGGGACGGTGCCCAAGCTCTACGCGAAGCTCCGCCGCGCGACGCTCAAAGGAGATGGGTCCGCCGGCAAATACGAGGATGCGCTGAACGAGGTGCGCGACGCCATCGCGCGGTTCGTGGAGCGGGAGCTCGTCGCTCTGCTCGAAGAGAGCCGGGCCTGGAAGTTCGGCGCGCTCCGCCTCGACGCGGTGGACGTCGCCGCGAGCCGGATCCGCGTCGCGCTCAAGCGCGCGGGCTCGCCCGCGCCCCTCGTCGTGTCGTTCGAGGAGCAATCGGGCTGGCTCGTCGGGGGAGTGACCGACTCGGGGTTCGCCGAAGAGCTCGGCGAGGAAGGCCGCCTCGTGCTCGAGAACCTGCTCGCGGGGCTCTACCGGCTCGCCGCGTGCGATCTCGTCCGCGAGCTCATCGAGCCCGCGATCGGGGGCGCGGCGTACGACATCGCCGACGAGGGGCTCGTCGTGTGGCCCGGACCCGGCTACCGCTCCGAGGTGGTGTACTCGCTCTCGACCGTGGGGCTCGTGACGCCGACCTCTCGCGGCGAGCCCCTCGAGGCGATCCCGCCAGCGCTGGACACGCGCCTCCTCCTGCTTCGCGAGCAACCTCTCCCGTTCGGCGCGTGGTGCGACGCCTGGGAGCGCGCGTCTCCGCGTCGACTCGAGACCGGGCCCTCGCTCCTCCCCACCCGAAGCGCCTGACGGGATCCCTCACGGGGGCGGGGGAAGCGTCGAGCAGTCGCCGAGGCCGAGGTCACCGTTGCAGCTGGTCGCGCACGCATCGCAGAGCACGCAGTCGAGGACCGGCAGGTACTGCTGGTGCACGCCTGGGTACTTCATGTCGCACGAGGCGACGCACTGGGTGAACTCGTCCGCGGGCGTGCTTGGATTGTCGTTGGGACAGCCCTTGATGCTGCCGCCGTCGCCGTACACGCACGTCCCCCACTCCGACGATCCGGGTTGATTCGCGTAGTTCTCGAGCAGCTGTTCGCACGTCCCCGCGTTGAGGACGCAGTCGATGCACTCCTGGCACTGCGTGCTCGGCACGTCCCCGGGCGGGTGGTCGTCACACCCCACGGGCCCCGATCCCGTCGTGGGACCGACACCCGTGGTGGGTCCCACGCCCGTGGTGGGACCGACGCCCGTGGTGGGGCCGACGCCGGTCGTCATCCATCCCGTCGTCGACGTGGGCCCCTGCGCCTGGCTGCTCGAGGTGACCTTGCCCGAGGATCCGCTCCCACCGCCCCCTTCGATGATGACCTCGTTGCCGCACGCCGGGAGGGAGATGAGCACGCCGAACAAGCCGACGATGCGAGAAGTCGTACGGGAGGACATGCGCGGGCAGCGAGCAAGCGATGTACCACCGCGCTCCGCGCGGATCTCGCGCCGCACGAGCTTTCGAGGTCGGACGCGCGCGACCCTGGGCTGCTCAGTTCGGCACAAAGTGGTAGAAGCGAAGGGTTGATCAAGCGCGTCCGAGGGCTCCTGTTCGTGGACTACGTGCGCATGGTGCGCGGGCGCAAGGACGTGGATTGGTCGAAGCACCTCGAGCCCGAGGACGAAGCGTTCCTCCTGACGAAGGTCGACCCCAGCGCCTGGTACCCGATGTCGACGTTCGAGCGCCTCGGGCTCGCGATCCTTCGCGAGATCGCGCACGGCCAGCTCGAGGGGGTCCGCATGTGGGGCCGCTTCCAGGTGGACGCTGTGCTCTCCCAGTTTCCGATGCTCCTCGCGGAGGGTGATCCGCGCGACACGCTCATGCGCTTCGACGTGCTCGCCGCGGGGTTCTTCGACGACGGCGCGCTCGCGGTGAAGGACATCGAGGACAAGCACGCGATCGTGAGGATCGCGTACGGGATGAGCGCGCTCGCGGAAGAGACCGCGTGCACCCAGTCCCTCGGGTTCTTCGAGCGCCTCGTCGAACGTGCGGGCGGCAAGAGCGTGAGCGCGGAGTTCAAGACGCGCGCGTGGAAGGGCGACACGGCGACGCGCATCGCGCTCGACTGGGACTGATCGGGCCTACATGGGGAGCGCGGACATGGGCACCGGGACGACGTTGAAGTCGTCCCACGTGCTCGTGCTCCCAGCGTCCCCGATCTGGGCGATCCCGAACGGCAGACCACTGGGGAACGATCCGGGGACGGTGTACCCCGCGAGCGGCGAGAGGTACGTCCACTGCGCGACGAGCGGGGCTCGGTACGCGGCGTAGTAGACGCCGCCGACCCGCACGATCGCGAGGTAGAGCGGCAGGGGTACGTCCACACCTTGACTGCTGACGAACCGGATCTTGTTCGTGCTGTAGCGAATCAAGATCTCGTGCTGGAGGTCGTTGAACCCGAACGCCGCCGTCCCGGCCCCCACACTGACCAGCTTCGCGGTCCAGGCGCAGTCGATTCCATCGACCGCTTGGTCAGTGAGGAAGATCGATCCGATCTGGCTTCCCCCGTGGAACGTCATCGTCGGCGTCCCGTTCATCCAACCGACGTCCCCTGCCGAAGCAAACGGCCCATTGGTGATCGCCGTCTGGATGAAGTCGGCCTCGCTCGCATAATTGAAGTCGTCCGTCACGGTCGAGCAGAACGGCAGATCCGTCGGCGTCATCCCGGACGACGACGATGACGCCGCGTCCGAGCTGGACGCCGACGCGACCGACGTGGACGCCGCCGAGGTGTCCCCCGAAGACGCGGCCGACGCGGACGTCGTCGATCCGGTCGCGCCGTTCGTCGCGCTCGTCGCCCCGGTGGTGCCCTGCGATCCGCTGCTCGGAGACGACGAGCCCGTCGCCCCGCCCTGCCCCGTCGCCGCGATGTCGGGCGTGCAACTCACGACGAGCGCGTAGACGACACCCAGAGCCAGCGCGTACCGCATCGGCCTAGCGTACCGAGGAACCCGGCGCGCGCGCGAGTGGGTTACGACGGTCGTAGGAGACTTCGCTCGGCGCTGCTTCTCGTGCTTCCTCCGCTCGCGGGCTGCGACCTCGTGCTGGGGCTCGACACCACCGCGACCGGCGACACCTCGTCCGGCGCGAGCATGAGCACCTCGAGCTCGGGAGCCGGCCCGTGCACTCCGGGGGACTACGGCACCGGACCCCTGCCCGGAACGGGTTACTTCACCTTCAAGGTCGCTCCGTAGGGCGCGGGCCTTCCGGCGCGGCCCGCGCGCGTGTAGGACGCGCGCATGCGCCGCACTTCACTGCTCCTCGGGTCCTTCGCCGTTCTCTCCCTCCTGACCGCTGTCGCGTGTGACGACGGCGGCTCCGCCGGCGGCGCCGGAGGGACGTCGAGCTCGACGACCTCGTCGACCAAGGCATCGACCGGTGCTTCGATGACGACGACCGGCGCTTCGATGACCACTACCGGCTCGTCGATGGGATCGACGGGCTCGACGAGCTCCGCGTCGAGCTCCGCGAGCACCGGCTCCGGGATGATGTCGAGCCTCGATCACCTCGTCTTTCATGAGATCGTGGTGGGGGGAGACCCGGCGGAGTTCGTCGAAATTTGGAACCCGACGAACTCCGCGATCGATCTCTCGAACTACTACATCTCGGACAACTCGACCTACTGGGAGGTGCCCGCGGGGATGCCCTGGGATCCCGAGTACAACCCCACGATTCCGGGAGACACGAATCCGCCTGACAAGGGCAGCGACTTCCTGGGAGGCTTTCCCCCGGGAACGACGATCCCGGCCGACGGGGTGATCACCATCGCGTTCAAGTCCGGCTTCGAGGCGACGTACAGCAAGTGTCCCAACTTCTACGTCACGACGATGCCCACCTCGTGCGGGGGGAACATGGTCCCACCACTTCGCCAGCCGGTCGCCGGGTCCATCCTCATCAATGGCAACGCGCTCCCCGGTCTGTCGAACAAGCGAGAGATGCTCGTGCTCTTCACGTGGGACGGCACGACCGGGCATACGGTCAAGGATGTTGACTACGTCGTCTGGGGCACCACTGGGGATGCATCGAACAACGACCCCGGTTCGCGCGCGGACAAGACCGGCGTGGCGGGCTACCTCCCCGACACGCCCACGGCCATGCAAAAATTCGCGGAAGCGCCGAAGAATGCCCATGCCATCGTCCGCACTGCCACGACTGAGAGCGCTGAGAAAACCACGGGCGGCAATGGGATTGGCGGGCACGACGAGACGAGCGAAGACTTCTCGATGAGCTTCACCGACTCGGCGATGCCGACGCCGACCGAGAAGTAGCTCTGATCGCGCGCACAGCGGCGGAGGTTGCATCCATGGGGACGTTGTGCCATTCGCCTCCGTCCCCGTGAGACCGAATCTGCCTCCGAAGCCCCCCACCAAAAGGCCCGCCCCGCTCGACGACGAGCGTGAGGAGGGACTCGCCAAGAAGCCTTCGAACGGGGCGAAGAACGGATCTCACCCCGCTCCTGCTCCCTCGTCGGCGCCGCCCACCGAGATCTCGATGGAGCCGGTGCACGAGGAGGAAGCGATCCTCACGCGGGTGATGAACTTCCTCTCGACGTATCGCCCGTCGAGGCCGCCGCCCATCGCGGACTACGAGGCCGACATGGTCTCGCTCCGTGATCAGATTGCGGTCGCCCGTCTCGAGGACGTCCCCGCGCTCATGCAGCAGATGGAGCGCATCGCGGGGATCGCGGCGCGCCGCGCGGAGAACGTCGTCGAGCCCGTGGATCCTCGGTCGCCGTACTTCGGGCACGTGCGCCTCGACGAAGAGGGGCGCGGTCAGAGGGACGTGCTCATCGGCAAGACCACGCTCGTCGACGCGAAGGCGGGCGTGCGCATCGTCGACTGGCGGCACGCTCCCGTGAGCCAGATCTATTACAAGTACGAGGAGGGCGCGGAGTACGAGGAGGTCCTCGGCGAGCGCGAGGTGATCGGGCGCGTCCTCGCGCGGCGCACGGTCACCATCTACGACAGCGAGCTCCGGCGCGTCACCACGCCGGACGCGATCTACGCGAAGGGCAAGACCGGCAATTGGCGCACGATGAGCGCGCGCGCGACGGAGCTCGCGGGCGGTCAGGGCCTCGCCGTGCGCCCGAAGGACATGCGCGGCGTCCTCGGCATGGACGACGGGTTCGGCCCTGCACAGCGCGAGAACCGGCACCTCCCCGAGATCGCCGCGCTCCTCGATCCCCGGCAGTTCGAGCTCATCAGCAAGCCGAACTCGGGCCTCGTCGTCATCCAGGGTGGCGCGGGCTCGGGCAAGACGACGATCGGCGTGCACCGCCTCGCGTACCTCGCCTACCAGGACAAGCAGCGCTTCAGCGGCGACAAGATGCTCGTCGTCGTCGGGAGCCCCGCGCTCCGCGCGTACATCGGCGAGATGCTCCCGAGCCTCGGCCTCGACAACCTCCCCGTCGAGACGTACGCGGAGTGGGCCGAGGAGACGCGCAAGAAGCAGTACCCGTGGCTCGAGGTCGAGACCGAAGACTCGACGCCCGGCGCGGTCACGCGGCTGAAGACGCACCCCGTGCTGCTCAAGCTCATCGAGGAGCGCGCGCAGGCCTTCCAGGAGGATCCGCGCACGCGCAAGGACTCGCGCGGCGCCATCCAGCTCTGGGCCGAGATCCTCACGGACTGGCCCGCGCTCAAGGCCGCGTTCGACAAGGAGCCCGATCCCGAGTTCTCCGAGGCCGAGCTCAAGCGCGCGTGGCGCTGGTGCTCCGATCGCTGCCCCGCCGTCGTCGACTCCGATCCGGGCGATCGCGCCGAGCGCAAGGCCGCGATGGAGGCCGAGCCCGTGGACGACAACGACGACAGCGATCTCGGCGCGGACAACAAGTCCGTGAGCGGGGACGACCGCGCGCGCCTCGACCCGGAGGACGACGCGATCCTCCTCCGCATCTACCAGAAGATCCGCGGCGAGCTCCGGAAGGGGAAGCTCCCGCTCACCTACGAGCACCTCTTCGTGGACGAGGCGCAGGATCTCTCGCCCATCGATCTCGCGGTGCTCCTCGACTGCGTCCGCAAGGTCCAGGACAAGAACAAGCAGGGGATCGTCCACCGCTCTGCGACGCTCGCCGGGGACACCGCGCAGCGCATCCACATGGACTCGGGCTTCAAGGACTGGAAGAAGGTCCTCGACGATCTCGGCCTCTCGCGCGTCGACATCGAGCCCCTCCGCATCGCGTACCGGTCGACGAAGGAGGTCCTCGACGTCGCGCGTGCGGTGCTCGGTCACCTCGCCGATCCCATCGTCCCGAACGCGCCGAGGCACGGCGCGCCCGTCGAGCTCCACGAGTTCTCGGGCGCGGGCGCGGCCGTCGCGTTCCTCGCGGACGCGATCCGCCCGCTCTTCCAGCGCGAGCCGAACGCGAACCTCGCGATCCTCGCGAAGGTCCCCGAGCACGCGGACGCGTACTACGACGCGCTCAAGCTCGCGGACATTCCGAACCTCCGCCGCGTGAGCGACTTCGAGTTCACGTTCCGCCCGGGCGTCGACGTGACGGACGTGCGACAGGTGAAGGGGCTCGAGTACGACTACGTCGTGCTCATCGACGTGAACGCGAACGTGTACGGCACGGACGACGAGTCGCGGCACCTCTTGCACATCGGCGCGACGCGCGCCGCGCACCAGCTCTGGATCCTCACGACCGCCGAGCCGAGCCCGCTCCTGCCGGACTTCCTTCGAGGCTGACGTGCGCCGGAGGGGGGCGTGGGCGCTCGCGGGCGCGCTGCTCGGGTGCGGCTCCGGCCCCGCCACCGCGACGCCCCACGTCGCTGCGGCGACCGCGACGTGCGCCGCGTCGCCGGCCGCCTCCGCGGCGACCGCGAGCCCATCGAGCGTGCCCTCGGCGCCCGAGGCCGGCGCGGAGGCCATCTCGCTCGCGCGTCGCGCCGAGGGCGCGACCGGCGTGGTCGTCGACGGAGATCTCACCGAGTGGGGAGAGCTCGCCCCGGACAAGTCGCACGTCGCGGTCGCGGTGAGCGGCGATCGGCTCGTCTTCGCGGGCCAGATCGTCGGCCGGCGAGGCGTCTGGATCGCGCTCTCGTTCGGTGAACCGCAGTGGATGCAGACGGGGCCCGGCCCGGGTCGGGGCGTGCCGATCATCGACTTTTGCCGTGGCGAGAACGTCGCCCTCGCGAGGGCGTGCGATCAGTCCGTGATCGATCGCGAGGCGTTCATCGCCGCACAGACGCCGCGCTTCGTTCGCCTGTTCTACGTCTCCGAGACGCAGATCCTCTCGCTCGACGCGTCCGCGAAGAAGGCGCTCACGGGGGCGAAGCTCATGACGCGAGCGGAGCCCGGCGCGTCCACGTGGCGCTTCGAGGTCGACGTCCCGCTCCTGGCGCTCCCGCGCATCGCGAACGATGGGACGAGCGTCGAGCTCGGCGCGGCGTTCGAGCCGGGACGTGCGGAGCGCTCCGCGTTCCCAGGGTCCACCATCACCTTCGAGCCCGACGCCGAGCGCCGCGCGCTCGCCCTGGCGAAGCCGTGCGCCTTCGGCAACATCCCCTGTGTGCTCTCCTATCAGCCCGGCGAAGCCGGGAAGATCGAGCGGACGATGTACGCCGAGAGCGGCACCTACGGGCTCGCGCTCGAGGTGCAGGCGCACCCGCTCTACACCGAGATCACCCAGGTCGGGGACGTCTCCATCGGCGCGCTCTACACGGGCGTCCCCGAGCTCGCGACCCGGAAGGGCACAGGACCGCTCGTCCTCCACCGCGGCCTCTCGAGCGGCACGAAGCCCGCCCTGATCGTGCGGCGCGATGGGGGCGCGCTGCTGCTCGATCATGGGTCCCAAGCGGACGGGTTCGCGGGTCGCAAGAGAGCGTTCTTCAACGGCTGCTTCGTCGACGCGGACGGCAAGCCGACGTGCTCCTCCGACGAGGACAACGGGATGTCGTGGACGAGCGTGCAGATCACCGTCTCCCCCGAGGGCGACCGCGTGACGATGTCGGGCGCTGGCGCGTACGTCGACGTGTATCACCCCGAGACCGAGACCTACTCCCCCGGCGAAACCAAGGCGTTCACGAAAGTCTGGAAATGGGACTCGACGACGCACGTGTTCCGACGCGTGCCGTGAGCCTCGACCCGTGCGCGCACGTGCGTCTACCGTACGCACCCTATGATCCGACGAACGCTCGTTGCGCCGATCCTCCTCGTGTTCGGGCTCGCCGCGTGCGCCGGGACGGCACCCGCATCGAGCGGCGGCGCCCCGTCCCCCACGGCGCGCGCGAGCGGCTCCGCGAGCGAGCCCATCGCCTCGGCCACGGCCTCCGCGGCGGCCGGGCCCCCGTTCGATCTCTCCGCGATCACCGTGACCACCGTGAGCGTGCCGAGCCACCTCGTCCTCGATGGGGATCCATCGGACTGGGGCGCGCTCACGATCCTCCCCGCCGTTCGACGTGACGAGGCGCCCCAGAAGCCCGGGCCGTCGCACGTCGGCGTCGCGCTGACGTCGAAGAGCGTCTACGTGGTGGGCGCGATCGCGGGGGCCGCCAAGACCGGCTTCGCGCTCGCGCTGCACTTCGAGCCCGTCGGCTTCCCCGAGGTCGGGCTCGCGATGCGCGGCGGAGGCATGACCCCGATCGGGGACTGCCCCGAGGGCGTGCCCGGGTTCAACCTCCCCGTCGCCGAATGCAAATCGGTCCGCGCCGCGTACGACGCGTTCGTCGCGCAGCAGTCCGCGCGCTTCACGCGCGTGCTCCGCGTCGAGTCCACGGGGATCCACGCGGACGACCCCGCGCTCGACAAGCTGGTCTCCTCGGGCACGTTCAAGTCGACGACGACGCCCGATGGCTTCGCGTTCGAGGCGGAGCTGCCGCTCTCCGCGCTCCCCCGCGCGAGCGAGGCGCCGATCGGTTCCATCGGGCTCGCGGCGCGCGTCGGCGTGGTGGACGTGGGCCACCCGGAGGCGTTCGTCCGCGGCGACCTCGCCGCACCCGTGTCCTTCGAACCGAACGCGCTCGCGCGCGCCGCGGCGTTCATGTTCCCCAACATGCGCATCTATAGCCGCCCGCAGATCTCGTACCAGCCCGGGGAGCCGAACAAGATCGAGGTCCAGGACTACCCGGGCGACGGCGACACCACGAGCCTCGAGGTGAAGGAGCACGTGCTCTACACGAAGCTCGGCGGCGACGCGGACACGGAGCTCGGGATCGTCGATCTGCGCGACCCCGTGTTGATGGTCACGCACGCCGGGAAGATGACGGGGTCGCAGGCGTACCACCTCGCACCGAAGACGATCGCTTCGAAGAAGCTCGCCGGCGCCGAGGGTTGGGTCGTCGCCTCGAGCTACGTGTGGACGACGTACGAGCTCACGCAGATCGGCGCCGTTCAACAGGCGGCGTTCGAGGTCGTGTTCGTCGACAAGAGCGGCAACGTGAACCCCCTCCTCGGACAAGGATGCGACGCGAACGCGTGGTCGAAGGTGACGCCGACGCTCGGCCCCAACTTCGACACGCTCACCCTCTCGGGCACCGCGTACGACTTGAGCGATACGACCCGAGCTCCGAAAGCGAAACAGCACGTGTGGCGTTGGGACTCCAAGATCGGCGGTTACACGGAGACCACTCAGTGAACCCATTCCCGCGCGCGCTCCTCGGCGCGCTCGTCCTCACGCTGACCGCGTGCAGCGGCGCTCCCCGAACCGCCGGAAAGGCCGCGGCCCCGAGCGCACCTCCGAGCGCCTCCGTACCGGTCGCTGCATCGAGCGCCGCGGTGCCGGCGCTCGATCCCGCGACGGTCACAGTCACGACGCTCGCGATCCCCGCGTCGGTTCAACTCGACGGCGATCCGAGCGAATGGGGCGCTCTCGACGCTCTGCCACCCGTCTCGGGGGAGCCGGCGCAGAAGCCCGGGGTGTCCCACGTGGGTGTCGCGCTCGACGGAGAAGCGATTCACCTCGTCGGGACCATCGGCGGCGCTGCGAAGGCGGGGCTCACGGTCGCGCTGAAATTCCCGTCTCCGGAGCTGCCACAGATCGGCTACCACGGTCGATCCGACATCTACCCGATCGGGGATTGCACGGAACCGGATCCAACCGACGCGGAACGGTACCAACGGCCGAACCCGTTCCAACCGCCGCAGGAAGAGTGCAAGAAGCTCCTCGCGGCGTACCAGAAGTTCACGGCGGAGCACCTCGCTCGCTTCGAGCGCGTCCTGCGCATCGACGAGAACGGCGTCACCACCGAGGGCTCCAGCGCTGCGCTCGACCGCGTGAGGTTCGAGTCGAAGCCGACCCCCGCGGGCTTCACGTTCGAGGCCGATCTACCCGTCGAGCTCCTCCCACGATGCACCACCGCGCCCATCGCCGACATCGCGCTCGCAGCGGCGCCGGGGCTCTCGGCACACCTCCCGGAAGGCGCGTTCGTGGGCGCGGACTTCGATCCGCCCGTTCACTTCGAGCCCCTCCGCGCAGTGCGCGAGTACGCGTTCGCAAAGGCGAAGGAGAGGTACTACTCGGAGATGGTGGTGAGCTACCAGCCGGGCGACTGGAACAAGATCGAGGTCGTCGAGCGCGACCCGTCGCAGTACGCGCTCGAGGCGTCCGAGCGGGCGCTCTACACGAAGCTCGGCGGAGACGGGGACGTGGAGTTCGGTCGGATCTCCATGCTTCGCCACGACGTCGTCGCCCTTCGAGCGGGTGAAGTCGTGGGCGGCTCCTGGTTCCACAACGCGCCAGCGAAACCCATTCGAAGGCGCCTGGGCGACGTGGATGGCTGGCTGTTGGTTTCGGCGTGGAACGAACCGGAATGGGGCGAAGGCTACGAGATCGCCGGGTTCGACACCTGCTTCATCCGCGCCTCGGATGGCCACCTCACCGAGCTTTGGGGTGGGGGCGGACCGCGAGGTTGGAGCAAAGTGCAGCCGAGCGTGTCCGCCGACCTCGAGGTCCTCACCCTCGTCGGCACCGTGGACGCGCGGTTCACCCTCCCGTACGGAACGCCGGCGACAAAGAAGTACGTATGGAGGCTCGACAAGTCCAAGAGCGTCTACGTGGAGCGGCCTTGAAGACGCGCGCCGCTCGCGCGGGGGCCTTTGTCCTGCTCGTTGGAGCGGGGGTGCTCGGCGTGGCGAGCGCCTCGGCGGACGGCGCGCTCCCCCTCCCGGGGCCCGCGCCGCGCCACCGAGAGGCGGCCGCAGCGCAGAAGCTCAACGACGGGTGCGTCGGCTGCCACGCCGAGATCGGCGCCGAGTGGAAGGCGTCGATGCACGCGGCCGCGTACGAGGATCCCGTCTTCAAGAAGGCGTACGCGATCGAGCCCCTCGGGTTCTGCCGGAATTGCCACGCCCCGGAGGGGGATCCCGACGCGGGCCTCTCCGACGAGGCCGCCGCGCTCGGCGTGGGCTGCGTCACGTGCCACGTGCAGAACGACGAGATCGTCGGCGCGCACGGATCCCCGGGGAAAGAGGGCGTCCACCCCACCACCAAGGACGCGCGCCTCGCGACCGCGGACGCGTGCGCGGGGTGCCACGAGTTCGATTTCCCCGACCAGCCAGGCAAGTTCATGCAGGGCACCATCGGCGAGCACGCGCGCTCGAAGTTCGCGAAGACCGCGTGCGCGGACTGTCACATGGCGAAGAGCGGCGCCCACCTCGACCACCGGTTCCGGGTCGCGGGCGACGCGAAGACCCTCCGCTCGGCCGTGAAGGTTCGGGCCGCGCGGCCCGCGCCCGACACCGTGCGCCTCACGTTCACGGCGGATCACGTGGGCCATGATTTCCCGACCGGGGACATGTTTCGGCGCCTCGAGCTCCGCGCCGTCGCGAAAGGCCCGAAGGGGGACATCACCGCGGTGCCGACGTTCCTGCGCCGGGAGTTCCGCGTCGGCCCGATGGGAGGGGCCTCGCGGCGCGTGCAGGTCGGGGACTCGCGCGTCCCGGGGGATGGCTCGGCGGTCGACGCGGAGATCCGCTTCGCGGACGACGTGACGGGCCTCCCGGTGCATTGGGTGGTCGCCTACCAGCGCATGGATCGCGGGCTCGCGGCGCTCTTCGAGGTCGATATGGACGCGGACGAGATCCTCGTCGCCGAGGGCGACCTCTGACGATCTCGCCCCGCGGGGCGTGCAATCTCTGCGTTTGAAGTTACAGCTGTAGCGGATGCAGCCCCACCCCTCCTACGGCGCGCCGAAGCCCCGCAAGCTCGGCCTCTTCGACGGAATCGCGGCGATGTTCCGAGGCGCGTGGTTCATCGTGAGCACGCCATCCGTGTGGGGCCTCTCCCTGGTGCCCACGCTCCTCGCGCTCGTCCTGATGGTTGGGTGCGGCATCCTCGGGGTCTGGGGCGCCGTTTTCCTCGCCGACCTCATCGTCGGCGCGGCGACGGGGTGGATGCTCGTCGCGCTCTGGGCGCTCCGCATCGGGCTCGGGGCGCTCGCGCTCTTCGTGGCGATCCCGGTCGCGCTCTCGCTCGCTCAGCCGCTCTCCGCGTTCGCGCTGGATCGGATCGGCCGCGAGCAGGAGAAGAAGCTCGGCCTCCCCGCGTGGCCGGAGCAGGGCGTGGGCGCGTCGATGTGGCTCTCGCTCAAGGTCACGTTCACCGCGCTCCTCATCGGTCTGCCCGTGCTCGCGGCGCTGACGCTCGTGACGATGTTCTTCCCCCCGGCGTCGATCGTCACGCTCCCGCTGAAGTTCCTCGTCGGCGCGCTGATGGTCGCGTGGGACTTCCTCGACTATCCGCTGAGCGCGCGGGGCGCCTCGATCGGTGGGCGGCTGCGGTTCTTCAAGGATCACTTCTGGGCGGCGCTCGGGTTCGGCGTCGCGGGG
Source organism: Polyangiaceae bacterium (assembly GCA_046351395.1). Classification (GTDB taxonomy): domain Bacteria; phylum Myxococcota_A; class Polyangia; order Polyangiales; family Polyangiaceae; genus CAYYKK01. Next base: position 109,567 of record JAXLYP010000023.1, read on the forward strand.
GCGCTCCTGCTCCTGATCCCGTTCGTCGGCCTGCTCATCCTACCGATCGGCGTCGCGGCGGGCGCGCGCCTCGTGGTCGAGCAGGAGAAGCTCATGCCGCGCATCGGCGCGGCTCGTCCGTACGCGTGACGTGACAGCGCGCGAGCGGCGCGCCCCGCGCGCTCGACCCACCGGGGCAGGCTCTCGCCGTCCGCCGCGCTTCGCGCCAGAGCTACCGCCCGTCGAGGACTTCGTTCCCTCTGCGCGGCAGGGGATTCGAGTCGCGTCGGACGCCTCCAGCCGAGCAGCTCGAAGGACAATCCCGGGCATACGGACAGCTTGGCCCGATTCCTGGGTGTCGGACCCGTCGTGCACCTCGCGCGCACCGACGAGCGCCGCGGCGCAACGCTGTGCTCGAGCTATCGTTGGGCCGTGCGAAGTCGCGACATCCTCGACATCGTCGAGTCTGCATACGACATGGATGCCGATGACGACGCGTGGCTCGCCCGCTTGGGTGACGCGGTCTACGCGACGCTGCCGTTCCCAGCGCTCGGCGTCGTCGCAAACGGCTACGACATCTCGAACCCCGCTGCACCGCGCTTCGATCTCGGCTTCCACGTCGCCGCCGACGGCGTAGCGGACTTTCTGCGCGGCTGGGGTGATCTCAGGCGCGTCTTCGAGGACAACCCCGACTACACGCGCGCGAGTTATGGCGCGCTCGACGAGGGATTGGGCCTCGAGATCCCTGGGCCCTCGCGCGCGCGGCTCGCCCAAAGCTTCGCCTCCGTCGGCGTGGGCGATGTGTACGGCATCAACGGTCGCAATGCCTCGGGCCGCGGCGTGTTCCTCGGAGTCGTGCTGCCGAGGGCCCACCCCGCCATTCCCGATCCGACGCGTCGCGCGTTCGCACGCATCGGTCGTCACATCGCCGCCGCCCATCGCCTCCGAAATCGTCTCAACGCGCTCGAGGGAGCCGCGCGGCGCATCGACCAAGCCGACGCGATTCTTTCGCCCGATGGCAGCGTCGAGCACGCCCAAGCCGAGGCGCAACGCCCCTCCTCGCTGGCCGAGCTCCGCCGCCGCGTCGTCGCGGTGTCGCGCGCGCGCCAAAACACACGTATCAAGGATCCCGCTCGCGCGTTGGAGTCGTGGAAGGCGCTCGTCGACGCGCGCTGGTCCCTGACTGACCACTTCGCCGAAGACGGCGCGCACTATCTGGTCGCACATCGCAATGACCCGAGCCCAGCGCCGCTCTTGACGCTCACGGCGCGCGAGCGCCAGGTCGCGGCGCTCGCGGCCATGGGACTTGCCAACAAGGTGATTGCCTATGATTTGGGGCTCGCGACGTCGACTGTCGGCGTGCTCCTCGGCCGCGCGCTCAAGCGACTCGGTCTGAAGTCACGTCACGAGCTGAGGTCCGTTTACGAGCGCGTAAACAAGAAGGGCGATGATCCGGACGGCGCCCCGCCCTAGCGTCGAGGAATGAACAGCCGTGTTCTCCGGGGTATTGCATCCGGGCTCTGCTCGAGTGCCCTGATTCTTGTGCTGGCCCTCTCCGCCACGTGCAAAGGGGCGGACGACCAAGATGGAGCCGATGGCAGCTCGTCCAGCGACACGAGCGGCGCCGGAACGAGCGGGACGGGAGCGACCGGTGGAGGCGTGTGCGTACCGAACTCGGGACGGCTCCCCGGTGGATTCCGCGTCGCCGTCAGCGATCGCACCATCCCTCTCTTCATCCGCTATCCGGTCGGTGCGACGGGCGCGACCCCGGTGCTCGTCTTTTCGCACGGGGGGGGCACCGAGGACGATCCGAGCGCCCAGAGTGTCTGCTGGGCGCGCGTCATGGCGCGCGCGGGATACGTCGTCATCAGCGTCGCGCACACGGGTCTGGGCTCGAACTACCTCGCGATGTGCGCCGCGTATGGCATCGATTGCGACGGCGGGGCGTTCGGAATGAACGCGGTCTTGCGCGCCCATGATCTGCGCGCCGTGATCGACGATCTCGACTGCATCGAGGCCGCCATTCAGGCGGAAGCGGGGAGCGCGCTCACGCTGGATCGCGACGCGATCGCGCTCGGTGGTTGGTCGGCGGGGTGCTGGGGGGGCGAGGTCCTCGGCGGCGCCGACCAGATCATCGTGCCGAGCGAGGTTCACTTGTCGCTGCCCGATCCTCGGCCCCGCGCCCTCCTGTTGAACTCGCCGCCGGGGCCGAGCGCGCGAGACGAGGGTCGTGGGTTCTTCTGTACGCCGAGCGATCAAGACTGCTGCGTGCCGGGCACGGGTGCCGCCTGCTCCTCCGGGTGGGAGAGCATCAGCAGCTGGCGCGACATCGCCCTCCCGTCGATGTTGCTGACAGGCGACGGCGACTGCGCAGACTTCATCGGCGCCGAGCGGCGCGCCTCGTTCGCGGGGTTCAGCTCGCCCGACAAGTATTTGGTCGACATCGTCGAGGGCGGCAGCTGCATGGGCGATCTGGCGACAGGGACGTGCACCGGATGCTTCGCCGAGCACAACACGTTCAACATCTATGGCGGTGACATGTGCGACGCCGATGGTCAGCTTTTGCCGCCCGGGAATGCGCCCGGGGACGCGCTCCGCTTCGGAGCGACGCGCCTGCTCACGTCGGCGGCGCGCGCGTTCCTCGATGCCCACCTGAGGAACTCGACGGCGGCCCGCGACTACCTCGCTTCGGATCGGCTCGAGGTGTTGTCACAGGGGTTCGTCACCTGGCCGGGCGACGCGGCGAAGAACGGCGCGTGCACGACGGCGAACGACAAGGCTTGCGTGTATCAGTCGCCCGAGACGTACCCCGTTGGAGAGATCGGAACTCCGCACGACTCAACGAGTTATTACTTCGTGCACACCGATAGCTACTGACGGGCACTCGCGCGAGCGGGGGGGTGACCGCAAGCGCGCCGATCTTGCGAGGCCGCGACCATTGCCGCGACGGGCGGCGCGGCTCGCCCGTACGCGTGACGTGACAGCGCGCGAGCGGCGCGCCACCATCCGGGCATGTCCGAGTCGCTCTCCACGCTGCGCCAGATCCTCGCGCCGCAGGGAATCAAGGTCGTCAGCACGGGCGCGGACGAGCTCGGCGCGTACGTCGAGAAGCGCTACGGCTCCCTCGATCCGAAGGAGGTCGAGCGCGTCTGGTCTGCGAACCTCGAGAAGATCGCGCGCGCCCGCGTGGTGCTGCTCGGCGTGCCGATGGACATCGGCGCCGGGTTCGAGCGCGGCGCGTTCAAGGGCCCGCTCGGGGTGCGCGCGCAGCTCCTCGCGCGGGAGGGGCTCTACGATCGCCTCGAGAGCGCGGGCGTCGTCGACATCGGGGACGTCCGGGTCAACCCGTCCCTCATCACGGACGATCTCCTGAACGACGCGGCGATCGCGAGGGTCCTCCGCGCGCGCGGGCAAGAGGGACGCGATCTGCCGGTCGCGCCGCTCTCGATCTTGGCGCGCGCGCTCCGCGTGATCGAGGACCTCAACCCGGACGCGCGCGTGCACTTGCTCGGGGGCGACCACTCGATGTCGATGGTGCTCGGTCGGCACCTCGCGCGCTCCCCGCGCAACGCGGACCACACGCTCGGCGTCGTCCACTTCGACGCGCACACCGATCTGTTGAACGAGCGGGACGGCCTCGAGTGCAGCTTCGCGACGTGGGCGCACCACGTGAACCAGGCGATCGGCCGGGGCCAGCGCCTGCAGCAGCTCGGCACGCGCATCTCGGGGCGCACGCGCGCGGAGTGGGAGCGCGACGCGGACGTGCGCCAGTTCTGGTGTGACGAGATCGCCGAGCGGGGCACCGCGGCCATCCTCGACGAGCTCACGGAGAACCTCCGGCGCGCGGGCGCGCGCGAGATCTACATCTCGAACGACGTCGACGGGACCGACCCGCGGTGGGTGGCGGCGACCGGCACGTTCGTGCGTGGCGGGATGCACCCGGACTTCGTCGCCGCCGCGATCGATCGGCTCGGCCGCGAGTTCACGGTCGTCGGCGCGGACGTCGCGGAGCTCGCGCCGCCGCTGAAGTGGCACGTCCCGGGCGAGCCCGCGCGTTCGAACCAGACGTCCGCGCACTACACGCTCGGCCAGATCGACGCGCTCCTCGGCGGCGGGAGCGATCTCCGCCGCGAGATCGCCATCCCCGCGCCCGCGACCGACGAGCAGGTCTGGACGCTGCCCCCGTTCGCCTGACGCGCGTCAGGCGTCGATCGACATCGGCCCGAGCTGAGCCAACTGCGCCTCGATCTGCGCGTCGAGCTCGACGGTCGAGAACGGCGAGGCCTTGCACTCGTCGAGGAGAGCCCGCGCGTCGGCGCGCCGATGGAGGGCACGGAGGGCGGTCGCCTCGGCGACGCCGGCGCGCACCGCGAGCTCGTCGACGAGCCCGTCGCGGCGGGCCTGCGCGTACGCGAGCCGCGCGAAGTCGAGGCGCTTGTGACGCGCGAACCCCTGCGCGATCACGAACGCGGTCGCGCGCGGGATGGCGTCCTCCATCCGGTTCTGCTGCACCTCCCGATAGATCTCCGTCGCGGCGTCCGCAAAATCCTGGTTCAGGTAGAGCACGAGGAGGCGCGCGTACGTCCGCTGGCGGAGCGGCAGATCGCGCGCCAACGTCGCCGCGCGGAGGAGCTCGACCTGGACGTCGACGTCGTCGGGCCTCTGCGCCGCGAGCCCCTTGAGCTTCTCGATCGCCTCCCCGAATTGCCCTCGATCGACGAGCTCCGCGGCGCGGGCCATCGCCGGATCCTCACGGAGCACGGTGAGCGCCTCGTCCTGCTTCTCGTTCAGCTTCGCGTCCGCGCCCGAGAACCGCATCGCGAGGCCGACGAGCAAGCCGAGGACGAACCCGCCGACGTGCGCGAAGTGCGCGACGCCGTCCTTCTTCAGCACGAACGCCTCGACGACTTCGGTCACGAGCCAGAGCGGGAGCATCCAGTAGGCGGAGGCCTCGAACGTCCCGGTCCGAAAGCGGAAGCCGATCGCGTACAAATAGAAGAACCGAATCCGCGTCGCGCCGAGCACGGCGAGGAACGCACCCATCGCCGCGGCGATCGACCCGGACGCGCCGATGAGGGGCACTCCCGTGTCGGACGCGAAGAGCTTGTGGACGAACGCCGCGCCGATGCCGCCCCCGACATAGAAGAGCAGGAAGAGCCCGCGGCCCCACCGATCCTCGAGGTTGCAGCCCGAGAGCCAGAGGAACCAGAGGTTGAACACGAGGTGCAGGATGCCCCCGTGCAGGAACTGGTGCGTGACGAGCGAGTACGGTGTGAAGGAGTCGGGGACGAAGCCGAACCGGTACAGGAAGCTCTCCGCGCGCGCCTTGTCCACTGCCCCGCAGAGGACCTTCATCTGCGCCCTCGCCTCGGTCTCCTCGACCGAGCCGGGCTCGGGCGGGCGCTCCAACGTGCGCTCGCGCGTGTAGACCTCCGCGTCCCCCAGCGTGAGGCAGCCGGGCGTCGCCACGCCGCGCACCCAGGGTCGATCGCGCGCGTAGTGGGATGCCGCCTCGAGCCTCGTCTCGAGCCGCGCGATGTCCCCGGGGACGCGGAACATCGTGAAGACGAGCATCGCGATGTTCACGATCAGGATGCCGATCGTCACGACGGGCCAGCGCCGAACCGTCGACTCCTCGTGCGCGATCGGGAGGATGAACATCCCCCCAACGTACCGCGCGTCGCTCGTCAGAGGTGCGGTACGTGGACCTTCTTCGCCCTCGCCACGCGCTCGGCGGTCTCGTACCCCGCGTCCGCGTGCCGGATGATTCCCATCCCCGGATCGATGGTCAGCACGCGCTCGAGGCGCTGCGCCGCGGCGTCCGTCCCGTCGGCGACGATGACCATCCCCGCGTGCAGCGAGTTGCCGATGCCGACTCCGCCACCGTGGTGGAAGCTCACCCAGGACGCGCCGCCTGCGATGTTCGCCATCGCGTTCAGGATCGCCCAATCCGCGATCGCGTCCGAGCCGTCCTTCATCGCCTCGGTCTCGCGGAAGGGCGACGCGACGCTCCCGCAGTCCAGATGATCCCGGCCGATCACGATGGGGGCCTTCACGTGGCCCTTCTTCACGAGATCGTTGAACGCGAGACCGACCTTCGCGCGATCGCCGTACCCGAGCCAGCAGATCCGCGCGGGCAGGCCCTGATACCGGATCCGCGTACGCGCGAGATCGATCCACCGCCGCAGATCCGGATCGTTCGGGACGCACTCGAGCACGGCGTTGTCCGTCGCCGCGATGTCCCCTGGGTCGCCCGAGAGCGCGACCCAGCGGAACGGGCCCTTGCCCTCGCAGAACAGCTCACGCACGTACGCGGGGACGAACCCGGGGATGTCGAACGCGTTCGCGCACCCTGCCTCCATCGCGCACGTGCGGATGTTGTTCCCGTAGTCGAACACCTCCGCGCCCGCCTTCTGCATCGCGAGCATCGCCTCGACCTCGAGCCGCATGGACGCCTTCGCGAGCTCCACGTATCCCGCCGGATCGTCTTGTCGCTTCGCGCGCGCGGTCGCGAGCGTGAAGCCCCGCGGGATGTAGCCGACGAGCGGATCGTGCGCGGCGGTCTGCTCCGTCACCAAATCGGGGATCTCCCCGCGTCGCACGAGCTCGGCGTACACGTCGGCCGCGTTCGCGACGAGCGCCGCGCTCTTCGGCTCGCCCTTCGCGGCGGACCCCTTCACGAAGTCGAGCGCGTCGTCGAGATCCGTGAAGCGTTCGTCCACGTACCGCGTGTCGAGGCGCTTCTGCACGCGCTCCGCGTCCACCTCCACGCCGAGGCACGCGATGCCCGCCATCGTCGCGGCGAGCGGCTGCGCGCCGCCCATGCCGCCGAGCCCAGCGGTGAGGCACCAGAGCCCGCCCTGCTTCTTCGTGCGCGCGACGTACGCCTTCCGCGCCGCGACGAACGTCTCGTACGTGCCCTGCACGATCCCCTGCGACCCGATGTAGATCCAGGACCCCGCGGTCATTTGTCCGTACATCGTCAGGCCGAGCGCCTCGAGGCGCCGGAACTCGTCCCAGTTCGCCCACCGGCCGACGAGGTTCGAGTTCGCGATGAGCACGCGCGGTGCGTCTGGGTGCGTTCGGAACCGGCCGACCGCCTTGCCCGACTGGACGAGGAGCGTCTCGTCGTTGCCGAGCTCGCGAAGCTCGCGAACGATGACGTCGAACGCGTCCCAGCTTCGCGCGGCTTTCCCCGTCCCCCCGTAGACGACGAGGTCGTTCGGGCGCTCCGCGACCTCGGCGTCGAGGTTGTTGTGGAGCATGCGGAGCGCGGCCTCCTGGATCCAGCCCTTGCATGACAGCGCCTCGCCCCGGGGCGCGCGTACCGGTCTCGGTCCTCGGCTCATGGGGCGTTCCTTACCGCTCACCGTGTGTGACGCCAAGCTGGTGACTCACCTCTCCCGAACGTCGACGCCCTGTGCTTTCATCCTCCCCATGGCGGACACGAAGCTCGGTCGTGAGGTCTTCTTGGCTCTCGCTGCGATCGGTTGGGCGGACGGGGAGCTGCACCCGGACGAGGCCGACGCGATCGTCAAGACGGCGCTCGAAGAGGGCCTCGAGCTCTGGGAGATCGAGGACATCGAGCGCGCCACGAAGGAGCCGATCGAGCTCGCGCTGATCCCCCTCGAGCGCATGACGAAGGCGGACCGCCTGTTCGTGTACGCCGTCGCGTCCTGGATGACGACGCTCGACGGCAAGGTCGACGACGCCGAGATCGCCGCGCTCGATCGCCTCGGGATGCTGCTGCGCATCCCCGATCGCCCGCGCGAGCACGCCGCGGCGATCGCGCGCGAGATCGCGCAGCTCGAGGGTGGGGACAAGCCCGCCGCGTACGATCTGAAGAAGCTCCGCCGCGTCCTCACGGAGCGCCTCGAGGAGGCGCGCAAGGCGCGGATCGCGGCCAAGGAAGAGGATCCGGACTGAGACGAACGGTCAACCTCGGCGCTCCGCGCGACGCGCCCGGTCGCTCCTCGCCGCGGCGACGAGCGCCTCGAAGAGCGCGACCCGTCGGGTGTGCTGAGGGATGAACTCGGGTGCCACTGACGCGATGCAGAACGCACCCGCCACTCGCTCGATCGCCTGCACGACGCCCTTAGGGGCCGCGTCCGACTTGTAGTACGGCGATCCGCGCATGCTCTATTTCCATGGGCTGGGGCACTTCCACCCCGAGAACCAGATCGACAACGCCTTCCTCGAGTCGCTCGACATCGGCACGAACGACAAGTGGATCGTCGATCGGGTCGGCATCCGGAACCGCCGCACCGTGCTGCCCCTCGACTACATCCGCGCGACGAAGAACAAGGATCTCCGGGGCGCGCAGGAGGCCCGGCTCTACTCGAACGCCGAGTGCGGCAAGCGCGCGGCGCTGATGGCGATCGAGCGCGCGGGCATCAAGGTCGAGGACATCGGCTTCGTGTTCGGCGGCTCGAGCTCCCCGGACACGTGCATCCCGGGCGAGTCGTTCGAGGTCGCGAAGGCCCTCGGGCTCGAGGTCCCGTGCGTGGACATCGCGACCGCCTGCACGACGTTCGGGGCGCACGCGTATTTCGCGGAGCGCATGGGGGACTCCCTCCCCGAGTACGTCCTCTTCGTGGTCCCCGAGAACACGACGCGCGTGACGGACTTCTCCGATCGATCGAGCGCGATCCTGTTCGGGGACTCGACCGCCGCGGCCGTGGTGTCGACGAAGGTGAAGAGCAAGGTGCGCGTGCGCGCGTCCACGTTCGGGGGGAGCCCCGCGGGCGCGCACGAGGTCCTCATCGAGCGCCTCGGGCATTTCAAGCAGAACGGCGCGGCCGTGCAGAAATTCGCGATCAAGCGCATGACCGACTTGCTCCGGGCCATCCAGGACTCGCTCTCGCCGGAGGAGCGGGCGCGGATGATCTACGTGGGCCACCAGGCCAACCTCACGATGCTCGACTCGGTCGTCCGTCGCTGCGAGGTGCCGCCGGAGCGCCATTTCCACAACATCGTGGAGTACGGCAACCAGGCCGCCGCGGGGGCGCCCACGGTCCTCTCGTCGCGGTGGGACGACTTCAAGCCCGGGGACATCGCGGGGCTCGTCGTCGTCGGCTCGGGCCTCTCGTGGGCCTCGTTGACCATCGAGTTCACGTAAGCGGATCCGGAGCCGAGCGGGGTGTTAGTCTGACGGACATGCTGCCGGTCTCGCGCGGCGTCGGCCGACGTCTCGCGCTCCTTACCTTCTCGCTCGGTCTGGGCGCGTGCCTCTTCCCCGAGTACACGTTCAACGAGTCGAGCGGTGGAGCGGGCGGAAAGGCGTCCACGTCGACTTCGAAGGCGTCGAGCGCGGATGCGAGCTCCTCGTCGGGCATGGGTGGGACGGGGGGGATGCCGCCGCCCACCGAGGACTGCTTCAACGCGATGGACGACGACGGGGACATGCTCGCCGACTGCGAGGACCCCGATTGCGTGGACGACACGGAGTGCGTGGAACCGATCCCGAACGGCTGGGGCACGTTCGGCTATGTCGTCCTCGGCGAGATGGGGACGGCGCCCGCTTGCCCCGCGTTCGCGAGCGCCGTGAAGTACAACGGCTTCAAGGATCTCTCGAACACCGGGTTCTCGTGTTCGAACTGCGGGTGCAGCGCGCCCATGAACCGCTCGTGCGAGTTGAAGACGGATCTCGATCCCGTCGCTCCGGGGCTCCAGCTCTTCCAGCTCCGCAATGTGGCGTGCAGCAACATGAACGCCACGAACCTGATCACGCTCACCGATCCGAACCCGTGGAACCTCTCGTGTGACGCGACGAACAGCTCGCCCGGCGGGGCGTCGTGCGCGGGCTCCGCGTGCAACTCGAGCGTGTTCACGCAGTCGCCGACCGTCACCGGGGGCTCGTGCAACGCGACGGGCGGCGTGCTCAACAAAGCGTCGCCGACGTGGCAGACCGCGTCCACGGCGTGCGGTGCGATCCCAGCGCTCGTCGGCTGCGACAGCGGCAAGAAGTGCATGCCGAAGCCGAAGGCGCCGTACTTCGGACACGTCTGCGTCGGCAAGGCGGGTGAGCAAGCGACCTGCCCGGCGCCGTTCAACGACAAGCACGTCTACTACAAGAACTTCGTCGATGACCGCTCCTGCACGGCGTGTCACTGCGAGGATCCGTCGGGGGGCTCGTGCGGGATCGCGCTCACGCTCTACACGGACGCCGCGTGCAGCTCGAGCGTCGTCACGTTCAACGCCGGGAGTTGCCAGGATCTCACAGGGAACCCGACGATCTCGGGGAGGACTGGGGTCGTGAACGTCGCGCCGACCGGGGGTGGATGCGCGCCGACGAGCGTGACGAGCGCGAAGCTCGGGGACGTCGTCCCCACGGCGAACTCCGCGACGACGTTCTGCTGCTTGTGACGCTTCGCTTGTCTCGCGGCCGAACCTGCGCTCTCATCGAATGAGCTTCATGCGTCGCACCTTGCTTTGCGGTCTTTCTCTCGTGTTCGCTGTCGTTGCTGGCTGCGACGACGGGACGACGTCGACCGCCAGCGGATCGACGGGCGCCAACATGAGCAGCTCCTCCGGGATGGGCGGAACCGGATCGACGAGCAACGCGTCGTCCTCCACCGGCATCGCCACCAGCACGACCTCCGGAGACTCCTCGTCGAGCAGCGGAACGCCAGCGGTGGCGGGCGCGCCAGGCGGCGAGCTCGTGAACGGCGGGGACGTGATGACGAGCCCCGGCTACAAGATGATCATGACGTTCGGCCAGCCCTCGCAGAACCAGGGCACGCAGACGTCGAGCGGGTACAAGATGCGCGGCGGCTTGATCGGCGCGACGAACTGAGAGGACGTGGCCTCGGCCTCTCACTCGAAGTCGGGCGATTCGAAGTCGGACGATTCGACGTCTGACGATGCGGCGTCGGCTGAGCCGACCTCACGACCGCGCGGTCCGGCTCCCCCTCCCCCTCCTCGGAACTACACACCGCTCGCCATCCTGGCGGGGAGCGTCGTGATCGCGATGGGCCTCTATTTGGGCCTGCGCCGTGATCCTCCCTCGGCACCGAGCACGCCGCCGACGACGGCTGCGGCGCCGCCGACCGCCTCCGGGGCGCCGGCGTCGAGCGCCGCGCCTCCCGCGTCGACCGCGGCGCCCGCGATTGCACCAAGCGCCGCACCCGCTCCCTCGAGCGCGCCCTCCGCACGCGCGAAGGACGAGGTCGACGCGGACGTGGCCAAGGCGATCGAGCAACTGAAGCAACGCACCGCGAAGGAGTGCTACGCGCCGGTGAAGGGCCAGCCCGGCGTGCCCGCGACGGTGAAGTTCATCTACTCGGGTTCGTTCGATCCGAAGGGCGACGAGGTCGCTCGCGGGATCAGCGAGGATCGCACGGCGACCGCGCCGAAGGTCGCCGCGTGCCTGCGCGCGTTCAAGATGGACCTGAAGATCCCCGCGCCCGGAGCGTACGTGAACGTGAACGTCCCGTTCGAAGTGCCCTGAGCCGATGGCCGCGCTGAACCTCCTCGGCCGGGCGTTGCAGCTCTTGTTGCTCACGCTCGCGCCGACCGTCGGAGCACCCGAGCCGGGTACGCCCGGGGCGCTCATCGGCGTGATCGCGCTCGTGTACTTGCTCGCTGCGCCCGCCGTCTCGGCGCTCCTCTACAGGAACCTTCGCACGCTCGAGTCGCTGGCCGCCGCGATCGGCTGGGCGGTGACGTCCGTCGTCCTCGTGGTCGTCGCGAGCGTGTTCCGGGGCGAAAGCGCGCCCTTGCTGCGTGGGTACTACCTGGCCGCGCCGTTCGTCTGGATCTCGCTCGCGCTCACCGCCGCGTCCCTCGGTGGGCGCTACCTCGGCACGACGATCCGCGGGCGCAAGGCGTTCTCCGCGATCGTCGTGCTCGTCGTCGGGGTCATCGTCTTCCGCGTCTCCGCGGATCACATCGCGGCGGCGCGAGAGCCGAAGCGCCCGCCGGGCGCGGAGGGCACTCCCGCGATCGAAAAGCAGCCGGATCCGCGCACGATCGATCGCGTTGGGGAGCTCCTGCCCGCGCTCGACCAGTGCGTCGCGCGCGACCCGAAATCGTGCACCTGCCTCGCTCGACGCGCGATGGTTCGCGCGCGCCTCCAGGACTCGCCCGGCGCCACGGCGGACGTGCTCGCCGCCGAGGGCGCGGGCTGCGCCGCGGACGAAGCGCCCATTCGGCTCCGCGAGATCGCCGTGTCCGTCTTCGCGCTCGCGAACGATCTCGTCGCGGTCGGCGCGCGGCTCGAGGCCGCGAAGGATCGCGCGTCGAACCCGGTGTTCCTGTACGGCGACGGGCTCCTCGCGCTCGCGCGTGGCGACGCGGACGATGCGCTCCGGCTCGCGAAGGCGGCGGTCGACGCGGGGGGCGATCGGGACGCGCAGCTCTTCTACGTCCAGCTCCTCATCGGCAAGCGGGACGACGCGACGGCGCGCCCGCTGCTCCAGAAGCTCCTCGCGCAGTTCCCGTCGGACGGGAACGCGCTCTACGACCTCGCGCTCCTCGACGACTACGCGGGCGACTACAACCGGGCGCGCGAGGGGTACCTCGCGGCGCTGAAGGTCGACCCCAAGCAGCGGAACGCCCGATACAACCTCGCGATGCTCACGCTCGGGCGGGGGATCTCGGGCGAGGCGAAACACCACGCCGAGGCGTTCGCGAAGGACTACCCCGACGATCCGCGCGGCCCGACTCTGCTCAAAATCACAGGCTCTCGCTAGTCCGCGTAGCGCGCTACGCGGCGCGCGAAGAGCGCTCGGTGCGCGCAGTCGCGTTTCGGTCCGTGGTAAGAGTCCCGCGTCTTGGCGCGCTCCTCGTCGAGCGGCTGCCCCCCTCCCTTCGGCTTCAATATTTTGGAGTCGGCCTCGTCCAAGCGTTACCGCGCTCTTTCTGTTCGTTCGGCGCGTCGACGCCTACTTGATGGTCCTCTCTTCGGAGGTTTCTCGCATGCGATCACGTTGGATCCCTGCTGTCCTCGCGCTTGGTCTCGGCGGCTTCGCGGCTGTCTCGTCCCTCGTCCCCACCGCCTCGGCCGAAGCGGGCTCGACGGTCACGATGCTCGTCCTTCGCGAGCACGGCGTCGGCACCGCGGCGCAGGCTCAGCCGTACGTGGACAAGCTGGTCGCAGCCGCCGCGAAGGTCCAGGGGTGGTCCTCCGCCAAGGGCGTCTACCAGACGGATCGGGCGAGCGCGAAGAGCTTCATCGCGAGCGACCACCCCCAGTACGGGATCCTCTCGCTCGGCGCGTACCTCGGCCTCCACGACTCCGAGAGCCTCGAGGCGATCGGGCAGGTGTCGAGCTCCCGCGTCGGCGGGCAGCAGTACTTCATCGTCAGCAAGTCCGCGAAGGACCTCGACGGTTGCAAGGGCGCGACCCTCGCGACGAACCACAGCGACGACACGAATTTCATCGACAAGGTCGTGTCGGGCGGCGCGTTCTCGCTGTCGTCGTTCACGGTCCAGGCGAAGCCCCGTCCCCTCCAGCCCATCAAGGCCGTCATCAACGACGAGGCGAAGTGCGCGCTGATCGACGACGCGCAGTACGCACAGCTCAAGGACGTCGACGGCGGGAGCTCGCTGTCCGCGGTGTGGACGGGCCCGAAGCTCCCGGCGATGGTCGTGGTCGCGTTCCCGAACGCGTCGGACAAGTCCTCCTTCAAGGGGAACCTCTCGAGCGTCTGCTCTGGGGACGGGAAGACCGCGTGTGACGAGGTTGGGATCTCGAGCTTGAGCTCGGCGTCGGAGAGCGATTACAGCAGCCTGCTCTCGGCCTATCGCTGAGTCTTAGTTGTATCGACTCGCGGGGATCCGCTACGAGTCGAGATCGAATGCGCGGGTCTTCGAGCTCCATCCTCGCTTGGGCGCTCCTCTTCGGGGCGCCCAGCTTGGCCGCGTGCTCTTCGGCCACGCTCCGCCCGGAGCTCTCGTCGAACGCAGCGACGGCGCTCGCGCTCTCCGACGCGCTGGAGGAGCTCATCGCGCAGGGCAAGGCGACCGAGGCCGACCGGGACGCGGCGTACGAGCTCGTGAAGATGCTCCCCGCGGAGACCGCGGGGGACGCGTTCGGGCACGCAGCGATCACGGGTCGCGTCGCCGAGCTCAAGGGCGCGGGATCGCTCTTCAGCGTCGACCACAACCCGACGAGCCTCCTCGGCGAGGCGGAGCACTACGCGCTGCTCAGCCGGCAGAAGGACTCCGCGTTTCGGGACGGGGCGGCGACGCGAATGTTGGGCTCGCTCTATTGTCTCGCGCCCGCGGACATGGGGATCCATGGCAACTGCGAGGACGACGGCCTGCCCTTGCTCGAGGGGCTCGTGAAGGATCGTCCCGACCTCGCCGTGAACCAGCTGCGCCTCGCCGAAGCGTACATCGCGCAGGACGACAAGGAGTCGGCCCGGGTTCCGATCTGCGCCGCGCGCGAGGCCCGCGCCTCGCTCCGCCAGGATGACCAGGGCCTGCTCGACAAGCTGCTCGACGCCATGAAGCCGTTCGAGTGTGCGAAGAAATAGTCGCGCTCGCGCGCGGTTCCGAGCGCCAGCGCGCTGTCTGATTCGAGCCTTTCCGAGTAAGGTACCCGGCTAGTGCACCGCAGGCGAAGCAGGCTCCAACGTCGCGCCGCGATCGAGCGCGAGAACCCGGCGCACCGCCGCGAGCACTTCTCTGCGCGGGCACGTGGGATCGAGGTCACCTCGCGGGTGGTGCAGTAAATGGCCGGCTCGACGAAGCGACCGGCGAAGCCGTCTTCGAAGAAGAAGACGAAGCGGCCCGCCGAGACGAGCGCGACGACGGAGAAGAGCGCCTCGATCGACTCGACGACCGAGGCGAGCGCGACGACCGAGACGAGCGCGACGAAGTCCGTGGGCGACGTCGGCGTCGACCCGACCAAGCCCCAAGCGCTGCCCTCGGTGGACGCGCAAATCGCGCAGCGAAACCTGTTCTTTCGCGTCCTCTACAAGCTCGCGCTCGTCAGCGCGCGGCGTCCGGTCGCGTGCGTCGTCGCTGCGGTCATCCTCACGGTCGCGGCGATCCCGCTGATCCTGCGCGTGAAGATATCGACGTCGCGCACCGACCTCGTGTCGGAGAGCAACCCGAGCCAGCGCAAGCTCAAGAAGTTCTACGAGACGTTCGGCTACCCCGACGACCCGGTCGTGATCGTGACCGGGGACACGATCGAGGCGCGGCGCGCGTACGTCGATCAACTCGTCGCGAAGCTCGAGGCGCTGCCCGAGCTCGAGGGCCGCGTCCTCGCGCGCATCACGCCGCAGGCCGTCGCCGAGGTGGCGCTCCTCCAGGAGCCGAAAATGATCGGGGACCAGCTCGGCAAGCTCGGGATCGGCGCCGACTTCAAGCCGACCGTGGAGGGCGGTCTCCCCGCGTGGATCCAGGCGTTCCAGCGCCGCGTCGACAAGCAGGCGGAGGAGGCACCAGCGAGCGAGAAGGACGCGAACGAGGGCCTCGCGCAGGCGGCGAACCTCATCCGCGGGCTCGATGACGAGGTCATGGGCCGGAGCGTGGAGGAGCGCTTCAAGGGCATGTTCGAGGGCGCGGGCACGAGCGCTTTGGGGAACCGACCCGCGGGCATCGACGAGCTCGGGTACCTGACCGGGAGCAGCGACCACCAGATCATCGCGCTCTTCCCCGTGATTCAAGGGGACGAGGCGGATCAGGTCTCGCCGTTGGTGCACCGGATCCGCGCCGCGCGCGACGAGGTCGCGAAGGCGAACCCGGCGAGCAAGGTGCAGGCGAACGTCACGGGTGTGCCTGCGCTCGCGACGGACGAGCACGACATCGTGAAGCACGACCTCGTGATCTCGTCGATCCTCTCGGCGCTCGGCATCGCGGCGAGCCTGCTGTTCGCGTTCCGCTCCGTGCGCCAAGCGAGCGTGAGCTTCCTGCCGATCGGGTTCGGCACCGCGGTGACCTGGGGCCTCGCCTACCTGGTCTTCGGACAGCTGAACCTCATCACCGCGAGCTTCACGTCGGTGTTGCTCGGGCTCGGTGACTTCGGCGTCCACATCCAGGCGCGCTACGCGGAGCTCATGCGCGGCGGTGCGGAGCGCAAAGCGGCGATCGAGACGGCGCTGATCAAGGCGGGCCCGGGGCTCCTCGTCGGCACGGTGGTGACGGCCGCCGCGTTCTTCACGACGACGGTGACCGAGTTCACGGCGTTCGCGCAGCTCGGCCTCCTCACGTGCTTGGGCCTGCTCGTGATGCTCTGCGGGACGTACCTGCTCATCGCTCCGATGATGATCCTCATCCTCGGAAAGAAGCCGAAGGTCGCCCCCGAGATGCCGGGGATGCGGGCGATGGGGCGCCTGATCCGCCGCTTCCCGAAGGGCCTCGTGATCGGGGCCGTCATCGTCACGATCGCGTTCGCTTGCCTCCTCGGGGGCGTCACGTTCAACGGTCGCTACTTCGACCTCTTGCCGAAGGACGCGGAGAGCGCGAAGGGCCTCGTCGAGATCGAGAAGGATCGGCTGCTCACGCCGATCGTCGCGAACGTGAGCGCGGACTCCATCGAGGAGGCGCGCGAGGTCGCGACGAAGCTCCGCGCGCTCGACTCGGTCGCGTCCGTCGAGAGCCCATCGGATCTGCTCCCGCCGCTCGACGAAGCCTCGATCGGCGCGCTGAAGAAGACGCTCGCGCTGTTCGAGCAGCCGCTCGATCTCGAGAAGCTCTCCACCGAGACGATCTCGAAGGTCGAGGTGCTTCCGAAGCTGAACGCGCTGATGGACTCGTTCGACGAGATCGCGTTCGCGATGAAGGACGGCGGTCGGGACACGAAGGCCGTCGACGACGTGAAGGAGGCGATCCGCACGCTCAGGAAGGACATCGAGTCCCTCCCGGATGGCGCGAAGGAGAAGCTCACGAGCATCAACCACCGCGCCGCGGCGATCCTGAAGGAGCAGCTCGCCGAGGGCGGCGTCCTCCGTCGCGCGGTCGACACGGCCCGCCGGGTCGCGGAGCGTGGGCACTACCTCCCGGAGGATCTCCCGCCGCTCTGGCAGCGCCGCTTCGTCTCGAAGGACGGCTCGAAGGTCGCGCTGTACGTCCACCCGAAGGACGACATCTGGGACGTGAAGATTTCGGAGCGGTTCGCGAGCCAGATCAACTCCGCGACGCCCAACGCGTCGGGCCTCGCGATGACGCTCTCGGAGCACCCGAGGATGATCGTCGAGGGCTTCCGCAGCTCGACGATGGTGGCGGCGGGGCTCGTCCTGGTCATCCTGTTCGTCAGCTTCCGGCGCCTCACGGACATGGCCGTCGCCGCGGTGCCGCTCGTGATGGGCTCGATTTGGATGCTCGGCTCGATGGGCCCGCTCGACGTCTCGTTCAACCACGCGAACATGGTCGTGCTCCCGCTGCTCCTCGGCCTGGGCGTGGACGCGGGCGTCCACATCATGGTGCGCTACCGGCAAAGCGCGGCCGATCATGGTGGGGTCGCGGACATCGACGAGATGCTCACGTCCACGGGCGGCGCCGTGTTCGTCGCATCCATGACGACGATCTTCGGCTTCGCGGTGATGGTGATCGCGAACTACCGCGGGATGGTGAAGCTCGGCGTCATCATGACGGTGGGCATGTCCGCGACGCTCGCGCTCACGCTCCTCATCATCCCCGCGATCCTCATCCTGTTGAAGCGCGCGCGCTGCCGGCGCGCGCCGACAGGCCTACTCGAGGCCCGTGTCCAACCCGGTCACGCGCGTGGACGAAGGCCGCGGCTTCGCGGACGGTACGGTCGCGGGTCGACCCGTCGGCGTCGTCACCGCGACGATCGAGGCGGCGGGGGCAGCGGAGGCCGGGGCTGACGCGGAGGGCGCCGCGGAGCTCGACGCCGCGAGGTCGGCCGTCGATGCCGTGGGCTTCGGCTCGATGATCGGTGTGCGCGATGGCGGGGAGGCGCCGACGGACGGCACGCTGCGCGCGAGCGACGAGCTCTCTGTCGAGTCGGCGGCGAGCGGCGTCTTGTCGCTCGACGTCTTCACGATGATCGCCAGGCTCACGACGGCGGCGACCGAGAGCGCGGCCACGACGGGCAAGAGGAACTTCCTCGTTGGCGCGGCGGGGCGCTCTCCGTTCGGGGGCGTCGAGGTGTGTCGGTCGGGGCGGACGACGTTGATGCTCGAAACGCTCTCGAGCGTCGGGTCCGACGCGGACGCCGCGGCCTGAAAGATCGGCGCGGCCTGCACCACGGGGATCTTCACCGTCTGCCGCGAGAGCGCGACCTGCGACGCAGGCATCATGGGCTGCGGCTGTGGCTGCGGCTGCATGTAGGGCTGCACCGCGGAGTAGGCCCCGCTCGGCGTCGACGCCGAAGTCGTCGCGAACGAGGGTTGAGACGCGGGGGGCGAACCGAAGGACGGCGGCGGGCCCGCGTACGAGAGCTCGGAGGAGCGCGACCCGGACGAGCTCTGGGAGGGAGGCGGCGCGAGGTGGTGCGCGATCCCGTCGAGCCCGTGTTGGTGCAGCATCGACGACGCGAGCCCGGGGATCGCGCCCGCCGAGGTCCGGAACATGAGCCCATCGGGGCGCCCGATCACCTTGCCTCGCGCGACGCTCGGCCGAGCGAGCTGAACCTGGGAGAGATCTTCGGTGGCGAGGATCGTGAGCACCCGGTCGAGGAACACTTGGATGCTCGGGATGCGGAGCTTGCTCGGCTTGAGGCAGTCGTCCACGAGCTGGCGAAGGGTCGGAGGGAGCTGGGGCGCCACCTCGGAGATCGACTTCGGCGGCGTCGTCGCGATCGCGATGATGAGGTTGTTCGAGTTCTCCCCGTCGTGCGGGAAGCGGCCCGTGAGCGCCTCGAACAGCACCACGCCGAGCGACCACACGTCGCTCCGCGCGTCCGCCTGCGACGCGGAGATCGCTTGCTCCGGCGCCATGTATCGAGGAGATCCGAGCAGCGATCCCGTGTGCGTGGCGATGCCCTCGTCGTTCCCGAGGAGCTTGCTCACGCCGAAGTCGAGCACCTTCGCGGTCACGTACCCCGACGCGCGATCTCGGTGCAGGAAGATGTTCCCGGGCTTGAGATCACGGTGAATCACGCCCGAGTTGTGTGCGGCGTTGAGCGCCGTGCTCGCCTCCGCGAGCACGATCAGGAGCTCGCGCGCGTTGAACACGGGCTGCGCGCGCAGCGCCTCGGCGAGGGAGATCCCGTCGAGCAGCTCCATCACGAGGTAGAGGCCGCCGTCGTCGCTCTCGCCGACGTCGTACACGTCGATCGCGTTCGGGTGGTTGATGCGCGCGGACGCGCGCGCCTCCTGTGTGAACCGCTGCCGCGAGTCCTCGTGCGTCGCGACCTGCGCGTGGAGGAACTTGATCGCGAAGTCGCGCCCCGTGACGGTGTTCGTGGCCTTCCAGACGGATCCCATCCCGCCCTGCCCGATCCGCGCGACCAGGCGGTACTTGGAGGCAACGATGTCGCCGGCCTTCACGAACGCTCCCGCTTCCATCGTCCCGCGAGTCAAAGGTCGGGGTCAAACATTGTCTCGCGCCCTCGACCCTGACGCGGAGCGCCGACGCGAGCGCATCCGCTCAGTGATCGCTGGGTTGCGCCCGCACCGTGAGGCTTGCTCTACTGCGAGCGTGCTTCGGAACGGCGGTCGCAGTCTGGCGGCGAGCTTGGCCCTCGCGGCCGCCGTCGTCGCGAGCGAGGCGCGCGCGGGCGGCTCGATCGAGGACGCGAAGCAGTGGGTCGCCGAGGGGGACAAGGCGCAGGACGCGGGGGACTGCGCGACCGCGATCGGCAAGTACCGGCAGGCATTGAGCGTGAAGGAGACCGCGCAGATCTACCTGCGCGTCGGCGCCTGTCAGGAGACCACCAACCAGCTGCTCGACGCGCTCCAGACGTACAAAGTCGCGCTGCCCATGGCGAACGAGAAGGTGAAGCCGCTCGTCGAGGAGAGGATCGCCGCCGTGACCCCCCGCGTCCCGGGCGTCACGCTCATCCTCCCCGCCAAACCGCTGAGCGACGTCCGCGTCACGGTCAACGGCGCGCCTGTCGCCGATCTGACGCACGAGGTCTCCGTGAACGCCGGGCCGCTCGAGATCCGCGCGATCGCGTCGGGCATGTTGCCGTTCACCAAGACCCTTCAGATCGCGCCCGGCGAGCATCAGCGCGTGGAGGTCGCGTTCTCCGACGTGGTCGACGATCTCCCGATCGTCACGCCTCCCTCGGATACCCCCGGCCCCCGCCCCAGCGTCCCCGGCATCGTCCTCGGCGCGGTGGGCGTCGTCGGCATCGGTGTGAGCATCGGCCTCATCGTCCGCGGGTTCGGTCTGCAGAGCGAGCTCGAGGACGAGGGGAAGTGCGTCCTCACCGATCAGGGCTATCAGTGCCCGGCGGACAGTCCCATCAGCGCGCCGCAGGACTACGTCGACAGCTCGAACGCCTTCAAGGGCGCCGGGTGGGTGACCCTCGGCGTCGGCGCGGCCTCCGCGACCGTGGGCGGCGTGCTGCTCGGGCTCTCGCTCAGCGCGAAGCCCAAGGCCGCGACTCCGCCGGTCGCCGTCTTTCCGGTGCTCAGCCCCCGCGTCGTCGGGGTCGGTGCGCTCGGGTCGTTCTGATTCGGCTCGCGCGGACGCGCGCCTCACTCGGTCGACGAGCCGCGCCGCGACGGGGTGGAGCGCTCAGGCGCTCTCGTGAAAGAGCATCGTCCCCGCGCCGACGCGCACCCGGTGGCCGCGCCACGACGCGTGGCGCTTGAACGGCGTGGACACCCAGATGGCGAGGGCGAAGACCTCGCGCACCCACGAGAGGAGCAGGGGCTTGTGCACCTCGCGAAGGCCCTTCATCGCGATCCACGGCACCGCGTCGCGCACGAAGAGGAGCGCCGCCATCCACGCGAGGCTCGAGGCACCCATGATCGACCACGCGAACGGGAGCACCGCGAGCGGGCTCGTGAGCGGCTCGAGCACGAAGGCGGCGGGGCGCAGGCGCGCGCGCAGCATCGACCAGCGCAGCTGGCGATCGAAGAACTGCTTCACGGTGAGCTTGCCGAGGACGTTGTCGAGGACCGTGGGCGCGACCACGACGCGCAGGCCTGCGTGCTGGTACATCTTGCCGATCACGTAGTCCTCCGCGAGCACGTCGGCGACGCGCGCGAAGCCCCCGAGCGACTCGAACGTGGAGCGCGAGAACAGCATCGACTTGCCGATGACGGCGGCGTCACCGACGACGGTCGGGAGCGCGGCGCCGCTCGTGCAAAACCCGGTGAGCTGCACCGCCTCGAGCGCCGCGCCGAGCGTGCCGCCGCCCGACCCGACGAACAGGTTCGTGACGAGCCCGTTGTCCGGGTGGGACTCGAGCTCGCGCACCGCGTCCGTCAGGTAGCCGCGCGGCGCGCGCACGTTCGAGTCGCTGATGAGGACGAGATCGAACGACGCGTGGCCCACGATGCCCCGAAGGTTGCGCACCTTCGGGTTCTCCCCGCGGGGGGGGACGTGAACGACGATGCGCGCTCGCACGGTGGGGTGCTGCGCGATGAGATCCTCGACCACCGGGATGGCCGGGTCGTCCGCGCGCTCGACGCCGAAGATCAGCTCGTAGCTCGGGTGATCCTGCACGAAGAAGCTCTCGAGGTTCTCGCGCAAGCTCGGGTCCGCGCCGCAGAGCGGCTTCAGCACCGAGACCGGCGAGACCGGCCGACCCGCGGCTTCACGCCGTGACGACGTGAGTCGCAGCACGGCGGCGCTGCCGAGCGTGATCCAGCCGGTGGTGAGGGACGCGAGGACGAACGAGAGAGAGTTCACGAGACAGGCTCCTTCTTGGGAGAGCGGCCAAAGATGCGCGACCAGAGCGGGAGGCAGAGGCCGAAGTAGACGAGGTTGGTGGTGATGAGCCGCACCGCGAGGTACGGCAGCGGGAGGTAGCGAACGCCCACGTCGAAGAGCGCGAGGTTCGCGACGAAGCCGAGCGCCTCGACCGCGAGGAAGAGCGCGGCCTGCTCACCCCACCGCTTCGAGCGATCCTCGAAGGCGAAGAGCTTGTTGCCGAAGAACTGCACCGCGATCCCCGCGACGAGCGCGGGGAAGCTCGAGGTGCGAGGGCCGAGGTGGAAGCCCGAGGCGAGCAAGGTGAGGACGACGAGATCCGTCAGCGTAGCGACGGCGCCGACGCCCATGCTCCGCACCACGGTGCGAAGTTTTTGGCGGAGACCCTTCGAGAGGCGCATCGCCGCGGAGACTTTGCGACGAGCGTGCCCGCGTCCGACCGTCGAAAACTCATCGTTTCGACGGCGGCCAGGTGACGGGTCGGGGGCGCTTTACCTCGGCGTCACCGCCGTGTTTCGCGGATCGCGCGCGGAGGTGCGAAGCGCGCGAGGCGTGCGAACGGATGGGGCCGCGCTTCGCTCAGCTCGGGGGCTCGACCGACGTGCACGGGAAGTGTCCCGAGATCATCACGTTCGGGTCGGAGAGGATGAGCGCGCAGGTGCTCCCGATGAACTCGATCTCGGTCGCGCTGTTGAGCTTCCAGCCATTGGGATCGTTGCAGGGGATCCCCATGCCGTTGACCGTGACGACGCCTTCGCACTCCTTGCCGGGGATGACGCTGCCGTCGAGCGTGAAGACGCACGTCTGCTGGCCGCTGATGATGGAGTTGAACGCGTCGACGAGCGCTTGCTGGTTCGCCGGCTTGTACGACTTCGCGCAGTGCGTGGGGTCGTTCACCTGGTCGCACGGGACGGGGGCGGGGAACGCCAGGCCGACGCCCGCGTTCGCCATGTCCTGCTGGTGGGGGCCGGCCACGTCGTCGCCCACCGCGATGATGAACGTCTGGATGCCCTGCTGGAACGCCGACTTCACGGCGGCGAGCGAGACGTCCTTCGGGGGCTGGGTCCCGTTCGAATCCGGATCCGCGCAGGTGTCCGGATCGCCGTCGGTGCCGAGGATGATGATCTTCGGCCCCGGCTCGGCGAACGAGACGAGGTTCGGCGTGATCGCCCCGACGCTCTCGCCGGTTGGCGTGTTGTTCTTCCAGGTCGCCGGCGCGTAGATCGCGTTGATCGCGTCGTAGTTGTTGAGCGCTGGGGGCACGACCTGCGTGAGATCGGGGCACTTCTGGTCGCCATCTCCCGAGTACAACGTGAGGGCGAACCGGACCTTCGACTCGAGCGCTTTCACGACGCCGGTCGCGGGATCCATGAGGGAGTCGCGCAGGGCGTCCCACCTCGTCTTGCCCCCGAAGTTCGCGTTCATGCTGCCGGACTGATCGATGAGGAGCATGACCGTCGGCGTCTGCGGCGTGAACGAGATCACGATGTCGCCGCAGGACGAGCCCGTCGAGCCGTTGCCGCTGCCGTTGCCGCTCCCGCTGCCGTTCGAGAAGCTCGCAGCGGTCGACGAGAGGTTCCCGCCCGTGCCCATCGTCCCGCCGACGCAGCGCCCGTTGAACGTGCACGTCGCGCCGTCCGCGCACGCGTGCTTCGAGCTGCACGCGGCGGTGCACGTCTTGTTCGAACCGCAGTTGAGGCCCGCCGCGCAGTCCGTGTCCGCGGTGCAAGGCTTGCCGCATTGGTCGCCGTAGTCGGAGCACGCCGCGTCCTCGTCGCTCGCACAGCTCGCGACGAGGAGGCTCCCGAGGAGCCCGCACGACGCGAGGCCGAGGGTCCACCTCACCGCTCGCGAGATCGATCGCCGGCGGCGTCCATGGAGATCGTTGCGGCTGGCAGGCATTTTCGGGCTCCTTCTATCGTTAAGGTGGAGCCCTCAGCGTATCATCGAACTTTCGATTGACCGCTACGATGTCGGCGAGCAGGATCTCAAGGTTTGTCTGGTCAGGTGCGCATCGTCACTTTTTGAGGCCGTCGAGGACTTCGAGCGCGAGCTCGTACTTGCCGAGCGGCGGCATCAAGTAGGCGCCCTGAACGCTGTCGCGAACCGCGAACAGCATCTCGCGCGCGATCCGCACACCCTCCTTTCGAGCCTCGGCGCCCGGCGTGGCCTTCCGCATGCGCTCTCGGATTGCCTCCGGGATCTGCATGCCGGGCACCTCGTTGTGGAGGAACTCGGCGTTCTTGTAGCTCACGAGCGGGAGGACGCCGACCATGACCGGGAGCTCGAGGTGCGCGATGCGCTCGAGCACGCGCTTCAGCACGTCCTCTTGGAACACGGGCTGGGTCATGACCAGGTTCGCGCCCGCCTTCGCCTTCGCCTCGAGGCGCGCGATCTCCTTGTCGAGATCCGGCGCGCCCGGCTCGAGGCCCGTCGCGCAGAGGAACTGGGTCTTGCCGCCGCGGAGCGGCTTGCCCGCGGGGTCGAGGCCGCGGTTCATCTGCGAGGCCATGTGGAGGAGACCCACGGAGTCGAGATCGTAGACGGCGGTCGCCTCGGGGTAGTCGCCGACCTTCGGCGGGTCGCCCGTGATGACGACGAGGTTGTGGATGCCGATCGCGTGGGCGCCGAGGAGGTGCGCCATCTGCCCGAGCATGTTGCGATCCCGGCCGCACACGTGGAGCAGCGGCTCGATGCCGTGCCGCTCGATGAGGAGCGCGCAGAAGGCGAGGTTCGACATGCGCGCCATCGCCCGGGGACCGTCGGCGACGTTGACGATGTCGACCCCCGCGTCGATCAACATCTTCGAGGCGGCGAGCGCGCTGTCCGGGGACACGCCGGGGTCGGGGTTCACCTCGACCGAGACGACGAACTGCTTGCGCGCGACCTTGGCGGCGAACGGGCTCCGCTCCGCGAGCGGCGTGGGCTCGGAGCCGTGCGAGATCTCACGCGCCGCCTCCGGCCGCGCGGACGTGACGTCCGCCTCGCCGCCGGAGAGCATGCGCGCGCTCTTCGCCATCCAGCGCGTGTGCTCCGGCGTCGTCCCGCAGCAGCCGCCGAGGACGCGCGCGCCCGCCTGGATCGCGCGCCGCATGAACACGTCGAAGTACTCCGGGGTCGCCATGTAGAGGAGGCGACCGTCGACGCTCCGCGGGAGGCCCGCGTTCGGCTGCACCATGAGGGGGAGGCCGACCGCGCGCATGCGCTCGGCCATCGCGAGCGAGAGCTGCGGACCGTCGCCGCAGTTCACGCCGATCATGTCGGGGCCGAAGTCGCGGAGGATCCGCGCGACGTCCTCGGGCTCGGTGCCGTCCGCGACGGTGCCGCCGCTGTCGAACGTCACCGTCGCGACCGTCGGGATCTTCGGGGCCGCGGCCTTGCACGCGCGGATCGCCGCGCCGATCTCGTCGAGGTGGCGGAACGTCTCGACGATCAGGAGATCCGCGCCGCCCTCCGCGAGCGCGGCGGCCTGCTCGCTGAAGGTCGCGTAGGCCTCGTCGAGCTCGCGCTTGCGATCCGCGCCCGGGACGAGGCCCGTCGGCCCCATGGATCCGGCGACGTACGCCTGGCCGTTCGAGACCTCTCGCGCGATCGCGGCGCCGGCGATGTTGTACCTCGCGACCTCCCCGACGAGGCCGTGGCGCTCGAGCCGGAAGCGGTTCGCGCCGAACGTGTTCGTCTGGAGGATCTTCGCGCCCGCCTCGAGGTAGTCCGCGTGGATCTTCTGGACGATCTCGGGGCGGGTGACGTTCAGCTGCTCGAAGTTCTGCGTGACGAACACGCCGCGCTCGTAGAGGAGCGATCCCATCGCGCCGTCGCACACGAGCACGCTCGTCTGGGACGCTTCGAGGAACGGCGGCAGCGCGGTGGACACGCGCGGGGTAGGCGAAGCCATGGTGCGAGGCTTGTCACACCCCACGCCCAAAGTAAAACGCCGCCGCGGCGTCGCTCTTCAGGCGCTTCGCGCTCGAGCCCTCAAAACACGCCGACGAGGCCCGTGAACTGCGGCGAGACGACGGGGAGGAACGCGGCCTTCGGCGGCTCGCTCGGGGCGGGCTTCGACTTCCCGCTCGGGACCAGCCACAGGATCGTGGCGAGGATCGCCGTCGAGCCGCCCGCGATGAGGCAGCCGACGCCCGCCGTCGTGAACGTGGAGCGCTCGTCGTCGATCGCTTGGAGATCCGCGTACTCCGTCGCCGGGAGGCCCGTGCCCGGCTCGCGCTGCGCGGCTGCGTCCACGAGCTCGCTCCGGCGCGACTCCGCGTTGATGAGGAGCACCGTGCCCACGCCTGCGAGGACGACCGCCGTGCCGGTCGTGATCCACGGCAGGACCCGCGAAGGGCTCGGCTGCTGAGGAGAGAGCGCGACGCGCGTGATGTTGCCCCGCTTCGCCTCGACCTTCGACGACGCGGTCGCGCCGCTCGCGAGCGTGAGCTCGACCTCGTGGTTGCCCGGCGGCGCTGGGAAGCGGCCGTTCGCGTCGGGCTTCACGTCGTCGTCGTCGAGCGTGACCTTCGCGTCGGACGGAACGTCGTCGATCTCGATGAGGGACTCGGCCTCCGGGACGTTCAGGTCGTGCGCGCCCACCGTGCCGAGATCGCCGAACTTGTCTTGCGCGACGAGCTCGACCTTGATCTTCGACTTCGGCCGAACCCAGGAGGGATCGAGCGTACCGAGCAGGGGCCCCTCGTCGCTCGGGATGAGCGGGAGATCGAACGAGCCGTCGAGGCCGGAGCCCGAGATCCGAGCGACGAACTTGAGCCAGGCGGGCTTCTTCTCGAGCTTGGTCGAGAGGCGCACGGGCTGGAACGCGACCTCCGGATCCTTGAGCTCCATCTCGCCGACCTGGATGTTCTCCGCCGCGAGCCTCCCACCGCGCACGGTCTTCGCGGCGGCGCGGCACGCGTCCCGGACCTTGGGCGACTGATCGCGCGCGACGTCCGGATCGTAGTCCGCGGCGGTGATCGCCTTCGTGCACGCGGTGGCGGCGGCGTCCGCGCCCGAGGTGACGATCGCGGCTTGCGTCTCGAGGAGGGCCGCCTCGATCGCGAGGGCGGGAGGGAGCGTCTTGCCCTTCAGCGCGCCGAGCGTCTTCATCGCGTCGGCGTAGTTGCCGCTGTCGATCTGATCGTGCGCCTTGGCGACGATGGCCGACAGATCCTCCGCGCGCGCGACCCGAGCGAACGCGGCGCCAGCCACCAGACCGGCGAGGCACAGCGAGCGGACGACCCCGCGGCCGATCACTCTCCCGCCTTCTTGAAGTCGAACTTCACGAAGGCAGTCTTACCGGAAACGACCTTGACCGTCTGCGCCCTCGAGGCGCCGAGATCGGAGTTGGTCGCCGAGACGGTGTGCGTGCCCGGCGGGACCGACACGGCGCCGATCGGGGTCACGCCGACCGAGCGACCGTCGATGGAGACGGCCCCCCACGGCGAGCACACGACCTGAATGCTCCCCGGTCCCGTCGACTCCTCGGCGGACTCCGTCGGGGAGGGGACGGGCTTCGGGACGATCGGATTGGTGGGTCGAGTCTTCCCGCTCGACGGCGCGGAGGAGGGGGACGCGTCGCTCACGAGGGTGGAGTCGGCGGGAGCCTGGCTCGCGGTCGTGGTGCTGGTGGGCGCGTGCGTCGTCGACGCCGACGGCTCGGACGCCCCGTTGTTCGCGACGACGGCGCTCGGCGAAGCCGGCCCGGGCGCCGATTTCCCGCGCTCGAGGAACAACCAGAGACCGAGCGCCACGGCGCCGCCGGTGAGCGCCGCGAGCGCGACCCAGATCCAGGGCCCGCTCTTCGGCTTGGGGTGCGCGTCCGCGATGCTCGAGATGTGCGTCACGCTCGGGTGCGTGCCGGACAAGGAAGGCGGTGTGCTGATCGGCGTCTGTGGACCGGCGGCCGGGTGCGGGCCCGTGACCGCGTGCGGGCCCGTAACCCCCAGCGAGCCCGGGTGGAGCGGGCCCGTCCCCGTGCCGCTGCTCGGCGCTTGGCTCACGCGGAACGAGCCGCTGCCGCTCGCGACGTGCGGACCGGATCCCGCGGAGGGGATGCTCGCCGAGCTGTACGAAGGCGCGCCGTACATCGGGTTCTCGCTCGACAGCGCGAGGCTCCACGGTCGCGACTGAGGCGCGGTCGTCGACGTCGTCACGGCGATGCGTTCGCGGATGTCGTTGATGGCCTCTTCCTCGGCGCGGGGGCCGAGCTGGTAGAGCACCTGGTGGAGCATGAGCGCGAGTTGGCCCGCGTTCGGAACGCGCTGCGCGGCCTTGAACTCGGTCGTCGAGTCGATCGCCCGCGCGAGATCGGGCGGCGTGTCGGGCGCGCGCTCGTGGACGTACGGCGCGCGCTCCGTCGCGATCCGCGCGATGAGCTGACCCTGGGTCTCGGCCTTGCGAAGGCGCCCTCCGATGAGCGTCTCGAAGACCGTGATACCGAGCGAGAACAGATCCGCGCGCCCGTCGAACGGCTCGCCGAGCGCTTGCTCGGGAGGCATGTAGGGGAGCTTCCCTTTGAAGATGCCCGTCTCCGTCTTTTCGCCGCCGAGGCCCGTGATGCGCGCGACGCCGAAGTCGGACAAGCGGATGCGGCCGTCTCGCCCGATCAGGATGTTCGCGGGGCTCACGTCGCGGTGGACGACGCCGAGGTTCCGGCCCGTCTCGTCGCTCAGCATGTGCACCGCGTCGAGCGCCTTCGCGACCTCGCGACCGATGAGCGCGGCCGTCGCCGGAGGCATGGGTCCGGTGCGCTTCATGATCTTGTCGAGGGCCGCGCCGTCGACGTAGTCGAGGACGAGATAGAGCCCTCGGTCGTCGCTCTCTCCGAGCTCGATCAGCCGGACGATGTTCGGGTGATCGAGGTGCGCGAGCGCCTGCGCCTCCGCGACGAACGACTGCCGCGCGATGTCCGACATCCCCTCGGTCGTGAGCAGGCGCTTCACCGCCACCTGGCGGCTGAAGTTCCGCGGGCCCTCTTCGACGGCGAGCCACACCTCACCCATCGCTCCGCGGCCGAGCATCTTCACCAGGCGGTACTTGCCGGCGAAGAGAGCGTCGTTCGGTTGGGTGCTTTCCATGAGCGCTACGTCGCCAAAGCTGCCGTGGCCCCGGCCGCGGCAGCGCCTACGGCGCGCCCCTAGCTTAGCGCTCGCCGCGAACGCGGTCGCAACTTCCTGGACCAAAAGTGCGGACGGGACGCCCATTCAGGCCCGCGCCGGGGCGAACCACGCGCCCGGCTTCGATGCGGTCTTCTGCCACACCTCGCCTAGAAGCCGGGGAGCACCGCGGCGCGGAGGGTCGCCGTGTCGGAGCTCACATCGAGCCAGGTGACATAGAGGTTCCCCTCCACGACCACCGCGCGCACGGACGCGATGGAAAGCGTGGAGAATCGCTCGATCGTCGCGACCTCGTTCGCGACGCGCTGGACGGTGTCCACTTCGACGACGTGCAGCGCGCTCGCCCCGAGCTCCGCGCCGGGTGTGATCAGGAGATCGGGTTTTCCCTGGCGTCGCACGTAGGCGGGGCGAGGCGAGTCGCGCACGGCCTCGAGATCCACCAGAGTCGAGGGCATCCCACTCGAGAGCGTGATCCCCTGGACCTTCGCGTTGCCGGTGACGGGGTCGTCCGGGAGCTTCTGCCCCGCGCGGCTCGACGGAGCGATGTACGCGAGCGTGTCGCCCTCCCCGCGAACGGGGATCGCGAGGTTCGAGAGCGCGCGATCGGTGAGCGTCGATCCGTGCTCGCGCACGACGCTCGGTCGCGTGTCGTCGAGGACCCAGTAGACGGAGTCGTCGCTCGGGATCGCGTCGATCACGCTCACCGCGACGGGGAGCATCGTGTCGGGCTTGCGCGTCCGGAAGCAGACCGACGCCGCGCAGTCGGGCCCGCTCGGCGGGCCGCGCGTCCCCGCCGCGTCGAGCGCGAAGATCGCGAGCTCGCCGAGCGTGTCCTCCATCATCGGGTTCGCCTCGTTCGGTGCGGTGAGCGTCTCGAAGTAGCCGAGCTCGAGGCCGCTCGGCCCGACGACGAAGCGCGGCTGCGAGACCGCTCCGTACCCGATGGAGGGCATCTGGAGCTCCCAGAGGGGCTGCGCGGCGGCCGGCGCAGAGCCGTCGACGGGCACGTTCACTTTGAAGAGCGAGAGACGCGCGTCCGCGTAGTCCGCGCCGGGCGGCGGAGCGGCGCCGACGGCGAGCAAGAGGTCGCTCTCGCTCGTCGGCGTCGCGTCGAAGAACGGCTCGAGGTAGTTCGAGTCCGCGGGGTATTCCGTCACGATCGTCACGGGGGCGCTCGCGTCGCCGCTCGCGGAGAGGCGCGAGGCCGCGAACTGATAGAGCTCCGTGTCGTACTGATAAACCTCCCAGAGGACGATCGCGTCGTGCGCGGAGGGGACGAGCCGGAGATCGACGCCGCGCAGGTATTGCAGGGCGGTGATCGTCGTCGGGATCTTGGTGCCGGGCAGCGCGCACACCCCCTGGATGCAGTCGTACCCCTCGGGGCACTTCCCGTCTCCGCATCGCGCCGGGAGGTTGCCGTACTCCACGGCACAGGAGGCGCTGCTGAGCCCGACGATGCCGATGGCGACCGCGCCCGACAGCGCGGCAGAGAGCATTCTCCGCCTCATTGTGCGACCTCCGACGAGGCGACCCAGAGATCCATCAGGGCGTCGTGGAACGCGGTCCACGCGACGTACGCTCGGCCGTCGCGCACGTGGGCGCGCGCGGAGTACAGCGTGTCCTCCGCGGGGCGATCGAAGCCCGCGACGGGGGTGAGCGTGCCAGTGGCGCTGATCGAGCTCACGCCGAGCTTCGCGAACGCGGCGTCCTCCGACAGGGGCGCGAGGAGCGCGCCGGACGTCGGCGCGCCGGCCGCGGTGTAGGGCTCGAGGCCGTCCTGGAAGCCGGACTTCGGCGTACGGGCGATCTCCACGGCATCCCGATCACGTACGACGTACTGGGCGGTCCCGGCGTCGTCGACCTCGAGCCAGACGATCGCGAGATCGGACGCGCCATCCAGGGCATAGATCGGCGTGCCCGGCGCGGTCCCGAGGAACGTCGCGGTCTTGCTCACGAGGTCGATCTCGGCGAGCGAAATCGCGTCGAGGCCGAGCCGCAGGACGAGCTTCCCGCTCGGTGTTTGCCAGAGCAGACAGTCGCCCGAGAGCGGCAGCAGGCCGTCCGGGAGCGCGACGTCGAAGCCGTCGAGCTTCGCGCCATCGAGGCTCCGCGTCTCGATCTCCACCCGACCACCGTTCGCCGGGTTCGTCAGCGCGACGACGAGCTGCCCCGCGTGCACGATCGCAGCGATGTAGGGCGGCTCGTAGCCTCCGACGTAGGGGAGATCGCGCGTGAAGAGGAGCTTCTTCGCGGGCTCCCCAGCGGCCTCCCGCTCGAGGCTGTAGAGCTGGACGCGGCTCGTCGACTCGTCCTCCGCGGGGAAATTGAGCGTGAGCGCTCCGTAGTGGCCCTCGTCCAGCGCGACGATCCCGGACGACACCGGGAACTCGCCGCCGAAGTCGAGCAGCTTCTTCGGGTTCGTCACCGCGCCGTCCGCGCCGACGTGGATCTCGAAGATGCCCTTCGCGCCAGGCGAGAAGCCGTCGTTCACGACGAGCGTCGCCCCGTCGGCCTTGCTGTCGAACCAGTACATCTCCGCGCTGTTGATGTACGTGACGCGCATCGGCCGCGCGGCGTCCGGCGCCTTCTCCCCGTCCGCGACGCACACGGTCGCGCGGCACGTGAACCCGTCGGGGCAGGTGACGCCGTCGGTGCACGCGTAAGGCGTCTTGCCGAGATCGAGCGAACAAGCGCCCACGGCGGCGGCGAAGGACAGCGCGAAGAGCGCCCTCGAGCCCCTCATTTTCGGTCCCGTCGGGGCGCGCCCCAGCCCTGATTTCCAGCCTTGGCGCGACCACTCGTGGGCCCGGCGACCGAGTTGGGGGAGGGCGTCTCCGGCTCGGCGATCTGCGCGGCGATCGGCTCGGGCGGGGGCGCGGTCTTGCGGTTCGATTCGACCTCGCCGCTCGCGGGCGCCTGCGTCTCCCCACCGCGCCCGTTGGCCGAGGACGGCGGCTCGCCGCGGCGCACCGAGAACGGCGCGCCACCCTGCGAAGCGTGAGCGTCACCCTGCGAAGAGCGAGGATCGCTCGAGGACGACGCGCGATGCTCCCCGTGCGACGAGCGCGGCTCTCCCCACCGCAGGCCTCCCGACCCGCGCGAGATGGGGTGGGTGATGTCGCGACCGCTGGAGCTCGAGCTCATCGTCTCGACCTCCGACAGGTACGCGGCGAGGATGTCGTCCGCCGCGCTCTGGGACGCCGGCGGGGTCGCGCGGCGGAGCGGGGGCTTCGTGGAAACCCGCTCGCGGCCGAACGTGTCCCAGTTCACCTGACGCGTCGAGTTCGGGAGGTCGCGGCGCAGCATCGCTCCCGAGACGGGCGTCTTCTCGTGGAGCGGGCTCGGCGGCGCGGGCTGCGCCGCGACGTTCGGGGTCGAGACCGCGCTGCGTGGAGCCGGCGTCGGCGCTCGCGCCGCTCTCGGAGCCGTGATGGGCGACGGCGGTGGCGCCGCGAGCGGCTCGTCCTCCGCGCGAGGATCCCAGCGGCGCGTCATCTGCGGTCGGAGCGTGGGCGTGCGGCGGGACGCTTCGCCCACCTCCGAGACGACCGGACTCCGCGTGGAGATCGCGATCGAGCCCGCGTTCGAAACGCGCGCGTGCGCGACGCTCGCGGGGCGGCTCGAGTCGGACGCTGGCGCGGAGGAGGGGGGGCGCGGCGTCTCGGGCGGTTGGCTCGAGCGACCGTCCGTCGAGGGGGGCGGGGCCGAGACGGCGGGTTGCGCCGCGGAGGAAAGCTTGGGGGCGAGCTTCGCGTTCGACCGGGGCACGCTGAGCATGCCCGGCGGCGGGGTGGTCACCGCGGTCCGCGCGGGGGAGGGCTCCTCCTTGCGCACGTTGAGGTTCATCACGTACGCGCGCATCTGCTTCATTTGCTGGTCGGTCGCGTCGATCGCCTTGCGGATGACGCGCGCCTCCGCGCCCCGACCCTGGTTCGCGAGGTCCACGTCGATCGGTTGATCGAGCAGGCGCGCGCTCGAGTCGTAGAGGATGCGGACGCTCGGCCGCGCGAAGTCGATCGGGAGCTTCGGGCTCGCCGTCACCACCGCGAGCTCCCCGCTCGAAAGCTCGACGAGCGTCCCCGTCGGGAACACGCCGAGGATGCCGACGAGCAGCTTCACGATCGTGCGCGCGGTGTTGTCCGTGGCCTGGGAGGTGAGCACGTCGATCGCGTCGTCGATCGAGAGGGGCGCGAACGCGCCCCGCGCGACGCGCATCTCGGCGAAGGAGCGCGCCGCGTGCAGGATCCGAGAGAGCAGGTGTGGGGGCCGCGCGCCGCGGTAGGGCGGGGTGGCCTCGGAGCGGAGCGCGAGCGCCTCGTAGACCAGCACCGATCGCGTGATCGAAGGGGGGTGCAGCTTCCCGACCGCGGTCAGCGTGATGAGGCTCATCGTGGGGAGGCGCTCCTCCTCGTCCTCGTTCAGCGAGCGCTCGAAGCGGATGTCCCCCGCCGCCGCGTTCGCGAAGCAGACGCGCGGGGCGTCGTAGAGCAGCGCCGCCATCGCGAGGTTCGTGAGGACGGACCGATCCTCCGTCAGCTGGCCCGCGACCTGGGTCGCGAGGATCGCCGAGCTGACCGCGACGCCCGCGCGATCGGCGTCCGCTGGAGGAGTGGCCGCGGTGGAGATGAAGAGGCGCTTCTCGTCGTCGAGCGCGCCCGCGATCTTCTGAGCGACGCGCTTGAGGCTGTGGGAGAGCTCGTACTTGCCTTGGCGGAGATCCCCGTAGAACGAGCGGAGGATCATGATCGACGCCGCGTACGTGCGCGCGACGCGCGTCACTGGGGGGACGTACTCGCCCACGCCGAGGCCGAGCACGCGCCGCGTGCGGAGGTGCGGCCACCCTCCCTCGCCGAACTTCGGGTTCACCTTCCGCTCGCGGTGCGCCTCGGCGACCGCGCGCGCGAACTCGGCGATCTCGCCGGTCGTCACCTTCGGGTCGAGCGCGACCTCGGTGATGCGGCACGGGAGCAGGGTGGTGCCGAGCTCGAGCGCGAGCTGATACGTCTCGCGAGACGCGCGGAGCATCTGCCGGTTCACGAAGACGCTGTTGCTCGCGAACAGGACCGACGCCGAGTCCGTGCGCGCGCGCAGGCAGAACGCGCTGACCGCGTCGATGAGGCCCTCGTAGAGGGGTTGGAGCGCCTGGTTCCCGTCGTCGTGGAGGAACGAGCCTTTCACCACGCGGTAGAGCGCGTGCACCACGCCCCCCGCGAGCACGCGGGGATCCTCGTCGCTCGCGACGGGTCGCTGTGCCTCTGCCGGTGCGCTCGTCACGCGCCCTTCCCTTCCACGGTGCTGGTGCGCATGCGCGCCGCGCTGCGGCCTCGGATGGTGGTCGCCGCGCGCTGCGCGGCGTCCCGCACGTTCGCGCTCGTGCCCCAGCGCTGTTTGATCGTCTCGTCGAGGGCCTTCAGTGCTTCCTCCGTGTCCTGCAGCGCGAGCACCTCCGCGGCGAGCGCGCGCGTCTGCTCGACCGCCTCGCCCGAGAGCAGGCGCCGCTTCGTGAGCACCTCGATCGCGACCGCCTCCGCGCGCGACGCCTTGAGCGTCTGGAGCGCGCTGAACCACGCGCGGCGCTCGTCGACGGAGAGATCGTGGAACGCGTCCGACTGGATCCTCCGCACGAGCACCGGTCCGGCGGGCGTGACGCCGAGCCTCGCCACGAGATCGAGCGTCTGCAGCCGCACGTCCACGTCCGGCGCGTCGAGGAGGTTCGCGATCTCTTCACGGGCGCGATCGCCCACGGCGTCCCCGACGTGGGCGAGGCCCGCGAGCTTCACCTCGAGGTTCGGGTTCACGAACGCGGACTCGATCGCTTGTTGGGCCTGCGTGGTCTTCAACGCGCTGAGGATCTCGATGAGGATGCGACCCATCTCGGGCCCCGCGCGCCGCAGCATGGACGCGAGCGCGCCTTCCTGGCCGGGCGACCACTTCCGCACGTAGGGGACCAGCACGTCCTTCAGCGCGGCGGAGCGCGACGAGTCCAGGCACTCGCACGCGAGCGCGAACACCGCGTCGCTGTTGAGGAGCTCGAGCGCGTGCGCGAGCCCCCGGACGAGCTGCGCGGGCGCGGAGATCGCGACGCCGTCCGCGGACCACCGCTCCGCGGCGATGTCGCTCATGATCTCGCGCAGCGTGTCGAGCGAGAACATGAGCTCGGCCGTCGTCCGTTCCACCTCCTTGGCCGTCGCGTCCCCCATCTGCGCTCGGAACGCCTCGGCGAGCGCGTGGTGCATCTCGAACACGCGGTCGGCCGAGTGGAGCTTCACTTGATCGGTCGTCCACTCGGTGAGGGCGTTGTGGAGGAGGGGGAGCTCGTTCCGCTTCTTCGCCTCGATGTAGGAGGGGACGAGCCCGGTGAGGTAGCTGTCGAGCCAGCGATCGGCGGGCGTCGAGAGCTGGGCGCCGAGGGAGGCGCGCGTCATCTCGTCCACCGCGAGCCGCGCGGCGGACTCGCCCGCCTCGGCGAGCATCGCGACGATGTTGATCTCGTGCGCCTGCGACTCGAGGTTCGTGTCCTCGAAGTCTTTGTCGATGCGCGCGAACGCGATCGCCCGCTCCGCGAGCGCGTTCCACTCGGCGGCGTCGTCGCTCGAGTGGAGGATCTCTCCGCTGTCCGCGAACGAGTCGACCGCGAGGTAGGCGACGTGCTCGAACCGCCGATCCCAGAGCGCGGTCACGGAGTCGTCCTCCGAGCTGAAGAGGCTCGAGGCGTCTCGGAGGAGGATCACGAGGAAGTCGCGGATCTCCTCCTCCGTGATCCCGACCTTGAACTGCACCTTGCGGATCCCGTCCGCGAAGAGCTGGTGCGGGATGCGGTCGAACGGCACGCGGTCGGGCGTCCACACGGGGGCGGACTCGAACGTGAAGGCGGTCGTCGTGATGTCCCACCGCACCGCGTACGGGTTCACGGCGAGCGCGGCGGCGATGTCGGCCCGCGCCTGAGAGAGCGCGCGCTGCGTCTGGGGGTGGGAGAAGCCGTACTGGCGGATCGACATCATCGCGACGCCGAGCTGCTTGAACACGCCCGCGAGCTTGTGCTGCGCCTCCTTGAGCTCCTCGGGGGAGCCGAAGGAGGGGCCCTCCTCGATCGCGTCCTTGCCGCGGACGACGACGCCGGTCTGCTTCTTCGCGGACGTCTTGATGGTGACCCGCGCATCGCCGCTGGCGAGCCGAGGATTTCGGCGCGCATCTCCTGCGCGGACTGGTACGGTTTCGATCGTCGTACGCGAAAGCGCCTGGTCGACGAGCGCGACGAGTCGGGTGGCAAGTCCTCGCCTTCCGCGCCACGGAGGGCGCGGCCTGGTCGCCGCGAGGACAACCTCCGCCTGCTCCTGCGGTGTGGTTTCTGCTCGCCGGCGACAGCGTAGAGGCACGCGCCGACGGGAGAACACGTCCGCGCCCGTCGATGATCCTCCATCCCGAGGGCTTGCTCGGGCGCGATGAACGACGCGGTCCTGAGCGCGATGCCGACGCGCGTCGCGTCGATCCCGAGCCGGCCTGCGCGAAGAGCTGACGCCGAAGTCGAGCACGCGCACGGGGCCTTGCTTCGAGAGGGAAGATGTTCGCGGGCTTGATGTCGCGGTGGACGACGCCGATCTCGTGGCACTTCGCGAGGAGGTCGAGCACGGTGTCGAAGATCGAGAGGAGCTTGTCGACGGGCATCCGGTTGCCGCCGCGCTTCATGAGCTCGGCGAGCGTCATCCCTTCGAGGAGCTCCATGACGAGGAACGGCTCGCCGAGCGAGCTCTCCCCGTCGTCGACGACCTGGACGCGCGCCGGATGATCGACGCGGTTCGCGATGCGACCCTCTCGGAGGAAGCGCTCGTACACCTCGCGGTTGCGCGCGAACTCGCTGTGCAGGACCTTGATCGCGGCGTGCGTCCCGTTGTTCTTGTGGGTCGCCGCGAACACCGCGCCCATGCCGCCGACGCCGAGGACGCGATCGATCCTCCACTTGGAGTTCAGATCGGTGCCGACGCGCAGCGCGGCCTGCTTCGTCGGGCTGCGACGCGCCGGCGCGCTCTCCGAAGAGGACGAGGGCTCTGGATTCTGATCTTCTTTGTGGCCCATGTGCGGAAAGACCCGGGCACCCCGAATCTATCAGACGCGCTCGTCCGCGAGGAACGGAAGCGCCTCGCGGGACGAGTCTATCTCGCGCGTATGCACTGGGCCTAAGTTCGGGGGTCGCTAGCTGAACGGTGGAGGGCCGCACCGACGAGCAGCCTCACGAGCGACCCCGCGGCGCGCGCCTTTTTCCCGGCGCCGCGCGCGTAAATCAGCGAGATCGCGCCCTCGACGATCCCGTGCGTCTCGGGTCGGATGGGGTGAATTGCCACGGCCTTTCCGAACGGGAGTCGGTCGTTCACGATCGCCTTCTCGTGGCAGCACGCGCGGAGCCCTTCGCGCCCGTTGATCTTCCCGTACCCCGAGATCTTCACGCCGCCGAAGGGGAGCGACTGCATCATGTACGCGAGCCCGTAGTCGTTCACGACGCTCATCCCCGCGCGGATCCGACGGGCGATGCGCGCGCCGCGCGCGAGGTCGCGCGTGAACACGCTCGAGCCGAGCCCGTACGGGCAGTCGTTCGCGCGCGCGATCGCGTCCTCCTCGTCGCGCACCTTCATCACCACCATCACGGGCCCGAACACCTCTTCCTGGGTGATGCGCATCGTGTGATCGACGTCCACGAGGAGGGTCGGGGAGAAGTAGGTCCCGGGGAGATCCGTGCGGCGCGAGCCGCCCGCGAGGGCGCGCGCGCCCTTCGAGATCGCGTCGTCGACGAGCGCTTGGATGATGTCGAGCTGCCGCGGCATCGTCGTCGCGCCGAGGTCCACGATCGGCCCACCTAGGGGAATCCCTTGCCGGAGCCGGTCGACGCGCCGCTTCGCCCCCTCGACGAACGCGTCGTACACGCCCTCCATCACGTAGATGCGCTCGACGCCGACGCACATCTGCCCGCACGCCGTGAAGACGCCGAGGCTCGCGGAGTCGAGCGCGCGGTCGAGATCCGCGTCGTCGCACACGATCATCGGGTCCTTCCCGCCGAGCTCGAGCACGACGGGGACGAGGTGCTTCGCCGCCGTCTCGGCGACGCGGCGCCCGTTCTCGGGTGAGCCCGTGAAGAAGATCTTGTCCGCCCCGGACTCCACGAGCGCTTGACCCGTGGCGCCGTAGCCGACGACGACGTCGACGAGCGCGGGATCGTGGCCGAGCTCGCGCAGCACGTCCCGGATCATGGAGAGGTATCGGAGGCTCGACCACGTCGCGAGCTCGCTGACCTTCGTCACCACCGCGTTCCCCGCGAAGAGCGCGGGGACGAGGGGGCAGAGCAGGTTGTGGAACGGGAAGTTCCACGGCGAGATGACGCCGACCACGCCGAGCGGCTCGAACACGAGCTCCGCGCGCTTGTGCAGGAGGAAGCCGCTCGATCGGACCTCGGGCGCGAGATCCCGCTCCCCGTTCGCGAGGACGTACCGGATCTTCTCGCAGACGGGGAACACCTCGCCCATCGCCGCGTCGACCATCGTCTTGCCGGAGTCGCGCGCGGCGAGCTCGGCGATCTCGGTCTGCCGATCGACGATCACCTCGAGGAGGCGCGCGAGGACGCGCTTGCGCTCCTTCATCGTCGTCGCGCCCCACGCGCGCTGCGCCTCGCGCGCCCGTGAGACGATGCGCTTCACGTCCGCGGCGTCGTGGATGGGGACCTCACCGAACACCTCCCCCGTCGCGGGGTTTCGGCAGGGCAGCAGGGTCGGCGAGGTCGGGCGCGCCTCGCGGTCGGCCGCGAAGGGGGTGGGGGACGACGACATGCCGCGGTCTTTAGGAGGGAGGAACGGGCGCGTCGACACAAGAATGGTCGACGCAGCTGCGACCCTGCGAGCACTGGTTGTCGTTGTCGCACGAGGCGGTGCGGACCTGGGGCCCGCACGCTGCGGCGAGGACCGCGAGCGCGATGGCGAGGGCCGCAGCGCCGACGAGGTGGAGCCGGGGCCGAGGTCGGATGTCGTTCATCATGGCTCGACCGAAGCTACGTGGTCGATGCGGGAGCCGATATACTGATCCGCGTTCGATGAGGTCGATCGCGGATCGCTGGCTCGCGAGCATCCCCTCGTTTCGCGAGACCTCGTTTCGCGTGGCCACGCTTCGGAGTGATCTCGCGAGGCTCGACCTCGCGGAGCTCGGGGAGGCGCTCGAGGAGATCGCGCGCGCCGCCGAGCAGGCGGACGCGCGCGCGAGAGAGGTGCTC
Organism: Polyangiaceae bacterium; assembly: GCA_046351395.1. GTDB lineage: Bacteria > Myxococcota_A > Polyangia > Polyangiales > Polyangiaceae > CAYYKK01. Next base: position 148,645 of record JAXLYP010000023.1, read on the forward strand.
ACGGCGTTCGCGCCGACGTTCGCGGATCCGGACGTGGAGGAGACGATCGTCGCGCTCCGCCAGCTCGCGCAGGAGCGGCGCTATTTCGCGCTCGCGCGGCTCCTTCGTCGGCGCGATCGGCCGAGCCCGCACCACGCGCCGGAGCCGGAGGAGCGCGGGACGATCGATCTCCCGGGGCGCACGCTCACGCTCGGCGAGCGCAAGTCGCTCGCGCGCGGGCACGATCGGGATCAGCTCGACCGGCTCCTCCGCGACCCCCACCCGCTCGTCATCAAGAACCTCCTCTCGAACCCGCGGATCACGGAGGAGGACGTGATCCGCCTGGCGGCGAAGCGCCCCACCTACCCGGACGTGCAGGCGGAGATCGGCCGGAGCGAGCGGTGGTCGATCCGGCCGCGCGTGCGGCTCGCGCTCGCGAAGAACCCGTACACGCCGGTGCCCCTCTCGGTCCCCCTCTTGCCCCTGCTCCTGCGCCAGGAGCTCGCGGAGATCGCGCACGCGACGGAGCTCCCGGGCGTGGTGCGCGCCGCCGCGATGGACCTGCTCGATCGCCGTCCCCCGGTCCCCGCGGACGAGGATCCGGGCGAGCACTGAGTGAGGGTGATCGACGCCATCGGGACGAAAGCCTGGTAGGGAGAGCGCTCCGATGGCTCCCGAGAACGAACGAGAGATCCGCCGCGCCGAGCACCTCGGCCGAGTCCGCTACGAGATCCGCGGCCCGCTCGCGCGCCGCGCGCTCGACATCGAGCGGCAGGGCTTCGAGGTCATCAAGCTCAACATCGGCAACCCCGCGCAGTTCGGGTTTCGCACCCCGGAGACGATGAGGCGCGCGATCGTCGAGAACCTCGGGGAGGCCGAGGGGTACTGCCACCAAAAGGGGATCTTCCCGGCGCGCGAGGCCGTCGTGATGGACACGCAGGCGCGCGGCTTGCGGGGCGTCACCGTGGACGACGTGTTCATGGGCAACGGGGTCTCCGAGCTCATCCTGATGTGCATGGAGGCGCTCCTCCAGAAGGGGGACGAGGTGCTCGTGCCGGCGCCGGATTATCCGCTCTGGACGGCGGCGGTGAACATCACGGGGGCGAAGCCCGTGCATTACCCGTGTCGGCCGGAGAACGGGTTCGTCCCCGATCCGGCGGAGATCGAGTCGATGGTCACGCCGGCGACGCGCGCGATCGTGCTGATCAACCCGAACAACCCCACGGGCGCGGTGTACCCGCGTGAGATCGTCGAGGCGCTGGTCCGCATCGCGGAGCGGCGCGGCCTGATCGTGTTCTCGGACGAGATCTACGATCGCATCCTCTACGACGGCGCGGAGCACGTGTCCGCGGCGAGCCTCTGCAACGACACGCTGTGCGCGACGTTCGGCGGGCTCTCCAAGGTGTACCGCGCGTGTGGCTTCCGGTGCGGGTGGGTGTTCTTCAGCGGGAAGAAGCGCCACGCGACGGACTACCTCGAGGGCCTCGAGCTCCTCGCGTCGCTCCGCTTGTGTTCCAACGTGCCGGGCCAATGGGCGGTCCAGACGGCGCTCGGTGGCCAGCAGAGCATTTTCGAACTCACCGCGGAGTCGGGGCGCCTCGGCCGACAGCGGCGCGCCCTGCTCGCGGGGATCGAGCGCTCCGAGTTCCTCCGCGTCGTCGCGCCGAAGGGAGCGCTCTATGCGTTCCCATCGATCACGAGCGAGCGCCTCCCCGACTTCGACGACGGGCGCTTCGCGATGGAGCTGCTCGAGCGGGAGCGCGTCCTCGTCGTGCCGGGGTCGAGCTTCAACGTGCCGTACAAGAACCACGTCCGGCTGACGCTGCTGCCGGACGAGGACACGATGACGGAGGTCTTCGTGCGCATCGAGCGCCTCCTCTCGAGCTGGCGCGCCTGAGTCGGCCCTTCGCAGCGTCTCCGTCGCCGCGCTGACCGTCGTCGCGCGCCGCCGCGGCCGACGGGACGTCCGAGCATCGCCTCGATGAGCGACGACGGCGCGTCGCCCGTGGCTCGCGGCTTCGGGGGATCGTGAGCGAAATCCGCGTTGCGTGTCCGCGCGACGAGCCCGTTGGGAGCGTGTTCACGGCGTCGTGAAGGGCTGGGCGCGGAATTGTTCGTCGCATCGGGGCGCGACGTGTCTCAGCCCCGCATGTCCACCGTGCCGTCGCGCGCGCATGCTCCTCGCCTCCGTCGCCTCGATCGCCGCCGCGGTGGCGATCCGCTGTTGGGCCGGCGGTCTGTCTGGCAGCTGGGTCCCGGCTCTGCTCCTCGCGGTCTCCGCAATCCTGCTCCACGTCCAGCGGGTCGAGGTCCAGCTCGTCGTTCGCGGCGTCTGGTGCGCGAACCTCGTGCTGGGCACGCTCGTGAGCGTCGCGAGCCCGTCGGCCGAGTGGCTGGGTTTGGCGCTCGCGCTCAGCTCGGGCTTCGCGCTCCTGGTGTTGGGTCGCGTCGGCCTGGACGGTAGAGGGGTCGTGCTTCAGCCGGTCGCGCTCCGCACCGCGCTGACGTTCAGCCTGATCTTGGGCATCGCGGACGTGGAGACCCTCCTGTTCTTCGCGGTGTCGCGGGCCACGGAGTTCGGGCGGCTCGATCGCATGAGCGGACTCCTGCTGGGCTCGGCCGCGATTGGAGCGCTCGCGATCACGGGGCTCGTCCGACTGCGGGGGTGGGGCCTCCTGCTCTCGGCGTTCGTCAGCGCGGGCATCCTCACCCTCTCGGTAACCGGGACGTACGGGCTCCCGGCGCTGCTCGTGGTGCCGTTCGTCGCCTCCTGTGTCGTCCAGCTCGCGCTCCTCGTGCCGGTCTTCGTCGCCGTCGCGCGCCGTCGCACGCCAGTGCAGACCGTAGCGGTCAATCTCCTCGCGCGGATCGCTCCGGTCGTCCTCGTCGGCGTGTTGATGGTTGTGTCCACGTACGCGACGTTCGCCATGAAGTAGGGCGAGGCGGACTCGGACGCGACCGAGCCCGGACCTGCGCGTCCCGATGGGGTCGCGGCGGCGAGCGCCGCGCGCTACTCCTCCTTTGCCTTCAGCTTGCTCTCGTTCTCCTTGATGAACGACCGGATGTCGTCCGCGAGGTCGAGCAGCTTGGCCCACTGCTCCTTGTAGAGGGTCACCGGGAAGCGCCCGAGGCCGTACACGGACACGCCGCCTTTCTCGCTCACCTTGATGGAGATCGCGCGGCTCCCGCGCTGTTTGAGCTGCTCGTTCTCTTTGCGGAGACGCTCGAGCTCGGCCTTCAGATCCTCTTCCGCCATGGCGCGAGAGTACCCCAATGTTAGTGTCCGCCGAATGATCGCGAGCGAGCCGATCCTGAGGGCGGAAGGGATCGTCGTCGGGGGCGGTCGGGTGCTCGACGGCGCGTCGATCGAGCTCCACGATGGGGAAATCGCGACGCTCACGGGCCCGTCGGGATCGGGCAAGTCGACGTTGCTCCGGGTGCTCGGACTGCTCGTGACCCCGGACGCGGGGTCGCTCCGGCTCCGCGGCGTCGACGCGCGGGACGTTCCCCCGGAGGTGTTTCGGCGCCGGGTCGGGTTCGTCGCGCAGAGCCCCGCGATGCTGGAGGGCACGGTCGCGGACAATCTCCGCCGCGGCCCATCGCTCGCGAAGAGGCCCATCGATGACGCGGCGGTGCGCGCGCTGCTCGATCGGGTGGGGCTTCCGCGGGGGTTCGAATCGCGCGTCGCGCGGGAGACCTCGGGCGGAGAGCGCGTGCGCGTCGCCATCGCGCGTGCCCTCTCGCTCGAGCCCGAGGCGCTCCTCCTCGACGAGCCGACGGCGTCGCTCGATCGCGGCGCTGCGGCGCGCATCCTCGAGCTCGTCGAGGCGCTCGCGTCGACGGGACGGGCGGTCCTCGTCGTCACGCACGCCGCGGAGGACGTCGCGCGCCTCGGAGGGGTGGCGTGGGCGTGCGCCGGGGGACGCGTCACGCGCGCGCGGACTCCGCCCGGGGACGCGCGGGCGGAGTCGATCGAGGGGGCTCCCTGAGCGTCGACATCTCGCTCGAGCGGCTCGCGCTGAGCGCGCTCCTCATCGCGCTCGCGATCGGGCTGTCGCATCGACGCGCGCTTGCGCTCGAGAGGGCGCTCGCGGTCGGCGCGATGCGCGCGGCGGTGCAGCTCGTCGCGGTGGGGTACGCGCTGAAGCTCCTGTTCGATCGCGAGCACCCGCTCGCGGTGCTCGGGGTGCTCGGGCTGATGATCCTCGTGGCCGCGTGGACGGCCGCGAGCCGCGTGGAGCACGGTCCGGGCCGGAGGGCGCTCCTCCCGCGCGCGCTCCTCGCGATCTTCGCGGGCGCGGGGATCGCGCTCGCGCCCGTGTTCGTGTTCATCGTGGTGCCCACGCCCTGGTACGACGCGCGCTACGTCATCCCGATCAGCGGGATGATGCTTTCGAACGCGATGAACGTGGTCGCGCAGACGTTCGAGCGGTTGTTCCACGCCGCGACGAAGGAGGCGCCGGAGATCGAGGCGCTGCTCTCGCTCGGGGCGACGCCGAAGGAGGCGTTCGCGGGGCAGGTTCGGACGGCGCTGCGCTCCGCGCTCACGCCGACGATCAACGGGCTCGTCACGGTGGGGCTCGTCGCGCTGCCCGGGATGATGACGGGGCAGATCGTGAGCGGCACGCCGCCGGAGCACGCCGTGCGCTACCAGCTCGTCATCATGTACCAACTCGTCGCGGTGGCGGCCGTGTCGGGCGCGATCGCGGCGTGGCTCGTGCGCCAGCTCGTGTTCAGTCGTCGGGGTGTCCTCGTGCGGAGGGGCGGGCGCTGAACCCCGTCCGCGAGGGGAGGGTGCTCGCTCGTTCCGGGTGTGCTGGAGAACGTCACCGCGGGTTCTCCGAGCTGACCATTTTCGTCACCTCATCGGCGGTGGGGCCGTGGGTCGTGGTGCTTTGTTCCACGCTTTCGAGGGTGCTCCCCGAGGAGGGCGCGCGGGCGCGCTTGGAACGCGTGGGCACGACCGTTGCTGAGACGAGCGTTTTCACAGCTGTCGCGCGCGAGGTCGGAGGAGACATGCAGGGGTTCAGGCGGATCAGGCGGGGGTTCACGCTCGTCGAACTGATGATCGTGGTCGCGATCATCGCGGTTCTCGCGGCGCTCGCGATCTATGGCGTCACGCGGTACCTCGCGTCCGCGAAGACGAGCGAGGCGAAGAACACCCTCGGATCGATCTCGCGGAACGCGCAGGAGGCGTTCCACAAGGAGCAGAGCGGCTCGGAGCTCGTCCCGGACGGCGCAAGTGGTGTGCAGCTGAGTTACGACCTCTGCGCGACGTCGTCGCAGAGCATCGCCGCCATTCCGGCGGGTCGCAAGGCGCAGCCCGACCCGGCGACGTTCAAGGTCACGGGCGCGGGGAACTCGCGGACGGTGGGTTGGCAGTGCCTGAAGTTCGAGATGCACGACCCGACGTATTACCGGTACGGGTACGTGGCCTCGCGCATCAACCCGACGCTCCCCGCGGGGGAGTCGGTGGGCGGCGCGACTGGGGTTTCGACGGTTCCGGCGAAGCTCACCCCCGTCCTCGCGATGCCCACGACGGGCTTCTACGCGGTCGCCGAGGGGGACGTGGACGACGACGGACAGACGTCCGCCATGGGCATCGCCGGAGAGGTCAACCCGGCGAACCGCACGCTCAAGACGGGCACGCAGGTCACGGCGGTCGACGAGAACGAGTGAGCGCGGCCGCGACCGGCGAGGTGGGCTTGGGCGCTGCGCGGAAGTCGCAGGTACGCAACCTGTGGATCATCTTCTGATACCTTGAGAACAAAGACTCCGGCTCGCTCCTTCTTATCCACCACCTGCTGCCCTCCACTCGAGAACGGTCTTTAACTTGTAAACGCCCTTGTCAGTAACCTGGTACACCACAGCACCATTCGTTCCGAAGCCGGGAACGATCACTCTGTCGGCGGGTGCGGGGTCGAAGATGCCCTCGGGAGGCAGCGTGCCGCCGGCTTCCAACTTCTTGCCAAATGCATGCAACGCCTCACGAGCCTCCTTCTGCGTGGCGAATCCCGCACGCTCAACGGCGCGCTCAGCGGCGTGTTCCGTATTCGAGTTTACGACCTTGTCAATGAACTCCATGGGGCTAGCGGCGCCTGCGCCTCCACGCAGGCCGGTCGCAACCGTGTTATCGACCACCTCTGCGCCAAGGCCGATCTTGGTAAGGCCCTTCTCTATCTCAAAGCCCGCGCTGGCGCCTGGAATGATCGCCATCATCGCAGGGTCCTCGTGGCTACCCGCCGTTGAGAGGACCCGGAAGTCGACCGCCACGGGTACCCACTGAAGGCCAGGAACACCCCAGAGGGTGTTGACTGCGATCAACAGGCTTGAGTCGGCGATAGCCCTCGCTTGATTGGCGTCGAGAGAGGGGCCAGGCGGTGGCGCCTTCCATGTAACCACATCGCGCTGAAAGTCCTCAACAGTCTCCAGAGGAGGCTGTTCTCCGACACTGTCCGGCGCCGCAAGCTTTCCGAACAGAGGATCGGCGAGCTTCCCCTCTCGGTGCTCCGGCGCCGGCGCCTTCCCGACGATCACCGGTGCAGCGAGCGATGCTCCACCAAACTGCATGCTTGTTCCACCACGCTGAGCGTCGCACCATTTTTGGCAATGTCTGCGAATGTCGGCTGAGAAGCCTGAGCTGCAGCGACGTCGGCATCCACCGACTGGTCAAACTCGAGGCTGTGCGAGTCGCTTGAGAGCGAATCGAGCCCGCTGGCGTCGCTCAGGGTCACCGGCCCAGCGCGACAGTAGAGGTAGATTCTTCTCCCTGGTCCCTCTCGGCGGCCCAGATCACGCACGGGCCTTCTTTTCGCGCCGCTTCCGCGCGTCGCCCTCGCACCGAGCCTTCCGAAGTTCTGAGGCTCGGTGCGGTTTTCACCGGCGGCGGGCGCCTCGCCGGCGATCTCGATTCTCAGCGATCAGTGCCCGAGGGCTGATCACCCTCGAGCGACTTCGAGGATACGCGGACGCGCGACCGCCGCCATGCTGATCGCGCTCGTGACCTCACCCCCAGAAGGGCGGCTAAGGAAGGGAATCGCTTGAGGTCAGTGCTTCGCGCCGCCGAAGCGCGGGCTCGACCCACTTCGCGCCGGCCAGACTGCGATGACCTCGACCCAGTCGGCAGGACCACGTGGAAGACGTAGAGCTGCGCGCGCTCCAGGTAGCTCTTTCGCACCATGGCGTCTTCGAGGCTCCCTGCTGGCGTGCCGATCTCCGGCGACGTCTTCAGCAGCTTCAGCAGCGCGGGTAGCTCGGTCGCAAGGGCGCGCCGTAGGCTCGATCCCGGCGCGAGCTGATCACGGCGCTCTCGGAGCTGTGCGCGCGCGTTTGGGCTGACGCGGACCTTCACGCCTCGGCTTCAAACTCGGCGATGACCTCGTCAGCGTCGATGCCCTGGCCCGCCTTCGCTTCGCGCAGCCCGCGACGCAGAGACTCCATCAGCGCCGGCTCCTCATCGAGCTCGCCGTCGTTCGCGACAAAGATCTCGAGTTCGGCCCCCTCGGGGAGAGGGGGCGATGCGTCGTCGAGGACGACCTGGCCGTTGCGGACTCGAGCGCGGAAAGACTGCATGTCGTAGACCTACCATGCCACGCCGACCCGCTCCACTCGGGGCCGGCGCAGCGGCTAAAGAGAGAATCAGCGAGGACGGCGCCACTCCTCGCCGTCGCGCTCCACCTTCGCTCGGAGCTGACGAGAGCGGCGCCGCTCGCGGGCGACCTTGCGGGCGCCTCCTGCGGACCCCTGGGCGCCTTCCTGAGGCTCCTCGGCGGGCGCCGAGGCCTCCGCCTCCTCGTCGACCGCCTCGGCCGCCAGCCCGTCGAGCAGCGCCGCCCGCGTGGCCTCGGGCTCGCTGCTGAGCTCGGCCGGCTCGCTTTGCACGGGACCGACCGGCGCGCGCTCACCGTCCGCCTCGTCGACTGGCTTCGCTCCGCCGTTCGGTGCGCGCGGCTCGAGCTTCGCCCCGGGGGTGACGCGCGTCGTGCACGACCTTCAGGCGGTTGATCGCGACGCGCGTGTAGATCTGCGTCGTCGTCAGCATCGCGTGACCGAGGATCTCTTGGATCACCCGGATGTCGGCGCGCATCAGGCGTTGCGCGCTCGTGCCCTGAGCTCTGCGATCACGGTCGCCGCGTCTGTCACCCGGCCCGCGTTGCCGCCGGCGACGCCACGGCGGATCGCAGCCATCAGCGCCTTCTGCTCATCCTCATCCATCGCAACGCCGTCCGAGAGCTCGAGCGGCGCCCTCCTGGGGCTCCTCGGCAGGCGCCGGGGCCTCCGCCTCCTCGTCGACCGCCTCGGCTGCCAGCCCGTCGAGGAGGGCCGCCCTCGTGGCCTCGGGCTCGCCGTCCAGCTCGACCGGACCGGCCGTCGCGCGTTGGCCGTCGTCGACGCTCGCGGCCGACACGTTCGGCGTGCGCGGCTCGAGCTTCGCTCCGGGGTGACACGCGTCGTGCACGACCTTCAGGCGGTTGATCGCGACGCGCGCGTAGATCTGCGTCGTCGTCAGCATCGCGTGGCCGAGGATCTCTTGGATCACCCGGGTGTCTGGGCACTTCCTGTCACCCATTTCAGCGCCCCAGCCGTGTGCTCCGTCTCCTTCGTCGCGCTCGACATGCGATCTCGTCGAACAAAGGGATCTTGAAAAACGAGGGACATCGCCGACCGAGCGTCCCCTCCCCGTCGCTGCGATGCCCCTCACGCAGCCGGGTCGAAAGGCGCCCCAAGACCTCATCAGACTGGCGCGGTAACACCCGCAGACTGGCGCGGTAACACGCGCGCCGGCGATCACGTTAGCCTTATCGCGCGGCCCGAGCATGGCGAGGAGCCGGCGGGCATGCCCCTTGTCCGGAGCGAGCACGGCTGCATGCTGCCTCGCACGATGGGCTGAGGACATTCGCGCTCAGCCGGCAAAAGTAATTGTCGTCGGCGGGCGCGATCTCCATGACGCACACGAGGGGGCGCGCCCCCGAGCAACCACGCGCCGTGATCCCTTGCAGCGCCCCCCGCCCACGCCGCACACGACGACAGAGGCAGCGAGCTGCGCGCGCCACGCGGCGCGCGCATCCTCGCGAGCGGAGCACTGTCAGGAGACGACACCATCGGTTCACGCGATGACGACGTAGGTCCGCCGAAGCCCCGTTCGACTGCGGCCATCCCGAGGGAGCGCGCGTCTTCGCGCGCGACCGACGGTGGCCGTCAGTCGCAACGGCGCTTGAACGAAACCGCGCCGAGCGCGGTAGCTCCAGCGTTGTAGGGCGAGTCCCTCGCACCGCCGTCCTCTCCGTGCACGGCACGCCATGGTTCTCCTTCGCGACGAACGTCGTCGCGCGACCAAGGAGGTCCCATGGATTCGACGATCACGACGAAAAACTGGCAAGCGCGGATGACGAACGACATGAAGCTGACCGACTTCCGGCCCAGCACCCAAGACGCCTATCTCATGGCGGCGCGATTGTTCGTCGAGTGGGCGAAGAAGGAGCTCCGCGACATCGATGACGACGACGTGCGGAACTACTTCCTGCATCTGCGAGAGGTGAAGAAGAACGCCCCATCGACCGTGGGCGTCGCCGTGCATGCTCTCAAGTTCTTCTTCCGACACACGCTCGGCCGGAACACCCCCGTCCTCGACCTGCTGCGAATCAGCCGCACGCGACAGAAGCTGCCCGTGGTCCTCAGCAGGCCCGAGGTGCGGTCGATCCTCGAGGCCGTTCGTCATCCCGTTCGGCGAATGGCCCTCACCACGATCTACGCGCTCGGCCTCCGCCTCGGCGAAGGCATCTCCCTCGAGACCACGCAGATCGACGCGGATCGCCTCTGGTCTCGCTTCGCGACGCCAAGGGCGGGAAGGACCGAGCGGTTCCCCTTCCTCGCCCGCTGCTCTCGCGACTTCGGCAGTACTGGAAGACGGAGCGTCCAGCCTCTCCCTCGAAGCTCCTCTTTGTCCCGCCGACCGGCCTGACCCCGTTCCACAAGACCACGCTCCAGAAGACGTTCACTGCCGCGCTCGCCGACGCCAAGATCACGAAGACGCCTCGCCCGTCCATCCACACCCTGCGGCACAGCTACGCGACCCACCTTCTCGAGTCGGGGATCTCGCTCCGCACCATTCAGCACGTGCTCGGTCACGGCTCGCTCTCCACGACCGCGATCTACATGCACGTGACCACGCCGAGCGCTGAGCGTCTCCAGGAGACCCTCGACCGACTCATGCGGGACCTCTAGCGCGGGCCCGGCCTCGTGCCCCGGCTCGCCGACGTCGTGCGTATGCACGGCCCGGCGTACATCGAGCGCCATGCCGCCGCGCTGCTGCCTGGCCATGCCCGCGCACTCATGTCCATCGTTCGCTGCCGCACACCCGCTGCTGGCGGCCACGTCGCGGTGTGCCCGCAGTGCGGAGTCGAACACCTCCTCTACCACTCGTGCCGGCATCGGGCCTGTCCCCGATGCGGGCACGACGCCGCGACGCGGTGGCTCGCCGGGCAACGCGAGCTGCTGCTGCCGGTGACCTACTTCCACGTCGTGTTCACGTTGCCCGCCGAACTCCGTCGACTCGTGCGCTCGCACCAGAAGACCCTTGTCCCGCTCCTGTTCCGCGCCGCATTCGAGTCGCTCTCGCGGCTCGCCGCCGACCCTCACTATCTCGGAGCACGCATCGGCGCCCTCGCCGTGCTCCACACCTGGACGCGGACACTCGAGTGGCACCCCCACATCCACATGCTCGTCCCCGGCGGCGGCATCGGCCCGGACGGTCGCTCTTGGTGCGCCATCCCTCCTCGCCGCCGCCTCTACTTCGTCCCCGTCAAAGCGCTCGCCCGCCTCTTCCGTGGACGCTTTCTCCACCTCGTGCGCCAGGCTCTGCCGAGCGTCGCGATCCCGCAGGTCCCGTTCAGCAAGAACTGGGTCGTCTTCGCGAAGCCGACGGTCCAGGGCGCCGACAAAGTCCTCGCCTACCTCGGCCGCTACGTTCATCGCACCGCGATCTCCGACTCCTCGATCGTCGGCTGCGATGACAACTCCGTCAGCTTTGGCTACCGCGACAGTCGCGACCAATGCCGCAAGACGATGACCCTTTCCGGCCAGGAGTTCCTGCGCCGCTTCCTTCAGCACGTGCCGCCCCACGGCCTTCACCGCGTCCGGGCGTTCGGACTCCTCCACCCAGCCCACCGCCCCACGCTTCGCCGACTTCAGCTGCTCCTTCAACCTCGAACTGACCCATCGGCTGCCCCGCCGATCGCTCGCCCACGCCCGCGCTGCCCCTACTGCGCGCACACCGAGCTCCTCACGCTCGCGACCCTCTCGCCCACGGAGTGCATTGCGCTCGCCGCCGCCAACCATCCCTGGACCACCTCGCCCGCGCGGGCTCCGCCATGACTGCTCCCCCGTCCGCCTGCGCTTCGAACAGGACGCCTCGCGCGTTCGTGGGATACGTCTGCGACAACGCGCACCGACCCCATCTCCTCGTCCGTTCGACCCCCGTCCTCAGCGCGGCAAGCCTCGACCGCGAGCTGAGCTCGAGCGTGAAGCAGGCCGCGTTGCCCCACTCGGGCCCAACGCGACCGCCTCCATTGGGGTGAAATCCCCATAGGGACCGCCATCCCCGGGTTCGTTCAAGCCGCGCTTTAGCGCCGGTCTTCCTGCGCCAGAAGCGCAGGAAGCCGCCGCGAAACCGCTATTTACTTCGGCGGCCGGGGGACATGGGACGTTCACTCGAAAGGCAGACTCCACGCGTCTCTAGTCCCTGGGCCACCCACCGGCCCCTGGCTTGATAACCAGCGTTTCCGCGACAAGAATGCCAGCGGCAAGGGCACCGCATGTCCGTTCGCCATCGTGATCCTGCGCGATCAGCAGGATCGCGTTCTCGACAAATTCTTCTCCAAGCGCCGCCCAGCGCGGAAATCGCTCAAGCACTCCTCGGACGGAATCCGCCCAGACGAGTTCCGACACCAACATTCCGGACGTAAATTCCACGTGACGAACGCCCTGGGCCAGGATTTGGAAAAAGTCGCCATAACCATCGTACCCCGCGTGAATACACAGGGTGTATGGCGGGACTGCCGGCCGAAGGACCAGCTCTACGTCGCGAGAGCAGACTAGTTTGGCGGCGCGCAGAAAGTCGTCATTCATAGCTTCTCACGGTGGAAACAGCGGTATGTGCGACCGATTCAGCTGATCGGGCGTTGCATTCTCGATACTAACAAAGCCCTCGCCTGGGACGAAGCGCCGACCTCCTTTTGCCTGCATCAGGGACGCGGTCGGACCACTCGCCGAATTTGAGCCGGGGGGTGCGGTGGGGTCTGCCGTGTGAACGCGTAGCTGTGTTGCGACGTCACCTGACGCACCAGGCATAGATGTCTTACTTCTAAACTTGAAATCGTTCGTCATCATGTTCGCAGTCTTGTTGAACCGGGCGGCCGTCGGCGCAGGAAGCTGGAACATGGGGCCACCGGAAGGAGGGGCGCCTAGGGCTGCATCGATCTCAGCTTCGGTAGCACCTGCAAGGGGACTTGCGGCCCCAGTTGGCGCCGCACCGCCACTCGGGGGCGTCGCGCCTGTCTTCGGAACCACCGAGGCAAGCGGTTCCTCCGCCGCGACGCCAGCCCTAGCCGCAACCCGAACGCCAGCCCTCCCTGCACTCTCGACCGCTTCCCCCGTGTTCGTAAGCACACCTCTGAGCAGGGCGGTCGCCTTCGGCACCTTCTCAAGCAGGCTCTTTGACAACGAACGCGCCGCGAGCACGCCGGTGGCGGTCGAAAACGTAGCTTCTCCCAGAGCCTTGCCGTCACCACTCGCGATCGCCTTCCCCGCCTCTACAACCCCGGTCGCAATTTGGTAGTAGGGGTTGAACTGGTTGAAGACATCGACCACGCCGCCGAATCCGCCGCCACCCTTGTTGTAGATGTCGGCGAGCTTACCGGGCAGCGAGGTGTAGGTTTCGGCCTTGAAGATCCCTCCGACGAAGTTCTTGCCCGCGGTGGCGAAACCCTCGAGCGCGTCGAGCGCGAACCCGTGACTCTGATGATTCCGCAGGAAGTCCTCGGCCGCGTGCATGGCCTCGTTCATCTGGTGGATCATCTGAGCCTTGAGATTGCCCTCTAGCTCCGCGGCGTGCTCCTGATCAATCACCCCCTGAGTCGTGCTTAGCCCGCTCGGATCGCTGAGCGTGACTGGCCCGGCGGTCGCGTAGAGGTAGACGTTGATCCCCGCCTGCAAGCCCAACGGATCAGCCGTGGTCCATCTCCCGAGCCAAGGGCAGTAGTAGCGGGCGCCCATGGAGTAGAAGCCCGTCTCGTCGTCCCGTTCCGCCGCCGCATAGCGGTACCGCTTCGCGCTCACCTCGACGCCCGTATCCCGCGACTGGTACATCGTCACGCCGTATGGGCTGTACTCCTCGAAGCTGAAGACCGCACCGTTCTCGTCGCACTCGACGACGCCGGTCTCGAGGTGGTTCACGAGCTGGTAGCGGAACATCGGCACCAGCGGCGTGACCGGGTCTTCGTCCTCGATCGTCTTCGTCTCGATCATGCAGACTCGACGCGCGCCGTCCATCACGTGGAGTGTCGTGCGTTCGAAGTCCAGCGCGGTGGTCGTCTCTCGGTAGTACTCGAATCCGCCGAGGTAGATCCGCTCCTTCTTCGGGGACCCGTTGACGATGACCTTGCGCACGCGGTTCCCGCCGCTGTCGTAGTAATAGTACGCGTCTCCGCTCGGGAGCTCGGCGTGCCACATCTGATCGAGCGGGGTGAACTCCACCGTGGGCAAGTGCGGCCACGCGACGACGTTCCCGTGGTCGTCGTGCGAGTACGTGATCGACGGATCCGAGTTCGCGGTCGTGGATGCGAGGCGATTCGTGCCGCTCGTGTAGCTGTAGGTTCGGGTCCAGTTGCCGAGGGTGTTGCCCACCATCGTGTGGCGCATCTCGACGATGTTGCTGACCCCGTCGTAGTCGTATTCCTCCGTGTACCGGCGCAGCGCCTGTGGATCGTTCGGATCTGGCAGCGACGTGATGAAGCGGCCGTCGTCCGACTGGATCGGCACGGCGTTCGAGCCGTGCTCCCGGCCGCTCGCCTCCACGAGCCTGTAGAGCGGGTCGTAGCGGTACTCGGTGGAGGCATCGACGTAGTTGTCGTCGAAGTACACCGCCGGCGTCACGTCGTCCGCCATTGAGAGAACGTTTCCGACCGGGTCGAGCGTGTAACGCAGATCCTGCAATTTGGCTGAATCGCTCGCTCTCGTGGACACCAGGCGGGCGAGCCGGAACGTCAACGGATCGTACTCGTACGCCGTCTCGACGCCGTTCCCGCACTGGATCGTCTCGCGGCGCCCGTGGGCGTCGTAGTGGATCTCTTCGACGATCGCGACCGTGTCGACCGTGGCGCTGAAGAGCGCTCCGCCGAGATCGTACTCGTAGACCGTCTCCGCCCCGTTCGGAGCGGTCGCCGTGGTGACGCGGTTCAGCGCGTCGAACTCCGCGCTCGCAGTGAACGTCTCCGCCTCGATCGGCGCCGTCGTCGCCGCGGCGAGGGGATCGGTCACTTCGTCGACGGAGATCCAGTCCGGGACCTGATCTCCCCCGCTGCGATCGAAGAGGCGGCGAGCCGTGCTGAGCGGGTTCCCCTTGAAGTCGAAGTCGTCGCTGATCACGAGACCCGCGCCGTCGTACGCGTGGACGAGGCGGCCGCGAACGTTCGTGTCCTCCGGGGCCGCGATGGACTCGCCGTAGTAGCGGCGCTCGAGAAGCGTCGTCACCGGCGTGTCCTCCTCGTCCTCGAGATCGTCGACCGTGACCCACAGGTGCGTGAGCCTGCGGAGATCGTCGTATTCGGCGCGGAAGATCTGGTTCCGATCATCCCATCGTCGGAGCAGCGCACCGTCCACAGTCCCGACGCGCTTCCGGTTGCCCTTGTCGTTGTTGGTATCGGACAGCACTTGGCCGCCCATGCTGTAGACGTTCGTCTGACAGACGCTCGAGCGCGTCCGTCACGCCAAGCACCTGGCTTTCGATGTCGAACGCGACGCGCGTCTCGAAGAGAATCGCCTCGGGCTCTTCCTCTTCCTCTTCCTCGGGAACGGTGAAGCCGTCGTGGGCCTGGACCAGGAACGCTCGGCCCAGCGGATCGTAGTGGCTCACCGTGGGGGTGGCGGCGTGAGGGTGGGTCACCTCGTACGCGCGTTGTTCCGCGCCGCCCGCGGAGACTCTCGCGGCCTTCCACGCGTTCCCAAGCTCGTCCACGGTGTCGTTCTCGTCGAACGCACGCGTCAACCACGGAGTCCACTCCGTGCGGCGGAACGAGCCGTTGGGGAGGTCGAGCTGGGTCACGCGGCCAAGCGCATCGTACCGCCAGATCGGGGTGACTCCGACCTCCGCAAACGCTTCCTCCTCCTCGTAGGCGATCGTCGCTGAGAAGAGCGTGGCCCCCACCCGGCCGCGCTGGCGCGCGGCCGCCTCCCCCTTACGCGTGCTGTGCGTCCTGAAAACCGTGACCTGGAGGAAGCCATGTAGACCAGAACAAGCGGAAACCAGGTGATGTGTCCCAGCGGGTTGGAGTCCCGTCCGAACAATTGGCGCCGAAAGTCGGAAGCAAGTCTTGCGCCTGTCCGAGCGATCGTGCGGGTGAAGCGTAGACAGCGAGCGAGCGGGTCGTGTGATTGGGCCGCGAAAATTTTGAAGTCGCGAGAGCCGACGGGTCAGTACGCCCCGGAAGGCAGCATCGCAGGAGAGCAAACTCAGGGCGGTCAGCCCGGCGGCGTTCGCTCCTGCGGTCTCGCCGCGGTCGTAGAGCAAGGCACGCAGCGAAGGGGACACCAGGGAACAGGAGAGATCCGTCGGCTCCTGCAGCGAAGCTGCAAGCAGGAAGCGCAGGCGAGCGCAAGAAAGCCTCGCGTGGCGGGCGGGAAGTCGGAGTGCCGCAGTATGAGCGGAGAAGCCGGGGAATCGACTCGAGAGACCCGGTCGAGCAAAGGGCGGCACCAGGTTGTGGAACCGGTCGAGGGATCAGATGAGCGGGACAGCGAGCTCGAACAGCATCTCCACGAAACTCGATCGGATAGCGAGAATGGCGCGGGAGAACCCCGGCAAGGCCATCACCACACTCGCGCACTACGTCGACGTCGACTGGTTGCGCGAGGCGTACCGGCGCACTCGAAAGAACGGGGCACTCGGCGTCGACAGGCAGAGCGCTGCGGAGTACGCGGCCGATCTGGAGGGGAACCTCCGGTCGCTGCTCGACCGCGCGAAGTCGGGGACGTACCGAGCGCCACCGGTGCGGCGCATACATCCCGAAGGATGGGAAGGAGATGCGGCCGCTCGGCATCCCGACGTTCGAGGACAAGGTACTGCAACAGGCCATCACGATGCTGCTCGAAGCCGTCTACGAACAGGACTTCATGGACTGCTCGTACGGCTTCCGCCCACAGCGCTCGGCGCGTGATGCGCTCGAGACGATGCGGACGGCAGCGGTCGTAGGCGCGGGAGGGTGGGTTGTCGGGATCGACATTTGGAAGTTCTTCGACAGTGTCGATCGGAAGGTCCTGAAGGAAGTCCTGCGTCAGCGAGTGCGGGACGGAGTTGTACTTCGTCTGGTTTCGAAGTGGTTGGCGGCGGGGGTCATGGAGGACGGCGCGGTCACGCGACCGACCTCCGGGACTCCGCAGGGCGAGGTGGTCTCGCCGATACTGGCGAACATCCTGCTGCACGACGTGCTCGACCTGTGGTTCGAGCGCGACGTCCGTCCGCGGCTTCGTCAGCGCGGCACGCTCGTGCGATACGCGGACGACGCCGTGATGGTGTCTCGAACGAGGAAGACGCGAGGCGCGTGCTCGAGGTCCTGCCGAAGCGATTCGGCCGGTTCGGGTTCGCGCTGCATCCCGAGAAGACGAAGATGGTCGCCTTCGAGCGCCCAGATCGGCCTTCGCTGGTACGCCAACGTCGCCGAGGATTCCGGCCCGACAAGCCCGGGACCTTCGACTTCCTCGGCTTCGATCCTCTGGGAGAAGAGCCTGGCCGGTAAGTGGGTCGTGAGAGCACGGACATCGAAGAGCCGCTTTCGGCGCACGCTGAAGAACATCACTGAGTGCTGTCGGATGCCGACATCATCCGTTGACGCTCAGCAGCGCGCCTGAACCAGAAACTCCGAGGACACTATGCCTACTTCGGTCGGCAGGGGAACATCGGGAGGCTCTGGGAAGTGTGGAACCGAACGCGCCAGATATGGCGCCGCTGGCTCTCGCGCCGATCCCAGAAGGCGAAGCTCAACTGGCCTACCATGGTGCGACTCCTCGAGCGGTACCCGCTCGTCGAGCCGAACCAGGTGGCACTCCGCGAATCCCCAACCTGAGGAGCCGGATGCGGTAACTCCGCACGTCCGGATCTGTAGGAGCCCCCGGGGAGCGATCCCCGGGGGCGACCCGACCCACGGGCGCGAGAACCGTGAACGGAGTCTCGAAGCGCCGCCGTGTCGCGCCCGCTGCGCGCGCGTGGGGGAGGCACGTCCGTCGGACCCCACAATAGGATCGCTTGGTGACGGCATTGGGGTGGCCCCCGCCGGCCGCGCTGGCGCGCGGCCGCCTCCCCCTACGCGTGCTCGCGGGCTCGAGAACCGGTGAGCGGAGTCTCGGAGCGCCCCGTGTCGCGCCCGCTGCGCGCGCGTGGGGAGGCACGTCCGTCGGACCCCACAATAGGATCGCTTGGTGACGGCATTGGGGTGGCCCCCACCCGGCCGCGCTGGCGCGCGGCCGCCCCCATACGCGTGCTCGCGGGCTCGAGAACCGGTGAGCGGAGTCTCGGAGCGCCCCGTGTCGCGCCCGCTGCGCGCGTGGGGAGGCACGTCCGTCGGACCACAATAGGATCGCTTGGTGACGGCATTCAGGAATGTTGCTTGGGCGGCTCGGCGGGACGGTCGGCCACGCCTTTGTCGGTGTGCGATCGGGCGCAGCCCTGGCAAGCCGAGGCCAGCAGCGCCGTCTCTTGCGGCCCGTGAAGCACGGCTACCGGCCTCGCAACCCAAGAGAGCAGAAGCGCGAGATCGCTGATCTCGGCTCTCTTGGCGTCTCCTGGCGCCCTGGCGGTTCCCCTCTCGTCAGCCTGGGAGAGCAGGCGCGACCGGGTTGCGCATCCGGTCGAGCGTCTTCCCATGCAACACGCCCATCGCTCCGCCGACGAGCGACGCCACCGGCACGAACACCGCGGGCAAGACCCCCAGTGAGACCACCGCGATCCCGAGGACCGCAGGCAGCGCCGCGAGCGCGAACGCGAGCCGCGCCTCGCCCCGGGCGCGGCGCGCGAGGCGATCGAGAGCGCCGCGTCCCGCACGTCGTCGGAGGCGAGCGCCACCTCGAACTCGCCCGACGCGCTGCCTGCCGAGCCGAGGCCGATCGCGACGTCGGCGGCGCGGAGCGCCTCGTCGTCGATGCCGCCGTGTCCGAGCACCGCGACGCTGCTACCACCCTCCTCGAGCCGCTCGATCTCCTCGGCCCGCTCGCTCGGCAGCACCTCGGGGCGGATGTGCTCGATGTCGAGCGACCGACTGATCGCCTCGCACGTGTCGCGCGAGTCGCCGCTCATCAACACGGAGGCTCCACCTGCGCGTCGAGCAGGTGCTGCACGGCCGCGCGCGCGCCCGGGCGGATGCCGTCCTGCAGCGCGATGATCCCCGCGAGCCTCCCGCTCAGCGCCGCCACGAGGATCACGCTCCGCCCGAGCGCCTCGAGCTCCGCGATCCGGGGCTCCGCCGTCGCGACGGAGATGCGGTGGCGCATCATCGCGCGGTTGCCCACCGCGAGCTCCTCCCCGCTCGACGTCACCGCGACGACGCCGAGGCCCAGGTAGCCGTTCGGGTTTCGCCTCCATCCGGGCGGATCCCCGGCTCTTCGCGGCGCGCAGGATCGCGTGCGCCACCAGGTGCGACTCCGACCGCTCGCCGCCCGCCGCGAGCGCGAGCAGCTCGTCCGCCGCGAGGTTCTGCGCGAACGGCTCGATCTCGGCGACCTCGGGCTCGCCGAGGAGGAGCGTGCCGCGCGCCGAGAACACCGCGATCTGGACCCGCGCCGCGCGATCCCACGCGTCCGCGCTCTTGTACGTGATCCGCGACGGAGCGCGTCGAGCACGCCGCGCGCCACGTGGATCGCCGAGAGCCCGCCGATCACCGCGCTGCCGAGGCCCGCTTGCACCGCGGCGAGCACCATCCGGCCTGGAGCCACGACCGGTGGAGCGCGAAGATCACGCCCGCCGCTCCGATCGCCGCGATCGGCGCCCACCGCTCGCTCGCGCGCGCGCGGATCGCGCGACCGGCGCGAGCGCGTCCACGCGCCGGCGAGGGTCGAGGAGCACACGCGCGTACGCGCGATCGAGCCCCGTCCACGTCGCGGTGCCGCGCAGCCGCCCGCGCACGACGTGCGCGCCCGCGACGATGCTGTCCCCTTGCGCCGGCGCGACGTGGACGCCGCGCCGAGCCACGGGAGGACGTCCACGTCCCCACCGGTGACGGTCAGATCGACGGGCGTCCTCCTCGGGTTCGACGACGACGCTCTCGCCCGGGCGCACGTCCATCACCTCGTTCCGCGCGCCCTTCTCCGGCTCCTCGACGCGCCCCGGGATCGCGAGCGCGCTCTCCACCCAGGCTCGCTCCGCGTGCACGTACGATCGCGCGCTCTCGAGGAGCCACGCGCTGATCGCCGACACGGTGACGACCGTGCCCGCGAGCGACGCGCCCTCGCTCCCCGTCGCCGGGTCCGAGCGCAGCACCGCCCACGCGCTCGCCGCGGTGGAGAGCACCACGCCCGCGAGCGTCGCCGCGGGGTGCGGATCCGCCGCGTCCCGCGTCGTCGTCAGCGCGCGCGCGACGAGCATGCCCGCGCCGACCGCGGCGAGCATGGCGCGCGCGATGAGGATGAGGCGCCCCCCTCCCGCGAGCGCGAGGAGCACCGCGAGCGCGCCCGCGATGATCGCGATGAGCAGCAGGAGCGCGCCGAACTCCCGCGGCTCGGGCACGGAGTGGCGGTGCACGTCCGTGAGGACGGGGTGCGCGATCGGCTCGACGAACCCGCGCTCCTCCTCCACGGGAGGGAGCTCCGGCAGCACGTCCTCCGGGACCACGGGCGCGAGCGCGTTCGTCACCGTGCGGACGACGTCCGCCGCCCGCTTCGTGATCTTCTTCGCTCGCCCCTCCCCCGGGATCGGGCTCTCCGCCGTCGCCCGCGGGGCGCGCGGGCTCGACGAGCGGGACGCCCCCTCGCGCTCTTTGACGCCCTCGCGCTTCGGGGTCGGCGTCGTCTCCCACGGCGCGAGGTAGTCCGCGCGGCACCGCGAGCGCGAGCAGAAGTAGTGGAAGCGCTCGTCGAAGATCGCAACGTGGCCCGCCCGGAGCGGATCCAGGAGGCGCCCGCACCCCGAGCACGGGATGGGATCCGCGACGGGGCCCTGCGACCGCAAGCGCCCGCTACTCCTTCTTCGGTGGCCCGGTCCGCGCCTCGACGATCGCGAGGGCCTCGCCGACCTTGCGCGCGCACTCCTCGATCTCGTCCACGCTCACGGTGAGCGCCGGCGTGAACCGGAGCACCTGCGCGCCCGCGATCGTGAGCAGCACGCCCTTCTCTCGGCACGTCTGGAGGGCGCTGCGCGCGTCGACGTGCGGCTTGAGGAGGATGCCGCGGAGGAGCCCGCGCCCCCGCTCACCGTCGCAAATCGACGCGTACTTGTTCGCCAGCGCCGCGAGGAAATCCCCGAGCAGGGCGCCCTTCTGCGCCGCCGCTTCGACGAGGTGCTCGTCCCGCACGGCCGCGAGGACCGCGCGCGCCGCGGCGCACGCGAGCGGGTTGCCCCCGAACGTGGAGCCGTGCGTCCCCGGCGGCAGCGCGTTCGCGAGCGCCTCGCTCACGAGCGTGACGCCGATCGGGAACCCCCCCGCGAGGCCCTTCGCGAGGCTGATCGCGTCCGCCCTCACGCCGTCCACGGTCGAGCCGAGGAACGCCCCCGTTCGCCCGATGCCCGTCTGGATCTCGTCGATGAGGAGGAGCGCGCCGTGCTCGTCGCACAGCTTCCGGAGCCCCGCGAGGAACCCCGGCGGCGCGGGCAGCACGCCGCCCTCGCCCTGCACCGGCTCGACGAAGATGCCGCAGACGTCCGGCCCCATGGCCTTCGCCACCGCGTCGAGATCGCCGTACGGGACGTGCGTGATCCCCTCGATCCGAGGCCCGAACCCCTCCGAGTACGCCTTCTGCCCCGTGAGGGTCACGGTCGCCATCGTGCGGCCGTGGAACGACTTCTCGAACGCGATGAACCGGAACTTCTCCGGCTTGCCGTTCGCCGAGAAATGCCGGCGCGCGAGCTTGAAGAGCGCCTCGTTCGCCTCCGCGCCGGAGTTGCAGAAGAACGCTTTGTCGAACCCCGTGAGCGCGCAGAGCTCGTCCGCGAGGAGGACGTTCTCCTCGTTGTAGAAATAGTTCGAGACGTGCATCACGCGGCGCGCCTGATCCGCGATCGCCTGCGCGAGCCGCGGGTGCGCGTGGCCGAGGACGTTCACGGCGACGCCGCCCGTGAAGTCGAGGTACGTGGTCCCCGCCTTGTCCGTGAGGCGCGAGCCCGACCCCGAGACGAACACGACCGGCGCCTGCTTGTAGTTGCCGAGGATGCGCTGCTTCCCCAGCGCGACGAGCGCGTCCTGGTCGAGATCACCGCGCTCGTCGGCGTGGACGGCGTCGAGCCCCGTCGAGCTTGCCGGCTCATGTGCTGCCATGCGGCGCTCGTACCAATCCGCTCGGCGCAGGGCAAGCGGGGTGGCCGGTTCCCCTACGGCTTGCCCGCGGTTATAGTTCGCGGACACCATGAGCGAGGCTGACACGAAGACGGAATCTCCTTCGGAGACCGGGGCATCCACCGCCAACGGGACCGCGAGCAAGCCACCTCCCCCCGCGGCCGAGAGCGCGGACGCCGCCCCGCCCGCCGACGCGCCGCCCCCGCCCGATCCGCTCGAGGTCGCGAAGGCGGAGGCCCAGAAGTACCGCGAGCAGCTGCTCCGCACCGCCGCGGATTTCGACAACTACCGGAAGCGCGCCCGGCGCGAGCAGGAGGACGCGCAGCGCCGCGGCAAGGAGCTCACCCTGAAGGAGCTCCTGCCCGTGTTCGACAACCTCGAGCGCGCGACCGCGAGCGCGGAGACGGCGCCGGACGTGAAGTCCGTCGCGGACGGCCTCCGCATGGTGGGCCGGCAGTTCACGTCCACGCTCGAGCGGATCGGCATCAAGCGCATCCCCACCGTGGGTCAGCCCTTCGATCCCGCGCTCCACGAGGCCATCCAGCACATCGAGTCCACGGAGCACCCCGCGGGCGTGATCGCGGCGGAGGTCCAGGCCGGGTACATGCTGAACGAGCACCTCGTCCGGGCCGCGCTCGTCGCGGTGTCCAAGGGCCCCGCGGCGAAGGAGGCGGAGGCCGCCGCGGCTCCGGCCGCCGAAGAGACGAAACCCGAGGAGCCCTCCGCCTGAGCTTCCGTCGGTCGCACCTTCACCATCGGCCGTACAATCGCCGTTGGCGAGGCTTTGAGGCCCTCACAGGCGCAAACTTCGGTACAACAGCCGCGGGGCAGTGTTCGTGAGCCTCGGGGTCGCGCGCTTCGTTCACTGGAACTAGAGCACCTATGGGAAAAGTCATCGGCATCGACCTCGGCACGACGAACTCCTGCGTGTCCGTGTTGGAGGGTGTCTCCGCTGCATCCGTGCACGACGTGAAGGTCGTCCCCAACGCCGAGGGCGCGCGGACGACGCCCTCGGTCGTCGGCTTCCCCGCGACGGGTGAGCGCCTCGTCGGGCAGGTCGCGCGCCGCCAATCCGTGACGAACCCGGAGCACACGGTCTACGCGATCAAGCGGCTGATGGGCCGGAAGTACACCGCGAGCGAGGTGCGCAAGCAGGTCGAGCTCGCGCCCTACCGCATCGTGGAGGCCCCGAACGGGGACGCCTGGGTCGACATCCGCGGCCGCGCGATGTCCCCGCCCGAGATCTCCGCCGTCGTGCTCCAGCAGATGAAGGAGATCGCCGAGAACTACCTCGGCGAGCCCGTCACCGAGGCCGTCATCACGGTCCCCGCCTACTTCGACGACGCTCAGCGCCAGTCCACGAAGGACGCGGGGCGCATCGCCGGTCTGGACGTCCGCCGCATCATCAACGAGCCGACGGCCGCCGCGCTCGCGTACGGCCTCGACAAGCGCGACGCCGAGATGATCGCGGTCTACGACCTCGGCGGCGGCACGTTCGATATCTCGATCCTCCAGATCGCGGGCGGCGTGTTCAGCGTGAAGGCCACCGGTGGTGACACGCACCTCGGCGGCGAGGACTTCGATCAGCGCATCATCGACATGCTCGCGGACGAGTTCGCCCTCGAATACGGGACGGATCTGCGCAAGGACCGCATGGCGCTCCAACGCCTGAAGGAGGCCGCGGAGAAGGCGAAGCACGAGCTCTCGAGCTCCCTCGAGACGGCCATCAACGTGCCGTTCATCGCCGTGTCGTCCACGGGCGGCCCGCTCCACCTCGAGCGCAACATGAAGCGCAACGAGCTCGAGCTCCTCGTCGCGGAGCTCATCGATCGCACGATCGACGCGTGCCGCGCCACGCTCGCGGACGCGAAGCTCGGCGTCGAGCACATCAACACGGTCGTCCTCGTCGGCGGCATGACGCGCATGCCCGCGGTGCAGGCGGCGGTGAAGAACTTCTTCGGCCGCGAGGCGAGCAAGGAGGTCAACCCGGACGAGGTCGTCGCCGTCGGGGCCGCGCTGCAGGGCGCCGCGCTCACCGGCCAGGTCGACGAGGTCCTCCTCCTCGACGTGACGCCCCTCTCCATCGGCGTCGAGACGGGCGGCGGCGTCGCGACGAAGCTCATCACGCGCAACACGACGGTGCCGACGGAGCGGAGCGAGATCTTCACGACGAGCGTCGACAACCAGAACTTCGTGCCGATCCACGTCATCCAAGGCGAGCGCGAGATGGCCGCCGACTGCCGCAGCCTCGCGCGGTTCGAGCTCACGGGCATCCCGCCGGCGCCGCGCGGCGTCCCGAAGATCCAGGTCACTTTCCGGATCGACGAGAACGGCATCGTGCGTGTCGAGGCCCGCGATTTGGGCACCGGGCGCGTGCAGGAGATCCGCGTCACGCCGACGAGCGGCCTCTCGCAAGAGGAGGTCGACCGGCTGCTGCGCGAGGGCGAGCGGTTCAAGGAGACCGACCAACTCCGGCGCGATCTCGCGCAGCTCCGGAACCAAGCCGAGACGCTCGTCTACACCACGGAGCAGGCGCTCGAGGGCTACGCGGATCTGCTCGATCCGGCGCTCCACGCGGAGGTGAAGAAGGACACGGTCACCCTGAAGGCCCTCCTCGAGGGCGGCGGCGATCTCACGTCGCTCCGCGACGCGTACACGCGGCTCGAAGCGGCCGCGTTCCGGATCGCCGAGTCGATGTACGGCACCGGCGAAGGCTAGGTGGCGAGTGTCCCACGTCCGAAGCGGAGGAATCGAGCCGCCAAGACGCCGAGGCCGCCAAGGAGAACGTCCGCGACGCCTCTCGTCGGCGACCTCTTCGTCTCTTCGGTTTGACACCCCCCTCCCGGGCGCGCGATCGAGATGACCTCGTTGCGGGGCGAGCGGCTGGGGAGCGGAGCCGTCACCGAGACGTTCGTGGCGACGAGCTTCGGCGCCGAGGGCTTCGAAAAGACGGTCGTCGAGAAGCGCGTGCACCCCGCGCTCGCGGCGATCCCGCGGTTCGTGGACGCGTTCGTGGCGGAGGCGCAGCGCGCGAGCGCGCTCTCGCACGCGAACGTGGTGCTGCTCATGGACGTCGCGAGGGACGCGTCGGGCTATCGCCTCGTCACCGAATACGTCGACGGCGTGGATCTCGCGCGCCTCCTCGAGCTCTCCCGAGCGGCGGGTGTGGTGCTGCCCGCGCCCCTCGTCGCGTTCATCGGCGCGGAGGTCGCGAAGGGCCTCGACTACGCGCATCGGCGGCGCGGCGGCGCGGTCGTGCACGGCGGACTGTCGCTCACGAACGTGCTCGTCTCGCGCGACGGCGCGGTGAAGATCTCCGACTTCGGCGTCCACCGCGCGCGCGAGGACGCGGGGTTCGCGCCGGACGAGCTGCGCGCGCGCCCGTTTCGATCCCCGGAGAGGCTCGCCGGCGGAGAGGCGACGAAGGCCGCGGACGTCTTCGCGCTCGGCGCGATCCTCCGAGAGCTCACGAAGGGCGGGCCCGCGTTCGAGCCCGCGGAGGCGCTCGCCGGGCCCGAGGATGCGCGCCCCACCGCGGGCGCGTTCCACGAGACGATCCTCGCCTGGGCCTACGCGCGCGGAGGTCTGGGCGCGTCCGCGAACGAGCTCGCGAAGCTCGTCGCGCGGCTGCAGCGCGACACGCCCTCGCGGCGGTCGCGAGCGGTATCGAGAGCGCGCTGGACGCGCCCGTGGAGCCCTCGCCGAGCGGCGAGATCACCGCGGAAGTCGCCCGCGCGGAGGGTCCACGACAGGCGCGGACGCGCGAGGTCGCGCTGCTCGTGGTGAGCCGCCTCGGCGCGGCGGCGAGCGCGGCGGAGGTGCGAGCTTCGATCGAAGCGAGCGGAGGGCGCGTCACGGCGGCGGACGGCGCGGAGCTCCGCGCCGTGTTCGGGCTCGCCTCGGACGAGGGCCGGGACGTGAGGGACGCGCTCCGCGCCGCGCTCGCGATCACCGCGCGGGACACGGCCGTCGGCGCGGCGGTCGATCTCGGCCGCGCGCTCGTGGACGAGCGCGGCGCCGTCGTCGAGGACGCCGGGGCCTCGGCTCGATTCGCGCGCGCAGCGGCGCTCGCGGCGTCGTCCTCGGGCCGGGTGCTCGTGCCGCCCGAGGTCGTGCGCGCGGCGGGTGAAGCGTTCGCGTTCGGGTCGGAGAGCGGGCGCGCGTTCGTCACCCATGAGCGGCCCCGACCGCTCGCGACGTCGCGGTTCGTGGGTCGTCGCGCGGAGCTCGCGCGCCTCGGCGCGCGCTGGGAGGAGGCGCAGGGAGGCCGAGCGACGGTCGTCGCCCTCACGGGAGAGGCCGGGGTCGGCAAGACGCGCCTCGCCCTCGAGCTCGAGCGGCGCATCCTGCTCTCTCTTCCATCCACGCGGACGCGGTTCCTCACCTCGCGCGACGGCCCGTGGGAGGCGCTCGACCTCGTCGTGATCGAGGCGTTCCAGGGCGTCGCTGAGCCCCTCGCGCGCGCGCGGCGGGGCGCGGAGGGCGCCGGGACCGGCGCGCTCTTCGTGATCGTCGCGCGCGAGCTCGACGCCGAGCTGCGCCCCCTCGTCGATGAAGAGCTCCGGCTGGGCCCGCTCTCGGAGGACGAGGCGACCGACCTCGCCGCCTCGCTCCTCGGCGCGCGCCTGCTCGTGCCCGAGCTGCTCGAGCGCCTCGGCGAGGTCGCGGAGCGCACCCCGCTCTTCCTGACGGAGACCGTGCGCGACTGGATGGATCAGGCGGTGGTGGTCGTGCGGGACGGCGTCGCGGTCCTCCACGCGGGCGCGCTGGATCCGCCGCGGACCCTCCGCGCGCTCGTCGAGGCGCGCCTCGATCGACTCGGCCCCGAGGATCTCACGCTCCTCCGCGCGAGCGCGATCGCGGGGGACGAGGCGTCCGCGGAGGAGGTCTCCGCGATGATGGAGCTCCTCGGCCACGCTCCCCGCGACCTCGGCTCGCTCGACGGATCGCTCCTCGGGCCGGCGGACGCGGACACCGGCTCGCGCTCGCTCCGCCCCCTCGTTCGGCAGGTCGCGCTCGACACCGTCCCGAAGGAGGCGCGGCGCGCGCTCCACGCCGCCGCCGAGAAGGCGATCGCCGCGAGCCCGCCCTCTCCGAAGACCGCGGCTCGACGCGCGGAGCGCGTGGGGGTCCACCGCTTCGAGGCGGGGGACGGACGGGGCGCGCTGAGCTCGTTCGTCCACGCGGCGCACGCCTTCACGCGGCCCGCGGATCGCGCGCGCGCCGCCGCGCAGGCGCTCCGGCTCCTGCCCCCGATCCGCGAGCCGCTCGATCCCGCGCTCCTCGCGGACGTTCCGCGCCTCGTCGGAATGCTCGCGTCCGCCGCGGATCAGGCGGGCGCGTCCGAGGGTTGGCTGGACCTCGCCCGCGACGCGTTCGAGCGCATCGATCGGGACGGGGCGCTCCCCGAGCGCGTCGTCGTTCGCCTCGAGGCCGCGCGCCTCGGCGTGCAGCTCGCGGCCGTCCCCGAGGCGCGCGTCGCGCTCGATCAGGCGTCGAACCTGGCCGTGGACGTGCGCCTGCGCGCGCGCGTGCTCGCGACCGAGATGGAGCTCGCCCTCTCCACCGGGGAGATCGGACGCGGGCGCGACGCTGCGTCCGCGCTCTTCGATCTCTCGTCCACCCACCCGCTCCGCGAGATCGAGAGCCCCGTCGTGCTCGCGGACGCCGCGGAGATCTTCGGCGCCGCGCGCGACGAGCGCGCCGCGGAGGCCGCGCTCGGGCTCGCGCTCGACATCGGGGCGGACGGCTCCCCGAGCGTTCGGGCCGCGATCGAGGCCCGACGCGCGCGCGTGGACCTCCTCCTCGGTCAGCCGGCGCGCGCGCTCCGCACGAGCATGATCGCCGTCGACCTCGCGGACGCCGCCGGCGCGATGCGCCTCCGCGCGGACGCCAAGCTCGCCCTCGCGGAGAGCTCGATCCACGCGGGCCGCCTCGATCGCGCGTACGCCGCGCTCGTCGCGGCGCTCGAGGCCGCGGAGTCGAGCGGCCACGGGCGCGCCGCGACCGCGGCGCAGGCGCTCCTCCTCTGGCTCGACGCGCCGGCGGACACTCCCGCGGCGAGGGACAAGCTCGGCGCGATCGCGGCCCGGTGCGACGCGCGCGGGTTCGCCGCGGACGCGCTCGCGGTGCGCCTTCTCGCCGCTCGCCTCCTCGAGGGGGACGCGGCGCGGGACGCGCTCCGGTCGATCGAGTCCGCCGCGACGCGGCTCGGCCACCTCGCGCTCGCGGCGGATGCCGCGGCCGCCCTCGCTTCGCGCTAAGCTCGAGGTCCGCGTGGATCCGACGCTCGAAGGTCTCTGGAAGAAGGTGCTGGAGGACTGGGACGACGACGCCCTCCACGGGAAGCTGATCTCGTACGCCCAGACCTCGGATCAGCTCGGTCAGGCCGCGGGCCTCTACAAGAGCGTCGCGAACGCCGAGGACTCGCCCTATCGGCTCAGCCCCACGCAGGTGCTGGACGCGAAGAAGCGCATGAACGGGATCGCGATGCTCGCGGTCATGCACCTCGAAGCCGCGAAGACGGAGGCCGGACCCCCGAAGGGCCTGTTCTGGGTCCGCGTCGCGGCCGCGATCCTCGTGGTCGCGACCGCGGTTCTGGTCGTCGTCATCCTGCAGAAGTAGCGGGCTCGGCGGCCGGCGCGGGCGCCGGATCGAGCTCCGCCGCGATGAGCTTGCCCACGACGCCGAACGCCACGGATCCGGCCGCGTAGAGCGCGGGCAGCCACATCGGGATGCCGAGGAAGTCCTTCCCCGCGTGGGAGAACGCGCCCCGCGAGACGAGGAACACCTCCACCGCGGGGCCGACGACGGCGGTCGTGGCCGCGAGCGCCGCGGCCTCGCGCGTCGGCGCGAGCGCAGCCAAGAGGCCCGCGGCTCCGGCCCCGACGATCGCCAGCTTCGTCGCGTTCGAGGCGGGGAGGAACCCGGTGATCGCGTAGAGCCCGGTGAACGCCGCGAACCCGGCGGCCGCCTCGGCGGGGCCCACGTCGCGCGTGATCGACTTGCCCGTGAGCCGCTCGGTCACGGCGTACGCGAGCCCGGTGGAGAGCCCGGCGAACCCGAAGATCCCGGGCGTCCACCACGCCATCTTCAAGAAGATGGGGCGCGGGTACGTCGTCGCGCCGCTGTGGGTGTGGATCGCGTCGAGCGCGCTGCCGAGCGTCGCGCCGATGGAGAACAGGACGGAGGCGGATCGGAGCATGGGAGACCTTCCAAAGCGCCGCGCAGCCGCGACGTGCGACTCAGTCTACAATTTAGCGCTTGCGGCTGCCCCCGCGCATCCCGCCGCCTCGCATACCCCCGCCGCGCATCCCGCCGCCGCGCGCCGCTGGCTTCGCGGTCTTCGGGAGCATCGTCGTGGGGGCCTCGTCGCCGCGCAGGCGCTTGATTTGATCGCGGATGCGCGCGGCCTTCTCGAAGTCGAGCGACTCGGCGGCGGTGAACATCTCCTGCCGCAGCGCCTCGATCACGTCCGCGAGGTCCTCGCCCGCGACCTCGCCGAGCTTCTCGATGTCCTTCACGCCCTGCTTCGAGGGGACGCCCATGTAGTCCCGCGAGCCGGAGGTCGGCGACATGTCGAGGATCGCCTTCACGACGGTCTGTGGGGTGATCCCGTGCGCCTCGTTGTACGCGAGCTGCTTCTCGCGCCTCCGATCCGTCTCGCCGCGCGCGCGCTCGATGGCGGGCGTGATTTTGTCCGCGTACATCACGACCTCGCCGCGCAGGTTGCGGGCCGCGCGGCCGATCGTTTGGATGAGGGAGCGCGGGCTCCGGAGGAAGCCCTCCTTGTCCGCGTCCAGGATCGCGACGAGGGACACCTCGGGGAGATCCAACCCCTCGCGCAGCAGGTTGATGCCGACGAGCACGTCGAACTCGCCGCGCCGCAGGTCGCGCAGGATCTCCATGCGCTCGAGGGTGTCGATGTCGCTGTGGAGGTAGCGGACCTTGATCCCGAGCTCCGTGTAGTACTCCGTGAGATCCTCGGCCATGCGCTTGGTGAGCGTCGTCACGAGGACGCGGTCCCCCTGCGCGACGCGGCCGCGGATCATGCTCAGCAGATCGTCCACCTGGCCCGCGACGGGCTTCATCGTGATCGTGGGATCCACGAGGCCCGTGGGCCGGATGATCTGCTCGACGACGACGCCCTCGCTCCGCTCGATCTCGTAGTCGCCGGGCGTCGCGCTCACGAAGAGCACGCGCTTCAGGTACTTCTCGAACTCCTCGAACTTCAGGGGCCGGTTGTCGAGCGCGCTCGGCAGGCGGAACCCGTGCTCGACGAGCGTCTCCTTGCGGGCGCGATCGCCGCGGTACATCGCGCCGAGCTGCGGGACGGTCTGGTGCGACTCGTCGATGATGAGGAGGAAGTCGCTCGGGAAGTAGTCGATGAGCGTGGGCGGCGGCTCGCCCGTCTTCCGGCCCGAGAGGTGGCGCGAGTAGTTCTCGATGCCGTTCACGAACCCCATCTGCTCGAGCATCTCGAGGTCGTACATCGTCCGCTGCTCGAGGCGCTGCTTCTCGAGGAACCGCCCCTTCTCGTCGTAGTACGCGAGGCGATCCCGGAGCTCCTCGCGGATGCTCCCGATCGCGCGGCGGAGCTGCTGCTGCTCGGTCACGTAGTGCGAGCCCGGGAAGATCTGCGTGCGCTTGATGGAGCCGAGCACCTTGCCGCGGAGCGGATCGACCTCCTTGATGCTCTCCACCTCGTCCCCGAAGAACTCGATGCGGATCGCCTGCTCGGCCTCGTACGCGGGGAAGATCTCCACCACGTCCCCGCGGACGCGGAACGTGCCGCGGTGGAAGTCGACGTCGTTGCGCTCGTACTGGATGTCGACGAGCCGGCGGAGCAGCTCGTCCCTCCGGAACTCGACGCCCTGCTCGAGCTCGATGAGCAGGCCCGAGTAGCTCTCCGCGGAGCCGATGCCGTAGATGCACGACACGCTCGCGACGATGATCACGTCCGGGCGCGACAGGAGCGCGTGCGTCGCCGCGTGGCGCATGCGATCGATCGCGTCGTTGATGATCGCGTCTTTCTCGATGTACGTGTCGCTCGTCGGGACGTACGCCTCGGGCTGGTAGTAGTCGTAGTAGCTGACGAAGTAGTGGACCGCGTTCGACGGGAAGAGCTCGCGCATCTCCCCGTAGAGCTGCGCCGCGAGCGTCTTGTTCGGCGCGAGCACGAGCGTCGGCCGCTGGACGTGCTGGATCACCTTCGCCGCGGTGAACGTCTTGCCGCTCCCGGTGACGCCGAGGAGCGTCTGGCAGGGCTGACCGCGGTCGAGGCCCTCGCACAGCTCTTTGATGGCGCGCGGCTGGTCACCCTGCGGCTGGAACTGCGACGTGAACTGGAAGAGCTCCGGCACGGGGTCGGTCACGGTAGTTCACATGCCCTCGCCTGTGAACCGTTCGCGACGCCGGGGCGGGCTCTCGATCGGCGCCCCGCGAACCCGCCGCGGTCGCGAAGCGGGGCAAAGTACGACACGTCGCTGGCACGAAGACTTGCGGAGGGAGGAGGGTCGAGGCAACCTCGCACCGGTGTTGTGGACGCATAGGTCTCGGCTGCTCCCCGGAGCGCTCGGCGTGATCGCCCTCTCGGTCGCGGGGTGCACGTCCCTCGCGACCGGCCCCGCGTGGACGCACGCGAGCCTCGCGGGCTCCGCCCCCGAGCGCGTGAAGAAGGAGGAGGCGATCCTCAAGGAGGAGGCCGCGAAGCGCGCGCGCGAGCCGAGGAGCATCGGCGCGAAGCACATCCTCATCATGCACGACAAGTCGGAGCGAAAGCCCGACACGGTGCACCGCACGAAGGAGGAGGCGCGCAAGCGCGCCGACGAGTGCCTCGCGCGGATCCGCAAGGGCGCGGACTTCGACGAGATGGTGACCGTCTACAGCGACGAGCCCGGCGCGTCCGAGCGGCACGGGGATTTGGGCGTCTTCCAGAAGAAGGACATGGTCCACGGCTTCGCCGAGGCCGCGTTCAACCTGGACGTGGGTCAGGTCAGCGAGGTGGTCGAGACGCCGTTCGGCTTCCACGTCATCAAGCGCACCGAGTGAACGTGCGCGCGCTCGTCCTCCTCGTCCCCGCCTCGCTCGCGGCGCTCGCGCTCCCCGCGTTCGCCGAGGAGACCGCGTCCACCCCCGAGGTCGCGCCGGCCCCCGCGCCCGACGCTTCTCCGGCTCCCGCGCCCGAGGCGGCCCCAGCGGAGGCGGCCGAGGGGGAGTCGAGCGATCCGTCGAAGCCGCCCGCCTGGGAGACCGCGAAGCCCACGCGCCGCGGCGGCTTCGCGATGGGCCTGGGCGTCGGCATCGGGTTCGGCGCGTCCAACGGGTTCCCGAACGACGCGAAGAAGATCGGGTACTCCGAGTACTACACCGAGAGCGGCATCGGCCTCGCCACCGGGGGGACGCTGTGGATCGGCGGGGCCCTCGGCGACTGGGTCAACTTCGGCTTCGCGGGCGGCTACAGCAACATCTTCGCCGACGGCAGCACGAGCCCCGCGCCCCTCGGCGGCTTCCACGCGGACGTGTATCCCCTCTTCCTTCTCGGGAAGGCGTTCCGCGACCTCGGGGCGACGTTCGACTTCGGGCTCAGCTTTCCGAAGACGGTCGACGAGAACGACAAGACCCTCATCGACGGCGGCATGTGCTCGTACCTGTTCGCAGGCGCCTTCTACGAGGGGATCCAGGCCTGGCAGCTCAAGATGGGCCCCTACCTCGGCGCTCACTACATCTTCAGCGACTCGGAGCGCCGCCCCGCCATGCTCGCGGGCTTCCGCATCACCGTGTACTCGCAGCCCTAGAGCACCGACCGGTTCGAATCACCGAGTATTCGCGCGATTTCAGGTGCGATCCACACGGCCTCGTCGCTGTGCTCCTCAGATTGTCAGCAGCAGTCTTCCGGTGCGCGCTCCTCGGGCGCGCGCCTCCCACCCAAACTCCCGCGAATCCACCGCTGATTCAAACCGGTCGGTGCTCTAG
>JAXLYP010000024.1:0-176616 GCA_046351395.1 Polyangiaceae bacterium
GCGGCTCACGATGCCGTGGATGTGGCGGGGCTCGGCGCCGTGCGTCTCGAGCGTCAGCAGCGCAGGTTTTCCGACGACGTCCGCGAAGCTGATCTCCTTGTCCTCGCTCGTCAACGCGAGCTCGACGTGGAAGAGATCCGACATCGCCTCGGTCGCCTCGAATCGGGAGACCCACGTCGTCGAAGACAGGCCACTTACGGTGAACGTGAACTTGGTGGACGCGCCGATCTCAGGCATGGGACCCTCCGAGGGGAGCTTCTTGCATAGCGTCGGTGACCGCGAATTTCCGCGGAGGAGCCGCGGCCGAATCGAGCGCCTTCGGCGCGCTCGCGAATTCCGCTGAATATTTCCGCGGGGACCCCCGGAGCCCCTCCACTGAAGCCGCCGCGATTCTTGACGATTGGGGCATCGAGCGCAACCGGAAAGCACGGTCGGGAGAGGAGCAATCCATCGGAGTTGAGGCGCGGATCGAAGCAGCGAGAGCGAGTCCGCGGTCCTGTCGGCAAGGCGCAAATTCAGCAGCGCGCCGAAGGCGCTCGATTCAGCCGCGGTCCCCCGCGGAAATGCGCACGCTTCGAATCGAAACGAGGAGCGAATGGGCGAGTGAGGCTCGGAGGTTCTGTCCACGACGCGGTGCCCGCCACCGCCGTCGAAGAGGAGTGGGTCCGGACGCGACCAGCCACTCGACATTCGAGGGTCCGTCCTGTGTGAGTCCTACGGAGATTGCCGCTCCCCCGCATCTCTGGAACAGTCGGCGCGCATGAACGAGCCCGCGCGCTGGTTCGCCATCGCCGCAGCGCTCCTCCTCGCCGCGCTCGCGCTCCGCGCGCGACCGAGCGCCCGCGCGGTCACGTGGGCCACCGCCGTCGCCTCCACTGCCCTCTCCGCGCTCTACATCCCTGTGTACCTGCGCGGCGGGCCGCGCATCATCGACGCGACCTCATACTGGCTCGAGGCGCGCGCGCTCGCGGAGGGTCACCTCGCCTGGCCCCTCGCCGATCCGGAGGCCGCGACCGCGGGCCGCTTCCTCGTTCGCGACACGCTCGCAGCCCTCCCCGCGCACCACGTCGCCGTCATCTTCCCCCCGGGCTACCCCGCGGTCCTCGCCCTGGGCTTCCTGGTCGGCGCGCCGCTCGCGATCGGCCCCCTGCTCGCGGGCCTCCTCACCCTGTCGATCGCGCGCCTCGCCCGCGTCCTCGCGGATCACGTCGGGCTCGACCCGTCACGCGCGGACATGGTCCAGACCGCCGCCGCGGTCCTCTCCGCGCTCAGCGCGACGCTCCGCTACCACACCGCGGACGCCATGTCGCACGGCCTCGCCGCGCTCGGCTTCACGAGCGCGGTGCTCGGGGCGCTCTCGGCGACGCGTGCGGGCCCGCGCGCGTGGCCCGCGGCGATCCTCTCCGGGTTCTCCCTCGGCCTGCTCGTCGCGACGCGACCGGTGAGCGGCGTCGCCTGCGCAGGGACGCTCGCGTTCGTCCTCGGGCGCGCCGTGGCGCGCCGCGAGCTCGCCCCGCGGAGGCTCGCGCTCGGCGCCGCGCTCGCGCTCGCCGCCGCAGCGCCGGGCCTTCTCCTGCTCCTCCTCCACCAGCACGCGGCGACGGGCGCGTGGCTGCGCTCCGCGCAGGATCTCTACTACGCGGCGAACGACGGCCCCCCCGGGTGCTTCCGCTACGGGTTCGGCGCGGGCATCGGCTGCCGGCTCGAGCACGGTCCGTACGTCGATCACAACCTGCAACACGGTTACGATTTCCTCTCTGCGCTGCACACGACGGGGATCCGGCTCTGGGTGCACGCCGGCGACGCGCTCAACGCGTTCTGGGTCGGACCGCTCACGCTCGCGTCCGTCGCCTACGCGGCGGCCCGGCCGGGGCTCCGGGTCCTCGCGATCGGGCCCGTCCTCCAGATCGCGCTCTACGCGCCGTTCTACTTCGACGGCAGCTACCCGGGCGCGGGCGCGCGCTTCTACGCGGACGTCCTGCCCCTCGAGCTCGTGGCGATCGCGCTCGCCGCGTCCGCGCTCGTCGAGCTCGCGGCGCGTCGCGCCGGCGCGGGCGACTCGACGCGCGATCGGTGGCGCGCGCGCGCGCCGCTCCTCCTCGGCGTGGCGTCGCTCCTCCTCTTCGCCGCGCGCGGGGCGAAGGAGCACGAGCTGCTCCGCGATCGGGACGGCGGCGCCCCCATGTTCGACGCTGCGTTCGTCCGGCGCGAGCTCGCCGCGCGCGGCCCCGAGGCGCGCCGGCCCGTCGTGTTCGTGCGGACGGATCACGGGTTCAACCTGGCGTTCGACCCGGACCGTCGCGCGCCATACGACGTCGCGCGGCTCCGAGGCGACGCCATCGACCGGCTCACGCTCGCGTCGCTCGGCGCGCGCGACGCGTTCCTCTACGAGTACGCGATCGACGGCGCCCACGGCCCCGAGCTCGTGCCCTATGCGCCGCGCGCGGACGCGCCCATCGAGGCGGAGGCGCTCTACCCGCCCGTGCGGCAGCGCTGCGGATGGTCGTTCACGCGCGAGGCCGCGGACGCGTCGAGCGGGCGGGAGCTCGGCGTCGACCCGGGCCGCTGTCCCCCGCGCGCCGAGCCGGTCGCGACGATCGACCTCGCGCTCCCACGGGCCCTCGGCGACGCTGAAATCACGCCGATCGTGCGCGGCGGCGGGCGGCTCACCGTCACGCGGGGCGGGGAGGTCGTCGCCACCTGGGATTTCCCCGAGTGCGACGCACCGCTGCGGCATCTCGAGCCGCGCGCGCTCTCCCGCTTCGACCCCTCGAGCGGGCTTCCTGTCGAGCTCCCGGTCGAGCTCGAGATCGTGACGGGGTGCCCATCGTTCGGGCTCGATGGCTTCGTCGTCGGGCGCGGGGTTGACCCCGTCGATTCGACCGTGCGACCCTGAAATCGTGCGTTCGCGAGGGGTTCGGCGACGCACAGGCAAGGGGCGGGTTCCATGACCAAAAGCGAGTTGATCGACGTCATTGCCGCGCGTAGCGAGCTGACCAAGTCGAGGGCTGAGCTCGTCGTGAACGCGGTGTTCGAGGCGATGACCGAGGCCTTGGACCGGGGCGAGGGCATCGAGATCCGAGGGTTCGGGAGCTTCGCGGTCCGCGAGTACAAGTCGTACAGCGGACGCAACCCGCGGACGGGCGAGCCCGTCGAGGTTCGCGCGAAGCGCCTGCCGACGTTCAAGGTGGGAAAGGAGCTGAAGGATCTCGTGAACACGGGCAGGCTCGCGTTCCCGACGCTCGGGAGCGAGAACGACGCGCGCAGACCGGGCGCGTCGGCCGAGCGTGACGACGACGAAAAGTGATCGTACAGCGGCGCGCGTGAGCGCCTCTCCAATGGACACGTCGGCCGAGGGCATTGCAGCGCAGCTGGCCGAGCTCGGCCGCGGCGTCGTCGATTTTCATACGCGCGCGGATCTCGAGGCTCGCCTGAAGGAGGGTCGGCCCCTCAAGATCAAGGCGGGCTTCGACCCCACGCGCCCCGATCTCCACCTCGGGCACACCGTGCTGATGCAGAAGATGCGTCAGTTCCAGGAGTTCGGGCACGAGGTCATCTTCCTCGTCGGGGACTTCACCGCGATGGTCGGCGACCCGACGGGCAAGAACGAGTCGCGCCCGCGCCTCACGCGCGAGGAGGTCCGCGCCGCCGCGGAGACCTACGCGACCCAGGCGTTCAAGGTGCTCGACCCGAAGCGAACGACCATCCGCTACAACTCGGAGTGGCTCGAGGGGATGAAGCCGAGCGACGTGATCGAGCTCGCCGCGAAGTACACCGTCGCGCGCATGCTCGAGCGCGACGATTTCAAGAAGCGCTTCCAGGGGCAGGTGCCCATCCACATCCACGAGTTCATGTACCCCCTCCTCCAGGGGTACGACTCCGTCGCGCTCGACGCCGACGTGGAGCTCGGCGGCACCGACCAGCTCTTCAACCTGCTCGTGGGCCGGGACCTCATGCCCCGGTACGGGAAGAAGGGCCAGCTCGTGATGACGACTCCCCTCCTCGAGGGCACCGACTCGCGCGTCGAGGACGGGAAGATCGTCGGAATGAAAATGTCGAAG
Source organism: Polyangiaceae bacterium (assembly GCA_046351395.1). Taxonomy (GTDB): domain Bacteria; phylum Myxococcota_A; class Polyangia; order Polyangiales; family Polyangiaceae; genus CAYYKK01. Next base: position 4,062 of record JAXLYP010000024.1, read on the forward strand.
AGCTCGGGCAACTACATTGCTGTGACGGATACGCCGTTCGACATGCTCCAGAAGATCATGCTGATCGACGACCAGGTGATCTGGCGCTACCTCGAGCTCCTCTCGTCCATGAAGACGGACGAGATCGCGGCTTGGAAGAGCGCCGTGCTCGCGGGCGAGAAGAACATCGTCGCCGTGAAGGAGCAGTTCGCGCAGGAGATCGTCACGCGCTTCCACTCCGCCGAGGACGCCGAGGACGCGCTGAAGCGCCGGAGGGACGTCTCCGCGGGAGGCCTCCCCGGGGACATCGAGGAGATCGCGATCGACGCGGACGGCGGCGAGATCTGGATCGGCAAGGCGCTCGCCGTCGCGAAGCTCGTCGCGTCGAGCTCCGAGGGCGCGCGCATGATCAAGGGCGGCGCGGTGTACCTCGATCAGAAGAAGCTCGAGGCCTCCGACGAGAAGCTCAAGCTCACGCCCGGCCGTTACCTCGTCCGGGTCGGCTCGAAGAATCGGAAGTTCGCGTTCCTCGTCGTACGGGGATGATCCACCGACGCGAGGTCGTCGCGCTCGGGCTCCGCGCGATCGGAGCGTCGGTCCTCGGCGGGACCGCGCTCGGCGGCGTCGCGTGCGGCGCCGCGCCGCCCGCCCCGGCTCCCCCGAAGCTCCCCCCGCTCAAGGTGGACGACCTCGCGGGGCTCGTGACCGCGGCGGGCCTGTCGTGGATCGTGCTCGTGAAGCCGCGGACGATCGCGCAGATCGCGTGGCTCATCCCCGAGATCGCGCTCTTCGCGCCGGAGAAGAACCTCGACGTGTTCGAGCGCGAGGTGGGCGTCGACCTCCGCGCCATTCCCGAGGCGGTCGTCGCGCGCTTCGACGACTCGCTCGGAGGCGCCGATCTGCAGCTCACGCGGCACGGATCCGACGCGGAGGCCTGCGAGCGCCTCTTTCGGAAGAGGATCACGAAGCAGCCCGTACGCGCGGAGGATCGACCCGACGTCGTGCGCGTGAGCGGGGACGTCGGCGCGACGCCCCACGCGTTCGCCCGCATCGGCGGGGACGTGCTCGCCTACCAGGAGGGCGGGGACGTCGCGAAAGGCCCCGTCCGCATCGCGACGCTGTATGCGCAGGAGAAGCTCAAGAAGACGCCGCGCGCCCTCGACGCCGAGCCGCTCAAGAGCCTTCGCGCGCGGTTCGGGGACGCGCCGTGCATCGGGCTCGCGGTCGGGCCGTTCGACGACGACTGGAAGAAAGCCGCGAACGGGCTGCTCGAGGCCGCGACGGGCGTCGGCGCCGCCCTGCGACCGACGGCGCGCGAGAACATCGGCTTCGCCCTCGCGATCGCCGGTGATTTCCACGACAGCGCGGACGCGGCGTCCGCGACGCTCATGGACGCGTGGGACGCGTTCACCGCGACCGAGATGGGGAAGGTGCTCGGCCTCGATCACCCCGTGAGCGCGCCCATCCCGAGTCACCTCTCCGACGTCGTCGCGCTCTCCGTCGAGGTCGAGCCGCGCCGCTTCGCCGAGGGCCTCCACGCGCTCGTCATGCAGGATCTCGACGAGCTCATGAAGCTCGAGTGAGGCGCCGCGCGGCGCCTTCGTCGACGCGCGGAGAGACGCGGGCCGGCGTCACGATCCGCGCGAGCAGGGGCTCGCCGAGCCCCGAGGCCGTCAGAGGTTCTCGACGGATTTGTAGAGCTCGGGGACGAACGACGCGCGCGGCTTGATCAGCTTCGCGCGGATGCCGCGGGCGCGGACCGTGATGAGCGCCGAGTTCATGTCGAGGCCTTTGCCGTCGAGCAGATCGTCTTTGAAGATGTACCCGTAAGAATCGTCGCCCTCGACCGTTGTCGCGACGGGCGACGAACCCACGGGATCGGCGAAGCCCACGGCGGGGACGGCGAGCGCTGCACCTACGGCGAGAGCGGAGAGGAATCGTTTCATGCACGTTGGAACACGCTGGGCCGCGCGGCTCTTGGGTCTCTCGATCGCCGCGAGCGCGGCGGCCTGCGCGGCGTCGAAGACGCCCTCCCCTCCGCCCCCCGATCCGCCGAGCCCCGAGCTGTCGACGCCCCTCACGACCGCGGGATCGGTCAAGCTGCCTGTCTATCCGCCGCCCGTGGTGCCGGAGGTGCCGCCGCTCGGCGGGCCCGTGGAGCACGGCAAGCCCGCGAAGCCCCTCGAGACCCAGAAGGCCCGGGTGATGCTCGAGACGCTGAGGACGGTCTGCGCGCCCGGCGTCGCGACGAAGGACGGTGAGGAGGTCGTCGGGTGCACGTGCGCGCCGCCCTTCGAGCTCTGCGCGCCGTCCAAGGACGCGATGCCCGTCGAGGCGGAGCGCGTCTACACGCTCGACGCTCGGCTCGACGGCGCGTTCACCGCGTCGAACGCGACGGAGAGCGCGCTCCTCTTTCGGGGCTGCGAGTCGCTCACCGGGACGTACTGCGGGGCGCTCCTCGTGGAGCGCGCCGATCCCAAGGATCCCGATCGGCGCGACCCGCTCGATCCGAAGACGAAGCTCCGAAAGCCCGACTACCGACCGGGCGTCTTCGGGTCCACCTGCTCCACGATGAAGGACGATCGAGGGATCGATCGGCTCGTCTGCGGCCGCGTCGACACGCGCGACGCGAAGGTGACGCACACCGTGTTCGTCGCCGACTTCACCAAGAAGGGGGACGACGCGTGGGTCCCGCTCGTCGTCGCGTCCGACACGACGCGCGAGGGGTGCCGCGCCGCGAAGGCTGGCGTCGAGGTCGTCGCACAAGAGATCGCGAGCACCTCCACGAAGGACACGAACGGGGACGGGCGCGTCGACGTCCTCGTCTCGGTGAACGCGCAGCGCGGCCCGACGACGCCCGCGTTCGAGGCTGCGTGCGCGGAGGTCGGGGCGGAGGGGACCCAGGTCCTCGGCAGCAAGCTCCCTCCCGGGAAGAAGCTCGACCTCGTCTACCTCCAGAAGAAGGACGGCACGTTCGAGCCCACCGCAGAGACGAAGAAGCTCGTCGAGTCGCTCGCGAAGTAGGCGCGACGTCAGCGTCGCGCCCGCCTACTTCGCGCTCGGACAGCCGGCGGCGCCGGCGTGCGCGAGGCAGTACGCGCCCTCGCAGTCCGCGAGCGCCTGCTTCTCCGTCGCGCATCGGACCTCGACGTCGGGCGTGCAGACGCCCTCGCCCTGGTAGCAGTCATAGAGCGCGTTCGCGTGCCCGTCGCAGCTCGAATCCGCGATGAGCGCGTGATCCGCGTCGCAGCGCTGGACGCAGCCCGGCGTGATCGTGTTGCAGCCCGCGCCCTCCGCGCAGACCTCCTTGCAGTGCTCGAGCGCGTCCCGTTCGTCGCACGCTACGACGACGAGCGCCGCCGCCACGAGCCCCACGATGGCCGCGATGGACTTGCGGATCATCGGGCTCAGCTCGGCGGCGGCGTGACGCCGTACTTCGGCTTGGGCCGCTCGATGGTCGGGGCAGGAGGCGTGGTCGGCGCGACGGTCGGCGCGGCGGACGCGGACGGCGCCGCCGACGCGGAGGGGGACGCGGACGCGGACGCGGACGGCGCCGCCGACGGGGCGGCGCTCGGGGCCGCGGAGGGCGTGGCGCGCGGCTTCTGCGACGCGGAGCCGGCCGCGGTCGAGCTCGGCTTGTTCGTGGGCGCCGCCGAGTCCGCGGGCTTCGTGGCCTCGTCTCCGCAGGCCGCGAGCGTGAGCGACGCGGCGGCGAGCGCCGCGCCGATGACGGCCGAGGTCGAGACGACGCCGCGACGTGCGCAGAACGGGCACTCGGTCCCGCGAGCGACATGACGACGGCAGCGAGCGCAAGGTTCGAGTTCGAACATGGGGCGAGAGGCTAGCAGGGCGGTCGGCCGTCAGTCATCATCCGCGCCCATGACCCGGCGCCTGCCCCTCGCCCGACGTGAAGAGCGCACGCGCCTCCCGCTCCTCGACGACGTGCGCGACGTGGATCGCGCCGCGAAGCCCGCCTACGTCGTCTGGGAGATCACGCTCAAGTGCGATCTCGGGTGCATCCACTGCGGATCGCGCGCGGGCAAGGCGCGCAGCGAGGAGCTCTCGACGGAGGAGGCGCTCGACTTCGTCGACCAGATGGCGGCGCTCGGCGTGCGCGAGGTGAGCCTCATCGGCGGTGAGGTCTACCTGCGCGACGACTGGGATCGCATCGCGCGGCGCTCGGCCGACCACGGGATCATCACGAGCATCGTCACCGGCGGGAAGGGCTTCACGCGCGAGATCGCGCAGCGCGCGAAGGACGCGGGGGTGAAGGGCGTGGGCGTGTCCGTCGACGGGCTCGAGGCGACGCACGACCGATTGCGCGGGCGGAAGGGCAGCTTCCAGGCGGCGCTCGCGGCGCTCGGACATTTGCGCGAAGTGGGCCTGCCGCGCGCGGTGAACACCCAGATCAACACCGCGAGTCGGGACGAGATCGAGGAGGTGCTCGAGGTCGTGCGCGAGTACGGGATCTACGGCTGGCAGACACAGTTCACCGTCGCAATGGGGCGCGCCGCAGATCACGCGGAGCTCCTCCTCCAGCCGTGGCATCTGCTCGAGATCATGCCTCGCCTCGCGAAGCTCAAGACCCGCTGCGACGAGTCGAAGATCCGGTTCGAGCCCGGGAACAACGTCGGCTACTTCGGGCCCTACGAGGAGCTCTTCCGAGGCAAGCTGTGGCGCGGTCACACCGAGCCGTGCACCGCGGGCTCCATCACGATGGGCGTCGAAGCGAACGGCGACATCAAGGGCTGCCCGTCCCTGCCCACGGAGGACTTCACCGGCGGCAACATTCGAGAGCACCGGCTCGAGGAGATCTGGCGCCGCGCGCCCGCGCTCCGGTTCACGCGCGGCCGCACGACCGAGGACCTCTGGGGGTTCTGCGCGACTTGCTATTACAAGGAGGCCTGCCTCGCGGGATGCACGTGGACGAGCCACGTCCTCTCCGGGCGGCGCGGCAACCAGCCCTTTTGCCATCACCGCGCGCTCGAGCTCCTCGAGATCGGCAAGCGCGAGACGATCCGCCGCGTCCAAGAGGCGTCCGGGGCGCCGTTCGACTTCGGCCGGTTCGCCATCGAGGAGGAGCCGTGGCCCGCGGACGACCTCGAGCGCGCGCGCGCCGCCTTTCTCTGAGCGGAGTGCGTCAGGCCGGGACGCACCGGGCGGGCGCCCGAGGATGAACCCGCCCGCCGGCTCTGCGACACAGGACGAGCCGAACTGGCTCCGACCACGAGACGGGTCGTGATGCGGGTGACATGCCGGTACGAGGGGTTGTAGCTTCGAGCCTGTGCCAGCATCGAACGCCCTCGCGGGCCCGAGCGCCCACTCGCCTGTCGCCGCCGCGTGCGGCGCGACACGCGAGCGCGGGGTCGCGCATGCTTCCGGCTTCCCGATCGCACGGGTTGGCGCAACATCGACGCTCCGTGTGCGAGCGCTGCTGATCGTCACGTTGGCCGGGTGCACCACCGTACCGAGCGCGACGGGGTTGGGCGGCGCCGGAGGTACCTCGTCTTCCCCATCGACTACCCATGGCGGCACCACGAGCGGGGCGCCGTTGCCACAAGGCGCGCCCTGCATGGACGGCCTCGATTGCATGACGGGCCTCTGCGCCGATGGGTTCTGCTGCGATCGCGCCTGCGGAGGGCCTTGCGAGGCGTGCGCGGCGGCCCAGACGGGCATCGCGAACGGCATGTGCGCCGCGACGCCGAACGCCGATTGCCCGGGCACGTGCAGCGAGGGGACCGAGACTGCGGCAGGCAAGTGCGATGCGATGGGCAAGTGCGTCGGCACCGAGAAAAAGTGCGCGCCCTTCACGTGCGCGCAGACGGTCTGCAAGACGAGCTGCACAGTCGGGGCCGTGGACTGCGATGCAACGACGTTCTGCTGGATCGGCGGGTGCACGAAGCTCGCTCAGATCTCGGCGCTGTACTCGCATACATGTGCCGTCACCGACGACGGCGCAGTCCAGTGCTGGGGACGCAACGCCTACGGTGAAGTCGGAGACGGCAGCACCACGAAGCGACTCGTCCCAGTAGCGGTGACCGGTCTCTCGTCCGGGATCGCGAGCGTCGGCGCGGGCGGAGGCCACAGCTGCGCGCTGACGACGATGGGCGGAGTGAAGTGCTGGGGCCACGGCAGCTTCGGCGAGCTCGGGGACAACCTAGCCAGCGCCAGCCTCGCTCCCGTCGCGGTCTCGGGGCTCGCTTCTGGCGTCACCGCGATCGCCGTGGGCGGTGCTCACAACTGCGCCCTCACGACCGGGGGTGGGGTCAAGTGCTGGGGTCTCAACGACAGGGGACAGCTCGGCAACAACTCCACGGCGCAGAGCAACGTTCCTGTCGGCGTCTCGGGGCTCAGCTCCGGGGTGATCGCCATCGCCGCGAGCCTGAACCACACGTGCGCGCTGACCGCGGCCGGTGCGGTCAAGTGCTGGGGCGACAACGACTACGGCGCACTCGGGAATGGCACGACCACGGCGAGCTCGGTCCCTGTCTCGGTCACAGGGCTTTCCTCGGGGGTCACGGCGATCGCGGCGGGGTTCACGCACACGTGCGCGCTCACGTCGGCGGGCGGGGTCAAGTGCTGGGGCCACAATATCGTTGGAGAGCTGGGCGACGGGTCCGCGACGTCGAGCTCCGTCCCGGTCGGGGTCTCCGGGCTCGCCTCCGGCGTCGCCGCCATCGCTGCCGGCCACGAAACCACCTGCGCGCGGACATCGGCGGGCGCCGCGCTCTGCTGGGGCGCGAACTGGGAGGGGGCGCTCGGGAACGACTCCAGGATGAATAGTCCCGTGCCCATCGGAGTCACGGGACTCTCCTCTGGGGTCGCGGCGATCACCACCGGCTCCGACTACGGTTGCGCGTTGACCATGGAGGGACGCGCTCTGTGCTGGGGCAGAGGCATCGACGGACAGCTCGGGAACGACTCGATGACAGCCAGTCCGATCCCCGTGGGAGTGGTCGAGCCCTGAGACAGTCTTCGCGGACCGTCGCGCAACAAGGCTCGCACGCGGTATCCCCGTCGCACAATTCAATGAGCGGCCGAAGGCGCTCGATCGGCCGCGGCTCCGTCCGCAACCACCATCCCGCACCGCGGGAAGCTGCTCCTCGGTGACGCGCGCCGCTACCCGCGCGCTCAGACGGGCGCGCGGCGAAGCTTGCGGAGGATGAACGCGTACCCGAAGAGGAGGAGCGCGCACCCGAGCCCGATGACCGCGTACGTCGACCAGATCGCGAACGGATCGCGAGCGCCCACCTTCGGCAGCCACTTCTCGATGAGCGCGCCGCTCAAGTAGCCGCCCACGAGCCCGCCGATGCCGGCGGGGACGATGGCGACCCCCATGTACATCCCCTCGCGGCCCTTCGGCGCGAAGGACGAGATGAACTCGTAGTACCGCGGCGCGATGAGCATCTCGGCGAACGCGAACACGAAGAACGACGCGCACGCGCCCCAGAGCGAGGTCGAGAGCGAACCCATGAGCAGCATCGCGAGCGCGGCGACCACGGCACCCGCAGCGATCGAGAAGAGCGACGGGAGGCCCTTCGTCAGCCGCGTCATGACGACCTGAAAGAGCGCGATCGCCGCCGGGTTGATGAGGCTGATGTACTCGCGGGGCGCGTCGTCCCCGAAGACGCGCTGAATGTACTTCGGGAACGTTTGGTAGAACTGCTCGCTGCAGAGGTAGTAGCCCGCGATCAGCACGAGGAAGATGCTGAGCGCGGGGTTCGCGAGGCCGCGCAGCAAGTCCCAGAACGGTCCCTCGCGCTCGCCCGGCTTGTCGGGCGTCGTGCCTTTCGCCTCCGGAGCCGCCTTCGGCTCCTTGAAGAGCGCGACGGTGAGCGCGAGCGCGACGACGCACGCGCCGATCGCGTCGAGGATCGTCGCGCGGAGCGACGCCACCGTGCGAATGAGCTTCGCGAGCGTCTTTCCGAACACGCTCCCCGCGTTGACGGACGCGTAGAAGAGCGAGAACCCCATCGCGCGCCGCTCCGGCGGCGACGCGCGACGGACGGTCGCCGGGATCACGGGCTTGAGGAACGCGCCGGCGATCCCGATGCTCAGTACCGCGAACCACGCGCCGACGTGGGACGGGAAGAGATAGAGGCAGAGGTACGCGCCGACGTAGAGGACGAAGCTCAAGACGAGCGCGGCCTTGAACCCGAGGAGCCGATCCGCGAACGACCCGACGGGCACGGGCAACCAGGAGCGAACGAGCGCGAACCACGCCATCAGCTCGCCCGACTGGACGTCGTTCATCCCGCAGTTCTCGCTGAGGTACACGCTCAGGTTGATCGCGGTGCCGTAGTACGCAAACCGCTCGAGGAACTCGAGCAAGAGCGCGATCCAGACGATGCCGGGGAACGGCGCCGGCACCTCCTTCAGCTGCTCCGCGGCGAGGGCCGGAGCCCCGGCCGGACCGCGCGGCTCCGGCGGCGAGGAGCTCAAAACTCCACGACCGCGCGGATCGACTTGCCCTCGTGCATCAGGTCGAACGACTCGTTGATGCGCTCGAGCGGGAGCTTGTGGGTGATGAGGCTGTCGATGTCGACCTTCTTGTCCATGTACCAGTCGACGATCTTCGGCACGTCCGTGCGGCCGCGGGCGCCGCCGAACGCGGTCCCCTTCCACACGCGGCCGGTGACGAGCTGGAACGGGCGCGTCGAGATCTCTTTGCCCGCTCCGGCGACGCCGATGATGACGCTCACGCCCCACCCTCGGTGACAGCACTCGAGGGCTTGCCGCATGAGCGTCGTGTCCCCGACGCACTCGAAGCTGTAGTCCGCGCCTCCGCCCGTGAGCTCGACGAGGTGCGCGACGAGATCGCCCTTTCCGTCCTGCGCGAGGTCGCGCGGGTTGACGAAGTGGGTGAGCCCCAGCTTTCGCGCGAGCGGCTCTCGCGCGGGGTTGATGTCGACGCCGATGATCTTGTCCGCGCCCACCATCCGCGCGCCTTGGATCACGTTGAGGCCGATGCCGCCGAGGCCGAACACGACGACGTTCGCGCCCGCCTCGACCTTCGCCGTGTAGAGCACCGCGCCGACGCCCGTCGTCACGCCGCAGCCGATGTAGCAAATCTTGTCGAACGGGGCGTCCTTGCGGACCTTCGCGAGCGCGATCTCCGGCAAGACGGTGTGGTTCGAGAACGTCGAGCAGCCCATGTAGTGGTGGACCGGCTTGCCCTTGTACGAGAACCGGCTCGTCCCGTCCGGCATCAGGCCTTTGCCCTGCGTCGCGCGGATCGCGGTGCAGAGGTTCGTCTTGCGGGAGAGGCACGATTTGCAGGCGCGACACTCGGGCGTGTAGAGCGGGATGACGTGGTCGCCCGGCGCGACCGAGGTCACCCCCGCGCCCACCTCGAGCACGACGCCCGCACCCTCGTGGCCGAACACCACGGGGAAGAGGCCCTCGGGATCGGCGCCCGATCGGGTGAACTCGTCCGTGTGGCAGACCCCGGTCGCCTTGATCTCGACGAGGACCTCGCCCGCCTTCGGACCGTCGAGGTCCAGCTCGTCCACGACCAGGGGCTTGCCCACCTCGAATGCGATAGCGGCGCGTGTCTTCATGCGGCTCCTCGGCACGCGACCGTACACGAACCGAGCGGCCTCGGTCAGCCCTCCGGCGCGGCGCGAGCGTCGAACCGCGCGGGGCACTGGTACGGCGGATGCTGTCTGGCTCGCAGAGAGATGGTGAGCACCCCCATGACCGAGTTCCTCTTCGCGCTGCTCGTGCTCTCGGTCGCGGCGCAGCGGATCGCGCTCGCCGAGAAGAGCAAGCGCCACGAGCGGCTGCTCCGAGCGGCGGGCGCGGCGGAGTTCGCCCCGTGGCAGATGAGCTGGATCGCCTCCACGCAGGTCGCGTGGCTCGTGTCCATGATGGTCGAGGTCGTCGCGCTGCGGAGGCCCACGTCGTTCGGCCTCGCCGCGGCGAGCCTCGCGATCGTCGCCATCGGGCAGGCGCTCGCTTGGGCCGGGCGCGAGGCGCTCGGTGTCCGGTGGACCGTCCGCGTGCTCCCCCTGCCGGGGGCGCCGCGCGTGCTCCGCGGCGTGTTTCGCCACGTCCGGCACCCCGTCTACCTCGGCTTGATCCTCGAGGTGGCCGCGCTCCCCCTCGTGCATGGCGCTTGGGTGACGTCCGCCCTCTTCACCGTCGCGAACGGGCTGCTCGTCGCGGTGCGGGTCGCTACGGAGGACGCCGCGGGCTCCGCCGGCGCGAGGCTCCGGAGGCACCCCAAATGAACGCGACCGTCGCCATCGTCGGCGCGGGCCCGATCGGGCTCTACCTCTCGCTCGCCCTCGAGCACCGCGGGATCCGAGCGGCGGTGATCGATCGTCGGCGCGAGGACGTGTCCCAAGGGGCGGTGCTCGGCGTCCACCCGCCGGCGCTCGATCGGATCGAGGAGATCGGCCTCGTCGACGAGCTCGTGGCGCACGGCGTACGCATCCACCACGGGCTCGCGTTCGGCGAGCACGAGCTCCTCGGTGAGGTCGACTTCGGCGCCAGCGCGAGGCACCGATTCGTCCTCTCCATCCCGCAGCGAGCCGTGGAGCGAATCCTCGGGCGCGCCCGGGTCGAGCGCGGCGCGCCCGCGATCGAGCGCGCGGAGGTCGTCGCTGTGACGGCGCCCGGGCGCCGCCCGACGCTGGTGCTCGGCGCCGCGAGCCACCCCCGGAGCGCGTCGTTCGAGGCGGTCGTGGGCTGCGATGGCAAGCGCAGCACCGTCCGCGCATGGCTCGGTGTGGGGTTCGACGGAGCGCCCTATCCGGGCGCGTACGCGGTGGCCGACTTCCCCGACCGGACCACGCTCGGGACCGACGCGGCGGTCTTCTCGTCGCGTCGCGGGGTCGTCGAGACGTTCCCCGTCGTGGGTGGCGCGCGTCGCTGGATCGCGCGCTGCGACGACGCGCGCGTTCCCTCCCCGGCCGCGGCGCTCGTGCACGCGATGGAGCTCTGCATCCCGCGCTGGGCGAAGGAGCGCGTCCCCGTGTTGCCCTCCTCGGCGGACGCGTCGAACGCGAAGTGGTTCCGCGCGGAGCGGTACCTCGCCAGCCATCTCGCGGTCGAGCGCGTGGCGCTCGCGGGGGACGCGGCGCACGTGCTCAGCCCGATCGGCGGGCGCGGGATGAACCTCGGTTGGATGGGCGCGAGCTCGGTCGCGGACGCGCTGTCCCTCGGGCTCGCGGGCGGCTCGGTCGCGGAGTGCCTCGCCGAGGACGCGCGCCTCCGCCGCAACATCGCGAAGGCCGCGGTCGAGCGCGCCGACCTCGACATCTGGGTCGGCCGACCGCTCCCGACGAGCGCGGCCGCAGAGCGAGGCATTCGCGGGCTCCTCACCGCGCCGCTCGACCGCGTGTTCGGTCGGATGTTCGGCGCGCGTCGCCTCGCGTTCGGCGTCTGACTCGCGCGCGTCGCGCTGGCGTGGGGCTTGCTCCCTCTTCAGTCGAGACACGACGAACAACGGAGGCTCGACATGCTGCTCACCATTTTGATTGTGCTCGCGATCGTTGCGTTGGTCGGAGGCGGCTACAGCCACTCGCGACGCGCGTACTGGGGCTGGTCGCCGCTCGCGCTGATCCTCGTCGTCGCCCTGGTCCTCTTCGCGACGGGCAACCTCGTGGTCCGCGCCTGACCGGTCACACTCGGCCCAGCCCGAGCGACGATGGGGGATGAAGCCCTTCCTCGCGCTCCTCGCAGCGCTCGCCGTGGCGTGCGACGGTTCGCGGCTCGCCATCCCCACCCCGAGCGCGTCGACGGAGCCTTCGTCGGCGCCCGCCCTCCCTCCGCGCGACCTCGTCGTCGCGTCGTTCAACGTGCTCTACGAGAACGCGCGCGAGGGTCCCGGCGGCGACGAGGTCGATCCGGAGACAATCGCGGCCATCGCCGCCCTTCGTGACGCGGACGTGATCGCGTTCCAGGAGACCAACCCTCCATTCGAGCGAGCGATCCGGGCCGCGCTCCGAGAGAGCCATCCGAACTGCGCGTTCCACGCGCCCACGCGCTATTCCCCGGGGGGGCTGGGGTTCTGTGTCCGGAGCGCGCTGCGCATCGAGGAGGAGCGCGTGATCGACTCACCCGTGACATGGTTCCCGGCACAGCGCGCGACCCTCGGCTGGGGCGCGACGCGGCTCGAGCTCCTCAACGTGCACCTCCGCCCGGCGATCGGCGCGCGCGAGGCCTGGTGGCAGGCGAACGCCTCGACCATCGCGGATCGCGACACGGAGATGCGCGCCTACCTCGCGGAGCTCGACAAGGGCGCGCCGACCTTGATCGTCGGCGACTTCAACGACCCCAACCACGGCGGCGTCGTCTCTACGCTCGACCGCGCAGGCTACGCGAGCGCGCTCGGCACGGCGCACGTCGACACGCCCACGTGGCGGTGGGCTGGAGAGCCGCCGCTCGAGGTCCAGCTCGACCACGTCGTGATCCAGCCGTCGACGTTCGACGTGCTCCGAGGGGAAGTTCGCCACATCGGGCGGAGCGATCACTTCCCGATCGTGGCCTGGCTCCGCGAGCGGCGCTGAGCTCTTCGTAGGAGTTCGCCCGCGGAGTGACGGTCGACGGAGGAGACTCGTCGAATGCTGTCCGGGGGCGCTCTTTCGTGGTCCTGCTGGCATGAGCGGTGCTCGAAGTGGGTTGGAGGTGAGACCGATGAAACCCTCCCCCGCTCCTCGCGCGCTCGGGCCCATGCTGCTCGGCAGCGCGCTCGCGTTGGGCTGCTCGGAGACGACGACCCAATCGAACGAACACCACCCTCGAGGCGCGACGCCCTCCGCTGCGGAGCTCGAGGCGCGCGCCGCGGCGCGTTTTGGGCTCGAAACCCGGGCCGATCGCACCTTCGAGGACGCACCCGCGCCGGCGCGCGCCAAGCGCCCCGGGCCCGCGGGGACGCCGATCGAAGACGCGATCCCGGCGTCGTCCAACGGCCCGGGCGACGTCGCCCCGGGCTGTCAGTGCACGGTCTCGGCGGCGACGCTCGACGTCTCCATCCCGTGCGGGCAGTCCGCGTGCGTCAACGATCGGAGGTACGACTGCGTGGCCGCCGACCAGACCGTCGAGGCGGACTCGTGCGGCACGCCCTCGAGCTGCCGGTGCACCGTCGACAGCGACGGCGGCGGCCCCAAGGGGTTCACGAGGGAGTGCGACACGACGATCTGCTTCGAGGGGCGGCTCGCGCGCTGCACGCCCCAGCGCGAGGTCGTGCGCGGCGAGCGCTGCGGCACCTGATCTCACGCCGCGCGACCGATGACGTGCGCGATGGCGCGCGCATCGCGCGCGAGGCGATCGAACTCGGGCGGCGTGAGCGACTGAGGCCCATCGCTCAACGCCTCCTCGGGGTTCGGGTGCACCTCGACGATGAGCCCGTCCGCGCCAGCCGCGATCGCGGCGCGCCCCGCCGCCGGCACGTACGCGCGCACGCCCGTCGCGTGCGACGGATCGACGAGGACCGGAAGGTGCGTGAGGCGCTTCAGGACAGGGATCGCGTTGATGTCGAGCGTGTTGCGGGTCGCCGTCTCGAACGTGCGGATGCCCCGCTCGCAGAGGACGACGCGCCGGTTGCCGCGCGCGAGGATGTACTCCGCGGCCATCAGCAGCTCCTTCAGGGTCGCCGACAGCCCACGCTTGAGGAGCACGGGCTTCCGCATCGCTCCTACCTTCTCGAGGAGCGCGAAGTTCTGCATGTTCCGCGCTCCGATCTGGATGAGGTCCACCACCTCGGCGACGCGCTCGAGCGACTCCACGTCCTTGGCCTCCGTCACGATCGGGAGCCCCGTCTCACGCCGCGCGAGCGCGAGGAGCTCGAGGCCCTCCTCGCGGAGTCCCTGGAACTCGTACGGGCTCGTCCTCGGCTTGTACGCGCCGCCGCGCAGCAGCGACGCGCCCGACGCGGCGACGCGCCGAGCCGCCTCGAGGATCTGATCGCGGCTCTCGACGGCGCAGGGGCCCGCGATGAGCGTGAGCGACCCGCCGCCGATCCGGACGCCCGCGACGTCGACGATCGTGTCCTCCGGCTGCATCTCGCGCGACACCAGCTTGAACGGCTGCGACACGCTGACGACGTCGACGACGCCCGGGAGATCCGTGAACCTCCCCGCGTCCACCGCGGAGCCGTTCCCCGTCACGCCGATGGCGACGCGCTGCGCCCCCGGGATGGGGTGCGGGGTGAGCCCGAGCGCGCGCACGCGTTCGGTGACACGCGCGACGTCGAGCGCGCTGGAGTCTGGGTGCATGACGATCAACATGGCGAACACTCCTTCGGTTCGAGCGCGCAGACGAGCGCGCGGACGAGGTGAGAGACGGCGGTGATGCGCGCGGCTTCGCTCGGGTGGTCCGCGCCCGCGAGCTCGACGATGGCGCTGCCGACGACGACGCCGTCCGGCGGGGACGCGCTGGCGAGCGCGGCGAGCTGCTCGGGCGAGCGCAGGCCGAAGCCCGCGAGGACCGGCAGATCCGTGTGCTGCTTCAGCGCAGCCACGTTCGCGCGCACCTCGTCGAGCACCGGTCGCGCCGCGCCCGTCACCCCCGTCGCGCTGACGAGGTAGACGAACCCGCTCGCGGCGCGGACGATCGCCCGCATCCGCTCCGGGGTCGTGGTCGGCGCGACCAAGTGGGGCAGCGCGATCGCCCGCGGCGCGAGCGCCGCACGCAGCTCGACCGCGTGATCGAATGGCAGATCCGGCACGAGGACACCGTCGACGCCCGCGCGTGAAGCGCTCGACGCGAAGCGCTCGAGCCCATGGCGGTGGATGGGGTTCGCGTAGCCCATGACGACGAGGGGCGCGTCCGTCCGCGCGCGGATCGCTGCGGCCGCGGCGAACACATCCTCGAGCCGCGTACCGCGCTCGAGCGCCCGCGCCCCGGCGCGCGCGATCGTCGGGCCGTCCGCGATGGGGTCCGAGAACGGCGCGCCGAGCTCGATGATCCCCGCGCCCGCGTCGACGCACGCGAGCGCCGCGTCGACCGACGCGGACCAGCTCGGATCGCCCACCATGACGTAGGCCGCGAGCGTCGGGCCGCCTCGCGCCTTGGCCCGCGCGAAGGCTCCCCGGAGGCGCGCGCTCACGGCGCACCTCCGGCGGCGCCGAGCCCGTGGGACGCGTACGTCCCGAGATCCTTGTCCCCGCGCCCGGAGAGGTTCACGAGCACGACATCGTCGCGGTCGAGGTGGAGGCGCTCGAGCGCGGCGAGCGCGTGCGCGCTCTCGAGCGCCGGGAGGATGCCCTCGCGGCGCGCGAGCGCCGCCGCCGCCGCGAGGGCCTCCTCGTCGGTCGCGTGCGCGAGCGTGACGCGCCCCTCGTCGCGCAGCATGGAGAGCTCGGGGCCGACCCCCGGGTAGTCGAGCCCGGCGCTGATCGAGTGGGCCTCCGCGATCTGGCCGTCGTCGTCCTGGAGGACGTAGCTGCGCGACCCATGGAGGATCCCGGGCGCGCCGCGCGCGAGCGCGGCTCCGTGCGCGCCCGACTCGAGCCCGCGACCGCCCGCCTCGACGGCCACGAGTCGGACGGGATCTCCGAGGAACGCGGAGAAGAGGCCGATCGCGTTGGAGCCGCCGCCCACGCACGCGATCGCGAGCTTCGGCAACCCGCCGATGCGCGCTTGGATCTGGGCGCGCGCCTCGCGCCCGATCACGCTCTGGAAGTGCCGCACGATGCGCGGGAACGGATCCGGACCTGCGACGGTGCCGAGCACGTAGTGCGTGGTCCGGACGTTCGTCACCCAGTCCCGAAGCGCCTCGTTGAGGGCGTCCTTCAGGGTGCGCGAGCCGGAGCGGACCGGGATGACGCGCGCGCCGAGCGCGCGCATCCGAAGGACGTTGGGCGCCTGCCGCTCCATGTCCCGCTCGCCCATGTAGACGTCACACGCGAGACCGAGGAGCGCGGCGGCGCTCGCGGTCGCGACGCCGTGCTGCCCGGCGCCCGTCTCCGCGATCACGCGACGCTTGCCGAGCCGCGCGGCGAGCATCGCCTGACCGACGGTCGCGTTGATCTTGTGCGCGCCCGTGTGGGTGAGGTCCTCCCGCTTCAGGAACACACGGAAACCGAGCGCCCGCGACGTCGCGCGCCCCTCGTAGAGCGGCGTGGGCCGGCCGACGTAGTCGCGGAGCAAACCCGCGAGCTCCTCTCCGAACGCTTCGTCCGCGAGCGCGTCCTCGAAGCACCGCTCGAGCTCGTCGAGCGGCTCGACGAGCGTCTCCGGGACGAATCGCCCACCGTACTTGCCATAGAAGCCCTTCATTCGAACCTCCGATCCGCCTCGCGCACCGCGCGGATGAACCGCTCGATCCGCCCCGCATCCTTCACGCCGGGGGCGGTCTCCACGCCGGACGACACGTCGACACACGCGGGCCGGAGCGCGGCGATCACCGCGCCGACGTTCCCCTCGTGGAGGCCGCCCGCAGCCGTGAACCCGCGCGGGAGCACCGCGCCGGAGAGGAGCCGAACGTCGAGCGCGCCGGCCGCGCCGGGCTCGGGCGCGTCGAACAGGACGGGGACGCGGTAGCGCCGCGCCCGCGCGACGTCGTCCGCGGTGGAGACGCCGATCGCCTTCACCGCCGGGAGGCCGAGGAGCTCGACGAACGCCGGCGACTCCGCGCCGTGGAGCTGCACGCGATCCAGGCCCACGGCGTCGACCGCGCGCCGGATCGCCTCGGAGGAGGCGTCGCGGAACACGCCGAACGTCGTCACGAACGGCGCGACCGCCCGGACGATCCGCCGCGCGTCGTCGACCCCGATGCGCCGCTTCGACGGCGCGAAGACCAGACCGATCGCGTCCGCGCCGAGCGCGCAGGCCGCCTCCGCGTCCGAGGGCCGCGTGATGCCGCAGATCTTGACCCGAGTGCGCTGGATCATCGGGCCCCCTCGAGCGACGCGAGGAGCGCCGCGGGATCGGCCGCGGAGAGGAGCGCCTCGCCGACGAGCAGCGCGTGCGCGCCGGCGGCGAACATCCGCGCCGCGCCCGCCGCGTTCGTGACTCCGCTCTCGGCGACGCGCGCCGGGCCCGACGAGATCTTCGAGAGCACACGCTCCGCGGTGCCGAGGTCGACCTCGAGGGTGCGAAGGTCTCGGTTGTTCACGCCGATGAGCTCCGGCTCGAGCCGCTCGGCGATCGCGAGCTCCCCCTCGTCGTGCACCTCCACGAGGACCTCGAGGGAGCGCCGCCCCGCGGCCTCACGGAGCTCTCGGAGTCGCGCGAGAGGGACCGCTGCGACGATCAGGAGCACGGCGTCCGCGCCGCTCGCCGCCGCGTGATCGAGCTGCGCCTCTTCGACGACGAAGTCCTTGCAGAGCAAGGGGAGGTCCACCGCGCGTCGCACGCGCGCGAGATCCTCGAACGAGCCGCCGAAGCTCGCTTCGTCGGTCAGGACCGAGACGCCGATCGCACCGGCGCGCGCGTACGCCGTCGCGATCTCCTCGGGTGAGGCGAGCCCCGCGAACGCGCCTCGGGACGGGGACCGACGCTTGAATTCCGCGATGACACCTCCCCGCGCCGCCGCGCGCGAGAGCGAGCGCCGCGCGCGCGGCTCGGACACGGGGCGCGCAGGGAGCGCGGCGATCTCGGATCGCTTGCGGTCGATGATGCGGGTCAGCACGTTCATGGCTCGCTCCTCGTCACGTCGATGAACGCCTCGAGCTTCCGGGCCGCTCGCCCGTCCCCCATCGCCTCACGCGCACGCGCGACGCCCTCGCGCGGGGTCTCGACGAGCCCCGCGACGAAGACCGCGACGCCGGCGGACGCGGCGACCGCGTCCGAGAGGGGTCCCGAGGCTCCGCCGAGGACCGCGCGCGTCGCGCGGGCGTTCTCTTCGGCGCTCCCGCCGCGGAGGAGCGCCTTGTCCGCGCGCGGCACGCCGAGCGCCTCCGGAGTCAGCGTCATCCTGTCGAGCGCCGCGCCACGGAGCTCGACCGCCGTCGTCGGCCCCGACGTCGCGATCTCGTCGAGACCGTCTCCGTGGACCACGAGGGCCCGGCGCCGCCCCTTCTCGCGGAGCACGGCGGCGATCGGCAGGACGAGCTCGGGGGCCATCACGCCGAGGAGCTGGTGAGTGATCGGCGCCGGGTTCAGGAGCGGCCCGAGGAGGTTGAAGATCGTCCTCACCCCGAGCGCGCGGCGCACGTCCGCGACCGCGCGGAACGCCGGGTGGAAGCGCGGCGCATACAGGAAGCCGAGCCCGGTCGTCCGCACCGAGCGCGCGACGGAGGCGGGCTCGAGATCCACCTTCGCGCCGAGCGCGGCGAGGAGATCGCTCGAACCGGAGCGGCTCGAGATCGCGCCGTTCCCGTGCTTCGCGACGCGGGCGCCGAGCGCCGCGGCCACGATCGCGGCGACCGTGGACACGTTGAACGTCCCGGCTCCGTCGCCACCGGTCCCGCAGGTGTCGAGCAGCGGGCCATCGAGCTCGATGGGGGTCGCGGCCGCGGCGAACACGTCGACGAACCCGGCGATCTCAGCCGCGGACTCGCCCTTCGCGCGGAGCGCGGCGAGGATCGCCGCGGTCACCGGCGCGGGGACTTCGCCCGTCAGGATCTCGCGCGCGAGCGCCGCCGCTTGGGCGCGCGACAAACCCTCGCCGCGGAGGAGGCGCTCGAGGATCGCGCGCGCGTCGATGGGATCGCGGCGATCGCGCGAAGAGAGCGGGTTCAACGCGCTCACGCGGACCTCCGCAGCGAGCGCCGGAGCCGCCCGATCCAGTTCTCGAGGAGCGCCTCCCCGTGCTCGGTCAGGATCGATTCGGGGTGGAACTGCACGCCCTCGACGTCGAGCGTGCGGTGGCGCATCCCCATGATCTCGCCGCGCGGGGACGAAGCCGACACCTCGAGCGTGCTCGGCAGCGTCGCCCGGTCGACGACGAGCGAGTGGTACCGGCCGACGGCGATCCCCTGAGGGAGGCCCGCGAACACGCCGCGCGCGTCGTGCGCGATCCGCGTCGCCTTGCCGTGGACCACCTCCGCGCTCCGGACGACGCGCCCGCCGAACGCCTCGCCGATCGCTTGGTGCCCGAGGCACACGCCGAGGATCGGCGCGCGCCCGGCGAACGCCTTGACCGCCGCCAGCGTGACGCCGGCGCTCCTCGGCGCGCCCGGCCCAGGCGAGAGGATCACGCCGTCGGGTGCCCCGGCGACGAGCGCGGCGATCGGCTTCGCGTCGTTTCGAACCACGTCCACGTCGACGCCGCGCGCGCCGAGCACCTGGACGAGGTTGAACGTGAACGAGTCGTAGTTGTCGATCACGAGCACGCGAGCGCGGCCCGCGGCGGACGAGCGGACGTCAGACATGGTCGCCTCCAGCGATCTCCGCGGCGCGCAGCACCGCGCGCGCTTTGTGGTGCGTCTCCTCGAGCTCCGCCGTCGGGCTCGAGTCATGGACCACGCCCGCGCCAGCCTGCGCGCTCACGCGCCCGCGCGAGACCACGAGCGTGCGGATCGTGATCGCGAGGTCGAGCGCGCCCGCGGAGTCCACGAAGCCCACGGCGCCGCCGTACGCGCCGCGCGCGCACGGCTCGAGCGCGCGGAGGATCTCGATCGCGCGCACCTTCGGCGCCCCGCTGAGCGTCCCCGCGGGGAACGCAGCCCGGAGCGCGTCCACTTCGGTGAGCCCCGGGGCGAGGACGCCGCGGACCTCGCTGACGAGGTGCATCACGTGCGAGTAGCGCTCGACGGCGGCGCGCCGAACGACCTCCACGGTGCCGTACGCCGCCACGCGACCCACGTCGTTCCGGCCGAGGTCGAGCAGCATGGAGTGCTCGGCGTTCTCCTTCTCGTCCCCGCGGAGCTCGCGCTCGAGGCGCGCGTCCTCCACCTCGTCCGCGCCGCGCCGGCGCGTGCCCGCGATCGGCTTGAGGACGACCTCCCGCACGCCTCCTCGGCTCCCGCGCACGCGGACGAGCGTCTCGGGCGAGGAGCCGACGAGAGCGAGCGGCCCGGCCTCCACGAGGAACAGGTACGGCGACGGGTTGATCGCGCGGAGGGCTCCGAACGCCGCGACGGGATCGACCGCGCCCGCGCGATCGAAGCGCTTGGCGAGGACGATCTGCTGACAGTCGCCGCGCGCAATGTGGCGCTTCGCGCGCCTCACGGCGTCGACGAACGCTCGCTGCGGCGTCCGCGCGACGGTGGGCCCGAGGCCGAGCCGGGGTGCGCCCACCTCGGGGACGTCGCGGCGGAGCGCGCCGCGATCGCCTCCGCGCGCGCGCGCCTCGTCGAGCGTCGCGCGCTCGTCACCGCCGCGCTCGGTGCGTGCCTCGACGATCACGAGCGGCTCGCGCCGCGCCGGCTCGAGCGCGACGATGGCGTCGAAGTCCATCAGGAGCGCCTCCGGGAACCCGAGCTCGTCGCGCGCGCTCGTGGCGAGGCGGGGCTCGACGCGCCCCACGCACTCGAACGAGAGGAAGCCCACCAGCCCGCCCGCGAAGCTCGGGAGGGCAGCGTCCGACGGTGCGACGGCGCGGGAGCCGACGAACCGCTCCATGAACCGCAGCGGATCGGCCTTCGACCCCGCGCGGAAGCGGTGGATCGCGCGCGGACCGACGCCTAGGAACGAGCACCTCGACGCGCCTTCGCGGGACTCGAACAGGAACCCGTGCCCGCCTGCGGCGCGGAGCCTGCGGTAGAGCGCCAGCGGATCGGAGGGATCGGCGTCGAGGACGGGGAGCGCTACGCGCCGGACGATCGTCCGCGGACCGTGTCCCGTCCGAGGTCTCGCGTCGCGGAGGGCCGCGAGGTGCTCAGCTCGCGCGTCGCCAAAGACACCTCGGGCTCCGTGTGGAGGCCGCGCCGAGGAGGTCGAGGGAGAGCGTCGCCATGGGCCTCAAACTGAAGGACGAACCGCGGGACTGTCAAATTCTTTTTTCTCGAGCCTCGGTCGGCGCGGCGAAAGACCCTCAGGGGACGGCGATATCTTCGCGGCACGTCCCCGCGCCGTCCTGACAGATCCCGTTGGTGCACGCAGTGTCCGGCGGGCACGCCGCGTCCACTACACACGCGATTCTCTTGCAACCCGATGACCGCGCGTGCACGGGGCTGCCGGTGACCGCCGCGCTCGGATCGCAGATCTGCCAGCGCGGGCACGAAGCACCCGCGTCGCCGCAGGGAACGGGCTCGCAGCTGCCCCCCGCACCGCATCGAAAGCCCGCGTCGCAGCTCGTGGGCGTGCAGGGAGCCGCGCATCGGGAGCCGACGGCGTCCGCGCTGCAACCGTCGCTGATGGCGTGGCAGACCATCGGGCTCGGGCAATCCTGGTCGGTCGCGCACTCCTCGTGCGGCGGTACTCCGCAGACGTTGAGCTCGCTCGGGCCCTTGCAAAAGAGCCCCTCGTCGCACTCCTCGTCGGCGCGGCAGCTCGACCCCTCGACGCCGCAGCTGCCCGCGAGCGCGAGCGTCGCGGCCCCGACGAGGAGCCCCGCGACGACCCGGAGTGTGCGTCGAGCGCGCTTGGTTCGTTCGGACATCACGGGGGAGCGTACCCCACGCGGCGTGGGGCCGAGCGCGTCGCGCCCTCGGGCGTTCGCGGGGCTCGCGGCCGCACGCCCGTCGGCCCCCTCCTCACCTTCTCTCGACGCGCAGGTCCTGCTCGGCCCATCATCCCAGGAGCCCGCCCTCGAGCTTCATCGAGCCGTGATCCTCCGCGGAGTCACGCGCGGATCGCGGCGTCGTCCTCGGGCGGATCCGCGTCCGCCTTCGGCGAGTCGCCCCCCTCGGCGGCAGCCTCCGCGCTGCGCGCGCGCGCGCGCCGCCGAGCTCGGAGCACGATGCGGGTGAGCGTCTCGGCGGCGAGGAGGCCGAGCAGCACGAGCGCGACCTGGGGCGACACGTCGACGCGCGGGGCCTTCCCGCCGAGCGCAGCGTCGTGCGCGCGCGCCGCGACCGCGCGCGGTCGGAGATCGACCTCGGCCTCGGGGAGGTTCGCGACGCGGGTCTCGCGGTGGTCGCCGCACCTGAAGTCGTACGCGCCCACGAGCGGCGCCGTGACGTGCACGATGCCGTTCGACGTCTTCGCTTCGAGTTCGAACCGGGGCGATCCGTCGAGCGGCGTGTGTGAGCCGCTCACGCCCGTCGCTCCGCCGAACGTAAAATCTCGGCCGACGTCGACGCGGCGCGTACCTCCGTGGGATCGCGCCTCTTCGGCGAACCGGTCGAGCAGCGTGAGGAACGCGGGGCGGAGCGCGAGGTCGCTCTCGTCGACGTTGAACGGCAGGGTCGTCGCGAGGATCACGCCGCGACCGAGCTCCCGACGCACGAGGAGGGGCGCGCCGTCGGCGAACGCGCACTCGATCGAAGCGCCCTCGGTCGCGCTGTGCTCGAGCTGCGCTCGCCCGCGCGTCTCGAGGTGCAGGAGGCTCGGGGTCGCGGCGCCGAAGAACGGACACTTCTTCGGATCCACGTCGTCCGCGCCGGGCGGTCCGTAGCGCACCACGCCCGGGATCAACCCGTCGAAGCCCGCCCCGAGCGGCGCGGCGCCCGCCCCGCGGCCGAGCGACAGCAGGAGGACGCCCCCTCCCTCGACCCACTCGATCACCACGGATCGCTGCTCGGGCGTGAGCCCGGGCGGATCGTCGAGGATGAGCCCGGAGCTCTCCTTCAGATCCTCCGCGTGCTCGGGCGGCTGCGGGAGCGGCCGTGCGGCGGACGCCAGATCGAGCGCCGCGAACGCCTGCTCCACGGGCGGCGCGCCACCGGTGATGAGCCGGTTCTTTGCGGGATCCGCGACGACGACGATCCCCGCGTTCGGCACCGCGGTGCTCACGGCCGCGCGATCGTCCTCGGCGATGGCGTCCCCCGGAGGCCCGAGCTCTGCGACGAGCCGATCCGAGGCGTCCTTCGGGATCTCGAGCGTCACGTCCGTCGATCCCGGCGCCTCGATCGACGCCGTCGCGAGGACACCCGTCGGCGCACGGATCGAGAGCGCGCGGCCCGCCGCCGAGCCGCCCGCCGTGCAGACGACGTGGACGGAGACGCGCTGATCCACGCGCGTCGCGCTGGCGATCCCGCAGTCGGCCTCCCCCGTCGCCCCGAGATCCGAGAGCGGCTCCCACAAAGACATGTCCGGATCGGCGAGGTCCAGCGGCTCCGCGTCGGGGTGCCCGTCGGCGCGGTCCGAGAACAGGACGACGCGCTTGTCGATCTGCGGGGCGGAGCGCAGGAGCCCCTCCGCGAGCGCGAGCGCGCCCGCGAGGTCGGTCGCGCGATCGCTCGGTCGCTCACCCTCCAGCACGCCGAGCGCGACGTCGCGCTCGCTGGTCGTCGCGAGCGCGACGCGCGGCGGCGCGCCCGCGAGGACGATCGCGATCGTGTCCCCCTCGCGCATCGCGCCCGCGAGATCGCCCAGCGCCCGACGCGCCGCCTCGAAAGCGCGAGGCGCCGCCCGCCGTCGCGGCGCGCATCGAGAGCGAGTCGTCCAGCACGACGACCATCGCGACGGACGCGCCGCCCTTCCACGTCACGGCGACGTGGGAGCAGGACACGAACGGCGTCGCCCCGAGCAGCGCGAGCACGATCACGCTGAGCGCGCGGAGCGCGAACAGCAGAGGGTCGTCGACCATGCTGCGCCGGCGCGCGGTGGGCTCGCTGCGCTCGAGGAAGCGCGCGGGCGGGAAGCGCTTGTCGTCGGTGCGCTTGCGGCGCAGCCAGTGCGCGGCGATCGGCGCGGCGACGAAGAGCGCGATCGCCAGCGCGAAGATCGCTCCGAAGCTCACGACCGTCGCGCCCCGCGCGGCCCGCCGTCGGACGCCACCGCGCCGCCCGGCGACGCGATCCCGAGCACGACCTCACGCGCGATGCGCGCCGGCGGATCGTCCGTCGACGCGCGCGCCAGGCCGCCGCCGCGACCCACGAGCTCGCGCTCCCACGCGTCGCCGTTCGCGCGGAGCCGCGCCTGGTACGCGGCGCGGACCTCGTCCGGACTCGCGTCCACGACCGTCTTGCCCTCGAGCGACGCGAAGCGCGCGTGCTCGCGAAACGGGAGCGCGCGCTCCGCGGGGTCGAGCGTCTCGACCGCGAACACGGCGCGCCCGCCCACCGCGAGGCTCGAGAGCGCGCGCGGAGCGCGCGGCGGCAGATCGATGAGATCGCTGAAGAGGATGATCATCGAGCCGCGCCTCGCGCGCTCCGCGATCGGCGCGAGAGCGCGCTCGAACGCGCGATCGTCGGACGCGAGATCGCCGTCGACCTCCGTGTGCTCGAGCGTCCACACGATGCGCTCGAACGACTCCCTGCCCGCGCGCGCCGGCAGGGTCTCGGTGCCCTTGCCCCCGATCGTCACGAGGCCCACCGGGTCCCCCGACGAGAGCGCCACGCGCGCGAGGCTCGCGGCGAGGAGCGCGGCGAACCCGTACTTCGCGCCCGGACCCGTGCCGCGGTACGACATGGAGAGCGTGGCGTCCACGACGAGCCAGAGGCCGCGATCGGTCTCCGTCTCGAACTCGCGCACCATCCACCGATCGTGCTTGAGGAGCGATCGCCGGTCGAAGAAGCGCAGGTCGTCTCCGGGCACGTACGCCCGCACGCCCGCGAACTCGACGCCCGCGCCCTTTCGGACGCTGTGGTGCATCCCGGCGTAGACGCCCTCCGCGACGAGCCGCGCCTTGAGCCTCAAAGGCGCGAACGCCCCCCAGTCGAGGGACGTGAACGCTGCTGTCTTTGAGGCTCTCACGCTCTCCGGTGCCTACAACTCCGCAGAAGAGGATTCGAGGAAGGGCCGAGGGTACAGCGGGCGGGGACGAGCCCGCGCGCGTCCCCAGGGGGGAAGGCAGAGCCGCACGCGCGGCCGCGCTTCACTCGCCCATGTCGTCGTCGCCGCCTTCGTCCCCACCGGGCGCGGGCGGCTTCGGCGCGGACTTCTCGAACTTCGACTTGTCGCCCACGGCCCAGTCCGCGGCCCACGACGAGACGACGTAGACGATGGGATCGCCCTCGACGGAGAAATAGCGGTTCTTCCCCTTCTGCGTCTTGCCGAACTTGAGCACGATCTCCTTCGACTTGAGCTTGATGCGGATCACGCCGCCTTGCGCCGACGGGTCGTCCAGGCCGGAGTCCGCGGGCTTCAGATCGGCGTCGCCGAAGTCGACGGCAGAGAGCGTCTTGAACGGCTTGAGGAGCTCCTCGACCTTCGTCGGATCGAAGCCCGCCCAGACGTTCTTCTTCACCTCGGGCTTCTCTTCGCCCTTCTTGTCGCCCTTCTTGTCGTCGCCCTTCTTGTCGTCGCCCTTCTTGTCGTCGGGCTTCTTCGGATCGGCTTTCTTGTCGTCCGGCTTCTTCGGGTCGCCCTTCTTTTCGTCGGGCTTCTTGTCCCCCTTCTCGTCGGGCTTCTTGTCGTCCTTCTCGGGCTCCTTCTTGTCGCCGGGCGCGGGCGAGAGCTCCTTGTCGGCCTCGGGCTTGCCGTCCTTGCCGAGCTTCGCGAACGACGCGGTCCACGCGCCGTCCTTCTTCTCGAAGACGAACTCGCCGTTCGCGTTGTCGATCTGGACGCGCTCGGCGTCCTTCACCTCGTCGTCGGTGAGCTTGAGGATCGTCTTGTCGCGCCACGCCTTCGCGTCCCGCCCCATGAGCCCGCTGTCGAACCCCTGGACGTTGTAGACCCCGTCCTTGCCCGCGACGCGCACCGCCTGCCCTCGACGCCCGCCCTTGCCGAAGTAGAGGTCGACGAGTTTGTCGTTGCCCGCGTACGCGACGAAGTGCGTCGCCTTCTCGTCCGTGACCGCGAACGACTCGTACGCGTCCTTGTGACCGTCCACCACCTCGGTGAGCTTCAGATCCTTCAGCTTCCCGAGCAGGCTCTTCACGTCCGCCGTGGCCGCCTTCGCCTCGCTCGGCTTCGTGATGACCCAGTCCTCCCCGCGCTTCTCGAGCGTGCACGAGACGAGCTTGTCCTTGTTCTCCTTGTCCGGGACGGTGAACTCGAGCTTCGTGACCTTCTCGGAGTCCTCCGCGGAGACGCTCACGCGCGGCATACCCGTGTCGGCGGACGCAGACGTCGCCGGCGTGGTGGTGTAGGTCGCGTTCGCCGCGGACACCCTCCAATAGAGGACGCCTCCGAGGCCCCCGGCGAGGATGAGGGCCCCGATCAACTTGTGCTCTGTCTTCATGTTTCGATCCCTGCCGAGGCCAGCGCCGCGGAACTCAAATAGAGACGGAGTTGCGTGACGCCTCGCGGAGGCGCCACCGCACGATCCCGAACACGATGAACAGGACGACGGGCAGGATGATGAGCGTCAGCTCGACCTTCGTCTGCAACGAGTTGCGCTGCTCGTTGTACGCGTCCTCCTTCTTCTTCCGATCGTCGTCGCTGTCCTCGGCCTTGATGTCCGGCTTCTTGATGTCCGAGTAGCGGAGCGGCGCCGCGCCGAGGAGCTTCGCGCTCGTCGCGACGAGGTCCTGCTCGCCGCCCATCCAGTCGAGGGTGTTCTTGAACGACATCACCATCCACGGGAAGGAGTTCTTGTAATAGAAGCGCGCGATCGTCTGCAGATCGCGGTCGCCGCCGCCGCCGCCCATCATCGCCATCTGGGGCGGCATGGGCGGAGGGTTGCCCGACCGCGCGAACGGGTTCGCGAGGAACTGCGCGGACGACACCACGAAGACGCTCGCGGGGCCCTTCGACTGCGCAGGAGCCTCGACCCCCATGTTGTCCCCGCTGAACGCGCTGTTGAGGATGCCCTTCTTGCACGGGTCATCGTCCCCGCACTTGGGCTTTCCGTCGCAGCACGCGGGCTCGAGGGCGACCGCGATCACGCGCTGGGCCTTCTCCCCGGTCGCGCCCGAGTTCGAGAGCATCTTGTTGAGCGACATGTCGACGTTGTCGCTCGTCTCCGCGGTCGCATCCGGGTACGTGCGGCCGACGACCCGCGTGCGGATCTGGGGCTGCTTGTCCTTGTGGAGCACGAGCGTCGACGCGAACGGGACGGGCACCTGATCCATGCGGAAGAACGCCGGGAACCCACGATCGAGGAGCTCCTTGTCACCGTCGAACGAGGAGTTCGGCTGGAGCTGGACGGCCCACGGGATCGGGATGATCTTCGGCGGGCTGTCCTGATCGAGCTGGAGCGGCAGGCCGAACGCGCCCGTCCAGTCGAAGATCGCGTCCCGCTTCATCTCGATGCCGTAGCCGTCGAGAAGCTTCTCGAGGCCGTGCGTCGAGAGCGTCGCGCGCATCGACGCGTCCGACGGCTTCAGGTTCACGGCGCTCGCGAACACGACGAGAGAGCGGTTGCCGAGCATCATGAACTGGTCGATGCGGCGGAGCTCCTTGTCCGTGTAGTCCTTCGCGGGCTGCGTGATGATGAGCCCCTTCAGCTCCTGGTTGATCTCCGCGTCACCGTTCTGGAGATCGACGTCCTCGAAGTCGTAGAACGGGAGGTACTGCTTGAAGATCCCCTTCAGGTTGTAGTCCTGCCCCGGCTGGGACGGCGCGATCACGTTGTCCGTGAGCTTCAGCTCGTCCTTCCCGGTGACGATCCCGATCTTCATCTTGCGGTCCTCGACGGTGTCGCGGAGCTCGCGGATCTTGTTCGTGATGAAGAACTCGAGGCCCGTCGTCTCGCTCGAGGGCGGCCAGTACGGGATGTTGTCCTGCTCCATCCCGTATTTGAAGACCATGCCCATGAAGCCGCGCGCGAACGTCTTCGCGTCGCTGTTGGTCGAGCCCGCGCCGGCGCCCTCCACGAAGTTCTGCTCCGAGAGACCCGCGGCCTTCGCCTGGTCCTGGAGCTCCTTCGACTTCGGGTCGATGATCTCGTACGTCAGCCGCGGCTTGCCGTCCGGCTGGACGGACGCGTCCTGGTACTCCTTCAGCAGGTCCCCGAGCTCTTTGATGAAGAGCTGGTTCTTGACGAGACCCTTCGTGGCGTAGACCTGGATCTTCAGGTCCTGCTTCAGGCCCTCACGCACGAGCCGAGCGGAGCCCTTCGAGAGCGAGAAGCGCTCCGTCTCCGTCGTGTCCCAGCGCTTGTACCAGAAGTGGCCGATCGCGTTCGCGGCGACCAGGCCAGCGAAGACGACGACGAGATATCCCCAGGTCGCGACTCGCGCTTGTGTCTTGCGTTCCATTGTTGCCTCACGCCCACTTTCGGCGCTCGAGCGCGCGGAAGGAAACCATCAGCGCGCCGATGGTGATCGTCGCGAAGAAGATGAGATCGCGCGTCGTCACGAGGCCCTTGGCGAAGGGCGCGAGCCGCGCGTCGAAGCTCACGAAGTTCAGCACCGTCTTGAGCCACTCCTGCTCGGAGAGCCCGCCCGCGAGGCCGATGATGTTGAACCCCGCGAGGATCGCGAGCGTCACGAACAGCGTGATCATCTGGCTCTCGAAGAGCGACGAGATCATCAGCCCGATCGCCGTCGCCGCCGCGGCGTAGAAGATGAGGCCGAGATAGCCCGCGATCACCGGCCCCGCGTCGAGCGCGCCGAAGTCCCAGAACTTGAACATCAGCACGGGGTAGAGGAGCGTCGTCGCGAGGAGGATGACGACGACCATGAACGTCCCGAAGAACTTCCCGACGACGACCTCCCAGTCCTTGACGGGGAGCGTGATGAGGAGCTCGAGCGTGCCGCTCCGCTTCTCCTCCGAGAACACGCGCATCGTCAGGATGGACGTCACGAGCATCACGGCCCAGGGAAGGCCGCGGAACATCGTCTCGAACGAGGCCTGACCCGCCGCCCAGAACGACGGCTGCCCGAACGTGTCGCTCCCGTGGAACACCCAGTAACCGAGGAGCATCATCGTCAGACAGATGACGACGTAAGGAGCGGGAGAGTCGAAGTTCGCTCTCAGCTCGCGCTTGAAGATCGCCCAGGTACGCATCGGGGTCAGCCCTTCTTGCCGGCCTTTTCGCCGGGCTTCGTGGATTTGGACGGGGCGGGCGCCGCCTTCGCGGGCTCGTCCTCCTCTTCGTCCTCGTCCGAGTCGTCGTCGTCCGACTCGTCTTCGTCGGACGCCTCGTCGGACTCGTCGGAGTCGTCGTCTTCGGAGTCGTCCTCGTCCTCTTCGTCCTCGTCCTCGTCGTCCTCCGCGGCGGGCGCCGGCTTCGCGGCCGCCTTGGCGGGCGGGGGCGGCGGCGCGGCCTTGGTGGCCTGAGGCTTCGCCTCCTCCGCTTCTTCTTCCTCGTCCGCGTCGTCGGACTCGTCCTCGTCCTCGTCCTCCGACTCGTCCTCGTCCTCGTCTTCGTCGAGGCTCTCCTGCTCCGCCTCGTCGTCCCCGAGGAGCGCGCGCCCGCGATCGCCGCGCTCGTCGCCGCGGGTCAGCGCCATGAACACGTCCTCGAGGGTCTGCGTCTCGCGGCGCAGCTCGAGCATCATCCAGCCCTTCTCGACGACCATCTTGTGGATGTCGGGGCGAGCGTCGACCTCTTGGTCGCCGACCATCTCGAACGTGTGCGTCGACTCGTCGGTCGGGAGCTCCTTCACGCGGCTCATGCCTTCGATCATCGAGAGGCCTTCTTGCACCTGCTGCGCGTTCGGTGCCTTGCCCGTCAGCGCGCGCTTCTCGTCGATCGTGACGACATAGCGGACCGAGCCGGTCCGCGCCCGCATGTCCTCGAGCGAGCCGTCCGCGACGACGCGGCCCTTCGACACGATGATCGCGCGGGCGCACGCTTCCTCGACCTCGCGGAGGTTGTGCGTGGAGAGGAGGATCGTCCGCTCTCGGCCGATCTCCTTGATGTACCGAATGACCTCGGCCTTCTCGTTCGGGTCGAGATCGCTCGTGGGCTCGTCGAGGATGAGGATCGGCGGGTCGTGGATGAGCGCCTGCGCGAGGCCGACGCGCTGCCGATACCCGTGCGACAGCGTCCGGATGTCCTTGCCGAGCACCTTCGCGAGGCCGCAGACCTCGACGACCTGCTTCATGCGCTTCTTGAACGTCCCCATGTCGATGCCGCGCATCTCGGCGACGAACTTCAGGTAGTCGATCGCGCGCATCTCGCCGTAGAGCGGCGCGCGCTGCGGCAAGTACCCGAGGCAGCGGCGCACCTCGAGGGGATCGTCGAAGACGTCGATGCCGCGGATCCGGGCGGTGCCGTGCGTCGAGGAGATGAAGCACGTGAGGATGCGCATCGTCGTCGACTTGCCGGCGCCGTTCGGCCCCAGGAACCCGACGACCTCGCCCCTTCGAACCTTGAAGCTCACTCGATCGAGCGCGCGGACGTTGCCGAACATCTTCGTCAACTGTTGCGCTTCGATCATCACGTCAGTCGCCAAACCAACCTCCACGCAGGCCTGAGCATCCGTGCCCCAGGCCGAAAGCGGGCGCATCCTAGTTGCGCGCCCCCGTGTGTCAACACAGCGGAGCAGCGAGGTCCGCCGAGCGGAGTGCGTCCGCGGAACGCTCGCGCGCCGAAAACCGCCCCCGCGCGGCTTTATTCCAAGCCGCTACTCGAACTCGATCTCCATCGCCTCGTCGCCCTCGAGGCGCCGCGGGATCGCTCGGAACAGCGTCCCGAGCTGGTCGGCCCAGCTCGTCGCCCCGGCGCCCGAGGCGTGCTCTCGAAGAAAATCGCGCGCGAGCGCCTCGAGCTCGGCCCGCCGATCGGGCTCGATGTGGAGCACCGTGGCGATCTCGTCGAGGAGGAGCTCCTCCTTCGGATCGACGTTCTCGTCCACCCCCGAGAGCCACGCGGCCGCGACGAACGCGAACGCGCGCTCCTTCGCTCCGAGCGTCTCGATGAGGATCTGATCGAGAGGGATGGGCGACTCGAGGATCTTGTCGAGGCGCTCGCGGAGCTCCTTCGACAGGTTGAAGATCGTCGCGGCGCTGCGCACGGACGCCTTCTCGCGCTCCTCGAGGCGGCCGTCCGCCCAGGCCATCTTCACGAGGAGGGCGAGGATCTCCGTGCACGCACGCGCGCTGATGGTGAGTCGCTTCATGGCTGTGTGCGCCCCTCTTGCCACGGGAGCCTTGGACGAACCAGACGAATGTGGTGTCCTTGAGTGAGCATGGCGGAGAAGCGATCGAGCACGAGACCTCCGAAGCGACCGAGCAGCCCACCCAAGCGAACGGCGTCGTCCCCACCCCGGCGGCCGAGCGTGGCAAACCTCCCGAAAGGATCGAGCGACAGGCGCCCCGCCGCGGGGGCACCACGCAAAGAGACCATGGAGGTCGACATGCGGTGGCTCGAGGGGGAAGAGAGCGCCGAGCGCCTGCTGATCGAGGCGATCAAGGCGGACACCGCGAAGGCTCGAAACAGCGCCACGCCCGGGCGCCGATCGACGAAGTCGATGCCGGCGGTGAAGCGCTCGTCCGCCAACATCCCCGCGAAGCGCGTGATGCCGCCCTCGCTCACGGACGCGAGCGCCCGGCGGGAGACGCTCCAGGTGAGGGCGGACTGGTTGATCGAAGAGCCGGAAGAGAAGGACGCCGCCGCGAACAAGAGGGCCTCGAAGCCGCCCCCGGCACCGCGCCCGAAGCGCGCGATCCCGCCGCCGCTGCCGCGAGAGGACAAGGACTGACCGCGCGGGTACCATCCGAGCCTCGCGGCGGGAGGGGCTTTTGCGATCATTCGAAGGACTCGAGAAGACCGACGCGATCGTCGCGCTCGTGTCGCGCTCGTCGCGCGAGGTCGTCGCATCGAACCGATCGTCGTCGATCGAGCCGCTCGTTCGAGCGATCGGCGCCCGGCTCGACGGCGCGGCGGAGGGCACCACGTTCGACGTCGACGTCACGGAGGACGGCGCGCACACGAGCCACCTCGTCTCGCTCTCCCGAACCGCCGACGACGACGTCGTCGCGGTCGTCGCGATGGACATCACCGCGCGCAAGCGGGAGGAGGCGCGCCTTCGCCAGAGCGAGGCGCTGCTCGTGGACGCGCAGGGCGTCGCGCACCTCGGGACGTGGGAGTGGGACGTTACCGAGGCGCACGCCGTGTGGTCCCCCGAGCTCTATCGGATCTACGCGCTCACACCGGAGACGTACACGCCGAGCTACGAGGCCTACCTCGAGATCGTGCACCCGGACGATCGCGCGTACGTGAGGGCCGCGACCGAGCGCGTGTTCAACGAGCACGAGCCCTACGCGCACGACGAGCGGATCCGCCGGCCCGACGGATCGATCCGCTACCTGCACACGTGGGCGTTCCCCATCCTCGACGGCGGCAAGCTCGTGCGCCTCGTCGGCGTCTGCCAGGACATCACCGACCGCAAGCTCGCCGAGATCGCCCTCGCGGAGAGGGCCGAGGAGCTCGCGCGCACGAACGAGCGGCTCCGCGCGGAGATGGAGGAGCGCGAGCGGATCGAGCGGCGCCTGCGCGAGGCCCACAAACTCGAGGCGATCGGTCGGCTCGCGGGGGGCGTCGCGCACGACTTCAACAACCTCCTCTCCGTCGTGCTCGGGCGCGCCGGGCTCCTCGAGCGGATCCTGAAGGACGACGCGCGCACCGAGAAGCACGTGCGCGAGATCGTCCAAGTGGCGCGCCAGGCAGCGCGCCTCACGCAGCAGCTCTTGGTGTTCAGCCGCGAGAACGTCGTGTCCCGCGAGCTCCTCGACGTCTCCACGATCGTCCTCGAGTCGGGGCAGGTGCTCGAACGGCTCATTGGGGAGGACGTCACGCTGACCTTCGACGTCGCGAGCGGCTGCGTGATCGAGGCGGATCGCAGCCAGGTCGAGCAGGTCCTGATGAACCTCGTGATGAACGCGCGCGACGCGATGACCGAGGGCGGGACGATCGAGGTGCAGCTCACCCAGCGGCCCCGGGAGCTCGACGCGGGGAGCCGAGTGCCGAGCACCGGCGAGGTGGACGCGGCGCGGGACTACGTCGTGCTCACCGTGCGCGACGAAGGGACGGGCATGAGCGAGGCGACGCTCGCGCGGATCTTCGATCCCTTCTTCACGACGAAGGAGCAGGGGCACGGCCTCGGACTGTCGACGGTGTACGGCATCGCGCGGCAGCTCGGCGGGACGGTGCAGGTGAAGAGCGCCCCCGGCGAGGGCAGCACGTTCTCCGTGTTCCTTCCCACCGCGCCGCTCGGCACCGCGCATGGGGCCGCGATCCGCGCGGAGGGGGATCTCCGCGGGGCCGCGACGATCCTCGTGGTGGAGGATCAGGAGTCCGTTCGGAACCTCGTGCGCATCCAGCTCGAGGATCTCGGCTACCGCGTCCTCGCGGCCGCGGACGCCGCGCAGGCCCTCGAGATCGCCAAGGACGACGCGCTCCGCGTCGACCTCTTGCTCACGGACGTCGTGCTCCCGCGCGTCGATGGGCGCAAGCTCGCGGAGCAGCTGACGCCCGCGCGGCCCGACATGGTGGTGCTCTACATGTCCGGCTGGATCGAGAAGCCCCTCCTCACCGAGCTCGAGCACGAGAGGGCGCCCATCCTTCGCAAGCCGTTCACCCACGAGGAGCTCGGTCGAGCGGTGCGGCGCGCGCTCGCGCGCTCGACGTGATCCGAACGTACGGCACATCGCCCTGACGCGAGGCGGAGGGCAAAGCGCCGAAGTCGGCAGCGCGCGGCGGAGTGGACTCCTTCTTCTGGTGCCCCCGGTGCCCCAGCGGTTCATCCCCACGGCCTTCGTGGCTCGCGTCACTCGCTGACGTTTTTTTCAAAAGGTCGCCGACCGCCCCCCAAGGGCAGCGCATGAAGGCTTTCTCGATGGGCGTAGCGCTGGCCCTGACCGCGCTCGGAGCGCGCGAGGCACGGGCGACCGACTTCTATATGGAAGGTCAGCTCGCCGGCAGCGGGTCGGCGTGGCGCGGCGACGGAAACGGTCAAGGCGCTTTACGAACCGGATTCCAGTTCAAAGACATCATCGGCGTCGAGATCCAGGGCCGGCTCGGGTACGCGAACGTGGACGAGCGCATGCTCATGGGCCTCGGGTTGGGCGTCCGCCTGGCCATCCCCATCCAGCCGATCGTCCCGCACCTCCGGCTCGGGATGATCCACTTCCACGAGCACCCCGTCGCCGCGGCGCACCACGACATCGCGGGCGCGATCTTCGGCGTGGGGGACGGCATCCGCCATCGCTTCGGCGTCGAGACGGCGCTCGGCGTGGACTGGAACTTCGCGACCGTGAAGAGGACGACGTTCTTCGCCGGGGTCGAGGCGTTCATCCACGCGTTCCCGGACGACAAGGGCCCCACGTTCTATGGCGGCGGCAGCTTGTCGGTGGGGTTGCACCATGCGTTCTAGGTCGAACGTCGGACTCGGCGTCGTAGGCACGATCGTCGCGGCCATCGCGATCGCGCTCGGCGCGTGCGAGCCCGAGCAGTCCTACGAGAAGGCGCAGTGCGCGACGGGGACGGAGCTCACCTGGGAGAACTTCGGGAAGACCTTCATGCTGCGGTATTGCAACCAATGCCACACCGAGGGGCTCGAGGATCGGCACGGCGCTCCCGAGGGGTTCGACTTTCAAGAGCTCGCCGACGTGCGGAAGCACGCGGCCCACATCTACGACAGGAGCGCCGGCGAGAACGCGTCCATGCCGCCCGGTCCCGACGATCCGCCCATCGACGAGCGCGACGATCTCGCCGAGTGGCTCGCGTGCGGCGCGCCCAGCGAATCCGACGCAGGCGCGCCGTGACTCTCGTGAGACCGTCGGCCTGCTCGCGGTCGACGACGTTGGGCGGGAGGGGCGGAGGGGGCGATCCCCGCGCCGTGAGCCCATACGTCCTCGGATCCGGTAGCTTCGGGCGATGCCGCTCCGTGTACCCACTCGCCTGACCGCTCTGACGTTCGTCCTCTTCGTCGCGACGGCGTGCGACGACGGAGGCGGCACCGGCGGTAGCGGCGGCACCGGTTCGACGAGCACCGCGGGATCGACCACGGGATCGGCGAGCAGCAGCTCCGCGGCCACCACGGCGACGTCGACCGGCGCGACGACTACGTCGAGCTCGTCGACGGGCGGGCAGGCCGGCTGCACCCAGGGCGACACGATGCCCTGCTACACCGCCGATCCCGCGACCAAGGGCATCGGGCTCTGCAAGGCAGGCGTCTCCACCTGCGACGCGAGCGGAGCTTTCGGTGCGTGCGTGGGCGAAGTCACGCCCTCGCTCGAGACGTGCGCGACGCCCGACGACGAAGACTGCGACGGGCTCGTGAACGAAGAGGGGGCTGGCTGCGTCTGCGTCCCGAACGCGACGAGCGCTTGCTACACCGGCGATCCCGCGACGCAGAACGTCGGCGCGTGCGCGGACGGGACGGCGACGTGTGACGCGCTGGGCACGAGCCTCGGCGCGTGCACGGGTGACGTGCTGCCCACGATCGAGGATTGTCTGCTCCCGGACGATGAGGACTGCGACGGCACGTCCACGACCTGCACTGGGGACCCGCTCTTCGCGAAGGGCTTCGGGGACTTCGCGCAGCAGAGGGCCACGGCGGTCGCGGCGCGAGGAGGCGAGATCGTCCTCGGCGGCGGGTTCGCCGGCGTCGTCGACTTCGGGCTCGGCACGCTCGTCTCGAACGGCGGGAACGACGCGTACGTCGCCCGCTTCGACGCGCTCGGCGCCCCCGTGTGGAACAAGCGCTTTGGCAACGGCGCCGATCAAATCGTCAACGACGTAGCGATCGACGATCAGGGCAACGTCCTCGTCATCGGGGACTTCAACGGATCCATCGACCTCGGCGGAGGGCCGCTCATGAGCGCGGGCGGGACCGACGTGTTCGTGGCGAAGTTCGACGCGGGCGGCACGCTTCTCTGGGCCAAGCGCTTGGGTGACCCGAGCACGCAGAACGGCCGAGGGATCGCGGTCGACGCGACGGGTAACGTGTTCATCACCGGCGCCTTCGCCGGGACGGTCGATTTCGGCGGCGGCGCGATGATGAGCGTGGGTGCGACGGACGCGTTCGTCGTCGCGCTCGACGCGAATGGCGGGTTCGTTTGGGGACGGCGCTTCGGGGATGCCGCCGCGCAGGTCGGCGTCGCGCTCGCGGTCACGCCGACCACCCTCTTCGTGGCGGGGGACGCGGCGGGGTCGGTGGACCTCGGTTCGGGCAGCTTGACGAGCGCCGGGTCGACCGACGTGTTCGTGGCGAGTCTGGACGCCCCATCGGGCACCCCAATGGGTGGGACGCTCTACGGCAACGCCTCCGCCCAGAACGCAGGCGACATCGCGGTGCGCTTCAACGGCGCGAACGCAGAGGTCGTCCTCGTCGGAACCTTCGCCGGCACCATCAACCTCGGCTCGGGGGTGTTGACCAGCTCCGGCGCCGCCGACGGGTTCGTCGCGCTGATCGGAGCGAGCTCGTGGTCGAAGCGGATCGGCGGCAGCACCGCCGACGCCGCGCGGAGCGTCGCGGTCGACGCGAACGGCGCGGTCGTCGTCGGCGGAGACTTCGCCTTGACGGCCGACCTCGGCGGCGGCGCGGTCATGAGCGCTGGCGGTCTGGACGCCTACGTCGTGAAGTTCGACCCGATGGGTAACCACGTGTGGAGCCACCACTACGGAAACGGCGCAGACCAGAGCGTGACCGCCGTCGCGACCGACGTCACCGACATCTACGTCGCTGGGAACTTCATGGGGCAGATCGACCTGGGCCTCGGCCCCATCAATTCGGGTGGCCTGACGGACATCTTGTTCGCGCGCCTCGCCCCCTGAGCGATCCTCAGCCAGAGCAGCGTGAACCTCGGAGAGCGCGACGACCGCGGCGCGCTCTCGCGGAAGGATCCCGCGAAGGAGTCCGCCAAATCAGCGAGCGCGAGCCTCCATCCCGAGAGACGAGACACAACCGCCAAGACGCCAGGGACGAAAAGGAGGGAGAGTACACTTGCGCTCTTTCTCTCTCTCCGCGTCCTCGGTGTCTGGGCGGTCGATCGCGCCGCACGACCCACGGCCGTGGAGCTCCGTCTCGAGCGCACTGAGGTTGGCAAGCGGCTTTCGGCAGCGGGGCTGCGGAGCAGCGTCGCGCGCCTCCGGCGCGACGACAGGGTGGATCACCTGGACGGCCATCGCTTCCTCCGCGCTTCGTTCGAGTCCACCGGCGCCGCGTCGCGCAGCGCGCGTCCCCGTGATAGGGACGGAGCCATGAGCCGCGACCTGGAGCTCGAATGCAAGTGTGGGTTGGTGAAGGGGACCGCGCGAAACGTCTCGCCGAGCACCGTCAACCGTGTGGTGTGCCTCTGCGCCGACTGCCAGACGTTCCTGCACCACCTCGATCGGGCCGACCTGCTCGACGCGAATGGAGGCTCGGACATCGTCCAACTCGCGCCGGACTCCGTCGCGTTCCACGCCGGGACAGACAACATCGCGGCCGTCCGCCTCGGACCGAAGGGCCCGTATCGGTGGTACGCGACCTGTTGCAAGACGCCGCTCGGAAACACCGTCAAGCCGTCCCTTCCGTTCGTGGGGATTGTCCACGAAGCGTTCCGCGACGCGCGTGATCCTGCGCGCCGGGACGAGGTCTTCGGCCCGCCTCGCGCCAAGATTCATGGACGGGACGCGATCGGCGAAGCGCCGCCGGGATCCAAGCGGACGAACGCGCCATTCCTGCTTCGAACGATCGGCAAGATCCTCGGATGGAAGATCCGCGGGCGCGCCTGGCCTCACCCGTTCTTCGACCGATCGACCGGCGAGCCCCGGTTCCCCGTCCGGGTTCTCACGCGTGAAGAGCGTCGCGCCGCGCGGCAAGCCGCGGGGCACTTGGCGACCCCGTAGCCGACCATGTACCCGCAGGCTCGCGGGGCAGCGACGACGTCCCGGTCCAAAGGACGGCTCGGCCTCTGGCAGCGGATCGGACGGCGCGAGGCGACGACGACGGTCGTCGTCGGTTCCAGCTCACGCTGCCCCGACTACGCCCCCGGACGCGGGTTTTCCGAACCTCCGTCGTGGCATATGCGGTGCAATCGCGGGCACCACGATGAACACCTCCTCGAAACGATTCTGGGCTTCCCCTGCCGTCGCCGCGATCTGCATGGCGATGGCCTCCATGTTCGCCGCCGGCTGCGGCAAGTCGCCGGACGCGGTCTGCGAGAAATACCTCAGCCTCGACGCGGACACGCGTGATCCCGGACCCAAGCGGGACAGCGAGAAGGCCGAGTGCGTCGCGAAGCTGACCCAGGTCCAGAAGGAGAAGCCCGAGCTGTTCGACACGATCGCCACGTGCATGAAGAGCGCGGAGAACGCGGGCGACGCTCACAAGTGCGGGCGCAAGTCGAAGGAAGTGGACAAGTAGCTCGGCCTCCTGGCGAAGCGCGGCCAGGCGGCACGCCTACCTCCCGACGAGGAGCCCTCACCGCCCGGTCGGCGGAAGGTCCGCGCGTTCGGCGCCCGTGCGGGGCGACGCCGTGGAGCGGACAATCTCGGCCGGGGCTCGGACACCGCCCCGTCAGGGGACGAGCTTCCACAACGACTTCTCAGCGCGCTTCACCTCGGTGACCGCGAGCCCCTCGCCGACGAACGTTTGCTCGACGCGCTCCCGCCCTACCCCGCCGCTGATTTCCTTGCTCTTGTAGTCCGTCACGCGGACATAGAGCTTGACGGTGTCGCCTTTGGCGAGGTCCACCGCCGGTAGATCGGTGAAGCGGATCTTCACGGTGCTGACGGTCGTACGCGTTCCGTAGTTGCAGTTCGTGTCGCGCTGGATCGTCCCGTCGTGGACGACGAAGCGATCGCTCGTGGCGGCGCAGCCATAGGGATAGGTGTCTTCACGCGTCGTCTCGTAGGTCAGGGTGCCGCCCTTCCCGCTCCGTGTGATGGAGCCAATCTTCGCCTCGTCCACCGCGAGGAAGGGCGCCTTGAAGGCCCAGTTCGCGTCGAGCGAGAGCGCCTCTTCCGGCTCTCGCTTCGGTGCCTCGAGGGTCTTCGCTGCGGCGATGCGCCCGTCGATCGTCGCGATCTCCGCGTCGGTATACAGCGCTCGCACGGCGCCGCCGGACGCGCTCCCCGTGGTGTGGTGCGCGCATTGGAACGTCCGCTCGTCCTCGAGGGAGAGCCGCGGGCGCACGTCGCGCAGATCTCCGGGAACGATCGAGAGCTTCGCGAGCAACGTCTCGCGCGGCCCCGCGAATCGCTGGAGGATCTCCTGCTCGAGGCGAAAGCGCGCACCGACGGACGGGCGATCGTCGCCCGCCGCGCCGCGCCTCGGGCGCAGCGCGAGCAGCGCGCGGATCTGATCGTGCTCCGTCTCGGCGCGGATCGCGGCGTCGATCGACGCGTCGAGCGCCGCGTCCGCCTTCGTGAGCGCCTCGAACGTAGACGCATAGTCGGTCTCGCACTTTCGTCGCTCCGCCTTCGACAGCGCCGCGCGCGCGATGACGTCGAAGACGGCCACCGACGCGTTGTATCCCTCCGACCGAGGGAGCGAGTCCCAGCCAGTGATCCACTCGGGATCGGGGTTCTCCCCTTCACGCGGGTTCCACATGCGGACGGGGTCATAGTCTCCGTGTGGACGCTCCTTGATCCCGGCGGCTCGCTGGATCGCAGCTCCGCATCCGACGGCGCCCTGCGGACAGAGATCCGGGGTGAAGTCGTCATAGACCTTCTTCAGGCGCGCGGCCTCGTCCCCTCCTCCCGTGGCCTCGATTCCGGCAGGCCCCGAGACCTGGAAGAAGCGGCAACCCGACAAGAACACGAGCATGAGAGCGGCCGATGCACGCATGAGATCCTCCTTCGCCCTGCCTCACCGGTCAGGGCGTGCGTTCGTACCCTCGGGCGCGCGAAGTCCCCCTTACATGTGGCCTTACGAGTGGGTGTGGCGCGATGGGCCCTCTGCTAGCCTCGGTGGCGCGTGCCGGCCTTCCCCGAAGTCGAGGTCGTGGGACGTGACGCAGAATTCGCAGCGATCACCGCTGCCCTGTCGGACGGGCGTCTCCTCACGCTGACTGGGCCTCCAGGGGTCGGGAAGTCGGCGCTCGCGCGCGCCGCCCTCCGACGCCACGCCGACGCGAATGGGCTCGCGCTCGTGCTCGTCGACTGCGCCAACGACGCGCTCGACCCGACGCGGCTCTGGATGGCGGCGGTCGGCGCGGGCGCGCTCGGGAGCGCTCGCGCGGGCGAGGCGCTGCGAGGCGAGGTGGCGAAGGTCGTCGACCGCGTGGGTCCGGCGCTTTGGCTCTTCGATGGATGCGAGGCCGCACTCCAGGCGACGAGCGATCTCGCGGAGCTGCTCGGCGACGCGCTCGACGAGGGAGCCATCGTGATCACGTCGCGGCGACGGCTCCTCGTCCCCGCTGAGGCCACGATCGAAGTGAAGCCGCTCGCGGTCCCATCCCGATCGGCGAGCGCCGAGGAGATCGCCCGTTCGCCGTCGGTGGTGCTGCTGGGAGGCGGGAGGACGTCCGCGTGGGCGGAGCTCGGAGAGATCGCGCGGCGCCTCGACGGCTTGCCCGCTGCGCTCGCGCTGAGCGCGGCGCTCCTCGACACGATCACACCGACGGAGCTCCTCGTGCGGCTCGGCGGCATCGGCCCGAGCCTCGACGCGACGCTCCGCACCTCCTGGGAGCCGCTCGACGACGTCGCGCGCGGCGTCCTCCACACCGCCGCGCTCTTCCACCGCAGCTTCTCGCTCGCGGAGTTCGAGGCCGCGCTGCCTTCGGGGTCCGACGTGCAACCCGTCTTCGCGCTCCAGGATCTCGTCGAGCGATCCCTCCTCGTCGCCGATCGAGCCGACCCCACGAGACCCTTTCGCGTGCTCGCGCCCGTCCGTGATTTCGTCCTCGGCGCGCGCGGCGCGGAACCGCGGGGCCGCGCCGAGGTGACGGCGTTCGAGCGGTCGCTCGTCGATCGGGCCGAGCGCGCCGGCGACAGCAACGAGGCGATGCAGGACCTCCTGCTCCGCTGCGCGAAGCGGCGGCTCGGCGAGGATCCGCGCGATCCTCTGGGACGACGCGCGCTCTCCGCGATCACGTCCCTCTTCATCCCGCGCGCGGCGTCCGAGGAGCTCGCCGCGCTCCTCTCGCGCATGATCGTCGTCGAGCACGGGGCCGCGGCGAGCGCTGCGCTCCGGACGCAGCGGGCGCGCATGCTCGCGTCGCTCCTCCGCGTCGACGAGGCGTCACTCGAGGCGGAGCGAGGGGTCGAGGAGGCCAACCGCTCCGGCGACATCGCGCTCGAGCTCTCCGCGCTCCTTCTCGTCGCGGAGCTCCGGGCGCGCGCGGGCAGAGCCGAGCCCGCGCGCGCCGCGCTCGAGCGCGCCGAGACCCTCGGCGAGCGCTTGGGGAGCGCCGCGCAGACCGTCGCCGTCCATGCGGCCCGCGTGCACCTCGAGTGGCGGTGCGGCTCCGCCGAGGGCGCGTTCTCCGCGTCGGTGAAGGGGCTCGCGCTCGCCGAGAGGCTCGACCGCGGTGATGCGTCGAACCAGCTCCGCGTGCTCCTCGGTCAGAGCGCGTGCGCCGCGGGTCGTCGCGAGATGGGTCGAGCGCAGCTCGCGCGTGCGCTCGACGAGGCGCGGACGCGAGGCCTGATGCGACTCGCGGCCTCGGCGGGCACGTCGCTCGGGTTCGAGCGTCTCGCCGAAGAAGACTGGACGGGCGCGACGCGATACTTCGAGGAGGCCGCGGAGGTCGCGCGACTCGACGGCTTCGCGCGCCTCGAGCTCTGGGCCGAGTTCTACCTCGGGGTCACGAGCGCCCTTCGCGACGGGGAGACGACGAAGCTCGAGGACGCGGCGCTCCGGGCGGATCTCGACGAGCCCCTCTTCCTGCTGTTGCCGCTCTTCGCTTTGCTCGTCGGGAGCGCGATCGGACGGTCGCTCTACGAGGACGCGCGCGCGCGGCTCGCCGATCGCGTCGGTGAATCCACTTGGCTCGCGCCGTTCTTCGCCTGCTGCGAGCGCGCCGCGCGAGGTGACACGCAAGAGATGCTCCGGTTGGCGGCGACGCTCCCGCCGGCGTTCTCGGCCGACTTCGATCTCGCCGCGAAGCTCATCGCGCGCGCGAGCTCGATCGGTGACGCGAAGCGAGGGGCGCGCCTCGTCGTCGCGAACGACGGCAGCTGGTTCAGCGCGGGGACAGGCGCACGCGTCTCCCTCCGCGGCTCGACGACGTCGCGCAGCCTCCTGCTCGGCCTCTGCAACGCGCACGTCCAACATGCCCGACGCGCCCTCTCGCTGGACGAGCTCTGCGCAGTGGTCTGGCCGGACGATCGCTCGCGACGCGACGCGCTCGCCAATCGCCTGTACGTCGCGCTGACGCGCCTCCGCGACAAGGGTCTCCGCGATGTGCTCGTGCGGAGCGAACGCGGCTGGTCGCTCCATCCGGAGACCGAGGTCGAGCTCGTCGCTCCCTGATCCCGGCGCGAGTCCACGCGGCTTGCCGATTCGACCTTCGCTCTCGGCGACAATTCAATGAGCGCGCCGAAGGCGCTCGATTCCGCCGCGGCTCCGCCCGCGGAATTCAATGAGCGCGCCGAAGGCGCTCGATTCGGCCGCGGCTCCGTCCGCGGAATTCACGAGGGTGGAGAGGTCGTCGCCGGAAAGTGCTCGAAGCGACGTTCGAACTGGTCGAATGGCCCGTTGAGCTGAGGGTCGAGCGCGCGCAGGGTGGACGACGTCACCCACACGGTCTCGCAGTGAGGCGGATCCGCCTCGTTGGGAGACGGGCGATCGGCCTCGCAGAGGACGATGCCGAGCTGGAGCGCGCTGTCGACGAGGACCCCGAACGGGAGGGCCGTGACGTTCGCTCGCCCCCCCTCTGGGCCGAGCGCGACGCGCCGCGGAGCCCCGAGCGAATAGGTCTCGATGCGGCCCTTGCAGGCGAAGAGGGGCTCATCCAAACGGACGCGGTACCACCCCTGCTGCGTGCGAATGGGCAGCATGAATTGAGAGAGCAACCCCGCGTCGTCCGGCTGCCTGACGAGCGTCACAGAGAGGTCGGTGCTGCCGGGCGCTCCGGCGTCGCTCGTCGCGCACGACGGACAGTCCTGGAGGAGCCGCTCGAAGGGACCATCCACCTTGGCCGGCGTCCTCGTGGCGGAGCACGGGAGGGACGCGGCGCCGCAGCCTGACGCGATCAAGAGGGTGAGACTGGCGGTGACCAAGCGCCGAGGGCGGCACGACATACGCGTCTGTAGCGCGCCGCCGCCGCCCCGACGCGCCAACAGACCGACAGATCGCGCCACCCCGCGTCTCCACGCCTCCCCGCTGTCCATCGTCGGCGTCCGACGGCTGCGCTCGCGGAGCGGGAGCGCCCGCGCGTCCTCGTCGAAGCGATGACGATGGCCGCTCGAACCTCGATCGGGGATCATCGGCGAATGTCTGCTACTCGTGGCCACACGCTCGGCGCGCTCGGCGCTCTCGCGCTCGCCGTGCTCATGCTGTCTCTGCCGAGCTGCGAGGCGAGAGAGGCTCTATGGAAGAGCGGTTCGCGGCTCAAGCACCGCAGGCTCGACGCGGGCAACGGCGCGGTGGCGTACCAGGAGACCTTCGACTCCGAGATGAAGGTCGGATGTGGGTTCGCGCGATTTCCCGATGGGGTGATCCGATGCGCGCCGGGGAGCTCCGAAGTTCGCTACGCGGACGCGACGTGCACGAAGCCCGTCGTCGTGACGGACGGTGCAAACGAAGACAATGCGCGCTTCGCGACTGCATTCGACGCGTCTGTGAGCTGCGGTGAGAGCAGCATCTCGTCCGTGGGCAGAATCTACGAAGTGGACGGCTCACCTGCGCTCCCTGCGGGCACCCAGCTCTACGCGGCGGTGGGTTTGGATTGCCAGCCGTGGTCGATGGCCGACGCGATCGCTCACCCCGCGAAGCTCGTCGACCCCGGCGCGTTCGTCGCGGGGGATCTCGACACCATCGACGGCGGCGGAGGGCTCGGCATCGCCATCGTCGACGGCGAAGACGGCTCGCGCGGCGTCTTGGGGACGCGCGACATCGACCGCGACCGGCCATGCGAGCCCGAGTACTGGATTACCCTGCACGAGGAGGTCGAGGGATGCATCCCCCACCCGTACGGGCTCGCCTCCAGCCAGACGCTCTACACCGACCCCGCATGCTCGGACGGACAAGTCGCGCGCCCAGCCGTCTGCTTCGACGAACCCGCCGAGGCGGTCCTCGTGATCGTCCACCGAGATGCATGCGGGGCGACCTGGGCGCTCATGCAAGCGGACGGTGAGGTGACCGAGGGTCCCATCTACGCCGGCACGCCGGATCAGTGCGGCGAGATCGAGAGCGCGGTTCCTCCATTCATCCGCGTGGGCGGTCCCTTCGATACGTCGTCGCTCGCGCAGATGCCGAAGATGGACCTGGGGTCGGGGAGGGTCGTCGCGCGCTACTTCGGGTCGATCCATGGCGACCCGGCGAGGTTCTACTCGTTCTTCGATACCGAGCTCGGTGTGGGCTGTGCGCCCGAAAGGACTTCGGATGGCGCGACGCGGTGCTTGCCGTACCACAGCATCTTCGGGTTCGAGGGTGAGCCCGCCTCGGTGATGTACGCCGACGCAGCGTGCTCCGAGATTCTCGTCGAGCTCGGGTCGAACGTAGGCTGCGATCCCCCCGTGCCGCGGTTCGCCTCGACGACCGATCTCTCGCTAGGCCAGGTGACCTCCATCCGCGCGGTCGTGGGGGTCGAGACCTTCACGACCGTCTATCGCAAGACCGAGGCGGGCACCTGCGTGGCGACGCCCGCGCCTACGGGCGTCGCCATCGCGAGGGTGGGCGACGCGATCGACCTCGCGACGCTCGTCGAGATTCGAGACGTCACCGAGTAGACGGCGTCGGTACAGCCGACCATCCTCGGGGCCTCTTCCGCGGCGGACGTCATCGCGCCAGCTCCGCCGGTACGAGGACCGCCCCGCCCCAGCATCGGACGCGACCCGCGGTGGCGGAGAGCGCAGCCGCCGATGTCCCATCTCGCTTGGAGTCGGACGGTCAGGTCGACTAGAGCGACCAACATGATCGGTGCTGTAGGAGGCG
Source organism: Polyangiaceae bacterium (assembly GCA_046351395.1). GTDB lineage: Bacteria > Myxococcota_A > Polyangia > Polyangiales > Polyangiaceae > CAYYKK01. Next base: position 48,791 of record JAXLYP010000024.1, read on the forward strand.
CGAGCACGGTGGCGAGCCTCACGCTCCTCCGCAACGCCGAGGTCTACGCGCCCGAAGCGCGTGGGAGACACGATCTCCTCCTCGGCGGAGGGTCGATCCTCGCGCTCGCGCCCTCGCTCGCCGCGCTGCCCGGCGAACTCTGCCGGGAGATCGATCTCGAGGGCGCGCGCCTCATCCCCGGGCTGATCGACGCGCACGTCCACATGACCGGCGGCGGCGGCGAGTCGGGACCCGCCTCGCGCGTCCCCGGCCTCCTCCTCTCGGCGTTCACGAAGGGAGGCGTCACGACGGCCGTGGGCCTGCTCGGCACGGATTGTACGACACGCGACGTCGAGGGCCTCGTCGCGGCGGCGCTCGGCCTGCGCGAGCAGGGACTCTCCGCGTACTGCTGGACGGGCGGCTATCCGGTCCCGCCGCGCACGCTGACGGGATCGGTGCGCTCCGACATCGTGTTCGTCGATCCCATCCTCGGCGTCGGCGAGCTCGCGATCAGCGACCACCGGTCCTCCCAGCCCACGTACGACGAGCTCGCGCGGATCGCGGCGGACGCCCACGTCGCGGGCATGATGAGCGGCAAGGCGGGCGTCCTCCATCTGCACCTCGGGGACGGAGCGCGCGGGCTCTCGCTCGTCCGCAGGCTCCTCGACGAGACGGAGCTCCCGCCCCGCGTCTTTCATCCGACGCACGTCAACCGGCGCCGCGCGCTGTTCGACGAGGCGCTCGGCCTCGCGAAGCGCGGCTCCACCATCGACGTCACGGCCTTCCCCGTGGACGAAGGAGAAGACGCGTACGCCGCGCCCGACGCGGTCGCGCGCTACCTCGCCGCCGGCTTGCCCCGAGAGAGGTTGACCGTGAGCTCGGACGGCGGCGGGTGCTTGCCCACGTTCGACGGCGATGGACGCATCGTCGCGATGGATGTCGGGGATGTGGGCGCGGTCGCGGCGACGCTCCGCGAGCTCCTCGAGCGAGGCTTCCCGCTCGCGGACGTCCTTCCGATGTTCACTTCGAACGTCGCGTCCGTCCTCCGCCTGCCGCGGAAGGGCCGCGTCGAAGCCGGGGCGGACGCGGATCTCGTCGTCCTCGACGCTCGCCACCGTGTTCGAGACGTATTCGCGCGGGGCCGTTTGCTGGTAGAGAGGGGCGTTCCGGTCGTCCGAGGAGCGTTCGAGCCAAGCGTGAGCCAAGCGTGAACACAGCGACATGAGCCCAGCGAAGATCGAGGGTGGCAAGAAGCGCGGATTCATCATCCCGATCGGAGGCGCCGAGGACAAAGAGGGCTCGGCGAACATCCTCCGCAAGTTCCTCGAGGTCTCGGGCGGCAAGAGCGCGCGCGTCGTCATCATTCCGACCGCTTCGAAGCTCGAAGAGACCGGCCGAAAGTACGAGAAGCTCTTCCGTCAGCTCGGCGCGGACGAGGCGAAGTCCCTCCCCTTCGCCACCCGCGAGGACGCGGCGAAGGCGGAGTGGCTCGACTACATCGAGAAGGCGAACGCGATCTTCGTGACCGGAGGGAACCAGCTCCGACTCAGCACGATCCTCGGCGGCACGCTCGTCGCCCGCGCGATCCGGAGCGCGAACGCGCGCGGCGTGACCGTCGGCGGCACGAGCGCAGGAGCCGCGATCCTGAGCGAGCACATGATCGCGCACGGCGCCGAGGGCCACACGCCGCACGCCGGCGCGGTCGCGCTCGTCCCGGGGTTCGGCCTGACCAACCGCATCATGATCGATCAGCACTTCCGCCAGCGGGATCGCCTGGGCCGCCTCCTCACCGCGCTCGCGTACAACCCGTTCGCCGTCGGCGTCGGCCTCGACGAGGACACCGCGGCGTTCATCGATCCCGCGCGCAAGCTCACGGTCGTGGGCACGGGCGCGATCACGATCATCGACGCGTCCGAGCTCACCCACTCTTCCATCGCCGAGACGAAGGCCGGTCGTCCCGTGTCGATGACGAACGTCCGGCTCCACGTGCTGATCGACGGCGGCACGTTCGATCTCGAAACCCGAAAAGCGACGGCCGCCGCCGACTGATCCCCACCCCAGCGAAGGAGACCCCGATGTTGGTTCTCGAGCGACGCGTGTATCGCGGTCCCAGCCTCTACGCGCACTTCCCGGTGATGCGCTTGACCGTCGATCTGGGGGCGCTCGAGTCCTGGCCGAGCGCCAAGATCCCCGGCTTCAACGACGCGCTGCTCGCCGCCCTGCCCACGCTCGACGCGCACACGTGCTCGTTCGGCACGGCGGGCGGCTTCGTGAGGCGCTTGCGCGAGGACGGAGGCACCTGGCTCGGGCACGTGCTCGAGCACGTCGCCATCGAGCTCCAGCAGCTCACCGGCGCGCAGGTCGTGTTCGGCAAGACGCGCGGTGAGGGCACGACCGGCCGCTACCACGTGGTCTACGAATACGAAGAGGAGCGCGTCGGGGAGGCCGCGGGAGATCTCGCGGTGCGGCTCATCCACTCCCTCCTGCCGCACGACCTCCGCCCCGCCACGGAGCCGGGGAACGAGCCCGACGGTCCGTTCGACTTCAAGAAGGAGCTCGTCGAGCTCATCGACTACGCGCAGCGCCGCCAGCTCGGTCCCTCCACGGGGTCCATCGTGCGCGCGGCGGAGGCGCGGGACATTCCCTGGATGCGGCTCAACGACTACAGCCTCATCCAGTTCGGGCACGGAAAATATCAGAAGCGGATCCAGGCGACCGTCACGTCCGAGACGCGGCACATCGCCGTCGAGATCGCCTCGGACAAAGAGGAGACGAACAAGATCCTCGGCGATCTCGGCCTGCCCGTGCCGCGGCAACGCGTCGTTCGATCCGCGGACGCCGCGGCCTCGGCCGCGGAGCGCCTCGGATACCCCGTCGTGGTGAAGCCGCTCGACGCGAACCACGGCCGCGGCGTCTCGCTCGATCTGAAGTCGAGCGACGAGGTGCGCGTCGCGTTCGACAAGGCCCGCGAGCACGCGCGCAGCGTCGTCGTGGAGAACTTCCTCGCGGGCTTCGATCACCGCATGCTCGTCGTGGGCGGGGAGCTCATCGCCGTCGCGAAGCGCGTGCCGGGGCACGTCGTGGGGGACGGAAAGTCCACGATCGCCGAGCTCGTCGACACGCTGAACAGCGATCCCCGCCGCGGCATCGGCCACGAGAAGGTCCTCACGCGCCTCGAGCTCGACGCACAAGCCGAGCGCCTCATGGCGAAGGCCGGCGTGGGCCCGACGACCATCCTCGAGGCGGGGCGCGTCCTCTTCCTCCGCGGCACGGGCAACCTGTCGACGGGTGGGACCGCGATCGATCTCACCGACGTGGTGCACCCGGACAACCGGGACATGGCGGTCCGCGCCGCGAAGGCGATCGGCCTCGATGTGTGCGGCGTCGACTTCATCACGCCGGACATCACGCAGAGCTACCGCGAGGTGGGCGGCGGCATCTGCGAGGTGAACGCGGCGCCCGGGTTCCGCATGCACGTCGCGCCCACAGAAGGAAAGCCGCGGGACGTGGCCGGCCCGGTCATCGACATGCTGTTCCCGCCCGGGACGCCGACGCGCATCCCGATCGCTGCGGTGACGGGCACGAACGGCAAGACGACGACCGCGCGCATGCTCGCCCACATCCAGAAGATGAACGGGCACACCGTCGGCCTCGCGACGACCGATGGCGTGTACATCGACGGCGAGCGCACCGTCGCGGGCGACATGACGGGCCCCCAATCGGCGCAGATGGTCCTCCGCGATCCCGACGTGGACCTCGCCGTCCTCGAGACGGCGCGCGGCGGGCTCCTCCGGGCGGGCATGGGGTACCGCAACTGCAACGTGGGAGCGGTCCTCAACGTGAGCGAGGACCACCTCGGCACGAAGGGCATCGACACGCTGGAGCAGCTCGCGGAGGTGAAGCGCATCGTCGTCGAGGTGGCGCGCGACTGCGCGGTCCTCAACGCGGACGACATGCATTGTCTGCGAATGGCCGACCACACGAAGGCGAGCCGCATCGCCTACGTGACGACGAACCCGCGCCACGAGCTCGTCCGCAAGCACCTGCGCGCGGGCGGGCTCGCCGCGGTGCTCGAAGAGGGCATCAACGGGCAGATGATCACGCTCTACGACAAGGGCGCGCACCTGCCGCTCCTCTGGACGCACCTCATCCCGGCGACGCTCGAGGGGAAGGCCCGCTACAACGTCGAGAACGCGATGTTCGCGGCCGTGATGGCCTACGCCATGGGCGTGAAGGTGGAGAACATTCGCCAGGGCCTCCGGACGTTCGACACGTCCTACTTCCAGGTGCCGGGCCGCACGAATGTCTGGGACAAGCTGCCGTTCAAGGTCATCCTCGACTACGGCCACAACCCTTCCGCCGTCCAGGCCATGGCCGATCTCGTGACGCGATTGGAGTGCAGCGGGCAGCGCGTCTGTCTGCTCTCCGCGCCCGGGGATCGACGCGACGAAGACATTCGCGCGATCGCGCGGATCGCTGGGAAGGCGTTCGACCGCATCATCCTCCGCCGGGACGACGATCTCCGCGGACGCGGCCCCGAGGAGGTCCCGCGGATGATGGAGGCCGAGCTCCTCGCGTCGGGCTTCCCAGCCGAGCGGCTCGAGGTCATCCCGGACGAGCAGACGGCGTTCGACGCCGCCCTGAAGAGCGGCAAGCGCGGCGACCTCATGCTCCTCTTCGCAGACAAAATCTCGCGCAGCTGGAAGCAGGTCATCTACTTCAAGCCCGAGAGCGAGGAGGCGCGCTCGTCCCCGCCGAACGCGCCGAGCGGCGCGGATCTGCTCGTCGACGTTCCCTCGGCGGGCGGGGTGGGGCCGGCCCTGCTCGAAGGCCTCTCCCTCGTCGAGGACGAGCGCGGCGTCCGTCTCGCGCGCGAGCAGGACGACTGAGACGCGCCATGAGGCTCGTCGACGCGCGCCGGCTCACGGGGCCGAGCCACCTCGCCGAGAGGCCGCTCGTGCTCGTCGATCTCGCGCTCGATCCGGGCGAGCGCGTCGACGCGTGCGTCGACGCGTACGTGAACGAGCTCTCGCGCATCCGCGACGCGCTCGGGCTGCCCGCGCGCGTCGCGCCCATCGTGCTCCCGCCTCGCCGCGGGGCGCTCGTCGCCTACGAGGCCCCCATCGATACGATGCTCGCGTTCGCCGAGATGAGCGAGTGGGCGGGCGAGAGCGCCGCCGAGGTGGTCGGCGCCCGCGACCCGCTGCCGCTCGAGCCGAAGCAGGCCGAGGTCGCCGAGATGCTCGCGCAGCTATCCAGTCCACGGCTCCTCGCGCTCGCCGCGGAGGCCGGGCGACGGGGCCTCCCGCTCCTATGGGACGACGAGCGAGTGTCCGTCGGGCTCGGCGCCCGCTCTGTCTGCTTCGCGCGATCGGCCATCCCCGAGGCGGACGCGGTCGCGTGGGACGCCGTCGATCGCGTGCCGGTCGCCATGATCACCGGGACGAACGGCAAGACGACGTGCACGCGCCTGCTCGCGCGGATCGCGGCCGAGGCGGGCCACGTGGTCGGGAGCACGTCGAGCGAAGGGATCACCATCGCCGGCGTCGAGATCGACAAGGGCGATTGGACCGGTCCGGCGGCCGCGCGGACCGTCCTCCGCGATCCGCGCGTGACCCTCGGCGTGCTCGAGACGGCGCGCGGAGGGATCCTCCGACGCGGCCTCGCGCTCGACCGGTGCGACGCCGCGCTGATCACGAACGTGAGCGGGGACCACGTCGGCCTCGAGGGCGTCGACGACGTCGCGGCGATGACGCGCGTGAAGTCGGTCATCGCGCGAGCGGTGCCCCGCGAGGGGACGGTCGTCCTCAACGCGCGCGACGCGAACCTCGTCGCCCTGGCGCGCAACGCGGCGACCCACGGGATCTCCGCGGCCATCACGTACTTCGCGGATCTCGAGCGCGGCGACGCGGTCGCCGCCGAGGTGATCGCGCGCCACGTGGGAGAAGGCCATTCTTGCGTGGTCGCGCGGGCGGGCCACGTCGTCTTCCTCGAGGGCGACGTCGAGCGCCCGCTGCTGTCGATCGCGAGCATCCCCATCACCGTCGGCGGAAAGGCGCGCTACAACGTCGAGAACGCGCTCGCCGCCGCCGCGATGGCGCGGGCCCTCGGCCTCGATCCGGCCGCGATCGAGCGGGGTCTCGAGGGGTTCGCCGTGACGGACAATCCCGGGCGAGGTCAGCTCGTGGAGAAGGGCGGCGTGCGGATCATGCTCGATTTCGGGCACAACCCCGAGGCCGTGCGCGCCGTGATGCGCCTCGTCTCCGAGCTCCGCGGGCCCTCGGGAGAGCTCGACGTGATCGCCGGCTGCGCAGGGGACCGCAGCGACGAGGACTTCGACGCGATGGCAGAGGGCATCCTCGAGGCCCGGCCGCGCCGCGTCTTTCTGCGCGACCTCCCTGGCTATCTCCGCGGCCGCGCGCCGGGCGAGGTCCCAGCACGGTTTCGCGACTTCTTCACGCAGCATGGGATGTCGCCCGATCGGGTCACCGTCGCCGACTCCGAGGTCGACGCCCTCGAGCGCGCGCTCGCCGACGCGAAGCCCGGCGACTTCGTCGTGCTCCTCGTGCACCTCGACCACGACGCGGTCGGACGGTTCCTCGCCTCCTGAATCACAAGAGGGAGAGACGAGCCGCCAAGTCGCCAAGGACGAAAGCGGAGAGGCACTTGGCGTCTCCTTGCCGCTCCTCGCCTCTTGGCGGTCGATCCGCTGGATGTGTCAGGGTCGCGCGCGCTGATTCAGGCGCTCTCTCGACCATCGTCTTCGTCGCCTGGCGGGTGCTGTCGCGGTGAACCGCTGCGAACGCCGCGCTCGTCGATCACCAGCGAGCGCGCGACGCGGCAGCGCTTCGCGGAGAGCTCTATGCCGATCGCGTCGAGGCCCACCGCGTTCGCGACCGCGAGCGCGGTGCCGCGGCCGCAGAACGGATCGACCAAGACGCGCGTCGGCGTGTCGGCCCGGATGAACTCGCACGCGACGCGCGCGGCCGTCGCGCCCATCGCGCGGCTCCAGTTCATGGGACCGGTGTCGGCGATCACGTCGGGGCCGGGGCGCGTGATGGGCATCGGCGCGCGCGCCACGCCGACCACGTGCGCGTACGTCGGCCGGCCGAGGCCGAGCGTGCCGGGGGGCTTCCGGCACGCGATCTTGTGGAAGAGGATCGTCGCGCCCTCCTGCTCGGCGGCGGTGGCCACGAGGTGCGCTTTGTCGATCCACGCGCCGCGGTGGCGAATGTCTGTCTGGTAGAAGACCGCCACGCAGCCGCTCGATATCCAGCCGATGAGCAGGCGCGCGGTGTCGACGGTCCACCGTCGCCAGGCGTCGAGATCCATGCCCGACATCTCGGAGACGTCGGGCATCGAGGTGAACACGCTCGCGCCCTCGGGGGCCGGGTTCGCGCGGAGCCACGCGATGGCGTCGCCCTGGATCACGACTCGGGTGGGCTCGGTCACGTCGCGCGCGAGTCTACCCCGACCGCGCGCGGGTCACGCGAACACGGCGCGGTGGTCGCGCACGAACGTCTCGAGCGCCCGCGGGGCCTTGCCCGTCAGCGTCTCGACGTCGCTCGTGACGCGCGCCGCGCCGCTCGTCGCGAAGAGCGTCACGTAGACGTCCGTGAGGAGGGCCGCAAACCACGCGGGGAGGCCCGCCTGCACGAGCGCGCCCTCGAACGCCGGCCCCGGGAGGTCCGCGAAGTTCACCTGCCGCTCGAGGACGCGCGTGAAGATCTGCGCGGCTTCGCCGTGGCTGAGCGCCTTGGGGCCAGTGATCGTGTACGTCTTGCCCTCGTGGCCCTCGCCGGCGAGGACCGCCGCCGCGCACGCCGCGATGTCGCGCGCGTCGATGAGCGCGCACTTCCCCTCCCCCGTCGGGAACGGCAGCGCGCCCGTCTTGATGGCGGGCACGAGCCCGAAGAAGTTCTGAAAGAAGAACGTCGGCCGCATCACGGTCGGCGCGAGCGACGAGGCGCGGAGGTGCGCCTCGATGGCGCCGTGCCACTTTTGGATGCGCGACGGAGCGTCGGGCCCGGCGTCCATACCGCTCACGTGGACATAGCGCCGGACGCCCGCGCGCGCCGAGGCGTCGATCAAGTGCTGCGTGTGGGTGACGAGGTCGGGCGTGCCCGTCGCGCCGCCGACGCCGGAGTAGACGACCGTCCCGCCGTCGAGGGCGCGTGCGAGCGAGTCGTGCTTCTCGATGTCGCCCTCGACGACGTCGACGCCGTCGAGGCGCGCGCCGAGCTTCGCGCGGGCCGCTTCGGCGCTGCGGACGACCGCGCGCGTGCGCCCGATGGCGCCTCGCTCACGCAGACAATCGAGGAGGTGGGGGCCGATGTTTCCAGTGGAGCCGAACAGGATGATCATGAGAGCGACAGTGCCTGGCTCCGCGGGAGACAGACATTCGCCATCTGGCGCATGCGCATCCGTTCAGTCCCGCCCGCCGCTCGTGGGATCGAGGAGGCCGTGCTCGACGGCGAAGAGCGCGAGGCCGGCGCGGCTCTCGACGCCCGCCTTGTCGTAGATGTTCATCACGTGCTTCTGCGCCGTGCGCGCGGAGACGCCGAGGAGCGCGCCGATGTCCTTGTTGGTCCGGCCAATCGCGACGAGCCGCGCGACCTCGATCTCGCGCTCCGTGAGCCCCATCGGTCCGCGTCGCTTCGGCGCGCGCCCGCCGATCGCGGCGAGCACCGCCTCCACGGCGCGCGCGTCGAGGCCCGCGCTCCGGAGCGCGCGCGTCCGCTCCGCCGGGGCGAGGCGCGGCCGCTGCGGGCGCTCCGAGTCGAGCGCGACGGCGACGTCCGCCGCTGCGAGCACCTTCGCCGACCGCGACAAATCGGCGTCCCTGACGCGGCGGTGATAGCCGGTCCCGCCCTCGCGCTCGTGCGTCAGAGACGCGAGGTCGGCCACGGGCGCGAGCGGCTCGGCGAGGCGCAGGATCGTCTCCGTCGCGACGCTGTGCTGACGGATCCGCTCGCGATCGAGCGGGCTCAGCGGGCTCGTCTTCTCCCAGACGCCGATCGGCACCGCGACGCGCCCGAGGTCGTGCACGTACCCGGCCTGCTCGACGAGCGTCACGTCCGAAGCAGACAATCCCGCGGCGCGCGCCGCGTCCCGGGCGCGCTCCGCGACGCGCGTCGAGTGGTCGAGCGTGTACACCGACGCGACGTCCGAGAACGCGGAGAACGCGCGCAGGCACTGGGTGACGTCCGCGTCGGTCGAGAGCAGCCTCCGCGGCGCGGGCTCGCTCGCGACGAACGCGTCCCACGCGGACGCTCCGCGGACGCCGCGCACCACGTCGACGGCGTCGCGGAGGAAGGCGTCGACGACGCGCGGGTCGAAGTGCGAGCCACGCCGCCGGCGGAGCTCCTCCTCCGCCGCACCGAGCCCGTGCATCCACAGGAAGAGCTCCGCCGTATCCGCGACGTCGGCGATGCGCGACGCGAGCGGAAGGTCGTCCCCCGAGGCGCGCTTCTTCGGTCCGCGCCCGTCGAAGCGCTCCTCGCGGAGCGCGAGGATCCGCTCGACGTCCGCGGGCATCCCGAGCGCGCGCGCGACGAACCGGCCCGCGTCGCACTGCGCCTCGGCGTGCTCCCTAGGCGCCTCGGGGTTCGTGAGGAGTCGGCCGAGCGCACGCGCGCGCTCACCGAGCGGTGCGTGCTTGCCGATCCCGCGGACCGCACGGCCGACGAAGCTCGAGAGTCGCCCGAAGTCGACGTACGCGAGGGTGTTGCGGAGCTGTCGATCGTCCCCCGCGGCGAACTCCTTCTCCTCGAACGAGAACGCCGTGCACCCCACGAACCGGAGCAGCGTGCCCCAGAACGTCGTCACGCGATCGGCGTCGCCAGCGCCGAGCGCGTCCGCGAGCCGCATCGCGATGACGGTCGTGCGCAGCGTCTTCTCGAGCGGAAAGCCATCCGCGAGATCCGTCGCGAGCGAGAGGGATCCCATGAGCGTCGCCATCTCGACCGGCGAGTTCATCGCATCGACCCTATCACGCATGGCGAGGGCCGATCTCGCGGGACCTGGGGCTCTCGGGGGGGCTCCTCGCTACTCCGTGAACCGCGACTCCTGGGGCAGCGGCACCGGCCCCGTGATCTCCGCAGGCTGCATCTCCGGATCGTTCACGAGCTCCCGGGAGATGTAGTCCGCGCACGGCTTGTCTCCCGCGGGCATCGACGGACAGAGGAGCTGCAAGCACCGCGTGAAGCGGGACGGGGGGCGACCGTCGTCGCGCGACAGCCCGAGCAGCTCGTCCATGCTGTCGCACGCCGCGGCGGTCTCGCCGTCCTTGAGCTCGAGCCGGCCCTCGAGCCACAGGGCGTCGTCGACGAAGCGCGACGCGTTGTGATCGGTGAGCATCTTCCGGAGCTCCTTCTTCGCGCGCGCTCGGTCGTGCTTGCGCGTGAGGTAGAGCATCGCGATCTTGTACTGCGCCTCCGGGAACCTCGGCCGCTCGTAGCTCGAGCCCGCGTACGCGGACTCCATCGGCCCGAGGAGCTCGACCAGGAGCGCGATCGCCTGGTCGTAGTCTCCGAGGACCTCCGCGCACAGCGCGGCCTGGTAGAGCGCGTCGTCCGTGAGCGCGCCGAGCGGGTACGGGTGGTTGCGCGCGCTCGCGATGAACAGGTCGCGCGCCTCGGCGTGCTTGCCCGCCCGGAACAGGATGAGGCCCTCCTCGTAGAGGAGCTCCTCGTCGAGATCCGTCCCCTTCGCGACGTCCGTGAAGCGGTGGAGGAACTGGATCGCGGCGTCCGGCCCCTGGTCCTTCTCGATGGGCCCGACCATGCGCCGGACCGCGTGGCGAGACAGGCCGCTCGAGGGGTTCCGCCGGACGGCCTCGATCATGAGCGCGTCGCCCCGCTCCTTGTCGATGTGCTGCTGCTCGACCTCTGCGCGCGCGAACTCCGAGCGAACGCCTTGGTAGCGGCCCCCGGACTCGGTCGCGACGCGCGCGTACGTCGCGGAGGCCTCCTCCCACTTGCCCATCTTCTCGTAGAGGGTGCCCTCGACGTAGCGCGCCTCGTCCCGATCCTTGTAACGCTCGCCGAGGTTCGCGGCCTCCTCGAGCGCGGCGATCGCCTCCTCGTAGCGGCCCGCGTTCTTCGCGGCGAGGCCCCTCGCGAGCGCCTCTTGATAGCCGTTCGCGTACGTCGGCGCGCACCCGCACCCGAGCGCGACGCCGAGGACGAGCGCGAGGCGCGCGCGCATCACGCCTTTCCTCGGCCGAGGGCGCGCGACGCGGCGACGAGATCCGCGGCGGCGCGCTCGACGTCCGCGCGCGAGACGTCCATGTGCGTGACGATCCGCAGGCGGTGCGCGCCGAACACGGAGACCAGCACACCGACCTCCGCCGCCGCCTTCGCGAGCTGCTCCGCGGGGGCGGAGGTCTCGACCAGGACGATGTTCGTGATCGCCGGGTGCGGGGACAACCCGCTGCCCGTCGCCGCGCTCACGATCTCCGCGAACCGCGCCGCGTTGTCGTGATCCTCGCCGAGGCGCGACCGGTGGTTCTCCAGCGCGTGGAGCGCGGCCGACGCGAGGATGCCGGCCTGCCTCATCCCACCGCCGAGCATCTTGCGGAAGCGGTGCGCTTTGCCGATGAGGTGCGAGCTCCCCGCGAGCGCGGATCCCACGGGCGCTCCGAGGCCCTTCGAGAAGCACACGCTCACCGTGTCGAACGGCGCGGCGAGCGCGCGCTCGCTGAGGCCCGTCTTCGCGGCGGCGTTCCAGAGGCGCGCGCCGTCGAGGTGCAGGCCGAGGGACTTCGCGCGCGCGACCGCCGCGATCGCCTCCACCTCGCCCACCTCGAAGATCTTCCCGCCCCCTCGGTTGTGCGTGTTCTCGACGACGACCAAGCGCGGCGTCGGCATGTAGTACGCGAGCGGCCGGATCGCGGCCTCGAGCTCGGCGGCGGTGAACGTCCCTCCCTTGCCGACCTCCGCGAACTGGACCCCCGCCCACGCCGCGCCCGCGCCGGACTCGTAGTACGCGCAGTGCGAGCCCTCACCGACGTACACCTCGTCGCTGCGGCTCGTGTGGCAGAGGAGCGCGATCTGGTTCGACATCGTCCCGCTCGGTACGAAGAGGGCGCGCTCCTTCCCGAGGAGCTCCGCGACGCGCTCCTCGAGGAGGCGCACGCTCGGATCCTCGCCGTACACGTCGTCCCCGACGTCCGCGCGCGCCATCACGGCGCGCATCTCGGGGGTGGGGCGGGTCACGGTGTCGCTGCGGAGATCGATCGGCACGGCGCAGTCTACCTCGTTCTTCCGGCTCGTCCGAGGGCCGTCGCCCTGCCCGGAGCGTGAGCGCGCCCGCGCTCGCACGGATCCTCGCCGACGAGGCCAGAGGGTCCGCCCCGAACACGGTCCCTTCGGTCGACGTCCGACGGAAGGCTGCGCGCCCTGTCACGCAGGCGACCGTCGTGTCTACTGCGGCGCATGGCCTCCTCCCTCGAAGACACGCTCACGCGCGCCGTTTACCTCGTCCTCGCGGCCTCCGCGTCCGGGTGCGGCCCCCACGCGCAGACGACACGCGAAGTCGTCGCGACCAGCACCGGAGCGACGGCGTCCGCGGCCCCGACCGTCACCGTCCCGACGTCGTCCGCGACCGTCGCGGTCACGGCGACGCCCGCCGAGGTTCCCCCGCTCGATCGCTGCAAGGCTTACAAGGAGCGCGTCGCCGCCGATCCGAACGGCCCATCGAAGCGGATCCCCACCCAGACGCGCTCGAGCCCCTACGCGCACGCGCGACAGGACGTCACCGGAAACGCGGCGGGAGACAATCGGGTGCAGTGCGAGATCGTCTGGGAGCGCACGACCTCGCAGAAGGCCGTCATGGTCACCCCTGTCTGCTGCCCCCAGGCGCGCATGCAGTCGCCTTGCCCGCCGCCGACCCTCATGATGTTTCCCTCGGAGCACGCGAAGGTCGAGACCGTCGTGCTCGCCGCCGACGGCTCCGTGGTCGCGAGCGAGGTCGCGTGGAACGACTGGGTGGACGAGCCGCTCCGACACAACTGCGGTCGGCGGCCCGAGGGGTTCGTGGAGCGAGAGCGCGCCGGCGAAGACGTCGGCGCGTGCCTCGCGGAGATGGCCGAGCTCGAGGCCGCCTCCATCCCGGCGTTCGCGCGGCTCGCGCGCGAGCTCGAGGCCCTCGGCGCGGATCGCGCTCTCGTGGAGCGGGCGCGCGGCGCGCGGCGACGAGGTGCGGCACGCGCGCGAGGTCCGACGCCTCGCGCTGCGCTTCGGCGGGCGCGTGCGACCCGCGCGCGCGCGGCGCCTCGAGCCCCGCACCGCGCTCGCCGTCGCGCTCGAAAACGCCGTGGAGGGGTGCGTGTTCGAGACGTTCGGCGCCGCGATCGCGACGTTCCAAGCGGCGCGCGCCGAGGACCCGAGCGTGCGAGCGGCGTTCGAGCGGATCGCGGTCGACGAGCGCGCTCATGCGTCGCTCGCCGAGGACGTCCACGTCTTCCTCGCGAGCCGCCTGGACGATGCGGGTCGCGAGACGGTGCGACGCGCCAGGGAGCGAGCCGTCGCCCGCCTGCGGGCGTCGCGGGCCCCCGGAGACGATCGCGCCCGCCGAGCGCTCGGCCTGCCCTCCACGGACGAACATCAGGCGCTCGCGCGCCTGATCGCGGAGGCCGTCACCGCTTGAGGTTGCGCGGAGGAACCGCGCCGTGAAGGAGCGCCTGCGGCGCGCTCATCTCAGTGCGCGGAGGAACCGCGCCGTGAAGGAGCGCCTGCGGCGCGCTCATCTCAGTGCGCGGAGGAACCGCGCCGTGGACGACGGCCGCCGAGTTCGCGTCAGTAGCGCGTGCCGTACCCGTAGGCTGGGCTGCGCTGGTACGGCACGAGCTTCAACGACACGGGCGCGGCGAACGTCCGGAACACCGCGGGCCCCTTGCGCGACAAGCACGCGCGAAGGCCGCTCTCCCCGTTCGAGGTCGTCCAGTCCGCGTTCGGATCGTCCCCCGTCGCACGGATCGTGAAGCCGCCCTGAGCGTCGATCTCGATCTCGAGCGGAGGACCGTCCGCGATCCCCGCGTGGCACTTCTGCGCGAGGTCTTGCATGCGATAGCGAGCGTCCGCGTCCCGGCTGGGGTCCGGCACGGTCGGGTACACGCCCGTCGCGAGCATGTTCGTCCTGATCACGTCGTCCGCGTACGGTGGGACGTGGTTGCGCATCGCATCGGCCCAGGAGCTCGTGAGGTGGCCGGCCGGATCGAGCTTCATGAGCGCGTCGAGCTGCTTGAGCGCCTCGTCCCGCTCGCTCCCTGCCGTCGCGCTGTACGTGAGGCTCCGGAGCGCCTGCGGCAGGCGGAGCGTGTCGGGCGCCTCCTTCCAGACGGCCACGAGCGCGTGGTGGACGAGATCGAGGTCGTGATACTGCACCGCGTTCGACGCGAGCGCCATCGCGACCTCGGCGAACGAGTCCGGATCGATTTGCCCGAGCGACGGGCCGTCGTAGCGCCCGATGTCGCTGAGCGCCTGCGCGAGCAGCGCGTTCGCGTCGGACGTGAGATCGATGGCGTCCCTCGACGCGTAGATCGGGGCGAGCGCACGCACCGCCTCGAGCGGGTCCCCCTCTTCGATCGCGGCTCGCGCCCAGTACGTCCGCACGAGGAGCACGACGCCCATCCCCGCCTCGTCCTTCGGATCGGGGTCCGACAAGACCGCGTCGCGGAGCACGGCGGCGGAGACGCGGTCGCCCTCGCCCACGTCGAGCCCGGCGCCGCCGGGGTAAGCGGGGGATCTCGGAGAAGCCACGGAGCCGAGGGCGGCCAAGCGGTACGCCGCTTCGACCCTGAGCTTCGCTTCGGCGCCGGTCGCGACGAGCGCCTTGCCGAGCTCGAGCTCGAGCGTCGCGCCGCGCGCCGGGACGCCCGGGATCGAGGCCTCGTCTTCGAGCTCGGTGGCCTCGCGCATCGCCGCGTAGAGGAGCCACGCGACCGTCTTGGGCGGAGCCTTGGGGAGCGCCGCGCCGTGGTAGAACGTCGCGAGCGCTTCGCGCTTGAGCGTCGTCACCTCGTGATCGTTCGGGTCGAGGAAGGACGCCTTGAGGCTCAGGACCTCGCCCCACATGAGCTGCGCGTCCGCGTCCGAGGTGCTGGCGCGGCGGAGATCCACGAGGAGTCGGTTCGCGGTCGAGAGGATCTCTTCGCGAGCGTGGGCCATCTCGGCGGACGCGTCGTCGACGAGGTCGTCGTAGCAGGACCGACACCGCTCCGTGTCGCACGTCGACTGCGCCGCCTTCGCCTTGATTCGCTTCTTCGCGAGCTCGCGAAAGCGCGCGCCGGACGCTCCGAGGCTCTTCCAATCGGCGAGGCTCGACGCCGGGGATTGGGGCAGCTCGACCGGGACCCGGCGCCAGCTCACCTCCGTGAGCGACGCCGGCGTCGGGATTGGCGGCTGCGAGTAGTCGGGCGTGGTGTTGATCGAGCCGAGGCGCACCGTGGACGTCGAGCCCGCACGAGCGCTCGGCTTCGGGAGGAGCCGCGCGATCTCGTGCGTGCTCTTCGGGGTCGGGGTCGTTTCGGGCGGCTTCTCCTCCGCGAGCTCTTTCGCGCACGTCGAGAGCGGCTTCGCGCTCGTGGCGCCGGGCGTCCCCGCGCCGCTCCCGGCGCTGCACGCTGCGGTCGAGAGCGCCACCCAGAGACCGAACCAGAACCCCTTCATCCGAGCCCGACCTTAGCACCCACCTACGGCGTGGCGAGCTTCTCGAGGATGATGGGCAAGGGCCGAGCGCGGTAATAGAGGCTGCGTTTCGGCGCCTCGGCCATGATGCCCTCCCACGACCGGCGACGTGGGTTGCTCATTTGATCCGCGAGCCCGAACGGAAAGCCCGTCAGCGGATCGGTGCGCTCGAGCAGGATCGCGTGCTGGTGCACCCGGTCGTCCCGCTTCAGGCCCTGGATGGAGAGGATGTCTCCGGGCTGGAACAGGTCCGTGTGGTCCGCGATGAACGTGAAGAACTTCTGGCGCTCTTGAAAGGGCGTCCGCTCCTGCCCGACGAACCGGCGCACCTCGAAGAGATCCGTGCGCTTCTCCGCGAACATGCCGAACCCGACGACGCCGCGCTTGTTCTCCGGGTTGAAGCTGTCCCACGAGAGCCGCCCCGTCGATCGGCCCGGCTTCTCGCCCCGCGGCGCGTACCAGCTCCCCGCGGCGCGCTCGAACGAGTCGAGGACGAAATCCATGCACACCGTCGGGACGGCGACGCGCCCGTCCGCGCGATACACGGGGTACGAGTCACCATCGTCCGAGAACGCGTGATCGCCGCGCATGTACGCCGCGAACCAGTACGGTCGGAGCTCGCCGTCCCGGTCGGGGCCCGTGACGCCGCGCGGACGGTCGAACGGGAGCGCCTCGAACACGGCCTCCGCGACGGCGCCGCGCAGGTTCTTGACGGCCGATCGACGCCACGCCGTCTCCGCGAGGTATCCGGCGATCTGGTCGCGCGTGGCCTTCGGCTCCGCGAGGCAGGCGAGCTTCATCGCCGCTCCGTCGGCCGCGAGCACGGCCTTCGCCCAGGTCGATCCGTAGCGGATCTTCGCGGCGACCTCCGTCGTCGTGAGGCGCTCGATGTCCACGCGATCGAACCCCTCGGTGTCCGCGACGGTCGCGAAATCCCGGTGGAGGGGCTCGGCGAGAGCCTCGCGCGAGAGCCCGATGCGGTCCCCGAACCAGAGGGAGGCGCTCCGCCCCTTGTCCGGCCCGTCCACGAACTCGTAGACGGGGTTGCGGTCGCTGCCGCCACGGCGGAGCTCGAACACGCCCGACGCGCGCGCGAGAAAGAGCGTCTTGTCGTCGAAGAGATCGACGAGGCTCACCTTCTCCACGGCGTAGAAGAGATCGTTCGGGTCCTCGAAGTAGAGGTAGCCCTCGCGCAGGAGCGCCGCGCGGAGCGCCTCCTTGTCCGACTTCAGGCGATCCTTGAGGAGCACGACGCGGATCCCCGGGAGGCTCGTCCCGAAGCTCGAGAGCGCGGACTTCGTCGCGGCGGACGGCTCGGCCTGGGGGACGAGCTTCGGCTCTCGGACGAACACGGTCGCTTCGCCGCGCACCCGGCCGAGGAACTCGACGCGGTGCGCGTCGTACGCCTTCGCGCCCGGGGCGGGCTCCGACGCGACGACCTTCGCGTAGCGCGCCGCGCAGGCGTCGAACGCCGGATCCCCCGGGTCGACCACCGCCGCCGCCTCCGACGCGGCGGGCGCCGTCTGCGACGCGGCGGGGGCGGGATCGTGCTTCGGAGATCCGCACGCGAAGAGGAGCGCCGAGGTGACCAGGAGAGAAGCGAAAGAGCCGATCCGCACCGCGCCTTCATGATGCTCGAGAGCGCGATCGCATTCCAGCCGCGAGGCGCCTCTGTTAGCGGCGACGCCATGGTCGACGAGGATCGCTCGGAGCCCCCTTCCAGCCCCGGCGCCTCGCCGGAGAACTACGTCGTGAAGAAGCCGCGCCTCTGGCCGTGGCTCCTCGTGCTCCTCGCCCTCGCGGGGGGCATCGCGTTCGCCGTGGTCTACTTCACGGTCGGCAAGCCGCAGCCGCTGCGCGTGCTCGTGATGATCGAGTACGAGGGCGGCTACGCGTGGGACGGCTCGAAGCCCGCCGCCGCGCTCTCCGACGAGGTCTGCGGTCTGCTCAAGCAGGTCGGGTTCGACCCCGTGAAGCTCGGGGATCCCGCGGTGGACAAGGTGCTCGCGAAGGCCGCGTCGCCCGAGGCCGCCGCGAAGTCGCTGGACGCGGCGTTCGTGATCTACGGCTCGCTCAAGCCCACGTACGTCGAAGAGAAGCTCCCCGCGAAGTCGAAGGCCGAGGGGTACGTCGAGGCGCGCGTGGACGGGTCGATCACCGTCCGGCAGGTGCGCGATCCGAGCGGGCAGGCGTCGACGTCGCCGATCTTCGCGTGGGGGGGCGCGCTCCAGAAGGACGAGGCGCTCGCGCTCCTCCAGCGCGGACTCGTCGATCAGGTGTTCGAGGCGTCCGCGGCGCGCCTCATGACGCACCCGACGATCGTCGAGATCCTCTCCGGGGGGGACATCGCGGCGGCGAGCCAGATCGGCGACGCGCGGGAGTACATGGAGCTTCGAAAAGCGCGGATCGACGTCGCCGCGCGGGCGTACGACACGCTCCTCTCGCGTCTTCGTGAGGCCGGATCCGGCGCGGCCCGGAAGATCTCTTTCCTCACCCCGCCCGACGAGGAGGACACGCTCGTCGGCACCGGCCCGGACGGCATGCTCGTGCGGGTCGAGAAGGCGACTCGCACCATCACGCCGCGCGGCACGGAGGTGCGGTTCCTCGAGAACCTCGAGAACCTCGGCTGGCGCGCGCGAGCGAGCGCGACGGAACCTCCGAGGTCGATCTGGCGCGGCTACCACGCGTACGGGCGGCCCGCGGTCGGCGCGGACGGCACCGTCGTGATGATCGAGGACATGTTCAAGTTCGCGAAGGCGATCACGAAGCGGACGCCCGACGGCTGGAAGCGCCTGCGCGTCGACCCCTCCAACCTGTTCTCCGGTCTGCGGGTGTCCCCGAAGGGCGACGCAGTCGCGGTGTGGACCGCGTGCAGGGACTGCCCCGGGCACATGACGCTCGTGAACCTCGCGGACGGGCTCTCCATCTTCGAGAGGCCCGAGGACGAGACGAACTACGGGTGGACCTGGCTCGACGACAAGCGCCTCGCGTTCATCGTGAAGCCCCCGAAGAGCGACAAGGTCTACCTGGACCGCGCGCCCGGCGGCCCCGGCCCCGGCGAAGCGCCGCCCGAAGAGCCGCCCCCCGGCATCGAGCTCCGAACGTTCAACCTGAAGACGCACGAGGAGATCACGGTCGGGAGGTACGCGGACAGCGACGGGTTCGCCTCCCCCGTCGCGAGCCCGGACGGCGCGCTCATCGCGGTCCAGCACGCGGCGCTCGGCGCGGACAACGTGCTCGCGCTGATCGACACGAAGACCGGCGCCATCAACGACATCCCCTTGGCGACGTCCGGCGCATGGCCCGTGTTCTCCCCGGACGGCTCCCTCGTCGCCTATACGGAGCACGACGATCTGCGCCTCCTCCACGTGAAGGACCGACGCGTGGAGACGCTCACGGAGGACCCGCTCCTAGAGCAGAACCCGATGTTCTCCGCGGATGGGAGCGAGCTCTTCTTCGAGGTGCTCGATCGGGACCCCGTCGCGCCTCGGCGTCACGTGCAGATCATCGCCTCGGTGGTGGTGAACCCCTGAGCCGAGCGCGACGGGCGGCAGCCGCGACCTGCACGGGCGCGTCTTCTCGGCGCCCCGCTCGGCCGACGGTGATCCGCCTCGACGCTCCGGCGAGGCGTTGAGTAGGCTCCGCTCCGTTGCACGCGGCGGTGGTTCGCCGTGAACGTGGAGACCATGAGCGAAAGAGAGCCGCCCGCCCCACCGTCCGCCGCCGATCCTGCGGAGGCCGCGCTGTTCTTTCGCATGTCCAGCGAGCGCATGCGCAAGCGCGCGCGCTGGGCGGCGATCGCACTCCTCCTGACGGCGCTCGTACCGTTCGACTTCATCGGCCCTGCGCCGCTGTTCCTCTGGGACGGGCTCGGCGAGGTCCCGCTCGGACACGGGCTCGCGCTGCTCGCGCTGCCGCTCGCGGGCCTCGCGATCCTCGTCGCCTCGTTCGTCGCGCGTCGGCCGAGCACCCTCGCGATCTTCGTGTTCGCGGCGATCCTCGGCGCCACCGGGATCCGCGAGTTCGGGCCGGAGCGCCTCGGGTGGAGGGACTTCGCGCTGCCCGAGTCGGTCGCGCATCGGCCCGGGCTCGCGCTGATCGCGATCGCGCTGACGGCGGCGGGGGCCAACTTGTCTCACCGGAGCACGACGCGCCGACTGTCGCGCTTCGTGCTCGGCGGTGCGGCCGCGGCGGCGCTGCTGTTCCTCGTTTCGCCGACGCGCGGGATCACGCCCATCGGCACGGTCTTCCGCGTCCTCGGCACCCTGCCCGCGCTCGACGGCGTGCGCTACCAGATCGCCCTCGTCCTCATCGCGCTCGTCGTGCTGTGGCCGTTCATCACCGCCTCGCTCGGACTCCTCTTCATCCGGCGCCCCGCCACGAAGAGCGACCCGTGGATCGTCCTGCTCGCGACGTTCTTCCCGCCCATCCTGCTCGGCATGTTCATCGCGCCGACCTCCTTGTTCTCGGTGAGCGCGCCGGGCGAGAAGACCGTGAACGTCGCGCGGGGGATGACGTACCTCACGTCGACGTTCGTGGTCGCCGTCGTCGTCTCCGCGCTCGCCGCGGCGTGCGTGGTGCTCTCCGAGGCGCAGAGCCTCCCCGAAGGCACCGAGGAGGCCGCCGCCGAGATCGGATCGGATCTCGGCGCCCTGGAGGACGACGCGCCGAAGCCCAAGCCGCGAAAGCCGGGGCTCGCGCCGAAGCTCGCGGGCGCGATCGCCGGGGGCGCGCTCGTCGTGCTGTGGGCCGTCGCCTGGATCCTGGCGCGCCCCTCGCGGCCGAACCTCGACTGGACCGTGCGCGCGCGGACGCCGGAGGGCGACCTCGCGTTCGGACGCGCCCTCGAGCGGTGGTCCAGCGTGCGCAATCAATGGGAGAACCAGATTCAGGAGGGCGCGAACGCGATGCTCGCGTCGGAGACGCGGAGCGCGGCGAAGGAGCTCGTCGCCGCGGCGAAGGACGTCTCCCCCGATCTCGGTCGCGCGGTGCAGGCGATGACCGAAGGGAGCGAGGGGCTCGACCTCGGGGGCCGCAAATGGACGCGGCTCATCGGCGCGGTGAACGAGGCGAGCCGCCAAGGGAGCCTCCCGTATTACGTCGAGCCGGAGATCTGGATCTACGCGCAGCGCACGAGCGACATCGGGGACGACTACAGGCTCGTCCGGAACTTCACGGCGAGCGGGTTCGCCATCGAATCGATATCTCGGTTCGACGTGGGCGGGAGGTCCTTCGCGACGGCCCACGTGCACACGCTACTCGGTGACCGCCTCGCGCACGACCGGGCGGGCTTCGTGGGCGAGGTTCAGCCCTTCGGCCTCGTCGTGCTCGACGAGCTCGACGGGGAGTACGCGCGCCTTCGCGATTCCGCGATGAGCGGGGGCTGCACCCGGTCGGTCGTCGCTCGGACGCGCGACAGCCAGAAGGCGCTCAGGGCCTGCGCGACGCACCTCTCCGCGTTCGTGGAGGACGACGGCGACACGCTCCGCGACGCACTGATCGCGGTCACGGAGCGCCACGAGCTCCAGCACCAGATCGACGGCCCCGGGCTCAACCTCGCCAAGCCCATCCAGAAGCGCCTGAACATGTTCCCGCCGAGCTTTCAGGATCGCGCGAACCGCGAGCTCTCGGCGTTCCTCGGCGAGATGACGGCCGAAGGAACCGCCCCGCGCCTCGCCGTCCTCCGCCTCGTCCCGTGGGCGTTCGCCTTCAGCCGGGACGACATGACGTCGTTCTACCACGCGTCGACGATCGCCCTCGAAGGCCTCACGGGGCTCGTCCTCCACAAGGGGAGCGCGGTCGACGGGTGGGTCGAGTTCGATCGCCTGGAGGACGCGATCGACAAACTGATGAGCATGTCCGACGACGCGCTCCGGAAGAAGGCCGCCGAGACGTATGACGAGCTCTTCGGCGAGTCGCTCCCGAAGGTCGAGCCCGCGAAGTAGGGCGGCGGAAACTCCCCTGAGCGCGCCGAAGGCGCTCCGCTCTGCGGCGGCTCCTCCGCAAAATACCGCGCGCGTCCCTCAGTTGAGGAACTCGGCCGAGGAGCTCAGCCACGGAGCTCAGTTGAGGAGCTCAGCCAAGGAGCTCAGCCGAGGCGCTCAGTTGAGGAGCTTGCGGGAGAGGTGCCGGAGCGCGTCCTCCGCGGCGTGCTCGACCGCGGCGCTCATCGTCTGAGAGCGGGACTCCTCCGTCACCATGATGGCGTAGGCATCTCCCTTCATTTCGAACATCGCGAGGGGAGTGCCGTCCGGCGCGGGTTCACCGCGGGTCCGGATCGGGACCTCGACGTCGAGAGAACCGACCTTCAACTCGACGTACCCGAGGAGCTTCGAGAAGGTCAGCATATGAAAACGGTACAATCGAAACGCGCGCGCGCAAGCCGAAGCTCGATCTTACGGCGTTCAGTGTCGGGTACCGCGCCTCGATGACACGACGCTCCGGAGCCTCTCGAGGACCTCGGCGGCGACGGCCTCGTCGCTCCGACCGAGGTCACGCACTGGGGGAAGTGCGTGGAAATCGATCGCGGAGGGGATCCACGGGACGAGCGCGGTCGCCCAGAACGCGACGAGCGCAGAAAGCGCGCGACGCGGGATCGGTTTGCCTGTCGAACGGAGGAGCGAGAGCGCTGCGGCCGCGACGGAGAGCACGGGGAGCGGCGCGCGGTGCATGCCGATGAGGCGCGCACCCGTCAGCCACGCGAGCGCTCGATTGCCCGCGAGGTTGGGGATCGTCACGTGGCTGCCCACGATCGCGAGCGGGACGATCTCGAGGCCGTGCGCTCGCGCGAGCCGAACAAACCCCGTTCGACCGCCGAACGTCACCTCACGCGATCTCCAAGTGGGTCGCATGGCCTCGAGATCTCCGCCGGGGAACAACAAGAGCGGGTGCCCAACGGCGATCGCGCGCGCCGCCTCGTCCTTCGACGCGGGGATCGCGCCGAGGCCACGAAGCGCCGAGGCCATCCCCGGGAGAAGGAAGAGCGCGCTGTGCGCCATCCCGGCGAGGGGACGGTCACCAAAATGGTCGAGCCAGACCCCGGGGAACGTCGCGCACTCGGCCACGCCCAACCCGGAGTGGTTGGCGATCAACACGAAACGCCCGTGCGCGGGGATGTTCTCGGCGCCGAGGAGACGGCCAGGCCAGAGCCGCCACCAGAGAGGCTGGAGCGCCCGATAGCGGGCGATCCAGGCCGGATCGGGGACGCCCGGGGGACGCCTCACGCGCGCGTCAGTACCCGCTCGGGTCGACCGAGAAGACGAACCGCGCGCCGAGCGCCTCGGACAGGCTCCAGAGCCGCATCTGCATCGGATCGAACGCGACGTCCTCCGGGGAGTCGATCCAACCGACGGTCTTCGACGGGCCGCTCGTGGGCAGCACGTAGAGCGCACCCGCGCCGCCGGCCGGCGCGCTGGAAGAGAGGTAGTACTTCTTGTTGTACGACGTCGCGCCCTGGATCTGCGTCTCGCCCATGAACGCCGCGTCGCTCGGCCAGGACGTCCCCGTGGGCAGGAGTCCATCGGCGCCGAGCTTGTACCGAAAGAGCCGCCCCGCCAGGGCGCCACAGCTCCCGCCCGCGTTGCAGTACTCCCCCGAGAGGAGCGTGGGCGGCGTGGTGCTCCGATCGATCGAGGTGAACGAGAACACCTGGGAGCACGCGGACGTGGTCGTGTACGCCCCGACCTGCGGCAGCACGTACTTGTAGTTCGCTGCGTAGTACTTCTGCGTCGCCGCGTCGTACCCGATGAAGTCCTTCGTCGTGTCGACGGTGAGCATCTTGTCGAGGTCGAACACGCGGAACCCCTTCTGCGTGTCCACGACGTAGAGCCAGTGATCGAACCACGCGAGCCCGCCCGCATGAATCTGGATCGGGCTGAAGTCGACCGGGCTCCCCGCCTTCGGCTCCACGAGCAGCACGAAGCGGTATTTGATCGTCGCGAGCGTCGGGTCGACGATCGCGAGCCGCACGCCCTTCTCGATCGCCGAGCCGGGCTCCTGGGACTTGTCGTAGTACCAAGAGACGAGCACGACCTTGTGTCCCGCCACGGTCCCGCTCGACGAGCCGTCGCCGCTTTGGGTGATCCCCTGCGGGATCCAGTACGCGACCGACTCGTCCCCCGCCTCCCATTCGAATCCGGAGCGGAACTCGGTCACGCTCCCCGGGAGGTCCGCGCTCGTCACGGCGGTCGCGGTGCGGTTCAGGTCGGTGAGGAGGATATCGCCGAGCGTGCGGATCGGGTTTTTGAGGGCGAGGTCGGCGATCAACGCCGTGTTCGACGCCCAGGTGTCGTCGTCGTGGATCGGGAACGCGCACCGATCCGTACTCTTCAAGCCGAGCCCCGCGGACATCGGCACGTTCTGCGGGCAGTTGGGCATCACGGCAGCGCACGGATCGGTGGGGGCGCCGCCCGCGCCGCTCGAGGACGAACTGCCGGAGGACGCGGCCGTCGTCGTGTTGCCGCCGGTCGCGCTGGTCGAGCCCGCGCCGCCCGCGCTCGACGTCGACCCGTGGGTGGTCGACGTCGCGCCGCTGGTGCTGCCCGTCGACGCGTCGGTCGCGTCATCGCAACCGGAGACGAGGGCGCACACGAGGATGGAGAGCGACAGCGCCGCTCTCCCTCGGGGAACGGTCGATCGGAGGATGCTACTCCTCGCCTTCTTCGACGAGCTCGGGCATCGCGTCGTCGACCTTCGCCGCTTCGGCAGCGTTCTTCTCCTCCGCGCACTTGCCCATGGCCTTCTCAGCGGCCTGGATGCGGGCGATCGTCTTCTTGCCCGCCTTCTTCCCCTTGTTCTTCGTGTTCCAGTCGGCGACCTCCTTCGCGACGCCCTCCATGCACGGAGCATCCGCGCACGCGCAGAACTTCTTCTGGAGCTCTTCCGCTGCGGTCGCCATCTCCGAGCCCACGTTCGCGCAGCCCCCGAGCGCGACGAAGCTACCCACTCCGAAAACCACAACCGCCAATGCGCCGACAATCTTCATGTTCGACCTTTCCTTGCTTCCGCGTCTCGCGGGACCACGCATTCTCGATGACCAGCGGGTGAGGTGACAAGTCTTCTGGTGCGGTCACGGCGTCGTTCCCGACGTGACGCTCGACCTCTCGAGGCACCAACTTCCGCCGATTTCGTTTGCCCACTGAAGAGTAGGCAGGGTGCCCCCCGTGACGCGCAGCTCGCCGAGTACTCCCGTTCGCATCGAGCTCGTCAGTGATCGCGCCGGGAGCGCCGCGGACTTGGGCGCGCTCTTCGCGGTCGTCGCGGCGCTCGACGGATCGTCGAACGTCGCGAGCGAGATCCACGCGTCCGGGCCGGTCGGTCCGAGGGGGCGCACGACCCCGAGCGAGAGGACGGCGTCCGCCGCGCGGCGCCGGTCGACCTCCGCGCGCGACGCGCCCCGGGCGGTCACCTCGTGGCCGGGCGCGCTGAGGATCGCGGCGAGCGTCGTCGCGATCTCGGAGAGGTGCGCAGAGCTCTGATCGAAGAGGAGGTCACAGGGCGGACCGTCCCATGTCGAGGCCGAGCTCCCGGCCGGGAGGGTCCCGAGCGCGAGCGGGGCGAGGCGCGCCCGAGGCAGCGCGTCGACGAGGCGCTGCGCCGCGCCCGGATCGGCGAAGGGGGAGCCCAGCGCGGGGCTCGTCCCGAGGACGATCCACGCCGCCCGACCGAGATCGAAGGGGACCGAGCCGTTGCGAGCGCCGTAGAGGCCGCTGCCGAGCCAGCCCACGTCATCCTTCTCGGCCTCGAAGTCCCGGAGGCTCGTCGTGAGATCGGGCGCGGTCGAGATCGTGAGCGACTCGAGGAACGCCGGCCCCATCGCGGCGGAGAGGTTGCGCGCGAGTACGAGGGACGACGCGCCGAGGGACGCCGAGAACGCGCCCGTTCCGTCGGGGTTCTTCGGGTCGAACGAGCGCGGAACGATCGCCGTGAGGGGGGACGCGAGAGCGCGCGCGAGGAGGTTGCGATCGCCCTTCGAGAACGCGATCGTGAGCGGGTCCGTCGCGCTGACCGTCGGAGCGGGGAACGAGGCGAGCGCGCCCGCGGCGCCCATCCGCGACGCGCGCGCGAGGGACGCGACGACGTCCCGCGCGTCGAGGCCCGTACCCCGCGCCGTGCGGAGCCCGGAGCGGAGCTTGATCCGCGGGGCGCCGTTCTCGAGCGTCGGCAGCGTCTCGGCGAGCGCGGCGATCAGACCGCCCTTCGCGTCGAGGGCGTAGAGCGCGTCGAACAGCGCCGCACCGAACAGCGCCGCCGCGGGGTCGCCGAGGTCGTGCGGGTCGATCGAACCGAGCCCCCAGGGGATGGAGAACGACAGCTTCCCTCCGTACGGCGTGCGCCCGAGGGAGAGCGCGCGCGGCGCCGTAGCCGCCGCGACGGCCACGCCCGACGCGGCGAGGAGCGCGCGGCGCGAGAGGACACGCTCAGGGTTCACGGCGTCGGGCCTCGGCGCGGATCACCGCATCACCGCGATGTCGTCGATCGTCGCGATCACGAACGCGGGTCGCCCCGCGCTCTCTGGAGGGCACACGGCGAGCGCGTGCACACCGGCGGCGACGGGGAACGTGAGCACGTCGCGGAGAACGTTGATCTTCCGATCCCACGTGCGGATCGTGACCGAGTCGGGCTTCGGGTAGAGGACGTCCGCGCTCGTGAGGATCTCCGGGTTCCCATCCTGATCGAGATCACCGACCGCGATCTGCGCGCCGACGTTGGCGCCCTTGAGGACGTGGCCTTCGCTGTCGAAGAGCTCGAGGGAGCCCACCTCCCGGCCCGCGAACACGTCGAACGGCTTGCCGTCGGCGGAGACGAGGTGCGCCGCGGCGACCGCGTCGTACTGCCCGCCCACCGAGCCGCGCGTCGGCGCGGGAGACGCGTCCGAGCAGGCCGAGAGGGGCCCCGTGATGCCGAGCGCGGGGAAGCGCGCGCACGCGAACGCGTCGCCGTCGGGGATCGCCATCGCGCGGAACGACTCCTCCGTCTCGAGCAGCGCGTTCATCCGAACCGCGTTGGCTCGATCCGTGACGGACGCGATCACGCTCCGCCCGTACAAGTCCGCGCCGCCCAAGACGGCCAGCGCTCCGATCGGCTCCTGGAGCGGCGCCGCCGCGCGCGCGGACAGGTCGGCCCAAAGCCTCTGGGCTTCGACGATGACCTTCTTGTCGCGGATCCGAGCGCGCGTGACGGCCTTCGCGCTCATCGTCACGATCTCGGGCGCGCCGTCGCGATCCAGATCGTCGCACGCGAGCGCCAGCACGTTCGGCTCGAAGTTCCGACCGACGGAGGCGTCGAGCTTGCCGAGCACGAGGGGCTCGAGGTGGCTGCGGACCTCGGCGTCGATGAACGCCTTCGCGAACGCGTGCGCGAACGGCCCCGGGTTCGGGTGGCGGATCTGCGCCCACAGGGTCTTCGGCACGGGGTACGCGTCCGCGGTGACCGTGACCTCTCCGTTCACGATCGCGGGCGAGAGATAGACAACCGACCTGACGTTTCCGTCCACGCGCGCCCGAACCGCGTCCAAGGCTTCGGGCGCGCTCGGAGGCTCGAGCCCGCGCCGCCCCGCGAACACGGCCGCGATCGTCGTCGCGAGCGCTGCGCCTCGCGGCGCGTTGACGTCGGACGCGAGGGGCGCGACGCCGATGATCGCCTTCGCGGGGAGCGCGGGGAGCGCCGCGTCCAGCTCCGCGGCGATGTCCGCGATCGCCGTCACGGAGCGGGGCGACGGGGGCTTCATCGGCGCCGCGCTGGCGGACGCGGACGCCGAGGCGGACGCTCGTCGGCGTCGTCGGCGCGGAGAGCGCCGACGACGCGAGGATCAGCGCGGCCCCGCGCCGAGCGCGGCGCCGCCACCGACGATCCGCGCGAGCACCCCTCCGAGCTTCCCCATGGCGCCCGCAGCATACGTCAGGGCTCGTGCGCGCGCCCCTCCGGCCCCGCCGAGATCACGTGGAGCCGCACGCGGGTGGGCCCGCCCCGCTCGAAGCGGAAGTCGCACCGCTTGCCGCCCTGCGCGATCGTCTCGGTGCGCGTGAGTCCCCAGCCGAGCAGCTCGCTCCCGATCGCGTCCGCGTTGCAGATGTACGGCGCGAACTCGGCGGCGCCCGCGCCGACCGCGAGGTCGCGGATCGCGCAGCGGTGGTAGTCGACGCCGTAGTCGCCGCGCCGAGCGCCCCGGACGTAAGACGCGACCCAACCGCCGACCGGGTGCTCCGCGCTCCGCCGCTCGAGGGATCGCGTGAGCCACTGCATCGGCGCCGAGAACATCCCGCTCGAGGCCGCCGTGCGCTCGAGGCCCTTCATGCGTGTGAAGCGCGTGCGCGTCGCCGACTCGCACACCGCCCAGGCGCCCGCGGCGTCCACCCCTCGGTCCCGGAGGGCGAGGTACACCGCGACGTAGATCGCGCCGGAGATGCTGAAGAGGCGCATCGTCGGCGCTCGCCACCCCGGGTCGGGCATCCGTCCGAGCAGCGCGCGGAAGTGATCCCGCACGGCGACGATCGACCCGGACGCCTTCTCCACCTCCGGACCGAGAACGTCGACCCATTTGTCGAACTCACGGAGACACGCGCGCTCCCGCGCGGCGAGCATGGGTGCA
Organism: Polyangiaceae bacterium; assembly: GCA_046351395.1. GTDB lineage: Bacteria > Myxococcota_A > Polyangia > Polyangiales > Polyangiaceae > CAYYKK01. The sequence goes on from JAXLYP010000024.1 coordinate 77,048, forward strand.
GTCATTTCGCGGAACGTAGGGGCGAGGCGCGGCTTCGTCGACCTCGAACGTGGCGCCCGAGCAGAGACGATCGCGCGGGGCGCCACGCGGTGGGACGGCCGGTCACTTCGGCTTCGCGCGGTTGAACGTCCAGCCGCCGCCCCCGCCCGAGCCCGTCCAGTAGCCATCGAGGTTTCCCTTCGCGTTGACGGTGAAGCTCACTCCGCCCGACCCCGAGGGATCGCTCCAGCCGCAGTTGTAGGTCTTCTCCTTCTTGCCGGGTTTGCAGTTGACGACCCCGTTGCCCGAGGAGCCGGAGTAGTTGATCACGAAGTCGTCGCCCTTCGCCTTCAAGCGCCCGGAGCCACCGCCGCCGTCGCTCGAGAACCACGTGTAGTCGCCCTCGAGCGCCGCCGCTCCCGTGGGCTCCGCGGCCTCGGGTGCGCTCGTGGGGGCGGCCGCGCTCTCGTCCCCCGAGGGCGCGCGGTCGTCCGTCGCGATGATCGGGGACGGTCCGAACGACGTGATCGTCGTGCAGAGGTCGACGCTCGCGGTCGCGCCCTTCGCCGCCGTCGTCGAGCAGAAGAACACGAAGCTCCCGAACTGGAGGTAGGCGTTCACCTGCTCGGTGCCGCTCGACTTGCTCCGCGTGTGGACGTGGTTCGAGAACGGGCGACCGGGGATCTCGCCGCGGCTCACGACCTCGACGTCCGGATCGGAGGCCATCTTCTCGATGAGCGGCGCGTGCTTCTCGAGCGTCTCCCGCTTGAAGCTCAGCACCCCGGCGTAGACCCCCTTGTCGGAGAGGATCTGCTGTGACCCGTAGAACGGCTGATCGAGCGTCGCGTTGCCGGCCTTGAAGCCGTCTGGGAGCGCGACGCACACGCCCGACGCGCCGCCCTTCGGCTGCAGCTTGAGGGTGTTCGGCGCCTTGCACGCGTCCTTCGAGCCCTCCGGCTTCGAAGCGTCCGCCGCGGGCGCGCCCGAGCTCGCGGGCGCCTCCGTGGACGCCTCCGAGCCCTTGTCTTTGCTCGAGCAACCGCCGATCAGCGAGGCCCCGAGCGCGAGGGTGATCAGCGTGGACAGTCGGTGCACGGAGGAGCGGTCGTTCGTCATGCGCCGGCATCGAGCAACCGAGGTGCCATCGCGCCGCGCCCCGCAACGCCGAAGAAAGCTCGAAACGCCCGCGCTGGCGCGTGGCGCCGGGCGCTACAGCGGTAGCGGCTCGCACGACAAGGGAGCAGCCGGGCGACCGCTGAATCGAAAAAACGCGCGTCGATCCTCTCGAGGGGCTTCGCCCCGAGCGCCAGTTGGCCGATGCTTCCGACCGATCGGCTCCGATGGGAGATGCACTCGAGCTAGCGCCAGGACGGATCTTCCAGGGTCGATGGAGGGTCGTGCGCCGGATCGCCTCCGGAGGGATGGGCGCGATCTACGAGGTGATGCACGTCGAGACGCAGGCTCGATCGGCGCTGAAGGTGCTGCTGCCGAACTTCGCGCACAACGACGAGATGCGCGGGCGGTTCCGGCAGGAGGCGCTCGTCACGGCGAAGATTCAGAGCGACCACATCGCGCGCGTCTTCGACGGCGGCACGGACAGCGAGAGCGGTGCGCCGTTCATCGTGCTCGAGCTGCTCGCGGGGCGGGATCTCGGCGCGGAGCTCGAGGCGCGCAGGCGCCTGCCGTTCGACGAGGTCTGCCTCATCGCGAAGCAGGTCGGCTTCGCGCTCACGAAGGCGCACGAGGCGGGCATCGTGCACCGCGACCTCAAGCCCGAGAACCTCTTCCTCACGCGCCGCGACGACGACTCGCCGTGCGTGAAGGTGCTCGACTTCGGCATCGCGAAGCTCGTCGAGGAGAGCAAGACACACGCGGAGACGACGCGCTCGTTCGGGACGCCCGTGTTCATGTCCCCCGAGCAGGTGCAGGGCGAGGGCACCATCGGCCCCGCCGCCGATCTCTACGCGCTGGCGCAGGTCGTCTACCACCTCCTCGTCGGGACGCCCTACTGGGCGAAGGAGCGCGGTCAGGGCGGCGCGGTGTACAAGCTCCTCCTCGCGATCTGCGCCGGAATGAAGGAGCGCGCGTCCGCGCGCGCGGCGGAGCTCGGCGTGACGCTCCCGCCCGGGTTCGACGCCTGGTTCGCGCGCGCGGCGGCGCTCCTCCCCGCGGAGCGCTACCCGACGGCGAGCGAGTTCGTCGCGGGGCTCGAACGGGCGGCGATCACGCCGAGGCCGGCGCCGCATTCGAAGACGATCGCGCTCGACGTCGCGACGCAGTCCACGGTGCGCGCGCCTCGGCTCAAAGAACCCGAGAACAAGCGGACCGCGCCGCTCGGACACGGCCCCGTCGCCGATCCGCTCCCGCCCGAGCTCCGCGCGCGCCCGAAGCCCGCGCGGCCCGGCCCGACGGTCGTCTCCGCGAGCTACGACGACCAGGCGGTCGAGTCCGCCGAGCGCGCGCCGCTCGCCGAGGCGGCGCCCTCGAGCGAGCTTCGGCCGACGCTCGTCGCGCCCCCGGGCGGGCGGCGGCGCGCCCTCCTCGTCGCGGCCCTCGTCGCCGCGCTCGCCGCGCTCGCGCTCGGGGCCTGGCGGTTCTTCGGGCAGGACGAGGCGAAGGCGCGCAAGCCCGCGCCCGCGCACTCCACGATCGAAGCTCGCCCCGGAGGCTGCGGCGCGCTCGGATAGGTCACCCTCGCGAGGCGGGTTCGCGAGGGGCCCTGACTCGCCGTGCACCCGCGCGGGTCCCGAGCGGATCGAGCGCGGCTTCACGCACCCGCCGCGCGGTGCCCCACGACGCGTAGCGTGAGTTGCGCGTTGACGACTGGAACACGACTTGTTTTTTCGTCGTCGCGCGCGACCTCGGCCGAAGCACGTACGTTCGACGGTGGAGGTCCGGTTCATGAACACGCTTCGTTCTTCCTTGGTGGTCCGCGCGTGGTTGGGCAGCGCTGCAGTTCTCATGGTGATGGGCAGCGGGGCTTGCAGCGACGACAAGGTCGGGTTCGGCGGAGGAGGCTCCGGCACGACCTCCTCGAGCCAGTCCGGAACCGGGCAGTCCGTCGGGACGGGGACGTCGACAGGCACGGGCACCAGTACGTCGACGGGGACATCGACCGGCGCGACCATGTCCACCACGACGAGCACGGGGTCGGGCGGAAACTGCGGCGCGTGCCCGACCGGATCGCTGTGCGACGCGACGCTGGGCTGCGTCCAATGTCTGAGCAACGCCGACTGTCCGCAGGCCGTGCCCGCCTGTTTGGCGGGGACGTGCGTCGAGTGCGCCACGAACGCCGACTGCGGGGGCGGCAAGGTCTGTGACCTGGTCCAGCAACAGTGTACGAACCCCTGCAACGCGAACACCTGCAACGGCGACGCGCCCATCTGCAACCCGCAGACGATGTCGTGCGTGCAATGCCTCGGCAACGGAGATTGCGCCGGCGGCCAAGTCTGCAACCCCGCGATCGGGAGCTGCGTCGACTGCCTCGACAACTCCATGTGCGGCGGAGCCACCCCGTTCTGCGACGTCCTCGGCGGGGCGTGCGTCGAGTGTCTCGCGAGCACGCAATGCACCGGCGGACAGGTCTGTGCCTTCGGTGCCTGCTCGCCGGCCTGCGCGACGAACAACGACTGCGGCGGCGGCGGTGCGGACACCCCGATTTGCGATACGGCCTCGGGCATCTGCGTCGAATGCGTGTCGAACGCAGACTGCGGCGGCGACCCGTGCGTCGCGGGAGTGTGCGGGGGCTGAACCCACGACGTGCGCTCGTCCTGCGTGCATGACCCCGACGGGTCGGTGTCACGATCGACGAGCGCTCGCCTCAGTCTGGCCATGGCAGCGCTCGTCCCGCACAAGAAGGGGGTTCGGCGAACGGCACGCGCCGAGCGCACCGCAACGATTCCGCTCTCGAAGGCGGGAGGTGGCGGGTGCCGAACGCTGGCGGCGCGCGCCGGCTCGGCGCTCCTCGGAGCCGCAGTCCTCATGGGGTGCGCCATTCGGCCGACGGCGGAAGTACGAACGGCCGGCGCCGCCCGCCACGTGCCACGCGCGGCTCCCGACGGCAGCCATCCCGCGCCGGCGGACTCGCCGGAGCTCCGGGCGCTCGCGGCCCAGGTGGCGCAGGAAGCCGCCAACGTCGCGCAGTTCCGCTACGTGTCGCGCGTCGACGAGTACCTCATCGTCCAAGCCGACGCTCCCTTCGTTCGAGTCGACGACACGGGTCGTTCCTTGCGTGGCGAGGCGAGCCCCCTCTTCGCGGAGATCCTCGCGCACCTGAAGAATGACCCAGCCCTCCGCGTGCGCCTCGAGGTCTACGTCTCCGACGAAGAACCGGACGTCGATCCGGCGGCCGCGCTGGCCGCTCCGGACCCCGCGCCCGACCCCGACGGAACGGACGACCCCCTCGCCTGGGGCGACCCCGACGCGGTCTCCGGCCAGCGCGCAGCGCTCCTCTACCAACTCCTCGTCGACGCCGGGATCGCGAGAGAGCGGCTCGAGTACGTCGGCTGCGGCGCGCTTCGACGCGCCAACGTGTCCACGCTGGAGCTCGCGGAGCCGGGGCCCAACGCGTGCCGCGGGGCGATCCGGACGCCCCACGTCGAGGCGCGCTGAGTCGTCGAGCGGGATCCGTTCGACGTGATTCAATCGATCGCGCTCGCGGCATGGGCTCACGAGCACGAGCTCCGTCCCGTCCAACACGCCGGGCGCACCGCGCTCGACCGTCACTCGGTGGGCTCGAACACGATCGGATACGTGACGCGCACGACGCCACCGTCCGCCGCGGGAAACGAGAGACCCGCGAACGCGTTTGCGACGCACGAGCGGAGACCTGGCTTGCTGGAGGTGGAGTCCACGACCGCGGCGGCGGCGCCGGGCTCTCTTGGTCGTATCAGCGGGAGGATGACGCCGCTCGCGCGATGGACTTTGCTCGTCCCTCCATGCGCCGCTCGATCCAGCCCGCCGTGTTCACCGTGCTCCTGCTCGTCGTCGGATCGCTCGGGTGCCGGAGCGACGAGGACGGCGCTGGTGGCGCGAGCGGATCCACGACGTCGGGGACCCACACGTCCAGCGCCTCCAGCACGTCGAGCGCGGCGAGCACGTCGTCGTCGACCCACGCGAGCGCGTCGTCCTCGGACAGCGCGTCGAGCAGCACGGGCGGGGAGCCCGCTTGCCCGCCGATCCTGGTCACGAGCGGCGTCCTCGACGAGTGCGCGACGGTGGGCCCGCTCGCGCTCGTCGCGGACAGCACGACCGAGTGCACGGCGGACAGCTCCGTCTACTGGCCCGCGCGCATCTTCAAGCTCCCGCTGAAGGCGGGCGACTGCGTGCACATGAGCGCGGACAACGCGGGCTCCCCGCTCGGCGCGGACCTCTTCGGGGCGATCGTCGACCCGGGCGGCAAGAGCCTCCTCTTCGACGAGGAGCGGGACTGTACGGTCACCGATCCCGCTGGGGACAAATGCCCCGATGGCGGCGCGACCATCCAGACGGACGGCGAAGGCTACGTCGTCGTCGGCGCGTGGGAGGGCATGGGCTGCACGCCGGGCGAGTTCGTCCCCATCCAGCTCGCGGTGTCGGTGAACGGCGTCGACGTCACCGCCGAGCCCATCTGCCTCGGCGATCTCCAAAAGATCATCCCGTGAGCCCGTCGACGCGCTAAGGAAGGTGCATGCGTCTGTCGCGAGCAGCACTCTTCCTCGTCGCGCTCGGAGCGAGCGCGTGCAGCAGCAGCGACGCGACGGTCCGCGCGTCCTCCGGTCCCGCTGCGGCGACCAGCGAAAAGCCCACCGCGCCGACGAAGGTCGAGCCGCCCGCGCTCAAGGCGGGGGACGCGGCGCCGCCGTTCGAGCTCATGGGGTCGGACGGGAAGAAGCACGCGCTCGCGGACCACGCGGGCAAGCAGGCGGTCGTCGTCGCGTGGTTCCCCAAAGCGTTCACCGGCGGGTGAACCGCCGAGTGCAAGTCGCTCCGGGTGAGCGGCGAAGAGCTCGGGAAGTACGACGTCGCGATCTATGCGGCGAGCGTCGACTCCCTCGAGGACGACACGAAGTTCGCGAAGGAGCTCGAGCTCGACTACCCGATCCTGAGCGATCCCGACAAGAGCGTGGCGCGCGCGTTCGGCGTCCTCGCGGACGGCGGCGACTACGCGTCGCGGTGGACGTTCATCATCGGCAAAGACGGAAAGATCCTGGACGTCCTGCGCGACGTGAACCCGAAGACCCACGGCAAAGACGTGGCGGCGCGCCTCGACAGCCTCGGAATCGCTCGGCGAACCAGCCCGTAGGGAGTTGGTAGCCCGGGCCGTTGTGGCCCTCGTACCCCGATGTGGATCGTCCGGCTCGCGCTCCGTCGCCCCTACACCTTCGTGGTGATGGCGCTGCTCATCGTCCTCGGCGGCATCGCGACGATCCTCCGGATGCCGACGGACATCTTCCCGGACATCGACATCCCCGTCATCAGCGTCATCTGGAACTACGGCGGTCTCCCCCCGGAGGAGATGGAGAGGCGCGTCGTCACGAACTACGAGCGCGGCCTGACGACGACGGTCAACGACATCGAGCACATCGAGAGCCAGTCCCTGAACGGCCTCGCGATCGTGAAGATCTTCTTCCACCCGGGCGCGAAGCTCGAGGCCGCGACGGCCCAGGTCACCGCGATCTCGCAGTCCGCCGTGAGGCAGATGCCCCCGGGCGCGACGCCACCGTTCATCATCCGGTACAGCGCGTCGAACGTCCCCATCATGCAGATCGCGCTCGAGAGCCCATCGCTCGGCGAGCAGCAGCTCTTCGACTTCGGGACGAACTTCATCCGCGCCGACCTCGCGACGACGCCGGGCGCGCAGATCCCCTGGCCCTACGGCGGCAAGCAGCGCCAGATCGTCGTCGACATCGATCCGCGCCGCCTCCAAGCGTGGGGGCTCTCCCCGAGGGACGTGAGCGCGGCGCTCAACACGCAGAACCTCATCCTGCCGACCGGCACCGCGAAGATGGGGACGAACGAGTATCCCGTGCTCCTGAACGCGAGCCCGGACGTGCTCGACGACATCGGCAACCTGCCGATCCGGACCGTGCGCGGCGTCCCGATCTACGTGCGGGACGTCGCGAGCGTGCGGGACGGGAACTCCCCGCAGACGAACATGGTGCACGTCGAGGGCCGGCGGAGCGTCCTCATGACGATCCTGAAGAACGGGAACGCGAGCACGCTCGACATCGCTTCGACCGTGAAATCCACGCTCCCGACGACGATGACGCGCCTCCCGAAGGACCTCCGCGCGAACGTCCTGTTCGATCAGTCCGTGTTCGTGCGGGCGTCCGTCATGGGCGTGCTGAAGGAGGCGGGGATCGCGGCGGCGCTCACGGCGCTCATGCTCCTCGGGTTCCTCGGCAGCGCGCGGAGCACGCTGATCGTGGTGGTGTCGATCCCCCTGTCGATCCTCGTCTCCATCATCGGCCTGAACGCGTTCGGCTACACGCTCAACATCATGACGCTCGGCGGGATGTCCCTCGCGGTCGGCATCCTGGTGGACGACGCGACGGTCGAGATCGAGAACGTCCACCGCAACCTCGCGCGCGGCAAGCCGCTGGTGCGCGCCATCCTGGACGGCGCGCAGCAGATCGCGACGCCCGCGTTCGTCTCCACGCTCTGCATCTGCATCGTGTTCGTGCCCGTCGTGTTCATCACGGGCGCCGCGAAGTCGCTCTTCATCCCGCTCGCGCTCGCCGTCGTCTTCGCGATGATGACGAGCTACCTCCTCTCGCGGACGCTCGTACCGACGATGATGCGGTACCTCCTCCGGGGGCACGAGCACGCCGCGCAGCCGAAGAAGCTCGGACTCTTCGGGCGGGCGCACGCGGCGTTCGAGCGCGCGTTCGACCGCCTGCGGGATCTCTACGGCGCGTGGCTCGCGTGGGCCCTGGCGCACCGGGCGATCGTCGTCGGGTGCTTCGTGGGCTTCGTCGGGCTGTCCCTCGGGCTCTTCAAGTTCATCGGCCAGGACTTCTTCCCGACGGTGGACGCGGGGCTCATCAAGCTCCACGTGAGGGGACCGCCGGGCACGCGGATCGAGGAGACCGAGCGGCGGTTCGCCGAGATCGAGGACACCATCAAGGAGGTGATCCCCGAGCGCGAGATCTCGACGATGATCGACAACATCGGGACGCCGTACAGCGGGCTGAACCTCTCGCTCAGCGAGGGAGCGCTCATCTCGTCCGCGGACGGACAGATCATGATCGCGCTCGAGGAGGGGCACGAGAGCACCCCGAAGTACGTGCGCGCGCTGCGCAAGAAGCTCGCCGACCGCCACCCCGACACGACGTTCTTCTTCCTCGCGCCCGACATCTCGACGCAGGTGCTGAACTTCGGGCTGCCCGCCCCGATCGACGTCCAGCTCGTCGGCGCGCCGGGCAACGACGAGGAGACGTACCGCGCGGCGCTCGACCTCGCCGAGTCCATCCGCTCGGTGCGCGGCGCGGTGGACGTGCACCTCGCGCAAGTGCCCAAGCAGCCCACGATCCGCGTGAACGTGGACCGCACGCGCGCCCAACAGGAGGGCCTGAGCGAGCGCGACATCGCGAGCGACCTCTTGACGTCGCTCTCCGGGAGCTCGACCGTCTCGCCCGGGTATTGGCTCGATCCGAAGCGCGGCGTGCAATACCTGGTCGCGGTGCAGACCCCGCAGTGGCAGAACGGGTCGATGGAGGCGCTCGGGAACCTGCCGCTCTCGATCCCCGGCAGCGCGACGCCCGAGACGCTCTCGAACCTCGCGACGATGACGCGCAGCGCGGGCCCGGTGAACATCACGCACTACAACGGATCGCGGACGTACGACGTGCAGGCGAACGTCGACGGCACGGATCTCGCGAGCGTGACGAAGGAGGTCGAGAAGATCGTCGCGAAGGCGAAGCCCACGCTCCCGCGCGGCACGCAGGTGAACATCAAGGGCCAGGCCGAGAGCATGCAGTCGAGCTTCCGAGGGCTCGCGTACGGGCTCATCGTTGCGGTGGTCCTCGTCTACCTCTTGATGGTCGTGAACTTCCAGTCGTGGGTCGATCCCCTCGTGATCCTCATGGCCTTGCCCGGCGCGCTCGCGGGGATCGCGTGGATCCTCTTCCTCACGCAGACGACCGTGAGCGTCCCCGCGCTGATGGGCTCGATCATGTGTGTCGGCGTCGCGACGGCGAACTCGATCCTCGTCGTCACGTTCGCGAACGATCAGCGGCGCCTCGGCCGGGACGCGAAGTCCGCTGCGCTCGCCGCGGGGATGACGCGGCTCCGCCCCGTGCTGATGACCGCGCTCGCGATGATCCTCGGCATGCTCCCGATGGCGCTCGGGCTCGGCGAGGGCGGCGAGCAGAACGCGCCGCTCGGCCGGGTGGTCATCGGCGGGCTCCTCCTCGCGACGGTGACGACGCTCGTGTTCGTGCCGGTCGTCTACTCGCTCCTCCGCCGCAAGGACGCGGCGAAGACGGCCGACGCGTTCGCCGAGGTCCCCGCGTGACACCGCCGCTCCCCTCGGATCCGGAGCACGAGGCCGAGCGCGATCTCGGCTTTCAGCTGCCGCCGCCGGCGCGCCTCGGACCGGCGCGAGCGATCGCGCTCGCCCTCGTCGTCGTGGCGCTCCTCGCCGCCGCGTTCGTCGTCGGGTTCCTCCCGAAGCGCCGCGCGGCCGCCGAGCTCGAGTCGAATCGCCGGGCCGAGGCCGGCCCGCGCAAGGTGGAGGTCGTGGTTCCGAAGGTCTCCTCGAGCGATCGCGCGCTCGGCCTCATGGGCAACGTCCAGCCGATGCAGCAGACCACCATCTACGCGCGCGCGAGCGGGTACGTGCACGACTGGAAGGTCGATCTGGGCGGCGAGGTGGCGGAGGGGGACACGCTCGTCGAGATCGACACCCCGGATCTGGATCAGGAGATCACGCAGGCGGAGGCGCAGCTGCAGCAGGCCCAGGCGACCTACACGCGCGCGAAGGCCGCGAGCGACTTCTCGAAGATGGAGGTCGGCCGCGCCGAGCAGCTCGCGGCGAACGGCTTGTCGTCCGCGCAGGACCTCGAGAAGCAGCGCGCGCAGGCGGCCGTCGATCTCGCGGACGTGGGCGTCGCGAGCGCGAACATCCAGGCGCAACGCGCGAACGTCGATCGGCTCACCACGCTGAAGGGCTTCGCCCGCATCACCGCGCCGTTCGCGGGGACGGTCACCTCGAGGAGCGTGGAGAAGGGCGCGCTCGTCACCGCGGGCAACGCGTCTCCGCTCTTCACGCTCGCGTCGACCAAGGCGGTCCGGGTGCTGGTCCAGGTCCCGCAGGACGTCGCGGCGGGCGTGCGCACCGGGGCGAAGGCGCAGGTCTCCATCCGCGCGCTCCCAGGCCGAGCGTTCGAGGGCACGGTCGCTCGCACGGCGGGCGTGCTCGATCCCGCGAGCCGCACGATGACCGTCGAGGTGCAGGTGCCGAACGAGGGGAAGGAGCTCCTGCCCGGCATGTACGCGGCGGTGTCGCTCACGTTGCCGATGCCGCACCAGATCCTCGAGATCCCCTCGACCTCGCTCTTCAACGACGCGCGCGGGCTGCGCGTCGCCGTCGTGAAGGACGACCTCACGGTCGAGCTCCTGCCGGTGACGATCGAGCGGGATCTGGGCGCGACGATCGAGATATCGAGCGGCTTGCCAGCGGGCTCGAAGGTGGTGCGCCTCGCCGCGATCGACCTGGTCGACGGCCTCCCGGTGACGCCCGTCGACCCCGCTCCGCCCTGAGGGGCGCGGTCCGATTGAGCTTTCGTGACGTGGATCCCGCGCCACGACGATGACAGGCTGCGCGGCATGCGGACCGAAGGGGCGTCGCTCTTGGGAAGGCTCGCCTCGATCGTGGGCGCGCTCCAGCTCGGGGCGTGCGCGCAGATCGTCGGGATCGAGGAGTGGGGCACAGGCGGCGCCGCCGCTGGGTCGACGAGCGCGGTCACGGGCTCGAGCTCGTCGGGCGGGGACACGTGCAGCGGGACGTGCGCTCCACCCGTGGACACGGGCTGGCGCGGGCCGGTTTCGCTGCACGTCTCTCCGAAAGGGGCGCCCTCGGGGTGCTCGAACAGCACCCTCACGGTCTACGAGGGGAGCTCCGGCCTCGTCGCCGCGTCCTACTGCGACGGCTGTGCGTGCCGCGGGAAGACGACGAACTGCAACAGCGTCGCGTTCGCCTGGGCGACGGCGGGGACGTGCGGCCAGGAGTTCGAGCTCACCGCCACGGGGTGCACGGCGCTGATCCCGAGCGCGATGGCGGACGCGGTGACCACGCTGTACGACACCATCGGCATCGGAAACCCGCCGTCGTGCGAGATCGATCCGTCGACCCCTCTCGCGCCGCACCCGTTCGCGTGGACGGAGGCGCTGGTCGCGTGCGCCGCGCCGATCGACGCGCCGTGCGGCGACGCCGGGGCCTGCTTCCCGCCGCCAACCGCACAAACCTCACAAAAGCAATACGTGTGCATGTACAAATCGGGGGACCAAGCTTGCCCAGGGACCTCCGTGTACTTGGACAAACACGTCGCCTTCGGGGGCGCGAGCGACACGCGCACCTGTCAGTGCGATTGCAACGGGGCCGCGACCAATGTGACGTGCAACGGCTCGGTCAAGGCGTACGCGAGCAACAACTGCAGCGGGGCGGCGGTCGCGTCGTTCCCGTTGAACCCGGACAAGTGCAACGCGGTCCCGGCCGTGAACTTCTCGTCCGTCGCGTACGAGCCCATCAACCTCGGCAACTGCGCCGCCCCGATCAACAGCGTGACGGGCACGGTGACGGGAACGGATCCGACGACGTTCTGCTGCGTGCTGAACGCACCCTGACGCGGGCGAGCGCATCCGTCGGCGAGGCGGGAGGGGGCCGCGCGTCCTCCGGGGATCAGCGTCGCCCCCAAAGACTCGAGGGGCGCGCGCTCCTCGAGCGGGGTAGATTGACGAGGTGGCGACGAACGACGCGGGCCAGGCCGTTCTCTCGACGGGGTCGACCTTCCGCGTGACGTTCGTGGAGTGCCCCCAGCACTCGACCGAGATGCGTGGGCCTGGGCGCGTCGAGATCGACGCGCGCGGCGTGCGCTTCGTGGGCCCGCGTCGCCGCATCAACGCGGCGTTCTACGGCGCGTGCGCTTCGGCGCTCGCCTCGACCGTCGCGGCGTTCTGGATCGCGGCCGAGCTCGGCGGCCGTCACCTCGTCGCGTCCGTGCTCGCGGCGCGCCCGCTCGTGTTCGCCCTCGGCCTCGGCGTGTTCGGAGCGCTGTGCCTCGCGCACGCGATCCTGATCCGCGTGCTCCCGCTCCGGCGGGAGGACCGCCATGTGCCCTTCTCGACCCTGCGGGTCGACACGCGCGACGCGGGCCTCGAGATCGTGACGACGCTGCCCGGGTTCGCGGGGACGACGTCGTTCGCGGTGGAGGGCGGGCCGAGCGAGCGCGCGCGGTTCCTCGACGAGCTCGAGACCGCTCGCGCCGGCGGCGCGCGCAGCTACCGCACCGCGTGACGTTCGCTCGGTCACCGGGGCGCTCCGGGCTCGCCGTGGAGCTCAGAGCGGCGGTCCGGCGATCCCGGTGCGGACGATCCGGAAGGGCCGCGTGTCCCCGAAGAAGCCCGTGATCATCGAGAAACCGCGCGCGCCTTCCGCGTGAGCGCACGCGCCCGCGAAGCGATCCGGAGCGGCGGCCAGCGCGAGCGGGACGCGCGCCTTCCCCGCGGCGTCGCGGCGCACGGTGCCCGCGGCGAAGTCGGCCATTTCGAAGATCGCGCACCCGTGGTAGCCCGTGGCGTCCGACGGGGTCGCGGAGACGTACACGCGTCCCTGCGACTCGAAGAGGTCGGCCGCGTTGATGGACGCGCCGCTCGTGAGACACGCGGCGTCTGCGGGCGTGAGCAGCGTCGAGACGTGAGCCCACGAGGCGGCGTGATCCGTGGAGCGCAGGAGCTCGACGCGGATCTTCGGCGCGCCTCCCTCGATGTACGCGCAGCCGACCGCGAGGTCGATCTCGCCGGGGAGCGCGAGCGCCCCTGGCTCGGTGAGCGCGACGCAGTCGGACATGCCCGCGAGCTTCGACACGTTCACCGCGACGTCCGTCGACGAGTACGGGCTCGCGGAGCTCCACCCGAGGAGCTTCTTCGGAGGGCTCCAGGGCCCCTCGGGGTTCGGCGCGGTCTGGAGCGCGATCGTCCCGATATCGTAGTGGAGCGCGACGCCCGGGCCGACGAGGTAGCGATGCGCGAAGAGCTTCCAACGCGCACCGGGATCCGGGTCGCTCGCGTCGAGGACGAGCGAGGAGACCTCCGAGATCAGGTGGCCGGAGCACTGACCCCCGGGGCAGTTCTTCGCGTCGCTGGACGGGATCGTCGCGGGCTCCGCCACGTTCGGCTGCGCGACGAACGTCCACGTGTCGCCGTGGTCGGACGAGAGCGCGATGCGCGTCACGATCGTCTCTTGCGTCGGGACGGCCGAGTACGCCATCACCCCGCCAGGCGCGCGCGCCGGGTAGACGATCGACGGGTCGAAGATGCCGAGCGTGGCCCCGGGGTCCCCCGCGACGAGGACCTCGTCGCTCGGGGGGACGCCCACGACCTCGGGGCAGGTCGCCGCGTGGTCACCGCCTGCTCCCGTCGTCGCGCCCGCGCTCGCGCCGGTCGAAGAGCTGTCCCCCGAAGCGGACGCCTGGTGCGACGTGTTCGAGCAGCCCGCGATCAGCGCGGTCAGCAGGAGGAGAGACGCGGGGCGCATCCCACGAGGCATACCCGAACGCGCGGCCGACGTCCTACGCTCGGGCGGTGATGCTCCCCGGTCAAACCAGCACGCTCTCGATCGTCAACCTGTCGGGCGCGGCGATCAGCGTGACGACGACGCCCGATCCGAGGCTCGCTGCGAACGAGGACTACGCGCTCCACGACGCGACCCTCGGCGAGAGCACGACGCCGGTGGAGCTGCTCGAGGTCTCACGCACCGCGGGCATCACCAACGGCGACCAGTTCCTCTTCTCGACGGAGTTCGAACTCGACGGGGTGCGCGTGACGCTCGAGGAGCGGCTCGACGGGACGCTCCTCGGCAGCAAGATGTTCCAGAGGATCACGGCCGGCCCCTCGACCACGGGATTCCAGGACACGAGCGCGCCCGTGTTCTTGCCGGCGTTCACGGGCGCGAGCGGCGCGACCTACACGCTCGGTTGGACGCTCGAGACGACGGGCCTCTTCGACAGCATCACGTACACGGTCACACGATTGTCTGTCGGCGTCCGACGCGTGCCGCCGGTGCTGCCTCAGATTCACTGCGTCGTGATGCTCATGCTCGAGAACCGCTCGCTCGACAACGTGCTCGGCTGGCTCCACGCGGACAGACCGCCCGCCGCGGTCCATCCGCCCGGCTCGCCGCTCCGGTTCGACGGGATCCCCGAGGGCTCCGCGAACGCGTACCACCATCAGACCTTACCGGTCGCGCGGAACCCGCTCGCGGATCCCGCCAATGGGGCGCTCGGCCGGACGCCGTGCCGCGCCCCCGACTGGGACCCGCATGAGCCCATCCACAACGTCGCGAACCAGCTCTACGGGGGAGCGTGGGCGGGCGCGCCCTCCCCGGTGCCCTGGGCGGAGACGCCCGGGATGGGCGGGTTCGCGTGGGACTACGCCGAGTTCTACCGGGAGGTGGGCGAGGTCATGGGCGCGTACGACAGAGACGTCCTGCCCGTTCTGTACGGGCTCGCCGAGGGGTTCGCGACGTCGGACGCGTGGTTCGCGTCCGTCCCGAGCGAGACGGATCCCAACAGGGCGTTCGCCATCTGCGGGACGTCCAATGGGTTCGAACAGAACGAGGACTTCCGCGCGCCGCTCGCCGCGACGCCGACGATCTTCAACCTGCTCGCGCTCGCAGACAAAACGAGCGGCATCTATTTCGCGGACGAGGGCGGGATCGTCGCGGGATCGCCCTCCGGGCAGCCCTACACTCCGTATTGGTTCCCGCTCGCGGCGCGCGCGCCGGGGATCACGATCGGCAAGGTGGGGGACCTCGCGAACCCCGCGGCGACGCCGGGCACGTTCGCCTCGGCGCTCGCGGCCGGGACGCTCCCGCATTTTTGCTTCCTCGAGCCGTCCTGGGGCGGCGGCGTGGGCGAGCTCGTGTTCCAGGGGACGGACTATCACCCGCCCGCCTACGTCGGCCCGGGGGAGGCCGGCCTCGCGGAGCTCTACGAGGCGCTCCGCGCTTCTCCGCAATGGCCCAACATGCTCCTCATCATCACGTTCGACGAGCACGGCGGACTCTTCGATCACGTGCCGCCGCCGAGGGCGATCCCACCCGTACCCGGGATGCGCGGCCCGAGCGGCTTCGGGTTCGATCGGCTCGGCGTCCGGGTGCCGACCATCCTGGTCTCCCCCTACGCGCCCGCGGGGATGGTGTTCCGCGCGCCGGAAGGGGCGCCCGCGTTCGACCACACGTCGTTCATCGCGACGCTGCTGAAGTGGGCGGGGATCGACCCCGCGAGCGCGGGCATGGGGGACCGGGTCGCGAGCGCGTCGACGTTCGAGGACGTCCTCTCGTCGGAGGCGCGCCCCGTCGCGAGCTTCCCGGAGATCGTCGTGCCCGAGGGGTACCGCGACCAAGGCAAGCCATTGGCGCTGTCGGACGACGTCGTCGCCCACGAGGCCGCGACCGCGCCGCCCGCGTCGACGCGCGACGCGCACGCGGCGCTGCTCGGCGCGGCGCCTTCGCACGTGGCGGGCGCGATCGACGTCCGAGCGTTCCGGCGGATGTGCGCCGAGAGCGAGCACCCCGACGAGCTCCGCGCGAAGCTGAAGGCGCACGTCGTGAAGCCCCCGACTTCTTGAGCGCGCGCGGAACTTTCTCCGCGCTCGGTTGTCGACGGCCCTTCATGAGCAGGCGAACGAGCGAAGGCGGGTGGTTTCGGGTGGGCGCGCGCTGCGCCGTGATCGTCGGGCTCGCTGCGGCGTGCGTGCATGCGCGCGCGGATGCGGGGCGCTCCGTGGCAGAAGCCCCGGTGTCCGCCGCCCTCGACGACGAGACCGAGGCTTGGACCGCGCCGGCGCCCCCGGGGCTCGAGCCCGCGCCGATCGTGCTTCCCACCCAGTACATCGTGTCTCCGCTCCGAAAGTCGCCCGCGCCGTGACCCGCTCGCACCGAACGTCGACCGTCTGACCGCTCCCAGCGGGGGCGACTGTGTGAGCTTCTCGGCGCGCTCAGGTCGGTGCTCTACGTGACGGTTGAACGACGGACCGAGCACGCGCGACGAGGCGGGCGAAGGGAGTTCAACGACATCCTGCTAGGGTGGCGGAGCATGACACGCCCGTTCCTGATCGACACCGACACCGCGTCCGACGACGCCGTCGCCCTCCTCATGGCGCTCGCCGCGGAGGACGTCTCGGTCGAGGCGATCACCGTGGTCGCGGGCAACGTGCCGCTCGCGCAAGGCAGCGCGAACGCGCGGTTCACCGTCGAGCTCGCGGGGCGCTCGGTGCCCGTGTACGAGGGCGCCGCCGCGCCGCTCCTCCGCGAACCGCTCACCGCAGAGTGGTTCCACGGGCGAGACGGCCTCGGCGATCGCGGCTACGGACCTCCGCGCAACGCGCCAGCCCCGGGGCACGCCGTCGACGTCATCATCGAGACGGCCCGCCGCTGCCCGGGCCTCACGCTCGTGACCCTCGGGCCCCTCACCAACGTGGCGCTCGCGCTCGCGAAGGCGCCCGACATCGCGGAGAAGATCGGGCGCGCGGTCGTCATGGGAGGCGCGGCCTGCACCGTCGGGAACGTCACGCCCGCCGCGGAGTACAACATCTGGTGCGATCCGGAGGCCGCGCGGATGTGCTTCCGATCGCGCGTGCCGATCGAGATGGTCGGCTGGGAGCTCTGCCGGGGGCGGGCCGTGCTCGACGCGGCCGACATCGCGCGGGTCGAGGCGCTCGGGACGGAGGCGGCGCGCTTCGCGATCGGCTGCAATCAGCACGCGCTCGAGGTGAACCGCAGCCTGTTCCACGAGGACGGCATCGGCCTCCCCGATCCCATCGCGATGGCCGTCGCGATCGATCCGAGCCTCGTGACCAAGAAGAGCGCCCACCTCGTGGACGTCGAGTGCGAGGGCGCGCTCACGCGTGGCATGACCGTCGTGGACCACCTGGACGTCGTCCGCGGGGGGCTCGCGAAGCACTCTGGCTTCCCGCTGTCCCTCACCTCACGACCGCCGAACGTGACCGTGTGCTGGGAGATCGACGTCGAGCGCTGGAAGGCGCTCCTCCTTCGATGCCTCGCCCGCTGAGCGGATGTCTGTCGGTTCGGCGTTCGGAGGGTGTCGCAGGCCCGCGACCGAGCGACGGATCGCGCCGAGGGCCGGTGCCGTGACGCTCATGTCCTCCCGAGGAGACGGAGACCCGCGGGCACGAGGATGAGGGCGACGAGGAGGCCGGCGGCGCTCCCCATCGCGCCGACGAGCCCGAGATCGGCGAGCGCGCTGTACTTCGCGAGCGCGAGCGCGCCGAACCCGGCGGAGGTGGTGAGCGCGGTCGCGATGACGGGGGGCCCCTCGGCCTCGAGCGTCGAGAGGAGCGGGTCGACGCCGGGAGGCGCGTCCTTGCGCGCGTGATGAAGGAGGAACATCGCCTCGTCCACGGTGATGCCGAGCAGGACGGGGATGACGAGCGCCGAGTAGATGTGGAGCGGGACGCGGAGGATCGCCATCGCGCCGAGCAAGCAGCCGATCCCGACGACGAGCACCGCGAACGCGATCGCCACCTCGCGGACCCGCCGGAGCGACGCGGCGAGGAGGGTGACGACGAACGCGGCTGCGATGGCGCCGATCCGCGGCAAATCCTGCTTCAGCGCGCTCCTCAGATCCGCCTCGAGGCGCGCGTACCCCGTGAGGCTCGCGCCCGGATCGAGCGCGCGCACGTGCGCCTCGACGCGCTCGCGAGCGCCCGCTCGCTCGACGAGCTGCACCGTGAGCGCGACGTGGACGCCCTCCTCGTCCGTCGCGAGGTAGCGCGCACCGAGCACGGCGAGCTGGCTCGACAGCGCTGCGCCGGGGTCCGTCGTCGGGTGCGAAGGCGCCCGAAACCGCTCGATGGCGGGCGCAAAGGGGGCCGCGGCGAAGCCGCTGTCGACGAGCGCTCGCGAGAGCTCCTCCGCCTTGCCCTCGAGCAGCGCGTCGCGCGCCGCGAGGCGCTCCTCCTGCAGGCGCACGCTCGGCACGAACGGGGTGAGCGCATCCACCCGCTCGACGTCCGGATCGGACGCGAGCGCCTCGGCGAGCTTGTCGGCGCGGTACATCGCCGTGTCCCGATCCGCGTCCCCGACGAGGACGATCCACGGCTGGGACTTGCCCCCGAAGCGCTCGAAGATCCGCGCTTCGACGTCGAGCGGGGCGAGGTTCTTCGGCCGCACCGCGACGAGGGACTTCGCGACCGTGAGCCCGATCGGCGCCCACGCCGCCGCGAGCGCGATCGCCGCGACGATCGCCACGGCGGCGCGCCTCTTCGTGGCCGTGAGCGCGTGGACGACGCGCATGCCCGCGCGCGAGACCGGGCGCGGCGGCGCGCTCCGCTCGAGCCACGAGCCCACCTCGGGCGTGACGAGCACGATCGCCACCGCCGTGAGGACCTCCCCCGCGCCCGACAGCAGCCCGAGCTGCACGAGCGCGTCGACGCTCGAGAACGCGAGGCTCGCGAACGCGAGGCCGGCGATGACCGCCGCCACGAGGACGGGCCGCATCGTCCGGGCGCGCGCGGCCCGCGCGGCGTCCGCCGGGCTCAGGCCCTCGCGGCGCGCGTCGAGGAGCGCGGAGTACACGTGCACCCCCGTGTCGAAGCCGACGCCCACGACGACGGACGAGAACGCCATCGCGATCGCCGAAATCCCGGTCGGCCAGAGCGACGCGAGCGCGGCGGTCCAGAGCGTGCCGAGGAGGAGCGGTGGGCCGATCGCGACGAGCGCGCGGACGCGTCGGAACACGATGACGAACACCCCGGACGCGAGCACGAACGAGAGGATCCCGGCTCGCGTGATGTCCCCGCGGATCATCGTCTCCATCGCCGCGGCGACGGCGTGCGGGCCCGTGACGTCCAGCCGAACGCCCGGATGCGCGGCGCGCGCCTTCGCGAGGATCGCCTCCACGTCCTCCGTGAAGGCGCGAGCGTCCGCGCCCCGGAGCGCCTGGCCCTTCGGCTTCACCACGACCAGGACTGCGGTCCCGTCGTCGGACGCGAAGAGCCCGTCCCCGCGCGCACGTACGCTCGACTGGATCGCGTCGCTCCGGATCGCGAGCTCCGAGAGGCGCAGCGGATCGGCGAGGAAGTAGTCGCGCATCTCGCCGAGCGCGAGGCTCTTGCCGACGAGGACCTTCGTCTCGGCGAGGCGCGCGCGCATCCCCTCGGGCGTGAGCGCCTCCTCGAGCGCCTTCATCGCCGTCGGGTCCGCGTAGCGGAAGAGGGCGAGCGGATCGACTGCGCGATCGAGCGAGGGCAGCTCGATGCGGCACGCCGCGAGCGAGACGGTCGGGCGAGTGGTGAGCGCCGCTGTGACCTCTTCCGCGGCGCGCTCGTTCTCTCTCGGATCCGCTCCCTCGACGAGGATGACCGAGAGGCCGCCGCCCCCGAACGCTCTCACGTACCGAGCGAGCGCGCCCTGATCCGCCTTCTGCGGGAGGAGCGCGACGATGTCCGGGTTGAACCGGACGCGGAGACCCACGAGCAGCGCCGCGGCGACGGTGAGCGCGACGACGAGGAGACGGGCGACGAGGGACCGCTTCAGTGCCAGGCGTGCGCCGTCTCGACGGGCTTACCCGTGCGGTCGTGCTCCGCGAGCCGCTCCTTCGTCTTGTCGAGGCAAGCGGTGCAGCTCGGGAACTCGGAGCCGTGCTGGCACTTCACCCAGACGGCGGTCGCCGGCGCCTCGAACTCCTCCACGTCCAGATGCTTGCCGCACGCAGTGCAGTGGATGTGCTCGTGGTGCTCATGACCACCTCCGCCGCTCATGCCCCCGCTCGCGATGGAGGCAGCCTTCTTTTCCCGTTTCGTGATTCGAGGCGCGCGTTTCGACACGTGGCGTGCTTACCCGAACTGCCTCACCGCGTCGACGTCGAGCGACGTGTCGGTGCTCGCCGGACCGCGTGTCCGAGTTCTCGCGCGCGGCGATCCATCGCGCGAGCCGGCCGAGGTAGACTGATCGATCATGGCCCGAGCCGGATTTCTCGTGCGCGCGATGCTGGGGCTCCGATCGCAGGAGCGCACGGGCGTGCTGCGGATCTCGGTCGGAGACACCCAAACCTTCGTCTACTTGAAGTCGGGCGACCCCATCTTCGCCGAGGAAGGGAGCGCGGGCGAGACGCTCGGACGCCTCCTCCTGCGGCAGAACCGCCTCACCCAAACCCAGTACCTCGAGATCCTCTCGAAGATGACGGACGCGCTCTTCTTCAACGAGCAGATCCGGTTCGGCGAGACGGCGGTCGCGCTCGGCTACCTGACCGAGCAGCAAGTGGAGACGGCGCTCCGAGACCAGGTGCGCTGGAAGATCGTGCGCTGCTTCCAGGCCGACGAGGCGACGTGGACCTTCGAGGACAACCCCTCGGTGATCGAAGACGTCGGCGATTTCCGCATGGCGCTCGAGGGGCTCGTGCTCGACGCCGTCCTCTGGCTGGACGCGGATCGAAGGAGCGCGCTCGGGCTCGGCGAGGCGCAGGAGAAGTACCTCTTCGTGCCGCCCCCGGCGCGCGTGCGCTTCGTCGAGGCGCTGCGCGACGAGGCGGGTCTCGAGGCGTTCCTCGCGCAGTGCGACGGGCAGCGCACGACCCGCCAGCTCCTCGCGGCGAACGCTGCGGGGTCGCTCGACCCGGAGGCGATCGTGACGACCCTCCTCATGCTCGGGACGGGCCGGCTCACCCCCGAACGGCAGGCGCAGCCTCCTCGAGAGCCACCCCCGCGCCGCGACGAGGCGCGCGACCCGAGGAGCTTCGTGCCCCTGCCGGGCGCGAAGCCCCCCGAGCCGCCGGCGCGACCCGCGCCACCCGCTGGGCCGCGGCCGCCGCTGCGCCCCCGATCGCTCACGCCGTTCGCCAAGAAGACGCCTGAGGGCGCCATCGTCATCGAGACGATCGACCACAAGAAGACGTCCGAGATCGTGGGCAAGCTGCACCGAGAGCCCCCGCGACACCCCGCGGACGCGGAGCTCGCGCGCACGCCCGCGAGCCCGCACGAGCAGCGCTTGCTCGCGGAGCAGGCGTTCCAGCGCGGACGCGTGCACCTCGACGCCGAGCGCACCGCGCAGGCGCTGACCGCGTTCAAGCGCGCCGTCGAGCTCGCGCCGGACAACCCCGAGTTCTCGCTGCTCACGCTCTGGTGCGAGGCCCGGAGCCGCGTCTGGGCGGACGAGGACGCCGCGGCGGAGCTCCGCCGGCGAGCGGCGCTCGCCGTGAGCCGCGATCCGAACCTCGCGTTCGGCTACCACATCCTCGGGTACCTCGCGTTCGCGGCGCAGGACCTCGAGCGCGCGAAGAAGTTCTTCGCGCGCGCGCTCAAGCTCGACCCCTCCATCAAGGACGCCGAGCGGCACCTGCGCCTCACGCAGGCTCGCCTCGACGCGAACAAGCCGAAGAAGTAGCCCGCCCGTTGTTCGGTGATTCAGGCCTTGAGCGCCGCGCAGGGCGTGTTCGAATACCCCTGGTCTGCGCCGACCTCGGTCGCCGACGGGTCGAGCACCTGGAGGCACGCGAGCAACACGTCCGACGTGTTCTCCGCGGCGCCGGGGTCGTCGCTCGAGCGGTAGTGCTGATCGCTCTTGATCGCGCCGCCCCCCTTCCCCGCGACGAGGATGGGCTGATCGAAGCACGAGTGGGTGAGGCCCTCGGCGCAGTCGCTGCCGACGAGGATGACGGCGTTGTCGAGGAGGTTCGACCCTTCCCCCTCGGGCGTCGCGTGGAGCTTCTCGAGCAGGTAGGCGAGGCACGTCATGTTGAAGACGACCGCCTTGTGCACCTGCTCCTGACCCGCGTCCTCGTGCGAGAGGCCGTGCTCCTCGACGGTGTCGCCGTTCATCCAATAGACGGTCCCCCCGACGCTCCCGCTCTGCTGCCACGTCGTCACGCGCGTGATGTCGCAGCTCCAGGCGATCGCCACGAGATCCGCCATGACCTTCGCGGTCTCCTCGAGCGGCTCGTTCCCGTCTTGATCCTCGTTCGTCGCGGTGGGCGCGCCCGGCTTCGTGCAGACGGGCGGCAGCGCGGTGATCTTCTTCTCGAGCGCGGAGAGGCTGTCGAGGTGCGCGTCCAGGCGCGCGCGATCCGCCGAGCCCACGCGCGCGCGCAGGCGCTTCGCGTCCGCGGAGACCGCGTCGAGCATCTTCACGCGGAGCGGCCCCTCGGGATCGCCCGCGGGCACGAAGTTGCCGAACAGCTGGTCATAGACGTCCACGGGGCTGTGCACGCTCGCGATGGATTCGTCCGGCCCCTTGTGCGCGATGTGGTGGAGCGTCGGCCCCTCGACGTCCGTGAGGCGCTTCGAGACGCCCACGTGGAGGGACGGGAGGTACGTGGACACGCCGAGCTTCGCGAGCCGCGAGACCGCCACCTGATCGATCGACGGGCCGCCGAACTTCGACGAGTAGTTCGCGCCGCCCGGGTCGAGCTCGATGAACGGGTGGCCGGAGAACATGCCGGCGACGCCGTCGTGGTGACCGCGTCGACCGTACCCCGCGAGGTTGTTGAACCCCGAGAGAACGGAGAGGTGGCTCTTCACGTTCGCGAGGGGCGCGAGCTCCTCCGTGATCTCCCACGCGCTGCCCGCGCCTGCCCCCGCGGGAGTCCACCGGGCGAGCTTCACGCCGTTGCCGAAGAACCACGTCATGAAGCGCTTCGGGAGCGCGCTCCCGTCCGCGAACGCCGTCCCGTGAGAGTTCATCATCGCGTCGAGCGCGGGGAGGCCCATCGCGACGAGCGAACCTCCGAGGAGGCCGCGCAACATCGTCCTCCGGTGGAGCTTGAAGCTGCGGGGCGGACTCATGGCTCTTCTCCTACCCAGCGAAACGCGTCGCTGACGACGAGCTCGATCATCCAATCGCGGATCCGGAAACCGCTCTCCTCGAACGATCCGGCGAGCGCGTCGAGCGCTCGCCGCTCGCCCTTCGTCTCGATGTGACCGAGCGAGTGTCGGAAGACGTTCTTCACGACGCACGACGCGAACGCGGGATCCGAGGCGATGAGGGCGCCGAGGGCGCGCCCGTCGGTGAACGGCGCGGCGGGCTGGCCGTCGTCCTCGAACGTGCCCGTCGCGTCGATCGACTGACCGTTCTCGTCGAGCCGGAAGCGCCCGATCGGGTCGAAGTTCTCGAACGCGAGGCCGACCGGATCCATGAGCGCGTGGCACGCGGCGCACGACGGGTTGGACTGGTGGAACGCGAGCTTCTCCTTCATCGTCTTCGCGTCGCTGTCGGGGGGGAACTCCTGCTTCACGTTGTTCGGCGGGGGGTTGATCGACTCGCAGAGCAACCGCTCGCGGATGAACTTCCCGCGGAGCGTGGGCGAGGTCCTCGACTTGTGCGCGTACGTCGAGAGGTACGCGCCGCCCCCGAGGAAGCCCGCGCGCCTCTGCGCCGCGGGGAGGGAGACCTTCGTCCACCCGCTCGGATCGGGCGCGGGGTTCGGGACGCCATAGAGGGCCGCGAGCTCGGGCGTGACGAACGTGTAGTCCGCGGTCAGGAGCTCGCGGAAATCCGCGTCGCGCGTCCAGACGATGTCCTCGACGAGCCTCGCCGTCTCCTCGCGCATCGCGCTCGCGAGCGCCGGGGAGAACTCCGGGAAGAGCGTCGAGTCCTTCACCACCTTCGTCGTGTCCACGACGTTGCGCACGCCGAGCACCTCGTCGTAGAGCGCGCTCACGGACGCGCGGGCGCGCGGGTCGTCGAGGAGCTCCTCCGCGAGCGCGCGGATCCCCTCGTCCGTGTCGAGCGCCCCGCCCTCGGCGGCGAGGAGCACGGCCTCGCT
The DNA here is from genome assembly GCA_046351395.1 of Polyangiaceae bacterium. Taxonomy (GTDB): domain Bacteria; phylum Myxococcota_A; class Polyangia; order Polyangiales; family Polyangiaceae; genus CAYYKK01. Next base: position 101,005 of record JAXLYP010000024.1, read on the forward strand.
CGGCGTCGCGTCGAGGAGAAAGAAGCTCATGCGCGTCGCGAGCTCGGGGCCGCTCAATTTGCGGAGCGAGAGCGCCTTGCCGTCCGTCCCGGTGTAGCTCGCCGACGAGCCGAGCTCGGCGCGGTAGACGAAGCTCGGCGCCTCGAGCATCGCCGCGATGGCGTACTCGAGCCCGTCCTCGAACGTCCCGTAGTCCGTCGCCGCGAGGTCCGCGATGTCGGCGAGCGCGTCGATCTCCGCGGCCTCGAGGGGCCGCCGGAACGCGACGTGGCCGAAGCGCGCGATGAAGGACCGGGCGCACGCCGCGTCGTGCGCATCCGACGCGACGCAGTCGAGGTACGCCGGGATCTTCGACTGCGGGTCGTGCACGGCCGCGCGGGCGACCGCGCGCGCCGACTTCTCGTACGCGACGACGCCCTCGTCACCCACGTTGAGCTGCGACGCGCCGACCGCGTCGAACCCGTTGATCGCCGTGTCCGCGGGGGGCGTGGCCGCGAGCGCCGCCGCGTCCCCGAGGAGCTCGCGCACGCTGCCCACGTACTGCCGTGAGAGCAGCCGCTGGAGCTTCGGCGCGGGGGGCGCGAACGCCTCCGACCCCGTCCCGGGGCTCTTCCCCACCGGATCGCTGATGTTCCCGATGCAGCCCGCGATCGCCGCGGACGCGGCGAGGGCGAGGAGGACCGGCGTGTGGACCCTGCGCATAGCTCGACCGTACAGGCTCCCGACGCGTCTCTGGAACCCACGATCGCGTCGCGGCCGCGTTTTTGTGGGTGCGCGGTGGATGGGTCGTCGATCCATCACCCCCGCCACCGATGGGCGAGGCCGGGCGCGACTCGCTTCGACTCAGGGGAGACCGGCGCTCTGGAACTGCTTCAGGAACCCGTGCGGCCCGGCGCCTCCGAGCGAGTTGCAGGTCGGCGACGCGGGCCCGGGTGGACAGTCGACGTCGCGATCGTACGACCAGTAGTGGACGCCCGCGAGGCCGCGGGAGAGCGCGAACGCGGCGACGGTGCTCGCGTCGTCGAGCGTGAAGTGCTCGCTCGCGACGTCGTTGCCGCCGATCATGGGCGTGATCTCGATGGCGCCGTAGGGCACGCCCCACTTGTCGTGGAGGTTGTACGCCGCCTGAATCGCGGACTCTCCCATGTCGCACTCGCCGTTCGCGACCACGCACACGGACGCGCTCGGCGCGCCGTAGTCCATCGTCATGAGGTTGAGGGTGAGGTAGCTCGGCCAGGTCTCGGGTGAGCCGGAGAACCCGAGCGTCTCTCCGACCGCAGAGAGCGCCATGTCACCGTAGGTGTTGAAGCTGTCCGGCGCGCTCGCGCCGAGCTCCGTGGCGGTGCTCGCGCCCGCGTTCGCGGCGAGCGTCGCGAGCGTGAGGCTGAACCGCAGCGTGGGGTGCGCCGCGTGCGCGGCCTGGATCCGCTTCACGAGGTCGTCGATCACCGCCTGGGACTGGCCGCCCTCGATGTCGAAGTCGATCCCGAGCAGCTTCGGCGAGGCCCAGCGCGCGATGAACGCCTCCATCCCCGCGTCGGAGGCGCACGTGAAGCTCCCCGCGGCGCCCCCGGTGGAGACGATGTACCCGACGCCCGAGCTCACGAGCAAGGGCACGTTCGCGGTGGCGAGGGCCTCGCCGCTCTGGCCGGCCCAGGTCTCGCTCCCGCACTCACCCGTCGCGAACGCGAGCGTCACGCGCTCGCCGCCGCTCGCCACGAGATCGCTCGCGAGCGGCGTGGTCGCGCCCGACACGTCCGTCGAGATGACGTTCGTGTTCCAGTCCATGTGGATGGTGGTGTCCTTGTACGGGCTGAAGAGCGGGGTGAACGCGCCACCACCGGTGCTCGAGCTCCCCGTCGACGCGGAGCTGGTCCCGGTCGCGTTGGACGTGGGGGCGCCGGTCGTGCTCGTCGCCGAGTTCGAAGCACCTCCCGACCCTCCGGCGGTGGCTGCGTCGTCGCAGGCCGAGAGGAGCAGCGGAACCGCGGTGACGACGAGGGCACGCGTAGAACGGCTCATGTCTCGACCTCTCGAAGAAGGGGCCTCGGGCTCGGGAGCCGCGGCGCTGGCGCCCGAGCATAACAGACAGCACGCGCGCGAGCCCCCGATCGGTCCGCGAGGGTCTGGAACCGGCGACGGCGAGCGCGATCCGTCGAGCGCGGATCAGTCGACGTAGTCGAGGTCCTTGCCGAACGTCTCCTCGAGCGGGAACACCGCGAGGAACGCGATCGAGAGCGTGATGGCGCCGAGGATCCACGCGGCCGTCCGCGCCCCGAGCGACGGGCCCATCGCGGTGAACGCGGCGGTCAGCGGGACGGTCGCGCCGCGCACGAAGTTCGGCGCCGTGGTCGTCGCCGTCGCGCGGACGTTCGTGCCGAACTGCTCGCTCGCCATCGTGACGAAGATCGCCCAGTAACCCGCGCCCACACCGATGAGCAGGCAGCTCCAGTTGAACGCGGAGACGCTCCTCGCGCCGACGAGGAAGTACACCGCCACGCCGACGGACGTGAGGAGGATGAAGAGCGAGAGGACGCGCTTCCGGCTCCGCATCAGCTGGCTCACGAGGCCGCTCGAGACGTCCCCGATCGCGAGGCCGATGTAGCCGTAGAGGATCGCGTCCCCGGCGCTCGGCGCCGGGTCGAGTCCCATCGATTTTCCGACCTCGGGCGCGAAGATGTAGAGGATGCCGACCGCGTACCAGATGGGCACGCCCACGAGGATCAAGCACACGTAGCGGATCGCGCGGCGCGGGGTCGCGAAGAGCGCGAAGAAGTTCCCTCGGCCGACGCTCGCGTCGTGTCGGATCCCCTTGAAGAGGGACGACTCGACGACGCCGACGCGCAGCGCGAGGAGCGCGAGCCCGAGCCCGCCTCCCGTCCAATACGCGATCTGCCAGCTGAACTTCTTCCCGATCAGGACGGCGACGACCGCCCCCAGGATGCCGACGCCCGCGACCACCGTCGTCCCGTAGCCCCGGTGCTTCCGGCCGAGCGACTCGCTCACGAGCGTGATCCCCGCGCCGAGCTCGCCCGCGAGCCCGACGCCCGCGACGAACCGGAGGATGGCGTAGGACGTCGTTCCCGTGACGAATCCGTTCGCGATGTTCGCGAGCGAGTAGAGCGTGATGCTCCCGAAGAGCACGCTCAAGCGGCCGCGCTTGTCCCCGAGGACGCCCCAGAGGAGGCCGCCCACGAGCATGCCGATCATCTGCATGCTGATGAGCTGCGCGCCGATCGTCTTGATGTCCTCGTCCGAGGTGATGCCGATCCCCTTCAGGCTGTCGACGCGGATGACGCCGAAGAGGACGAGATCGTAGATGTCGACGAAGTAGCCCAACGCGGCGACGAGGACCGCGAGGAGCGCCTTCGGCGTGAGGGGTGGCTCCGCGGTGGTCGTGTCGGTCATGGGGCGCGGCGGCTGATCCTCTTTGCGCCGTCGACGGCGTCAACCGTGATCTGCCCGTGCTCCACGCCCACGAGCGCGACGCGCCCCTCGTCGAGCTCCCCTCGGAGGACGAGGTCCGCGAGCGGGGCCTCGATCATGCGCGAGAGCGTGCGCCGCATCGGCCGCGCGCCGAGCGACGCGTCGAACCCCCCGCCGTCGAGGAGCGCGTCGATCACCTCGGGCTGGACGTCGATCTCCACCCCGCGCGAGGAGAGCCGCCCGCGGAGCTCGTCGACGAGCAGCCCGGCGATGCGCGCGACGTCGGCGCGCTCGAGGGGCGCGAAGAACAGCACCTCGTCGAGCCGGTTCCAGAGCTCGGGCGGGAGCTCCTTCCGCGCCGCGGCGAGGCTCGTCTGCTCGAGCTTCTCGCGCGCGACGGGGGCGTTCCCCGCGAAGCCCACGCCGCGCTTCGTACGCTCCGCTTCGACCTCGCGCGCGCCGAGGTTCGACGTGAGGACGATCACCGCGTTCTTGAAGTCGACCTTGCGGCCCCGACCGTCCGTGAGGTGGCCTTCGTCGAGCACCTGCAGGAACGCCTCGAGCACGTCCCGGTGGGCCTTCTCGATCTCGTCGAGGAGCACGACCTGGTACGGCCGGAGGCGGAGCGCCTCGGTGAGCTGCCCGCCCGACTCGTGGCCCACGTAGCCGGGGGGCGCGCCGATGAGGCGCGCGACCGCGTGCGCCTCGGCGTACTCGCTCATGTCGACGCGCGTCATCGCGGTCGCCGAACCGAAGAGGACGTGCGCGAGCGCCTTCGCCGTCTCCGTCTTGCCGACGCCCGTCGGCCCGAGGAGCAGGAACGACCCGATCGGGCGGCCCCCCGCGAGCCCCGCCGCGTTCTGGCGGATGCGCGCGGAGATGCGGGCGATCGCGTCGGTGTGCCCGATCACGCGCTTGCCGATCTCGGACTCGAGCCGGATCATCCTGTCGCGATCCTGTTGCAAGAGGCGGTCGACGGGCACGTCGGTGAGCTCGGAGACGATCTCCGCGACCATCTCCGGCTCGACGCCGGTCGCTTTGCCGCTCGTGCGCCGCTTCGTCCGCGCGCCCGCGAGATCGAGCACGGAGAGCGCCTTCTCGGGGAGGGCTCGGCCGGCGACGTAGCGCTTGCACCACCCGATCGCGGCGGCGATCGCCTCGTCGGAGAACGCGAGGCCGTGGTGCGCCGAGAGCAAGCTCGCGCGCGCGCGGATCATGAGGAACGCGGACTCCACGTCCGGCTCGTCGACGTCCACCGGCGAGAGACACCGCGCGACGGACGGGAACGCCTCGTGGACGCGGCGGAGCCCCTCGGGGCTCGAGGTCGTGATCACGCGGAGCCCCGGCACCGTGAAGAGGAGGCGGAGCTCCTGCGCGACGTCGTCGCCGAGCTGGAGCAGCTCGTAGAGATCGTCGACGAGGAGCGCGACGCGCTCGCAGCCGGCGGTGAGCTCCGCGCGGAGCGCCGCGAGGTGGGAGCGCACGCCCGGAGCACGCGCGAGGAGCGGGAGGGACAGCTCGTAGAGCACGCGGTCCTCCGCGAGCAGGCGGGTCGCCGTCGCGAGCGCGGCGCTCGTCGTCCCGGCGCCGACGCGTCCGACGAAGCACGCGACGTTCGAGGCCTCGCGGCCGAGGACGTCGAGCGCGCGATCGATCTCTTCGTCGCGGCCCACGAGGTGGTCGAACGCCCCCTCGAGCGCGAGGACGCCGAGGTCCCGAGACACGGCGCGCAGCACGACGAACTCGGGGGTCGCCTGCGCCGCGCGGTCCGGCGCGGGCTCCGCGCGGGGCGCATCTGCGGGCTTCGCGGGGGCGACGTGCGGGCGCCGCTGACCGAGGCGCATCGGGCGGGCGTGGTCCGCGCGGGCGGGGCGCATGAACGGGACGGTGACGGCGCCCGAGGTGGACGACGGCGCGGGCGCGGGGCTCTTCGGCGGGAGCGCCGGCGTCGCGCGAGGCGGAGGCGAGCTCTTCGGCGCCAGTCGAGGCACGAGCTTCACGGGCACGACGGCGCTCTCGCGCGCGGGCGAGTGCCGGCGCGGCGCGACGAACCCGATGCTGATCTGGAGCGCTGCCGTGCGGAGGCGCCCCACGTCCACACCGCATTGGAGGAGCGCGCGGTGCGCGGCGCTCTCCCGGTCCGAGAGGAGCGCGAAGAACAGGTGCACGGCGGCCGGCTCGACCATCTTCGGCTTCTCGTCGGGCGACGAGAGGCGGGACGCGCGCGCGCGCTGCGCGATCTCCTTCGCCTCGGCGAGCGCCCGGTGCATCGCGTCCGCGTTGTTCTCGTCGAACGAGCGCCCCGCCTTGAGGAGCGCCTCGGCGCCGAGGCGCCGCTCCGCGAGCAGGTCCGCGACGGGCCCGGGTCGCCCGGACATCGCCGCCAGCAGGTGGACCGTCGTCACGCGCTCCTTCCGCTCGCGCGCGAGATCGCTCGCGATCTTGCGGAGGGCGACGAGCTCGGACTCTGCGCGCTCGAGCGCGGCCTGCGGATCGCCGGGGGGCATCCTCGTCGCATCGCACGGGCCGGCCACCCCGGGCAAAAAGTCGGCGATCCCAGGGCAGTCCGTTTGGCCTACGCTTTCCAAGGTGCGGCCTTCTCGGATCCTCTTCGCCTTTGCTTCTGCAACTCTGTTCGCCTGCGCGACGGGCTCGACGCTCGACGATGGATTCGGCGGCGCGGGGGCCGGCGGCACACCCGGCGTGACGCACGGGTCGACGTCCTCGAAGAGCACCGCGGCGAACACGAGCGCGAACTCCACCGCGGCGAACACGAGCGCGAACTCCACCGCGGCGAACACGAGCGCGAACTCCACCGCGGCGAACACGAGCGCGAACTCCACGGTCGCCTCCACGTCCGTCGCGAGCAGCGCGATGAGCTCGACGGGGAGCGGCCCCGTGAGCTGCAACCCCGAGAGCCCGGCCGCCGGGTGCGGCGCCGCGCAGCACTGCATCCCCACGGACACGAACATGCCGACCTGCGCGCCCGCGGGGACGGGGATCCAATGGGCGCTCTGCCTGGACGACACCGACTGCGGCCCGCCCTACGAGTGCATCCAGGACCTCGGCACGGGCGGGACGTGCTGCACACGCTGGTGCAACGCCGACAGCGACTGCAACGTCGGGGCGGGCGAGTCGTGCGTGTTCGGGTTCAACCCGCCCCTCCTCGCGAACGGCGTCTCGTACGGCGTTTGTTACGACGCATTGGGCTGCTGACGACGCGCGAGCCGGGGTATAGGGGCCCCCGATGGCCCCCCGACGACTTCGCGCCCTCCTCGCGCTCTCTGCGCTCTCCGTCGCGTGCACCACCTCGGACGGTGACGCGTCCCCCCCGTCGAGCTCGTCGAGCTCCGCGTCCGGCGCGACCTCGACCGGATCGTCCACGAGCAGCTCGACGGGCGCGGGCGGCGCGGGCGGCGCCGCGCCGATCGACAAAGCGAAGGACTGCGCTTCGGAGTTCGGGACGGGCCTCACGAACTCGTTCGGGCGCGTCGACGGGACGGTGCTCGCGGTCGTGAAGCCGACGGACACCCAGTGCCCGATGCCGAACGACGACCACGTCATCCTCGAGGTCACGATGCAGGGCGCCGTCTACCGGATGGTCATCAACGTCCTCTCCACGGGCGCCGATCCGGACGTGCGGTTCCTCGAGCTCGATCACGCGATGGTGGGCGCCCCGTGGGCGGAGGGCTGGCACACGGACGCCGCGCTCGACTACGCCGGGGACCTCGGGCTCCACTCGGGGTTCGCGTTCGCCCCCGTGCCGATGGCGAAGCTCTCGAATCGCATCGCGGACGACATCACGCTCGGAGACAAGGTGAGCGTGTTCTGTACGAGCTCGGGCGGCGCGAGCAGCCACCTCATCCACCGGAACGGCCAGAAGCACGACGGCGCGGTCGTCCTCCATCCGGACGGCGCGCCTCGGTGGCTCCTCTTCCACTTCGCCGATCAGAGCTTCTGATCGCGGCGCGCCCAGCGCTCAGGGGAGGAGCGAAGAGAGCTCATCGAGCGGATCGGCGAGCGAGTCGATCGCGCGCGCCCAGAACCCGGGCTGCTCGAGATCCTCGCCGAGGGTCTCGCGCGCGACCTCGTGCGCCATCGCCTTTCCGGTCGAGCGGAGGAACGCCTCGTAGCGCGGGAGGAACGCGGCCCCCTCCGCCGTGAACGCGGCGTAGAGGCCGCGCGAGAGGAGGTAGCCGAACGTGTACGGGAAGTTGTAGAAGCTCGGCTCCGCGATGAAGAAGTGGAGCTTGCTCGCCCAATAGAGCGGATCCTCCTCGCCCGCGGCGAGCGTCTCTCCGAACTGGGCGCGCTGCGCCTCCACCATGAGCTCGGAGATGCGTGCGAGGGGGACCTCGCCGGACGCGCGCTCCTCGTAGAACTTCTTCTCGAAGTAGAACCGCGTCGGGATGTCGAGCAGGAAGGCGGCCGCGTCGGACGCGACCTTCCCGAGGAGGATCGCGCGCGCGGCGGGCTCGAGCGTGCGATCCGCGAGCAACCCGTCGGCGAGCACGGCCTCCGCGAATGTGGACGCGGTCTCCGCGAGCGTCATCGGGTACTGGCGCGCGAGGTACGCGGTGTCGCGCAGGACCTCGGAGTGGAACGCGTGGCCGACCTCGTGCGCGAGTGTCGACACGTCCCCGAGGGAGCCCGCGAACGTCATGAACACGCGCGTCTCACCGGTGAGCGGGCTGCTCGTGCAGTACGCGCCGGGGCGCTTCTTCGGGGAGGGCGCCGCCTCGATCCACCGCGCGGCGAGCATCGCGTCGAAATGGCGCGCGAGCCGCGGATATGCGCGGTCGAACGCGGTCCGCACGCGCTCCACGCCGAGGTCCCAGGACACGCGCCCGGCGTTCGCCTCGGACGCCCCCTCGAGCGGAAGAGGGGCCTCGAGGTCGTACCAGGCGATCGCGGGGAGCCCCATCGCTCGCGCCTTCAGCGCGAGGCCGCGCCGCGGGAGCGCGACGCGGTCGCGCACGGCCTCGAGCATCGCCTCGAGCGTCCGCCGGGTGATGCCCGCGTCGTGCAGCGCTGCCTCGAGGCAGTCCGGCGCGCCGCGGCGCGCGCGGAGCGTGTGGCGCACGCCCGCCATGTGGTTCAGCGCGGCCGCGAGGACGTCCGCGTGCTCCGCCCACCCCGCGTTCCCGCCCGCGAACGCCGCGGCGCGCACCGCGCGATCCGGATCCGCCGTGAGGGACCGACGCGCGGAGAACGGGAGCCGCTCGACGCGACCGTCCGGCCAGCGCATCTCGAAGGAGCGCTTGCCCGCGATGGTGTCGTAGAGCCGCGACCAACCGACGATCCCCGTCGGCGCGAGATCGGCCGCGAGCGCCTCGAGCTCGGGCGCCATGCTGCGCTGCCCCTCGAGCCGGAGGCGCCCGATGAAGTAGCCCGCGTGCGCGAGCGCGGGTCGCGCGACGAACGCGGAGAACGCCGCGTCGGTCGCGGGGGCGAGCGCCCTCCGGAGCTCGACGAGGAGCTTCGAGAGCTCCGCGTCGAGGGACGCGAGGCGCCCCTCGGCTTGCGCGTACGCGTCCTCGCCGGTGTCCGCGGAGGCGAGGCAGCACACGTACGAGGAGAGGTGGGAGAAGCGCGCGCCGATCGCCTCGAACGCGAGGAGCGCCTCCTGCCACGCGTCGTCGTCCGCGCCGCCGACGGGGCCGAGCGCGCGAGCCCGCTCCGTGAGGGCGGCGATGTCCGCCGCGATCGCGGACTCGAAGCCCGACCGCTCGCCGGACTCGAAGGATGGGAAGTAGCTCGTGAGATCCCAGTGCACCGCGTCGGCCGACATGGGATCTCGATAGCCGATCCTTCGCTACTCGGCGATCACGGAGTCGGTGACCGCGATGTCCGTATCGTCGTGGCAGCTGATCTGGGGGTAGATCGCGTACCACGAGCCCCCGGTGTTCTTCGTGATCGTCGATCGGTCGATCACGATGTTCCCCGAGTGGTCGTTCGTCACGAAGAAGATCGCGCTCCCGTGCTGCACCACGTCGTTGTGCTCGATCTTCGTGCCGCACAGGGAGAGCGTCATCGTGTTGCCATCGTTGTAGATCGCGCCGCCGCTCCCGCCGCCCGCCTCCCCGTTCTCGGGAGGGTTGCCGCCCTTGCCGATGGCGTGGTTGAACGAGAACAGGCTGTTGTAGATGGACCAGCTGACGCCGATGCTGCTGATCCCGCCGCCGTTCGAGCACGTGTTTCCGAACTTGTCGGCGCCCCCGAACGTGCTGTTCACGACGTACACGGGCTGACCGTCGAACTGGCTGAAGACGCGGACGCCCGCGCCCCCCACGTCGGGCCCGGAGTCGGCGCACACGTTGTTGAAGAATCGCGTGTTGACGAGCTTGAACCGGCCGCCCCGCACCCAGATGGCGCCGCCGCCGTCGAACTCGTCCTCGCCCTTGGAATTCGCGTCGACGAACGTGATGTTCTGGACCGTGAGGCGAGGCGTGTCCTGGTTGTCGCAGTGGTCCGTCGTCCACTTCTGGTTCTCGTCGCACGTGTTCATGTAGAGGATGCGCGTCTTGCCGGAGCCGCTCAGCGTGACGAGCCCGCCGCCGTCGATGACGATGTCGGGGCCGGTGTCGTTGAAGATCTTCGCGGGCCGCTCCAGCATGATCGTCGTGGGGTTCGGGCCGCAGTCGAACGTGACGACGCCGCCCTTCGCGACGGCGGCGATGAACGCGTCCCCCGTGCAGCTCTCGGGCGTCCCCGTGCCGACGACGGTGCGGGGCTTCGACACGTCCTCGAGCCCTGCCTCCGCGGGGACGTCGCAGTGCCCGTCGGGGTTGCCAGCGGCGGGGCCATCCTCCGGGTTCGTGAGCGGGTTCGGTACGTCCACGCCGGACGCGCCGTCGCACGCGGCGCCCATCACAGACAATCCAACGAGCCAAGTTGCCGCGGCGAGGATCGGGAGGGCGCGCATCTCGCTATGATAGAGCGTTCATCGCGCGGCACCTTGCCGCTTCTCTCGAGAGCGTCCTGACACCATCGTGGAGGATCGTGAGTCCCTGGGAGCTCCTCGCCGTCTACTTGGTCTTGCCGGTCCTCGTGATCGGGGGGTGGCTGCACCATCGCTACGAGACGGACGGCCCGAGCATCCCCGAGTTCGAGGCGTGGTGCGCACGGGAGCGCCCCGTGCTCTTCGCGCTGCGCGGCCCCGCCGCGGCGTCCCGAGCGTTCGCCGCTGCGCTCTCCGAGGCGATCCGTGGGGACGGCGCGGAGACCAAGGAGCTCGTCGTCGAGCACCGGGCCGGGCGGTTCCCTTGGACGAGCTACGTGTTCAAGCTCTCGATCGAGGTCGAAGACGCGGGCGACGAAGCCGTCGTACGCGTACGCGCGGAGCGCGGGACCGTGAAGCGAAAGCGCGAAGATCACCCCGATTTGGCGGGCATCTTGGAGCGCATCACGCCGAAGACCCGGGGCGCGGAGGCCGTCTGGCTGCACACCGAACTCCGCGACGGAGACGAGGTCCGCGGTGAAGCGCGGCGCGGTCGCGGCTGGATCGCGACGCGCGGAGAGAGCGGCCTGACGGCGTACGAGCTCGCGGCCGAACGCCCGACGTGGGTCCAACCCTGACGGCGGACCGCGGTGCGGGTATGGCGACGCCATGCGGTCCCGCGCTGCCCTGCTCGCGCTTGCTGGCCTCTCCGTCGTCGCGTGCTCCTCGCGCGGCGATGGATCCTCGATGACGACGAGCTCAGCGAAGCAAGACCACGCAGCACCTCCACCGGACACCTCGACCAGCGCGACAGCCGCGAACTCCGGCGCGCGGCCGAGCTCGTCCGCCGCGAAGGCCGAGCGGTGGCCCGCCTCGGAGTGGCGCGCGTTGACGCCGCCCGAGGCGGGCGACACGCGCGTCGTCGCCGCGGGCGTAGCGGGAGCGCGGCTGTTCTTCGCGGGCACCGTCGGCGACGAGGATCACCTCAAGCAGTGGATCGCGTTCGTCGATCGCGCCGGCAGCGTGGAGGCAGCGGTGCTCGCCGCGGGGGACGTCGAGTCGGCGAGCCCGTTCGGGTCGGGCGGCGTGCTCCTCGCGGGAGAGGCCCCGCGCGAGCCGACGAGGGGGACCGTCCTCACCGCGGTCGACAAGACGGGCAAGATGCTCTGGTCGAAGATCGTTCCCTCGGAGGTCGGCGCGGACTCGATCACGAGCACGGCCGTGCGCGGCGGACAGATCGTCGCGATCGGCGTGCAAAACCCGATCGAGTCGGGGGTCACGCATGGGTGGCTCCTCGGGCTCGACATGACGGGCGAGAAGAAGTGGGAGCGGAAGGTCGGCGAGGGCTCCTACCACTACCTCACGTCGCTCGTTCCCATGGATGACGGCTCGTACGTGGCCTTCGGCGGGAAGAAGACGGAGGCGCGTTACGCCTCGTGGATCGTCTCGTTCGACGCGAAGGGCGAAGGGATCCGCGAGGACGTCGAGCCGACCGAGCGGTGGGAGGGGATCCAACGCGCGGCGGCGGCGCCGGGCGGCGGGGCGTACGCGATCGGCGTGTCGAGCGAGAAGCAGGGCGCGATGCGCTCCGTCGGAGCTGCCTTCGTCGAGCGCTTCGACGCGACGGGCAAACGCATCTGGCGCCGCGACGCAGGCGAGCACATCGCCGGTATCGGCGCCCCGGTGGTGACGGCGAGCGGCGCCTCGTTCCTCGCTGGCACGCTCAACGACGACGAGCCTCCAACCGGCGCGCTGATGCTCGTGTCGGTGCCCGCCGACGGCGGCCCGGCGAAGCTCGAGAAGATCGATGGGCTGCCGTCGATGCTCGACTTCAGGACGGTGGCGGGAGCGCTGATCCCGGGGACGACAGAGACCCCGGACGTGCTCGGGATCCAGCCTCGCAAGGGCGGAGGCTTCGAGTGGCGCGTCGTCCACGCCGGCGCGCCTCCAAGGTGAGCTAGCTAACGGTCCCCGAGGGCCGCGCTGTCGACCTCGACCACGTAGAGCCAACCGAGGACCTCGAGCCGGACGAACGCGACGACGACGTCCTTCCCGCCACGCCTCACTTCGCGGATGCCCTCCTCCTTTTGGCGCGCCGCCGCCGCGACCTCGGGGATGTCGAACTCGGCGAGCGTCACCGTCTCGTCGGTCCCCTTCGAGGGGAAGCGGCGCCCGGCGTCGGTGGAGTCGATGATCTTCTGGCCGTCACCGTTCACCAGGCTCGCGCGGAGCATCTGCCGACCGGGGAGGCGGAGCCCCGTCTCGACGATCTTGGTCACCGTGATCTCGACGCCCGCGACGCCGAGGAACTCACCGCCGGGGGACCAGAGTCCTTCCGTGCAGGGAAGGACGAGATCGTCGCCCTGCGTGTCGGTCGTGGCGTCCACGTAGGGGCTGCCCCAGCGCTTGCCGCGCTTGTGATCGCTCATGCGGTAGAAGCTGCTCGAGCGGGCGTCGTAGCCCGCGGGCAGCGCGTCCACGCCGGGCCACACCATGTGGATCCCCTCGGGGGTGTCGATGTACGCGTAGTCGATGGGGCCCTCTCGATCGAGCAGGCCGCGGCGCGCGCGCTCGGGTGAGACGACGTCGTTCGCGCCGCGATCCGCGCCCGCGACCATGTCGAGGATGTGCGCGCGGAGCGGCGCGAGGCGGCGCAGCTTCGGCGCGAGGAGCGCACGATCGACGCCGGGCGCGACGCCCACCACCGGGAAGTCGACGGACACGGGCCAGCGGTACTTCGTGTCCTTCGTGAAGTCCGGCGGCCGCTTCGAGGGGTCGGCGAAATCGGTGTCGAGGTAGTACCGCGCGGCCTCACCGCTCGGCTCGGGCCCGACGAGGGCCCACTCGGCGGCGGTGCGCAGCCCCTCGAGCGCCTCTTCGAGGCGCTGGAACTCGGTGTCGATACGGTGGCCCTGCGCCGCGACGTCGATGTAGAGCGCGGTCGTGAGCTCGCCGCGCCGTCGCGCGCGGAGCTCCGTCTCGGTCTTTCGGAGCTCGCTGACGCTCACGGCGACCGCGGCGATGGCGAACACGGTGATCACGAGGACGAGCGTCGTCCGGCGGTGCTTGCTCATCGCCCGGAGGAGCTTCGCGAGCGGGTTGTCCGGGCGCGCGAGCACCGCCTCGCCCTGCATGTAGCGCCGAACGTCCTCCGCGAGCGCGGCGACGGAGGGGTACCGATCGTCGCGCGAGAACGCGGTCGCCTTCGCCACGATCGCCCGAAGCTCCGCCGGGATGCGCTCTCGCCGCGAGACGTGCTCGAGGGGCGCGACGACGCCGCGCGCCGCGTCCGTGAACACCTCGGCGCCGCTCGCGCTGTCGCGCGCGCGCCGGAGGGAGACGATCTCGTAGAGGATGAGCCCGAGCGCGTACTGATCGGAGCGCGCGTCGAGCGCGTTGCTCGGGAGCGAGGCCTGCTCGGGGGACATGTAGAGCGCGCTGCCCACGACGTCCCCGTCGCGCGTGAGATCGGGATCGAGCCCCGCGCGCGGTCGCGCGCTCGAGGGCGGGGAGTCGCTGGCCGCGCCGATGGATCGCGCGATGCCCCAGTCCATGACGTACACCTCGCCGAACTTCCCGAGCATGACGTTCGCGGGCTTGAGATCGCGGTGGAGGATCCCGCGCGCGTGGGCGAAGGACATCGCGTCGCAGATCTTCAAGAAGTGCTCGAGCCGCGTCGCCCGAGCGTGGGTGTCGTCCGGCGCGCCGCCGCGCTCGTAGGCCGCGGCGGCCTCCGTGAGGTGCTGCCGGAGCGTCTCTCCGGCGACGAGCTTCATCGCGTAGCCGATCGCCTTGCCGGCGCTCGACACTTCGAGGACGTAGACGGGGACGATGTTCGGATGGTCGAGCTGCGCGGTGATCCGAGCCTCCCGCACGAAGCGCTCGCGGAGCTGCTCGTCGCCGTCGTCGAGGAGCTGTTTGAACGCGACGGGGCGCTCGAGCTCGAGCTGCTCGGCGCGGAACACCTTCCCCATCCCGCCCTGGCCGAGGACCTCGAACAGGCGGAGGTTCGTCGCGGGGGCGCGCGCCCGCGCCGCAGGATCGCGGCGCGGTCCGGTGGCGCCGCGCCCGTCGACGACGGTCGCGTCGTCGACCTCGGTCGACATGCGGACGGTCTGATCGGGGCGGCGGTTCGACGAGCTCACAAGACCCGTGGGGTGCCATCCCGAACGCCCCCGAGACGGCTATCCACGGGCAACACGCGAGGGGTCCAGTTGTTCCGAGTCGGTTCGCGAGGAAGAGATCACGGGCTGTAGGACGGGAGCTCGACGACGTACGTGTCGACGGTGTCGCCGTCGCCCCAGTCGCTCGCGAACACGGCGCGCGTGCCGCTCGGGCTCGGCACCGCATGCGGCTCGGCCCAATAGGAGTCGCCGAGTTTCGTGTTGTCCTTGCCCCAGCTGCGGTGGCGACCGATCCGGCACGTCTTGCCGGTGTTGGTGTCCGCGACGACCATCTCGAGATCGAGCAACCCTGCGCCGCTCGTGTCGCCTATCGTCGAGACGAACGCCCAGCCGGGCTGGCGATAGGCGACCGCCGACACGTGGGTCGTCGGCGGATACGGGAACCCCGTGTCCGGCCCCACGACGACCTTCGATGTCCCATCCGCGAGATCGAAGACGACAAGAGAGCCGATGTGCGGATCGCCGTTCGGCCCCGGATCGAAGACGACGCCGTTCCACGTGTCGTGACCGCTCGCGTACCGGCCGAGGCTCGCGTGCCCGAAGGGCTCGACGAGGTCGAGGGTACGCTGCAGTCCGAGGTCGGGATCGGTGACGCCGCCGCTGTCGCTCAGGAACGCGAGCGTCCCGCTCGGGGCGACTTGCGCCGGGTTCTCGCCGAGGGGCTTGCTCCCGAGCACCTTGTTTTGGGCGATGTCGTAGATGAAGACCTGCGCGCCGCACGCGAGGCCGATGCGCGAGGAGTCCCAGGACGTGAACATGGGGTCGGCGCCGTTCGTGACGGGCTCGCTGCAGAAGTCGAACGTCGTGAGCGTCTCCTTCGAGCCGGCTCCGACGTGGTAGCGGACGAGCGACGTGTCCTCGGGGTAGATGAGGACGTCCGGATCCGAGGTGCTCCAGAAGACCTGCTCGACGTCGGTGGGTGCGATGTCGAGCGCGTGGAGGAACGCGTACGAGTGGCCGTCGTAGAGCTGGTGCTCACCCGAAGCGACGGAGTAGAGAAGGAGCAGGGACTCGTCCGCGTTCCACGCGGGCATCGTCGTGTACATCGGGACGATCGCGGGGTTCCCGCCACCCGCTGCGACCGCGGTGACGCGGCGGATCGTCGTGCCGAACTCCGCGTCGGTGACGGCGGCCCCGACCGCGGGCTTCGCGAGCGTGGTCATCGGGTGCGCCTCGAGATCCGAGACGAGGCCGGCGCAGAGGTCGATGGGCATCCCGCTCCCCGTCGATCCGCTCGTGGGGGACGAGGACGCCGTCGTCGTGGTCGGCGAGCTCGACGTGGACATCGACGCGCCCGTCGAACTCGTCGCGCCGCCGGAGTTCGTGGTCGCCCCCCCGTCGTCGCACGCGGACGCGACGAGGAGCGCAGCTCCGATGAACAGCGACGCGGCGAAGAACGTCTCGGGGGCGCGCACGGATGGATCGTACCTCGGGGCGTGAGGTACCGTCACCACGTGCCCCGCCGGAACCCCCACGGGGCGCTTGCCCTCTTCGTCCTCGTCACTGGGTGCGCGTCGCCCGCCGAGGACGACCAGACGGCGACGTCCGCGGGATCGACGAGCGCGGCGTCGAGCTCCTCCGCCACGTCGACGGGCGCGGGGGGCGCCGCGGAGCGGCCCTCGGACTTGGTCGACTTCCTCACCGGCGAGGACGCGGACGCGCGGGTCACGCCGCTCGGCCCGGGCCTCGTCTTGATGGGTGGCGGCGCGGACGTCGACGCCGCGTTCGCGTGGTGGAAGCCCAGGATCGCGGGGGGTGACGTGGTCGTCCTGCGCGCGAGCGGCGCCGACGGGTACAACGACTATCTGTTCTCGGACATCGGCGGCGCGGACTCGGTGGAGACGATGCTCGTGACGACGAGGGCGCTCGCGGACGCGCCCTACGTCGCCGATCGGATCGCGAACGCCGAGGGGATCTTCATCGCGGGCGGGGATCAGGCGGCCTACGTCGAGACGTGGAAGGGCACCGCGCTCGAGGACGCGATCCGCGCGGCCTACGGGCGCGGGGCCATCGTCGGGGGGACGAGCGCGGGGTGCGACGTGCTCTCGTCGATTGTCTACTCCGCGCTGAACGGGACCGTCTATTCGACCGAGGCGCTCGCCGATCCGTACAATCCCTACATGACGTTCGAGCCCGACTTCCTCGGGCTCGCGCCGACGACGCCGCTCGTGATCGACACGCACTTCCACGAGCGGGACCGCATGGGCCGGCTCGTCGGCTTCATGGCGCGCACATGGACGGACGGCCTGGTGGCAGACATTCGCGGGATCGGAATCGACGAGGCGACCGCGCTGGTGGTCGACGCGCAAGGTCACGGCGAGGTGGTCGGAGCCGGTCACGTGTACGTCGTCGACGCGGCCGCCCCGCCGGACACGTGCGTCTCCGGTCAGGCGCTCGAGTGGTCGGGACTCGAGCGGAGGCGCCTCTCCCCGGGCGACACTGTGGACCTCCCGCTCGGCGGGGCGAGCGCCGCGCCAACACCGCTCGCGACGACCAACGGCCAGATGGTCCCCGCCGATCCCTACGGTCCTTGAACCGCGGGCGCGCCGAGGGTGCGTCCCACCACGCCGAGCCCCGCGCTGGAACGCAGCGACTCCCGGCGTCGCCACGACTCGCCGACCGAGGCGCATCGGGTGGCTGGTCTTCGACGCCGGGGCGCCCTATGTGGCGCCCGTGATCCAGCGGCTCCTCAAGTGGTGCGACAGTCCGCGTTTCCCATGGGTGCTCGCGGCGATCGCGTTCGCGCTCACGCTCCCATCGCTCAGCGCCGGCGCGTTCCTGGACGATCGGTTCCACGAGCACGCGCTGCTCGGGCACTCGGTGGCGGGCGGGCCGCGCGGGGTCTGGGATCTCTATCGCTTCTCGGACGGGGGAGCGGGCCTCGCCGCGGCGCGCGATCAAGGGGCGTTCCCCTGGTGGACGAACCCGGATCTGAAGCTCGGGTTCTTCCGGCCGATCGCGTCGCTGTGGCTCGCGCTCGATCACGTGATCTGGAAGGGCGTGCCCTGGGGCCCGCACCTCGAGACGGCGCTCCTCTATGCGGCGCTCGCGTACGTGACGGCGCGCGCGTTCGGCGCGCTCGTCGGGGGCGCGGCGGGCGGGCTCGCTGCGCTGTTCTTCGTGCTGGAGGACGGGCACGCGGTGGCGCTCGCGTGGACCGCGAACCGCTACGCGCTCGTCGCCGCCCTGTTCAGCTTCGCGACGCTCGGCGCGTTCGTGCGCGCTCGAGACGCGGGGCGATCGAGCCTCCCCTCGGCCGCGCTTCTGATCCTCGCGCTGCTCGGGGGCGAGGTCTCGCTCGGCGTGGTGGGATACCTCTTCGCGTACGCGCTCTTCAAGGATCCCGCGGGGCGTCGCGCGGGGCTCCTCGCGTTGGTGCCGCACGCCCTCGTCGTCGTGGCGTGGGTCGTGACCTACCAGCTCCTCGGGTTCGGGGCGCGCGGGAGTTCGCTCTACATCGATCCCGCGTCGACCCCGGTCCGGTTCCTGCTCGCGGCGATCCAGCGCGGACCGATCCTGCTGCTCGCGCAGATGTTCGGCCCGCCCGCGGAGATCTCGCCCAACTTGCCGCCCCAGGCCCAGATGGGGCTCGCGATCGTGGGCGTGCTGCTCGGGGGCGCGGTCGTCTACGGCGTCGCGCGGCTCGCGAAGGGCCACCCGGCGACGCGGGTGCTCCTCGTGGGAGCGCTTTTCGCGCTCGGCCCGGGGTGCGCGATGCAGCCGGACGACCGGCTCCTCATGATCGCCGGGTTCGGCGCGTTCGGGGCGATCGCGATCGCGATCCACGCGGTCGCGACGGCGCCCGCGAAGGCCCGGACCGTGGGCGCGCGGGTGTTCACGGGGACGCTCGCGTTCGTGCACCTCGTCGTCGCCGGGCTGCTGCTCCCGGCGAAGCAGCTGTTCTTCCCGCGCGTGTTCCAAGGGGTGGTCGCGCTGGGCGCGAAGACGCTACCGCTCGAAGGTGAGGTCGCGGACACGAACATCGTCGTGCTCGGAGTGCCGGACGCGCTCATCGGGGGATACATGCTCCTCGAGCGCCTGCTCGATGGATCCCCTCTCCCGAAGCGCGTGGGCTTCGCGAGCGTGCAGACGAATGGCTCCTACGACGTGGAGCGCACGGCGGTCGACACGATCGAGATCGACAATCCGCTGGGGATGAACGCGAGCCCGTTCTCCGCCGTGTTCCGCGATCACGCGTACGCGGTCGGGGAGAAGGATCAGGGCTCGGGGTTCGTGGTCGAGGTCCTCGAGGTCCTCCCCACGGGCATCCCTTCGAGGGTGCGCCTCGTGTTCACCGACCCGCCCGAGACGTGGCGCTTCGCGGTCTGGTCGGACGCGGGGTTCGTGGAGGTCCCCATCCTCGCGGTGGGTGAGCGGCGGACGTGGGAAGGCGTGGACCTGATGACGGCGGGTCAACGCGCGAACGCGAAGGCGAACCCATGAGCGAGCGGTTCGACGCCGCCCGTTGCGAAGAGCAGAGATCCGCCTGTCCATCGGCGAAATGAGGGGTTGCACCGATGGCTTTGGGTAGCTCCGTGACGGTCGCGCGTAAGACTGTTCGCTATGCCGTCTCTTTCTTCTTTCGCCTGGTTGTTCACCGCGGCGCTGCTCGCGGGGTGTGAGCCCATCGTCGACACGCCCGTCGTCGTCGCCGAGGCTCCCGCGCCGCTTCCTCCGCCCGCCCCGCCGCGCACGTGCGACCTGGGTCAAATCGGCGCGTGCTCCGCTCGCTGCAACGAGGGGGACGGCGCGAGCTGCAACAACCTCGGCGCTTCGCTCGAGCTCGGGGATGGGGTTCGGAAGGATCTCGCGGGAGCCGTCGGGCTCTACGATCAGGCCTGCACCATGGGCGCGGAGGCCGGGTGCGCGAACGCCGCCCGGCTCCGGGTTCCACCGCCCGTGCCGGCGGTCGAGGCGGAGATGCCCGCTCCGCGTGCCCCGTGCGATGGAGACCCGCACCCCGACGACGCGAGCTGCGCCAAGGCGAGCTCACCCGTCGCGCAGGCGCCGAAGCAGAGCTGTGGCTCGAGGGAAGAGTGCAAAGCGGCGTGCACCGGCGGAGACGCCGAGGCGTGCAAGACGCTGCCGGGCATCCACCTCCAGGGGAACGTCCACATCTCGGGCGACGTGAAGATGTTCGGGGACGTCTACGTCTACGGCGCCCACGCGCCGGACTCGGCGGGCCCATGAGGTCGCGCAGACGTACGGCGCCGAGCGCCCTCGGGGCGCTCCTCGGTCGGTCGGCGCTCGTCGCGGTCGGCGTCGCGTCGGTCGCGGGCTGCGCCGCGTTCTTCCGGGAGCCCCCCGCGCCGACCCCTCCGCCCGAGCCGACGTGCACGTTCGAGGCGCCGGACACCTGCCCCGCCCTGTGCGACGGCGGGGACGCGAGCGCGTGCGAGACGCTCGCGCGCAGGATGTCGGTCCGCAAGCATGGGGAGGGGATGAGCTTGGCGCTGTTCCAGCGCGCGTGCGAACTCGGAGACAAGGCGTCCTGTGGCCGGTTCGAGTCCGATCGCCGGAGCCGCGAGTTCGTGGGCCAGTCGACCGCGAACCGCGCGTGCGAACGCTCTCCGCACGGCTGGGACGCCGTCGCGTGCAAGACCGCCCTCGATCGCTGGAGCTCGCTCTGCACGGATCGCAGGGCCGAGTACTGCCGCGTCGACGAGCTCGAGCGCTACGCCGGCAGCCACATGTGCAGGGACGGCTCGGTCGACGACTGCGAACGCGGGTGCGACGCAGGGTTGTGGTCGGCGTGCCGAGAGCTCGCAGACATCTACTACCGCGGGGGGAGCGAAGTGGCGAGCGACCGAGGGCGGTTCGTGTCGATCCTCGATCGCATGTGCAATAGGGGGGACGCGGAGTCCTGCCGGACGCTCGGCCTCTACTACGCACCCCGGGGTTGCCCGCCGGGCTCGAGCTGCATCCAAATCGGGGACATCAGCGACACGCCGAACGACGCGAAGACGTCCGCGCACTACTATGAGCTCTCGTGCCGATTGGCGGGTAGCGGGTGTGACGATCTCCTTGAGCTCGAGCGAGACAAATGGCTCGAGCTCCCGCTCGGCGTGTCATCGTTCGCTTGGGAGAAGGTCTCCGAGAAGCGAAACGGACAGAGAAGGTAGAGGACACCGGAGAGACGAACCGCCGAGGCGCCAAGGGGAGAGGCCCCTTCTCGTCGTCTTGGCGCTCCTCGCGTCTCGTCGGTTGATCTTCTGGATGTGTCCGAATTGCGCCCGCTGATTTAGGCTCCGCGGCGTGATCCCTTTCGAATCGATCCCCGAGCCCGCGGGCCGGCGGCCCGTCCTCGGTCACCTGGGCGGGTGGCTCGGCCTCGACAACGCGAAGACGGTCCTCGGTCGCCTCCTGGAGTACGCGAACGAGGTGGGGCCGCTCGCGCGCGTCACGCTCGGGCCGGCGCGCATGCTCGTCGTGAACGACGGCGCGCTCGCGGCCGCGGTGCTGGACGACCCGCGCGCGAACTACAAAGGCGCAAGCTACATCCTCACGCGCGCCGTCCTCGACAACGTGCTGCTCTTGAACGGCGACGCGTGGGCGACGAACCGCGCGCTCTACAAGCGCGCGCTCCGGGACGTGGATCCGGTCGGCGCGGCGGAGCGGGTCACCGCGGCGTGGATCGATCGGCATCGCACCGCCTCTCCGCTGCGCCTCGACGAAGAGGTCTCACGCCTCATCGGGAACGTGGTCGGGGACTTCGTCGCAGGGATGAGCCTGCCGCGCGAGTTCGAAGAGCACCGCGCGCGCATCCAGTACGAGCTCGCGGGCGTCGGGATCGATCTGCAGTGTCAGCCGTGGGCGTACCTCTCCCCGTCGCGCTGGGTGGCGCTGCGGCGCGCCGTCGCGTACATGCGCGCGCTCTTCGGCGAGGAGACGGCGTCGCGCGTCCGCGCAGGCGTCGATCGCAAGGACGTCCTGGGCGGGTTCCTGCGCATGGGGGACCTCCAGGATCGCGAGCGGACCGCCGCGGAGGGCGCGATCAACTTCTTCTTCACCGCGCACGACGTCCTCGCGTCGAGCACGACGTGGTGTCTCCATCTGCTCGCGAGGCACCCCGAAGTGCAAGAGCGCGTCTCGGACGACGGGGAGCTCGACCTCGCGATCCGCGAGTCCCTGCGGCTCTTCCCCGGGTACGCCCTGTTCGGTCGCACGCTGCAGGACGACGTGGAGATCGGCGAGTACCAGGGCCGAAAGGGGACCATCGTGATCGTGTCGCCGTTCGTCATCCACCGCATGGAACGGCATTGGGAGAAGCCGCTCGCGTTCGACCCCGAGCGCTGGCGCGGCGTCGACGCGGTCGTGGGTCCCGCGGCTCGAGGTCAGTACCTCCCCTTCGGGTCGGGCGCGCGCGGGTGCATCGCCTCCCACCTCGCGTTCCCGCTCATGAAGACCATCGTTCGAGCGATCACGAAGGCTGGACGGATCACCGTCGCGGACCGGCGTGAGCCACCGATCCGCTATTGGGGAACCGCCTACGCAGAGGGCGGACTCCCCGTAGAGTGGCATCCCCGCTGACGCCGCGCCTGGGTTCACTCGGCCCAGTCGAGACAATGGCAACGAATGAACCGCGGAGACGCGAGAACGCGCTGCCACGCGGAGCGACTCGCTCCGGAGCTCCTCTCCAGCTTCGCGCAAAGCCCATTCCAAAGCGATCGCGAGGCCGATGCGCACGCCGAGCGGAGGGCTCTCGGCGACTGGGTACAGAGAGCGGTGGAGAGAGGCGACTCAGAACGAGTATCCGAGCCCGAGGCCGAGCACGGGCAGCTTCACGTAGGTCTTGTAGTTCTCGTCGAGGGTCGAATCGATGGTCTGGTTCGCCTTGGCGATGACGTCGCTCGCCCCGGGGATGCTCGCGGCGCTGTCTGGCACCTCGATGTGCGAGGACGACGCGACGGACTGGAGGTAGCCGACGGACGCGCGAACCAAGAAGTGATCGGCGATGACCCAGCGCCACCCCACGGAGACGTGGAAGCTGTGGAGCGTCGTCTGGAGGCCGATCTCCGCGTCCGGGATCTGCGCGGGCAGCGTCACGCCGCCGACGGCCTCGAGCGCGGCGCGCGCGCTCACGCCACCGCCGAGCGTCGTCAGCGTGTAGCCGCCGAGGACTTCGAACCCGTGCGCGGGGAACGGCCGCATCCCGGCGGACAGTCGCATCACGAAGGAGTTCTTCAGCCCGCTCGTCACCAGCGACGACACGACCTCGCTGTAGACGTTCGCGGACACGAGCGCGCCGTCCACGGCGTTCACGTAGAAGCTCGGCAGCGCGCCGAGCTCCGCCTGGAACAGGAACCCGTAGGGCAGCTTCAGCGTGCCTTGCGCGCCCATGAAGATGGGCGCCTCCGTCGCGAACGCGAGGTCGCCGCCGAAGCTCGTACGCTCGCGCTCGGCCGCGGCGTCTTCGTCCTCCGCCGCGGCGTCGCCCGTCGAGCCTCGTGCCGTCGGGCCCGCGCGCTCCGGCGTGTCGCGCTCCGCGATCCACGGATTTGGCGCAGGGGAGGGCGCGTTGCCCGTGTAGCCGAGGTCGCCTCCAACCCGCGCCGTCTGTGCGGCGGCCGAGCTCGCGATGGCGAGCGCAAAGAGGACGGAGAACGCCGCGAGCGCGCGCGGCGTGCGGATGAGTTGCATGGGTTGTCGACTGGAAGGGCGCGTCACCGCGCCTACACCGCGGGACCCTTCGAGCTCCAACGGGATCCGATGCGGCCGTACGCCGCAGCATTCAAGCGCCTAGAGCACCGAGACGCGTACGGCTCGGCGCGCGACGCCCGTGAGAGGCCACACGTAATCGACGGCCTCGACCGGCTCGCCCGTCGTCAGCGGCGTCGTCGCGAGGAGCACCCAGACGTCTGCGGCGAGCCTCGAGCCGAGCGCGAGCCACTCGTCCGGCGGCAGAGTCGCACGCGAGATCGCGACCCCGAAGGTCCCCTTCCCCACGAGCGACTCCCCTCGCCCCCGGACGACGCGCGGGAGCCGCGCCCCCGCCGCCGCGCGCCCGATCGCGGAGCGAAGGAACGACACGCGCTTGTCGAGCGGCTCGACCAACGTCACCTCGAGATCCTGGCGAAGGAGCGCGAGGGGCAGCCCCGGCGCGCCCGCGCCCGAGCCGACGTCCACCACGGTCACGCCCTTCGCGACGCGGCCCGCGAGCACGACCGCGTCCGCGACGAGCAGATCCACGAGCTCGTCGTCCGACCGCGCCGCCGTGAGATCGATGCGCGCGTTCGTCTCCTTCACCATCGCGCACCAGGCCACGACGCGATCCAACGCCGCGCCGGGGACGTCCCCCCCGAGCGCCGTGGCGACGCGCTCCACGCGCGCGCGGAGAGCCTCCGCCTCGGTCACGGCGCCTCCGTCGCCCAGCGCGCGAGCGGGTGCGCCGCGAGCATGAGCCGGTTCGCGACGCCGATCCCGTCGGAGAGAAACGGGTTCCGGTCGACGACGAGCTCGTAGTCGGTGGTGAGCCAAGGCAGGATTTGAATCGACACGCTCAGCCGGAGGCGCACCATCGTGAGCTCCGGGATCGTCCGGCCCGCGACGAGCGCGACGTCCGTGTACGCGAGCGGCACGCGCGCCGCGACGTCCAGCCCATAGCCGAGTCGCTCCTCGAGCTCGCCCGCGAGCGCGACCTCGAGCGCGGGGACGAGCGCGTGGTGACTCTCGAGCTCGATCGCTTCGACGTCGGCCGTCGACGCGTCGTCCTGCACCTCGAGCTGCCCGTCCGCGACCGCGTGATCCACGCCGATCCCGGCGCGCACGTCGATCCCGAGGAACGGCCTCCGGAGCGGGTGCAACGCGACGCCCACCGTCTCGTTCGCGCGGAGCGGCAAGAACGGCTGCGTCAACGCGAGCGTCGGACCTCCGTGGAGCTCGTGCAGCCCGTCCGCGCGCCTCACGTCGAACGTCGTGCCCTCGGGCTCGCGCACGAAGCTCCCGAACATCGGCGCCGACGCGTCCGCCCACGCGGTGAAATCCAGCCACGGCGTGATCGTGAACGCGTACGACGTCCGGAGCCGCGCGTCGTCCAGCGACTTGAAGAACACCTCGTTCGAGAGGGAGAACGAGAGCCCCTCGACGACGTGGAAGTCGCCCGCGAACACGTGCCGGCCCCGCACCGAGCGCACGCCGCCCTCCACCCCATACCCGAGCGCGAAGCTCGTCCCTTGGGTTTGCCCCGGCAGCCCTCGGCTGTCCGCGATGGTCAGCCCGCCGAACGCGTCGATCCGTTGGATCGTCCGGTCCTCGGCGCGCGCGGCCGACGGCCCCCACCCGGACGCGATCGGCACGCTCGCGAGCAGCGCGGACCAGATGACGCGAGCCACGCGGTTCTCCTAGAGCACCTCGGTCCGGCGATCCACCCGTCGTCTCGGGATCCTTCCGTTCGCGCTCCTCACGAGCCCGAGCGCGCGATCGAGCCCCATCCGCGCTCAAACTTGATCGGACGCGCGCGTCCGCCATCGCGGTCCGAAAGCTCCCGTGACTAGAGTCTCGGACTCGTTCGCGCGCCACCGATGACCCTTCCTGCGAGCCGGGTTCTCGCGTAAGGGATGGCCCGCTTCGGCTCGCCCGTTCCCACACGTCCCGAGAGGCTCACCGTGTCCACACCGCTCGTTCGATCCACGGCCCACACGTTCGGTAGAAACCTCGGCGTCCTCGCCGCCCTCGCAGCCTCTCTCATCGCCCTCAACGCGAGCGCGGAGGAGCCCGCCAAGACCACCGCGACTCCGAAGGCCGAGGTCGCGAGCACCGATCCGGGCTTCAATGGAACCGCGGGCGCGACGACCGCGCCCCCGCCCGCTGCGGACAAGTACGAGACGAAGTGGGTCGGCTGGAACACCGGCGGAAAAGAAGCGAGCCTCGGGTTCGGCCTGTTCGGTCACCTCGGCCTCGAGCACCGGTTCGATCGCTCGCCCCTCGCGGACTCCGCCGGGGGGGACGTGGTCTCCGACAACGGGCTCCTCATCGGCTTGGACGCGATCGTCCGCATCAACCGCTGGTTCGGCCTCGGCCTAGGCTACGAGCACGTCGACCTCGGCCAGGATCGGCAGGATCTCCCGAACGAGTCGTTCTCCGAGGTGAAGCGCGGCCTCAACGTCCTCTGGTTCGAGGCGCGCGGCTATCCGCTCCGCCTGGATCCGTTCGCGCTCTACATCTCGTTCGCGGGCGGTCCCGGCTGGCAGAACGTCGAGACCTCGCGCACCAACATCGACACGTTCGGCAGCGCGACGGCGTCCAGCACGTGCTCGGGCAGCGGCTCCGCGGGCGGCGCGCTCCGACCCGCGGTGGGCGCGGAGCTCGCGCTCCTCTCCGGCCTCACGTTCTTCGGTGAGTTCGGCGGAGACTTCTTCATCAACGGCGAGGAGGACCTCGACGGGTGCGCGACGGGCGCGGGCTCGTCGCAGGGCATCGGCCTCCGCGCGGGCTTCGCGTTCGGCCTCGAGAAGACCAAGAAGAAGCTCGAGCCCGGGGACACGGACAAGGACGGCATCACGGACGACAAGGACGCGTGCGTCACCGAGCCGGGCGTCGCGAACCCCGACCCGCTCAAGAACGGTTGCCCGCTCCCGAAGGACCAGGACGGCGACACCATCCTCGACCCGGTGGACGCGTGCATCACCGTGCCCGGCGTCGCGCAAGCGGATCCGGCGAAGAACGGGTGCCCGCTCCCCGTCGACAAGGACAACGACGGCATCATGGATCCGGAGGACGCGTGCCCCGAGGTCGCCGGGATCAAGCAGGATGATCCGAGCCTGCACGGCTGCCCGGACAAGGACGGCGATCAGGTCGTCGACAAGGTCGACGCGTGCGTCGACATCCCCGGCATCAAGACGCAGGATCCGAAGACGAACGGGTGCCCCGGTGACACCGACGGGGACGGCATCCGTGACGACGTCGACGCGTGCCCGAAGGATCCCGGCAAGGCCGATCCGGATCCGGCGAAGAACGGCTGCCCGCTCGTCGTCGTGAAGGAGAACGAGATCGTCATCAACGAGCAGGTGCAGTTCGACACCGGCCTCGCGACGATCAAGAAGGTCAGTGATCCCCTGCTCGACAACGTCGCGAAGGTGATGAAGGACCACCCCGAGATCACGAAGATCGAGGTCCAGGGCCACACGGACACGAAGGGCACGCCCCAGGGCAACACGGTGCTCTCCGACAACCGCGCGAAGGCCGTCATGGCGGCGCTCGTGAAGCGCGGGATCGAACAGAAGCGGCTCGTCGCGAAGGGCTACGGACAGGACAAGCCGATCGCGACGAACGAGACCGAGGACGGCCGCGCGAAGAACCGACGCGTGCAGTTCATCGTGCTCGAGAAGAACGGCCAGCCCATCCCGCCCGCCGGCTCCACGACGCCGGCGGCGACCAAGCCCTGATGGATCGGTCACCCGATCGGAAGCTCCTCCGCGTCGGCGTCGACACGATTCACTACGCCGATTTCGGCGGGCCTCCCGACGCGCCCGCGGCCGTGCTCGTGCACGGCCTCGGGGGCTCGCACGTGAACTGGTTCGCGGTCGCGCCGAAGCTCGCGGAGACCCACCGCACGTACGCGATCGACGTCCCGGGGTTCGGGCTCTCGCCGCGCCCGGAGACGGGCACGAACGTCCCTGGGATGCTCCGCGCGATCGCGGCGTTCGCCGACAACGTGTCCCCCGAGCGGCCCATCGTGCTGTTCGGCAACTCGATGGGCGGCGCGCTCTCCATCCTCTACGGGGCGGAGAACGCGCGCCGCGTGGCGGCGACCGTCCTCGTCTGCCCCGCCGTGCCGCACCCGCACGGCGTCTTCCCGGATCGCGCCTTCATGACGCTGCTGCTCCTCGCGGCCGCGCCGTTCGGGGCGCGCCTCTTCGGCGCACGCGCCCGCAAGGCGACGCCGGAGGCGCTCGTCTACGAGATGCTGAAGCTCACGTGCGTGGACCGGAAGCGCGTCCCGCGCGCGGTCATCGACGAGGCCATCGCGCTCGCGCGTACGCGGCACGAGCGGCCCTGGATGGATCAAGCGTTCACCGAGGCGACCCGCTCGGTGCTGCGGACGGTGCTCGTGGGCGAGAAGCGTATGTTCGATGCCCTCCGTCGCACGCCCGGGCCGACGCTCCTCATCCACGGCGCGAAGGACCGCCTCGTCGACGTGCGCGCGGCCGAGCTCGCCGCGACGAAGAGCCCGAGCATCGAGCTCCGGATCCTCGACGACATCGGGCACACGCCTCAGCTCGAGGCACCGACGCGCTTCCTCGAGCTCGTCCTGCCGTGGCTCGGCGCCGTCGCCGCGGCGCGCCCCGCGGCCGCGTAGCGGACGCGCGCGGGGAAGGCCGTGCCGCGCGCGCGGGGCAGCGCTCCGCGGTGGCCGGCTTCACCCACTGGCGCTAAAGAACAGCGCCGCGCGAGGGGTCGACTTCCCAGTGGGAACTCGGTACGCCTCGCGCGCGAGGGCGGCGCGGTCGCGCGACGACGCGAGAGGGAGCGGCGATGCAGAGCGGTGAGGGTGGTGGGGACAGCGGGGGCAACAAGCCCTTTGCTTCAGGCACGATTCCGGGCAGCCCTCCGACGGACGCGGTGTCCGGGGGAGGCGGCTCTGGCCAGAGCTACGGTCCCCCACCCGCCCAGGGCTACGGCCCGCCTCCCGCGCAGGGCTACGGCCCGCCTCCCGCGCAGGGCTACGGCCCGCCTCCTGCGCAGGGCTACGGCCCGCCTCCCCCGCTCCTCGGCGGGTACGCGGTTCCGCCCGCGACCTCCGGGTACGGCGCGGCCCCCGCCGCGACGGGCGGAGCGCCCCCGGTCACTGAAAAGCCCGCGAAGCCCCCGAAGGCGCCTCGCAAACCCGGCGCCGCCAAGCGCGTCGCGCTGTTCATCGCGGCCGGACTCGCTGCCCTCTTGATCGGCGTCGGGGTGTACGCGGCCGTCTGGTACTACGGCAGCGCGACCCCGGTCCTCGCGAAGTACATGCCGAAGGACACGCAGGCGTACTTCGAGGTGCCGAGCCTCACGAAGGCGTTCGTGAAGCTCGCCGGCAGCGACATCATCGAGTCGTCCGAGGTCGACACGGACAAGCAGCTCGAGTCCACCGTCGACGCGCTGAGCGGCTCGTTCGACGGCCTCAAGAAGGACGACGCCGAGACCCTCGTGAAGGCGGTCAACGGCGTCGCCGTGGGGATGCGGAACTTCGCGGAAATCGATCAGGAGACGGTGTTCCTCGTGTCGTTCAGCGCGGCGGAGCCGGTCGAGGCGCTCCTCAAGTCCGAGCGCTTCGAAAAGACGGACAAGATTGCGGGCGGCCAGGGGTACGAGATCAAGTCCGTCGAGCGCGACTCCGACAAGAAGTCGCGGGCGATGGAGCGGGCGCTCGACCGCATCACGGTCAAGGGCAAGCGCGGCGTCGCCGTCTGGTTCGAGGAGACGAAGGTGCTCGCCATCGGCAGCGTCGACATGGTCGAGGACTGCGGCAAGGTGATGCGCGGCGACAAGGACGCGCTCGCGACGACGGAGCACTTCAAGCAAGCGAAGTACGAGAACGGCGGCATCGCCCTCGGCTGGATCGACTCGGACTCGTTCATCGACGTGATCGCCAAGAAGGATCGCGACGCGAGCGACGCGAAGCGCAAGTTCTTCGACGGCATCGGCCCGTTCGTCGTCACCGCCCGCGTCGCGGACGCCGGTCTCGTCGTCACGCTGACCGGGGATCTCCGCGGCAAGGCGATGCCGGACGAGAAGCTCGTGCCGAAGGGCGGCAGCATGAGCCTCTGGGAGAAGCTGCCCGACACGACGATCGCGTACCTCTCCGGCTCGAACACCAAGAAGCTCGACCCGAAGGAGCGCAAGGAGCTCACGCTCGAGTTCCTCAAGCACCTCGATCGGGACGCGGGTCGCAACGCGGACAAGGTGTTCGACAAGCTCGAGGACACGCTCGGGATCTCGCTCGATCGGATCGCGGACGCGTTCGGCGAGCAGTGGGTCATCGGCGTCGTCACGACGGACAAGTTCAAGCTCGACCATGACTTCAAGCCGACCGAGCTCTTCGAGAGCGTGGGCGTCGACGCGCTCGTCAAGACGAACGATCACGAGGCCGCGGAGAAGCTCGTGAAGGTGATCCGCGAGAAGGCGTTCGAGGACGGCCCGCTCGGCCGCAAGTACGACGTCGACAAGAAGGACGACGGGTTCGTCGCGTCCCCGAAGCAGGACGACCTGCCCCTCGTCCGCGTGATCCTCCGCGACGAGGATCTCCTCATCCTCGTCGGCCAGAAGAAGCTCATCGACAAGATGATCGACGCGTACGAGGGGGACAACACGCTGAAGGGCGATCCCGCGCACAAACACGCGCTCTCGGCGATGAGCTCGCGCCCCTGCCTCTTCATGTGGCTCGACTCGGGTCGCGTCATGCGTGACGCCCTCGCGGACGCGGACGAACTCAAAGACGAGCTGAAGGACCAGGGCATCCCCTACAAGGCGCTCAAGGTCGAGGGGGACGACCGGATGACGAGCGCGATCGCGCTCGAACTCCAGCCGGACGACGGCGGCGTGAAGTACAAGCTCGAGACGTTGAACGCGTTCGGCATGAGCCCGTTCGCGCTCCTGTTCCGCGGATTCGCGCGCAAGACCGCCGCGAAGCGCGCAGACATCGTCACGAGCCCTCCCCCGCCGCTGCCGACGCCCACGACGGGCGACACGGGGAACGAAGAGTGCGACGCCTACCTCGACCGGATCCGCCGCTGCCCGGGCGCCCTCGGCGAGTCCATGCGCGAGAGCCTGCCTCAGCTCGTGAGCACGCTGAAGAGCGGCGTCTCGCTGAACCCCACGAGCATGACGAGCACGTGCAAGCAGATGAACGACACCCTCAAGGACAGCTGCCCTTGAGCCACGCCCTGCGCTACTTGGTGATCGCGAACCACTTGCGGATCCGCTGAAGCAGCATGGAGCTCTGCTCCTTGCTCGCGGCGGTCCGCTCGCTGGCGCTCGACTTCGCGGCGTGCTCGTCGAGCTCCACCTGGCGATCGGCGAGGAGCTGGCTCAGCTGCTCCGCGACCGCGGGGGTCTCGTCGAGCACGCGCTTGAACGCGTCGTGATCGATGACGAGGAGCTCGCACTCGGTCGCGGCGCGCACCGACGCGCGGCGCTTCTCGCCGGTCACGAGCGCCATCTCCCCGAAGAACTTCCCCGTGGCGAGGCGCGTCACCTCCTTGTGCTCCTTCTCCGACTCGAGGACGACCGCGACCTCGCCCTTCAGGATGATGAAGAGCTCCGCCGACGCGTCCCCCTGGCGCACGATGAACTCGCCCGGCGAAAAGAGGCGGATCGTGGCGCGCTCGGCGAGCTCGCGCCGCTGCGCCTGCGAGATGACCTGGAGGAAGTCCACCTTCTCGAGCGCGAGCTCGCGCTTCGTCGCCTTGCGCGCGGAGTCCCTCGCCTTGGACTCCTCGGAGACTTGGTGCATCTCGATCTGGCGCTGCGGGAACGGCACCCGGATCCCGGCGCGCTGGAACGCGTACCAGAGCCGATCGCGCACGCCGCCGTCCGCGATGTCGCGCCGGTCGAAGTCGTTGATGAAGAACCGAACCCAGTACTCGATCCCCGAGTCCTTGAAGTCGTTGCTCACGATCGTCGGCGCTGGCTCTTTGAGGACGAACGGCGCGTCCTCGAGCGCCGACAGGATCACCTGGTGCACGCGCGGCGGCGGCGTCTCGTACCCGATCTGCACGTAGACGCTGCGGCGCACGACGATCGTCGGCTTCGAGAAGTTCTTGAGCGGCGACTTCGCGAGCAGGCCGTTCGGCACGACGAGCTCGAGGCGGTCGAGCGTCACGAGGCGCGTCGCTCGCCAGTTGATCTCCACGACCTTCCCGATGTGCTTCGGCTCCGCGTCGAACTGGATCCAATCCCCCACGTCGAACGGGCGCTGCAGCTGCACCGCGAGCCCCGCGAACAGGTTCCCGAGGGTCTCCTGCAGCGACAGACCGATGACCGCGGTGAGAAGGGCGCTGGTCGTGAGGATCTGCCCGGGCTCGACGCCGCCGGCGCGCAGGATGGCGAGGAGGATGACGAAGTAGACGATCCCCTGGACGATCTGGTGGATGATCTTCGGGACCGCCGTCGAGAGGCGCCGGGTCGCGATCGCGTCGAGGACGAGCACCACCGCGGATCGCCCGATCGTCGCGAGGAGCGCGCCGAGCGAGACGAACCCCACCATCTTGCCGAAGGCGGAGGTGTCCCCGACGAAGTACGCGATCGTCCGGAACACGAGGTGGATCGCGAAGAAGATGACCGGCTGGCGGACCAACCTGCGGTCGCCCTTCGGCAGGAGGAGCGCGGTGGCGAGCACGAGCCCGGCGGCGATGGCGAGCCCGATCGTCTGGGCGGAGGCCGAGCCGAGGGCGTTGAGGATCGGGTCCACGTCGCAGCGAACGATCGCAGGTTCCCTCGAGCTTTGAAACATCGCGGAGGATCACCGCCGAAAGGGAGCTTGTCCTCCCGGCGGGTCCCGAGGATCCTCCGCCCATGAGCCGAGCCCTCGATCTCGTCACGAGCTACACGTCCACCGTCTTCAGCCTCGGGTTCGGGTTCATCGCGCACGTCGAGAGCCACGAGCCCGAGAAGCCCCTCGAGCTCTACGAGTTCGAGTCCTGCCCGTTCTGTCGCAAGACGCGCGAGGGGTTCAGCGAGATGGACATCTCGCCGATGATCTACCCCTGCCCGAGGGACGGGACGCGGTTCCGCCCGCGCGCGATCGAGCTCGGGGGCAAGCGCCAGTTCCCGTTCCTCGTCGACCCCAACACGGGCACGCAAATGTACGAGTCGATCGACATCCTCCGGTATGTCTCGGACACCTACGCGGACGGGAAGCGCCCCCTCGCGGCGCGCGGCGGCCCCCTCTCCACCGCTCGCTCCATGTTCGTGAGCCTGCCACGAGGCCGCGTCGCTGCGGCGGGCGCGTCACGCACGCCCGAGGAGCCGCTCACGCTCTACAGCTTCGAGGCGTCCCCCTACTGCCGCATCGTGCGCGAGGCCCTGTCGCGCCTCGAGATCCCCTACCGCCTGATCAACGTGGCGAAGAAGAGCCGCAACCGGGCGGCGTTCGTCGAGCGCTCCGGCAAGATGATGGTCCCGTACATCGTCGACCCGAACACGAAGACCGAGATGTTCGAGTCGGCGGACATCGTCAAGTACCTTTACTCGACCTACGGCTGACGCGGATCGAGCGAGCCCGTCGCGATCACGGCGGCCGCTGCGTCCCCGAGGAGGCGCACGCCGAGGATGAACATGCCGAACCGCTCGTCCTTCGTGAGCCCCTTCTTGAACCGCGTGTAGATCTGCTGCGCGACGACCGCGTTCTTGAAGAGCGCGAACGCGTAGTAGTACGCGATGTTCGAAGCGTCGCGCCCGCTCTTCAGGACGTACCGGTCGAGGAGCTCACGCCGCGTCGGGCTCCCGGGGAGGTGCGTCGGTCCGAACGCGAACGCCTTCAGCGGCTCCGGATCACCCGCCTCCACCCAGTACGCGAGCGTCGTCGCGACGTCCGTCAGGGGGTCGCCGATCGTCGCCATCTCCCAGTCGAGCACGCCGACGATGCGCGTCGGATCGGCGGCGTCGAGCACGAGGTTGTCGTACTTGAAATCGTTGTGGACGATGGTCGCCCGGGCGAGCTCCTGCTCGGGCTTCGGGAGGTTCTCGAGGAGCCACTTCGAGGCGTGCTCCATGGTCGGGACGTCGTCCGTCTTGGCGTCCTCGTAGCGCTTCGCCCAACCTCGGACCTGCCGCTCGACGTACCCCTCGGGCTTGCCGAACGCGGCAAGCTCCATCTTCTCCCAGCGCAGCGCGTGCAGCTCGACGAGCGCGCCGCTGAACGACTCGGCGATCCTCCCGACGAGCTCGGGCCCGAGCTCGAGGCCGGGCGGCGCCTTGCGCCGGAGCACGACGCCCGAGACGCGGCTCATCACGTAGAACGGCGCGCCGATCACGCCCTCGTCCTCGACGTACACGAGCGGCTTCGGCGCCTTCGCGTACCCGTGCCGGGAGAGCGCCGAGAGGATCCGCACCTCGCGCCCCATGTCGTGCGCCGTCTTCACCGCGTTGCCGAACGGGGGCCGGCGCAGCACGAGCTCATGCTTCGCGCCGCCCGCGTCCACCTCGAGCAAATAGGTGAGGTTCGAGTGCCCGCTCGGGAACTGCCGGATCACGGGGGGCGCGGTGACCTCCGCGCCCAGCGCCTCCCCGAGCGGCGCGCGGAGGGCCTCGAAGATCTTCTCCGCGTCGAGCTCCTCGCCCGCGCGCACGTCCTTCGCGCCGTCGATCATGGCTTGAACCCGTGCGCGGAGAGGATCCGCTTCGCGAGCGAAGCTTTGTGCACCTCGTCGGCGCCGTCGTAGATGTGGGCGCCGCGCTCGTGCCGGTAGAAGTACGAAAGCACCGTGTCGTCCGTCATCCCGAGCGCGCCGTGCACCTGGATCGCGCGGTCGAGCACGAACGTGAGGACGTCGGCGACGAAGAACTTGATCGCGCTGATCGCGTCGCGCGCGTGGGACGCGCCCTCGTGCTCGATGCGCCACGCCGTGTGGATCACGTAGAGCCGGGCCGCGTCGATGCGCGCGCGCGCCTCCGCGATCCAGAGCTGCACCATCTGTTGCTGGCCGAGCTTGCGCCCCGGCGCGACGTCCCGTGTCGCCGCGCGCTTCACCATCAGCTCGAACGCGCGCTCGCAGATCCCGATCCAGCGCATCGCGTGGTGGATGCGGCCCGGCCCGAGGCGCTCCTGCGCGAGCAAGAAGCCCGCGTTCTCCGGACCGATCAGGTTCTCGAGGGGGACGCGGCAGTCCGTGTACGCGACCTCGGCGTGGCTCGCGTAGTCCTCGCCGGGGTCGCCCATGATCGAGATGTTCCGGACGAGCTCGAACCCCTTCGTGTCGGTCGGGACGAGGATCATGCTCGCGCGCGAGTGCGGCGGCCCGTCCGCGCTCGTGACCGCCATCACGATCGCGAACGCGGCGCCGTCCGCGGACGAGGTGAACCACTTGCGGCCGTTGATCACCCAGTGATCGCCGTCCCGATCCGCGCGCGTCGCGAGCCAGGTCGGGTTCGAGCCGGGGAGATCGGGCTCCGTCATCGAGAAGCAGCTCCGGATCTCGCCGCGCGCGAGCGGCTCGAGCCACTGCTTCTTCTGCGCGTCCGAGCCGAACTGCATGAGCAGCTCCATGTTCCCCGCGTCGGGCGCCTGACAGTTGAACGTGTAATGCCCGAACGGGCTCTTGCCGAGCTCCTCGCTGATCCTCGCGTGCGTCGTGAGCGAGAGCCCCGCGCCGCCGAGCGCCTTCGGGATGTGGGGCGCGAAGAGGCCCATCGCGCGGACTCTGTCGCGTTTTTCGTTCAGCGTGGGGAGGAGGGCCTTCCAGCCCTTGCCCTCGCGCATCGCGTCCTCGAGCGGGTAGAGCTCCTGCTCCACGAACGCGCGCGTCTTCGCTACGGCGTCCTGAACCTCGGCGGGTACGGTGAAGTCCATCAGTCCCCAGTCTTCTCGTTGGTCTCGGCAGGGCGCGGCCTTCCGCCGTCGGGCGGGTTGCCCTCGAGCGATTTGCAGCACCGAAAGCCGAGATGGTAGTTCGCGTGGCCCTTACCGCTCATCACTTTGGTCACGTGCCAGTCCGGTGCGCGCCACCGGCAGTCGTCCTCGTGCGGGGGCTTCTTCTGGGTGCCGAACATGAACCAGCTGCCCTTCATCTCGGTGTCCCCCGAGCCCCCGCGGCTCTCGAGCTGATCGGGCGAGAGCGGCAGGTTCATGTGCTCGGCGACGTTCCCGTGGAGGTCGTAGACGCCGAACTTGCTCACGCACTTCGGGAACGAGCCGGACGGGTACGTGTTGGAGCCGCACTTCTTGTACCCGCTGTCCTCGCACGACTTGCTCTTCTTCGAGTGGGTCGCGCACACGCTCATGTCCTGGGCCGCCCCGTACGCCCAAACGATCTCACGCTCGGCGTTGTGCTTGTCCTTCATCCCCCGGCGCCCGCTCCCCCACGCGTACTCGAGCGACGGATCGTGCACGGCGCCCGCGCACGCGCCCTCCCACTCGTGCGCGTCGCAGAGCCGCTTGCCCATCGCCTCGCAGAGGAGGGACGCCTCGCGCGGGGAGACCCATGTCACGGGGTAGTCGCAGGGCATGTCCGGGAACTCGTACTCGTCGATGCACGCCGTCGCGTCCGCCTCGGTCTGGCCGGTGTCGTAGAGCGGGGCCATGTACGGGCCTCCGCAGATCAGGTGCTCCCGCTCGACGACGTGAGCCCCGGTGCGAGCCTCGATGCACTGCTCCCGTGTCATGGCGTATTTCGCGATCGCCGGGTTTCCCTGCCCGAGGATGTGCGAACCCTCGATGACCTTGTCGAGCGCGTCGACCTGCGCGTCCGACAAGCGGTGCATGATCTTCATTCGCCGGAGCATCGCCGCGCGCTGCTCGGCCTGGGTCGCCGGGTACAGATCCGGTTCGGGCAGCGGAACGTAGAGGTCGATCGTGCGTGGGGACGGGTTCGCGATGGGGGAGCGCGAGCTCGGATCGGCGGAGGGAGCGGGGATGCCATTTCGAGGGCCAGCGGAGGTCGAGGCGGAGGTCGAGGCGGAGGTCGACGCGGACGAAGAGGCGGACGAAGAGGCGGCGGACGAGCTGGCTCCATCCCGAGAGGCCTGGCAGCCCCCGATGGCGGCCGAAAAGGCGGGCGGCGCCAGAATCACCCACCAGGCTGCGCGATCCCGCCGGAAGAACCGGCGGAACCCCGGAGAAGGACGCGGGTTTGGGCGGAAGATGTGGGTCACACTCGCCCGAACGTCTCTCTCTCGGTTGAACATCCTTCGCAAGGGCGCGAGAGACTGCCATACTTGCTGGCTGTTTCGTTTTCATCTGGGAGCCCCTGCGAAGGATCGAGCCACCACGGACCGTCGAACCCCCGAGAGCGAGCAAGCCGTTGAGTGAAGTAGAGCCGACCCTGCCACCGTGCCCGTCTTGCGGTCATCGCGTCATCGCGACCGACAAGTACTGCTCGGAGTGCGGTTTCCCCATCGGGAGCGTCGACTCGAAGGGCCACGACCAGGACGTGCTCCTCGGAAAGTCTCTCCCCGGCGGCTACCGCATCGTCGAGTTCATCGCGGAGGGATCGATGGGCCGCGTGTACCGCGCGGAGCAGGCGAACCTCGGCCGCTCCGTGGCCGTGAAGATCATGAACTCCGCGCTGCTCTCGCACCCCAAGATGGTCGATCGGTTCCGCACCGAGGCCCGCGCGGCGAGCATGCTGAACCACCCGAACTGCACGCGGGTCTACGACTTCGGCGAGACGCCCGACAAGCGCCCGTACATCGTGATGGAGCTGCTCATCGGAAAGGATCTCGAGCTCATCCTTCGGGACGAGCCGTTCCTGCCCGTCACGCGCGCGCTCGACATCGCGCAGCAGATCCTCCACGCCCTCGAAGAGGCGCACGGGCAAGGCATCGTGCACCGGGATCTGAAGCCCGCGAACGTCTTCGTGATGACCCAGCGTGGAGGAGGCGATCTCGTGAAGGTCGTCGACTTCGGCCTCGCGAAGCTCCGCTCGGCCATCTCGGGCTCGACGATGACGGGCATCATCTGCGGCACGCCCGCGTACATGGCGCCCGAGCAGGCGACCGCCGCGGACACCGACGGGCGCACGGATCTCTACGCGCTCGGCGTCATGCTGTTCGAGATGCTCGCCGGTCGCCCACCCTTCGCGGCGGACGATCCCACGACGCTCCTCAAGATGCAGGTCTACGACGAGCCGCCCTCGCTCGCCGCGGTCGCGCCCGATCGCTGTCCGCGCGGGATCAACGAGCTCGTCGCGAAGCTCCTCGCGAAGAACCCCGCGGACCGCTACCCGAGCGCGAACGAGGTGGCGCAGGCGCTCGGCGACATCCTCCTCGCTCGCACGGGCGAGCGCGGTCGGCCCTTCATGCGAGGGGCGCTCAAGGCGTGTCAGGAGTGCGGCGGGTTGTTCCCGTCGAACGCGCGATTCTGTGGGGAGTGCGGCGCGCCCGCGCCGCGCGACAGCCTGCCGTTCCCGATCTCCCCGTCGATTTCCCCGCCGCCCCTGCCCCACCGCGCGGAGTCTCACCCGAGCGGCATCAAGCTCTCGGAGCGCGCCGCGCGCATCTCGGAGAAGCCCCCCTCGAACGATCGCGTGAGCGCGCCGCTCCCGCGGATCGACGAGGAGGACGTCGCCCAGACGGGGCCGAGGCGCCCGCTCTCTCCTTCCGCGTTTCCCTCCCGGCCGAAGAGCGATCCTCCGAAGCGTCGCTCGGATCCGCGGACGGACGAGCAAGACCGGAGAACGCTCGAGCGGGAGGAGGACACTGGGCCTCACCGCTTCGATCGGCGCTCCTCCCAGGGCCAGACGCAGCCGCGATCGCCCCTGCCTGCGCCGGCGGCGAAGCCCCCCGCGGTGAGCCCGCGCAACCGGCGGCGAGCCTCCACGACGGCGGCCGTGGCGTCGAACCTCCCCGCGTCCCTCCAGCTCGTCGAGCTCGAGTCGAAGGCCGCGACGCTCACGCAGCGGGGAGATCTCCGGGGCGCCGTGGCGACGCTCGAGCGCGCGGTGCTCGTCATCCGTGGGGACATGGATCGCGGCGAGCTCGACGATCCGATCGGCGCGATGGCGCTCTTCCTCGGCAAGCTCGGCGAGGCAAACGTCGAGATCGGCGAGTACGCGCGCGCCCTCGAGCTCCTCAAGGAGTCCGTGTCCCTGATGTCGCCCGGCGCGGAGCGCGTGCGCCTCCTCCTCGTGATGAGCCGCGCCGCGCGCGAGCTCGGGCGGGACCGCGAGTCCGCGCGCTACCTCGACGAGGCCGAGTCCGAGGCGAGCGAGCGCCCGTTCGAGGCGCGCGACCTTCGACACCCGTCGATCGCGCCTGCCTCCGGGGAGACGGACCGCGTCTCGGGCGTGACCTTCGATCACCGCGCGGAGCGGAGCTCTGCGCCCCCCGCGAAGCTGCCGCCGAAGAAGCTCTCGAGGTAGCGGCCCGCGACGACGCGGGCACGGGCAGACCCGATCAGGATCCCGCTCGAGCGGCCTCGCGCCTCGCGTCCGCGAGCGCGCGGAAGCGGAACCGATCGATCGCGGGCGCGGTGCCGAGCGCGGCGTCCGCGATCCACTCCCCCAGGAGAGGCGCGAATTTGAACGCGTGCCCGCTGCCCCCGGAGGCGACGGTGACGGTGCTCCAGCGCGGGTGACGATCGATGAAGAAGTCTCCGTCGAAGCTGTCGCTGTAGAAGCACACGCGCCTCGAGACCACGGGTCGATCCGCGAGGGCGGGCAGGCTCTCACGCAAGAACGCGCGGAAGAGAGGCTCCACCGAAGCCGGGACTTCGCGGGGCGCGCGGGGGTCGGAGAGGAACCCTTCGGCGTGTCGGGCGACCTTCACGACGCCGCCGGCGTGCGCCGCGCTGGCGAACCCGTACCAGCCGGAGCGCGCGATGTCCGCGGCCCACGGGACGAACGCGGGAGGCGAGAACAGCGAGGCGTCCGCCGGCTCGAAGTGGAACACGAACTGTGCGATTGGCCGGATGCGATCCGCGAGCTCGGGCAGGAGGAGCGGGGTGTGCGCGCCGGCGGCGATCACGAAGTGTCCCCCCTCGATGCGCTCGCCGTGCGCCGTGCGGAGCGCCTCGACGGAGGGCGCGCTCGGATCGAGCGGCGCGATCGAGCACCCCTCGCGGATCTCCACGCCGAGGCGGCGCGCCTCGTCCGCGAGCGTCGCGACTACGCGTCCGCTCTCGGCCCAGCCCGCGACGGGGTTGTAGTAGCCGTCCGCGTACGCACCCGCGGCCCACGCGGGGAAGCGAGCCTCGATGTCCCGCGGCTCGAGCCGCTGGAGCGGGACGTCGAGGCGGGAGAGGAGCGCGTGGCTCTCGTGCTCGAAGCCTCCGGGCTCCATGCGCTCGCGCGCGAGCACGAGGACTCCCGTCTCGTGGA
The DNA here is from genome assembly GCA_046351395.1 of Polyangiaceae bacterium. GTDB lineage: Bacteria > Myxococcota_A > Polyangia > Polyangiales > Polyangiaceae > CAYYKK01. The sequence continues at coordinate 140,508 of JAXLYP010000024.1, forward strand.
AGAGCGTCGCTCCGAAGCGGTCGTTCCACTCGCGCCACCTCGGGAACGCGCGCAGCATCGCGTGCGCGTAGAGCTCGTCCCCGGCGTAGTCCGCACGGATCAGCTTCGAGATGTCCGTCGACGAGGCGTCGGGGTGAGGCACGGGCCCCGGGTCCAGCACGCGGACCTTCGCCCCGCGAGCGACGAGCTCGAGCGCCGCCGTCACGCCGAAGATCCCCGCGCCGACGATCACGACATCCGGCTGCATGCGGGTGACCGTAGCGAGGGCGCCAGGCGGGGTCGACGGGTGTGGTGCTTCGCGCCGCATTGATTTGACGGCGGGACGGCGATACTGAACGGGTAGAACTGTTCATGGGTCGCTCGATCATCGTCGGTGACGTGCACGGGTGCTGCGACGAGCTCCATGACCTCCTCTCGTACGTGGGCTTCGGGCGCAGCGATCGCCTTTATTTCGTGGGTGATCTCATCGTCCGCGGCCCGAAGCCGCGCGCCACGCTCGCCCTCGTCCGGAAGCTCGGGGCGCGAGCCGTCCGCGGCAACCACGAGGATCGACTCCTCCGCTGGAGGAAGGCGGAGCTGCTCCAAGATCACGGGAAGAAGATCCCGAAGAAGCTCGCGAAGAAGGTCGCGAAGCAGGTGAAGTCGCAGATGGCGGGCGGCGCGATGGTCGGGCGCGGCAAGTCGATCGGACCCCTCACGCGGCGCACGGCGGACGCGCTTCGGAAGAAGGATTGGGAGCTCATCGAGTCGTTCCCCCTGTGGATCGATCTCGAGGAGCACGGGGTGCGCATCGTCCACGCGGGGCTGATCCCGGGCATCTCCATCGAACACCAAGACCCTCGGGTCCTCATGAACGTCCGCTCGCTCACGCGCGCGGGCCCTGGATGGCCGCTCGAGGCGAACGAGGAGCGCGGGCACCGCAGTTGGGCGCACGCCTACGAGGGCCCCGAGCACGTGGTCTACGGCCACAACGCTCAACCCGCGCCGGAGATCGCGCGCTTCGCGACGGGGATCGACACGGGCGCGGTGTACGGCGGGCGCCTGACGGCGATGGTGCTGCGCGAGGGTGAGCCCGTCCCGCCGGCCGAGCATCGGGCGAGCGTGCTCGTGAGCGTCCCCTCGCGCCGCGCGTACGTCGAGGGGAAGGTCACCGCGCGCCCCGGTCACCGCGGCTGACAGGGAGCACCCCTGTGCACTACGCTCGCGTGCACCCATGCCGATCCGCCGTCGATTCGAGGCAGTGCTCCTCGCCACGTCCCTCGCCCTCGTCGCCTCGGCGCCCGCGCCCGTGCTCGCGCAGCCCAAGGCCGCGCCCGCGAAGCCGAGCAGCACGTCCACGCTGATCGAGCGCGCGCAGGGCATGTTCGACGACCAGCGCTACGAGGAGTCCATCCAGACGCTGACCGCTGCGCTCGTTCGCCCCGGGAACACGACCGAGGAGAAGACGGCGATCCTGAAGCTGCTCGCGTTCAACGACATCGCGATGGGCCGCAACGACGAGGCGGACGCCGCGGTGCGCGCGCTCTACGTCGCGGACGAGAACTACGAGCTGTCGAAGAACGAGTCGCCGCGGTTCCGCGACTTCTTCAAGAAGACGAAGGAGGCCTGGGTCACCGAGGGCAAGCCGGGGCGCGTCGAGTCGGGCGCGCCGCCGCCCACGGAGGCGATCAAGATCACGTACTCCCCGCCCGCGCAGGCCGAGGTCGACACGCTCGTGAAGATCGAGGGCAAGGTGGAGGACGCCGGCGCCCAGGTCGAGAAGGTCCAGCTCGCGGTGAAGAACGCGAAGGGGAAGTACGAAGAGAAGCCGCTCATCTTCTCGATGGGCTCGTTCCGGGGCGAGATCCCCGCCGCGAGCGTGCATCCGCCGCTCGTCGAGTACTACATCCTCGCGCTCGACAAGAACGGCCTCCCGCTCGCCTCGCGCGGGGACGTGGACGCGCCGCTCCGCATCGCGGTGCCCGAGAAGAGCACGCCCATCGGGAAGAACCCCGCGTTCTGGATCCCGTTCAGCATCGGCGTCGTCGGCGTGGGCGTGCTCGTCGGCGTGCTCGTGTACACGCAGACGCAGGACCCGACGATCACGCCGCCCGCGCTCGCGAAGGTCACCATCAAGATCGGGGAGTGAGCGCGTGACGGAGGCCAGGTACCCGTTCGTGCACGTCGGCGTCACCCCGGGCGACGCGGACGTCGTGTCGAGCGTGCTCTTCGATCTCGGCGCGACCGGCGTCGAGGAGCGCGACGCGAGCACGATGCTCAAGGCCCCGGAGGGCACGGTGCTGCTCGTCGCGAGCTTCGACACGTTCGAGGAGGCGGAGGGCGCGATCGAGCTCCTGAAGGAGCACGACGCGTCCCTCGCGCCGACGCTCGAGGTCATCGAGGGCGACGCCTGGCGCGACGCCTACAAGGAGTTCTTCAAGCCGTTCCTGCTGACGAAGACGATCACCATCAAGCCCCCGTGGTGCGAGGTCGACGGCCCGCGATCGAAGCACGTGCTCGAGCTCGAGCCCGGGCGCGCGTTCGGGACCGGCCTCCACGCGACCACGTCCCTGGTCGCGCGCATCCTCGAGGACGCCGAGGCGCGCGTGCGCGGGGCCGAGCTGCTCGACGCGGGGACGGGAAGCGGCATCCTCGCGCTGGTGGCGCTCGCGCTCGGCGCGACGAAGGTGACCGCGTTCGACGTCGACGCGGACGTCATCCCGCTCGTCGTCGAGAACGCCGAGCGCAACGGCCTCGCGGATCGCGTGAACGCGTTCGCCGGCACGATCGACGACGTAAAGCCCACGTTTCCGTGGGTCGTCGCGAACATCGAGGCGAAGGTGCTCGTCCCGCTCGCGGACTCGATCGTCGCGCGGGTCGCGCCCCGCGGAGAGCTCGTCCTCTCGGGGATCCTCGCGTCCGAGGAGGCGCGGCTCGTCACCCACTACACGGGGCTCCGCCGGAAGCTCGAGCTGGTCGAGGCCCGGCGGCAGCCTCCCGAACATCCCGGGACGAGCGAAGAGGGGTGGGTCGCGCTCCACCTCCTCGCGAAGGACTGAGCCCCGTGCTCCGCGTACCGCTCGACCTCGAGGGAGCGGCGTCCACGATCGAGCTGCCCGCGGAGAGCGCGCGCTACGTGCTGCGCGTGCACCGGCTCTCCGTGGGGGACGCGTTCGTGGCGTTCGACCCGATCGCAAAGACCGAGGCGGACGCGACGCTCGTCTCGATCGAGCGCGACCGCGCGGCCGTGCGCCTCTCGCTCTCGCGGCCGTCGACGCGCCTGCCGCGCCGTCGGGTGACGCTGTTCCAAGGGCTCGCGAAGGCCGAGAAGATGGACGCGATCGTCCGCGACGCGACCGAGCTCGGCGCGACCGCGATCGTCGCGGTGCGGCTCGCGCGCTCGATCCCCTCTCAAAAGAGCGATGCCGCGCTCGCGCGTTGGCGGCGCGTCGCGGTCGAGGCCGCTCGCCAGTGTGGCCGAGGGGATGTCCCCGAGATCGGCGCGCCCGTCGCGCTCGACGAGGCGCTCGACGCGGACGTCGCGCTCCGCTGGGCCCTCGCGCCCGACGCGGAGCGCTCGCTCGCCGAGATCGCGCGCGAGGCCCCGAAGGACGCAGCGGTCGGGATCTTCGTCGGCCCCGAGGGAGGGTTCGACCGCGAGGAGCTCGATCGCCTCGGGCAGCGCGGCGCGGTCTTCGCGCGGCTCGGCGCGTTCGTTCTTCGCACCGAGACGGCGGCGACGGCCGCGCTCGGCGTGCTCGCCGCGACCGCGTGACTCAGTTGCAGACCCAGGACTGAATGCCGCCGCAGATACAATGGCTCGCGCCGATCGCGCACTCTTGCCCGTGCGAGAAGCACCCCGTGTTCGGTGGCGGAACGAGCTCCGGGCACTCGCCCGTGTAGCAACCCCACGTTCCTCCCAGACAGTTGCACTTGAGGAGCGCGTCGCTGCTCGCATACGCGCAGGCCACCCCCTCCGTCGGACAGACGGAGCCTTCCGTGGGAGCGGCCGCCGGACAGTCGAAGCACGCCCAGCCGGTGACGAAGCCCGTGCACTGCACCGTGCCGTAGTCGCAGCGGAGCCCGAGGCTCGCGGCGTCGTTCGGAGCCGGCTGAGTCGCTGGACACGCGCCGCAGTGCCACGCGTGATCGTTGAACGTCGAGCAGGCGCACTGCGTGGCGCCGTACTCGCACTGAACCGCCGTCTCCTCGCACGTGACCGCGCCCATCGGCTGACTCGCGGGGCAGCCCATCCCCGAGGCGCTCGAGCTCGAGGCGCTCGTCGACGACGCGCTCGTCGATCCGCTGGAGCTCGATGTCGTCGACGTACTGGACGACGCGCCGCCCGATCCCGACGTCGCGCCCGCGTCATCGCACCCGGAGCCGAGGATCAACAGCGGAAGCGCGCGCGCGACGATGGACGAGCGGGTCGACATCCCACTGGAATACCCGATAGGCGTCCCTCCGAACAGGCGCGTTGCTCAGGGATCGAGCAGGCCGAGGAGATTGTCGAAATAGTCGGGGAGCGTGTCCCATGGGTTCGGCACATCGTCATCCGTGATGTAGATGCATCGGGCTTTGTCCGCCGCACTCGCGACGAACGAGGCGTCGAGCGTGGGGACGTTGAACGGCAAGATCGCGAACTTGTCTCGGCTCGCATTCGCCGTCGCCTCGGTCAACGAGGCGGGATCGGGGAGGCCGGGGTTCTCGTACACCACGACGCGATCCATGGTCGTCAGCAGGCCGACGGCCACGCTCGTGCCCGGGTTGCCCACCGTGATCCCCCCGATCACGGCCTTCGCGTGGCTCCCGAGGCCTCCGTACTTCGCGATGAGCCCCGTGTCCGACGACATCTCGTCGAAGAAAATTCCATCGAGCCCGGGGTAGAGCGCGGCGTACTGGTCGGTCTCCGAGTCGACCGTCGCCGAGGGCTTCATCCCATACTGCGTTGCGACGTACCCAATCACCGTCACGTTGGCGGCCTGGAGCGCCGCGATCCCGTCCGTGAACGCGGGGTCTTTCACCTGTCCCGGCCCGTCGTCCGGGTTGACGATGGCGACGATCTCCACGCCCGGGTGCGCGGTCGCCGCGGCCGCGAGATCCACCCACGTGGTGCCGTCGGACGGGTACGCGTAGAGCGGGACGAGCACGCAGTTCGCGATCGTCGACCCGCCGGTGGAGCTCGTAGACGATCCGCTCGAGCCGCTGGTGGTCGAACCGCTCGACGCCGATCCGGTCGACGCCGATCCGGTCGACGCCGATCCGCCGCTCGAGCTCGCCGTCGACACGTCCGGCGACGTGCACGCGCCGGTCGCGGCGCACAGGAAGACGAACCCCGACGCGCGCCACGATCGCATGCGAGGGATGCTACTTCAGCTGCGCGACGGGCTCCGTCGGAACGCACACGAGCAGATCCGGATCGCACGTCACTTTGTACTCGGGGTTGATCACCACGGAACCGGGCTGGGCTTTGTCTGCGGTGAGGTGACAGATGGTGTCGTCCGGCTCGGCCGTCACGTTGCCGCAGTCGTCCTCGGTGTATTTCCCGCAGTCGACGACAGGCCAGATCCCGACGAGTTGGTAGGTCGCCTCGCAGCTCTGCCCGTCGATGTTCTCGCTGTATTTCATGTCGGCGACGAACTGCGTACCGGGCGCGGCAGCCGTGACATAGACCTTCACGTTGCTGAACTCGGCCTTCACGTCCGTCGCCGGAGCGCCAGGGAACGGGCCGGGAGGGGGCGGCTCGGGGCACGCCGGCGCGCCACCCATGCCGCTCGAGCTCGAGCCCGCGCCGCCCGCGCCGCCCTCGCCCGGGACCTCTGGGATGTTCTGCTCGGACGCCGACATCGTCGGGACTTTGCAGATGTTGTTCTCGTCCGGGACGGCGGACGTGAAGTCACCGATGCCATAGGCCTTGTGCGCAGTGTCGACGAAATCGGGGCCGTACCCCTGGCTCGCCTGCATCACGCCTCCGACGACCTCGGACTGCATCGTCAGATAGATGTGCTCGTAGTCCTGACCGTTGTCGGCGGTCTTCTTGTAGAACGACTGGAGGCCGACGAACCCGGTCTTGAAGTTGCCGCAATTGCCGTTCGTCGCGGTGAAGCGCACCGCGAAGTCGCCGCGCGCCGCGCGGCAGTCCGGGGGTGGTTGACCACAACCCTGGCTCGATCCGAGCGCGACGAAGAGCAAGCTCGACGCGCCGACGAAGCCGCCGAGGACGCGGCGACGCGAACGGAGAGAGCGGCCGGGACGGGAGGGGCGGAGGGAGGTTTCCATGGGCGGGGTCTCCTTAGAACGTGCCCTTGAGGCCGAGGCGGAACTGGCGCGGAGCCTGGTACGAGCTCGGGTTGCCGAAGTTCGGGTTGATGTCCGCCTTGTCGAGCGGCGAGCCGTCGGCCTTCTTGACCTTGTCGAGGTCGTCCGGCGTCCCGTCCTTCACGGGGACGACCGACGAGAACGTGTAGTTGTCGTCGACCGCGGTCGCCGCGTCGAAGTTGAACAGGTTGAAGATGTCGATCGTGAAGACGAGCTTGCTGTCCTTGTTGAACTGCGCGCCCGCGCCCAGGTGCAGGTCGAACCTGTGCACCCACGGAAGACGCTCGCCCGCGCCACGCGGGAGGATGTACACCTCGCCGTCGCCGTAGAGCTCGTGCCCGCCGAGGTAGTTCGTGGGCTCGCCCGAGTGCGTGGTGAACGCGACGCCCACGTCCCCGACGAACTTCTTCGGGGTGAACTCGACCGCGCCGTAGATCTTGATCTGGTGCGTCTTGTCGCCCGGGAGCGGGCCCTCGCGGTTCGGGAGGAGCGAGATCAGGTCGAAGTCGCTGTTGCCGTTCGGGTCGAGCTGCGTGCTCTCGGGTCGGAAAAGTCCGGCCCAGTTGCCCCGCACGTAGCTCAGCGTGTAGCTCGCCGTCGTGAGCCAGTGGACGAGCTCGCTCCCGTCCCATTTCTTCTCGAAGTAGATGTTCATCGCGTCGTACGTGCGCGATGCGTCCGGGAAGTCCTCCGCGATGCCCGAGCCCGGGTTGCCGATGAAGTACGTCTGGCCTTCGTCGCGGCTCATGTCCTCGATGACGGTGTTCATCCAGCGGCGCGTGTACTGGACGCCGACGATGCCCTTCTTGAAGAGCTCGTACTCGCCGCCGACGGCGAACTCGCTCGTGCTCTGTGGCGTGATGTCCGGATCGACGGGCACGCGATCGCCGCCCGTCACGAGCCAGTATTGGTTCGGGTCCGCGGCCGTGCCGACCACGTACCTGTACGCGTCATCGAGGCAAGAGCCCGATCGCTGCACGGGATCCCGGGGATCGCAGCCCCCGGCGTCGTGGTACGAGAGGATCTGACGCTCCCCGGGCATCGATCGGTCGACGATGTCGAGCGGCACGCTCTCGTAGTAGATCGCGAAGTTCGCGTAGATCTTGCTCTTGCCCTTCCGCGTCGGGTCGAAGACCGCGCCGATGCGCGGCGACCACTCGTTGTTGAGGGCCATGCCGATCTTGCCGTCGTCGCCGAACAGGAATTGTCCGTCCACGCGCACACCCGCGTTGATCGTCAGCATGTCCTTGATCGACCAGCTGTCCTGCACGAACGCGCCCGCCGTGAACGACAGGGACGAGGCGACCTGCGGGTTGGTGAAGACCTCCTCGTCCGGGCCGGCGAGGAACCCGTACTGACGCGAGTCGTAGAAGTAGCTCCCGTCCGTGGACTCGACGTACCGACGCGCGCCCGAGTACGCCTTCGTGTGATCGTAGGTGGTGACGTCGAAGTCCACGCCGCCCTTGATCGCGTGCGTCCCGGCCGCCTTCACGCGCCGCGTGGCGGCGGCGTGGAGCTGGAAGCTGTTGAGGAACGCGGAGTCGATGAAGTCGGGGCCGCCCGCGTTGTAGTCGTACACCGGACACAGCGTCGTGAACGTCGACCCCGCGGGAGCGTTGCACACGGTCGGATCGGGGAGGCCCTCGAACTCGCGGATGTCGTGCGGGTTGGGGTTGCCGTCGAAGTCGCTCGACCGTCGGTAGATGATGCGCGGAAGGCTCGCGTCTCCCGTGGGATCTCCGGGGTTCGATCCATCGGCCGGGAGGGTCCCGGCCTCCTGATGGTGCCACCCGAACGAGATGTCGAGGAGCGACTTCTTGTCGTCGAAGTTGCCTTCGTACTTCAGGGCGAAGTCATTCGAGAACGCGACGTACCGGTGACGGATGTGCGCGAGGTCACCGAACATGTCGAGGATTTGGTTCTCGGGCAGGCCGGACTGCTGGTCGACGCCGAACGCGCCATCGCCACCCGCCTGCGTCGGGATGCCGAGGTCCATGATCGTGAACTTGTGGTGCTCGGTCGGGCTGTACGTCAGCTTGGCGACGTATTGAAACGAGCGCTGTGTCGCGGCGCGCGAGGTCTGCGTCCCCGCGATCGGATCGACCCGACCGAAGCCGTCCTCGTCCACGCCCTGCGTGCCGTCCGCCTCGAGGTGGATGCGGTTCAGCGAGCGGTCGACGGTGAAGCGCGTGAACGCCACGTCGAACGCGGCGTAGAACCAGAGCTTGTCCTTGAGGATGGGCCCGCCGAGGTCGAACCCGATGTCGCTGATGCTGTCGAGCTTCGTGTTGAGCGTGATCGTCTGGCCGTCAGCGCGCACGAGGTGGCGCGGCGCCTCGAACGCGCCTGGGGTCAGGTAGGTGAACGCGGACCCGTGGAACTCGTTCGAACCGCTCTTCGTGATGACGTCGTAGACGCCGCCCGTCGCGCGCCCGAACTCGGGGAGGTACCCGTCGGTGATGATGTTCACCTCCTCGATGAAGTCGATGCTGAGCGGCGTCGAGAGGATGCCGTACGCCGGGTCGTTCACGCCCACGCCGTCGATCACGAACTGGTTCTCCGGGGACGTGGTACCCCCGATCGACACGCCGTAGGTGTCCGTGGATGCGCCGGGCGTCGTCGCCGCGAGGGACTCGAAGGAGCGCGCCTGCGAGCCGCGCGAGTTCGGCGCGATGACGGGGACGTGGGACGTGAAGTCCTTGTCGATGTGGTGACTCGCGGAGCTCGACCCCACGTCGACCGTGGGCGCGTCGTCCACGACGACGACGGTGTCCGCCGTGAGCGCGGTTGGGACCATCGTCACGTTGAGGCGAATCGTGCTGTCGGCGCTCAGCTGGATGCCACCGTACGAGTACGGCTTGTAGCCGTCGGCGTCGGCGACGACGGTGTACGTCCCCGGGGGGAGGCCCGGCGCCGTATAGCCGCCGCTCGCGTCCGTCACGACGGTGTGGGCACCTTGGAGTGCGGGCGACGTGATCGTGATGATGACGTCCGCGACGGGCTTCTTGGACGCCCCGTCCACCACGCTCCCGACGAGCACCCCTTGCCCCTGCCCGGCGAGCGCGGGCTCGGCCGTGACGAGCGCTGCGAGCGCCGGGGTTGCCGCCAAAATCACCTTGAACACCGCCGAACAAAGGACACGACGCGCCACGTGATCCCTCCTCATTCCCACTTCTTTGATCTCGCTTGGGTTGCCAACCGACATCCAGATGCTAGCGGGCAGGTACCACAGCCAGAGGGGGGCCTGTCGGTTTTCCGGCGAACGAGCGTGTTCTCCCCCGTCAGGCCCGCTCTGGCCCTTCCGCCGCGGAGCTACGACGGCTCGCTTCGGGCCCGGTCCGTGGGTGTACGAGCCACAGGCATTTATTCGCGTCCCGCGCTCTGCGACGCTCGACCTCGTGAGCCACGACGAGCGCAGGAAGCCGGTGCCATCGAGGGCACCTCCCCCGCCAGCGTCGAGTCCCGGCGCCGCCTCCCCCGCGAGCTCCATCCCGCCGCCGCGCGGCTCCGCGCCAGGGACCACCATCCCGCCGCCGCGCCCGAGCTCGTCGACGGCGATCGCGGTCGCCGACATCGAGAACGCGATCCGCGGCGCGACGAACGTCGTGCGCCAATGTCTGCGACCCGCGGTCGGGGAGCGCGTGCACCTGCTCACGTTCAAAGCGGGCGGGCTCGCGCGGCTCCTCGAGCGAGCGATCGCGGACGAGAACGCCCCGCTCGTGCGCGTCCCTCTCGACGCGCTCGATCGCGACGAGACCGTGGACGGCTTCAAGGCGGCGCTCGTCCCGCTCCTCCAGGGCGCGAGCGCGGTGGTGTTCATCGCGCCCGCGCGCCCTCCCCAGACGCTCTCGCTCGCCGTCGCGACGGTCGCCGAGTCGATGGGCGCCCGACTCCTCTATCTGCTCCAAGTGGACGACAAGCTCCTCGCGCAGAGCGTGCGCGCGGATCCCGAGCTCCTCGCGACCGTGAACGAGCGCATGGTCCAGGCGCTCGCGGCGCCGAGCGTGGTCCGTGTCACGAGCGAGAGCGGGACGGATCTCGAGATCCAATTGTCGCTCCACCACCCGCTGCGGCTCTCGAGCGGGAGGCCGGAGCGGGGAGCGAGCGAGAACCTGCCCGCGGGCTACGTGTACACGCACCCCGCGCGCGTGAACGGTCTCGTCGTCGTCGATCGCGCGATCTTCGGCCCAAAGGGGGACGTCGATCGCGCGACGCTGCGGCGCGCGCCCGTGCGCGTCCGCTTCCAATCGGGGCGCGTCGTGGATCACGACGCGGTGGAGCCTGCGGTGAGGTCGACCGTGGACAACTACCTCGCGAGCCACACGCACGCGGGCCGGGTCGGGCTCGTCGTGTTCCCGACGAACTATTTGGCGCGGAGCGAGATCGGGAGTGACCGGCAAGACATGCTGCTCCCCGGGGTGAACCTCTCCCTCGGCTTCGCGGATCAGGCGCACACCAAGGCTCCCTACGAGGCCGCGGTTCAGCTCGTCCTCCTCGGGAGGAAGCAGACGATCGAGGTCGACGGTCGACGGCTCGTCGACGCGGGGCGGATGGAGAAGCGGCTCGTCGAGGGGATCGATCCGTTTCGCTGATCGCGGCTCGCGATCCAACCTCGACAGCACGAGCGCGAAGCAGCCAATCCTAGGGGACACCCTAGAGGAGAGGCGCGCGTCGAGCTGCTAGTTTGTCTGCGCGACGCATGGCGGGGGAATCGGGGGAGACCACGAGGAGTGGGGACGCGGAGCCGCGGCAGGAGCGCTCGAGCGCCGCGACGCGCCGACTCCTGAACCGCGCAATCGTGCCGGGGATCGCGCTCGCGACGTTGCTCGTCGCGCTGCTCGACGTGTCGACGTCCGCGTCGCTGGTGGGCTCGCTCCTGTTCACGTTCCCGATCTCGCTCTGCACGCTCTCGCGCTCTCCGAGGGTGGTTTGGGCCACCACCGCGGCGGCCGTCGCGCTGACGATCGTCGCGGGCGCGTGGGGCATCGATCGCGGCTCGGAGACCGACCTCCGGGACGCGTGGGCGAACCGCACGCTCCTCGCCGTGAGCCTCGTCACGCTCGCGGCCCTGGTGCACCTTTGGATCCGAGCGAGGGACACGGAGCGACGCGCCGAGGCGATGTTTCGCGGCCTCCTCGAGGCCGCGCCCGACGCGATGGTGATCGTCGACGGGCGCGGCGCGATCTCGCTCGTCAACGCGCAGACGGAGCGCCTGTTTCGGTGCACCCGCGCCGAGCTCCTCGACCAACCCGTGGAGGTGCTCGTCCCCGAACGCTTTCGCGAAGCGCACCCCCGGCACCGCGCCAACTACTTCGCGAGCCCTCGCACGCGCCCGATGGGGGCGCAGATGGAGCTCTACGGGCTACGGAGCGACGGCACCGAGTTCCCCGTCGAGATCAGCCTGAGCCCGCTCCAGACGGAGCGAGGGATCCTGGTGTCGGGAGCGATCCGAGACGTCACCGAGCGACGGCTCGCGGACGAGCAGCGCGCGAGGCTCGCGGCGATCGTGAACTCCTCGACCGACGCGATCATGGGCGCCTCGCTCGATGGGATCATCACGAGCTGGAACCCGGGCGCGACGCGGATGTTCGGCTACTCCGCGGAGGAGATCGTCGGCAAGCCGCTGTCCGTGCTCGTCCCGAGCGGTCGGGAAACCGAGATGCCCGCCCTCTTCACCCGCATCGGGAAGGGCGAGCTCATCGAGCCGTTCGACTCGGTGCGCCTCCACAAGGACGGCCGCGAGGTGTACGTCTCCGTCGGGACGGCCGGCGTCGAGAACAGCCTCGGCAAGGTGATCGGAGCGTCCGCCGTCATTCGGGACGTCACCGAGCGGCGACGCATCGAGGACGCGCTCGAGCGCGCCAGGGACACCGCCGAGTCGGCCAATCGGGAGCTCGAGGCGTTCAGCTACTCGGTCGCGCACGACCTGCGCGCGCCGCTCCGAGGAATGAACGGCTTCGCGCAGGTCCTCGTGGACACGTGCAGCGACAAGTTGGACGAGGAGGCGCAGGATTGGCTGCGCGAGATCCTGCTCAACGCGAAGAAGATGGGCGAGCTCATCGACGCGCTTTTGTCCCTCGCTCGGCTGACGCGCAGCGAGCTCCGGATCGAAGACGTCGAACTGTCTGCCATCGCGCGCGACGTGATCGCGCGCCTCCGAGCGTCCGAGCCGGAGCGGGACGTCGACGTGACCATCGCGGACGACTTGCGCGCCGACGTCGACCCGCGGCTCGCGCGCGCGCTCCTCGAGAACCTCCTCGAGAACGCGTGGAAGTTCACGAGCAAGCGCGAGAAGGCGCGGATCGAGGTGGGCGCGGACACGATCCAAGGGGCGCGCGCCCACTTCGTTCGAGACAATGGGGCCGGGTTCGACATGGCGTACGCGAACAAACTGTTCGCTCCATTCCAACGCCTCCACGGGACCGCGGAGTTTCACGGCACCGGCATAGGCCTCGCGACCGTGCAGCGCATCGTCCATCGCCACGGGGGCCGCGTCTGGGCGGAGGGCGCCGTGGACGGCGGAGCGACGTTCCACTTCACGTTCCCGAAGAGAGATGCCTCCTCATGAGCACCCTGATCCTGCTCGTCGAAGACAATCCGAGCGACGAGAAGCTCACGCTGCTCGCATTCAAGAAATGCAGCGTCGCGAACGAGGTCATCGTCGTCCGGGACGGGGCGGCGGCCCTCGATTTTCTGTTCTCGGAGGGCGCGTACGCGAACCGACCACCGGAGACGTCGCCGGCCATCGTCCTGCTCGACCTGAAGCTCCCCAAGGTCGACGGGCTCGAGGTGCTCCGCCGCCTCCGTGCGGACGCGCGCACGCGGCACCTGCCGGTCGTCATGCTCACGGCGTCGAAGGAGGACGAGGACGTCCTCCGGAGCTACGCGCTCGGGGCGAACGCGTACGTTCGCAAGCCCGTGGATTTTGCCGAATTCGCCAGGGCCGCGAACACCCTCGGCCTCTTCTGGCTCCAGTTGAACGAGACCGCGCCACGTTCGAAGGGGGGCGCGTGAGCGCGCCGCTCACGGTCTTGCTCATCGAGGACTCGCCGGTGGACGCGAAGCTCATCGTTCACGAGCTCCGCAAGACGGGGCGGATGATCGAGTTCGAGCGCGTCGAGACCGCGGACGCGATGCGCGCCGCGCTCGGGCGCAGGGCGTGGGACCTCGTCATCTCCGACTGGTCGATGCCGAGCTTCACGGCGCCGGCGGCCCTCGGGCTCGTGAAGGAGCGTCAGCTCGACGTCCCGTTCATCATCGTCTCCGGGAAGATCGGCGAGGACATGGCCGTCGCCGCGATGCGCGCGGGCGCGCACGACTACGTCCTCAAGGACCAACTCGGCCGGCTGGTGCCCGCGGTGGAGCGCGAGCTCCGCGAGTGCTCGGAGCGCCACGGGAGGCGGAAGGCAGAGGACGCGCTGCTCGAGAGCCAGGCCCGGTTTCGGAGGCTCTCGGAGTCCGGGATCATCGGGATCGTCGTCGCCGATCTGGAGGGGGGCATCCTCGAAGCGAACGACGCGTACCTGCAGATGATCGGGTACTCCCGCGAAGAGTTGATCGACGGCGCGGTGCGATGGTCGGATCTGACGCCCCCCGAGTTCGCGCACCTCACGGCGCGCGCGGTCGAGCAGCTCCAGACCTTCGGCGCTGCGCCCGCATGGGAGACCGAATCGCTCCGAAAGGACGGGAGCCGATTCCCCGCCGTCGTGGGCGTCGCGAGCCTCGAGCACTCGAAGGCCATCGCGTTCATGGCGGATCTGACGGAGAGAAAGCAGGCGGAGGCGGCGCGCAAGCGGGCCGAGGAGGCGCTGCGCCAGAGCGAGGAGCAGTTCCGACAAGCGCAGAAGATGGAAGCGGTGGGGAGGCTCGCGGGCGGCGTCGCGCACGACTTCAACAACATCCTGTCCGTCATCCTCGGGCACGCAGAGCTCGTCCTCGGCGACCTGGGCCCGGCCGACCCCATGCGGGCTGACATCGAGGAGATCCGGACGGCGGCGAAGCGCGCAGCGGGCCTCACGAACCAGCTCCTCCTCTTCAGTCGACAGCAGGTGCTCGAGCCCAAGGTCCTGGATCTGGACGAGGTGCTCCGAGGCATGGACAAGATGCTCCAGCGCATCCTCGGGGAGGACGTCGAGCTCGTGTCCCTGACGGGTCGGTCGACCGGCCGCGTGCGCGCCGATCGGACACAGGTCGAGCAAGTCGTGCTGAACCTCGTGGTCAACGCGCGCGACGCGATGCCGACGGGCGGCAAGCTCACCATCGAGACCGCGGACGTCGAGCTCGACGACGAGTACGTCGCGAACCACGGGCCGGTGGCGCCCGGGCGCTATGTCATGCTCGCGATCACGGACACGGGGATCGGGATGGACAAGGCGATCCAATCCCGCATCTTCGAGCCGTTCTTCACGACCAAGGAGAAGGGGAAGGGCACGGGGCTCGGCCTCGCGACCGTGTTCGGCACCGTCCGCCAGAGCGGCGGGAGTGTCTGGGTCTACAGCGAGCCGAACAAGGGTTCGACGTTCAAGGTCTACCTGCCGAGGGTGGACGCCGCGGTGGACGTCGCGCGCGTGCGCCCGGCGCCGACGACCCTCAAGGGCACCGAGACGATCCTCCTCGTCGAGGACGAGGAGCAGGTGCGCACCATCGCGCTCAGCATCCTCCGGCGGCAGGGGTACCGAGTCATTTCTGCGCAGCACGCGGGCGAGGCGCTCCTCCTCTGCGAGAGTCACCCCGAGACGATCGATCTGTTGCTGACCGACGTGGTCATGCCCCACATGAGCGGCCCCGAGCTCGCGAAGCGCCTCGCGTCCACGAGGCCGGGGATGAAGGTGCTCTGCATGTCCGGCTACACCGACGACAGCATCGTCCGGCACGGTGTCCTCGACTCGGGCGTCGCCTACATGCAGAAGCCCTTCACCCCCGAGTCGCTCCGTCGGCGAGTGCGGGAGGTGCTGGATCATCCGCAGTCGCCTCGCGCGTCCGACCCCGGCCGCTGAGGCGCGCCGAGAACCCAGAACTGCGCGGGGCGGGTCAGCCGGCGCCGGCGAACGACTATCCGCGGCGCGGCGACTGGGCGCGGGTCCGAAACGCGCTCTCTAGCTCCGTGCCGTGGCGGACGGGCTCGTCGTCGTAGAGGAGCTGGAACGTCCCCCAGAATTGGTGGCTCGGGACCGCCCCGTCCAGAGCTCCGAGCACACGCGAAATCGCCTCGATCGCCGCGGCACGCTCAGCGCGCGCCACGACCGCTCGGACCCACTCCTCCTGTGCGGGAGTGAGGGGCGGCACGCCTTCCGGCCGAGTGCCGAGCGCCGATCCCTTCGCCACCGGCACCGCTACCTCGTACAGCGCGTTCGCGAGCTCATCGGCGTCCATCGGCACGATTCGGGCTAACTCGCGCGCGGGGTCGAGTCAACGGCGGAGCCCTGCCTCCACACGCACGCACCGGACGTCGAGGCGCTGGGTGGGGAGGAACGCCCGGAGCTCTGCGAGCTCGCGCCCGTGTTCGCGGCGGCCGCCTTCACCGCGGGACTGTCCTCGAGCCTCGACGCGCGGAGCGACACCCCGGCCGAAAGCCGGAGCTCAACGCGGGAGCGCGTCGAACGCGGCCCGGAGCTTCGCGCCCTTGTCCGGATCGACCATCGAGACGTAGGCGATGCGGCCTCGCACGTGCTCTCGAAAGTTCGCCCGCCCGTCGCGGTTCTGAGCGTCCAAGCCGGTGCTCTTCGCGCCGTGGAGGATCGCGCGGAGCGCCCTCACCTCCTCCCGAGGGACGCCGGGCTTGTCGTTCACGACGATGCCGGTGACCTCGCGCCGAGCCTTTTTCCGCTGCACGCGGCCCTTCGCCTCGTTGATCGTGAAGCCCTCCTCCTTCACGATGTGGCGGACGCGCGCGATGAGCCAGCCCGCCATGGATTGTCTGTCCGAGGGGCCGCTGAACGTGAGATCGTCCGCGTAGCGGGTGTACGCGAGGCCGAGCTTTCGCGCGAGACCAGACAGTCGCTTGTCGAGCTTGCGCGCGGCGAGGTTCGAGAGGGCGGGGCTCGTGCACGCGCCCTGGGGCAAGCCTCGCTCCCCGGCGGCCACCCAATGGACCTTCCCGTCGAGCTCGGCGCGGACGCGCGGCGGCTCCGTCGTGAGGAGCGCGAGGAGCGTCGAGACGGCGGGCGAATATCCCATCGATTGGAACAACCCGCGCACGCGAGGGAAGACAATCGACGGGAAGAAGTCCTTCAAATCGAGGTTCACGACGAACCCCTGGCCCACGTGGGGCCGCGCGTTGGTGACGGTCGAGCGCCCCCGCACGAACCCGTGCGCGGAGGCGCCGAAGGGCTGCTTGTCGAGGATCTGCTCCGCGATGAAAGCCTGTGCCGCGCGGAGGCGCGCGTGCGGCGACGCGAGCAGGCGCTTGCCGCCCGAGCGCTTCGGGACCTCGAAGTAGACATAGTGGGGGCGCTCCGGCGCGAGGGCGTGGAACGCGAGGTGCCGGAGCGCGGGGATCTCGAGCGCGAGCGCGCGGGCGACGTCCGCCGGTGTGGACAGCACGGGGATCCCGGCCTCCGTGAGCTTCGGCACGTCCGACGTGCGGTCCGAGAGCCGCGCGCTCACTCCTCGCCCCAGATAGACGATGTCCGTGGCCCGACGGACGGCGACCGCCCGCGCTCGCTCGGCGCGCCTCGCCTCCGCTTCCGCCTTCTTCTTGGCGCGGAGCGCGGCGCGCTCCTTCCGCTCGCTCTCGAGGAGCGCCTCCACGGTCTTCGCGGCCTTGGCCTCCGCGACGCGGTGCGCGTCCTTGAATTTCAGCCATGCGTCGCCCACGCGGTGGATCTCGGTGATCTCCTCCTCCGTGAGGAACCCGCGAAGGATGAGCCCGCGATCGATGAGGGCGGTGCGCTCGTCGCTCTGCGGCGGGATGGTGTCGACGCGACCGATCCAGGCGGTCTTGTACGGGTTGATCTTGAGCGAGCGCTTGCGTGTCTCCGCCGCGCTCAGGCCGAGGATGTCCGAGGCCTTGTACGGGTCGGGCAGCCCCCGAGGGGGCGCCGCGCCGCCCGACCGGTAGGGTGTCGAGGGCGCGTTCGCCGACGACGGCGCGCGCGCCGGGGACGCGGCCGCGCTCCCCATCGGCGCGGACGGCGCCGCCCGCGCGGGAGCTCGCGCGGCGCGGGGTGCGGCATCGGCCGACGGCGCGGGCGGATCCGGCGCGTCCGGATCGGGGCCGCTCATTCCGAGCAGGCGCTTCACCTTCCCCCAGAAGGTCACTGGACTTTACCCCCCGAGAGAGGCCCGGACAGCTCGACTTCGTGCGAAGGACCGCGGCCGATCACGAAGATCGAGTCGACCCTGCAAACGTCTGAGACGTTCACCGTCGCCTTGGTGGGACGGTGCAGGGTCGACTCGATCAAAAGAACATCGGCCGTGGGTACGAATGTCTGGGATTCCTCCACCGCGGCGGAGCGCCGCGGAGACTGCATGGGCTCGTGCGTCCGAGCCTCTCTCGGGGGGCAAATCATTGGAGCACGACCTCGCCCGTCGAGGGGAGCGCGATATCGCGCTCCACGGCGCCGCGCACCGCGAACAAATGACGACAGGGGCCGCGCCGGAGGCCGCTCTTGAAGAAATGGGAGCAGCTGCACTCGGCCCTCTTCAGCGCGCCGTCCGCGTCGATGATCGCCTCGCAGGGCTGTCCGCCCACGCTCGCGCGCACGAGCCACCCCGTGGGGAGCCGCTCGCGCGTCGCGACCCGGACCGCGCCCGCGCGGAGGAGCCTCCGGCCTTCGACGATCTCCTCCGGCTCCGGGCCGAGGAGCTTCTCGCTGAGCGCGACGGGCAGGATGGGCCGATAGCGGTGCACCCGGTGCGCGAAGTCGTAGAGGAGCTGCCCCCGCTTCGCGAGCGCGACGAGGCACGCCTCCATGACGCGCGCGCTCCCGCGCGCGACGGAGAGGAGCTCCGCGTGCGTCGCGGCGCGACGGTCGATGAAGAGCCGCGCGACGGACTCGACGAGGCCCGCGTCCACCTGCACGTCCCCGAAGTGGTGCTCGAGGCTCGTGCCGCTCGTCCAGTCGTTCGCGGTCCACCCGCTGAGCGCGAGGACCATCTTCATCTCCCCGAGATCCGCGACCCAGATGCTCGGCAGGCCCGTGCCGAGCAGGCGCACCTCGTAGCCGTGCGCGAGCGGGAGGGTGCGGGCGAACGCGGCGAGGCGGCGGCGCCCCCAGACCCGGATCGACTCGCGGGTCGGGCCTTCGTAGCGCGCGCCGTGAGAGACCAGGACGGTCTCCCACGGCTCGAGGATCACGCGCGGGCGCTCACCGGGGACGAGCTCGAAGCGGAGGCTCCGCGGCCCCGTCCGCTCGCGGTGGCGCTTGAGGAACGCGACGATGTTGTAGACGACGTCCGTCGAGAGGGAGACGCGCCGCGCGGGGATCGCCATCGCGGCTTGGATCTGTCCGAACCCGCGCAGCCAGGAGGGCGGCAGGTCGATCTTCTCCTCGCGCACGTCCGGGTTGCCCTCCGTCTTGACGGTGAAGCCGGCCGGGTCGACCTGGAGGCGCGTCGACCGGTAGCTCCTCAGCGACTGGAAGTGATCGAAGAGCGCGAGCGAGTAGTCGACGTTCGTCGTCCCGAGGCGCGCCCGATCCGCGCCGCGGAACGCGTCGCGATCCACGGTGAGGCAGCCATAAGCCGACTCGTCCTTCGCAAAGCACTCGAAGAACACGACGTCCGGCGCGACCGTGACGACGGGATCGCACGGCACGAGCGCGCGGAAGAGCGCCGGGTCCGAGCTCAGGAGCTCGCTCGCCCAGCGCCTTCGCTCGCGCCAGTAGAGCGCGTGCTTCGTTCGGAACTGGAGCTCGAGATCCCGCGGGACCTCTCCGAGCCCGGAGCGCTCCTCCCTCGTCCGATCGTAGATCGCCTTGCGGAGGTCGGCGTCCTCCCGGGCCTTCTCCCGTTTCCACGCCTCGTACGCGCTCTTGTCGCGCTTCTTGTAGCGCGCGTCGCCGACGACGACCGCGTGGAGCGCCGACATCGCCTCGCGGTAGCGGAGGGGGTGCGCGAGCTCCGCGTCGAAGAACACCTCCTCGCGCGCGAGGTTCGGGGAGAACGCGAGCGCCTCGCCACCCGCGACGGAGCGCACGCCGCTCGACCCGAAGTAACGAAGATCCACCCTCACTGGGACACCACCTCCCCGATCGCGAGCTCGGGCGCCGCCTGCGCGAGCGCGCGGCGGACGGACGGGTTGCGGACGGCCGCGGACGCGACCGCGGACAAGGCCGCGAGCCGCTCGGGGCCGCGCACACTTCGAAGCGCGACCGCGAGGAGAGGCACGAGATCGTCCGCCGCGCCGCGATCCATGACCCCCACGATCTGACGCAGGGCGGTGAGCTTCTCGCGGGAGCCGCGGTTCGCCGAGAGCACCAGCGTCGCCCAGAGGCTCCTCAGATCCGTGGAAGCCGGCGCGCGCGCGAGCCACCGCTCCGCCTCCCGGACCGCGTACGCCTGAACGTCCGCGAACGGCGACTCCACGAGCGCGAGGAAGAGCGCCGGATCGTCGCGGTGCCGAGCCTCTTTCTCGAGCAGCGCGAGGCCGAGCGCGCGCGCGTCCGCGAGGCGCGCGTCCACGAGCTCGCGGATCCACTCGCTCTTCGCGCCGTCGCGCTCGATGAGCGCGCGGAGGAGATCGAGTGAGCGCGCGCGCACGCTGGGGACGGGCGCGTCGCGGAGGCGGAGGAGCGCGGGCACGTCGTCCCGAGTGGGGGCCGGCTGCGCGAGCCACTCTGCGCCGAGCTCGGCGACCCGCGCGACGCGCGCCATCGCGAGGTCGATCCGCTCTGCGAGCCCGAGCCGCGAGGGGTCGAGGTGCGCGCGGAGGGCGCTCACGACGGCCGTCGTCACGTCCACGTTCGGGACGCGGAGGAGCCGGAGCCAGTCGTCGACGGCGAGCGCCGCGCCCCCGCGCGCGGTCGCGAGGAGCAGGATGCCGAGCCGCTGCGCTTCCTCGTGCTCGCTCTCGAGCAACAGGAGGAGCTCGCGCACGCTCATCGCGCGCAGCTCCGCGGAGTACTTGTCCTCGAGGATCTTCGCGACGACGCCGCGCACGGTGCGGCTCCGAGCGGTCGCGAGGAGGACGACGATCTCGTCGAAAGCGCCCTCCCACGCCGCGGGAAAGCGTGGCGACGGCACGAGCTCCGCGAGCGTCCGCCCCGTCTCCACGTCGATGACCTTCGAGCCCCAGCGGAGGACCTCCGACTCGTGGAAGAGCGCGTGCAAGAGCCCCCAGGCATCGAGGAGCCGAAGCGGCGTGCGGAGCGACGCGTCCTCGTAGAGCCGGAGCGCGCCGCGGATCGCGGTCCCGTAGCGCTTCGGATCGCGGTAGCCGAGCACGCGGAAGTACCGCCACGCGCGCCTCGCGAGGTAGCGGCGGGTGGGCCTCGCGAACCGCTCGGGGCGGCCCGTCTTCTTGCTCTTCGAAGGATCTCCGCGGCGCGCGGCGCGCAGGCGAACGAAGGGATCGGAGAGGACGACGAGACCCGCCGGGCGCGGCCTCCGCCCCGCCGTGCCGCGCGACGCGGGGCGCTTTCGATCCCCGAAGATCCGCACGATGAGTCGATCGAAGGCGACGAGGAAGTGCCCCATGAGCTCGTCGTCTTGCGCGGCCTCCGCGCCCTGGAAGAGGCGCTTCACGAGGCCGCGGTGACCCCATCGGTCGCACCCATCGTCGATGTACGCGAGGAGCGCGCGCCGCGCCCAGGGACGCGGGTCCGTCAGCCAGCGCGGCGCGAGGCGCGCGAGGCGCGGCTCGTCGTCGAAGCGGAGGAGCCGCGGGAGGAAGTCGTCGGCCCCCGACTCGAAGAGCTCCTCGATCAGGATCCACGGGGGCGGCTCGCTCTCGTCGAGCAGCCGGCTCCTGCCGACGTGCCGGTAGCCCCTCCGGAGCCGGCGGTGCGTCTCCTTCCAGGCGAAGAGCGTCGCCTGGTCCTCCGTGTCGAAGGACTTCTCGCGCAGAACCGTGGTCGACGGATCGTCCGCCTTCGAGCGGGCCGCGATGCGTACCTTCGTGCCCTCGACCTCGCACTCGTAGAGGAGGCGCTGGGCGGGCACGCCCGGCGTGACGACGCGCGAGCGCGTGAAGCGGTTCACCGAGTGGCGCTCGGGGATCGCTTCGATGTCGCGCACGAACCTCCCCATCGCGTGGGGAGGATAGCGATCAGGACGCGAGCTTCAACACGACGATCGCGATCGATCCAGCGACCGAGAGGAGACACAGGAAACCGACGGCGAACGGGGGCCGCCGGCGCGGCTCGGGCGCGGGCGGGGGCTCGGCCTCGAGCGCGGCAGCCGGTACCTTCGCGAGCGCGTCGTCGCGCTTCGGCATCGATGGGATCACGGGAGCGGGCGTCTTCCCGAACTGGATGACGACGGGCGGGAGCGGCGCGGGTTCGGAGATCTCGTCGAAGTCGAGCTCCACGTCGATCGACATTCGAGGCTGCTTCGCCGCAGCTTTCTCGACCGCGGCGCTCACGACGGGCTTCGAGCTCGGGTTCGGCACGAGCGGCCAGTTCTGCGCCGTGGTGACGAGCGAGGCCATGTGCACGGGCGGGACCTTCGGCGATCGCGCGCCCACGCTCGACGGCGGAGGCGGCGCGATTCGGCCGAGGTCGCGCGGCGCACGCGCGCGCACGGCCGCGCGGCGGCTCGATGGCGGAGGCGCGATCTCGGGGTCGGAGGAGCGGAGCTGCATACGGCCGGGACATGCAGTGCAAGCTCCCGACCACGCGTGACGCCTCGAATCTCGCGAAGATCGGCGCGACGCACGGTCCGGCAGGGTGGTCCATGGACCGCCCAGCCGCCGGAGGCTCTGACTCGGGCTCGGGCTCCGCGTGCCGCGCGCTTGGGCGCCGCCGCTCGCGGGTCAGGGCTTCGGATGATCGAGGAGGAACTGGACCACGGTCTCGGTGAACGTGGCGCTGATCGATGGGACGTGCGAGCCGCCTTCGATCGTCCAGAGCTCCGCGGCGCCGCCGGCCTTGCACCCGTTGAAGGCGGTGACCTTCGTCTCGTCCCCCATCAGCGAGCCCTCGAGATCCAGGTTGGGCTTCGACGTGTCCGGCGTCGGGGCACATCCGTCGAGCGTGGCCCAATCGGTGATGGTCTCCACCGCGCCCGGGTACGTGGTGACCGTCGTGCCCCCCGCGTACGCGATCGTCTCGTCCGCGGTGCCGTGGATCTGGAGGACGGCGACAGGCTCGCTCGGCTTGCAGTTCGACGGGTCGTCGTACATCGCGCCCGCCAGGCTCGCGATCGCCGCGATGTCGCCCGCGTGGTCGCACGCCATCCGGTGGCTCATGAACCCGCCGTTCGAGTGACCGAAGAAGTACACGCGCTTCGGGTCGACGTTCACGCGCGTTTTGATCTCGTTGACGAGGTCGATGAGGTACTTCGAGTCGTCGACCGTGCTCCCGTAGAAATTGCAGCACGCGTCCGTCGCGTTCCAGAACTGGTTCTTCGCGGTGCTGTCTTCCTTCGTCCCGTCCGGGTGGGCGTAGATCATCCCGTGCGCCTGGGCGACGGCCTTCACCTTGAGGTACGCCTCCTGGATCGCGCCGGACGCGGTGTAGCCATGGAGGAGGATGAGGAGGGGCGCGGGCTTCGTTGCGTCGTAGTTCGGGGGGACGAACACGGTCGTCGGGCGATCGCCGCCGGCGGTGAAGTCCGTCGTCACCATGCCCGCGCCCGTCGACGACGCGACGCTCGACGTGGTGCCCGAGGTGGTGCCGGTCACCGAGGTCGATGTGGAGGCGGAGGTCGAGCCGCCGGCGGAGGACGTCGGGTTCGTGTCGTCGCAGCCGAGGACCGACGTCACGGTGAGCACGACCGCGAGATGTGCGAGAGAGGCGAGCCGCATGGCGCACCCTTCCCACGGCAGCGCGCGCGCCGCTAGAGCACCGACCGGTTTGAATCAGCGGTGGATTCGCGGGAGTTTGGGTGGCAGGCGCGCACCCGAGGAGCGAGCACCGAGAAGACGACTCCTCGTCATCCGAGGAGCACAGCGACGAGGCGCTGCGCTCCTCAAAGTACGCGGAGCTCCTCGACGCGCATCGCCGCGGAGAGCGCCGCTCGGAGCTCGGGCGGGCTGAAGGGGTTCGAGGCGATCGCGAGGCGTACGGGAGGCTCCCGGAAAAATCGATCGCGCGTCGCCACGCTCAGCGCGATTTCCTCCGAGGTCGGGCGGCGCGCGGCGATGGCGACGGCGTCGCTCGTCCGGATCCAGGGCGCGTCGAGCAGGCGGCCGATGAAGATGGGATCGGGGTGCTCGCGATGACGGTGGACGAGCATCTCCCGCAGCCGGTGGGCGAGCGGCGGCGCTCCTCGTGCGCCTCGGCCGAGCGGGCCCGCGGCGAAAGGGTCGAGGCTCCGCCGCGCGGGGATGCAGACCTCGGCGAGCCGCCCGCGGCGCGCGAGCGCGCGAGCCGCGGGTCGCGGCGCGAAGATCGCGGCCACGAGCGGTCGTTCGAGAGAGGCAGCCGCGGCGTGGAGGGGCGCGAGCGCGGCGCGATCTCCGCGCGCCAGCACCCGTCCGATCCACGACGCGACGGCGAGCGCCGCGTCGCGGCTCGGGCCCTCCCCCATCGCGGCGGCGGAGAACACCTCCTCGAGATCGGACGCGAGCGCGGCGGCGTCGCTGGCGAGCGCCTCGTCGAGGAGCGCGCGACGGAGCCCGAGGTCGTGCACCGCCGCGAACGAGCCGAGCCTGCGCGCTCTGCCGCTCATCCGCCCCCGATCGAGAGGTGCAGCCACGCGTTGCCCGAGCGATCGACGGAGCCGCTCAGCACGGGTCCTCATCGGCGCGGGGGTGTTTCGAGTGCACGCCAAGGTCTACGATAGTGTGCCCGTTTGGCTACCCTGATCGCGATGTCTCTCGCCGTCGCACTCGCCATGATCGACTCGCCCTCGCCGGCGCGGAGCGTCTCGTCGACGGGGCTCGGCCCAGCGTCCGACCTCGACGTGCACGCGCTCTCGTCGCGCACTCTGCGGCCGAGCCTTCGCCGATCGCGCGGGGGCTGACGTGTCGGGCGGACTCATCCCCGTCGATGGTGGAGGTGCTCCCGCTCGCTGCCTCGTGTGCGGCGGTGCGGCGGTCGGCCCGTGCGCGCGCTGCCGCGAGCCGGTGTGCGGGGACTGCTGCGTGCTCACCGAGGGAGGCGCGACCGTATGGGCGATCTGCGTCCGCTGCGACGCCCGAGGCGGGCGATCCCTCTCGCGGGGCTGGCTGACGGTCGTCGGTTGGGTGGTCGCCCCGACGATCGGCGTCGCGCTGCTGCTCATCCTGCTCGCACTCCTCACGGGTCGCTGGAGGCCCTGAGGGCGCCGCGCAAAGAGAGCGCGCGAACGCAGCGTTTGCGCGACATCGAGCGGCGCGGAGTCCGACCGACCGGTCGAGCCAACGCGGAAACAGCGCCCACGCAGCTCCGTTCACATCCATCCCTTCGGGCGGGCCCCGCGCTCTCGCGCTCTTTGTCTCGATCCGTTCCGTTGGCCGCGCCGTTGCACTGAGGCACCTCGTGGAGGTCTCGATGAAGAAGGTGCTGGTCGCGCTGGATGGGTCGGAGCGGGAGAAGGCGGTGCTCGACGCCGGCGTGATGATGGCGAAAGCGCTCGGCGCCTCGTTGATCCTCCTCCGGGTCATCGGGATCCACGTGGACATACCGCTCGATCTCGTCCGAGTGTCCCCCGCGGAGTTCGAAGTGCAGCTCCAGAAGCGCGCGAAGGAGTCGCTCGCGTCGCTCGCAGCGTCGATCCCGGCCGGCGTCGAGTGGACCTCCCAGGTCGTGACGGGCGTGCCGTGGGACGCCATCGGGTGGGTGGCCAAGAGCGAGGACGTCGATCTGGTGATCATCGGCGCGCACGGGTACGGGCGCATCGATCGCATCATCGGGACGACGGCGTCCCGCGTCGTGAACCACGCGGATCGATCGATCCTCGTGGTGCGCGAGGAGGCCCGCCTCGAGGGCGGGGAGAAGCACCCGTGAGGGTTCGCGGGGGCTGAGGGCACTCCGGCGCGCGGTGGGCGAGCCGCCCCCGGTCGGCGCACAGGGGACGCTGCTGAATCGAGCGCCCGGCGCGCTCCCGAAATCTCCCAAGGAGGCCGAAGTATGGATCCGGTGTTCGTCTACGAGCGGGTCTTCGTCACCGCGGATCAGCGCGAGCACGTGGAGCGCGTGGTCGAGTGCCCCGACAAGGGAGCGATCCCGTTCTCGCGCTGCGAACGTTGCCCGCATTTCTTCGAGACGAGTCAGGACGAGCGGTTCGGTGGGCAAATCGTCGACTGCGCGCACGCGCCGGCCGCGACGGCGAGCGCGGTGCCTCGCCACGTCGATCGCGGGGGGACACCGTGCGACGTCGTCACCTCGGTCGGGGAGATCATGACGCGGGCGTTCGTCGCGCTCGAACCCCGCGTCCCCGTGGATCTCGCGCGGCGCTACCTCGTCGAGGAGCAGATCGGCTGCCTGCTCGTGCTCGACGAGCATCGCTCTCCCATCGGGATCGTGACCCTCCGCGATCTCGTGGAGAAGCGGACCTCGGACACGACCACCGCCGGGGACATCGCGAGCTCCCCCGTGATCACGGCTCCCGCGACGATGCCCGTCGCGCGCGCCGCCGCAATCATGTCGTTCGAAGGGGTGCACCACCTCGCCGTCGTCGACGCGGACGGCGCCGCGAGTGGGGTGCTCTCGTCGCTCGACGTGCTGCGCTGGCTCGGGCACCGAGCGGGGATGCTCATCCCCCGAGCGACGGCCCGACAGCGCGCCTCTTCGTACGCGACCGGGCCTCGGAGCGAGCGATGAACGGCGACGCCCCCATCTCGACCATCATGACGCCCGCGCCCTTCGAGATCGACGCGGGCGCGACGCTCATGCACGCGGAGGATCGATTTCGTCAGCACTGCGTCCGCCACCTGGTCGTGACCGAGCGCGGCGAAGCGGTCGGTGTCTTGAGCGAGCGCGATGTGCTGTTCGCGCGCGCCGTCGAGGGCATGGATCCGAGCCGCGTCGAGGTACGGGCGGCGATGTGGCCCTGCGAGACGTACGCGCCGACCGCGCCCATCCGTGAGGTCGTGCGCGCGATGGCCGACGGGCGCTTCGGCGCGTGCATCATTTGCGTGCGCGGTCGCGCGCTCGGGATCGTCACGACGGTCGACGTCTGCCGCGCGTACGCGGACGCGCTCGACGATGCGGCCGTGCGACACCATCCGATTCGTCGAGTCGTCGCGACCGACGGGTGACCGCCCGCGCTTGGCATCGCGCTTGAAAGGCCGCAGGCCCATGCCCACGGCTCCACGACGCGAGACGTTCCGAGACATCATCCGAGACTCCTACCTGACGTTCGATCGCAGGACTCTCGGGCTCACTCGGATCTGCCTCGCGGTGTACTTGATCTTCGATCTCTTCCGGAGGACCCCCGACTGGCTCGCGATGTTCTCGGACACCGGCGTCCTGCCGTCGTCCGTCGTCCTCGCGCACCCGCAGGCCCAGAACTTCACGCTCTTGCTCGCGTTCCAGAAGGCGCCCGAGCTGTGGGCGCTCTGGGGCGTGATCCTCTTCACGTACACGATGCTCCTCGTCGGCTGGCGGACGAAGATCTGGCAGGTGCTCAGCCTGCTCTTCGTCACGAGCATGAACGGGCGCGTCCTCCTCATCGAGAACGGCGGCTACGTCGTGCAGAACCTCGTCCTCCTGTGGACGGCGTTCCTTCCGCTCGGCGACCGCTTCAGCCTCGACGCGCTCCGGACCTCGCTCCGGCGGCGCCGCGAGGGCTCCGTGGAGGCGTTGAACGACCGCGCCTCGCTCGACGATCCGGCGCGCATCTCGCCGTTCGTCTCGCTCGTCGGCATCGCGATCTCGCTGCAATTCGGGGCGATCTACTACTTCAACGTCGTCCACAAGACCGGCCCTGCTTGGCACAACGGGACCGCCGTCCACTTCGTCCTCTACAACGACCGCATGGCGACCCCGATCGTGGCCGCGCTGCGGACGCACGTGCCCTTCTGGCTCATCAAGATCGCGACGCCCCTCGTCCTCACGGCGGAGGCCGCGATCGCGTTCTGCGTGCTCCTGCCGCGCGTCGTCGTCCGGGGATTCGACACGAAGAAGTGGATGCGACGGCTCGCGATCTTCCTCATTTGCCTCCTCCACATCGGCTTCGGCTCGAGCTTCGTGCTCGGCCCGTTCGCCTGGGCGCTCTGCGTGTTCTCGACGGTCATGTTCTCGAGCCATGACTGGGAGTCCGCGATCTCGGCGATGCGCCGGACGCACCGGGCGCGCACGCTGTTCGTCGACGCGCAGAACTTGCGCGCGCTCGCCCTCGCGCGGCTGCTGGTCCGGTTCGACCGGTTCGCGCTGCTCACGTTCACGGAGCCCGAGACGGGCGACGAGCGCTCGCTCGCGTTCGGCCTGCGCCGCGACTCGGGGGAGATCGTCGGCGGAAGCCGCGCGCTCGCCGAGGCGATCCGCGCGACCCCGCTCGGGACGCTCGCGGCGTGGCTGCTCGCGGTCCCGGGGCCGCGCCACCTCGCCGACGCCTATCTCCGGTCCGTCGCTCGCGGGCCTCGCCTGGACGAGCCGCGCGCGACCCTCGAGGAGCCCGTGGCGGCGATCTCGTGGCTCCGTCGCGCCCCGAGCTTCCTCGTGCGCGAGGGGCTCGTCGCGCTGATGCTCATCGCCGCCGTCAACCAGGCCCTCGTCGAGCTCTGGTCCACGCGGAACCGCTGGAACGACCTCATCACCTCGTTGAACCAGACCGGCCCGCTCCAGACCGCGCACCTGAAGCTCTCGCCGCAGCCCGAGATCCTGAGGACGCTCTCGCAGGAGCTCCGGTTCCTCCAGGGGTGGTTCATGTTCTCGCCGAACCCCGTGATGGACGATGGCACGATCGTCGTCGACGCGGTGACGAAGGACGGTCGGCACCTCGACCCGTTCTCGCTCACGGCGCCGAACTTCGACCTGATGCACGTCCAGAGCTGCCGCTACAACCAAATCTGGTCGGACTACTTCAACCGCATGCACTACGGACAGAACTCCGCCTATCGCGACGCGATGGTGGAGTACATGCGGCGCCTGCCCGACCGCACGGGCAACGGCGACGATCAGCTCGTGCGGGGCGACGTGTACTGGGTCTCGGACTGGAACCCGAAGTGGGGGACCCGCGAGTCTTGGGGGCAGAAGAACGACCTCCTCTTCTCGTTCGACGCGACTGGCCCGAGCCATGCTCCTAGAGCCCAGCCATGACGATCATTGTCGCGACCGACTTCTCCGAACCCGCCGTCGAGGCCTGCCGAGTCGCCGCGCACTTGGCGCACGCGACCAAGGAACCGCTCGAGGTGGTTCACGTCCGCGAGGGTGAGGAGCGCAACACCTCCATCCCGTTCGCCGAGACGTCGGAGGAGGACCGTCTCCGCGCCGTCACCGAGGACGCGCGGAAGCTCGGAGCGGTCGCGATGTGCACGATGCTGTCGGGTGCGGTCGCGCCGGCCATCGCCGACGCGGCCACGCTCCGGCACGCGCGCTGGGTCGTCACGGGGTTCCTCGGTCGACGGTTCCCGGCGCGCTGGCTCGTGGGGAGCTCCGCGGAGAAGCTCTGCAAGATCTCGCGGTCGCCGGTGCTCGTCGTGCGGGAGCCGCAGCGGCTCATCTCCTGGCTCACGCACGAAGCCCCGCTCAAGGTGGTCGTGGGCGTGGACCTCACGACGAAGGACGCGGCGCTCGCGACGTTCCTCGCGCGGCTCCGCGCGATCGGGCCGTGCCACGTGACCGCGTTCCACCTCGCGTGGCCCCCCGCGCTGCACGCGCGCTTCGGAATCCACGGGCCCATGGACCTCGTCTCGCTCGAGCCCGAGGTGGAGGCGGCCGTGGTCCGCGAGGTCACGGACACGTTCGGATCGCTGCCCGGAGAGGGAGCCTTCAGGGCCGTCACGCAGGTCGGCTGGGGGAAGGTCGACGATCGCGTCGCGACGTTCGCGCGAGAGAACCAGGCCGATCTCGTGGTCGTCGCGGCGCCGGATCGGGGGGCGCTCGAGACCCTCTGGCACGGGTCGGTCTCTCGGGGTGTCGTTCATCTCTCGACGACGAACGTCCTGTGCGTTCCACTCCCGAAGAACACGTGACCAAACGAAAAAATGCTCAGACTCCTCGCGTCCTCCTCGTCGACGACGATCCGACGGCGCTCGCGAACCTCAAGGCCTTCCTGGAAAGCGAGGGATACGTCACGAGCACCGCCGCGGACGGCGCCGAGGCGCTGACGGCGCTGGGCGAGTTCGCGCCGAACGTCATCGTCTCGGATCTGCAGATGCCGAACGTCGACGGCATGCAGCTGCTCGAGTCCGTGCGGAAGCTCCAGGACGCGGTGCCCGTCATCATCGCGACGTCGCACGACGATCTCGGCGCGGCGGTGACGGCGATGCGCGCCGGCGCCGCGGACTACCTCACCAAACCCGTGGATCTCGACGCGCTGCTCGTCGTGATCGAGCGCGTCCTCGAAGGACACGAGCTCCGGCTCGAAGCCGAGAACCTGCGACGCCAGCTGCGCGAGCGCGAATCTCAGGGCTTCCAGGGCCTCATCGGCGCGAGTCCGGTGATGCAGAAGGTCTACCGGACGGCGCGCCAGGTCGCGTCGTCGCGCGCGACGGTCCTCATCACGGGAGAGAGCGGCACCGGCAAGGGCGAGCTCGCGAGGGCCATCCACGCGCTCGGCCCGCGCGCGTCGAAGCCGTTCGTGACGCTCCACTGCGCGGCGCTCGCGGAGACGCTCCTCGAGAGCGAGCTCTTCGGACACGAGAAGGGATCGTTCACGGGCGCGGACCGGCGCAGGGTCGGCCGCTTCGAACAGGCGGAGGGGGGGACGGTCTTCCTCGACGAGATCGGCGAGATTCAGCCCGCGACGCAGATCAAGCTGCTCCGGTTCCTCCAGGAGCGCACGTTCGAGCGCGTCGGTGGCAACGAGACCGTGACCGCGGACGTGCGGCTCGTGGCCGCGACGAACCGGGATTTGGCGGCGGACGTCGCGCAGGGGCGGTTCCGCGAGGACCTCTTCTACCGGCTCAACGTCGTGCACATCGAGATGCCGCCGCTCCGCCTGCGTGGGGGCGACATCATCGCGCTCGCGGAGCATTTCGTTCGGAAGTTCGCCGCGGAGAATCACAAACGCATCGACGGCTTCACCGCGAAAGCGACCGAGAAGCTGCTCGGCTCGCGCTGGCCCGGGAACGTGCGCGCCCTCGAGAACGCGATGGAGCGCGCCGTCGTGCTCGCGAACGACGGGCCGCTCGACGCCGACGATCTCCCGTTCGAGGCCGCGCCCGAGACGCTCGGACCGCTCCGCATCCCAGGGGCGACGATGGCGGAGATCGAGCGCTACGCGATCACGAAGACGCTCGAGGCCGTCGACGGCTCGACCGCGCGCGCCGCCGAGCTGCTCGACATCAGCGTGCGAACCATCCAATACCGCCTGCACGAGTACGGGATGGCCAAGAAGTGACCCGCGCCGTCGCGAACGCCAGGACCGACTGCGACCGAGGGGCGAGTGGCCACCTCGGGAGTGGCGAGCGCACGCGCTCCTGACTCACTGGCGCCGCAGCCACTCGACCGCTCCAGGCTCGTCTCGCAGTCGGCTTCGGCGAAGGAACGGTCGCGGGCGAGCGCCTTCGGCGCGCTCGTCGATGATTCGATCGGAGAGACCGACCGCGCGCGACCGGTCCCATCGACGGCGACCGGTCGCGCAGGGCCGCGCTACTCCGTCGGTCGCACGACGAACACCGGTGTCGCGGAATGCCTCAACACGTTCTCCGCGACGCTGCCCATCAAGAACCGCGTGATGCCTCGGCGGCCATGCGTCGCCATCACGATGAGGTCGGCCTTCCAATCCTCGGCCTCTTTGAGGATCTCGTCCGCCGCGCCGACGCCCACCCGGACCCCGCCTTCGATCCCAGGGTAGTCCTTCGACGCGCCCGTCACGAGCGTCTGCATCGCGTTGCGCGCGGCGTCCTCGATCGGGCCGACGGGCCACGTGACGACGTCCGCGTAGCTCACGGGCGGGACCACCCCCGCGTGGAACACGCGGATCGCCGAGTCGAACTTCTGTCCGAGGGTCATCGCCCAATCGAGCGCAGTCCGCGAGTTCGGGGAGAAGTCGGTCGGGACGAGGATGCGGCGGATGGGGTTCGTCTTCATGAGAGCTCACCGAGCAATGTCCGGGCCGCTCGGTCCATGGCGGTCCGGTCCGCCGCACCTCCGCCCTTAGGAGCGGGCGGCCGCCCGACGACTCGCGCGCGCGGAGCTCCGTCCGCCGTCCACCCCAACCACGGGACATCCAGCGTGGTTGGGGCTTGGTACACCGCTTGATCTGGGCGGGCCGATGGTCGCTGCCACGCCTCCCCTCACCCTGGACGTCGGACCTGCCCGATCCGCGGACGATCACCGCTGCCGGCATTGCCAGAACCCCAGCGCGGGCGAGTTCTGCTGCGAGGGCTGCGCGCAGGTCTTCGAGCTCCTCCGGTCGCAGGATCTCGGGCGCTACTACGATCTGCGCCAGGGCGCAGGCCAGCCCGCCATCGACGCGGTGCGGCCGCTCGCGGACGACGCTTGGATCGACGTCGAGAGCGCGCGGCTCGCGGCGGAGGATCGAGAGCTCGCACCGCTCGCGCTCGACGTCGAAGGACTCCACTGCACCGCGTGCGTGTGGCTCATCGAAGAGACCTTCCGGCGCACGGGATCCGCGGGGAGGGCGGATCTGAACCCGGCGCTCGGCACGCTCGATCTGCTCGTCGAGCGCGCCTTCGACCTTCGAGGCTTCGTCGAGCTGCTCGCGCGCCTCGGGTACCGGCTCGGCCCGCGCCGCAAGGGCAAGGCGCGCGCGAGCGACGGGCTCGTCCTCCGGATGGGCGTGTGCGTCGCGATCGCGATGAACTCGATGCTCTTCGCGATCTCGCGCTACGCGGGGCTCCGCACGGGCGCGATCGAGCACCTCTTCCGTTGGCTCGAGCTCGGCCTCGCGCTCGCCGCGTTCGGCGTGGGTGGCACGGTGTTCGTGCGCGCCGCGGCGCGCGCGCTCCGAGCGCGCGTGCTCCACATGGATCTGCCGATCGCGCTCGGGCTGATCCTCGGCTACGCGGGATCGATCGCGTCGTTCTTCTGGGGCGACGGCGAGGCGACGTACTTCGACACGCTCGTCGTCTTCACGACGCTGATGCTCGTCGGCCGCTTCCTCCGGGAGCGCGTCCTCGAGAAGAACCGCGCGGAGCTCCTCGAGGACGCGGGCATCGAGGGGCTCCTCGTGCGGCGGGTCGATCGCGCGCGCGGCGATCGCGTCGAGGTCGTGGGGGTGCACGAGATCGCTCCCGGAGACACCGTGCTCGTCGCTCCCGGGGACGTCCTCCCGCTCGCCGGGCGCCTGCTCGACGCGTCGGCGTCGATGGCGTTCGACTGGATCACCGGCGAGTCCGAGCCGCGCGCGTTCCGCGCTGGGGACGCGGTGCAAGCGGGCGCCGCGAACCACGGCCGATCGGCCGTGCGCTGAGGCGACGGAGGCGTTCGCGTCCTCGCGCCTGCTCGATCTGCTGCGCGTACCGCGCGCCGCGGAGCGCTACGGAGAGACCGAGTCGCGCTTCGAAGCGCGCCTCGCGCGCGTGTGGGTCGTGTTCGTCCTCGTCGCCGCGGCGGCAGGGTTCGGCGCGCACCTCGCGGCGGGCACGTCGCCGATCGGCGCGCTCTCGATCGCCGTCGCGATCCTCGTCGTCACCTGCCCGTGCGCGTTCGGGATCGCCTCCCCGATCGCGCACGAGCTCGTGCTCGCGGGGCTCCGCAAGCGAGGGATGCTCGTGCGCTCCGCGAGCTTCTTGGAGCGCGCGGCGCGCGTGCGGAGGGTCGTGTTCGACAAGACCGGCACGCTCACGACCGGGACGCTCGAGCTCGAGGATCGGGCGGCGATCACGGCGCTCGAGCTCGCCGATCAGCGCGCGCTCTACGAGCTCGCCGCGCGCAGCTCGCACCCGAAGTCGGCGGCGATCCTCCAGGCCATCCCGCAGGCGGCCCAGGGTCTCCGGCGTTCGCCGAACGGGACGAACGTCGAGGAGATCGAGGGAAAGGGCGTCGTGGGGACGTTCGATGGACACACCTATCGCCTCGGCAACCCCACGTGGCTCGGGGCCACGGGTTGCGACGTCGCGTTCGCGCGCGACGATCGGTTGCTCGCCGAGCTCTCCACCATCGAGGTGCTCCGGGCGGACGCGTCGGCGGAGGTGCGACAGCTCGCGAGCGACGGGGTCGAGGCGTGGATCGCGACCGGCGACACGCGCGAGCGCGCGCTCGACGTCGCCCGCAAATGCGGCGTCGACGCGCAAAGGGTGCGCGCCTCCTGCTCCCCCGAAGACAAAGCCGAGCTCATCCGTGAACTCGACCGGGACGACACGTTGATGATCGGCGACGGCATGAACGACGGCCTCGCCATCCGAGCCGCGTCGGCCTCGGGGACGCTCGCCGTCGGCCGCACCTTCCTCGCGGCGCGCTCGGACTTCTTCCTCCTCTCGGCGGGGCTTGGCCCCGTTCGTGCTGGATTGGTGGCCGCTCGGACCCTGCGCCGCACCCTTCGCGGCAACTTGGTCTGGGCGTTCACCTACAACGCGATCGCGCTCGGGCTCTCGTACGCCGGGTGGATGTCTCCACTCCTCGCGGCGGTGCTCATGCCGATCTCCTCGATCGTATCGATCGCGCTCGTCCTGCGCGCGCTCGGCCGAAAGGGTTCGCCGTGGAAGTCCTGATCCTCCAGGTGTTCGTGAGCCTCACCCTCGTCGTCGGATCCATCCTGCTGTTCGCCTACAGCATGAAACAGCGGGACCACCAACATGGTGGTCACCTCGCGCTGCTCCCGCTCGAGGACGACAAGAAGCGAGGTGCGCAATGAGCAAGGACATCCTCGCGAAGGACGCCGGGTCCACCGAGCCCGCCGAGCGGCGCACCATCGTCTACAACGACTGGATCGTCCGCTGGTTCCTCGGCGCGTCCGTCGGCTGGGCGCTCGTCGCCCTGCTCCTCGGCGCGGTGGTCGCGCTCGAGCTCGTGCTGCCCGGCGCCAACGTCCACAAGGAGTTCTCCTACGGCCGGCTCCGGCCGCTCCACACGAACGCGGCGATCTTCGCGTTCGTCGGGAACATGATCTTCGCGGGCATCTACTACTCCACGCAGCGCCTCGTGAAGGCGCGCCTCGCGTCGGACGCGCTCTCGAAGATCCACTTCTTCGGGTGGCAGGCGATCATCCTCGCCGCCGCGATCACCATCCCGCTCGGGTTCACGCAGGGCAAGGAGTACGCGGAGCTCGAGTGGCCCATCGACGTGACGATCGCGGTCGTCTGGATCGTCTTCGCGATCAACTTCTTCTGGACGCTCAAGCGAAGGGCCGAGAAGCACCTCTACGTGGCGGTGTGGTTCTACATCGCGACGATCATCACGGTCGCGATCCTCCACGTCGTGAACTCGCTCGTGATCCCGATCGGGCCGCTCAAGAGCTACTCGGTGTTCGGCGGCGCGCAGGATGCGCTCGTTCAATGGTGGTACGGCCACAACGCGGTCGCGTTCTTCCTCACGACGCCCGTCCTCGGCATCATGTACTACTTCTTGCCGAAGGCGGCGGACCGGCCGGTCTTCTCGTACCGCCTCTCCATCGTCCACTTCTGGGCGCTCGTGTTCGTCTACATCTGGGCGGGGCCGCACCACCTCCTCAACACGGCGCTGCCGGAGTGGGCGCAGACGCTCGGGATGGTCTTCAGCGTGATGCTGTGGGCGCCGAGCTGGGGCGGCATGATCAACGGCCTCTTCACGCTCCGCGGCGCGTGGCACAAGGTCCGCACCGATCCGGTCCTCAAGTTCTTCGCGGCGGGCGTCACGTTCTACGGCATGGCGACGTTCGAGGGCCCGCTGCTCTCGATCCGCTCCGTGTCGGGGCTCGCGCACTACACGGATTGGATCATCGGCCACGTCCACGCCGGCGCGCTCGGCTGGAACGGCTTCATGGCGGCCGGGATGTTCTACTTCCTCGTCCCGAAGCTCTTCGGAACCAAGCTCTGGTCCACGCGCCTCGCGAACGCCCACTTCTGGATCGGCACCGTCGGCATCCTCCTCTACGTCGTGTCGATGTGGGTGTCCGGCGTGACCCAGGGCCTCATGTGGCGGGCCGTCGATCAGGGCGGAGCGCTCACCTACCCGAGCTTCATCGAGACGGTCCTCGCGCTGAAGCCGATGTACGCGACGCGCCTCGTCGGCGGACTCCTCTACTTCGCCGGCATGGGCATGATGGCTTACAACCTCTATCGGACGGCGAAGCAGGGCCGCGCCGTGGAAACCGAGGCGGTCGTCGTCGTGGCGCCGCAGCCGGCGGAGGTCCGCTGGTCGGCCCTCGCGCTCGGCAAGCCCGTCATCCTCGCGGTCACCGTGCTCGCGCTCGGCGCGCTCTTCGTCACGGGCGACGCGGTGACGACGCCCATCTGGTTGGTCGCGACGCTCATCGTCGGCGGCGGCGCGCTCTTCCTCCACTGGATCGCGGATCGCGGCGGTGAAGGCACGTGGCACCGCCTCCTCGAGGGACGGGCGCTCATCTTCACGGGTCTCACCGTGTTCGCCGTGCTCGCGGGTGGCATCGCGGAGATCGTCCCCGCGGTCGTGGTGACGCCGCACGAGAAGCGCGGAGAGGCGACGCGGGTCGCGACGGCGCTCGAGATCGAGGGCCGTGACGTCTACCTCCGCGAGGGTTGCTACACGTGCCACTCGCA
>JAXLYP010000025.1:0-27500 GCA_046351395.1 Polyangiaceae bacterium
CCACTCGCGCTACGTGGAGAACCGCGAGTATCTGCTGACGCGCATCAAGCACCGCGGCACGCAAGTCACGATGGGCGAGGCGGGAGGCTCGGGCGGACCGAGCTACACCAACGCGTTCCAGTGCATTCCGAGCGACGTGCCCTTTCGCCCGGAGCGCAAGACCCCGCGGCCGACGATCAAGGGCGTCCAAACGGCCATCGTGACGGGCGCGGGCGGGGACGAGATTCATACGGACGAGCACGGCCGTGTGAAGGTGCACTTCCACTGGGATCGCCTCGGGAAGAAGGACGACAAGAGCTCGTGCTGGATCCGCGTGAGCCAGCTCTGGGCGGGCGCGGGCTGGGGGGCGATGTGGATCCCCAGGGTCGGGCACGAGGTGATCGTGGACTTCCTCGAGGGCGATCCGGATCGGCCGATCGTCGTCGGCCGCGTGTACCACGGCGCCAACGTCCCGCCCTACAGCCTCCCGGGCGAGAAGACCAAGAGCACCATCAAGAGCAACTCCTCGCCGGGTGGTGGCGGTTCGAACGAGCTTCGATTCGAGGACAAAGCCGGGAGCGAGGAGATCTATCTCCACGGTCAGAAGGACTGGAACATCAAGATCGAGCACGACAAGGGGCAGGTCATTGGTCACGACGAGACGCTCGACGTGGGCAACGATCGCACGAAGCACGTCGGGCACGACCAGTCGGAGACCGTCGACAACGACAAGAGCATCCAGGTCGGCAACGATCACACCGAGAACATCGACGGGAACGCCACCATACACGTGGGTAAGGACCACACGGAGGCCATCGACGGCGTGGAGTCCCTGACGATCGGCAAGACGCGCGACGTCACGGTGGCGAGCGATCAGACCACGTCGATCGGAGGCAATCACTCCATCACCGTGAGCAAGAGCCACGACGAGACGATCGTGATCGCGATGACCCTGAACGTAGGCGCGGCCAAGACGGAGAACGTGGGCGCTGCGAGCGATCTCAACGTCGGAGCGGCCTATTCGGTCAACGTCGGCGCCGTGATGAGCACGATCGTCGGCGCGGATCATACGACCAGCGTCGGCGGCAACCAAACCACCGACGTCGCAGGCGGACAGACCACGACGGTCGCTGGCGGTCAGGAGATCAAGGTCACGAAGGACCAGTCCACGAACGCCGGGCAGGCCATCGCTAT
Source organism: Polyangiaceae bacterium (assembly GCA_046351395.1). Lineage (GTDB taxonomy): Bacteria > Myxococcota_A > Polyangia > Polyangiales > Polyangiaceae > CAYYKK01. The sequence continues at coordinate 1,174 of JAXLYP010000025.1, forward strand.
GGTCGCCGGCAAGGAGATCTCCATCCAGTGCGGAGACGCGACGATCCACGTCGAGAAGAACGGCAACATCACCGTCTCCGGCAAGGACATCAAGGTGAAGGGCAGCGGACCGGTCGTCGTCGAGGGGAGCAAGATCCAGGTCAAGTCGGAGGGGACCGTGAAGGTCGAGGGCTCGGGGGACGTGACGATCAAGGGCAGCAAGGTGGGCATCAACTGAGGGCCACCGCCGATGATCAACGAGAGCATCGTCGAGCATCACGCGATGGAGGCGGCCCTGCTCTGGTCGCTTCGCGACGCCGCCACACGTCTGCCGAGTTACACCTTGAAGCGGCTCGAGCACCTGGACGAACGCGTCGAGGCGAACCTGGATGGCCTGCGCGTCGCGGGTGACGCCGGCTGGGAGATCAGCAAGGCCGCGCTCGACGAGGACGCGGGAGAGGTGTTCGCTTCGGCCGTGCTCGCCGTCGAGCGGGGCGACCTCGAGGGGATCGCGGACATTCTCGACCTCGGTGGGGCCATCCCGGGGCTCGCGTATGCGCTCGCGGCGGGGCTCGGCTGGGCGCCCGCCGAGCGCCTGACAGACATTCTGCCGGGGCTCCTCGACGCAGACTGTCCGCCGGCCCTGCACTACCTGGGCATCGCCGGCTGTGCGGCGCACAGGATGGATCCCGGTGAGGCGTTGTCTCGCGCGATCGACTCGCCGGACGAGCGCGTCCAGCGTTGCGCCCTGCTCGCGGCTGGCGAGCTCGGGCGGAGAGACCTCTTGCCGGAGGTCCGTCGCCAGATCGCCTCGGAGAGCGCGGGGGTGCGCTTCGCGGCGGCCTGGGCTTCCACGTTGCTCGGTGATCGCTCCGCCGCCCTGCGCGCGCTCCAGGAGATCGCGACCGCTGGCGGCGAGGACGCGACGGCGGCGTGCTCGCTCGCGGTGCGTCGCGCGGACGCGACCACCGCAGCGGGTTGGGTCCAGGAGCTCGCGAACCAACCTGAAACGCGCCGCGTCGCGATCGTCGGCGCGGGCGCCCTCGGGGACTCTGTGCTCTGTCCGTGGCTCCTCTCTCTCCTCGACGATCCGAGCGTCGCGCGACTGGCGGCGGAGGCGTTCACCTGGATCACCGGGATCGAGGTGGCCGGCGACCTCGCGGGACCAGCTCCCAAGGGCTTCGAGTCTGGCCCCACGGACAATCCAGACGACGAGGACGTGGCCCCGGACCCGGACCATCCCTTGGCGTGGCCCAACGTCGAGGCGCTGCGCGCGCAATGGGAGCGGACCTCGGGGACGTTCGCGCCGCGGGTTCGGAGACTGCTCGGCCACCGCATCGCGCCGGATCACCTCGAGGAGGTCCTGCGAACGGGGACGCAGCCGCGGCGCGCGGCCGCGGCGCTCGAGCTCTCGTTGCTCACTCCGGGGGGAGTGCTGTTCGAGGTTCGCGCCCCGGCGTTCCGGCAGCGGCGAGCGCTGAGGAGCTGACGATCATGTGGGAGATCAACAACGAGACGCCCTTCGAGGCCGATCGTACGATCGTCGTGGACAAGACGGGCGAGCGCCATTGGGTCGTGGTCGTCAAGGGCACGTTCCTGATCGAGCCCAACGGCGAGACCATCGAGGCGGAGGAGCAGGTGCCCGCGATCAGCCTGCCCGAGTACCGAGGGGTCCAGGGCGAGTCCAGCCTCGTCTACGAGCAGGATCTCATCCCCGCAAAACCGCTGACGGATCTCTACCTCAACGCGTCGGCGCACGCCCCGCACGGCCGCCCGGCGACCGAGGTGCAGGTGAGCCTGAGGACGCCCCGCGGGACGAAGTCGCTGATCGTCAAAGGGACGCGGCGGTGGCGAAAGGACGCCGCGGGGATGAGCGCGACGCCGGCCGAGCCGTTCTTGACGTCACCGATCATCTACGAACGCGCCTATGGCGGGTTCGACCGGCGGGATCCGAACCCCTCGAAACATCGGCTCGAGCCCCACAATCCCGTGGGCACTGGGTTCTTCACGAGCGAGGCGCACAAGGACGGCCAGCCGCTGCCGAGCGTGGAGCACCCGCTGCTCAGCACGAACGGCGGGCCGGCGGGGTTCGGCGCGCTCTGCAGCTATTGGGAGCCACGCATCCGGTACCAGGGCACGTACGACGCAGCGTGGGTCAAGACGAAGAAGCCACTCCTGCCCGACGACTACGATCCCCGCTTCCTCCAATGCGCCCCTGCCGACCAGCAGTTCGAGCCCCACCTGCGCGGTGGCGAGGAGATCGCGGTGACGAACATGACCCCTGGCGGCCACCTTCGCTTTCAGCTCCCGAGGCGGGCGTTCGCGTTCACCACGGTCATCGGTCGACGCCGCTTCGAGCACCGCGCGAAGCTGGTCACGGTCGTGCTGGAGCCCGACCACCCCCGCGTGATCCTCGTCTGGCACTCGACGTTGTCCTGTCATCACGACATCGATGACATCGACTACACCGACATCGTCGAGAAACAATATGTCTGAGGGACTGATCATCGCCGTCGGCGCGCGCACCCCGCTCGGCTTCACCGCGCTATCGTCTGCGGCGGCCGTGCGCGCGGGGGTCAGCCGTGTGCGCGAGCACCCGTTCATGCTCGACAAGGCGGGTGAGCCGTTCCGCGTTGCGATGGATGGGACGATCGACGAGATCGATCGCGTGGAGCGCATGGGCGTGCTCGCGGAGAGTGCGCTCGACGAGGTGCTGGGTGAGCTCACGATCTCCGCCTCGACGCGGCTCTTCGTCTTCCTCGGGCTCCCGGAGATCGGCCCGACGTTCCCCGCAGAGAGGTCGCGTGATCTGTGTTCGCGCCTCGGCAAGCACCTGAACGGGAAATGCCAGGCGGTCGTGCACCCGCACACCGAGGGCAACGCCGCCGGCGTGGTGGCGCTCCAACGAGCCCTCGCGCAGATCGCGGCCGATCCGAGCGCCCTCTGCATCGTCGGCGGTGTCGACTCGATGGTCGATCCGGACCTCCTCGAGTCGCTCGACCAAGCCTCGCGCGTGGCCTCGAGCCAGAACCGCTGGGGCTTCCCGCCCGGCGAAGGCGCCTGCATGCTCGCCGTGTCGAGCCCGGCCGTCGCGTCTCAGCAGCGCAAGAAGCGGCTCGCGTCCGTCGCGTGCGCGGTGCTGACGGACGAACCGAACCGCCTCGGCACGAAGACGATCTGTCTCGGGGTCGGCTTGGGAGACGCGCTCCGCGAGGCGGCTTCGCGCGGCGGCGGGCCGATCACCGCCCACTACTGCGACATCGACGGGGAGCGATACCGCGAGCACGAGCTCTCGTATGCGATCCTCCGGCTCCCCACGGGGGCGTTCGTCGACGTGATCGATTATTTCGCGCCCGCCGACTGTTGGGGGCACACCGGCGCCGCGACGGCGCCCTTGCTCACGCTCCTCCCCATCTGCTTCGCCCAGCGCGGCGCTTCTCCCGGGCCGGGCCGCCGCCCGATGATCTGGTGCGGCTCCGAGAACGGCAAACGCGGCGCCGTCGTGCTGCACCTCGAGGAAAGGATGTCCTGATGTCCGTCACCGTCAATCCGCCGAAGACGCCCGTCACGGAGGGGAGCTCGGGGCTCAAGGTCGCCGCGCTGCCCAATGTCTGCAAAATGCCGGGCCCCCCGGCGCCGTTCGTGCCGACGCCGCTCCCGAACATCGGCAAGTCGGACGACTCGCCGGACGGCTACTCGAGCACGGTGACGATCGAGGGAAAGAAGGTCGCCATCAAGGGCGCCACCTTCAAGAGCAAGGGCGATATCGCCAGCCAGGGCACCGGCGGCGGCATCGTCTCGGCATCCGTGCAGGACGTCACCGAGTTCGTCGGCCCGGGCTCGATGAACGTGAAGATCGAAGGGAAGAACGTGCAGCTCCTGGGGGACGTGATGAGCAACAACAAGAAGAACTGCATGTGAGGCCCTGGCGATGACGACAGTGGTCCAAAAGCCTGGCGTGGCGATGACGCCCACGGAACGGGTCGCTTGCGCGATCTATTGCTGTGACAAGAAGAAGTACAATCTCCCGAACTCGCGCGGCGGTCGCAAGACGTGCCAGCGCATCGGAAACCGAAAGCACTCCTGCGTCCTCCACGCGCTCCGGAAGCACACGAAGAGCGGCAAGCTGACGACCAAGAACAAGTACGCGGGAGTGAAGGCCTCCCCCCGCTTCCCGAAGGGCAAGCGAACCCTCATCCCGGACACCATCGTGAACGGCAACAAGGTCATCGACGCCAAGTTTCCGTGCGAGACCAAAGACGTCCACGGGCCGGGGGACAAACCCAAGGGGAAGGGACCGGGCTTCACCACGGGCAAGGGAAAGAAGGCGTATCCGAGCGACAGCCGGCGAGGCACGGTGATGCTGACGAGCAAGGAGAAGAGCGACTACAAGAAGATCAACGGCATCAAGAAGGTCGAGGCGATGACCCCCGCGGACGCGAAGACGGCGAAGGGCAAGAACTGCAAGTGCCCGCCGAACCCGTGACCGAACGACGCCTCGGGCTGACCAACGGACATCGTAACGACCTGCGAGGATGAAACTGCATGCCACCGACGCTACCCAAAGATCTCGACCTCGCCGCGGAGGAGGACGGCATCCGGCTCGTCAACCTGGTGCTGATGATCAACCTCTTCACCGACAAGCCGCTGAGCGAGCTCGGCGCGAGCGCGATCCAGACCTTCGAGCGCTATCGGCAGATCGTGGGAGAAGACGCCCTCCGATTCTACGCGACGGCGACGATGCAGAAGCACGCGGCGGTCACGAGGCGCGCGCTGACGATGCTCGACACATGGCTCGCGCCGAAGGCGAAGCGACCCGATCTCCTGGTGCTGGAGATCCACGACGGCGCGAACTACAACGACGCTCCCGCGTCGACGGCCTACGCGATTCACGGCCGGGAGGAGTACAAAGGCGAGCGTGATTCGGACGCGACGCTGGTCCGCATCTCGCTGCCGTACGCTTGGGGCTTCGAGCCGGAGAAGACGTTGGCGCTCACCGAGGAGCTTTGGGCGCTCGCCCCGTGGCGCAGCGGTCAAGTCGGCTTCGCGTTCGAGACGAGCCGCTACTTGCCCGAGCCGGCGCAGGAGCACGCCTATCGCCGCTCGATGCGCCACCCCGGCATCGACATCGCGTACACCGTGAACGACGCGATCATGGCGGGGTTCGACCGCGTACGGCGCGTCGGCTGGCTGACGCTGATCGACGACGCGTTCGTCAAGCAGCTCGGCGGGCTTGCGGAGCTGAAGAAGGCCGTGGGCCCATCGGTGACGGTCCGCAAGTCCGGGCCCGGAGTGGTGTTGCAAGCGGGCGACCACCCCGAGTTCGGGGACGTCAACCGCAAGGACAAGCTGCCCGCCTATCGGGCCGTCCACAAGGCGCTCCGTCCGCTGATGATGGACCCGAGCGATGCTCCGTCGCTGGACATTGGCGGGGACTTCGAGGGGCGCACCGAAGCCTGGCTCCAGAGGTTCGAGAAGTGAGCCTCCTCAGCGCCCTCGTGGTGGACGGGGAGCCGTGCCTCGAAGGCGCGACGGTCGTCACGCTCGAGCGCTCGGCTCCGTGGCCGGCGGACGAGGTCGCTGCGATCGAGTCGATGATGGCGTCGTTCGTCGCGGCGGGCGCGCGCTCTGCGTTCACCTGGGCGGGGTCGGCGGCGGGGCGATCGGCGCTCGCGCAGGTCGCGCCGCCCCTGGTCTCGGGTGACGATCTATCGTTCACGCTGCACGCGACTCAGGTCGACGCGCGGGCCTTCCAGATCTTGCGCCACATGGTGAGCCTGCTCGAGCCGGCCAACGACCAAACGATTCGGCGAATCCTCGTGTCGTGCGCTGCGCATCGCCAGCCTCCGCGCGCCACGCTCCCCGAGATCGACGAGGAGAACGAGGGAGAACAGTATCCCGGAGAGCTGCCCGATCCGGGGTTCGCCGTCGTCTGGGACGAATCGATGGAATACAGCAAGTGCCGCCGCGTGCTCGTGGAGCTCGCTACGAGGCCCGACCCCGCCGCGCTCGACGAGCTCGAGGTCTACGCGATGGACTGGGCGCGGTTGCTCGAGGGGGGCGGCTTCGCCCTGCCGTTGGGGTTGCCGGATGTCTTCGAGTCGGTGATGGGATGCGTCTCGCAGCTCGACGTGCTGACCGCAGAGATCGAGATCCCCGTGTATCGGGCGTCCGAGTCCGGCTTCGAAGTGCTGCTCCAGATGCTCGCGGCGTACCACCAGCGCATTCGACCGATTCAGCTCGTCACGATCGAGTGAGCTCGTCGACGTTTCTGCTCCTCCCGGGCTTCCTGTCTTCCCGTCTCCTACGAAAACGACCAGCTAATTTGGGTCGCTGATATCGCTGCAGATGGTGCTGGCGTCGAGGATGAGCGTCTGGCTGAGGAGTGCGCTCAGCTCACGCGGATGGCCTTCGACCTCAACGAGCGCACAAGCGACGATCGCCGCCTGATGAACGTCGAGCCCACAACACCGACCCACGATGACTTCCATCTCGAACCTCCGGAAAAAACCGAAGGCCGCCACGCTCAAGGTGCCTGGAGAATCTCCTACACGTGCTTTCCCTCGCGGAACGCGACAAGCTTGTGGTACTGCGAAGAGCGCGGGTCAGTCTTCCTGACGGGGTAGCCCACCACGTATTGAAACGACCACTGACGGCCCACGGCCCGATGAGGATCATGGGAACTGACCCGCACTTCAACCCGCCCGTTTTCAGTTACTTGTGGCGGGCGAAGCCCCTACGGCCTTCCTGTGGCTCTCCTCTGCGTTCCGCGGACGGAGCCGCGGCGGGATCGAACGCCCTTGGCGCGCTCAGGCTCGGCTTCGACGAGGCACCGAGGCCGAGCGCGCCCCCAGAAGTGTCGAGCTTGCAGCACCGGCAGGACGCGATGAGGGAGAAGTGATTGGCTGCGGACTCCGCGGGGTCGTCGCTCTCGACGAGGCGCCAAGCCTTCCCCCGCGACCGCGACCTGCCAAAGCTCGCGCTCGGTGGAATCGCCAGGCGTCGAGCGGCGTTCGGGCGCGCGTGTCGCAAGGGATTGCGGTTTGTCGCGGCGAGCCTGACCGCGCGCGGGGACTGCGCCAGCGCACGGTAGGGGTCGGCCTGCTGCTGCTGCTCTCGGCGTGCGGGCGGCAGGAGGAGCGCCGAATGCCGGTGGGCGCGAAGACCGTCGGCGGGTCCAATCGGCCTATCCCTCCGCTCGTTCCACCAGCCCCCACGTCCCCGACCGTGCCAACCATCGACCCGCTCGAGCCGGGCGCCAAGCTGGACGATGACGAACTCGACTCGAACTTTTTCGAGGCACAAGAGCTCCTCCGCATGGACCGGGCGATCTCTGGCGCGCTCCCGGCTGAGTTTCCGAAAACTCCGCGCTCGTACTGGCGGAGCTACGCGGGAGGACGCGTCCTCGATGGTGGGTGCGGCGTCTGGGACGTTCGGACGCGCTCGAAGATCTTCGAGGTCACCGAGCCCGTGTCCGCCGGTGGCGGCCAGCATGAGTGCGTTCGCCTCTCTCCGCGAGGCAGCCTGGTGATGGCAGCGGACGGGCGCTTCCAGCGTTGGTTTCGATTGGACGCGGGCAACTATACGGCGTGCGAGTCCGCCGCCGTGTCACCCGACGACCGCAGCTGCATTTCCAATGACGCCCCCGCGCTGGTCTTCGAGGAAGGGGATCCGTTCGACGTCCGGTGGTGCACCACCGCGGTGGAGGGCAAGGAGCGTTGCCGGTCCATCGTGAAGGTCACCCTAGGAGCAAACCACTTGCGTGGATTCAGCGTGCAGTACTGCAGCGACGAGCTGGCGATCGTCGACACCCGAGAGGAACACATCGCGGTCGATGCCGCCACGGGAGCGCGCATCTCGACCGTGCGGCGCATCGGCGGAAGGCCGAGCGGCTGTGCTGCGGGCAAGAGCGCAAAGCATCCTCGCTGAACGACGCGGCGCGCCCCTCCAGTCGCATCCCGCGGGGCGGACCTACCTTGACTTGGGGAGGGCCCGAGCGCGCACGCGCGCGCACTATCGGCTCGCGCCTGTCGCGCGCTCCACGTAGACCGGGTCCCCGACGGAGATGCGGCCGCGTCGCGCCACGGCGCCGTACACGCCGGCCTTGTTGTCCCGCTCTTGAACAATCGCCTTGAGCAGCTGCGGCGCGGGCGCGGCGGTGTCGGGGTCGAGGTTCACCATCGAGCACCGCTCGTCCCGATTGGTGACGAATACGGAAGCGCCCTCGTCCGACGGTCCGAACGTGAGGACGCCGCCCACCCACGAGTCCTCCTCGAACGGCGTGTCCGCGGAGGACGCGATCAGTATGTTGGGCCGGTACCTCCGCACGTCGGGGCGTTGGGCTCCGAGGTCGCTCGCCGCGCGCACGGTCGTGGACGTGATGACGGACACGCTCGCCTCGTCGAAGATCCCGCGATCCAGGTGGACCATCTCGACAGGGGCGCCGTAGCGACGCTCGATCTCTTCTGCGAGGGGGGCGCCGAACACCTCGAGCTCCTCACCGTCGGGCGTGCGTACGTGCGTCGGAAGATCGTGCGCGCTCGGGCCTCGGCGGAGCGGCGTGAACAAGATGAGCTCCCGCAGGCTCGACGCCTGGAGCCACGGAAAGCCGCGTCGATCGTTCAAGCGGCGGAGCGCGAGGCGGCGATCTCCGGCGAGGCCGTGCCACCCGAGCTCGATCGCCTCGAGGTCCTCGCGGCCCATCGACTTCACCGGATACCGGAACAGCGACTCGACGTGACCTACTCGGGTTCGCATGGTGGTGCCTCTCTCGGTCCAGCGACGCCCATGATAAGCGCACCTGATGCGAACGCCGCTGTGCTGGGTCAAAACAACCTTGGGGGCGACGTCGTTCGTCGCCGCGATCGCGTTGACCGCCTGTGAGGACGGGGGCGCGATCACGTCCTCCTCCGGGATGGGTGGGTCGTCGCCCGTCACCGCGAGCGGAACCTCGGGCACCAGCGACGCCGCCTCGTCCGGTGCCCAAGGCAGCACCTCGTCGACGTCGACCAGCGGCTCCGGGAGCGGCGGCGCGGGCGGCGTACCGGGCGCGTGGTGCGGACCCATCCCCGCGTGCGACGCCGCCGCGCCCGCAGGCAACGACCCGACCGATTCGCCGAACCACCGCGGGCGCGACCTGTTCTTGAACCCCGGTGACCCGCAGTGGATCCTCGCGAAGTTCACCTGGGGAAGCCTCGCCGACTTCGACTATCACGGCGAGGACGTCGACATTTATCTGAACCGGGACTGCGGCACCCAATGGGAGTGGCTCGGCACGGCCGTCACGACGAACGATGGGGATCACGCGACCGTGGAAGGCGTGGAGGACACGGGCGGGCGCGTGTACTTCCAGATCCCTGCGGACAAAGAGGTCGGCCTCGGTCGGCACCGCGTGCGCCTCGTGATGAAGAGCGACAACTCGTCCACCGAGCTCTTCATCGAGGTCGTCCCGAAGGGCACGCCCGTCTTCGTCAGCGACGTCGACGGCACGCTCACGACCGACGAGTACGCCCAGGTCGGCGCGCTCTTCACCGGCACGCTCCCCGACTCCCACCCGTTCGCCGCCGAGGTCTTCCAGAAGCTCGTCGCGAAGGGCTATCACCCCTTCTATCTCACCGCGCGCCCGGAGGTGCTCGGGCAGTCGACGCGGGACTTCCTCTCGCAGCGCGGGTTCCCCGCGGGCATCGCGCACACGACATTGACGAAGTCGGGCGCGACCGGGGCCGAAGCCGCCACGTTCAAGTCGAACGAGCTCGCGATGCTCGCGCAAAAGGGGATGCTCCCCACCTACGGCTTCGGGAACACCGCCAGCGACGCGCAGGCTTACGAGAACGCGAGCATCTCGCCGGTCGACCGCCGCGTGTTCTACCAGTTCGACGACACGTCCTTCGGTGGCCGGCGCATCGAGAGCTACGAGGAGCTCAAGGCCGAAGTGGACGCCCTACCGAACCTCTGCGCTGGCCCCTGAGCGCGACGCTGCGCGAACATCGGGCGGCGCAGCGCACGCATTCACGGTCACGCGACCGCCGCGAGCCAGTCGACGTCCGTGCGGACAGGCGCATCGAGTGCGAGCCGAACGTCCGCGCTGAGGAGCTCGGGCCACTTGAAGAGGAGGGCCGCGCGGCGCATGCGAGCGGCGAGCTCGGAGGGCTCGGCCTGGGCCACGTCTGACGAGGCGACCTGGGAGCGGGGCTTCGTGGCAGAGGGGCGGCGCGTCTTCATGCTGGGACAGCAAGCACGGCTCATGCCACGTGGTGGGTGCCCGTTTTCGCCCGGATAGTGAGGTCCTTCGTCCCGCGACCCGTCCCGCGTGTCTCGTTTTGGGTCATCGCCCCCCTCCCGCCACGCCGCGGAGATGCGGAACGCGAGTTACGCTCGCCCGCGCATGCGCTCCGTCACGACCGTCACACTCGCCGCGGTGTGTGCCGCGCCCCTCCTCGGTTGCGGCACAGCCGGTCCCGAGCCCGCGCGGCCCTCGCCGGACGTCGCGGCCTCGGCGACCGAGGCACCCATCGTGAGCGGTCGGCCCGTGGCCTCGATGAGCCCCGCGCCCAAAGCGCCGCGCACCCCGCAGATCGCGCCTCCCGAGACGGTGATCCCGTCGTCCCTGCAGACGCCGAACAGCCGACAGGCGAGCACCGCGCGCACGTCGACCGTGAAGCCGAAGAAGGCGCTCTCGCAGAAGTGGCGGACGCGCATCGGCCTCACGACGTTCCGCACGACGATGGTGTTCGCGGACGGCAAGATCATCGTGGGGACGCACGGTGCTTCTTTGAACGGGAAGAACGAGTCGGACGACGGCGTGTACGTCCTCGACGCGGCGACCGGAAAGTCGTCCCTGAAGATCGCGTCCCCCCGGTCGGGCGACATGGATGTGGGCGGCGTCGCCGTCGACAAGGGCACGGTCTACTTCACCGGGGACGCGGGGCTCGTCGCGACAGCGTCCCTCGAGACGGGCAAGATCGGCTGGCAAGCGACGCTCCAAGGAAAGGTGCGTGCGGCGCCCGCGCTCGCGGATCTCGACGGAGACGCCGCGCTCGACGTCGTCGTCGGGGACGAGATGGGCGTCCTCTCCGCCCTGAGCGGCGCGGACGGCAAGGTCCTTTGGTCGCTCAAGACGGGGGAGAACGACTACAACGCGCGCGGGTTCATCGCCGCCGCCGCGATCGCGGACATCGACGGGGACGGGAAGGACGACGTCGTCGCGGGCGCGCGGGACGGCGTGCTCCGCGGGATCCGCGGGACGGACGGTCGCGAGTTCTGGGAGGTGAAGGACACGTCCGGGATCCACGCGTCGCCCTCGATCGTGGACTTCGACGGAGACGGCCGGAAAGAGATCCTCGCGGCGTGGTCCTACTCCGACGTCGCCGTGCTCGATCTCCAGACGGGCCGGCAGCTCGCGGCGCAGAGCCTCTCGCTCGACGGCGGAGGGATCGAGGGGCTCTTCGGCTCGCCGGTCCCGCTGCCCGGCGGCGGCGCCGCGGAGGGGTTCCTCGTCGCGCCGAGCGCCTGGTGGGGAGACGAGGACGGCGTGACGCTCGCCGGTCCCTCGAAGCGCGTGTTCCGCGCGGACGCGGGGCGCACGACCGCGAGCGCCGTGGTGATCGATCTCGACGCCGACGGCTACCCGGAGGCCATCACCGTGAGCGAGAGCGGCGCTGTCTTCGCGCTGAACGGGAAGGGGCAGCGGGTCGAGCTCGCCACCGTCGCGCAGAAGACGGAGGCGACGCCCCTGCTCGCCGACGTCGACGGCGACGGGACGTTCGAGCTGATCGTCGCGAGCGGGGACGGCAACCTCACGTGCTACTCGACGGGCGCGACCAGCAAGCCCCTGCTCTCGCGGTTCCGCGGAGACAGCCCACGCAACACAGGTGAGATCGACGTTCGAATGAGCTGCGGGATGGCGCGCCGCGGCGCCGCGCCCCGTCGGTTGGGAAGAGGGAGGGTGGACGAATGAGACATGCTCACGTGATCGCGATGGCGGCCCTGCTCGCCGCCTGTTCGGACGAGGGCCCGCGGGGTGCTCGGAGCGCCGCGCCCGCCGCGAGCGCGTCCCCGAGCGGCTCGCACCGCCGGCGCGAGCGCGAGGCCCCTTCGTCGGCGACACCGGTCGCGAGCGCTTCCGCTCCGCCTCCGCCGAGCGGCCCGCACAGGCCGCCGAACATCCTCTTCCTCCTCTCGGACGACCAGCGCGCGGACAGCCTCTCCTGCATGCCCAAGCTCAAGCAGGAGCTCGGCGCGAAGGGCGTCACGTTCTCGCACTACTTCGCGTCCACGCCCCTCTGCTGCCCCGCGCGGACGACGCTCATGACGGGCCTCTACGCGCACAACCACCACGTGCGGACGAACGGCGACGCGGACGACGAGGAGGGTGAGGAGGTGCAGGGCGACCCCGGCGCCGTGCAGTTCAACAAGGAGGGGAACGAGCAGAAGGTGATCGCGAAGTACCTTCAGAGCGCGGGCTACCTCACGGGCCACTTCGGGAAGTACCTCAACGGGTACGACAAGATCTTGAAGACGGACGCGCGGTACGTCCCCCCGTATTGGAACGAGTGGCACGCGTTCCCCCACGCCGAGTACTACGACTTCATCCTCGTGGAGCAGGGCAAGGCGTTCCCCAAAACGAAGCGCACGTGCTTCCTCTCGGACGCGGCCGGCGGGAGGAAGAAGGAGAAGAAGTGCAAGGACGACGTCGACGAGGTCGTCGACGACGGGAAGGAGCACTACTCGAGCGACGTCCTCGCCTCGCGCGTCGTCGACTTCGTGAAGGACGCGCACGACGCGGGCAAGCCGTTCTTCGCGTACGTCGCGCTCAAAGCGCCCCACGGGCCGTTCCAGTCGCCGAGGCGGTACCAGCCCGATCCGAAGAAGGTCGAGTTCACGGACGAGGCGATGCGGCGCCTCGGTGCCTGTGAGCTCTTCGAACGCAAGGACCCGCCGCCGAGCGTCCTCGAGGCGGACGTGTCGGACAAGCCGAAGTGGATCCAGGAGCTCGAGGGGAAGACGAAGCCCTCGAAGATCGACGCGATCCGCAAGCAGCAGCTCGTGAGCCTCCTCGGGAACGAGGACGCGCTCGAGTCCATCCTCGACGCGCTCGACGCCGCGGGTGAGCGCGACAACACGATCCTCGTCTACGCGGGGGACAACGGGTTCTCGTGGGGGGAACACCACTACACCTCGAAGAACTGCGCCTACGAGGAGTGTGAGCGCGTCCCTCTCGTGATCTACGATCCTCGGAGGCCGCAGTCCGGGAGCCGAACGAGCGACGCGCTCGTCGCGGACGTCGACATCGCGCCGACGCTCCTCGACCTCGCGGGCGTCACGTGGCCCACCGGGAACAAGGTCAACGGCGTGAGCCTCGGCGCGATCCTCCGGGATCCGAGCGCGACGTTCCCGCGCGACGAGATCCTCGTGGAGTGCTGGGGCAACCAGAAGCCCGCGCACCCTCCCATCGTCGCGGGCGTCCGGACGCGGAGCTGGAAGTACGTCGTGCAGTACGCGGACGGCGATCTCACGAAGCCCTCGGTGGGGAGCGCGAAGGCGCCGACGATCGAGCTCTACGACCTCCAGAAGGACCCGTACGAGCTCGACAACCTCCTCGCGATCCCAAGCGAGGCGCGGACCGCGAAGGGCTACACGCAGGCGGGGATCGACGGGGTCGTCACCGAGATGAAAGGGAGGCTCGAGCAACTCTTGAAACAATAGGGCGCGGGCCGCGGGCCCCGGACGCGCGTGGAAAGCGGCGTCCGAGACGCGCCGGTGGACCCTCCGCAGGTGAGCGGTCGATCCCCCGCGAGCCGCGCTATACTCGGGCCGCTATGGGCTACTTGACCTCGCACCCGGGCTGGGCGGACATCTCGCTGAACCTCGATACGGGTCACGTCTTCGTGCAGGAGAAGTGGCACTACGAGTGGTTCGCGGACCCGGGCGCCGAGGCGTGGAGCCTCGCGGAGAAGCGCGCGTTCCATGCGCTCGTCGATCAACAGATCTGGAGCGTGTGGTCGAGCGGTCAGTTCCACCTCCGCGTGCGTGGGAAGGGCGAGTTCGTCCGCAAATTTCCCACGCGATTGCCCGTCAGCGAGTTCGACATCAAGTGGGTGCTGAAGGGCGGGCACTGGCAGGTGCGCGCGCGCAAGACGGCGCCGGGCGCCGCGCTCACGCGCGACGACGACAGCGAGGTGAAGTTTCGGGAGCGGAAGATCTTCCTGACCAAGAAGGACTTCGCGCCGAACCGCGGCGCCCAGAACGCCGCCGGGAAGACCACCGCGCATTTCCCGACGGGTGCGCACGAGTTCGGCCACACGGTGGCGACGTCGAAGGACAACCTCCACGACGAGTACGGCGCGGGCAACGCGAACCTCGCCGACACCGACAGCATCATGAACATCGGTCGGAAGGTCCGCGCCCGGCACCTCGAGGCCCTCCTCGAGGAGCTGAACAAGATGATCCCCGGCACGCAGTTTTACCTGTAGCGCGCTCGATGGTCGGTGAGCGCGAGGCTCACTCCCACGCGGCCGCGAGTTGGCCGAGCCACTGGCGCTTCGTCGGATCTTTCTCGCTCGCCGCGAGCTCGAGGCACGCCTTCGCGTCGTGTCCGACGAAGCAGCCCTTCTTCACGGGATCGCGCATCTCACTGTCGCGCCAGGGCAGGCGCGGATCGGTCTCGGGTGGACACTGCGGGTACCCGGCCATTGGATAGTCGCCGCCGCCGGGCGGGGGCTTCGTGAGCTTTGGGTCCTTGATGCAAAGGAGCGCGTGGAACGACTTCGCGCACTCCCAATGGCCGCTCTCGTAGAGCCGCTCGGCGAGCTCGGCGCAGCCCGCCACGTTCTCCTCGCTGCACGGGTTGCCCCAGAAGCTCACGCCGGTTCCCCAGAAGGGCCCGTCGATCGGGCATCGCCTCGGATCGGGGACGTCCTTCCGCGTCGCTTCGGGGGTGGTCGCGAACTCGAAGACGCTCTCTCCCTCCTCGGGGTAGGGCTTCCACTCGTCCTTCCAGCCCGTCGGTCGCTTTCTCTTCGGCAGCATGGGCGGAGGCTTCGGGCCGCTCGCGCTCGTCTCGGGAGGGCCGGAGAGGCGCATCGTCTGCGCGGAGCTCGTCGAGCTCGCGCTCGGCGCCGGCGCGCTGCTCGACGCGGCGGCGCCGCTCGAGGTGGGGCTCGAACAGGCTGCCGCGAGCGCCGAGACCATGAGGAGCGAGAGGAGACATGTGCGCTTCTTCATCGTCATTTTCCGCTGCAAAGGAACGCGTGGAGGGAGCCGGACAGGCCGGACCAACCGGCCGGGAGATCCTTCGGGGCGACGGCGCCGGTCGCGCCCGACTCGGGGCAGAGGGGCGCTTGCTCGGGGACGAGGGTCGACAGGTACGCGATCGCGTCCGAGGGCGTGAGCTCGACCGCCGTCGTCGCGCCCCAGAACTGCGCGTTCTTCTCTCGGTAGAACGTGGAGAACACGATCCAGCGTCGCGCGCCCTCCTTCGCGCCGTGGATCGTCACCTCGCAGCCCGAGGGCCCCCGGAGGTCGTCCGTACTGATGCGTACGGTCGCGCTCCCGACGCGCGCCGCGCAGGCCCGCACGCCGTCGGTGCGCAGCGCGCTCGTCAGGCAGGCCTTGTCGCCCGCGACCGCGATCGCGCGCTCCACCTCGGCGACGCTCGGCTTCGCGTCGCCGAAATCGGGGCCGTCCGCGGGCTCGCACTCGACGACGCCGGCCGGCAGGGCGGGGAGCGTCGACGCGGACGCCGACGCGGCGGGCGCGGAGGACGTGGCGCCGCCCTCAGGGAGGGAGTCGCTGAAGCCGGAGGCGCTGACCGCGGGCGAGAGCGGCGGCGGGCCATCCGCGCAAGCGGTCAGGAGGAGCGCCGCGAGGGCGGCGAGGCGTCGAGGCATGCACGTCCGTTAGCACGTTCACGGGACCGCGATGTCGAACGGCCCATCCTCGGGCAGCGCGACCTCGACCGCGCCCCCGCCTTCGCACGGCTCGGGTGAGCGCCCGCGGGTCAACCGGATCCGTCCCCCGTCCGGGACGATGAACGTCCCGCCGAGCACGCGTCGCGGCTCGTGCAAGAGCTCGACGCCGGGGGGCAGATCCTCGAGGAGCACGCCGCGTACCCCGTCCAGGATCATCCAATACCCCTTCAACCGGATCGCGTCGCTCGCGATTCGACACGGCGGAGCGACCGGATCGGAGGCCTGATGAGGCTCTTCGTAGAGCGCCTGATCGCTGCGATGACGGCAGCCGACGCTCGAGAGCGCCTGGGTCGTCATCATGAGCTCCGCGACGTGAAGGACCACTCGTCTACGAGCGTTCGGTCGCATGTCAGATCGACGTGGGCTGGGCGATCACGTGCGGGGGCTTCCAGTTCGGGTTCGGTCGCTGCGGCGCCGCGCTCGCGCTGGCGCTCGCGCTCGCTGCCGCGCTCGCGCTCGGTTCGGGCGTCGCCTGCGTGTCGGTCGGCGTGGGCGCGGGCGTGGGCGTCGGCGCGGGCGTGGGCGTGGGCGCCGCGGCCGCCGTCGTCGCGGACTTGGAGGGGTTGGCGGAGGTCGTGGCCGAGGCCTCGGGGCCGGGCTTGGAGCCGCCCGCAGCGACGGCGATGATCACGGCGAGCAGCACCGCGCCGACGACCGCCGCGCCGATGACGAGGACCGACTTGCGTGAGCCGCGCTGCGGGGGCGGCGCGATATCGTCCTCCGCGAACGTCTGCGGCGCGGACGCGCGCGACGCGTCGTCGGCCGCGCGGTCGGCGTCGGGCGGGGACTCCTTCGTCTCGGCGTTGGTCGAGGCATCGTCGTCGGAGCCGAGGGCGGGCGTGGGCGTCAGCGCGAGCCTCTTCGGCTCGGCGGGGGGCGCGTCGTCCGCGTTCGCGTCGGCCGCCTCGGCCTCGGGCGGCGGGGCGAGCCGGAACGGCGGTGGGTCGTCCTCTCGCGCGGCCGACTCCGTTTCAGCGCTCTCTTTGCGCGACGGCTCTTCGAGGGACTTCTCCTCGACGGGCTCGTCCTCTCGCGGCGTCGCCGGGGGTGCTTCGCCGTCGATCGCGCCGGCCGATGCGCTCGCGTCGACCTTCGGGGCGGGTTCGTCCGCGAGGTCGATCTTCAGATCTTCGAACGGCCCGAGCGCGTCCGCGCCGCGCTCGACGTGCGCGGTGGGCGCGGGCTTCGGAGCTCCCCCGAGCCCCATGTCCGCGAGCGCCTGTGCCATCGCTTGATCGGCCGCGGCGCCGTCGACCTCGGGGCGTCGCGGCTTCGGAGGCGGCTTGGGCGGGGCGGATTTCTTGGGCGCGGCGGGAGGGGACACCTGGAGATCGCTAGTCGCGAGCGAGAGCTCCTCGGGCTCGACCGACGGCGCGTCGATCTCGGCCTCCTTCGCGATCGCGCGATCGACGTCCTCCGCCTTGGTGGGGCTCGCGATTCGTCGGCGCAGGGACGCGAGAGCGCGCGCCCCCGATCCGGTCACGGTCGGCGCGCCCACCTTCGCGACGGCGACGGCGACGCTCGGCTTCGCGCTCACGTCGCTCTTCGGGGGCTCCGCGGACGCGGCGCTCGCAGCGCCAGAGGGGGACGCGGGCTTCACGACGGCGGCCTCCGGCGCGGCGTCACCCCAGTCGTCGCTCGCATCCGCGGGGCTCGCCTCGGGCGGGGGCGGAGCGCCGGACGGCTTGGCGACAGATGGACTCGCAGCCGTCGGCGCCTTCGCGATCGGGCCCGGCGCGACCGACGCGCCCAGCGCGGTGGGCTTTCGCGGCTCGGGGTTCGCGCGCTTCGCCGCGGCGAGCGCGCTGTCGAGCATCTTCACGCACTCCGCGGCGGTCTGGACGCGCTGGCCGAGCTCGCGCACGAGGCACGCCGCGACGACCTTCGAGAGCGCCGCGTCCGCGGCGGGCGCGATCGGTGGGAGCTTCGGGATCTCTCCGGACTGCACCTTCGTGAGCGTCTGCAGCACCGTCCCGCCCGTGAAGGGGAGGCGCCGCGCGAGCACTTGGAACGCGATCACCCCGAGCGACCAGAGGTCGCTCCGCGGGTCGACCTTCGATCCGAGCAGCTGCTCGGGGGACATGTACTGGGGCGAGCCGAGCGTGCGATCCGCGCCCGTGAGGCTCGACGGGCTCGTGTTGATGCGGCTGATGCCGAAGTCGAGGATCACGACCCGCTTCTCGTCGGTGTCGCTCTCCTCGTGGAGGAACACGTTCTGAGGCTTCAGATCGCGATGGACGACGTCCGCGTCGTGCGCGGCGACGAGCCCGCGCGCGATGTCGCGGAGGTAGCGCACGGACTCGTCGAGCGGGAGGGGCTTGCCGAGCAGCGCCTCGGCGAGGGTCTTCCCCTTCAAGAGGGGCATGACGAGGAACGGGGTGCCGTCCTCGCTCCCGTGGGTCGCGACGTCGAGCACCTCGACGACGTTCGGGTGCTTGATCCGGCCGCACGCTTTGCCTTCTCGGAGGAGGCGCTCGCGCTGATCCGCGTCGGCGCTCTGGAGGAGGATCTTCAGCGCGACGTCGCGCTCGGCGACGGTGTCGTGCGCCTCCCAAACGATCCCGTTGGCTCCCTTCCCGATGCGGCGCGCGAGCTTGTATCTCTCTCCGATGACGTCGCCGGCTTTCACGATCGGTCGAGCGTACCTCAGCTCCCCGTCATGAAGCGACCGTAGGCCGCGACGTCGTCGCGCGACCCGAGCACGAGTCCGGTGCGCTGGTGGAGCTTCGTAGGCTCGATGTCGAGGATGCGCGAGCGCCCGTCCGTCGCGGCTCCCCCCGCGGCCTCGAAGAGGAACGCGAACGGGTTCGCCTCGTAGAGCAGGCGCAGCTTGCCGCTCGGGCTCTTCTTGTCGGCGGGGTACGCGAAGATGCCGCCTCGGAGGAGCGTCCGGTGCGCGTCGGCGACGAGTGTACCCACGTAGCGCGCGCCGTACGGTCGACCGTCTGATTTGTCCGTGTTCTTGATGAACGCGTTCCACGCCTTCACTTCGTCAGGCCAATTGACGAAGTTGCCCTCGTTGATGGAGTACGTGTTGCCCTTCGCGGGCGTGCGGATGTCCTCGTGGGAGAGGAAGAACTCGCCCACGGTCGGGTCGTAGGTGAAGCCGTGCACGCCGCGGCCGATGCCCGTCGTGAGGACCATCATCGTGCTCGACCCATAGATGACGTACCCCGCGGCCGCGAGCTCGCTGCCCCTCCTCAGGAACTGCGCGTCGGTGACGGGCCCATCCCCGACGCGGCGCCACACGCCGAAGATCGTGCCGATGGAGATGTTGACGTCGATGTTCGAGGAGCCGTCGAGGGGGTCGAACGCGACGACGTAGCGCGCGCGGGGATCCTCCGAGAACACGACGATCTCGTCGAGCTCCTCGCTCGCGACCGCCGCGCAGTGTCCCTTGCGACGCAGCGTCGCGAGGAGCGTGCCGTTCGCCTCCTCGTCGAGCTTCATCACGCGCTCCCCCTGCACGTTCGTCTCGCCGGTGTACCCGAGGACGTTCGCGAGCCCCGCGCGCCGGACCTTGCTCGTCACGAGCTTCGCCGACAAACCGATCTGGTTGAGGAGGGACGTGAAGCTCCCGGTCGCCTCGGGGTGCCCCTGCATTCCTTCCATGATGAAGGTCTCGAGGGTGATGCCGACGCGGGAATCGGGGGGCGGGGCGACGCTTGGGGTGGACATGGGCCGCATGCTACCGCGGGCGACGCGAGGCGCGTCTCTTTGGGGTTCACTGCCGTGTCGACGTGCACTAGACGTGAGCGCGCACCCGGAGGTCGACCATGCCCGTCACCGATCGCGTCAAGCAGATCCTCTCCTACTACCCGTCGGACAACCCCGGCACGCTCACGAACCTCTACCGGTTGCTCGACACCGGCACGCTCGCCGGCACCGGCAAGCTCGTGATCCTCCCCGTCGATCAGGGCTTCGAGCACGGCCCGATCCGGACGTTCGCGCCGAACCCCGCGGGCAACGATCCCGAGTACCACGTGAACCTCGCGATCGACTCCGGCTGCAACGCGTACGCGGCGCCGCTCGGCGCGCTCGAGGCCGTCGCGGGCAAGTACGCCGGGCAGATCCCGCTCATCCTGAAGCTCAACAACTCGGACACGCTCGCGAAGGTGGAGCAGCCGTGCTCCGCGATCACGGGCTCCGTGGAGGACGCGCTGCGCCTCGGCTGCGTCGGCATCGGCTACACGATCTACCCGGGCTCCGGTCACCGGAACCGCATGTACGAGGACCTCAAGGACCTCACGGCGGAGGCGAAGCGCAAGGGCCTGGTCGTCGTCACGTGGAGCTACCCGCGCGGAGCGGGACTCTCGAAGGCCGGCGAGACGGGCGTGGACGTCTGCGCGTACGCCGCGCACATCGCCGCGCAGCTCGGCGCGCACATCGTGAAGGTCAAGCCGCCCACCGCGCACGTCGAGTTCGACGAGACGAAGAAGGCCCTGGAGAAGAACCCAGCGAAGCTCGACACCCTCGCGGACCGCGTCCGCTACGTCGTCGCGAACACGTTCGCGGGCAAGCGCGTCGTGATCTTCTCGGGCGGCGAGGCGAAGGGGACGGATCAGCTCCTCGCCGAGGTGAAGGAGCTCGCCCAGGGCGGCGCGTTCGGCTCCATCATGGGCCGGAACGCGTTCCAGCGTCCGCGGGCGGAGTCGCTCAAGCTGCTCGCCGACGTGATGCAGATCTTCAAAGCCTGATACACCTCGCCGCGCAGGACCCGCGCGGCTCACCCGCGCCAAGGGCGCGCGACCCCGCCTCCCTTCCGTTCGACGCCAGGACCCTCATGACCATCAAGCTCAACGCGATCGCCTCAGACCCTCTCAACGTGGTGACGGACCTCGCGGTCATCGGCGTCGCCGAGGGGGCGACCGTCAACGACGGCGTCCTCAAGAAGCTCGCCACCGCCCTCGGCAAGGACGTCGCGCGCGTCGTGAAGCGCGAAGAGTTCAGCGGCAAGAAGGACCAGCAGATCGAGTTCCCGGGCAGCGACAAGCTGAAGGCGGCGCGCGTCGTGCTCGTGGGGCTCGGCGCGGGCGCGTCGGGAGAGGTGGCCGTGCGGCTCCTCGCGGCGCGCGCGGGGCGCCTCGCGCAGTCGGCGCGCGCGGAGTCGATGGTGCTCGTCGTCCCGGAGGGAGCGGGGGCGGCGCGCGCCGCGGGCGAGGGCGTCGTCCTCGGCGCATACCGGTTCACGAAGTACCTCACGGGCGATCGCCGCCCGAAGGCGGAGCTCAAGGCGGTCTCGGTCGCGTTCGCCCGTGGCGCGGGCTACGCGCCGGCGACGGCGGAGACGAAGTCCGCGCTGGACCTCGGTCGCGGGGTGGGTGAGGCGATCTGCCGAGCGCGCGACCTCATCAACGAGCCGCCGAACGAGCTCTACCCGGATGCGTTCGCGAAGTACTGCGCGGCGATGTGCCGCTCGACCGGCCTCCGCTGCACGGTGCTGGACGACGCGGCGCTCAAGCGCAAGGGCATGACGTTGATGCTCGCCGTGGGGCAGGGGAGCGCGCGGGGTTCGCGCCTCATCCACATGGTCTACAAGCCGAAGGGCAAGCCCAAGGCGAGGCTCGTGTTCGTCGGCAAGGGCCTCACGTTCGACACGGGCGGCATCTGCATCAAGCCCGCGCCCGGCATGGAGGAGATGAAGGGCGACATGGGCGGCGGCGCGAACGTGACCGCGCTCATGGCCGCGGTCGCGCTGCTCAAGCCGGAGCTGGAGATCCACGGGCTCATCGGCGCGGTGGAGAACATGCCCGACGGAAACGCGTACCGCCCGGGGGACATCTTCGGCTCGCTGGACGGCAAGAAGGTGGAGATCATCAACACGGACGCGGAAGGCCGCCTCGTCCTCGCGGACGTGCTCGCGTACGCGCGCGAGCTCGAGCCCGATCTCATCGTCGACAACGCGACGCTGACGGGCGCGATCGTCGTCGCGCTCGGGCCGACGATGTCCGGGTTCTACACGAACCGCGACGAGCTCACGGAGGACATGAAGGCGTCCGCGAAGGCGGCCGGCGAGCAGATGTGGCACATGCCGCTCATCGAGGAGCTCCGGGACGGGCTGAAGAGCGACTGGGCGGATCTCAAGCACACCGCGGATCGGTGGGGCGGCTCGATCACGGCGGCGCTCTTCCTTCGGGACTTCGTCGCGGACGTGCCGTGGGTCCACGTGGATATCGCCGGGCCCTCGATGTACACGCGCTCGACGGGCATCTACACGAAGGGCGGCACGGGCCACGGCGTCCTCACGTTCCTCAAGCTCGTCGATCGCTGGGCTGCGAAGCCGGCGAAGGCCGCAAAGCCCGCCAAGACTGCCAAGACCGCGAAGGAGAGCGCGGCGAAGCGCGGCGCTGCGCCCGTCAAGCGAGCGCGCGCGGGGGCGAAGCGCTGATCGCGGGAGGCGGGGCGTCCCGCTTGACCGGGCGGCGTACACGGGGTCTCTTGGAGGCGCGAGATGCCTGACGGCGTGGAGTCCGAGACGACCCTGACCGAGGATCCCGGCCCCGAGGCGAGGCCGACGGGCGCGGCGGCGGTCGTCGCGCACGCGCTGCGGGAGCCGGGCACGCTCCAGCGCCTCCTCTGCGCGACGCTGGCGTGGACGGTGACGGTGCTGCCGGTCGCGTTCTCCGCCGCGAGCCCGATCGCGGCCCGGGTGTTCGCGTCGCTCGCGTTGACGGCGGCGCTCGTCGGCCCGGCGCTCGCCGTGCGGCGGCGGCACGTCGGCCGGTATGTGGGGATCACGGGGTTCTTGCTGCTCAGCACGGCGACGTGGCTGCTCGCGCGGCAGTCCTTGGACCCGCTTCGCATCGACACGATCCGCGCCGCGATCGGCGCGGTCGCGTGGGGCGTGTACGCGCTCTCGTGGGGCGAGCCATGGACCGCGTTCGGCGCGCCCGACAAGAACGAGAAGAAGCCGGACGCCGATCAGCAGCCCGCGGCCCCGCTGCGGGCGCGCGCGAAGCTCGCGCCGGCCGCGGTCCCCATCGCGAGCGTGGGCGCGATCGCGGCCGTCGCGCTGATGATCTTCGTCTGGCAGATTCGGGATGCGTCACGCTCGCTCATCGCCCAAGTGCTCGGGGTCGCGGTCTGCGTGGGCCTCGTGAGCGGCTCGGCGACGCTCGCCATCGCGCGCGGCAAGCCGCGCGCCGCAGCGGAGCGTCGGGTGAACAGCCGAGTCGTTCGGGCGCTCATTCTGCTCGTGTTCTTCGCGGTGGCCGGGGCCGTCATTCTCGCTGTGCGCAAGTGAGCCCGTCGCTGTAGCCTTGGGGTCGCCTTGCAGAAGTCGATCGACGTCCTCGCGATTGTCCTGTTCGTCGTCTCCGTCGGAGCGTTCGGCTTCGGCCTCTACTCGCTGCACCGGCAGGAGGACATCCGCGCGTTCTACATGCTGATCGTGGGCGCGCTGGCGCTGCGATCCTCCACCGAGATCCTCCGGCCGAAGGGGAGCTCGGGTTGAGCGGATGGCGGGCCCACGCGTGCGAACGATCTCCCTCGCGCCCGTCCTCCGCAGAGTGGGCGCCGCGGCCCTGTCCGCGCTGATCGCGGCGGGCTGCTCGAAGGGCCCCGAGAAGAAGCTCCCGCCGCCGATCGCGCTCGTCGAGGAGGGCGGCGCGGTCGTGGCGCGGGTGGGGGGCGTCGAGATCACGGCGGACGCGGTGCGCGCGATCATGGACGCGCAGCACGTCGACGCGCGCGCCGCGTGCGACCTCGCGATCCGGGACGCGGTGTTCGCGCGCGCGGCGGTCGAGGATCGGCTCGACGCGCGCGTGACGAAGGAAGTCGATCACGCCCTCGTGCGGGGGCTCGCGGACAAGGATCGCGAGGCCGCGCTCGCGGAGGGACCGATTCGGGACGACGAGCTCCAGCCGTTCGTCGAGACGCGGTACCTGGAGGTCGCGCGGCCCGCCGCCTGGGACACGCTCCACGTCCTCGTCCAGCTCGGCCCGGATGCGCCGGAGGACGACGTGAAGCGCGCGGAGGGCGTCGCGGCGGCGATCCGGGAGGTGGTCGTCCCGCTCGCGGAGGGCATTCGAGGCACGCCACCGAGCGTCTCGATGGATCCCGTGTTCGGCCGGATCCAAGGCGCCGTGAAGTCGGTCGACGCGCGCGGGTTCAGTGTCCTGCCTCAGCCGGTGCCGCCGGTCGGTGCGGACGGAAAGACCGTGGTGCCGAACTTCGCGGAGCGGTCCGATCTCGACCCCGCGTACGTCGCAGCCGCGAAGCGGCTCGAGTCCCGCGGGGACGTGTCGCCGGTCGTCCGGAGCGGGTTCGGATGGCACGTGATCGTCCTGCTCGATCGCCTCGCGCCGCGGTTTCTCCCGCGCGCGGAGCTCGTCGACCTCTTTCACGACGAAGTGATCGCGGCGCGCGCGAAGGCGCTCCTCAACAAGGAGCTCGAGGGGCTTCGTTCCGCGAACGCGCCGACGACGGAGCGAAACCTGGAGTCGCTGCTCGGCCTGGTCCGCGTCGCGGACCCGCTCTCGGCGACCGAGCCGTCCCTCGGCGCGCGCGCGGAAGCCCCGGAGCAGCCGCGGTGACATCGTCCGGCGGGCCGGGCCATCGCGACCACCCGCAGGCTCGCGTCCAGGGCGGCACGTCGCAGCACCGCAGGCCGGACTCGACGCAGATCCGCCGCGCGCACAAGAAGCGGGACCAACAGGAGGAGGGCCCGCTCACGCAGATCCTGCACGCGCTGCTCGACGCGACGCCGCTCTCGCTCGGCGCGGCGCTCGTCGACGCGCTCGGCGAGACGGTGGACTACTCGGGCGCCATCGATCCCTTCGACGTCAAGGTCGCGGCGGCGCACCTCCAGATCATCCTGACTGAGCTGCGCGCCATCGAGCCGCTGAGCGGCATCACGGAGTTTCGGATCCACGCGAGGCGCCGCGCCTACCTGCTGCGCGCGCTCGACGCGGAGTACAGCCTCCTGCTCGTCCTCCACAGGCACGCGGCGTTCGCGGTCTCCCCGCGCGCGCTCGACGAGGCGTCGATTCACCTCGCGATGGAGGCGGGGCTCGAGCCCCGCAAGGTGGCGACGCTGTGGCACCGGGTCGCGGTGGAGACGACCTCGACTCGTCGTCCGATCCGATTGCGGAGGTTCGGGCTGCACCTGCCGGAGCGCCGCGTGATCACGAAGTCGAAGCCGGACGACTTCTTCGGGGTGGCCCCCGCCCCGGCCGACCCGTCCACGTGGAGCGAGCTCGAGGTGATCGGGACGATCGCCGGCCTCGCGACCCGCGAGCGCGGCTACCGCGTGCGGCTCGCGAGCGGCGCGGAGATGAACCTCGTTCGCGAGCGCCACGGCGTCTGGTTCGTGGACGAGCGCGTCTGAGCCACCCCGGCGCACCCTCCTCGGGATCGCGTCGAGCCCTCGCGTGTCGTCAGCGCACGTACTTCTCGATGAGGGGCGCGAGGGCGCGCTTCGCCTCGTGGGAGATGGACTCGAAGCGCGTCATGATCGCGCCGTCGAGCGCGCGCGACGCGGGGCTCGAAGCTGGATCGGGGAGCGCGGGCGCGAGCGCGCGAAGGGTCTCGAGCGCGAGCGCGCCGTTCTTCTTCATCGTCGCGACGACGGTGGCGACGTCGACCGTCGCCTCGGAGGGGTGCCAGCAGTCGTAGTCCGTGACCATCGCGAGCGCCGCGTAAGGCAGCTCGGCCTCGCGAGCGAGGCGCGCCTCGGGCATGTTCGTCATCCCGATGACGGACGCGCCGTCGCGCTGGTGGGTGAGCGACTCGGCGAGCGTGGAGAACTGCGGGCCCTCGATGCACACGTACGCGCCGCGGTCCACGACGGACGCGCCGGCGCGCCTCGCCGCGTCGAAGAGCGCGAGGCGGAGCGCCTCGTCCACGGGGTGCGCGAGGCCGACGTGCGCGACGACGCCGAAGCCTTGAAAGAACGTGCCGGCGCGCGTGCGCGTCCGATCGATGTACTGATCGACGGTGACGAACGTCCCGGGCGGGAGCTCCTCCTTCAGCGATCCGACGGCGGAGAACGACAGGATCTGCTCCGCGCCGAGCATCTTCAGCGCGAGGATGTTCGCGCGGTAGTTCACCTCGTGCGGAGCGAAGCGGTGATCGCGCCCGTGCCTCGGCAGGAAGAGGAGCTTCGTGTCTCCGAGCTCCGCCTCGATGATCTCGTCGCTGGGCGCGCCGAACGCCGTTTCCACCGCGTGCGTCGCGCGCACTTCGGCGCCCGGCACCGCGTAGAGACCACTTCCGCCGATCACTCCGAGCGTCCTCTTCGACATGCGCGCGAGGGTAAGTCAGGAACGCGCACGAAAGCCGTCTGATCGAGGCGTTTCGAACGCTCGTGAGGGCGGTTGAAATTTTCCTTTGACAAGACGCAGCGAGGCGCCTACTTTGCGCCTCCCTCGCAGCCGAAAG
>JAXLYP010000025.1:30000-171278 GCA_046351395.1 Polyangiaceae bacterium
GGCGCTCGGTCCGCCGCGGTCCGGCGTGCGGTCCGGCGCGGACTGCTGAAGCGCGAGCTCCGTCCGCCGCGGTTCGGTGCCGACATCCTGAGCGCGCCGAAGGCGCTCCGGTCCGCCGCGGTCCGGTGCGGACATCCTGAGCGCGGAAGGCGCTCCGTCCGCCGCGGTTCGGTGCCGACATCCTGAGCGCGCCGAAGGCGCTCCGGTCCGCCGCGGTCCTCTGCGGACTTCCCGAGTTCGCCGTTCCTCCGCGGACTTCCGCGGACGGAACCAGGTCAGCACGAATCGCGAGTCGCCCGAGCCTCTCCCATGCGGTGGGGCGCCGTCGTCGTTCGCGGGCCGCGTCAGCGCGTCAGGAGCGCTCTCGCGCCGGTCGCGATCGCGGAGGCGGTCGGCGGGGTTGAATGTGGCGGTGTCCAGCGCCGGCGGCGCGATCGGACTCACGGTCGTTCGCGAAGACGCGAGCGGAACAGGGAGTCTCGAGATGTCTCGATTCGATGAACAAGGTCGGTTCGGATTCGAAATAGGCGCTCGCAGTCGGGAAGAACGACGGCGCCGGTCTCGAATTCCTGGGCGCGGCGAAGGCGCTCGATCGGGCGCGGCGCAGCTCGCGGAATCGCGTACCCTGGGCGGGCTGTCGGGGCAGTCGGCCGCGCATGGGGGTACGAAATGAACTGTCGATGGTTGGGTTGGGTCGTCCTTGGCTCGTTGGTCGCGTGCGAGGAGCCACCCGCGCCGCCCTCGGCGACGGGCTCCGTCGCGAAGAGCACGGCGCCCGCGAAGGCGTCTCAGAGCTCCGCCGGCTCCGCGGCGAGCGCCTCGTCCGCTCCTGCGGCGTCGGCGAGCGCGGCCGCATCCGTCGTGCCCTCCGCTGCGCCGACCGTCGTCGCGAGCGCGCCACCTGCCGCGGTCTCCGCGGGCTGGCCGAAGGAGGACGCGCCGCCGCCCGCCAAGGAGGCCTGGGCGAGCGCGGAGGAGATCAACACGGCGGACCCCAAGATCCGCGCGAAGGGCTGCAAGCTCGTGCGCCTCGGCGAATGGTTCAAGGCGACGTGCGCGAGCCGCTCGATGGTGATGCCCGAAGGGAGCAACGGGAAATCGGGGACGGACTTCTTCGCGAAGAGCGCGCTCGAAGGGGAGGTCATCGTCCGCTCGAAGCCCGGCGCGGTCATGGGGTTCTCGTTCAGCGGCGGCGCGGACACCAAGGCGCACCTGAGGCTCGCGTGGCCCACGACCGCCGCCTGGCCCACGGTCGCGATGTTGGACGTCGCGCAGACGACCACGCTCGAGATCGCGCAGGCGAAGGAGGTCGGCGACATCCCGGATCTCCCGCCCGACACGGGAGAACCCGTGCCACCCCCGGCGGATTGGATCGACGGCGTCGCCGTCAACACCGCGCCCAAGGCGAACCGTGTCCAGCCGTGCTCGCTCCGCGTCGTTCGCCGTTGGCTGCGCCGTGATTGCGGCGGGATGGTCGTCTCCCCGTCCATCGACGGCGGGGGCGCGAGCGGCAAAGACTACATCGACAAGCCCGACGTCTACCGCAGCCTGCTGTTCCTGAGGCTCCACGAGGGGATGAAGGTCTACTCCGCCTTCTCCGTGTCCACCCCCACGCAGGGTGACAAGAACGGCGAGCTCAAGGTCGAGTGGCCGAGCGGCTCCCCCAAGCCCACCGTGATCGAAGCGCGCGCGACCGAGTAGCCTCCTCCGCTGCACGCGGCACCGAAAGGCGCGGCCTACTTCGGGTGATCGGGGTTGAGGACGACGTGGACGTTGAGCGTCGCGGCCTCCGCGGGGGGCGTGAACTGCTCCGCGAGCGTCCGCTCCACCATGCACGCGGCGACGTCGAACGTGACGGTCCCGCCCGCGTCTTTCCAAGCGTCCGTCACTTTGCCGGACGTCCCCACCTTCAGCTTGAGCGTGACCGTGCCCCGCATCGTGGGCTCGGCGACGAGCCCGAGCGCGTAGCACCGCAGAAACGGGGTCTGCCACTTCTCCACGTGTGCGCGCGCGTCCGCGAGGGATCCCACGACCGAGGCGCTGTCGATCAGGCCTCCGCTCCGTTCACGCGCGGCCCTTCGGACGGCGGCGCCGGCGGCCCGATGATCACCGTGCCCGGTGCCGGATGACGCCGGCGTCGGCGCCGCGCTCGTGGTCACCGAAGGGGCGGGCGTCGCCGAGGTCGAGGCGGCGCTCGTCACGGTCGTCGTCGGCGCTGGGATCGTCCAGTTCGTGTACACGGGTTGCGGCGCGTACGTCGGCACGCCCACGGCGGTGGCGCGTACGCGACCGGCGGGTACATCGGTGGCCGCGACCCCGCCTTCCTCGACTTCGCGCACGCGCTCGCGACGAGAAGAAGCGCCGCGATCCCGGAGAGCGCAAACGCGCCCCGCGCGACGCTGCCCGATCGCACGATCCACCGCGCCGCTCGTCCATTTCCTTCGCCGACACGCGGCGAGTTTGGCTCCAATCGCTTGTCGAGGCCAGCCCAAGCACCGGTCGAGCGCTCAGGTGGGGAAGCGCTCACCCACGACCGGCGGGCGGATGCGGTGCTTCGCGAGGGTCACCATCGGATCCTTCGCCACCTCGACACGCCCCCCGCCCGTGACCGCGGCGACGAGGTTGCCCGCGGAGATCGCCATCCGCCAGAGGGCGTTTCCCTGCATGCACACGACCGAATGCCTCAAGTAGCCCGGCCTGCGCGTCCGCATCCGGTCGAAGTACGTCTGGCGCCCCGCGCTCGTGTAGTCCACCGCGGACCGCCAGTCGTGGAAGATGAAGAGCCCGCCGACGGCCTGAATCTCGGCCGCTTTGCGATCGATCACCACGTCGATCCAATCCTGGAGGACCGTCGCGCCCTCGACGGTCCCCGTCGAGACGACCGCGTGTGACACGAACGCGGCCGGGTGTGCGTACCAAGCGAACCCGAACGCCTCGTGGAAGACCTGCACCGGCCAGCGATTGAAGGGCGCCTTCGCCTCCATAGATGAGGTCAAGCTTACTTCCACGAGGCCTCGGTAGGCGGCTTTCCGGCCACCTCACCGAAGGGCTATTTGCTGCTGAACGTGCCGCCGGTCGACTTGCACTGCTTCTCGGCCTCGGCCGCCGTGATGCCGCCCTCGTACGAGACGCTCTTGCCCTCTGGCGTCGAGCACGCGCCCACGACCTTCTCGGTCGGGCACGGAGCCTCTTTGAACTCTCCCATCTCCGGCGTGCAGAGCTTCTTCAACATGTCGATCCCGGCCGCCTCCACGTTCTTCGGCCCGTACTCCTTGCAGTTGAAGTACTTCGCCCCGTTGCACGACGCCACCTTGCCGCCCGAGGCCGCGTTCGCAGAGCCGCTGCCCGCGCCTCCGCCGCTCTTGTCCCCGCAACCCGCGAACAGCACCGCACCCACGAGCCCGACCGCGACAGACGCCCACACGCGCTTTTTCATCGTCGAATCACCTCCGAGCGCACGCAGGTAACACGACCCCACAGGCGCTACTCGAGGAAGATCGTCCCGATGAACGTCATCGCGCCGAGCTGATTCATCGCGCGCCTCAGCGATTTGGAGTCGCTCTTACGCGCGAGCACCGTCATCAAGATCCCGTCCATCGAGTCCGCGATGAGGTTGACGTCCGCGCTCTCGAGCACGGGCGACGTATCCACGACGATGTAGTCATATCCGGCGAGGCGCAGACGATCGATCGCGATCGAGAACGCGATGGGATCGATGAGCGGGGAGTGCTTCACCTTCGGGTTCACCGCCATCACGTGAAGCGGCGCGAGCGGCTCCGCCGCGACCCACGGCTCGAGCGGCTGCGCGCGGTGGCGCGTCAGCTGCTCGGCGAAGCACACCGGCGGCTCGAACCCGAGCATCGCCGAGATCGACGGCGCGCGCGTGTTCGCCTCGACGAGCAGCACGCGACCGCGCGCGCCCTCTCGGAGGGACGCCGCGAGGTTGATCGCCGCGGTCGACTTGCCCTCCTTGCGCCCCGCGCTCGTGACGCCGATGACGCGCGGATCCCCGCTGTGGGTCAGCCGGTGCCGGAGCGCCCGGTACGCGTCCGCGCGCTGCCCCGTGGGATCCGTCAGCATCACGAGGTGCCCGGAGATCTCCTCCGCGAGCTTCACCTGGTGCACGTCGAGCGGCGTCGACGGTAGGTTCGCGAGCCCGTCCGCGATGACGGTCTCCTCGCTCGAGAACCCGCCGCCCCCGTGGGCCACGCCCGTCACCGACGTGGGCGCAGCGCGGTCGCTCGCGCCCGCGCCGTTCTGCTGGTTCATCGCCGCGATCTGGTCGAAGTTCAGGCCCGTCGTGTTGAGGGGCTGCGCGAACGCGCCCCCCGGTCGGACCCCTCGCGGATCGGAGCCGTACGTGCTGGCCGGCGGCCTCCGGCTCGGCGGCAACGAGTCGCCCGCGGCCGCGCTGATGTGCAGGACGCGCGCGATCATCTCCTCGCGCACGCTCGCGCTGGGAGGGACGCTGCGCCAGTTCGCGATCATGCTGCGCAGCCGCCGCGCCTCGATGAGGAGCGCGCGCGTCGCCGGTGTCTGCTCCTGGATCGAGAGGCGCTCGACGAGCTGATCGAGCTGCCGCTCGACGCCCATGCCCCCGGACGCGGGCTGCTGGCTAGCCACGGGCGAACCACCTCCGGCTGCCCGACTTCGGGACGACCGTCATGATGGGCGCGACGCGCGCCAAGTCCGACTCCTCGTAGATGCGCGTGTCGAGGACCGCGCGGAGGATCGCGATGATCATCGCGAGCGCGAACGACAGGCCGAACCCGATCATCACGAGCATCTGCTTCCCCGGCGGGTTCGGGCGCGTCGGCAGGTAGGGGGGATCCAGAACGACGACCTGATCCGAGTACCCCCCGAGCGACGAGCTCGCCTCGATCTGCGCGCGGAAGTAGTTTCGTTCGAGCTCGTTCATCTGGTCCCGGGACTCCCCCACGTCGCGCGAGAGGCGCGCCCACTCCGTCTCCAGGCCGACCACGCGATCCGCCTCGTCCGTGCCCGTGTCGACGGGTGTCTTGTCCGCACCCGCGAGGAGCTTCTTGCGCTTCTCGATCTCCGAGTTGACCCTCGCGAGCTCGGCGCGGAGGCGCTCCTTGTTCGCCTCCGGATCGCTCGAGGGGATGCTCGCCGCGTTCGCGTTGCGCGCCTCGCGCGCCGCGTCCTCCGCCTCCTTGAGCCTCGACTGCGCCTCGTTCACGCGCGTCTGCGCCGAGATCACGTCCGGATAGTTGTCCCCGAACTTCGCCTTCTTCGCCGCGAGCTCCCCCTGCGCGCTCGCGAGCGTCTGGCGCGCCTGCGACACCGCCGCCTCGAGCGCCGGATCACCGGGATCGGGGGCCGCCGGCGTCGGCACACCTCCCTCGAGCAGGACCCGGTTTCGCTCCGCTTGCCGCTCGAGCGTCGCGAGCGTCTTGTCCTTCGGTTGGCTCGTCTTCTGTTGGCTCGTCGCCCGGATCGACGCTCCCGCCGTGTTCTGCGCGTTCGCGTCGAGCGCGAACTCGGGGTGCTCCGCGAGGAACCGCGCGAGCTCACGCTCCTTGTCCTTCAAGCTCGTTCCGACCTGCGTCTTCTGCGCCTCGAGGAACTCGCGCTGCGTCTTCGCCTGCTCCACGCGGAGCTTCTGGTTCTCCTCGATGAGCGACTTCGCGAGCCGATCGGTCACCTTCTGGACGATCTCCGGGTTCCGCCCTTTGTAGCTGATCGAGAACGTGTCCGTGGAGCGCGCCTTGAACGTGATGTCCGACCGGAACGACTCCACGGCCTCCACGGGCCCCAGCTTCGCCTTCACGTCCTGGTAGAGCTCGAGCTCGTCGAGGACGCTCTCGAGGCGCGAGCGCGCGAGCAGCATCTCCTGCAGGCGAACGCCGAGCGACAGGCTCGTGCCGCCGCTCTCGGTCGTCATCTTCACGCCCTGCCGGTACACGACGATGGTCTCGGACGTGTACGTCGGCTTCCTCACGACGCTGTAGCCCACGCCCGCCGCCACGCCGACCGCGACGAGGAACACCGACAGCGGCCACTTCAAGAGCGCGCGCTTCAGGATCGTCAGGACCCGCAGGAGCTCGCGCGCGACGCCCCTCTCGTCGTCGACGACGCCAATCGAGACTGCGGCGGGGCGCTTATCCATGTTTCCCTCGCGTCTGTATCACGCCGAGCGCCGTGTGGCCGAGCCACTCCACGTCCCGGTCATCGTACACTCTGCGGTTGAACGCGCCCACGCCGAGGAGCAGGAGGGGGAACATCACGAGGAGCGAGCCGATCCCGACCTCCGCGAGGGACATGCGCTCGTTCACGCGAAGCGCGGCCACTCCCCAGTCCACGCGGTCCCACTTGAGGGCCATGCTCCGTTCGCCGGCCGCGCCGATCTCGTCCAGGTCGCGCCGCTTCCGGAGCGCGGCGTCCAGGCGCGTGCGCGCAGGCAAGAGGGAGCGCGTGAGGTTGTCGATCGTGACCGTGAGCTCCGCGCGCCGGTTCGGATCCGCGTCCTCGAGCTCCTGGTTCGCGCTCGCGAGCTCCCGCTCCATGCGGTCGATCTCGTTCTGCACGATCGCGACGCCGTTCGACGCGATGTTTCGTTCGAGCTTGAGCCGCTCGTGTTGGTTCTGCTCGTCGCGCTGGATGACGAGGTCCCCGAGCTCGCGCGTGATCTGGATCGCCTGCTCCGGATCCGGGAGCCAGAGCTCCACGGACACGATCGCCGACCGCGTCTCCCCCGGCATCCGAGGCGCCGCGAACTCGTTCTTCGCGACGTCCACCTCCACGGTGTCGCGAAAATCCTCGAGCACGAGGCGAGGTTGCTTCGCGAGGAGCTTGTCGTCGTAGTGGTACTTCTCGATCACCTTCATGAGCGCGGAGTCCGTGAACACCGCGTAAAACACGTAGTTTTTGAGCTCCACGGACGAGTGGACCGGGCTCTCCTCGGACGACGCATTCTCCGTCACGCCAAGCACGACGCGTGCCGGATACCGGCGTTGGCTCCGCGCCTGCCGCGCCACGATCGCGCCCGTCGCGAGGAGCGTCAGCAGGACCGCGAGCCACCATTTCTTCCGCCCGCGCCGCACGAGGCGCCGGATCTCGTCCACGAGCTCCCGGAACCCCGGCTCGCTCTCCGTCCAATCTTGGCCCCCCGACGCGCGGCTCTCGACGATCCCGAGCGCCTCCGAGAAGCGCCCGCTCCGCCCCGCCCCCGGGCGGACACGGTTACCCGGTGCTCGGCCCGCGGCAGGCGCCGCCATGTCAGTGCAGACCCGGGAAGACCCTGTCGAGCTGGAGCATCTTGAAGATCGCGAGCGGCTGCCCGCTCAACCCGAGGAGCTTCACGTTGCCGCCGTAGGCGCGCGC
This sequence comes from Polyangiaceae bacterium, assembly GCA_046351395.1. Classification (GTDB taxonomy): domain Bacteria; phylum Myxococcota_A; class Polyangia; order Polyangiales; family Polyangiaceae; genus CAYYKK01. The sequence goes on from JAXLYP010000025.1 coordinate 37,345, forward strand.
GCGCTTCAGGAGGGAGACGAACACGGCGACGCCGGAGCTGTCGATGAGCCGCAGCGCGGAGAGCTCCACGTTGATCTGCTTGCGCTTCTCGCCGATCACCGCGTCGAGCGTAGGCCGGAGCTCGGGCGCGTTCACCGCGTCGAGCGTGCCTTCGATCTTGAGCAGCGTTTCCTCGCCGTCGTCGGTTCGCGAAAGGCTCATGGTCAGCGCCACTCTACTGAAAACGCGTTCGCTCGCAAAGCACCCACGCGGACAATCGCGCTCCGCCCGGCGAGCCTCGCGCGAACAGGCGATTCGCTGCGGGCTGCTGCATTCTGCCTCTATCGATTCGCCCGCCCCGAGCCCACGCGGGGCGAATGCGTCCCCCTGGCGCGGGACGCGCGCGCGTTCACTTCCAGCGCTTCTTCAGAATGAGCGTGTTCGGTGGCCCGGCGACGTACCCGATTTCATCCATGCACGAGCGCATGATGAACAGACCCATGCCCCGCTCCGGCAGCTCGTCGGGCGGCTCCGCGTAGCTCGCGGGGTCGTGCGTCGTGCCCCAGTCCTTCATCTCGACGATCAGCGTCTCCTGCTCGACGCGCACCGTCAGATCGATCCGCTGCGCGTGTCCCTCCACGGGACCCTGCTTGTAGCCGTGGATCGTCACGTTGTTGTACGCCTCGCCGAACGCGCTCACGACCTGCATCGCGAACTCGTCCTGCGCGAAGTCCGAGCGGCCGCTCTCCGCCGGCCCGCCATCCGTCCCGGGCGGCGCGTCCGATGCCGAGGCCCTCCCCCCGGGCTTCAGCAGGCGACACGCGGTCCCGACGACGCGCACCGCGACGTCGCGGTAGGCGAGAACGCCTGGGATACTGAGTCGAATCGTGCCGTCCGCGTCCGTGGCCGTTCTCCGGGCGAGGGAGCGCCGAAGGCGCGCTCATCAGGAGTGGGAGGCTATCACGCCGGGGGAGGTTGTCCTATAAAGCGGTCGGATGCTCCCGAGCGTGCGAATCGTGAAGCGGCTCATCGACGTCTCCGCGTCCCTCGCGGGGCTCGTCGTCGCGGCTCCCCTCGTCCCCCTCATCGCGCTCGCCGTGTACGCGGACGATCCCGGGCCCGTGTTCTACCGGCAGCGCCGCGCCGGCATGCTGAAGCACTTCGAGAACAAGGAGGGGATGAACCTCCCCGTCTTCGAAGAGTTCGACATGTACAAGTTCCGCACGATGCGGACGGACGCGGAGAAGTTCACCGGCGCGGTCCTCGCGCAGGAGAACGATCCCCGCATCACGCGCGTCGGTCGTGTCCTCCGGAAGAGCCGCCTCGACGAGATCCCGCAGCTCTGGAACATCTTCAAGGGTGAGATGAGCCTCGTGGGCCCCCGCCCGGAGCGCCCCGAGCTGCTCGTGAACCTCGCGCTCGCCATCCCGTTCTTCGAGGAGCGCATGCGCGACGTGAAGCCCGGTCTGACGGGGTTGGCGCAGATCTCGCTTGGGTACACCGGGCGCGCCTTCGAAGGGAGCGAGGCCGCGCAGCACGAGGACGAGCTCTTGAACCCCTTCGATTTGCCGGAGACCGAAGGATCGACGGCAGACGACATGCGTATGAAGCTGCTCTTCGATTTGGCGTACGCTGCCGCGCTAGAGGGGCTCTCGAGCTTTTTGCGGATGGAGTTCGACATCATCCTCAAGACGCCCCTCGTCATGCTCAAGGGCGTGGGGCGCTGACGAATCAACAAAGTGGGGCGCCGTTCGCGCTCGACCCATGTGGCCCTCGGCGGAGTCACAAAAGCTCGGGCGCCCGGCTCTACGGGCCGATCGCGGGACCGCCGACCCGGGTCGCTGCGAGGAGAAAGAAATCATGGTGAAGCTTGGCGCCGCGTTCGTCGCGGCGGCTCTCGTCGTTGGATGCGGCTCGAACTCGGGCGCCGCGCCGTCCGGATCCGGGAGCACCGGTTCGAAGGCTGCGAACGCGAGCGGCTCCACGAGCCCCGCGAAGAGCGCGCCCTCGCCGAGCGGCAGCCCCGCGTCGTCCGCCGCCGTCGGGGGGCTGCCCCGCGTGGACTACAAGATGAACGGCGCGGATCTCTGCGTCCACGCGGACGCCGACGGGAGCGCCTCCCACCTCGTCTCGGCGGACGAGATCATGTGGAAGAACGGATCGGTCATCAAGGTCGGGTTCCTCGACGGTGAGCCCGAGTGGATCGACGACGTCGTCGACGGCGCGAACGAATGGACGAAGTACGCGAACATCACGTTCGAGTGGCACAAGGACCCGAAGGACGTCCCGAAGGACGCGGACGAGCTCGTCACGTTCTCGCACTGCAGCGAGCCCGACCCCCAGTACTACGCGCGCGCCGCGGGGCCCGCGAGCTCGCGCTTCGCGCACCGCGGGGAGTTCTCCGTGTGCCTCTCCGCGTACGTGGTGGAGGTCGCGGACGGCAACAAGAAGCACGCGCACGCGAGCGCGATCCACGAGTTCGGCCACGTCCTCGGCCTGAAGCACGAGCAGTTCAACCCGAACCTCAGCGTCCACTGGGACAAGGACTACGTCTACGAGTGGTGCCGGAAGACGCAGCACTGGGACAAGGAGAACTGCAACGCTCAAGTGATGGCGACGCTCGACAAGATCCAGCCCGAGTACCACTGGCGCGCGACGCCGTTCGACAAGGACTCGATCATGTTCTACGGCCTGCCGGATCCGAACTTCACGCTCGAACGCGTGGTCTACCCGCAGCCGCTCGAGCTCTCGGACATGGACAAGAAGGCCATCGGGGAGATGTACCCGAAGGGCGCGAAGGAGCCCGACCCGGCGACGCCCTCGAAGGGCTGGGATCTCGAGACCCAGATCAAGAAGCTGAAGCAGCAGGGGGGGAAGCAGAACTACGTGATCGCGGTCGGCGTCGCCGAGGCGTCCGATCGGAAGCAGGTCGACAGCGTCGTCTACATCTTCCCGCCCGACCTCGCGCCGAAGCCCGTCACGGGGGACGCGGCGCACGAGCAGTTCATCGTCCAGGGCAAGATCGCCGTCGACCCCGACGTGAAGGACTTCAAGGTGCGCGCGCAGATCAAGCTGAAGGACGGCACGGTCGTCGTCGTCGACAAGAGCTTCAACCTCGCGAGCCCGGACGGTTCGGGGGACATCATCAAGGGCGACGACGAGTGATCCCCGGCGGGAGACCGCCGCGGAGAGGAGCTTCTCGCTCGCCTTCGCGGCGGCGTCGGGGAACAAGGTCGACGGGGGGATCGCTCGAGGGAGCTCGCGCTCTCTCGAGATCTCGCGCGCGGGCGCGCCGGATGGCGACGCTCCTCGCGCTCGGTTTGCACAAGGGGAGTCTTCGATGAAGAACGGAACGGGGCGCGCGTGCGCGTTGGGAGTGGTGCTGTTCATCGCCATCGGCTGCGGTTCGAAGTCCGGCGACGCCGCGTCGAGCGCGGCGCCGTCGAGCAGCGCGAAAGCCGCGGCGGCGACCAAGGCGAGCACAGGCAAGGTAGGGGCGAGCGGCAGCGCGGAGCCCGTCGCGGGTGCGAAGCCGCGTGTGCCGCACGAGATGAACCCCGCGGACGTCTGCCTGAGCGGCGATCCCGACGACGACGGATCGAAGATGATCTCGGCGACCGAGTCCAACTGGCCGAACGGCTCGAACATCGTCATCGGCTTCCTGGACGGCGAGAAGGAGTGGATCGACAACGTCGTCGACGCGGCGAGCGAGTGGACCCAGTACGCGAACCTGACGTTCGAGTGGCACAAGGAGCCCGGGAATTACCCGAAGAACGTGGACGAGCTCGTCACGTTCAAGGACTGTCGGCCCGGCTCCTGGTACGTGCGCGGGATGGGCGCGGGCGCGGGCCCCGGGAGCACGTACTTCCCGAAGAAAGGGGAGTACTCCGTTTGTCTGTCCGCCTGGCCCGGCTACATCCAGCGCGGGATGCTCGAGGACGCGCGAGCCTCCGCGACGCACGAGTTCGGGCACGTGATCGGCCTGTGGCACGAGCAGTTCAACCCGAACCTCAAGGTGACGTGGGACAAGGACTACCTCTACGACTGGTGCGCCAAGACGCAAAACTGGGACAAGGAGCACTGTGACCAGCAGATCATGCTGCCGCTCACGAAGCTGAAGCCCGAGTACCACTGGAGGGCGACGCCGTTCGACAAGGACTCGATCATGTTCTACGGCATCGACGATCCGAACTGGACGCTCGAGCGCGTCACGTTCCCGGAGCCGAAGAAGATCTCCGAGATGGACAAGAAGTCCATCGCCGAGATCTACCCGAAGAGCGCCACCAAGGACCCGACCGATCCCGCGGAGGCCGCGAAGGGCTACGACCTCGAGACCCAGATCAAGAAGCTCGGCGAGAAGGACGGCAAGATGGAGTACGTGATCGCGGTCGGCGTGGCCGAGAACTCCGATCGGGAGAAGGTCGAGAGCGTCACGTACGTCTTCCCCCCCGAGGTCGCGGACAAGCCCGTGACCGGTGAGGCGGCGCACGAGTCGAAGCAGTTCCCCGTGACCGGGAAGATCGGCGTGAACCCCAAGGCCACGACCTTCAAGGTCCGCGCGCGCATCAAGCTCAAGGACGGGTCCACCGCGGTCGTGGACAAGGAGTTCAACCTCGGCAGCGCGGACGGGAGCGGCGGCGACATGATCAAGGACGGTGAGTGATGGGGACTCCGCGCGCCTCACACCTCGTCGCGTCGGCGCTCTGCCTCGCGGCGATGAGCTGTGGATCGAAGGACAAGGCGGCGGCGGACGCATCCGCGAAGCCGAGCGGCTCCGCCGCGCCGAGAGCGGCCTCCTCCTCGGGCCCTTCCACGAGCGCGGTCGCCGCGAGCGGCAAGAAGCCGCGCGTCCCGTACGAGATGAACGGCGGCGATCTCTGCGTGCACGACGGGGATCCGGGGGACGGGTCGAAGCTCGTCTCGGCGGACGAGTTCATGTGGAAGAACGGATCGGTCATCAAGGTCGGGTTCCTCGACGGGACGGAGGAGGAGATCAACACCGTCGTCGAGGAGGCCTCCGAGTGGATGAAGTACGCGAACCTCACGTTCGAATGGCACAAGGAGGTCGGCAAGAGCACGGAGATGGACGAGCTCGTCACCTTCAAGGACTGTGGGGGCGCGGGCATCCAATGGTTCGTGCGGTCGCCGGGGCCGGCGAGCTCGCGCTACGCGCACCGCGGGGAGTTCTCGGTTTGTCTGTCCGCGTTCCCCGTGGAGTGGAAGGCGGGGCTCAAGGACCACGCGAAGGCGAACACGAAGCACGAGTTCGGGCACGTCATCGGCCTGATGCACGAGCAGTTCAACCCGGACATGAAGGTGACGTACGACAAGGAGTACGTCTACGAGTGGTGCGAGAAGACGCAGCACTGGGGGAAGGCGAACTGCGACGCGCAGGTGATGGACTCGATGGTGAAGCTCCAGCCGCAGCACCACTGGCGAGTGTCGCCGTTCGACAAGGACTCCATCATGTTCTACGGGCTGCCCGATCCGAACTTCACGCTCGAGCGCGTCCGCTATCCGCAGCCGCTCTCGATCTCGGAGATGGACAAGAAAGGCGTCGCGGAGATGTATCCGAAGGGCGACGTCGGGGACCCGAAGGAGGGCGGGACGATGGGGTACGACCTCGAGACGCAGATCCGGAAGCTCGGCACGACCGGGGACGAGGCGTCGTACATCATCGCGGTCGGCGTCGCCGAGAAGAACGATCGGGCGAAGGTCGAGAAAGTCGTCTACGTGTTCCCGCCCGAGATCGCGCCGCGACCCGTCGAGGGCGACAAGAGCCACGAGCAGTTCATCGTGAAGGGCAAGATGTCCGTCCCCGCCAAAGCGAAGACGTTCAAGGTGCGCGCGGAGATCACCCTGAAGAACGGCTCACGCGCGACCGTCGACAAAGAGTTCAACCTCGACAGCAAGGACGGCGGAGGAGACATCGTGCAGGGCGACGAGTAGGTCCGCTCCGCGCCGGTTCCGCCGCCGAGTTCATCGCCAAGGCGTCCCTCGAGGAGGACCTTTTCGAGCCGGTGCCGCGAGGACCCGTCCGATCCGAGCTTCGTCGCGCGAGTCATGGGATCGATGCAAGTTGCGCGGGCGCACGCGTTGCGAAAACATGCCCGCCCGATGCGTACCTCTCCAGCGTTCACCTTTCTTTTCGCGATTGCGTTGGCGGCGTGCGGCAGCGGCGACGGCGGCGCCACGAGCGCGTCCGCGAAGCCGTCCGCGTCCGTGGCCGGCTCCACGGCGGCTCCCGCAAGCTCCCCGTCGACGAAAGTGACGGCACCTGCGAGCGGCGCGCCCGCGCCGGCCCCGTCCGGTTCGAGCAAGTTCGCGTGCGGCTCGAACGAGGACCCGTGCCCGATGCAGAAGTGGATGAAAGAGAACGTCGGCCGGCCGATCAAGATGGGCGAGAAGGACAAGGTCGTCGCCGGGTTCAAGACCATCGCCGAGCACGCGCCGCCCGGGTACGACGACTGGAAGAAGATCGCGGAGGACAGGGCGAAGAAGGCCGCGACCGATCTCGCGGCGGCCGGCGACGTGTGCAAGCAGTGCGCACGAGCTACCAGGACAAATATCGGGCCGAGATGCGCGACAAGCCCTGGCCCTGAATCGATGAACGGTGCTCCTCGAGGCGCGCTTGCGACGACCCCTTGGGTACGCTCGGGTCATGCGCCTTCGCCGCTCCTCGTTCTCCCCGCTCTGATTGGACTCGGTTGCGGCGGCGCGCCCCCGCCGGGGCAGAACGCGCCTGGACCGATGGCCCCGCGGAGTGGGGGCGACAGGGCGGCCCACGTCCGCCGGCCTCCATCGACACCGGCGCTCCGACAAGCTGCGCGTCGCTGTTCACCCGCGGCGCCGGAGGACGCGCACCTCTACCTACCGGATCGTCGACCATCGACGACGTGTCAGGGACGTTCCGCGCCCACCGCTGACGGGCGACGTTCGAGAACCCGACCGCCGCGCCCCTCGATCGAGTGCCGATCCTCCTCCATCCGAACGCGCCGCGCGAGCTCGGACAAGTCGACGCGGGCTCGCTCGATCTCACGACGGTCACCGGTGAGGACGGCGTGCCGCTCGAGATCGAGCGGAAGCGCCCCACCCTCGTCGTCGTGTCGATCGCGCCCCTCGCGCCCGGGGCGCGCGCCACCCTGCACCTCAAGGAGTACAGCGGGAAGCTCCGCCACCTGCCCGCGAACGCGAACGATCCGTTCGCCCAGGCGATGAGCTCGATGGGGAGCCTCACGGGCAGCGGCTCGAGCGACTACGGCCTCCTCGCGACGGGGGATGGGCTGCTCACGTTCGCGTGCGCGTACCCCGTCCTCGCGCCGTTTCGAGGGGGCGCCTTCGACACGAGCCCGCCCGCGAAGCTCGGCGATCGCGTGGCGTCGTCGCGGTTCGACGTTCGCACGCTCGTGCCGACGGGGGTCACGCTCGTGACGAACCTCCGTGGACGGCCGCCCGCGCGAGGTGTCTGCGGGGACCACGCTCGTCGAGAGCTCCGGATCGTTCGTGCGCGACTTCGTGCTCGTCGCGGGGCGCGACCTCGAGCGGACGAGCGGGAAGGTGGGCGAGATCACGGTGACCAGCGTCTCCGCAAGCGGGACGCGGACGGCGGCAAGCGCGCTCAGACGGCGATGAGCGCGCTCGCGTCATTGAGCGGCGCTTCGGGCCGTACCCTACGAGAGCCGACGTCGCGGAGGCGTCCATCGTGGGCGGCGCCGGCGGCGTCGGGTTCAACAGGATGGTCCTCGTCGCGGGGATGCTCTACCGATCGCCCGAGGGCTCCGAGGGCCGCTCCACTCATGAAGCTCTGGGATCGATCGGGGCGGGGATGGGTCCGCTCGACGACCCCGAGACGGGGAGCCCGGCGCCGCCCGCCGCGAGCGTCGAAGGCGATCTGAGCCGGAGTCCTCGACTTCACCGTCGCGCACGAGGTCGCGCACCAGTGGTTCGCGGGGCTCGTCGGGAACGACAGCCACGCGTCCCCTCGCTCGACGAGCCCGCGGCGCAATACCTCGCCGGCCTCGCGATCGAGGGACGTACGGGGCGCGGATGCCGCGCGCCGCGCCATGGATTCCAACGTGAAGATGAACTACGCGCTCATCGCGCTGCTCGGCGGTGTGGACCGGCCCGTCCTCCGGAGCACGGCGAGCTTTCGCTCAGGGATCGGTGCCGCGCCTCCGTCGGCAAGGCCCCGTACGCGTACGTCGCGCTCCGAGCGAAGTACGGCGAGAAGCTCCACGAGGCGATGAAGAGCGCCATCGCGGAGCACCGGTTCGCGCTCCTCGAGACGGGGGCTTGGATCGACGCGCTCGCGACCCCCCTCGGTAGCGACGTGCGGACGACCTTCGCGCGCTACTTCGAGGAGGCGCACGGCGACGCGGATCTCGGCGTGGACGGGGAGGGTGAGTTCGTCGTCGACACCATGTTCCCGCCCGAGATCGCGGGGTCCCTCCGCGAAGCGACCGCGACCCTCGGGATCAAGCCGGGCGAGCTCGTCCGTATGGTCTTCGGTGGCGCGCTCGGGGACGACGCACCGGTCGGGGACGGCTTCGATCCCGCGGAAGTCCTCGGTCGACTCGGTCGCCAGGATCCCTGAAGACTGTTGACCACTGCGCCCAACCGGTCTCTCTTGAGACCGGGCCTTTTTGGCCCGAGAGGACCGGCGATGCGCACTCGATTCGGCACTTGGTTGGCTTTCCCGGGCGCGGTGCTCGCGCTCAGCGGCTGTCAGCTCATCACCTCGATCGACGAGAACGAGATCACGAGCGCGAGCTCGGGGTCATCGTTCGCGACGACCTCCACCGTCGGGGGCGCCGGCGGTGCGGGCGGGGCGACGGCGTCGAGCAGCGGCCAAGGCGGTGCGGGTGGCGCGGCCTGCGTGAATCCGGTCACGGATTGCCCGCCATCGCCCACGGCGTGCGTCACCCCGATCTGCGACGGCACGACGTGCTCGACCGAGAACGCGGTGAAGGACACGGACTGCACCGACGCGGGCGGCAGGGTCTGCGACGGCGCCGGGAAATGCGTCGCCTGCACCGATGCGCTCCTCCATTGCGCGGATCCGATGAACGAGTGTCTGCTCCCGAGCTGTCTGCTCGGCGCGTGCGGCACCACGCCCGTCGACGATCTGACCCCGACGAGCGCACCGACGCAGATCGCCGGAGATTGCAAGCTCCAGGTCTGCGACGGCATGGGCGGGACAAAGCCCATCAACGACGACGATCCGCTCGATGACGGCAAGGCGTGCACGATCGACACGTGCACGAACGGCGTGAACACGCCGCAGCCCGAGATGGCGGGCAAGACGTGCGCGGACGACGGCGGCAAGGTCTGCGGCTCGGGCACGAAGGCTGGGCTCTGCGTGGAGTGTTTGCAGGACTCGGACTGCACCGGCGGCCTCGTGTGCGACGAGGCGAGCGACAACTTCAAGTGCGTCTCCCCCACGTGCTTCGACCTCACCCTCGACGGATCCGAGACGGACGTGGACTGCGGCGGCGCGTCCTGCAGCGCGTGCGCGAACGGGAAGACCTGCGGCGTCGCGTCGGACTGCACGAGCGCGTTCTGCAACGCGGGCACCTGCGCCGCCTGCACCACCGACGGGAACTGCCTCGCCTCCGAGTTCTGCAACACGGCGACCGGCGTCTGCACCCCGGACAAGGTCGGCGGAGCGACGTGCAGCGGCGCTTCCCAGTGCCAGAGCGCGAGCTGCGTCGACAGCGTGTGCCGCTGCGTGACACCGCGTACGCTCGGGCTGCGAGGCGTGCTCGGCGGCCGTGAAGGGGCAGGGCCTCGACGGCGTGTGCGGGCCTGTCGCGAACAACTCCGATCCGACAACGGCTGCGCCGTGACGGCCACGTCGCTGCGGCACCACCGGCGTGTGCAACGGCGCTGGGCGCGTGCGCTCTACTCGAGCACGACCGTTTGCAACGTCAGTCCCTGTACGAACGGCGTCCAGTCGAACACGGATCTCTGCGACGGCGCGGGCACGTGCAGCGACGCGGGCACCGTGAACTGCGCTCCCTACACGTGCGACGCGGCGGGCCTCGCGTGCCTCACCACGTGCGCGACGGACAACGAGTGCATCGCCGGGGACTTCTGCGACGCGACCTCGCACTGCGTCCCGAAGAACGCGAACGGGACGATGTGCGGCGGCGCGAACGCGTGCACGAGCGGCAACTGCATCGACGGCGTGTGCTGCAACGCGAGCTGCGGCGCGGACTGCTTCGCGTGCAACGTCGCGGGTTCGGTGGGCGTCTGCTCGCCCGTGGCGAGCGGCCAGACGGACGGGGCGTGCACCGGGACCAACTCGTGCAACGGATCGGGCACCTGCCAGAAGAACGACGGTCAAGCGTGCGCGCTCGGTAGCGAGTGCGTGAGCGGCAACTGCGCGGACGGCGTCTGCTGCAACACGTCCTGCACCGGCTCGTGTCAGGCGTGCTCGGCCGTGAAGAAGGGCGCGGGCGCGAACGGCACGTGTGGCTTCATCGTTCTCGGCTCCGACCCCGACGCCGAGTGCGCGGGCGCGTTCACATGTGATGGCGCGGGCGTGTGCGAGTCGTGCAGCGACACCGTGCAGAACGGGAACGAGACGGACACCGACTGCGGCGGATCGTGCGGCGGCTGCGCGAACGGGGACGCCTGCGTCGTCAACGGCGATTGTCTGAGCAACCTCTGCGCTGGGAACGTTTGCACGCCGACGGGCTGCAGCAACGGCGTCAAGGACGGCTCCGAGACGGACATCGACTGCGGCGGCGGAATCTGCCCCGCGTGCGCTCCGCCGAAGGCGTGCCTCATCGGCGCGGACTGCACCGAGAACGTGTGCACGGGCAACGTCTGTCAGAACGCGAGCTGCACGGATCTCGTCAAGAACGGCACCGAGACGGACGCGGACTGCGGCGGGACGTGCCCCATCGACTGCGCGACCGGCCAGGGATGCTCTTCCGGCGCGGACTGCCAGACGGGCGTTTGCCTCGGCAACGTGTGTCAGGCCGCGACGTGCTTCGACAGCGTCACGAACGGCGCGGAGACGGACACGGACTGCGGCGGACCGACCTGCGCCGACTGCGTGCCCGGAAAGGCCTGCCTGAGCGGCAACGACTGCACGACGGGCGTGTGCACCGGAAACATCTGCCAGATGGCCTCCTGCTCGGATGGAGTGAAGAACGGCGCCGAGACGGCGACGGACTGCGGCGGCAGCTGCTCGGGGTGCGCGGACGGCCTCGGCTGCGTCGTCGCGGGCGACTGCCAGAGCGGCGTGTGCACGGGAAATATCTGCCAGGCTCCGGCGTGCGGAGACAGCGTGCTCCACGCGGGCGAGCTCTGCGACGACGGGAACACCACGGACAACGACGGATGCTCGGCGCGCTGCAAGATCGAGGTGCCGTACACCTGCGCCGGCGCGGGGCCGAACTCCTGCACGTCGACGAAGGAGATCAACTGCAACGACGGCAAGGACAGCGACGGTGACGCGCTCATCGACTGCGCCGACCCGGACTGCAGCCTCGCGTGCAACGCGAACTTCGGTGGCCCCTGCGGCGCGGGCGAGACGCTCCTCGCCTACACGTCGACGGACGTCCCGAAGTCCATCCCGGACAACAACGTCACGGGCATCAACAGCATCCTTACCGTGGGCGGTCTCGGCTTGGTGAAGCGCGCCGTGCTCCAGTTCAACGTCACCCACACGTTCGACGGAGACCTCTCCGAGAAGCTCACGTCCCCCGCGGGGATCGCGACGGACGCGACGAGCAACAACGGGAGCTCCGGCCAGAACTACACGAACACGATCCTCAACACCTCCTGCGCCACGAGCGTGACCGCGGGGACCGCGCCGTTCGCCGGCTGCTTCAAGCCCGAGGCGCCGTTCACCGCGTACACGAACAGCCCGGCGAAGGGCGTCTGGACGCTCAACTCGAGCGACAACGCCAGCACCGACACGGGCACGCTCAACTCTTGGACGCTGGCGCTCTGCGTCTCCCCGACGACGTGCGGGGACGGCAACACGACCGCCCCCGAGACGTGCGACGACGCGAACGCCGTGAGCGGCGACGGGTGCGACGTGAACTGCACGATCACGGGCTGCGGCAACGGCGTCCTCACCGCGGGCGAGACGTGCGACGACGGCAACCTGACGAGCGGCGATGGCTGCGACTCGAACTGCAAGCCGACGGGCTGCGGCAACGGCGTCACCACGGCGGGCGAGACGTGTGACGACGGCAATCTGACGAACGGCGATGGCTGCGACTCGAACTGCAAGCCGACGGGCTGCGGCAACGGCGTCGTCACCGCGGGCGAGACGTGCGACGACGGCAACCTGACGAACGGCGACGGCTGCGACGCGAACTGCACCCGACGGGCTGCGGCAACGGTGTGCAGACCGCAGGCGAGACGTGCGACGACGGCAACCTCACGAACGGCGACGGGTGCGACGTGAACTGCACCCCGACGGGGTGCGGGAACGGTGTGACGACCGCGGGCGAGGCGTGCGACGACGCCAACGCCACGAGCGGCGACGGGTGCACGGCGTGCGCCATCGACACCGACTTCGTCTGCGTCGGGACGCCATCGAGCTGCGCGCCCGTCTGCGGCAACGGGACGACCACGGCGCCCGAGACGTGCGATGACTCGAACACCGCCGTGGGCGACGCGTGCGACGCGTCGTGCACCTCGGAGACGGACCTCGCGGAGGGCGACCCGAACAACACCATCGCCGACGCGGACACGCAGGCGGGCTTGGGGATCGTCATCAGCGGCGCGAGCACCGTGATCTCGGGCGCGATCACGCCCACCCTCGACCGGGACTTCTTCAAGATGCCGCTCGCGACCGCGAGCGTCGTGCACTTCGAGACGTTCGACTCGTCGGGGAGCGACTGCACGGCGGCGGCCGTCGCGGCGGCGATGAAGCTCACCGTCGTGAACGACACCGCGTGCACCACCGCCAACCAAGCGACGACGTGCGCGGCGGTGGGCGCGACGTGCAACACGGTGACGTCGACGTGTCAGATCAAGGTCGACAGCAGCACGAAGGGCATCGGCAACTGCGCGGCGCTGACGCTCAACATGGCGGCGGGCACGTACTACGCGATCGTGGAGAAGAACACCTCGGGCACCATCGCCGCGTACAAGCTCCAGGTGAAGATCGACACGAACCGGGGCAACGAGACGGAGCCGAACGGCACGCAAGCGACGGCCAACGGGCTCGCGGGCTCGGACGTTTACGTGTTCGGTGGGCACCAGCTCGCGACCGACAACGACGTGTTCGCGATCCCCGTGCCGGCCGGCAAGAGCATCCGGGCGGAGATCATCGAGGGCAACGCGGAGACGTGCGAATCGAACGAGGTCGACAGCCGGCTCCGCCTCTTCAGCCCGACGTTCGTCGATCTCGGCAACGTCGACGACAACGGCCGCGGGTTCTGCTCGTTGTTGGACGGCACGGGTGTCGCGGCGAGCCACGGCTTCGCGCACAACCTCGCGGCGGGCACGTACTACCTGCGCGTGGAGGCCTCGAACCCGACGAGCACGACGTTCCCCACCCGGCAGGTGTTCGACTACCGGCTCGTCGTCACGGTTCGATGAGAGGGCGCGCCGCCCTGCTGACGCTGCTCGTCGGAGTCGGCGTGCCGCTCGAAGCGGCCGCCGATCCGACGAACGCGACGTGCGAGACGGCGCGCGTCCTCTCGTTCCCGAGCAAGACCCAGGACTCGACGGAAGTCGTGACGACCGAGAGCCTCGTCTCGGCGTGCGGCAAGAACGACCCGTTCGCGGCGTGGTACCGCTTCACGGCGCCGGAGACGGGGCGCTACGAGGCGATCACGACGGACGAGGGCGAGCTCTCGGACACGACGCTCGCGTTCCTCTCGAGCTGCGGGGGAGACATCCTCGGGTGCAACGACGACACGCTCCGCACCTTGTTCGCGGACGACTACGTCGACCTGGTCGCGGGCCAGGAGGTCTTCGTGCGCGTCGCTGGGTGGGCGCGCACGCGCGGGTCGTTCGGGTTGACGCTCGCGCACCCCGCCGACGTCGCCCGGCCCCCGAACGATGCCTGCGACGACGCGCGGACGATCACGACGACCGCGCGAGGATCGACGTTGAACGCGACGGGGACCGACAGCTCCTCTTGCGGGGACTCCGACGCGAGCGACATCTGGTTCACGTTCACCGCTCCGAGCGAGGACGACTACACGTTCTCGCTCTCGCAGCAGATGCTCGCGGTGAACATCGTCTCCATCCAAACCGGATGCGGCACCGGCGAGCTCGCGTGCGGGCTCGCCACCGCGACGGCGCACCTCGACGCGGGGCAGACGGTGAAGATCCGCGTCGGGACGGATCCGAACGCCGCCGATCAGTTCAACGTGAACGTGTCCCCGGGGCCGACGTCGATCACGCCCAAGAACGACAGCTGGTCGACGGCCGCCCCGATCGGATCGCTCGGCACGTTCGCGGGGACGACCGCCGGCGCGACCGAGGACGCGCTGAATTTCGGGCCGGGCTGCGCGCCGTACGTGAACGACGCGGTGTGGTTCGCGTTCACCGCGCCGAACGCGGGCTCGTACGTGTTCGACACGAACGGGAGCGACATGGAGGATACGGCGCTCGCCGTGTTCGACGCGTGCCTCTCGGGGAACGGCGGGCCGCCCGCGCTGCTCGGGTGCGACGACGACGGAGGCGAGGGGAAGCACTCGCGCATCGAAGGCACGATGCCCGCGGGGGGATCGATCTGCCTCGCCGTCGCCGGGCACTATTTGGACGAGCACGGCGGGTTCAAGCTGAACGTCTCGGCCGCGCCCGGCCGCCCTCCGAACGATCACTGCGCGGGAGCCCTCCCGCTCGAGCTCTCTCTGACGCAGTCGGGGGAGAACTACGGATCGGAGCCAGAAGCGCTCGGCGACGACGCGTGCCCGGGCGGCGAGTTCGCGCTTTGGTACACGTTCACCGCGCCCGAAGACGGTGACTTCAAGTTCGACACGAAGCTCACGACGGACGCGGAGCCGGGGATCGCGCTCTACGTCGCCAGCTCACCGGACGGCTGCAACGGGCCGCTCGAGAAGATCGCGTGCAGTGAGGACCCCAACCCGGCGGTCACGCGAACGATGTCCGCGGGAGAGCAAGTGTGGATCCGCGTCGGCACGAACGTGTTCACCCGCGGGCCGATCGCGGTCCGCGTCGGTCCCAAGCACACGCCGGAGATCGACCCGAGCTCCACGTCGTCGACCAGCTCGTCGAGCTCGTCTGGCGCCGGGGGCGGTGGCGGCGGCGCGGGCGGGAAGTCCCCGGCGCCGGACGGCTGCGATTGCGCGGTGGGTTCGGCGCGGGGCGGCGCGGACGCGCCGATGGCCTCGGTCGCGATCGAGCGCCTCCTCGCGGGCGTCGTCGCGGGCGCCGCGCTCGTCTTCCGACGCTCGCGGCGCACGAAGCGCGCGTCGGCGCGGCGCGCCCGAGAGGATTCGAACCTCTGACCAACGGCTTAGAAGGCCGCCGCTCTATCCAGCTGAGCTACGGGCACGGACCCCAGCAACGTAGCACCGACGCGCGAGGGACCGCTTTCTACCCCGCCGGCGCGCAGAGATCGAGCGTCGCGTCGGAGTCCGTGGTCGGTTGCCCGGAGCGCGACGCCGAGACCGGAGATCGGGGCGCGCGAAGGAGCCCGGATCCGGAGGATCGGAGGGGACGCGCGCGGCCGGGTCGCGCGGAGGAGGCACGGAGGAGACGCGGCACGTAGACTCACGTCGTGCGCGCCCATCGCCGTCTGACGCTCCTCGTCTTGTCGTCCGCGCTCGTCGCCGGGGCCCTGATCCGCTCTGCCGCCAACGCCACGCCGACGAGCGCCTCCGAGGTTCGAACCCTGGACAGCATCGTGGCGATCGTCGGTGACGACATCGTCACCTCGAGCGAGGTCGAGCGGCGCTCCGCGCCCCTCGTCGCGGCGCTCCCGAAGTCCCTCGAAGGAGCGGCGCGCGACGGCGCCCTCCAGCAGATCCGCGACCAGATGCTCGACCGCATCCTCGACGAACACGCCATCCAGCGTGAGAGCGAGGAGCTCGGCATCACGGTGACGACGGACGAGATCGACCGCGCCGTCGACAGCCTCGCGGAGGCCCAGCACCTGGGGCGCGCGGAGCTCGAGCGCGCCGTCGCGGACGCGGGGATGACGCCCGAGGCGTACCGCGCGGAGCTTGAACGGCAGCTCGTGGAGGCGAAGGTGATCCGCGCCCAGGTCATCCCCACGCTGGCCCCCGGACTTTCGGGGGAGGCGCTGAACGCGGCGCTCGAAAGGGCTCGCCCCGCGTTCCTGAGCGGGTTGCGCGCGAAGATCTACATCGAGAAGAGGCCTTCGTGAGTCGCGTCACGACCCTCCATCGGGCCGCGATGGCGCTCGCCTGCGCGAGCTGCACCGCGGCGGGGCCTCCGCCCTCTCCGACGACCACGATCCCCGAGACGCGCGAGGCCGCGAGCGGGCGAGGACTCCTCTGCACCTCCTTCGCCGCGACACCCGCGACGACCCCCGCCGGAGACGGTCCGCTCGTTCTTCGCGTCGTGCTGCGCGGCCTCGAGGAGAGCCGATCGATGTGTGACGTCTTGACGACGCGCGCGGGCACCCGCCTCGATCCCCTCGCGATCGACCGCGATCTTCGCGAGATCTGGCGTACGGGCCTCGTCGACGACGTGCGCGCGTCGAGCGAGCCCGCGCCCGGCGGCATCCTGGTCGCGTACCAAGTCCGCCCGCGCGCGGAGGTCGCTCGCGTGACGCTCGAGGGAGCACCCGCCGGCGTGCCCATCGACGAGCTCGAGGCGCAGTTGCCGAAGCCTGGCCCCGACGACCCGTCGATCGATTGGAGGGTCGGCCGGGAGCTCCTTTCGTCCCTTCACGGCTACGGATATCGCCACGCCAGCGTCGCGCGGCGCGTCGACCGCGACCCGGAGGCGGGGGCGTCGCTCGTGTTCGCGCTCTCGCCCGGCGCGCCTCTCAGGGTCGCCGCGGTGACGTTCACGGGCCTCTCGGTCCTCGATCCGAAGCGCCTCTCCGAGAGCCTCTACACGCGCGTGGGCGCGGCGGTCGCGGACGACGCCCTCGAGCGGGATGGCCTCGTGCTCTCCGCGGCGGGCTACGACGCCGGCCTCGTGCAGATTCGCGTCGATCCCCCCGTCGTCTCCGAATCCCCGGACGGGTTGCTCGCGACCGTCACGTGGCCCGTCGACGAGGGGCCCGTGTATCGCGTCGGGACCATCCAATTCGTGGGAGATCTGCGGGGGACCTCGGACGACTACGTCAAGGAGTCGCGCATGCCCAAGAAGGGAGACGTCTTCCGGCGCTCCGACCTCGCCTCGGCGATCGCTCGTGTCACGGCGATGCACGCCGCGAAGGGGGAGACGGCGACGGTCGATCCCGAGACCCAGATCGACCCGAAGACGCACGTGATCGCGCTCACGCTCCACGTCACCGTGGTCCGCTGAACGAGCGCAGTCCTCGGCGCCCACCTCTCTTTCGCGAAAGGGAGCGCGACGCCGTCGGCCTCTCGGCGAGCCACGAGCGCGCCGTGGCCGAGGCGCTCAGCGGATCTCGAGCGTGCGAGCGCCTCGCTCGTACCCCACGGCCTTGCCGTCCGCGCTCGGGACGACGTAGCGGACGACGGGGCCGAACAATTCTCCGAGCTCGAAGGCTCGGCACGTCGGCAGGTAGGACCGCATCACGCGAGGGTCGTAGTAGCGGAAATAAAGGCGCTCTCCGTCCTGGCTCCGGACCTGGAGCAGGCGCCGGAAGTGTCTGCGCAGCGTCTCCGTGTCCTCGAACGACCACGCGAAGATCCCGAGGCTGTGCGTCCACTCCTCCTCGAGCAACCAACGGGAGAGCGCCGCCGTCTGGTCGAGGCGAACGAGGTATGGCGCCGCAGCGGCGAGCTCGTAGGAGAGCTCGCCGGTAAACAGACATTCGTATTCGAGTCGACTGTCGTACACCGCCCGGTAGACGCGCTCGTCCCGCGCGCCGTCGAGGAGCGCGAAGACCCGCGGGGTGGGCGCTCCCGCGGCGCTTCGGGGGAACACTGCAGCGTGGCGCTCTTCGAAAGCGGAGTCGTCCATCGTCACATCTCGGCGATGAACGGGGAGCCGGCCGCCGCAGCTTCTCGGAGAGCGCGCGCGGACGCCGCGGCCTTCTTGCACGGCACGCACGTCTCCTCGGCCGCCTCGACCTCGCGTGGCGCGAGGGCCGACACGGGGGCCTCCTCTTCGATGCGCCCATACGACCCCAGCCGTTCCACGCCCACCGTCCCGAGACGGATCTCCCCGAGCTCCACCGCCCGCGACGCGCGCGCGAACGCGGCGTGTTCGTCGAGCGGCGGCGACCAGCCCGGCGACGAATCGTGTACGAAGCGCCGCAACGCCCACGCATCCGCGGGGTGAGCGCGCAAGGACGCCAAGGTCCCGCGGATGCCTTCCGCGGTGCGATACGGCAGCGGCGCGCTCGCCGTCTCGTCGTCCGCGAAGCGCCGCAGCTCGAACCGGAACGAGGGGCCGAGCCGGAGGTCCCGGGGTCGCTGCATGTGAAGCAACGTACCACGCCGGACGCCCGTCCGCGGCGGTCAACGAGTCGGTGCGTTGACCGTTCGAGGGCAGGGTGGTAGCCGTCGATGCGATGCTGATCGCGCGGCGTGAGCAGGTCGCCGTCTTCGAGGCGGAGATCGAGAGGCGCTTCGCCGAGCGCATGGAAGCGTACGTGGCGCGCGCGTACCCCGAACATCACGAGTCGCTCGGCGACGAGGGCACTCGTCGGCTCGTCGAGCGCGGGATCGAGCGCGCCCGCTCCCTCGAGATCGACGATCCGCACGCACAAGCCGGGCTGATCCTCTTGATGGTCGAGTTCGGCGAGAAGCTCGAGCGCAGCCCCGAGCGCGCGTGGGGTGAGCGCATGCTGTCGAGCCGTGACCTGCCCGGGCCAATCCGCGTGAGCGCCGTCCGAGCTCGATTCGCCGCGTCCACGGGCGGGCGTCGATTGTCTCCCCCCAACCCGTCCCCCGCGTCCTGACGAGGATATCGCCATGTTCTGCTTCATCTGTGGCGCAGAGGCTCAATGTCCGAAATCGGGCGAACACTCGGCCGTCAAGAAGCGCTGCTCCGAGAAGCCCGGCGCGCTCTGGGTCCACGTCGTGGACGACGTCTGGAGCGAGGTCGATGCCGTCGACGTGGAGCTCGAGAAGTCCCGCAAGACCGACAAGACGCAGAAGAACGGGTTCGCCAAGTTCGACCCCATGGATTCGGGGGAGGAGGCGGCGTCCATCGCCCTCGGCAGCGATCTGAAGAAGAAATACGACCTCCCGAAGGCGTCGAAGTCGCCGACGTATGTTACCGCGGGCCAGATCAACTATCTCGTCTTCCAGCTCGAGCGACGCGCGGCCCTGAGGGTGAAGGTCCACGCGAAGAAGGGCGGAGAGAGGACATTCGACGGCGCGGACGTCACGCTCACCGCGAAGACGAAGAGCGACGGTGGAACGAAGTCGACCGCGGGCGGCGGCATCGCCGACTTCGAAGACCGCTCGGCGGACGGCTACGAGATCACCGCGGTGCTCTCGGAGAAGGACGCGAAGAACTACTACTGCCCGGACACGCCCGTCGCGTTCACCCTCGCGCCGGGGCAGTCGGCGGACGAGCCGATCCTCTACGAGGTGAGCCCGCTCGCGCGGCCCAAGGTGAAGGTCGTGGAGAAGAAGGGCGGAGACCCCATCGGGGGCGTGAAGGTCCACCTCAAGCCGAAGAAGGGGAGCGCGGTCGCGCTCGAGGACACCCTGAAGGCCACTGGCCTCGCCGAGCTCGCGGGAGACGAGGCGGGCCTCCGTGGCGGTGAGCACGACGTGGAGCTCCAGATCGACGAGCTCGTGTACGTGAAGCTCGCGGCGCCGCCGAAGTTCACCTTCGCGGACGGATCGACGGAGACCCACGAGGTCCAGCTCGCGCGGCGCGCAAGGCCCAAGTTCCGCGTGATCGACAAAGACACGAAGATGCCCGTCGAGGGCGTGGTCATCGAGCTCACCGCGGCGAAGGACAGCGCGAAGAGGAAGATCGCCGCGACCCGCAACAGCGGCAACACCGAGCTCGCGGACGGGGAGGCGGGGCTCGTCCCCGACCAGTACGCGATCGCCGTCTCCGCAGACCATTACGCGCCCAAGCTGCACACGCCCGCGAACGTGACGTTTGCGGAGGCGGACGAGAAGCTGGTCGTGATCGAGGTCGAGACCCCGAAGGGCGCCATTCGATTCCTCATCAATCGCTACGACGGCTTGGCCATGGTGGGCCGGGTGACCTTCACGCTCGCGAAGAAGAGCGCCCCGACGACCATCCTCCACACGGTCACGACCGCGGCGCGCACGGTCACGGAGCAGCGCGAAGGGAAGCGGAAGGTGGATGTCCTCGAGGACTGGAAGGAGGTCCCGGGCCTCGACAGGGGCACCTATGTCCTCGCCATCCAGAACCTGGACAGCGACGTCCTCGACAAGCAAGTCATGGGGCAGAGCTGGAAGATCGGCCCAGCCGGCGACGGCAAGATGGAGCTCGAGGTCACTCCTGGGAAGACCACGGAGATCCGCTTCACGGTCCACAAGTACAAGAAGGCACAGTTCATCGGCTACTCCATCCAACCGGGCTACGCCGATGGCGCGCGGTGCCCGAATTGCTTCAACCAATACGCCGCGAGCGCCGCGAGCTGTCCGACGTGTTCCGTCCCGCTGATGCCGAAGCGCTGTCCGAACTGTCACAGCCTACACCCTGCGAGCGCTACCGAGTGCTGCGACGCGACGTTGGTGTATCTCGGGGCGTACAAATACTGCACGACCTGCAAGAAGTATCCTGGCGCGGTCCCGCTCTGTTGCGGAGCGCCCCCTGTCCTCAAGCACGTCTACTCGTGCGACGACGGGGCTTGCAAGCACGCGCAATTCGCGGACTTCATCCTTCGCGACACGATGTCGAGCAGCGTCGTCAAATGTCCTTTGTCACACAAGTTGAAGGTCGTCGCGGAACAGATCTACAAGGGCTTGCCGTCCAACGGCGCCGATCTCCACGCGCGCTGCGCGATCATGAAGAAGGCGATCGAGACCGCGGAGGCGAAGGCGCTCCCGAAGAAGGACGACGAGCTGAAGATCTTCATGGGGCCGGAGTTCTTCTTCCGTGGCAAGGACGGCACGTACGCCGCGCACGACCTCGCCATGATCATGGACTCCATGCGCGAGGAGACGAAGAAGACGAAATACAAGGATTGGCTCTTCGTGTTCGGGACCGCCATCGGGGCGATGCCGGGGCCGGAGACGCACTACGATCTGCGCATCGCCGAGACCGCCGTGGGCACGACCGTCAAGGTCACGCACGGAGTGGGCGGGCGCGATCACGTGAATGTCTGCAAGAAGGTCCCGAACGAGAACGTGGATCTCCCGCCGGCGGCGCAGTGGAAGCTCGACGCCGGTGGCGCGAACTTGATTCGGAGCGTCGCGCCCATCGATGAAGACACCTACTCGGTCACGCTCTCGAACCCCGCGAACGTGACCCGAGACGCGGCGTGCAAGCTCGTCGCAGGGGATGGCACCGAGATCGTCAACTACGCGCTCGTGCAGCGTGGCGGCCCCGATGCCGTCGCGGGCCTGCGCGAGAGCATCGTCTACAAGGAGAAGGTCTCGCACATCGACTTTCTGCGCACGAGGAGCAAGACGTGGGACACCGAACGAGAGATCTTCCTCCAGGGCAAGCAGGTCACCGTGTTGCCGACGGCGGGCGGGGACGACAAATACGATCGGGAGAAGAACCCGCTCTCCGGTGAGGCGAACAAGTCCGGCCTCGGCGGCGGATCCGTCGTCCTCGTCGACGGCATCACGATCGGGCTCGAGGTGTGCCTCGACCACGCCGAGCAGAAGCTCCACGCGTACTACGCCACGAACCCGAAGGGCGTCGGCAAGGTCCAGATCCAACTCATCCCCTCCTGGGGAATGTCCATCAAGAAGAAATCCGTCGTCGGGATGGCCGGCACGCTCGTCTTCAACGTCGACGGGCCTGCCGGCAGCGACGCGGCCAAGCTGCCATCCGCGCCGCCTTGCAAGCCTGCCAAGCTCGCGACGCCCACGAGCGAGGTCGTCGACGAAGCGGACGAGATCGACGTCGACTACCTCGATCACGGCGACCTGGACACGATCACGAGGACCCCGAAGACGAAGAACGCGAAGCTCGAGCCGAAGTACGATCTTCTCGTCGTCAAGCACGAGCACCAAGTGAACCGTGCGGGCCCCGGGCCGAGCGGGTTCGCGTGGGTGGATATCTACGCGCCCGAAGACATTCCCAAGGCCGAGCCTGTCTGACCGGACGAAGGCCTGACGGAAATGGATCCCCGAGCCCCCCGAGCTTCGTCCGACGCCGACCCTTCCGGCCTCGAGATCCACGCCGTCGGCGCGTGCGTCGGCGCGACGAAGCTCTGGCGCCTCCAGGGGGCGCTCAACCTCACCGTGATCGTGAAGGCGACGTTCACGTTCGCCCCCGACGGGGCGATGGCGCTCACCGAGCCCGCGCCGATCGGCGCGAGCGATCTCGCGCCGTCGCTGCCGCGCACGGACGTGGTTTTGACGGGGCACGCGCACGCGCCCCGAGGCAACGCCGTCCAATCGCTCAACGTGCGCCTGGTCGTGTTCCGGGACGCGGCGCTCGTCGACAAGACCATCGCCGTCCGCGGCGACGTGGGCCCGAACGGCGAGATCATCGCGTTCGAGCGGATGCCGCTCGTCCACGAGCGGGCGTATGGCGGCCCGGGCTCCGAGGAGAACCCTCGTGGGTGTGGCGCGGACCGCGCGCGCGCGCCCAATCTGTTCGACCCTCGGCACGCGACGCGGCCCGCGTGCTTCGCGCCGATTCCGCGCGGATTTCCCGTTCGTGACAGGTTGCTGGGCGCCCTCGAGCGGGCCGGGCTCGCGCGCCCCATCATGGAGATCCCGCTCGGCTTCGACTGGACGTACTTCCAATCCGCGCCCGAGGACCAGCGAACCGAACCCCTGACGGGGAGCGAGTGGGTGATGCTCGAGCATTTGAGCGCGGAGCCCGCGATGCTCCGCTCCCAGCTCCCGAACGTCGCTGGCTTCGCGCGCGTGACGGGCCTCTCGAGCGTGCAGGAGGAGCGGCCGCAAGCGCTCCTCGCGGACACGCTCCAGATCGACGCGGATCACCTCCGCTGCTCCGTCGTGTTCCGTCGCAGCTTCCCGGTTCGCGCGGAGGAGCTCGCGCGCGCGCGCCTCCAGTGCGCGCTCCAGGTCGGCAGCGCGACCGTCGAGTGGCCCCCGCTCAAGTCGCCACTCGAGGCGCGCAAGTCGAGCCTTCCTCCGCCGGGAGGCGAGCGTCCTGCCTTCTCGGGCACGCTCGTCATCGAGCCGGCCGTCGACGCGCGAGCGAGCAAGGTCCCCGCCGTCCCCTTCCACGCGGGCGCGCCCGAGGCGCTCGCGCGGGCCGGGACCCCACCGCGGAATCTCAAGGCCGCTCCCGGATTCCTGCCGAAGCCGCGCACGCGGAGCGAGGTCCGCGTCGGCTCGGGGACGATCGACACCGAGCCGACAGCGCAGGGGCCGCGCACGATGCCGTTCACGAAGCCGGTGGGGAAGGCGCCTCAGCCGTCGACCCCTCCCGTCCCCGTCGTGGCGCCCGCCCCCGCCGCGCCGGGACCGCTCGAGATCCTGGACGAGACGACGGCGGGGCCCGAGACGGCGGATCTCGATCCGTCGTTCGACGCGGACGACGCGCCGATCGCCCGGCGATTCACGGCGCCTTCCGTGACGCCTGCGTTCGCGCCACCCCACCCGCCGATGATCCCGCCGGTTGCACCGCCGGTCGCGCCGCAGGCGCCGACGCCTTCGGTCGTCGAGGCGTCACCGGTCCCGGCGACGCCGCCGGGCATCACGATCTCTCCGGTTCCGGGCGTCGCGCTCGAGGCCGCCCCATGGGGCGTCGTCCCGGCGCGCGACTGCTTCACCGTCATCGCGAAGGTGACGGCGGACATCGTCTCCAAAGGCACGGCGAAGCTCCGACCCGTGCCCGATCCGCTCTCTGGCGAGCGCTGGGTGGAGACCGCCGCGGGCCGGGCGCTCGCGTATCCGACGGATCGCGCCCTCTACAAGGTGCGCGCGGACGTCGTCGCCATCGCGCACGCGCACGCGCCGCGGGGGCCCGCGACCGAGCTCGACGTACGGTTCGCGTTCGGGGGGACAGACAATGGCTTCGACCGCGAGCTGAAGGTGTTCGGCGATCGGTATTGGGTCACGAAGGGCCAGCTCGGGGCGCCGTCCCCCGCGCAGCCGTTCCTCCGGATCCCGCTCGTGTGGGCTCGCGCGTTCGGGGGGCCGCGGCACGAGGCGAACCCGGTCGGCGCGGGCGTGCTCGATCGCAAGCGGCGCGGGCCCACGCCGCTGCCGAACGTGGAGGATCCGTCCCGTCGCCTGCGAACGCCGAAGCAAGTCGTTCCACCGATGTGCATCGCGCCCGTCCCCCTCGCGTGGAGGCAGGTGAACCCCGAGGATCGCCGCGGGCGCTGGCCCCTCTTCGCGGACGACTTGGATTGGACGCGATTCCAGTGCGCGCCGCACGAGCAACAGCTCGCGTTCCTCGAGGGCGACGAGCGGTTCGTCTTTCACGGGATGCACCGCGCCCATCCAGTCCTCGAGGGAGCGCTGCCCGGCGTGCGCGTCCGAGCGTTCGCGACCTCCGGAGACGTGTTCGAAGAGGTTCCCCTCCGGCTCGACACCGTGGTGTTCACGGTGGACGAGCTGAAGGTCGACCTCGTGTTCCGAGGGGCCCTCCCCGTGCCGACCGAGAGCGCGCCGCCGTCCGTCGCGCTCCGCGCGCTGACCGAGCCCACGGCGTCGCCGCCGATGACACTCGACGTGGCTCGTGTGAGACTGCGACGCGGCTGAAGGCGCGCCCGGAGGAGATCCATGTCCGAACACCGGTTCCTGTTCCACATCGACGGCTGCGACGCCGAGCTCCACGTCGTGCGATTCGCCGCGCGCGAGGGGATCTCCGAGCTCTTCCACCTCGAGATCATCGTGGCGACGGAGGCCGCGCTGAGCTTCGCCGACATCGCGGACAAACCCGCTCTCCTCACGATGTGCGGCGACGACGACCGGCACATCCACGGTCGAGTCGAGCGCCTCCGCCTGGGCGACACGGGCAAGCGGTTCACGACGTACGCGCTGACCATCGTCCCGAGGGCGAGTCGGCTGCACCACCGCAGCGACTGCCGCATCTTCCAGGAGCTCACGGCGCCCCAAATCATCGAGAAGGTGCTGGTGGGTGCGGGGCTCGCGTCGGGCGACGACTTCCGGCTCTCGCTGCAGGGGACCTATCCCGTGCGTGAGTATTGTGTCCAGTACCGCGAGACAGACTTTGCGTTCGTCTCACGACTCATGGAAGCGGAGGGCATCCATTACTTCTTCGAGCACGCCGAAGACAAACACGTCCTCGTGCTGGCGGACGCTCCTTCGAGCGCGCAGCCCATCGCGGGCGAGGCGTCCGTCCTGTTCCGCCCGAGCGCAGGTGCGATGATGAAGACGGAGCACATCCGAACGTTCCACCTGACCGAGCAAATCCGGAGCGGCAAGGTCACCGTGCGCGACTGGAACTTCACGAAGCCCGCCATGCTCCTCGAGGGGACGGCGTCGGCGGCGGCGAATACGGGGCTCGAGCTGTACGACTTCCCGAACGAGTACCAGGTCGCCGGCGATGGCTCCGCGATCGCGAAGCACCGGCTCGAGGAGCGATCGAGCCTGCTCGCGCTCGGCGACGGGGAGGGCGGCGTCACGCGGCTCACGCCGGGCTTCACGTTCACGCTGACGGAGCACCCGCGCGAAGCGCTCAACGCCTCGTTCCTCGTCACGCGCGTCGAGCACCAGGGCGTCGAGCCCATCATGGGAGAGGTGGCGGACCACGCCGAGACCATCTACCAAAACCGGTTCGAGTGCATCCCCGCGGCGACGCCGTTCCACCCGCCGCTCATCACGCCTCGCCCCACCATCAAGGGCGTCCAGAGCGCGATCGTCACGGGCCCCGCGGGCGAGGAGATCCACACGGACGAGCATGGCCGCGTGAAGGTCCAGTTCCATTGGGACCGCCTCGGCAAGAAGGACGACAAGAGCTCCTGTTGGATGCGCGTGAGCCAGCTCTGGGCCGGTGAGTCGTGGGGCGGCATGTTCATCCCGAGGGTCGGGCACGAGGTGCTCGTCGACTTCATGGATGGCGACCCCGACCGTCCCGTGATCGTCGGGCGGGTCTACCATGGTACGAACGTACCTCCGTACGCGCTCCCCGGGAACAAGACTCGGAGCACCATCAAGTCCAACAGCACGCCCGGGGGCGGCGGCTCGAACGAGCTCCGGTTCGAGGACAGGAAGGGCAGCGAGGAGATCTACCTCCACGGCCAGAAGGATTGGACGATCCTCATCGAGCACGACAAGAACCAAGAGGTCGTCCACGACGAGACGCGCAAGGTGGGCAACGATCGGACCGTGGAGGTCGGGCACGATCAGAAGGAGACGATCGGGAACGACGAGACGTTCGAGGTGAAGAACGATCGCAAGAAGACGATCGGCCACGACGAGAGCGAGAGCATCGGGAACGACCGGACGATCAGCGTCGGGAACGATCACACCGAGTCCATCGCGAACAACGAGACGATCTCGATCGGGGGCGCCAAATCCGAGGACGTCGGCAAGGACGCGACGGAGACGATCGGGACGGACAAAGCGGTCAGCGTCGGCAAGGACTACAACGTCGACGTCGCCGCGAACCTGAACGAGAAGATCGGCGCCAATCACTCCACCGAAGTGGAGCTCGTGAAGAGCATCAAGGTCGGGGACAAGCTCACGATCGTCGTCGGGGACGCGAAGATCACCATCGAGAAGAGCGGCGACATCACCGTCGAGGGGAAGAACCTCAGCGTGAAGAGCAGCGGCGACACGAAGGTGGAGTCGTCCGGCAAGGTCGAGGTGAAGGCCACGGGGGACGTCGCCGTCGAGTCGTCCGGCAAGGTGGACGTGAAGAGCTCCGGGCCCATGCAGGTGAACGCGTCCGGTCCGGTCAAGGTCAAGGGCGCGCAGGTCGGGATCAACTGACGGATCGCGGACGATGCTACGACTGGACAATCAGACTCCGTTCGACGCAGCGATCCTCCCTGGCCTGGACAAGGAGGGGATCGACACGGTCACCGTGGCGGTGAAGGGCACGTTCGC
This sequence comes from Polyangiaceae bacterium, assembly GCA_046351395.1. Classification (GTDB taxonomy): domain Bacteria; phylum Myxococcota_A; class Polyangia; order Polyangiales; family Polyangiaceae; genus CAYYKK01. Next base: position 64,548 of record JAXLYP010000025.1, read on the forward strand.
GATCGACCGAAAGGGCGCGGTCGTGATCGCGGACGCTCAGCTCCCGCTCCAGCGGGGCGACACGCACTACGCCGAGCCGGGGACCTCGAGCGTGCTCCTCGAGGACGAGACGTCGCCGCTCAAGCGGGGAACGGACGTGGTGCTCGTCGGCCACGCGTGGGCGGGCGGGGGCAGAAAGGCCCCGTCCGTGGACGTCTCGCTCCGGGTCGGGCGCCTCGCGCGATCGGCGCGGGTGTTCGGGGATCGCGCCTGGTACCGGGGCGCGAGCGGGGTCGCGATCTCGGAGCCCGTCCCGTTCGCTCGGATGCCGCTCGTCTGGGAGCGGGCCTTCGGCGGCAAGGACGCCGCGTCGGACGCCGCGGATCTCCGGAACCCCGTCGGCGTGGGGTACACGAGCGCGTCGGAGGCCGAGCGCATCGAGGGCGTTCGCCTGCCCAACATGGAGGACCCTGAGTCTCCCATCGCGTCGCCCGCGGATCGCCCGGCTCCCGTGGGGTTCGGCTATGTGGGGCGTCACTGGCTGCCCCGCTCCTCGTTCGCGGGCACGTATGACGACGCGTGGCGAACCGCGCGCGCTCCCCTCCTGCCACTCGACTTCGACGATCGGTTCTTCAACGGCGCGCCGCTCGTGTCCCCGAAGCACCTCGAAGGGGGCGAGCCCGTGCAGGTCGTCGGTGCGTCCGAGACGGGCGAGCTTCGATTCCAGCTCCCCACGTCCGCGCCGGACGTGACGATCCACTTGCGTGGGGAGGCGCGCGACCTCGCGGTGAAGCTCGACACGGTCGTCATCCATCCGGACGAGCGCCGCCTCGTCCTGGTGTGGCGCGCGACCGAGCCGTGCCCTCGATCCTTCGTGCAGATCGACTGGGTGCGCGTGCGCGAGCGGGGCGCGCGTTGACCCCTCTGCTCGTCACGGCGACGGCGGCGGTCACCCCTGCGGGGGGCAGCGCGGAGCAGACCGCGTGCTCGATCCGGGCGCGCCTGGCGCGGCGGCACGAGCACGTGGACGCGCTCGCGCTCGCGCGCGAGGGGGAGGCGGCCGAGCCCGTCGTCGTCTCGTCCGTGCGAACGATCGACGCCGCGTTGAAGGGGCACCTGCGCGTGGTCGAGCTCCTCGTCGCGGCGCTGGAAGAGCTCACGCTGAACGCCGGGCTCGAGCCGCGCGAGCTCACGGGCGCCGCGCTCCTCCTCGCGTTGCCGAGCGGAGACGACGTCGTCGCGACGTGGCCGCTCGAGGCCCTCGCCGGGGACGTGAGCGAGCGCACGGGGATCGCGTTCAAGGTCGTTCGCTCGTCCGACAGCGGGCACGCCGCGATGGTCGAGCTGCTCGCGGAGGCCGCTCGGCTGCTCGACGTCGGGGAGGTGGACGCGTGCGTCGTCGCGGGCGCGGACTCGTTCATCGACGTCGAGCGGCTCTCCGCGCTCGACGCGGCGGAGCGCGTGCACACTCGGCGCAACGTCGACGGGTTTTGCCCCGCGGAGGGCGCGTCCGCGTTGCTGGTGGAGTCGGCGCGGCGGGTCCGAGCGCGCGGGGCCCACGCGTGCGCGACGATCGCGGCCCTGGGTCGCGGCAAGGAGCCGAACCCGCTCCGAGGCTCCGATCGGCAGAGCACCGGGGCGGGCCTCACGGACGCGATGCGCGCGGCGGCCGTGGGCGGAGCTCCCCTCTGGCTGCTCGATGATCTGAACGGCGAGCGGTACCGCGCGTTCGAACTCGGCCTCGTCCGCGTGCGCCTCGGGGCGCTGTTCGAGGGATTCCAGCGCGTGGAACACACTGCGCTCGCGACGGGGGACCTCGGCGCGGCGACGGGCGGGGTGCTCGTCGCCACCGCGATCGCGGCGATCCGGCGCGGATGGTCGCCCGGGGACGCGCTCGTCGTCGCGTCCGCGGACGGGCCGCTTCGAGCGGCCGCGCGCATCTCTGCCCCCGGAGAGCGCGCGTGACGAGGCGAAGGAATCCGAGAAGGAGGGCCCGATGCCCGCGACCGTGAACGTGAACGTCAGGAGCGTCGTCCACGCGTCGAGCAACGGGGTCTCGACCGCGTTCCCGGACGTGTGCAAGACGCCATCTCCCGCGGGGCCGGTGCCGATCCCATATCCGAACGTCGCCATGTCGAGCACGACCTCGCAGGGCAGCACGAGCGTGAAGATGGATGGTCAACCCATCATGCTCCAGGGCTCCTGCTTCTCGACGAGCTCGGGGGACGAGGCCGGATCCGCGGGGGGCGGCGTCGCGAGCTCGATGATCAAGGGCAAGGCGGAGTTCGTGAGCTTCTCGTTCGACGTGATGGTGGAGGGCAAGCCGGTGCCCCGCCTCGCGGACATGATGGTGCAAAACAAGGGCGGGTCGCCCAACACGCCTCCCATCCCCGAGGTCCAGCCGCCCGTCGTCATCGTCTGACCGCCGCCGGTGGCGCGGATCGGGTGAACGCTCCCTTGTTGGCGGCCATTCGCGGCGCTACCGGAGCGCATGGGGCTCAACCTCTCGGCGATGGCCATCCATGCACCCGCGAGCGCCGTCGCGCCTGCGCTGGACGAGATTCTCCGCTCGGTCGGCCTCGTGCGCCTGCGCGGCGGGAGCGCGCGAGCCAAGCCGCACACGCGCATCGTTCGCTTCGCAGCGGGCGAGTCCGACGATTGGTCGATCCTCGTCTCGAGCGGGGAGCGGTTCATGCCGCGCGTCGCGCTCGAGCTGTCGCGCGCGCTCGACACCGACGTCCTCGGCATCGACGCCTACGACCAGTACAGCTACGCCCACGCGAGCCACGTCGCGGCGGGTGAGCCCAGGTTTGTCTGCACGATGAACAGCGCCGAGATCGTCGAGCGCGTCCCGGCGGATCTCGGCGCCATCTTGATGGAGGGCGCGCGCCGAACCCAGCGCAGAATGCCCGCGCGCGTGCGCGACTCCATCGCCGCCGGGGAGTGGGCGGAGTTCGAGAACCTCGTGTTCGACTTCTATTGGGAGTCGATCGCCCCCACCGACGCGATGACGCGCGCCTTCGAGATCCTCGAAGCTTGCCCCTACGAGCTCGACTACGCGGGGGATCCAGCGCCCGTCGCGATGGATCTGCAGGCCGGGGCCTTCTGGAGCGCGCATGCGGCCCGCTTGCGCCGCGGCGGACCGAAAGCTTTCGCATCGACGAAGAAGTCGTCCGCCGCTCGAAGGCTCGACTCGGCGTCCAAGGCACCGGCGAAGCCTTCCAAGGCGGCGAAGCCTGCCAAGTCGGCAGCGACGCCTTCCAAGTCGACAGCGAAGCCCTCCCATTCGACAGCGAAGCGTCCCAAGGCGGCGTCGAGCCCCCGACCGAAGAAGGGGACCGAAAGGAAGCGCTCCTCGCGATGACTGTCGTGTCGACCGAGCGCTCGCTTCGGTCGAGCCGAGGAAGTGGGGAGCGCGCGCTCGAGATGAGCGTTTGCGCCACCGGCGATGTCCGAAGCGACGAGCTCACGTTGCGGTGGCGAAGCCAACGAGGAGGACAATCCAACGGCGCAGCCGAGCGTTGACGACGTCCCCCACCGCCCTACCATCGGCCGCGTGTCTCGTCTTGGGCTCGTCCTCGGAGCGGTCCTCCTCGTGTCGACGCGCGCGGCCGCTGCCGATGTCGCTCCGCCGGAGAGTTGTGAGAGGAATGCAAAGGAAGGGGAGGCGTGTAACCGCGCGGGGCCCAAGCATGATCAGCCGGGGGTCTGCGCCCTGCGCACCTGCAGTACGGCCAATCCCGAGGGCGGCTCGCGTACGAACCCATGCAAGCTGTGCGTCCCCACCGACAAGCCCGCGGGGGCGGCCGCGCCCTCGGGCTCCGACAAATCAGGGGGCCCCGCAGCGCCGTCACCCTCCGGCAAGGAGGGGGGAAAGAACGGCGGGTGTGCGGGGTGTGCGATCGGGGCGCCCGGAGCGGGCCTCGGCGCGGGCCTCACCGCGTCGCTCGGGCTGGTCCTCGCGCTCGCCATCCAGCGGATGCGTCGGCGCGCCGCGCCGTCCGCGGCGCGCAGGCAGCGCTGATGCTCGCGTCACTCGAAGAAGCCATCGACTTCATCCACAAAGTCCGTCCCTGGAGCGCGGCGCCCGGCGGGGGAGCTCCGCCGCAAGGGGATCTCCCGGACGGACTCGCGCTCGTCTACGAACGCCTCGGCGCGCCGAACCTGTTCCGCCTCGGGCGCCTCGATCGCAAGCAAGTGCACTACGGCGCGATGTTCGCGGCCCGTGATTGTCTGCTACCACCCAGCCGACTCGTTCGAAGCGATGGAACGATCGAGTTCGCGGTCGAGGCCCAGTCGAACTGGACCTGGCGCACCCTGGCGGGTCCCGGAGATCCGCCCGTCACGTGCAGCTACGATCCCACGTTCACGTTCCCTCGGCCGCCCGTGTTTCGCGTCGTGTGCCAGTCGCTGCGCGCGTTCCTCGTGACGTTTTGTCTTCAGGGCGCCGTCGTCAGCTCGAGGTCGTGCCGCTCTCTCGTCGGCGCAGGGGCAGCTCCGGAGCTCGACGCGGCCCAACTGCTTTGGACGGGCCCCTACGTGGACGCCTCGCCGCTCCGCTTCTATGGCGTCCCCGGCACGGGCCTCCTCATCATGGAGTCCGTCGGACCGACCGGCGTCGATATCACGATCGGCGAAGGCGAACCCTGAGGGCTCCACGGGCGCAGAATGGGGCGCTCGAGGCGGACACGAGCGTCGTCAGCGCGGGAGGACGGCGCGGCCCCCGCGCGCGCGCACCTCGGCGAGGGCGCGGCCGGGGCGCTGAATCGCGAGCTCGATCGCCGCGGACGCGCGCCGTGGTTGGTTGCCCGCGGCGATCTCTCGCTCCGCGGCGTCGGCGCTCACGGGGGTCCCGCGCAGATAGCGCGCGCCTCGGGCGAGCTGTCCTTCGCGGAGGCGCCACCACGCCGCGAGCGCCCCCACGTCGGGCCACGGGAGCGCGTCGTCGGGATCCATGGCGACCCGGTCGTCCCTCGGATCGTCCGAGGGCCCGCCGTCCCGCTTCGGGGAGCCAGCGAGCGGGCCTTCGATCCCCACCCCGGTGATGCGCGCGATCGACTCCGCTGCGAGGCGCGCGAGGGCATCCTCCTCCGCGCGCGCGAGGAGCCATGGCACGAGCGCCGGGTCGCCGAGAGCGCCCGCGGCGACGACCGCGGCGCGCGCGAGCTCCGGGATAGCGCCCGCGTCCTCGATTCGCCGCCGCGCCTCTCGGGCCTCCACCTTGCGGATCGCGACGCTCGCTGCGCGTTCCGCGTGCGGGCCCGGGCGCTCGGCGATCGCGAGGAGCGCGCTCGCTCCGCCCGAGTCTCCGAGGAGCGTCGCCGACCAAGCCGCCCAGAACCGCACGTCCGGATCCTCCGCGCCGAGCTCTCGCGAGAGCTCGCCGAGGAGAACCGCGCGCCCGAACTCACCCACGGCGCGCAGCGCGCGGGCGCGGAGCCGCGCGTCCGCGTCGACGATCGCGTAGCTCAGCGCCTCGCCCGGATCTCTCCGGTGCGCAGCGCACGCCGCGAGGCCGATGCGGCGACGCGCGGCGGACGCCTGAGGCGCGAGCAGCGCGCGCAGGGTGTCGCGCCCGGCGTCGAACGAGAGGAACGCGAGCGCGGTCACGGCGCCCCGAGCCGCGGAGGCGCTCGCCTCGGCGAGGTCGAGCGCCTCGTCGCGGCGCGCGGTGTCGCCCTGTTCGATCGCGAGGAGCGCGAGCGCGAAGACGGATCCCGGCTCGTCCGGATCGAGCCCCTTCGCCGCGACGTCGAGTCCGGTCGCGCCCGCGATGCGAACGCCGTCGAGGTTCGCCTCGATCCGCTCGTCGAGCGCGGCGAGGGTGTCCGCGTCGTGCTGCGCGCCGACGGCCGCCCCGTCCCGCAAGCGCCAGAGGAACGTGGCCTCCGACGAGCTCTCGGCGACGATCTCGAGGTCGAGCGAGCGGCTCACGTGCGCCGGAATGTACGCGGTCCCACCACGGCACCACAAGCATCGCGGAACGTGGGCGCGACGCGCGTGGTAGAGGTGGCGGGATGCACATCGAGTCTTTCCCCGTGGGGCCGCTCGGCTGCACGTGCACGCTCCTCGTCGATCCGAACAGCAAGTCCGCGCTCGTGATCGATCCGGGCGGCGACTTCCCGGTGATCCGCAAGAAGCTCGAGAAGCTCGAGGCCAAGGTCGCGTCGATCGTCCACACGCACACGCACGTCGACCACGTGGGCGCCACGGCGCCGCTCGCTCTGTGGGCGAGCGCTCCGGCGCGCATCCACGAGGCCGACCGGTTTCTCTACGATCTCGTGCCGACGCAGGCCGCGCTCCTCGGGATCCCCGTCCCGGAGATGTGTGAGCTCGATGGCGACCTCGCGGACGACGTGACGGTCTCCGCGGGCGCGATCGAGCTCGTCGTGCTCCACACGCCCGGGCACACCCCGGGGAGCGTGACGTTCCTCGCGAAGACGCCGGAGGGTCCAGTCGCGTTCACCGGAGACACCCTCTTTCGGCGAGGCATCGGCCGAACGGATCTCTGGGGAGGCGACCCGGCGCAGATCCGAAGGTCGCTGAAGGAGCGGCTCCTCGGTCTCGACGAGGCGACACGCGTCGTGCCGGGCCACGGGCCGGTGACGACGATCGGTGAGGAGAAGCGGGCCAACCCGTTTCTTCGGTGAACCACCTCAGCCCTCGGGGACGCGCCACGCGAAGAGCACCTCGCCCCCGGCTCCCGCCAGGATGAACTCCGCCTCGAGCTTCATCCCGCCTGCGACATAGACAATCCGACAGTCGCCGTCCGTGTCGAGGCGCTCGGGTGCGCCGGACAGCGTGAGGAGCTCGAGCCTCGCGATGCGTCGCAGGTCCGCCCCTTTTTCGCGGCACGGAAGCGTTGAGAACGTGAAGGGCGGGGGCTCGCGCTGGAGGATGGCGTCCATGGCGAGACCCCAGCTGTTCAGGTTCGGCGGCAGGTGAGCGAGGATGGTCTCCCACGCCCCGCGCACGGCCGCCACGGCGAGTGAGTCGCCGCTCCGACCGTCGCCCGGGTCGGACTCGACCCGCGCGCGAACGCTCGCGCTCCGAGGCACGGGGGGCGTCGTGGTGGTCGCTGTCGACGCGACCGTCGGCGCTGCGGGCTCCCCGCATGCAGCCATGGGGAGCGCGACGAGCAGCGCCGCTCGGCCGCCGATGGTCTGGAGCGCGAGGAGCGTGGTGCGCCGCGAGGGCCGATGCGTTCGCCGGGTCATGGGAGTGGGAGCTTCGCGATGTCGCGGCAGAGCTCGCTGAACGACAGCGGATCCATGGCTCCCAGCTTCTTGTCCGCGTGCACCGTCAGGGTCCGGATCGGGATGGCGTCCCACCTCGACCCGAGGCTCGCCGTCGCCTCGGTCCCGTCCGGGAAGACGCGCGTGAACGAGAGCGTGCCGTACTCGTCCGCGTCGTCCCAGCCATAGTTCTCGATCGCGAAGCGCGCTTTGTCCGCCACCGCGTGCTGACGGAAGCGCTCGAGCACGGTGGAGCCGCGCTCGTTGTCCATGGGCGTGTAGGTCTCGCGGCCGAGCTGCGGGAACGGGGGAAGGACGGCGTAGTCGGCGAAGATCGTCGACCATTTCGCGCACGCCTCGGGGCCGAGGTCGAGCGCGTGCGGGATCAGGACGAACGCGGACCCGTCGAGCGCGAGCGGCTCGTCCGCCGAGTCGGCGAACGTGCGATCCTCGGCGACGCGGAACGGCTGAAACGACTGCGCGCGGCCCTCCTCGTCGCACGTGGCCCAAAGAAGTCGCTGCGCGAGCCGACAGAGCAGCGGATGCCCGACGATCGCGGCGGAGAACCGCGCCGCGGACCATCGCCGCTTCGCGCACATCGCCCACTCGAGCCGCTTCGTCTCGTTCCGGAGTGTGTCGCGGAGCAGCGTCTTCAGATCGGCCCAGCGCTCCACCGCAGCCGCGGCCTTCTCGGCGTCGTCCTTCTTGCCGGGGCGCGGCAGGTTCGCGAGCCGCTTGCCCGCCTCGTCGCGCACGACGGGCGTGAAGTCGGAGTCGAAGTCGACCCGGAACGTCCGCGGCCCGAAATCCAGCGCCTCGCCCGCGCCAAGGGAGCAGTCGGGGACGATGAGATCCTCGAGATCCTCGCCGTCGAGGCCGCGCCGCCGGCGGATCCGCTTCGCGTGCTTCTCGGCGATCGCGGCGACCTCCTTCGGCGCGTTCTCGAGCTTTCGGAGCTCGATCAGCGCGGCGTCCGACTCGAGCTCACCGAGGGCGTCCACGATGACGAGCGCCGCCGGCACCGCCTTCTCTCGCCCGAATTTCCTGACCCAGAGCGCGAGCGCGCGAAGGCCCTTCGGGCCCGCGAGCCGCGCGGCGGCGCGGAGCGCCCAGACCTGATCGGCGGGGCCGCGCCCGCGGATCCACGCGTGCCCGAGCGCGATCCCGAACGCGTCGGCGTCCGCCGCGTCGAGCGCGGAGAGCGCCGCGCCGACCTTCGCGGCGGAGCCCTTCTCCAGCACGCCGAGGAGCGTCTCCACCTCCGAGGCGCCAAGGAGGTCGCCCTTCGACGTGCGCACGGGCGGCAGCGAGGGCGCGTCGAGCCAACTCTTGGTCTTCGCGGCCTTCGGCGCGCAGGTGGTCGCCAGCGAGACGGACAGCATGAGCGTCGGCGTCGGCATGCGCCGCGATGGTAGAGGAAGCACGTGAGCGCGCGCGACCGTTCAGCGTCGCCCCCAGCTCGCCGGACGCCGATGTCAGGCGAACGTGCCGCCGTCGTAGCCCCAGAGGTGGGCCACCGCGTCTACGAGCTCGATATAGATGCGATCCGAGGGGACGCCGAGGTGCTTCGTGATCGCCGCGGTCACGGACGCGCTCACGGCGCGCGCCTTCGCCTCGCTCATCGACCCGATGTTCTTCACCTCGACGTACGCGGTCGGCGCGGTCGAGCCGCCGAACGTCATCGTGACGCCGCCTCGGAAGGTCGTCATGACCCAGCGCTCGGGTTTGTCGAAGGACCGCGCGAGGGTGGTCGTGATCTCCTGGAGGAGCGCGAGCTGCTCCGCGGCGCTGGGCTCGGGGGCGTTCGTGGTGATGGACGCGAGGGGCATGGCGCGGAGGATACTCGTGGCCCGAGCCGGGGAGCCAACCACCGTCGAGCGCCGCAGCGGTCTGCCTCGATCAGCGGCTCGCGACGAGCGCGTCGGCGCGCTTCGCGATCTCGGTGATGGCGTCGCGGTCGTTGCCTTGGATGTCGACGCGGAAGCCGCCATCGACCGGCGCGACCGTGGCGCTCGCGCCCTTCACGGCGAGCGGATCGAACTCCATCTCCCCCATCGCGAAGCCCATGGATGCGTTGCGCGCGAGGTGGCAGGAGACGACGCGCTCGAGGTACTCCGCGGAGAGCCCCGGGACGGCTTGCACCGTGATGGACGCGCCCCGCAGGGTCTTCGAACTCGGGTCTCCCGGGCGCTCCTCGACGGTGAGGTCCGACGCGGCGACGATCTCGGTTCGGTCCGCGAACGGACTCACATCGCGATCTTCCTCCGCGATGTTCGCGCACGCCGAGGCCTCCGCGTCCCGCAGAGCTTGGGCGGCCTCGCGGTGCTCGGCGGCGAGCTTGCGATAGCGGCTGTACTCCGGGGTCGCCATGGCGGCCGAGTGCCAGCAGGGCTCGGTCCTCGACCGGCCGCCGCAGCGTGTGCGCTCGTTCTCGCCCCAGACGTCCCGTCGGGCCTCTTGCGCCTTCGCGAGGCCATCGGCCTTGGCCGCCATTCGTTCGTGCGCCTCGACGCTCATGTCCGTCGGGTGCGTGCCGGGCAGTTCGGTCGCGCAAGCGGCACAGAGCACCGACATTCCGAGGAGGACGGAGGTGGTCTTCATGCCCCCCCAAGGAGCAAACCCAATGCCGACGAGGAACCGGTCGAGCCGGACCGCCCGCCGATGCGCTCAGCCCGCGCCGATGCCCCGCGCCTGCAAGATCAGCCGGACGGACGCCTGCGCCGCATCGGACAATCGGCCGAAGCGCGAGCGGGCGAGATCGATGAACTTTGTCCCACGCGCGCGCTGGAGCGACTCGACCGCGGCCTTGCGCTCGTCCGGGCCGTCGTGCTCGACCACGCTCATCAGCATCTCGGCGGCCTCGACCGTGTCGATGTGCGCGAGCGCGCGGATCGCGGCGACGCGCGCGCGCGGCTTCGTCGACTCCCGGTAGATGCGCGCGAGCGGATCGAACGCGTGCGGGAAGTGGAGCTTCTCGAGGGACTCCGCGGCCCTCTCCCCGACGTTCGCCTCCGGGTCCCCGAGGCCCGCGCGCACCGTGATGAACGTCCGCTTGAACGCGAACCGCGAGAGGGTCTTCTGCACCATCGCCCGAATGTCTGCTTCGGGGCGCTTGAACAGCCGCTCGAGCGGCGAGAGGAGCGCGTAGAGCTCGACCTGTCCGATCTGCTCGCAGAGGGCCTGCGCGAGCGCGGACGTCGTCGAGGGGCTGGGCGCCCCCTCGCGCTTCAGGTGCTCCTCGAGCGCCAGGCCCGTGAGCCGCACGAGCACCGCGCGCCGGCGCATCGACTCGGACCACGAGGCCGAGTCGAGGATGACGTCCCCCGCGGCCTCGCTCGCGCTCCCGTCCTGCTCCCACTCCACCAGATCGACGTGCCAGACCTCGGGGAACCCCGCCTCGTGTCGGAGGTGCTTCGGGAGCGGTGCGGCCTCGAGCTTGATGTCGGCCGCGCCCCGGTAGCGCTCGCGGGCCCGCGCGTAGTGCGCGAGCCGACCCTCCGCGAGCGGGAGCTTCCCGAGCTCGCCGTAGAGCGCCTCCACGCGGGAGAATTGGCCGGTCTCTCCGTAGGCGATGACCGCGGCGAGGAGCGCGTTCTCCGCGATCGTCCCGGGGCCGTTGCGCCCGAGCACCTTCTCCGCGACGCCCTGCCAGAGCCGGGCTTGCGTCACCATCCCGAAGTTGGCGATCGACGTCATGCTCTCTTTGCGCGCGTAGCCGGCGAGCTCGCGCGCCAGCGTCGCCGCGGCGCTCGTCTCGCCCTGCTTCTCGGCGACCTCGAGCGCCTCCTCGTACGACTGGATCGCGTAGTAGCGGAGGTGGTCCTCGCGCAGGATGCGGACGACGTTCACGTACCCCTCGAGGACGTGCTCGAACTCGCCGCTCTCGCGGCCGATCGCGATGAGCACCTGGTAGCAGTCGAACGCGCGCTCGCGCTGGCCGATGGTCTCGTAGCGATCCGCGGCCTCCTCGAGCAGGTGCACCGCGCCGACCGTCGCCTCGCGCGCCGCCGCCTTCTCCCCCGTGCGCTTCGCGGTGCGCGCGAGGTTGAACCGCGCGAGGCCGGCGGCGTAGAGATCCGTCCCCGGGCCCGCGAGGACCTGCGTGAGCCTCGACCAGAGCGTGCGCGCGCGGATGAGATCGCCCGCCTTCTCACGGGCGATCGCGGCGCGCGCGATGAGCCCCGCGGACTCGTACTCCTCGGCCGCCTTGATGAAGTTCTCCTTGCCCTTGCCGGGCTGCGTGGAGCGCTCGGCGAACGCGAGCAGCGTCCGCGCGCGGTCCACGGGCGGCACGGAGTCGAGGAGCGGGCGCTGCGTCCGCTCGCTGCCGGCGTACCAGTCGACGGTGAGTGCGCCTCGCGCGTCCCCGAGCTTGAGCAGGACGTCCCGCATCTCGCCGACGACCTGGACGTACTCCTCCTCGCGCGCGACGGTGTGGCCGAGCGCGTGGAAGTACGCGTTCCGCGCGGCCGCGAGGTCCCCCCGGCGCACGCACGCGACGCCCTCGTTGCGGAGATCGTGGAGCGCGCGCTGGCTCACCGCGGACCTCCCGGATCCGGGGGCGGGCGCGAGGGACGCATCGACGTGGGCGCGGCCTCGGATCGGGGGCCACCGCGCCGACTCGGCGCCCCGGTGGAGCGCGGCCCGTCCTCCTCTTCGTCTCGGATTTTCTGCTGCACGCTCGACGACTCTCCCAGGATCGATTTCGCGGCGTCGGAGCGCGCGTCGTTCGTCTCGAGCGTCGCGTGGTCGACGACCCAGTGGGCGTTCAAGAGATCGAGGTACTCGAGATCGAGCTTCCCGCCGGACGGCAGGATGAACACGCCCGCGATGTGCGCGAGGTTCCGGACGGCCTCGACGAGAGGGCGGGGGACGTAGAGCGCGGCGTGCGTGAAGAGGTGCACCACCGGCGATCGCGTGTCCCGGTGGCGGAGGATCTCGAGCTCCGTCGCGAGCTCGGCGAAGACGCGCGCGGGGTTCCGCCCGCGCTCCCCCTTGAACGAGAGCAGGTACGCTGTCGGGATCTGGCCGTTCTTCGCCCGCGTGAGCTCGTAGAGGCGCGAGTCGAAGAACCGGAACGCGACCTCTTCGCCCTCGAGCACGAGCTTCTTGCCCGTCGCGAGCGCCATGCCGCGCGCGAACGTCTGGCGGTCCCCGCGCATCGACGCGGACGCGTCGATGAGGAGGATGTGGATGCGGCGCTGCTCGTCGCGGCTCTGCTCCCGCGCGTAGTAGAGGACCTCGTTGTCGATGAGGCGGCGCGCGAGTTCGAAGTCGTCCCAGGCGAGCTCCGAGAGGACGAGGCTGTCGATCGAGCCCCGGGTGCCGATGCCCGAGTAGCCGAACGCCGCCGTCGTCCCCGCGGCGGGGCGCGTCTTCGTCTCGAGCACGCTCGGGAGGATCTCGAGCGAGAAGTTCACGATGTCGTTCGCCTCGGGCGAGGTGAACGCCGCCATCAGATCGACGAGCGACATCGCCCCCGCGCCGCCGCCCTCGCTCCCGAGCATCCCGAAGAGGTGGAGCGTGTCGGTGTCGAGCGCGTCCGCGAGCGTGACCACGAACAGCCTCGCGGACTGGAGGGCGGTGAGCGTCGCGAGCTCGAACGTTCGGTCCGTCGCGCGGTAGAGCGCGTCGAGCTGGGACTCGATGCGCTCGAAGAGCGACGCGTCGACCGGGACGTCGCTCGCGTAGGGCGGCCGCTTCGTGAGCTGCGCGGAGACCGCGCCGAGGAGCCGCGCGAGCACGGTGATGATGAGGTCGTCCGACAGGCGCAATTGCCCGGCCTTGCGCGCGGCCTCGCAGTCGTCGATCTCCGAGAGGATGGCGCGGTAGCCCTTGATGACGTTCGCCTGCTCCGCGAGGCCGACGCGCGCGAGATCGACGCGCGTCGTGATCTCGTACTGCTCGGCGGGCGCCGCGAACATCATCCCGACGTCGTGGACGAGGAAGAACGGCAGCGCGAGGCCGAGGCGCGTCAGGCCGTCGTGCCAACGGAGCGCGCGCAGCGCGAGCGTCGGCGCTGCGGGTCGGATCTGCGAGAGCGCGAGGGATCCGAGCGGACCAGCAACGGCGGGGGTGCGAGCGAGCGCGTCGGGGACGGGCACGGCACCGCGGAACCTATCCCCGCGGCTCGCGCGGGCCTACTCCTTTCTGTTTCCACGCCGCGCGTTCTTCACGATCATGTCCGCGTGACCGAGTCGAGCGTGGCGCAGGCCGGCGACGCCCCCGTCGAGGCGAGCGAGGATTCGTCGACGCACGACGACGCGAAGCGCATCCGCCGCAACCGGGCGATCTCGATCCTGAGCTTCCTTCCGTGGGGCATCGGCTTCGGGTGCGTGCTCGCGGCGGCCCTCACCCGGCGGGCCGAGTTCCTCGCGCCGCTCTTCCACCTCACGATCTTCGGCGCCGTGGCGTTCTTCGGCATCCGCCGGTGGAACCCCGCCGCGACGTGGCAGCCCGCGAAGGTCACCGCCGGGCCGGAGGGGATTCGGTCCGACGGGGTGCTCGTCGCGCCCCGCGAGCGCATCAAGTCGGCGTTCATCACGCCGTACAAGGGCCACACCGCCGTGCGGATCACGCTGAAGGGCTCGCTCGCCCCCGACTACATCGCCGTCGGCGACGTCGCGGAGGGGCGGCGCATGCTGCGCGCGCTCGGGCTCGATGCATCGCAGTCCGTCGCGCACATGAAGGCGCTCAGCGAGTTCTTCCGGATGCCGGCGTGGAAGAGCGCGGCGCTCGTCATCGCGCCGATGATCGGGTTCTTCGCGCTCCTCGCGGGGACGATCTCGCTCTTCGGAAAGCAGGCCGCGCCCTGGGCGCTCGGCTTCATGCCCGCGATGATGGCGTTCCTCGCGGGGATCATGTTGAACCCGACGAAGATCGAGGTCGGCGCGGACGGCATCCTCACCGAGTGGTTCGGCAAGAAACGGTGGTTCTCGTACGCCGATCTGGAGTTCGTCGGCCCCTACGAGGACGCTCGGATGGGCAAGGTGTACATCGGCGTGGAGCTCGGGCTCCGGAGCGGGGAGCGGGTGCAGCTCTCCTGTGGACAGAAGCGCTGGGGCGACGAGAACCAGGCGTTGATCCTCGAGCGCATCAGCGAGGCGATCGAGACCTACAAGAGCGGGATCCACGCATCGGACGCGTCGATCCTCGGGCGCAATGGGCGGGCACCGACGGACTGGATCACGTCGCTGCGGCGGCTCGGCGCCGGCGCGAACGCGGACATGCGCACCGCGCCGATCGCGCTCGATCGCTTGTGGCGGCTGGTCGAGGACGCGAGCGCGAGCGCGGTCTCGCGCGTCGGCGCGGCGATTGCGCTCTCGCCCCACATCGACGAGCGCGAGCGCAAGCGGATCCGCGTGGCGGCCGGGAGCACCGCGTCGCCCAAGCTGCGCGTCGCCCTCGAGAAGGCGAGCACGCCGGACGCCTCGGAGCAGGAGCTCGCCGAGATCTTGAGCGACATCGAGTCCGACACGCGGGCGGTGGCGTCGTGAGAGGGGATCCGATCTACCTCGATCACAACGCGACGACGCCGCTCCTGCCGGAGGTGGTCGACGCGATGATCCCGTTCCTCCGGGAGCACTTCGGGAACCCATCGAGCGGGCACGTGTACGGCGAGAGGGCGCGCGCCGCGGTCGAGGACGCGCGCGCGCGCGTCGCCGAGGCGATCGGGGCGCGCGCGGACGAGATCGTCTTCACGTCGGGGGGAACGGAGGCGAACAACCTCGCGATCCGGGGCGTCGCGGAGCGGTCCGCGCGAAGGGGGATCGTGAGCACCGCGGTGGAGCACCCCGCCACGCGTCGCCCGTGCGAGCACCTCGCGGCCCGCGGCTTTCGGTGGGTCGAGCTCGCGGTGGACGCGCGCGGGGTCGCCCGGATCGAGGACGCGAAGGCGGCGATCGACGGCGACGTCGCGCTCGTGACGGTGATGCACTCGAACAACGAGACGGGCTCGATCCAACCCGTCGAGGAGCTCGCGGCGCTCGCCCGTTCGGCGGGCGCGCGCGTCCACTCCGACGCGGCGCAGTCGATCGGGAAGGTGCCGATCGACGTGGACGCGCTCGACGTCGATCTCCTCTCGATCGCGGGCCACAAGCTCTACGCGCCGAAGGGCGTGGGCGCGCTCTTCGTGCGGCGCGGCACGCCGATCGCGCCGTTCGCGCTCGGCGCGGGACACGAGCACGGTCTCCGACCCGGCACGGAGAACGTCGCGTCGATCGTGGGGCTGGGCGTCGCGTGCGCGCGCGTCACGCGGGATCTCGCGGACGAGGCGCCGCGCGTGCGCGGCCTGAGGGACGCGCTCTTCTCGCGCCTCGCGTCGCGCATCCCGGAGCTCGCGCTGAACGGTCACCCCGAGGCGCGCCTGCCGAACACGCTCAACGTGCGCTTCCCGCGCGTCTCGGGGAGCGCGCTGATCGCGAGCACGCCCGAGGTCGCCGCGTCGACGGGCTCGGCGTGCCACGGCGCGGACGAGCGCGCGTCGGCCGTGATCCTCGCGATGGGCGTCGACCCCGTCGCGGCGCTGGGCTCGGTGCGCCTCACGCTCGGCCGCGGGACGACGATGGAGGACGTCGAGCGCGCCGCCGATGCGCTCGCGAACAGCTGGTCGGTGGCGGTCGGCGCGAGCTGACTCGACGGCGCGCCGTGCGGACGATGCCTCGCGGCAAGCCTCGCGGACCGCGACATCGTGTCTCGTTGGGGCAGCTTGGCGCGGTGTCGCCGTCCGCCCCATCGTCGCAGCTTCGCCGGGAAATGACGGCGATCCGCGCGCCCACCTCGCGCGTAGCTGGATCCGGGAGAGCGGAGCGCCTCGCGCCCGATCCGGGGAGGGCCCTCGAGCGTACCTCGCGGTCGATACGAGCGAACCGGCTACCCGAGATGGGCGATCCGTTCGTCGACCGCTGTCACTTTTACCTTGTAAGGAGCGAGAATGCGAAAGCACATCAAGTCGAGATACCTGCCCACGGCTCTCCGTGTGGCAGCCCTGTGCGCCGTCGCGGGACTGGGCGTCAGCAGCGCCCAGGCGTCGGACCACGACGAGGCGCCGGCGGTGAAGAAGGACGCGGCGCTGGACATCACGGACGTCTACGTCTTCGAGAGCGCCCCCGGCAAGACCACGATCATCGTGTGCTGGGCCGGCTTCAACGACAGCCGCCCGCAGCCCGACGACGCGGCCGACTACGCGAACAATGCGCTCTACACGATCTGGATCGACAACGACGGCGACGGAAAGGCGGACAAGTCGATCTACTGGCGCTACGGCAAGAACGCGGCGGGCAACTGGGGCGTCCAGTTCGAGAACGTGCCCGGGACCGAGCTCCCGGTATCTGGACCCGTCGAGACGGTCTTCCCGGTCGGAACGGGCGCGCGCGCCTGGTCGGGCCACGCCGACGATCCGTTCTTCTTCGACGCGGGCGGCTACCTCGCGAGCCTCCAGACTGGAAACCTCGAGTTCAAGTCGGTCAAGGTGAACCCACCGTTCTCGCAGACCGACGACTTCCTGAAGGGCTTCAACGTCACCGCCGCGGCGATCGAGATCGACAACACCCTCCTTCAGAACGCCGCGAAGGCGCCCATCCAGGTGTGGGCCACCTCGGCGAGGAACAACAAGTGAGGACGCCCATGAAGACCCCGAAGCTCTCGCTCGCGCTCCTCGGAGCGGCCTTCCTCATCGGCGCCTCGTCCCTCGTCGCCTGCGACGACACGGAGGGCTCCGGCGGCGCTGGAACCGCCAGCACGAACGCCTCGACAGGGTCGGGGAACTCGACCGGTTCGCAGAACTCGAGCAGCAGCGGCAACGCGGACGCGTTCGTGTTCGCGACCGACACCTACGACAAGTACACCCAGATCGATCGGCACGGCGCCGTCGAGGCCGGCACTGTGGGCATCCTCGCGACGCAGGGTCTAAATATCAGTTCGCCCGGGCTGCCCGACTCCAACATCGCGCTGCGCGACGACTACAACGCGAGCAACCCGGAGGAGGACATCAGCGGGAAGTGGCTGACCGAGATCGGCAAGAGCGTGGATGCCCTCAGCACCGTGCTCGACGACGACATCAAGGGCGCCATGCTCACCCCGTGCAGGAATCCGGCGAACAACCCGCCGATCAAGAAGTGCCTCGAGCAAGCCGGGCCAGTCATCGTCCCGGACACCATCAAGTACGATCCGTCCAAGCCCACGGCCTATCCGAACGGCCGCAAGCTGACGGACCAGGTCGTCGACATCACGATCGCGGCGGCGCTACTGGACCTCAGCGTGCACCCTCTCGATACGCTCGCGAAGCTCGGGCTCAACCCGAAAGCGAACGACGTGCCGTTCAAGGACGAGTTCCCCTTCCTGGCTCCCCCGCATTGATGGAGTGATGGTCACCGCGCAGCTCCCTCGGTGTCACCGTGGGGGCTGCGCCCGTCTTCTGATCTTCGACGGTAGAGACGCATGAGACATCAACGAACCCTCCTCACGGCCCTCTTCACGCTCTCGGTGATGGGTTCTCCCCTCTCCTGCGCCGAGTCGCGCGCGACGCCGGCGCCGAGCGCGGCTCGGTCGAGCCAGCCCGCAGTCGCGCGTCGGGGCTACGCGGAGCTGCTCGCGGATCTGGACAAGCGCATCGACAAGCTGCGCGCCGCCGCGGACGGCCGACCCACCGATTGGTTGATCCGCCAAAACCTGGCCGCGCTGCTCTTCGATCGGGCTGGACTGACCAACCGTGTCGAGGACTTCGGGCGCGTTCAGGCGGTGCTCGACGAGTCGTTCGCGCTCGCGCCCAAGGGGGCGGGCCCACTCTCACTGGCGGCTCGATTCAACTACTCCATCCATCGATTGACGGTGGCCGAGGGCTACCTCGACCAGATGGACAAGCTCGCGATCCAGAAGCCCGACGAGAAGGTGTCGGCCTGGGTGATGCGCGGTCAGATCGCGCTCCAGCGCGGCCAGTACGACGTCGCGCTCCAGCACCTCAGCAACGGCGAAAAGGCTCCCGCGGATGGCGTCGAGCTCGCGCTCTACCATGCGAAGACCGGCGACCCGGTGCGCGCCGAGGCGCTCCTGCAAGAGGCGCTCAAGACCACCGACACCGTCGACCCTCGGCGGCGCGCGTGGCTCCGCGTCCAGCTCGGGCTCTTGGCCCTCAATCGCGGCGCTCTGCCCGAGGCCATGGAGCGCTTTCAAGCTGCAGACGATGAGCTCCCCGGCTGGTGGTTCGTCCAGGAGCAGATCGCGCAGGTGCACGAGCTCCTCGAAGAACACGATGACGCCATCGCGATCTATGAAGATCTCGTTCGGACCGATGGCCTCCCGCAGCACATCGACGCGCTCGCCGCCGCGTACGTCCACCGGAAGCAGCAGGACAAGGCGGATCCGCTCATCGAGCAAGCCGGCAAGCTGTGGGACGCCCAGCTCGCAGAGTTCCCGGACGCGGCGATGGGCCACGGTCTCCAGCACGCGCTCCTCTTCGGCACTCCCGAGCGAGCCCTCGAGCTCGCCCAGGCGAATGTCGCCGTTCGACCTGGAGGAGACGCTCAGGTGGGCCTCGCGAAGGCGCTCCTCAAGGCCGCAAAGCCGGCCGAGGCGCTCGAGGTCGCGCTGCGGACGCTCGCGACGCCCTACCGCACCGCAGCTCTTCATGACGTGGCCGCGCAGGCCTACGAGGCGCTCGGCCAGACAGACAATGCGAAAGAGCAATACAGGCTCTGCTACGAGATGAATCCTCGGTACAGTCGGCTTCAGCACACCCACTGAGCCGGAGACGAGGATCGTCAGGGGTCGACGCGGACGAGGAAGGCGTTTGCGATCGAGTCCGCACCCGTGGCGGTCAGAGCGCCGAAGTTGGCGAGGGTGCTGTCGTAGTCCCCGGTCGCGAAGACCAGGTTGAGCGGCCCACCTGCGTCAACGGCCTGTGCAGCGACGGCGGTCGTAAAATTCCTCGCCCACGTCGTTGCGCCATTGGCTTTGGCCATCTTGAAGACGACCCCATCCGTGCCACTCGTCGATGTGAGTGCGCCGGTGCCCAGGTTGATCGTTCCCGTGAAGCTACCTCCCACGACCACATCGTCGTTGGCGTCGATCCCCACGCCGCGGGCGGTCGAGGAAGCATTCGTGCCAGACGCGCCGAATGCTTTGCTCCAGAGTCCGTTCCCGGCGGCACCGAACTTCGCGACGTACATTGTCCCCACCGCGCCGGTTGCCGTGAGAGTCGTACCAGTGAGGTCCAGCGTCCCTGTGAAGTCACCGACCAGAGTGGGGCTACCCACGGAGTCGACGTTGATGTCGCGCGCCATGCCGGCGCCGTTGAACTTCTTGAGGTAGGAGCACGCGCCGTTGCCGTCCAGCTTGGCGAGATACAGGTGAATGGCCGTGTCGGAGCCGGCAAAGCAACCAAAAGTGCCGTTAGCGAGTTCGCCTGCATGTCCAGCCAGCCAGACGCTTCCGCTCGGGTCGGTCTTCAGCGCGGTGAGCGCGACGCTGCCCGTCATCGGCACGAAAGTTTTGCTGAATTTGTGACCACCGGAGGAGTCGTATTTTGCCAGGACCCCGCGCATTCCCCCTGTCGGCTGTGACGTTCCGCCCTCGCAGGTAATGTTCGCCGACGCGAAGATGGTTGTGCCGAAGAATACATTGCCCGAGGGATCCACGGATACGCTTCCACCATTGAAGACGTCAGCGCTGCACGACCTCGACCAGATGTGGCTTCCATTGGCGCCGCTTAGCTTTGCTACGGTCATCCCTGTCTTCGGTCCGCCGCCAAAGTCCACCGCTCCGCGGCTCATTACGTACACGGCGTTGGCGTCGGCATCCAGGCTCACGGCCTCTTGGTCACCGCTTGCACCAACGCGCTTGGCCCAGAGCAACGTCCCGTCGGGGGCCCACTTGCTGACGAAGATGTCGTAGCCGCCTGCGGAGACGAGATTCATCCCGCCGAGCGTGATGGCGCCCTGGAAGCTCCCAACCCAATAGACGTTCCCGTTCGGATCGACCGCGACGTCCGTGCCCCGCTGGGACCCCGCGTCGGTCGCCGTCTTCAACCACTTCGGCTCGCTGCAGCTGAGCCCGTTGCAGTCCTCGTCGCCGACGGTGGTGCAGCTCTCGGTCGCGGGTTTGACCTCGCCGGCGCACGTCGCCGGGTAATGGCCGCCCACGCAGGTCTTCATGCCCGACTTGCACTGGCCGACGTCCGCGGTGCCGGCGGGGCCGGTGTAACAAGTGACGGTCATGGCGCCGAGGCACTCGCAGCCCGCCGCGTCGTCGATGCCGCCGTTCATGGGCTCGCGGCCGTTGCAGTTCTCGTCGGCCGCCGTGGCGCAGTCCTCGGCTGTGGGCAACACGTCCCCCGTGCAGGCGCCGTACGATGTGCCCTGCGCGTTGCAGGTCTGCGTTCCCTCCACGCACGCGCCCACGCCCTGGTTCATCGCGGGGCCGGTGTAGCAACTGGCGGTGGAGTTGGGCGTGCACGCGCACCCATCGTCGGGGTTGCCGTCGCAGTCTTGGTCGAGGCCGTCGCCGCAGACTTCGGCGGTGTCCCTCACCTCCCCCTCGCAGGGACCGAAGGCGGTGCCGTCCACGTCGCACCGCTTCGTGCCCGCGACGCAGAGCCCATGACCTTCGGTGCCGGGGGTCCCGCTGTACGGGCACCCCACGACCTCGTTCGGTGTGCAGATCATCATGGCCCCGCCCGCGCCGCCCATTCCGCTCGACGTCGTCTGGCTGCCGGTGGTGGTCACCGAGCCGGAGGTCATCGACCCCGTCGTGCCCGCGCCACCCGCGCTCGAGGTGCTCGGAGCGGGACCCTCCTTGTAGTCGTCGAGGCCGAGGATCTGCTCACACCCCGCGAGAGGGCCAGCGAGAAAAAGGAAGCTCGCGAGGGCGTGGAGCGTGGGGGAGCGCCGCATGAGGGGACGATACCCGCGCGTGGGTCCGCTGCGAAGGGCGCACGACAAAAGGCAACGTGGATCGACGTGGGGTCGGGATGCGTGCATGCCACCCAGTCGATCCCATCGGACGCGGATGGACAGCCCATCGCGCGCCTCACGAGGTCACCGTCCTTCGGTCACCGTGAGCGTGTACTCGTCCGAGACGTTCTCGACGACGAATGGCGTCTTGCCGTCCACAGGGGACATGTCTTGGAGGACGACGACGAGGTAGCGGCCTTCGGGGAGCGGCACGGTCTGGGCGTCGAGGTCGACTCCGGGGAGCGCGCACCACCGGCCGACGGGCTCGAGGAGCCCGGATCGGTAGAGCACGGCGCAGAGCGGCATGTTCGGGAGCGCGCGCACCGCGATGCGGAGGGGCTCGCGCTCTCGAACGTCGAACACGAAGTGATCCCGATCGCCGTGCTCGGGGTCGATGCGCTTGCCGATTTGCGCCTCCACGCTCTGCCCGAGCGCGACGCGCGTCGCGCTGTCCGGGTCGTCGTTCGGCTCGCGCTCGACGCGCTCCGCGGTGGACGCGCGCGATTGATAGGCCCACCCGAGCCCGACGCTCGTGGCCCCAACGGCCGCGAACAGCAGCGCCTGGACGCTCGTGCGCCGTCGCTTGAGGCGGCGCTCGTACGCGTCGACGTCGTCGCGCGTGGCGCACGGCGCGTCGCTGCTCCGCGCCGCCCGCGCCACCCAGCGCGGGTCGAGCAGGCGCTGCACGCTCGACGTGCCCGTCAGCTCGCGCAGCGCGCTCACGAGCGCGGCGCGGAGCGCGGAGGCCGATTCGAAGCGCCGGTCGGGGGCGCGCTCGAGGCACCGCTCCACGATCGCGCTCACCTGCGGCGGAATGCGGCCGCTCGGATCGTGGTGCGCGAGGGGGAGCGGGGACTCGACCAGGCTCCGGCGCAGGATGTCCACGGGCTTCCCCTCGAATGGGAAGTGGCCCGAGAGCACCCGATAGAGGAGCCCACCGAGCGCGTAGAGATCCGCTCGCGCGTCCACGGGCTCGCCCAGGATCTGCTCGGGCGCCATGTAATGCGGTGTTCCGAGCACCGTCCCGCGACTCGTCACCTCGCTCGCGACGGGGCTCGTGGCCGGGCTCGCGGGCCGCGCGTCCCGCGTGCGGTGATCCTCGTTCGCCGCGCAGCCCGGGATGGCGGCGTCGAGCTTCGCGAGACCGAAGTCGACCACCTTCACGATGTCCGAGCCGTCCGCCGCACGCACGATCATGACGTTGTCCGGCTTGATGTCCCGGTGGACGATCCCCGCCGCGTGGGCCTCGGAGAGGGAGCTGCAAATCTGGATGGCGATCTTCAGCACCCGCGCCGGAGCGAGCGGGCCCGAGCGCGCGAGGACCGCGCTCAGCGTCTCGCCGCGGACGAGCTCCATGACGAGGTAGCTCGATCCCCCCGAGACGCCGAAGTCGAACACCTGCACCGTGTTCGGGCTCTCGAGCTTCGAGACGGCGCGCGCCTCTCGCCGAAACCGCCAATCCATCGTCGCGTCGCGCGCGTGCGCCCCCGCGAGGAGCTTCATCGCGAGGAGCTTGCCGATGCTCGTGTGCTCGACCTTGTACACGTGCCCGATGCCCCCGCTGCCGATGCGCGCGAGGACGCGGTAGCGATCCGCGACCACCGTCCCGACGAGCGGATCCTCCATCGCGCTCGGCTCGACGAACTCGACGTCGGCGGTGCCGAGCGCGCATGTCCCGAGCGAGCGCGGCGACCCCTCGAGCCGCGTGACCTCGGCCGATCGCGGACAGATGTCATCGGGCGAGTCCAGGCCGACCTCGATGGAGGGCCAGGAGGACGAGCTGGACCAAGAGGGAGCGTGCATCGGTCTCCTCTCTGTTGCCCGGATCCAGGGAGAGCCTTCGCCCCTTTCCTGCCTTTCGGCCGCGACGCTGTCGCGCAGGCCAAGATCAGTTCGTGATCTCGGCGGCCGTGTCGAAGCACAGCCACCCGTCCGAGGGCGTCCCGTCCGGGAGGGGGACGCCCGAGCCGCATATCGCGCCCTGGGGCGTCACCTTGTAGCTCGAGCAGGTCGACGAGCAGAGCGGGTGGCACTGCGTGTCGAGCTGGCTCGGCGACATTCCGGGCGGGCAGACATTCTGACAACGGCCGGCCTTGCACCAGCCCTGGCGACCCGCTTCGAGATCGCAGGCGAGCT
Organism: Polyangiaceae bacterium; assembly: GCA_046351395.1. Classification (GTDB taxonomy): domain Bacteria; phylum Myxococcota_A; class Polyangia; order Polyangiales; family Polyangiaceae; genus CAYYKK01. The sequence continues at coordinate 87,844 of JAXLYP010000025.1, forward strand.
CGTTCTCGTCCGGGCCGCATTTCGCGCCCGGCGGAGCCTTCACCACGGACGCCGACGCGGCGACGGGCGCGCTCGACGCCCGGGGCGCCGCGCTCGCGCTCTCGGGCGCGCGCGGCGCCACGGAGGCCGCGGGCTTCCCGCTCGCGCGGCTCGTCGGCGTCGCCGAGCTCGTCCCGCCCGTGGACGATCCGTTGGAGCATGCGGAGAGGAGCAGGAGCGCGGCCGCCGCGACGACGAAGGATCTCACGCGCTCGACGCTATCAGGTCCCGGTCCCCGCCGATCAAGTGGCTCTGCGGACGGTGAACGCGGCGCGACCCGGTCCGTCCGACCCGAGCGCGACGACGGCCGAACTCCCCGGAGCGAAGCGCGTGTGGACCCCGAGCACGGCGTGGACCAGCAAGATGGCGCCGCTCGCTGCGCCCGCGTCGCCCACGCGCTCCGCGAGCGCGTCGACCGTCGTACCGCGCAGGTCGAGCAAGCCGGGCAATCGACACTCGACGCGGTGCCAGCTCGACGAGCGGTGCTGCTCGGTGCGCTGATCGACGAGCACCCAGGAGAGCGGCGCCTCCGCGGCGTGGAGCGCCGCCGCCTCGACGAGATCGGTGAACGCTGCGTCGGGCTCGCCCCCGGACTCGTCGCGCGCGTCCGCGAACGCGATCCGCGCGAGCGGCGTGTCCCTCGGCTCGGACCTCGCGGGAGCGCCCGTCACGCGCCCGCCGATCACCGCGAACGCGGCCCCTTCTCCGGGGATGAAGCCGTCGGGCGAGCGCTCCGAGAGGATGCGGAACTCCTCGTCCAGATCGGCGTACGTCTCGGCGGCGTGCCGACTGTCTGCTCCGCCGACGAGCGCGCACTCGTCCGGGTGCTCCGCGAGGTGCCGGACCGCGAGCGCGAGGGCCTTGCCGAACGCGTCGTTCTGACCGGACACGACCGTCACCGCGACGCCCTCGAGGAGCGCGTGCTCCACCTCGTCCACCGCGCTCCGGAGATCCTCCTCCGGGAGCCCCTTCTGCGCGCTCGGCAGCGCGAGGAACGCGCGTCGCGGCCGCGGCAGCCCGCGCGCCTCGCTCCCCGCGAGCGCCTCTCGCGCGGCGGGGAGCGCGAGCCACACGAGCCGCTCCCACCCCTCGACCTCCTCCGGGATCGACCCGAGGAGCACCGCGCCGAGCGGCTCACCGACCTCGTCCGTGTGCCCGAGCGTCCGCGGACAAAAGAGCCCCGCGCGCAGGCCGAACGCGGTCTGCTCGGCAGACAATCCGACCGGCGTCGACGCGCCGACGGACCAGATCGCGAGCCCTCCATCCGTCGTCGAGGCGCGGACGCTCACGGGTCCTCCATCAGGCTCGCGCGCTCCCGCTCGGCGAGCTCCTCGGCCTCCAGCGTGTAGCGCGCCACGCTCGCCGCGAACGCGTCCGCGGCCGCTGGATCCTCGTCGAGCGCCGCGAGGACGTCCGCTTCCCGGGCGACGTACTCGGACACCGTCATCTTGGCTTCGCCGAGCACCCGCGCCGGATCTCGCACGGAGACGTGCGCCGACAGCTTCGCGAACGCGTCGAGGTCGAGCAACGGGGGCGCGCCCTCGGTGGCGCGCGCGGGCGTGAGCGCCGCGAGCCACGCCTCGAGCGCGGGATCCAAACTCGCCGATCGGAGCGCCGCGTCGTCGTCCGCGTCGACGTCCGACGCAGCCTGACCCCCGCGCGCGAGGATCTCGCCCACCGCCCACTCCTCGCGCGTCCACGAGATTTCGTCGAACCCGTGCGCGGCGAGGGCCTCCGCGCGCGGCCGCCGCTGCAGCTCGGACTGGACGCTCCGATACTCCTCCGGCGTGAGGGAGGGCTCACCCGGCCCGTCGCTCCAAGCAGACAATCGCGCGGCGGCGCGTCGATCGTCGTCGAGCTCGGGCGGACGCCTCCCGGAGGCCGCGTCGTCCGCGCTCGCGGCGAGCCCGAACCAGGCGGCGGAGAGCGCGCCGTCGAGCTCCCGGCTCACGTCCTCGCTCTCGCGCTCGCTGCCCGGCAGCACGCCGATGACGAGTCGATCCACGAGGCGCCCCGAGCCCTCCACGAAGAGCCCGCGATAAACGAGCTCCACGCTTCGATCGAGGAGCCGCACCTCCACGCCGTCGATCGACATGGGCACGAGGAGGCGCTCGCCATCGGTGAAGTCGGCGCGCACGCCGATCGTGAAGCCGAGCACGCCCGAGGCCGCCGTCTCGCCGTCGATGTGCCACGCGATATCGGGGCCCACGTCCTGGAGCCGCTGCTCCTCCCGGACCCGATGGAAGCGGGGGAGATCACTCTCGAGGAACACGATTGTCCCATCTTGGAACGGGGCCGGCTCGAGCCGCTCCGCCCGGGGATCGAGCGCGATCCGCGCGCCCGCGGACGTGACCTCGACGCGCCGTTCGCGGAGGATCTCTGCGCCCTCGTACGCCGCCGTCACGTCCGCGCTGCCCTTGATGGGCATCGCGTCGTCGCGACGGGGCAAGGTGTCGACGAAGAGACCCGGCATCGCCTCCACGGGCTCCCCCGGCAGCCAGGACCCCTCGTCGAGGCGCGCGACGACGCGCACGCACACGCTCGTCATGGGATAGGAGTTGGTGAAGAACCGCGACACCGTCACGCCGCGAACGCCGCTCCAGTGGGCGCCGCGGATCGGCGTCAGCGCGACGAGGTGGCGGCGCATCTCAGTTCTTCGCCTCGATGATGGGCCACGAGGTCTTCGCGATGGATATGTCCCACGTGTCGATCTCCTTCTTGTACTCGTGGTCCCCGAAGATCCCGAGGCTGACCTTCGCGTAGACCTCGCACTTGATGACGATGTGCGACTCGTCCGCGTCCACGCACGCCTGCCCGTTCGGGTTGTTGACGATCTTGTACGTGGGCTTCCAGGTGCCGGCGACGTCGATCCCGACCTCCGCGGCGTCCCCGAGCTGGACATAGAGCCGCAGATCGATCGTCGCCTCCACGGGGACGCTCCCGAGGTTCGGGGACAGGGCTCCATATTCTGTCCACGTGAAGGTCGCGGTGAAGCCGAACGACAGGGCGATCGCGAACTTGATGTACGGCCCGGCCTTGACCCCGAAGAAGTCGAGGACGCGCTGGAGCGGCGCGCAGAAGCTCATCGCGAGGAGCGGCACGTCCGCCGAGAAGTAGAGGCCCAAGACCTTCTCGACGCCGACCACGAGGGACCACGCGCGCCGAACCATCCACTTCTTCAGGCCCGGTTTCTCCTTCTGCGCCGGGTCGCTGTCCCGCTCGAGCTCCTTCCACTCCGCGTGGACCTCGAGCTGCGGGCCGACCTCCTTCTCGCTCACGGTCGACGTGGCGAGCGCCTGCCCTTGCGTCTTTTCGACCTTCCGCTGGAAGAACACCAACCCGATCGTGAAGTAGCCCGCCGAGACCGCGCCGCCGGCGCCGCCGGCGTCGGGCGCCGCGCCCTCCTCGCTGGGCGCGCCCTGGCCCTTCACCTTGCTGCCCTTGATGTATTTCAGGAACTGCTTGATGCGCGTGACGCAGTTCTTGATGACCTCGACGGTGTCCTTGAAGGGAAAGTCTTTGAACTTCCAAAGGTCGCAGACGACGTCCCCCTTCGGGTAGGCGCGGATGATGCCGACCGGGCCCTTCGAGCACCCGTGCGCGTTCACCGTCACGTTGAGCGACTGGAAGTTGATGAACTTGAGGAGCGCCTTGAACTCGTCGACGTGGTCGTAGACGCCCTTCGCGACGCGCGCGAGCTGGCCCGCGCCGGACGCGGTGACCGCGTCCGCCTTCGCCTGGGACGCCTGACGTAGGCTCTCGCCCGTCGCCTCGGCCCTCTTCTGGTTGTCGTACTGCTCCTGCCTCGCGCGGTATCCCGTGTCCCGCGCCTTCGTCCCGCCCGAGCCCGTCTCGATCCGCGACTGCGCGACGGCCTGGCGGGCCTTCGAGTCCGCGCGGTAGGCCTCCTGTTTCTCCCGGTCGAGGCGCGGGAGATCTCTGTCTGCTTGCTGGCCCGCCTTGTCGATCTCGCCGAGCTTCCCGGCGGCCTTCTTGCCGAGCTTGCTCTCCTTCTCCTTCTTCGCCCCCTCCGGGCCCTTGAGCAGCCAGTCCTCCTCGAGCTTGATGACGGAAGTCTCCGTCCGCTCCTTCGAGGTGGGATCGATCGCGGTCGAGTTCTCCCCGACGGTCGTGACGTTCTCGCGCTTCGACCACCCTTGTGTCACGCCGGGCACGGGGATGCCCATGTCCCGCGACAGGACGAACGCGGCGTGCTTGAACTCCTCGGGCGGCGGCTTGCGCTTCTCCTTGTAGAGCGCGAAATCGCACCGGGTCACGTGGCGCGTGGTGGGGTTCGTGTCCGCGAGGTTCACCCGCGTCGCGGTGATCGTCACCACGTCGCCGATGAACACCTCGAGGATGTTCCCGTTCGTGCCCGACTGCGGGTCCACGAGCACCTCGCGCCCGTGGCTGCACGCGAGCTTGAGCGAGGAGACGCCGCACTGGGCGAAGATCAGATCGCTGTCGTCCGGGACGGGGGCCTCCCCGTCCGCGTAGATGAACGACCCGTCCCCGTTCGCGTTGTCCTGGTGCGTCGGGTCGCCCTCGCGCTCCGCCCACTTGCCTTCGACCATCAGATCGGGGGAGCCCTTCCGGGCCTGCGCGAAGTACTGCACCTGCTTGCCCACGATGCCCTTCCCGTTGGGGGGGGCGCCGAGCGCCTCGCCGGGGGCCTTGTACCAGGAGGGCCACTTCGACGTCGGATGCCCGATCTTCGTCTCGTGGTGGACGACCAGATCGAGCCCGATGCGCGTGTGCGTGCACGTCTCCGTGGACGACGCCTTGAACGTCTCGATCGTGTTGTCCGACGTGGGGAGGCTGCCGGAGTCGCCCTTCAGGTGATACGGGAGCGGCTTCTTCGACTTGGCGAGCTGCTTCCAGCGCACGGAGTTCGTGATGATCCGCTTCTTCTGGTTCGTGGCTTTCGTGGGCACGGGATCACCTCGTCGGGAGCGCCGGTCTAGAAGACAATGCGGTAACGGTTGTCGAGGAAGACGAGGAACGGCGTCTCGAGCTTCGCGGGTTGCGGACCTCGGGGCTCTCCCAGGTCGGCGGGGGTGGTGTCCTCGTCGACGCACTTGCCGGCGATGACGGGGAGCCGGTCGAGCCGGCGCACGCGCAGCATCTTCCCGCCGGCGATGGGCTCGAAGACCGTGGCGTCCGGATCGAGGGGGAGCATCTTGAAGGGAGCGGGCACGTTCCGGTCGAGCTCGGCGGCGACCGCGCCCGGGTCGGCGTTCTTGGATTGGTACGCCCGCGCCCACACCTCGAGGCGGAGAGACAATCCCTCGAGGACGCCGGCCTTGTCCCCGCGCGTGAAGGCGTCGTGGAACGCGCGGATGGGCGCCCACGTCTGCGGGTCGCCGCGGAGGGGCACATCCCGGACGGGGGCGTCCGCGTAGAATGGCCGAGGGTGACTGTCCGGGAGGACGAACGCCTTCGCGACGGACGCCGTGATCGGCCGGCCGCCGTGGGCGAGCTCCGCCGGCTCCGACGAGAAGTCCTTCGGCCAGTGGATCTCCGCGAGGTGCTCCTTCGTGTCCCCGTCCCAGAGGTTCGCGTTGATCGCCGTCTCCGGGCCGACGACGCCGCGCACGACCTCGAGCGTCATCACGTTCGGCCCCGGCATCAGCCAGTGGTCCGGCGGCACGGTGGAGCTCTTGTACCGATCCACGGGCATGATCGTGTCGCGGAGCGGAATGTCGTTCAGCGACGCGACGATGTGGGAGTCCTGCGACTGCGCGACGACGAATCCATAGCGAGAGGGCATGTCAGGCTCCGCCGAGGGCGCGATCGTTCTGGCCGGATCGATCCGCGTTGAGGTCGTTCTCGCCGTCCGCGTGCGCGGTGATCTCGTTCGGCGCGTCGATCGAGTGCTTGTCTTTCTCGAGGATCAGGGTCGTGTCTTGGACCTTCAGCGTGAGCTTCTTCTTCGCGGCGATCGCGAGCTCGCCCACGGTCATCTTGAGGGACTCGATCCCGGAGAGGAGGACCGCGGTCCCGCTCGTCGCGGTGTAGTTGCCCCCCACGGTGGTGGTCCTCTTGTTCGACGCGCGGATCCCGATGTGCTCCTTCGCCTCCTGGTGGAGCAGCGCACCGACGAGCTCGAGGTGGAGCTTCTCGACGCCTTGGGTGAGGCCCTGTTTGGCGAGTTCGAGGATCGCGCCGCCGACGAGGAGCGCCTCGGCCATGGTGGTCTTCGACTCGTTCGAATCCTTGCTGATCTCGAGGTTCAGCGCGCCGACCGTCTCGTCGAGGTCCTTCTGCGCGTGCAGATCGTCGAGCGCCTCGAGGCGGCGGAGGTGCGCGCCGCCGATCGTCAGCTTCCGGTCTTTCGTCGTGGTGTCGGCGAGGCGCCCGCCGACGGTGAGCCTTCGATTCCCGCCGATCGAGACTGTCTGATCCGTCCCGACGAGGGCCTTCGCGGTCTTGGCGACGTGGTGGGTGCGGGACTTTCCGACCTTGATGGTCTCGTGGCCCTCCACGATCCGGGAGTCCCGCTCGAGCGTCGTCTCGGTGCGGTCGTGCTCCGTGAGGACGACCTGGTCGCGCTGCGCGTGGAAGCGGATGTGCTCGTTGTCCTTGAGGTCCCGGAACTCGATCGCGTTGTACCCGTTGTCTTCGTCCTTCGATCGAGGCGAGGTGAGGGAGCCGAGGCGCGAGTACATCTTGTTGTCGGGGAGCTTCGCGTAGAAGTCGTCCGCGGGCGTATACACGCGGCCGAGGATCACGGGCCTGTCGGGATCTCCCTCGAGGTGCTGGACCATCATCTCCCAGCCCACGCGGGGGATGCCTATCGAGTGGCCGGTGTTGTCCTGGAGCGTCGGTATCCAGTCGGAGCAGCGGTCGTCCTTCGGCTGCAGTCGATCCCAGTGGAAGTGCACCTTGGCGCGCCCCCACTCGTCGGTGTGGATGTCCTCGCCCGCAGGCCCGGTGACCGTGCCCACGGTGGCGCCGACGAGGCTCGGGCGCGGCGTCACCGGCGCGGGGCGGAATGTCTGCGCCGCATCGATCGCCTCGAACCCGACTTCGACCTGGGTGAACGTCTGGTCCCAGCGGTGCTCGACGGCGACGACGGCGTACGACCCGTCCGAGAGCCCGTCGGGGAGCTCGCGGATCGCGATCCGGCCGTTCGGCGCGAGCGTCAGCCGCGTCGCGCTCCCGGACAGTCGGTGCTGCGCCGCGGCGAACGCCTCCGCGGCGTACCGCGCCTTCTTCGCCGCCGCGTCGGGGTCGAGCCGCGCGGCCGGATACACGTAGTGCTCGCCCCCCGACGCGCTCGCTCGCGCGCCGACCGTCGCGCGGCCGACGACGTCGAGCCTCGGTCGCTTGAAATCGAAGTCGCGCATCGTGACCGTCGAGGGCGTCATGTGCCCCGTCCAGCCAGCGCCCGTGATCGACTCGCGCGCGGGGTCGAGTCCGCCGCGGTGGACGAACGCGAGGGCGCCCGCGTCGTCGTAGGCGGCGACGGAGTCGCCGAGGAGGATGCCCCCGTCGGCCTTCGCGACGTAATAGATGCCCTCGTCCTCGAGCAGGCGCGACACGAACGCGAGGTCGGACTCCCTCCACTGGACCGTGTAAGGGCGTATCGCGTAGCTCTGCGAGAGGCGGCGCTCGACCGAGATCCCGAACGCGGAGAGGACCTTCGTGACGATCGTGGGGACGTCCAAATCGCGGAAGATGCGAATGTCCGTCCGATAGGCGAGCAGCGCGATCGGGCTTCGGAGCTCGATCTCGAGCGGGACACCGACGTTGTCCCGGTCCGCCGAGGCGTGACGCTCCACCTGGAACGCCTGGAGCCGGAGCGTGCGGACGGGTGAACCACCGCGGCGGATCGAGAGCTCGCACTCGGTGCCGGACACGTCGTCCGGCTCGAGACCGTCGCCGATGGGCAGGAGGACCTCCACCCGAAAACGGGAAGGCTCGCTCAGCGCCTCCCGGCCCTCCACGCTGTGCGCGTTGAACGGGCGCCCGCCCACGCTCAAGCTGTAGTCGACGTCGAGCTCGCTCACCTCAAGGCTCCCCTCTCCACAAGCGTCCTCATGTCAGTTGTGCGCGATGATCCCGGAGAGCACCTCGAGGGCGCCTCCGGAGAGCGCGATCTCGGTCGACGACATCGTGAGCGTCTTGTCGTCCAGCTTGAGGACGCTCTTGCCGCAGACGATCTCGATGCTGTCGTGCGCCTCGATCATCGCCTCGTCCGCCGAGCCGGAGAGCTTCCCCGCGACGGTCCACTCGGCGGACTTGTTCGCGTCCTCGTTGATGTTCGTGCCGGCGTCGAGCGTGACCGATCCGCCCACGCTCTCCACGAAGTCCTTGCCAGCCGCGTCGGCGATGGAGTGCCCGGCGCGCGCGTATTTCAGGCCGCCGATCGTCTCGAGCCAGACGGGGCCGACCTCGCGCCGGATCGCGCCGTTCGCGAGCCGGAGGACCACCCCGCCGACGAGGGTGAGCGCGTTCTTCGCGCTCCGGTTGATCCCCCCGAGCGAGATGTCGATCAGGGCGGCGCCGACCTTGAGCTTCCGCGTCTTCTTCGCGGACGTGTCGTGCAGATCCTTGCCGTGGATGCGGCGGCTCCCGCCGATCGTGATCGTCTCCGTCCCCGAGACGACCTTCGAGAAGTTCGCGCCGGTCTCCGCGATCTCGTCGGCGCCGATCGTGACCGTCTGAGACAAGTCGACGCGCGTATCGAGCGCCTCCTTGTGCTCGAAGATCTGCTCGCCGTCGACCGTGTGGCTCGCGTCGTTGTGGATGCGCTCGCTCTTGTATTGTCTGGTGAGGATGTCGAGGTTCTTCGAGGCGTGGATGTGCATCACCTCGGCGCCCTTTTTGTCCTCGAAGTGGATCTCGTTGAAGTCGGGCGCGCCAGGGACGGTCGCGGTCTTGTAGACGACGCGCGTTTTGTTCGCGGGGAGCGGATAGGACGGCGGGTGTTCGCCGTCGTGGATGCGCCCGAGCGCGATCGGCGCGTCGCCGTCCCCTTGGTGGCCCATCGTCGCGACGACCCAGCCCGCGCGCGGGAACATCATGCTGCCGGGGGCGAGTCGCTGCGTCGGTCGGAGCCAGGTGCCGCCCTTCGCGTCGAACGCGCCGCTCCGATCCCAATGGTGCTGCGCGCGCACGCGCCCCGCGGCCTCCGGGTAGACCTCGTCCCCCGCGTCGGCGGAGACGATCGCGTACGAGAGCCCGGGGATGGCGCGCGCGGGCTCGGCGTAAGCACCCGCGCCGCGGCGCTCGTGCGTCCGATCCGGCAGCGCCCCACCACCCGAGGACGCGGACGAGAACGCGATGACGATGGCGCTCGCGCCGTCCATTCCGTCCTCTTCGATCGAGACGCGCGTCTCGTGGACCGCGACTTCTCCGCCCTCTTCGGTGTGGAACGACATCCCCGGGTAGAGGCGCACCGTGCGCGCCGTGCCCCCGACGCGACCGCTCGTGGCTCGGCCGCGCGCGGCGGCCACGCGGGCGCCCCCGATGTCGTTCAATCCGGGCACCTCGAGCACGCGATCGTAGCTCTCGTACCTCCCGCCGCCCGCCGACGCGCCGACCGCGAGGCTCGGCTTCTCCCAGCGGAAGCCCTTCATCGCGTGGCTCGTGGACGTGGCGGACGCGACCGTCCCCATCGCGAGGATGCCCTCGGGGACAGCGCCGATCATCGAGCCAATGTGGACGGGCATCGATCGGCCGTCGACGAAGGCGCCACGATCCGGATTGTCCGTGACGACGAGCGCGCTGCCGGCGGCGTGATCGAAGAAATAGACGAGCCCGGCGTCCGCGATCGTCCGCTCGACGAAGCTCCAATCGCTCTCCGCGTGCTGGACGCGGTACGCGATCTTCCCGGCCGACGGGAAATCGAGCCGCCCCGCGAGGTCCCCGAGCACGTCCGTGAGGATCTCCGCGAGTGTCTTGTCCTGAAACGTCCGAGAAGACCGGCCGAGCGCCCGCGCGTGGACCTTGGGCCTCAGGGACAGTCGGATCTCGGCGACGCCCACCTCGCCCACCCTCGCAGCGCACGAGGCCACGACACCCGAGACCGAGCGCGCATTGCCGATCCGGTCCTCGAGGATCAGCGTAGCGCTCGCGCCCACGAGCTCCGAAGCAGAAGGGCAGGGCAGCGGAGCCGTGAACCCAATCGCATAGTCGAACAGCGACGAAACCGCCTCCGTGCCCGAGAGCTCGGACACCCGGTACGAGACCCCCGCCACCTCGATCTTCGCGTAGCTAAATCCAACACGCATTATTGTTCCCTCGCTCGCAAGCTCGCTCGGTTCCGGAGGGCTCCGCCCTCCGGGCCGCTCACTTCGCTGGCGCTTCGTTCGCTCCTCCCGGGGTCAGAGGGGGCTTGCGCCCCCTCCGACACCTCCCCTCGTTCCTTGGGAGGTCTTCATGTCCCGCGGTGAAGGGGGCTTGTCCGGCAGGGGGGATGGCGTCAGCGAAGCGGCAGGTGGACGTCGACGATGGCGCCCTCGTGGAGCAGGCCATCGACGTCCTTCCACATGAAGGACGCGCGCTCGACGGCGCAGTTGCCGCGCGCGTCGCACTGGGGGGAGATCGTGAAGGCCAGGTCGATCGAGAGGATGCGGCGGTCGCCGTCAACGACGCGGGTGAGCTCACTTCGATCCGTGGAGCGATCCGCATCGACGTCGGCCCACAGCGAGAGCTCGGCAAAGCGCGGGTCCTGGGCGTCGATGCGTCCGTCTCCGTTGTCGTCGAGCTCGGCGAGCGCCTCGAATCCGTGCTTCGCGCGGACGCCGGTCGAGAGCCCTACGGCGCTGCCGAAGAGCTCGCTCCCGCCGTCGATGAGACCGTTTGCGTCGCGATCGAGCGCGAGCCACGGCGTCGACGCCGTCGGCCAGTCACTCGCTTGCGCGGAGCCGTCTCCGATCAGGTCGAATCCCTCACTCGTCGCGAGCGTGTAGTGGATCGCCTCGCGATCGAAGGCGACGACGAGCGGCGTCGGCTCGCACTCCCAGTGATAGGTCGCGGACACCGACTTCGTGCAGCGCGACGGGACACCATAGAGACAATCGGGCTTGGGATCGGTGCAGAGCTTGTCGTCGACGCGCCCGTCGTCCGCGCCCCCGCCCGCGCCTCCATCGCCACCACCTTCCACACCGACGTTGCACGCGACGGCAAGACTGGAAGCGACGAAGGCGACGATGGCGGCGATCGGACGGTTCATGTCGCAGCCTCCTGTCAACGATGGTGCCAGCCGGAGGGCGCGCGATCGCCTGCGTTTTCGGCGGACGAGTTGTGCCAACGCAGAACGGCGCGGCACAGCTCCCACGGCGGCGATCAGGGAGTCCGCAGCCATGGCCTGCTCGAGCGGGCGCACCTCCCCCGATGGGCGCGCGGTCAGCCCCTCCCAGAGCTCGATTAGGGAGGAGGGGTCGCGGACCACGCGCCGACGCGGAGGGTGAGCGTGGGCTCAGCGTGGAGGGGCCACGCGAGATCGACGTTCACCACGAGCGCGGTCGCGTCGGCTGGGAGGAGCGTCGCGTCCGTGGCGATGGCGTCGATCGTCGCTCGATCGACGATCAACTCGAGGCTCGTGGAGGCGCCCGGGGTGAGGGGCAGTCGGGCGAGAGTGTAGGGCCGCGGGTCGGTCTCACCGCGATGCACGGGCTCCCCGGTGACGACCCACTCCGCTGCGGGGCCGACGATCTCGATCTCTTCGGGGGCAGCGCCGCGGTCGTCGTGGACGCGGAACGCGTAGAGGACGCTCGGGATCAACGCCGCCGCGTGGACGCGGACCCGGTGCTCGCCGACGGTGTGGGTGTCCGAGGTGAGCCACGTGATGCGGCGGACCACGTCGACGTAGCGCGGCGTCCAGGTGAGCATGTCGACGTCCTCCTCGCTCGCCGTGACGATCGACTCCGCGGCCCCCGGGTCGAGGGTCGGAAGGGCGTCGAGGTCGACGACGCGTGGGTCGCCGAAGACGCGCGGCGAGCGGCCCACGCGCGGCCGCGGTGATTCGGTGGCGTGACCGAGCGCCGCGGGCTCCGGGATGTCCGTCAGGACGGCCGTCACGACGGACGGACCTCCGCACCCTCCCAGGACGAACAGGCATCCTGCGAGGCCGAGAGGTCGCATGGGGGGCTTCGACGTCGCTCGCTCGCCATTCTTGGGTGAGGGGCGGGCATTGCGCGCGATCGCTCGAGCGAGCTCGGAGCTGCGCGCCCGACCTGCAGGATCGCCGCTTCGCCTTGCCTTGGCTCGGAGCGGGCAGCCGGGTAGAGGCTGCGCATGACGACCCGCTTCGACACCGCGCTCACGCGCACGCTCGGCATCGACGTCCCGCTCATCTGCGGGGCGATGTACCCCTGCTCGAACCCCGAGCTCGTCGCCGCCGTGAGCGAGGCGGGCGGCGTGGGGATCGTCCAGCCCGTGTCGATGATCTTCGTCCATCGCCACGACCTCCGCGACGGCCTGCGGAAGATCCGCCGCATGACGTCGAAGCCCATCGGCTTCAACGCGATCATCGAGGCGTCGAGCAAGGTGCTGATGGATCAGATGCGGCGGTGGATCGACGTCGCGCTCGAGGAGGGCGTGCGCTTCTTCATCACCGCGCTGGGCAAGCCGAGCTGGGTCGTCGACCGCGTGCACGCGGCAGGCGGAACCGTCTATCACGACGTCACGACCCGCGCGTGGGCCGAGCGCGCGCTCGACTCCGGCGTCGACGGGTTCATCGCCGTGAACCGAAGGGCAGGTGGCCACGCGGGCGAGCTGTCCCCCGAGGCGCTCTTCGAGGCGATCGCTCCGCTCGGAAAGCCCGTCGTCTGCGCGGGCGGTGTGGGCGCTCCGTCGGAGTTCGCGAAGGCGCTCCGCATCGGCTACGCCGGAGTGCAGATGGGGACTCGATTCATCGCGACCGAGGAGTGCTCCGCGCACGCGGACTACAAGGCGGCGATCGTCCGCGCGAAGGCGGACGACGTCGTCCTCACCGAGAAGATCAGCGGTGTGCCCGTCGCGGTGATCCGCACGCCGTACGTCGACGCCGTCGGCACGAAGGCGGGCTGGCTCGCGAAGCGCTTGCTCCAGCATCCGCGCGCGAAGCACTGGGTGCGGTCGTACTACTCCATGCGCTCCCTCTGGCAGCTCAAGCAGTCGAACCAGCGCGGAGCGGGCTACCAGCAGTATTTCCAGGCCGGAAAGAGCGTCGACGGCATCGACCGCGTCGAGCGCGCCGGAGACGTCGTCGCGCGCTTCGCGGCCGCGCTCGACGAGCCCGCCACCACGGCGGGGCCTGCGGCCGAGGCGTAGACCGCCGTCACTTCATCGCGCGCAAACGCTCGACGCCTTCGCGGACCGTCACGACGTCGACGTCCGCCGCAGCGACCGAGTCCAAGATCCGATCGAAGTCCGCCTTCGGCTCGTCCGTCCGGCGCTGGATCTCGCCCTCGGCGATCCCGTGGAACACGAGGATCAACCACTGCTTGTCGACCTCGGCTTCGTGCACGAGCTCCGCGATCGCGTCGGGGTCCCGGTCGGGGTGAGCGATCCCGAGCAAGAACCCCCCGAGGACCAGCGGATCGGCGTCCGCGTCGTCGAGGTGGGGATCGATGGTCCGACACGAGAGGCCGAGCTTCGCGGCGTCGTCGAGGACGCGCTGATCGTACCCGCCGTGCGGCGGCGCGAACGAGACGATGTCGTCCTCCGAGAGGTCGAGCAGGCGCATGAGCTCGGAGCGGCCCTGCTCGATCTCTTGGAGCACGAGCGGCTCCTCGATGAAGTGGAGGTTCGGGTGGTCGAGCGTGTGATCGCCGATCTCGTGCCCCAGCGCGGCGATGCTCCGCGCTTGCTCGGTGGTCACGAACGGCTCGCCGTCGAGATCCGACCCGAACCAGCCGGGGATCAAATAGAACGTCCCCTTCCAGCCGCGCCGCGTGAGCTCCGGAGCGACGAGCGTGGCGTGCGACACCCACCCATCGTCGAACGTCAGGCTGACCATGCCTCGGCGAAACGGGCGGCCCGCACCGCACGCTCCCATGAGGACCGCAGCGAGAGCCGCGAGGACCACCCAAGCCGCGAGGCGACGCACGGCTCGTGAAATACTGGATCTCGCGGGCGCCGACATGTCTTTCGATGGCCGCGCCCCTCTCGCGGGGTTCGAGGGCCTCGCGGCGCGCGCGGTGCAGGGGAGCCCCGGATCACTTCGCCGGTTCGCGACGGTAGAGCCACCACGTCCCGTCGTGGTCGACCGGGACGATCGTCCGATCGGCGCGAAACAAGCGCGACGGCTCCTCCGCGCTGCGAACGAGGAACCAGTCGAAGAACGCGCCGTGCTGGCGGACGTCGAACATCGTCGGCGTCCACTCCCAGCGCGGCGGCGTCGGCGGCGGCACGACGGCGCTCGGATCCGTGCGGTACGCGAGGGGCGACGCGCCCCACTTCGCGAAGTGGAAGCTGAGCCATCCTCCCTTCTCTGCTTGGATCCACGCGGGGAAGTGGAGGAACGGCGCGCCTCGACGCGCCGGCCCCGTCGTGTCGAACACCAGATAAAGGAGCTTCGGCGCCATCGGGATCTCCGCGGCGATGCGCGTGAAGTCGCGCGTCGCGCGATCGAACTCCGCGTAGCCCGCGGCCTGCACGCCTGCGAACACGAGCGCTCCGACCGAGAGCGCGATCACCGACGCGAGCTGGGCGACGCGCGCGCGAGGGAGCCCCGGGAGCGCGGCGAGCAGCATGAACACGGCGGCCACGCCCTCGCGCGGGAAGACGTACCACCAGACCCCGATCATCATGGGCAGCGTGAAGAACAGCGCGAAGCACACCGCCGCGCACCCGAGCGGAACGAGCGTGACGAGCGCGGTGAACCGCTCGTCGAACCACTGCGGATCGGGGAGCACGCGCGCGCGCTTCGGCGCGGGGGGCGCCGCGCCGCGCGCCGCACGCCGCGCCCTCCAGCGCGCGCCCAACCAATCCACCGCCATCGCGACCTGGACGACGAGCAGCAGCGCGACGAACACGATCGCGGCGATGCCCTCCGTCATGCCCTCGAAGCCGTTCACGAGCGCGCGGCCGAGCTGACGGATGTGGCTCGTGTCCACGCGCATCGACCCGAGCCCCCCCGCGAGCGCCGCGGGCCGGCGCACATAGAACACCGCGAACAACGCGAGCGAAGGGACGAGCGGGAGGAGCGCGGGCCGGAGCCGCCGCGTCGCGGGCCACGCGACCACCGCGGCCGCGACCACGCCCGCGACGCCGAGGGGGAAGCGGAAGACGTGCGTGAAGAAGAGCACGACGAGCGAGACCGCGAGCGCGACCTGCACGCGCCACGTCGGCCGGTCCACCGCGCGCAGGGCGAGCCCGATCACGAGCGCGAACTGTCCGATCGCCGACGCCGCGTTGATGAAGCCCCAATGGACGAGCCCGCACCAGACGAACGGCAAGCCCATGAGCCCCGAGAGCGGCGACTTGCGCATCCCCCACGCGAGGACGCCGAGCCCCACCGGCAGCGCGAGGAGCATGATCGCCGTCGCGAGCTTCACGGCGGGGATCACGCCCATGACGAGCATGAAGAGCGCGCCGAGCACGTAGCTCGCGTCGTACGGGACGGAGAACGGCTGGAGCTCGAACTGGTCCTGGAAGTGGTACGCGGGGTCGAACCAGTGCCGGAACGCCGACGTGTGCGCGGCGTGCATCGGCAGATCGATCATGGGCGGATAGCGCGTCGAGAGCAGCGGCCACGCGACGGTCACGACGGTCGCGAGGACCGCGATCCCGACGCTCGCCGATCCCATGCGATCCTCGACGACGCGCGCGCGCGCGCGGCGCGCCGCGCTCCGCGCGCGCGAGGCGAAGCCCGCGAAGAACGATCCGCCGCCGGTCATCGAAGCTCGACCACGTGGAGGTGACCGACTTGCGCGGTCTCCTCGGCGATCCCCGACGCGATCCACGCGTCGCAGTGCGCGCGAAGGGGCGCGTCCTCGGGGGAGTCGTCGAGCACGAACCACCGGACGCCCTCGGCGCGCCACGCAGCGGGATCGCTCGGCGGCCGCGTCGCGAGCGCGCGCCTCGCCTCGATCCGCTCCTTCGGGAAACCGAACGCGACCGTCCCCCAGTCGATGTTGAGCTGCGGGAGCCCGCCCCACTGCGCGTACCCGAGGGACGCGGGGCGCGCCCGGTACACGACGTCCCCCGCGCGTGCGCGCGCGCGGAGCAGCGACACCACGCGCGCGTCGTCCTCGTCGAAGAGCTCCGGGCCCGCGCGCAGCATGCTCGTGAAGTCGTGCTGGCGGACCGCGACCGCGACCGCGAAGATGAGGCTCTCGAGGACGCACGCGACGAGCAGCGCGATCGCGAGGAGCCCCCGCGCCCACGCCCAAGCGCCCGACCACGGCCACGGCGGGAGGAGCCGGCCGATGCGCGCCGACGCCGGGATCCCCAGCGCGAGGATCGCGAGCGCCGCGAACTTCACGATGTCGGTCGACAGCGCGTACCGCACGCTGTTCAACACGACGAGCGCGCCCGCCGCGAGCGGCAGGACGAGCCATTGGCCGTCGCGCAGCGCGAAGAGCCCCCAGATCCCCAGCGGGAGGAGCACGGCGAACGCGTTCGCGTTCCACGCGATCGATCCCCTCACCGTGTCCAGGATCCCGCCGTGGAGGGACATCGGTAGGTTCGGCAACCCCGGCGCGCGCGCGAAGAACCCGCCGAGGCCGTACGCGACCGCCACCGCCGCGACGCTCACGACGAGCATCGCGGCGCCACGTCGGAGCGTCCACCGACCCTGTGCCCGGCTCTCGGCGACCACCAGCGTCGGCGCGAGCGCGAAGAACAGGACGATCTGGCTCATCGAGAGGATGGCGAGCACGGCCGCGAGCGCCGCGAGCCGCGGCGCTCCCGCGCGGAGCGGCTCGTCCGCGCGGCGCGCCGACCACAGCAGCAGCGCGACGAGCGCGATGGGCGTGCCGAGCGACCACGGGTGCTGGAAGAAGTACGAGACGAACGGCGCGTTGAAGTCGACGTGGAGGTGACTGGGATCCTGCCGCGCGCCGCACACCGCCAAGAGATCGCTCGACCGCGTGCACCCGAACGGATAGCCGCCCCCGAAGAGCATCACGAGTGGAACGAGCCAGGCGCGCGACCTCCCGACGAGGCGCTCGCCGAGCGTCCACGCGAGGCACCACGAGAGCGCCCAGAGGCCGATCGTCGCCGCGTCGATCGCGCGATCGACCGGGAGCCGCGTGAGCATGCCGATCGACGCGGAGACGACGTCGAACCCGTAGTGGTAGCGGAGCGGAAAATCCGCGAACGACAGGTGCCTCGGCGGGTAGACGCCGTTCTCCAGCTCCGAGGCGATCGACATGTGCCCCGTGAGCAGCACCTCGTCGTGGAAGTGGAACCGGAGCGCCATCGGCACGACGAGCGCGAGGCTCGCGATCGCGCTCATCCACATCCCCCGCGATGGCGCCTCGCCCTCGAGCTCGACGCGACGGCCGCGCCGGCGCGCGGAGAGCTCCGCGGCGAGCCCCGCGGCCGCGACGAGGATCGTCCCGACGGGGAGCCCGACGAGCAGGCTCCCCGCGAGGAGCGACGCGACGTGCACCGCGAACACGAGGAGCGCGAGCGCGAGGCCGATCGGCAGGACGGCGAGCACCGCGCGATCGCGAGAGATCTCACGCGCGATCGCGCGGCCCGCGAGCCACACGCCCGGCAGCGCCAGCCAGAGCAGCATCAGCGCCGGGGAGACCGGGATCGGCACGCTCACGCGAACGCCCGCGCTATCGGTCGGCGCCGCTCGGTCGCCGCGTGCACCGGTAGCACACGCGGATGGGCAGCGCGTCGATCGGCGCCGACGCGCGCTCCTCGACGCGGAGGTGCCGCGCGAGAACGCGCCCGAACTCGTCCGGCGTCCACCGGTGGAGGTGATAGATGTCCCCGCCCCAGTCGACGCGATCACCGAGCGCCCAGCCCACGGGCGTCCGCCGCACGATCCCCTTCAGGCGCAGGATGAGCGGATCGTTCGGGACCGTGATCACGGCGACGCCCCCGGGCCGGAGCAGGCGCGCGATCGTCGCGAGGATCGCGTCCGGATCGACGCAGTGCTCGAGCACCTCGGTGCACACGATCCGGTCGAAGCTCTCGGACGGGAGATCGAGCTTGTCGACCTCGCCCTTCACGAAGCGCACGTCGTACCCGGCGAGGTTCTTCCGCGCGACGTCGAGGAAGACGTCCGACACGTCGATCGCGGTGAGGCGGGCCTTCGGGAAGAGTCGGAGGACGTGGCCCCCGCCCGACCCGATCTCCGCGAGGTCGAGCCCGGCCGACGGCCCCGCCATGCGCGCGATGATCGAGAGGCGCCGCTGCTCGATGAGCCGGATCGGGAGCGCCGAGCGCGCGTAGTAGTCGTCGATCGGGTGCTCTCGCGCGAGCCTGTCGTTGAGCGCTTCAACCTCGCTGGGCGCGTTCATGGCGGGCGCGCTTTATCACGATCGCGCGGCGGCGACCCGCTGCTCCGCCCCTCTCGGCAAGGCGATGGGTGGGCGCCGCCCTCCCCCTCCGTGAACGTTTGGACGACCGGCCGCGTCAGCGAAGGGCGGGGGCGACGACGTCGGCCGCCAGCACCTTCGAGAAGTGGGACGCGCCGCGCGCGTTGAGGTGATCCGGATCGCGAAACTCCTCGTCCGCGAACCCCGTGTCTTCGACGTGGTCGTGGAGGGGTACGCCGTACTCCACCGAGAGCGCGCGCAGCACGGCGAGGTCGCGCGCGCGCACGGCCGGATCGTAGACGTCGGAGTAGAACCGGTGGACCGGAGGCATCACGAGCGCGGCGCCCACGGACCGCGCTCGAAGGAAGTCCAGGATGCCCCGGAGCTCGAGCTCGTTCTCCCGGAGGTTCGCCTCCGAGAAGAGCGGCTCGTGCGTCGCGTAGGCGCGGGCGGCCATCCCCTCGGTGACGACCGCGTCGCGCTCCACCTCGAACCCGTTCGCGTCGAGCTCCGGCGCGAGGTCGAACTTGAGGAGCGCCTTCACGCGGAGCGGCGGCGGGAGGAGCGCGGTCACGCTGAAGTGCCGCACGTCGAGCGGGTTCTGCGCGTCGATCGGAGGGATGTTCCAGTACCGCTCGTAGAGGAACGTCCGCCACGCTTCGCCGCCCTTCGGCAGCGTCGTCTCCATCGTGAGCGGGCTGATGGACAGGAGGACGAGCCGCAGCTTCGGCAGCCGATCCACCCATTGCTCGAGGATCTTCCGATCGTAGTAGAGCGGCTGGCTGACGTCGGCGAGGTTCAGCGCGTTCGCGCCGAGCTCCTTCGGATCGATCCCGAAGAGCGCGCACGACGATCCCATCACGACGACCTCGAGGTCGCTCGCGCGCGCCGCTACCGCCGCGCGCTTCTTCGAGTAGCTCGTCCTCGCGCGGCGCATGAGGAGCTCGAACCCGACGATCACCGCGAGCGCGACGACGAGCGAGAGGAGCGCGAGCCGTTGGATCGAACGCCTGCCCGCTCGCTTCGCCGCGGTGGCATCGGAGGCTTCGGCCCCTCGTTCGGGCGCGGAGGAGGAGGTCGCGACCATCAGAACTGGACGTAGACGAACGTCGTCGCCTCGAAGACGCCGCAGACGATGAGGACGCCGGCGAGCGCCGCGTGGACGGGCACGCGCCACCAGCGCGCCTCGCCGCTCGGCGCCCGAGCGAGGAGCCAGCGCGCGACGAGCATCGTCGCGCCGGCCGCGACGAAGAGGAGGATCTCCCACTTCGATCCGTTGAAGAAATCGATCACCGCCCGCGCTTGGACGCGGGTGAACGCGCGACGGAGGAGCGTGAGCGCGTCACCCACGCTCGACGCGCGGAAGAACGTGCACGAGAGCGAGTAGAAGCCGACCGTCAGCGCGTTCCGGATCCGATCGGCCCACGTGGCGGGCAGCGACCTCGGAAGGATCGACACCTTCTGCGTGACCGCTTCGAACGAGACGGCGACGCCGTGGATCAGACCGAACGCGATGAACGTCCAGCTCGCGCCGTGCCACACGCCGAGGACGGCGAACGTGACGAGGATCGCCGCGACGAGGCCCGCGCGCTTCCACCGCGTGTTGAGCGAGATGAAGATCGAGAGCGGCCGATAGACGTAGTCGCTCGTCCAGCTCGAGAGGGAGATGTGCCATCGCCGCCAAAACTCGGTGATGCTCTTCGACGAGAACGGCCGGTCGAAGTTCGGCTGGAGCTCGACGCCGAAGAGCCGCGCCGTCCCGAGCGCGATGTCCGTGTAGCCGGAGAAGTCCGTGTAGACCTGGACGGTGTAGAGCGCGATCGCGACGACGATCGTGAGTCCACCGTACGCGTCCGGATGGCGGTAGACCGGGTCGATCATCATCGCGATCCGATCCGCGATGACGGCCTTCTTGCAGGCTCCCCACGCGACGCGCGCGAGGCCCTCGCGAAAGTCGAGCAGGCGGTCGCGAGGCGCGCCGTCGAGCTGCGGCAGGAAGTGGTGGGGGCGCTCGATCGGCCCGGAGACGAGCTTCGGGAAGAAGAGGACGCTCGCGGCGAGCTTGCCCGGGTTCCGCTCCACTGGGCCACGTCCCCAGTGGACCTCGAGGCAGTAACCGACGAGCTGGAACGCGTAGTACGAGATGCCGAGGGGGACGAGCACGCCTCCCGTGGCCGACGCGCCGAAGAGCGGCCGAAGCGCGGGGACGTGCGGGACGAGCAGGTAGCCGAACTTGTAGAGCGCGAGCGCGACGACGTCGAAGCCGACCGTCGCGAAGAGGATCCACGAGCCGCGCGGCGTCTCCGCCCATTTGTCGATCCCGATCGCGGCGGCCCAGTTCACCGCGGTGAGGAGCAACGCGACCGCGAGGTCGCGGGGGCCGACGAAGCCGAGGAACGCCGCGCCCGCGACGACGAACCCGACCCACCCGTGGCGCCTCGGGAGGATCGCGTGCAGGAGGAGCGCGCACGCGGTGACGATCAGGTACTCGAGCGCGTGGACGAGCATCGATCGGAGGCCGCGACTCGTCGGCTCAGGCCGAGAGCTTCTTCAGGATCACGGCGATCATGTCGCCGACGTTCTGAAAGCGGAGCACCTCGCGCAGCGTGAACTTGATCTTGAAGTGCTGCTCGACGGCGGCGATGAGCGTCGTGTGGATCAGCGAGTCCCACTCCGGGATGTCCTTCGCGGCGGTCGCGTCGGTCACGACGAGGCCGGGCTTTTCGAACACCTTTTCGAACACCGTGTTGACGTCGGCGAGGATGGCGGCGTGCGTCGTCATGCGTGGCTCTTCTCGTTGTTCTCGGCGCCGCCCTTCGCGGCGGAGAGCCGCACGAGCGCGGGGCGATCGATCTTCCCGTTCGCGTTCAGCGGCATCTTGTCGAGGTACGTCGTCCGCGTCGGGATCATGTAGGACGCGAGCCTCGTCTTGAGTTGCGGGATCGGGTCGGGCCGTTCACCCGCGGGGGCCTCCAGATAGAGGTGGATCGTCGTGTTCCCGATCGCGTCCGGGACGGCGACCGCCGCGGCCTGCGCGAGCCCGGTGATCTCGCGCACGTGGTGATCGATCTCGCCGAGCTCCACGCGGAACCCCTGCACCTTCACCTGGTGATCGACGCGCCCGGCGAAGATGCCGTCGCCCTCCGCGTCGACGGAGCAGAGGTCGCCCGTCCGGTAGTAGCGCTTCCCTTCGAACTCGAAGAACGCCTCCCGGTTCTTCTCCGGGTTCTTCCAGTAGCCGTGCGTGAGCTGAGGCCCGGTGAGGCAGAGCTCGCCCTTCTCCCCGACCGGCATCGGCCGGGGCGCGTGCGGGACGGACGCCGGATCGACGATGAGGATGCCCATGTCGAGCATGGGCTTGCCGATGCTGACGACACCGTTCGCGCCCTTCATCGGAGCGAGGCCGTGCTTTCCGCCGCGAACGCACGTGTACGTCGTGCAGAAGATCGTCGCCTCCGTCGGCCCGTACACGTTCTCGACGCGCGCGTTCGGGACGCACGCGGCCCACGCGTCGGCGAGATCCGCGAAGAGCGCCTCGCCGCAGAAGAGCGCCGCGCGCGCTTTCTCGAGCCGGATCTCGGGGAAGAACGGGCGGAGGTGCGCGAGGATGGACGGCACCATCAGCGCGATCGTGAGCTCGTGCTTCTCCATCAAGTCGTAGATGGCGAGGTACTTGATGGCGTCCGGCGCGACCGTGTAGCAGCTCGCGCCCTTCGTGAGGGGGACGCAGTAGCTCATGAGCGAGAGGTCGAACGTCAGGTCGAACATCTGCAGGACGCGATCGTCGCTCGTGACGTCGAAGCCCATCGCGTCGAACGCTCGGAGGAACGCCTCAAGCGCCCCGAACGAGATGGGGACACCCTTCGGCTGGCCCGTGCTGCCGGACGTGAAGAGGATGTACGCGTCGTCGGTCGTGGCGACGGCGCGCGGCTCGGGGAGCGGTCCGTCCTTCCGGAGGCCTTTCGTCGCCTCGAACGTGATGCCGGGCTCGTTCTCGAGGCCCGCGAGGCCGTCGGCGCGCGCGCTGAGGACGACCCGCAGGCCCGCCTGCTCGAGGATGCGGCGGTTGCGATCGGGGGGCGTCGTCGGCCCGAGAGGGACGAACGTCTTGCCGAGGAACCAGATCGCGAAGATGGACGCGTAGGTCTCCACGTCGTCGTGCGCGAGGACGCCGACGACCGTCTCGTTCGCCCACCGATCCGCGATGCGCGCGGCGATGCCCGAGACGTACGCGCCGAACGCGCCGTAATCGAACGTCGAGCCGCCGATGACGAACGCCGTCCGGTCGGGCGTCTCGGCGCAGTAGCGGCGAACATGCGAGCAGATCATGGGGGTCTCGAGCGGGAGTGACATAACACAGCCGCCGCGGCGGCTGGCGCGGGCCGTTAGAGCGCGCGCTCCCACAGGATGCGGCCCGACCCCGGAAAGATCATCCGGAGGTCCGGATCGGACGAGGAAGTTTCGCGGGCCCGCGCGAAGCCGGCGTGGGCGAACGCCTTCGCGCTCGCCGTGTTCTCGAGGACGCTGAGGATCTGCGCCTTCTGAACATCCGGACGCTCCGCCTTCGTCCGCTCGAGCGCGCGCGCGACGAGCGTCGAGACGACGCGGCGTCCGCGGAACGCGGGCTCGACGAACACCGACTCGATCTGGAGCGCGCCCTTCTCCCGCGGGATGTCGATCGCGGACGTGCGCTTGAGCGCGGGCGCCGCCGCCCGGAACACCGGGGCGCCGAGCACGTGGGACCAGAGCGTCGCCTTCACGTGGCTGCTCGGCGGACCGTCGTCCGCCTCGATCCACGTCGCGATGCAGCCGGCGCGCACCCCGTCGAGCTCGGCGACGAGGAAGCTCTCGACGGCGAGCTCCGATCCGGAGACGTCCTCCGCGAGGATGGACGCGAGCGCGGCGCGCTCCGCGGTCTCGTCGAGCGCGAACACGCGGCGAAACAAGGTCGCGTCGGTGCCGGACTTCTCCGCTTCGATGATCGCGGTGACGAGCCAGTCGGTGTCGGCCGCGACGGCACTCCGGACGACGGGAGGAGGAATCGGAGCGGCGGACATGGGCCACCAGGTTAGCAGTCTGTCGAAGGACTCCCGTGGCCCGCATCGACGATGCCTCTGCAAAGACATCGTCGGCGGTGCCTACTCACGCGGCGTCCTTGGCGCCCGTCCGGAACTTGGCGGACGAGAACGCGACGTGCCGGACAGCCCCTCGAGGCGGACCACGCGGGGTGGGTTTCACGATCACGCGGCGGCGACGGGCCGCAGCGAGGGCCAGGAGCGCGGCGGTCGAAACACGTGCGTCGGCCTCGGCCCGTCGAGCACGCGCTCGACGCGCTCGAGCTCTGCGCTCGGGAGGAGCGCGCCCCCGAGCGACTCTCGGACGAGCGGGATCGCGAGCGGATCGAAGCCCATCGCTTCGCACGCGACCGCGTCGACGAGGCCCGGATCGAACCCGCCGACGAGGAGCCCCGCGTGCACCGGCGTCGCCCCGAGAGGCCCCTCCCCCTCCCCCGCGACGATTCCGTCCACGATCGTGAGGTACCGGCGCTGTGGCTCGCCGCGGAGGCGGCCCTCCCGATCGACGAAGAAGAGGACGCGGTTCAGGTCGAGGATCGTCCGCCAGAGCGTGCGGTTGCCCTGCCAGCTCCCGTCGATGATCTTCGGCGGAGCGTCGAGCCTCGGCGCCCGAGCGACGAGCGAGTGGCCAAGCGGCAACGGGAAGCGGCTCAGCTTGTTCTCGATGCGCTCCCCGAGCCCCGGCGGCGCGGCGAACTCGTCGCCGCCCGTCTCCGGCGATCCCTCGGTGAAGTGAGGCAGCCAATACTTCTGGTTCGTGAGGCCGATGACGCCCTTCAGGGACAGCGTGACGCCCGTCTTTTTGTGGGTCTTCAGCTTCGGGAGGTTGATGAACGCGTCCGCGTCGAGGAGCGTCTGCGGGATGGAGTACTCGTTCCGCACGAGCGTGTGGTGGCCCACCGGCGTCGTGTAGTGGCTGCGGTGGAAGCGCAGCATCCCGTGCGGGGGCGAGCCGGGATCGGAGAAGAAGCTGCTCCGACCGAGGTCGACGAGGCGGTACCCGCGCGGATCCCCGGGGAGGCGCTTCTTCACGAGGAGACCGAGGTTGAGGGAGCGGCCCGCCCGGCGCACGTCGTCGAGCGCGAACATCGGCGCGACGCGGAAATCCCGTAGGTCGACGAACGCGACGTCGTGCCCGCGCCGCGCGAGGTGCTCGATGACGTCGTACACGCCGAGCGGCCCCGCCACCTTCTCGAGCTCGCACCCCTCGACGGGCGCGTCGATCACGCGGACTCGCCCCTGCTTCCCCGCGGCCCTCAGGGCATAGTCGAGGATGGGTCGAAGAAGGGAGCCGTGCGTGCTCGACGCGGCGAGCTTCTCGCCCGTGATCTTCTCGTGGAGGTTCTTCGAGGAGACGAGGTTCGGCTTGATGACGACGCGATCGCCCGGGCGGATCACGTCCCCGAGCGGGTTCCACTCGGGCGTCCCCGCGCGCGCCGCGTCGAGCCCGAGGCGCCGGAACATGGCCTCCACGGCCTCGTAGACGGGGTTCGGGGGGTCGAACGGCGCGCCCGACTGGTACGTGATCCCCGGCCGCGAGACGGTGACGACGCGCCGGGCGAAGGAGCCCTCCGACATCAGAGCCCCGGTCGATCCGCGATCTGCGCGGGTGCGGATCGCTGGAAGTCCACCTCGAGCCTCGAGACGCTCGCGAGGTGCTTGCCGGTGCGGACGAGCTTGATCTCGTCCACGTACTCCACCGCGATCCGCATGCGCTCGCCGAGGAACGCCCGGAACGTCGAGAGCACCTCGTCCATCACGTCGTCCGAGAAGCGGCCGCCCTTCACGACGCGGAACACCATCGCGTCGCGCTCCTCCTGGACGACCTGGAAGCGCTTGATCGCGTAGTCGAACTCCTTCAGGTAGTGAGCGAAGAACGTGCCCGGCAGGTACCGCCCGTCGGTGCCCTGGATGATCGACTGCACGCGGCCCTGGATCGCACCGACGCGCGGCGCGCCGCGGCCGCACGTGCACGTCGCATCGTCCATCGCCTCCGCGAGATCCCCGATCCGGTAGCGCACGAAGGGCATGCAGAGGTTGTTCAGATCCGTGATGACGACCTCCCCCGTCTCCCCGGGCTTCGCGGGGACGCCGTCGCGCAGCACCTCGACGATGTAGCCCTCCGCGACGACGTGGTGCCCCGCGTGCGCGTCGCACTCGTAGGCGATCCCGGAGAACTCGCGGCTCCCGTATTTGTCGAACACTTTGCACCCGAACGCGCTCTCGATGAGCGCTCGGCTCGGCGCCGGGAGCGTCTGGGCGCTCGACATGATCGCACGGGGGCGCACCCCGATCTCGCCCGTGCCCTTCAGGTACCGCGCGACGAAGTCGAGCGCCTCGGCGTACCCGTCGAGGAGGACGGGCTCGACGCTCGCGATGGTCTTCACCATGCGCGCGAGGTTCTCGTCCGACAGTTCGAACACGGGGATGAACGTGCGGTTCGAGAGGCGCGCGTCGAGCATCTCCTTCGTCGCTTGGGATTTGCTCATGCCGATCGTCTGGTGCCAGAGGCGCACCGTGGGATCGCCGAACCGATACCCCGTCCACTCTTGCGCCCGGAGCGTCGCCGCCCAGCGGAACTCGAGCTGCGCGCGATCCGCGAAGCAGACGAACGGCTCCCCGGTGGAGCCGCTCGTCGAGATCTTCAGGATCTCCGCCTTCTCGTGGTTCTCCGACATGATGTCGAAGTAGAGGTGCTTGCGGATGTCCGCCTTGGTGAGGAACGGAAGCTTGTGGAGATCCGCCTGCCCGCGGATGTCTTCGGGGCGGAGCTTCCGCTCCTGCATGCGCGCGCGGTAGTAGGGAACGTGCCGGTAGCAGTGACGGACGAGCCGGCGGAGCTTCTCGTCCTGGAGCTCGCGCGTCTGCTCGCGGGAGAGCCACTGCGTCTTCTGCAGGGTCTCGTAATAGTGCTCCACGTCCCGCGTGATCATCCAGTGCGTGCGGTTGAACGCCGCCATGAACGCGCGCCAGCGGAGCGCGCGAGCGGGATCCCGCTCGGGCGCCTGCTGCGCGACGGGGTGCCGCCGGAGGAACTCCCGCGCGACGTCCCCCGGGGGCTGCGTCACCCGGTACTCCCAGGCGGCGGTGCCGAGGTCGATCATCGACTTCGCGGCGGCGCGGTACGCGGTCTTCTCGAGGAACGAGACGCCCTGCTTTCGCCCCTCGAACAGGGTCTCGACCTCGCGGTACGAGTACCCCTTGGCGTGCGCCGCCACCATCACGAACGACTGCCAATAGAAGTAGCTCCGCTCGTACGTGAGCAGGTCGAGGAACACCTCGCGCGCGCACATCACGAAGCCGCTCTTGTTGTCGCGGAGGTCCATGCTGAACACGCCGTTGAGGAGCGTGTTGAGCCCGCGGCTCAGGTAAAAGCGCCGATCCTTGTGCCGCGCGACCGCGCTTCGCCAGCCCTGCACCACGTCGACGCTGTGGTCGTAGAGGGCGCGGCGGAGGCGCAGGAGATCCTCCGGCTGGTACTGGAGATCCGCGTCGATCGTCGCGACGAGCTCGCCCCGCGCGACCGCCGCTGCGTTCTTCCACGCGGCCGCGATGCCGCGGTTCTGCGGGTGGAACACGCCGACGACGACGCCGGGATGAGCCTCCATCAGGGTCCGGATCGCGGCGGCCGTCCCGTCGGTCGAGCCGTCGTCCACGAGGATGAGCTCACCACGCAGCTCCCCCGTTTCGAAGACCGCGAGGACACGCGCCGCGAGCTCGGGCACGTTGAACTCCTCGTTCAGGCACGGGACGATCACCGAAAGTTCGACGGCGGATGGAGTGCTCACTGGGGGAATCTCCTAGAGCACCGACCAGCCTGGATCACGTCGTATTTTCTTCGAATCCCGCGAAGCACAACGGGAGCGCGCTATGCGGCGCGGCGCCCCGTGACGATCCACGTGGCAGACGGGAGGGTGACGCCCGCGGGGCGGAGGTGCCGACCGAACGCTTCGCGAACGGCTTCCCGCGCGGAGGCGCGCGTCGCGTCGTCGAGCTCGGAGAGCGCTCGACCGAGGGGACCGATCTGGAGCGAGAGGTTCACCGCGCTCTCGAGGTCGCCTTGACCTGCGACGACGATGTCGGCGTCGCGCGGCGCGACCACGACGTCCTCGAAGCCCGCACCCTCGAGCACGCCACGGACGCGTTGCTCGTCCGCGAACCCGAACGGGCCGGGCGCGTCCGGCGGGGGCGGCGGCGGCAGTTCGGGGAGGAACTTCGCCGCGGCCTCGAGCGGGAGGACGAACGACGGGTTGTCGCGCATCGCGCGCCAGCAGACGAACCCGACCCGGCCGCCGGGCTTGAGCGCCCCGCGCAAGTTCGCGAACGCCGCGGTGGGGTCGGCGAAGAACATGACGCCGAACCGCGAAAACACGGCGTCGAACGACGTCGGCTCGAACGCGAACGTCTGCGCGTCCCCGCGCTCGAAGCGGAGGTTGTCGATCCCCGCGGCGCGCTCGCGCGCCCGACCGAGGAGCGGAGTCGAGAGGTCCACACCGAGGACGCGCCCCGGCCTTACGCGGCCGGCGAGGGCGAGAGAGGTCGCTCCGGCGCCACACCCCACGTCGAGCACGTCGGCGCCCGGTGCGAGACCGAGCGCGTCCATCACGGCGAGGCCGAAGGGCTCGAGCTGCGCGTCGAGGTCCCGCTGCATCGCGACCCACTTCGGGCCCGCTTGCTCGTCCCAATACGTAGCTTGATCCCGGTTCGGCCCGTCGGTCGTGTTCGCCATGGCCTCTCCGTAGCGCCGCGCCCCGCCGGGCGGTAGGGATCGCCCTTCTTTCGGCGCCCCGCTCCTGGTACCCGGGACGGATGATCTGCAGCCGGTGCAAGCAGGACTTCGATCAGCGGGCGATGCAGCTCTCCCCTCAGGGGGACTGGCTGTGCTCGGCCTGCGGCAGCACGGTGATGTTCGAGGTCGCGAAGGGCGGCGCCTCCGCGACCTACGCGCGAGGCATGATCGTCATCGGTCTCGCGATCTCGGGGGCCGGCGTCTACTTCGCGATTCGAACCACCGGGCGGTACGGCTTCCTCTCGACTGGCGCGTACGCGGGCTTCGGCGCGGTGGTCGTCCTCGGGTTGATCATCGCGGGCGTCGGCTTGCTGATGGGGTTGCGAAAGAAGGCGTGAGCCTCGCGCTCGTGACGCGCGTACGCCCCGCTCGGCCCGGGGATCCCTCCGCCCTCGGCCGAGGGGGTAAGAGGGCGCGTGCGCGAGGGTGACGTCATCGAGCAGCGGTTCCGACTCGGGCGGCGCGCGGGCGCTGGTGCGATGGGCGTCGTCTACCTCGCGGACGATGCGCGCACCGGCAGGCCCGTCGCCGTGAAGGTCCTCCGCGCGTCCGACAGCTCGGACACCGCTCGGTTCGAGAGGGAGGTCGACCTCCTCGTCGCGCTCCAACACCCGAGCGTCGTTCGGTACGTCGCGCACGGGCGCACGCCCGCCGGCGAGCCCTGGCTCGCGATGGAGTGGCTCGCGGGCGAGACGCTGAAGGAGCGGTTCGAGCGCGCGCCCCTCGATCTGCGCGAGATCGTCGACGTCGGGCTCGCCGTCGCGAGCGCGCTCGCGGGGGCGCACGCTCGAGGCGTCGTGCATCGGGACGTGAAGCCGGCGAACGTCTTCTTGTGCGCCGGCTCGACCGATACCGTCAAATTGCTTGACTTTGGGATCGCGCGCCTCCGGCGGTGGAATGGCAAGACCGCCGCGCAGCTCACCGAGGCGGGCGCCGCCATCGGGACGCCCGCGTACATGTCCCCGGAGCAGGCCCGCGGCGACGATGTCGGCGCGCCGAGCGATGTGTTCTCCCTGGGCGTCGTCCTGTTCCAGCTCGTCGCGGGCAACCTCCCCTTCGCGTCGGACGACATGGTGGAGTCGCTCCTCCGCCTGACGCGCGAGCGCGCCCCGCGCCTCGGCGAGGTGGCCCCGCGGGTCCCGCCACCGTTCGCCGCCCTCGTCGACGCGATGCTCGAGCCGGTACCCGCGGCGCGCCCCGAGATGCTCTCCGTTTTCGGGGGACTCGACCGGATCCGCACCGACATGGGTCCAGGATCGGCGCGCCCGCTCGTCGCGTCCGTGCGCGCGAAGGCCACCGTGTCCCTGGGCCTCCCCACCGCGCAGATCTCCCCCCCGGGACGCGACCCGAGCGCGCAGAGGAGCGGTTCGCGCGCGATCGCCCTCGCGGGCGCGGCCGCCGTGGTCGTCGGCGGAGCGAT
This sequence comes from Polyangiaceae bacterium, assembly GCA_046351395.1. Lineage (GTDB taxonomy): Bacteria > Myxococcota_A > Polyangia > Polyangiales > Polyangiaceae > CAYYKK01. The sequence continues at coordinate 117,601 of JAXLYP010000025.1, forward strand.
CGCGATCGGGCTCGCCGTGCGAAACTCGAACCATCCAGAGCCCCGCAGGCAATCGGCGGCGGCGCCGAGCGGCGCGCGGCCCCCCGCCGCGACCGCGCAGCCTGGGCCCTCCGCCGCAGAGCCCAGCGCCTCCGCCTCGACGGGCGCCGGGCGCTTCGGCTTCTGTCCGGCAGCGATGGCGGCCTGCGACCCCCTCGCGCTCGACGCACACGCGGCCGAGCCCATGGACGTCCTCGCGGCGTGCGTGGAGAGCGCCCATCGACACCTCCCGACCGCGAGGCTCACGGGGTTTCGGGGGAGGGTGGGCGGCGGGAAAATCGATCAGGCGCGCGACGGCGCGTCCGAGTGCGACTTCGTGGACGGCGACGGAAGGTTTCGCCCAATCATCATCAACGCCGACCAGCTCTCCGTTCCCGCGCCGCCGCCCATCACCATGCAACTCGAGCCGGCGCAGCGCACCTTCCTGCCCGAGAGGCCACCCTGCGCGTTCGCCACCGCGTGGGCGGCGGCGTCCGCCGATCTCGTCGACCCGGCGGCCACGTTTGCCTATGCGCTGTGCGACGACCCCGATGGGGGAACCTATCCGTGCTGGCGATTCGACGTTCCGCGTCGCGCCGTCTCCGTCGACGCCTCGACGTGCGCGGTGCGCCGCTCGACGGCGATGGAGCCGTGACGCGATCCGGCTCGCGCTCGGCGCACAAGTCATGTGGCGGGGTGGGGCACCGGCCGAACGCGACGTTTCCTTTGGACCCCCCTCAGTGGCCGACGAAGGCGAGGACGACCTCGATGACGATCAGGATCACGACGAGGACCTCGAGGTAGAAGCTCCGCGAGTGCTCGAGCTCGCCTTTCAGCATCGTGTAGACCTCGGAGGCGAGCGTGAGCTTGTCGGAGATGGACTCCTGCCAGTCGCCGACGCGGAGCCTCCGGATCGCGCCGCGGTAGGTGCGGGCGAGGTAGAAGTCGCCCGCCACCTTGATGCTGTTGCCGATGAGATCGCTGAACTCGCGGACCTCGACGCTCCGCCGGATCACGCGGTGGGCGAGCTCGCCGTACCGCTTTCGCATGATCGAGCGCTTCTTCTCGAGGTTCGCGAGCTCCTCGTAGATGGCGCGCATGTCGTCGTCGAGCAGCCGATCGTAGTAGCGCAGCGCGAGCAGCTGCGCGTTCGCGAGCTCGAGCAGGAGCGGAATGTCGCGCGACCCGGAGGGCTCGAGGACGAGCGCAGCGTTGTAGTCGATGACCGCGAGGTCGTCCTCCAGGTACGAGTACGAACAGCCTAGGAGCTCCTCGCGCTGACGCGCGTCCAGCTTCCCGCGCGCGGTCTCGCCGGCGAGGAGCTTGCCGAGTCCGTGCCATTCGAGCACGTCGCGCGGGCCGGCGTCCCCGGCGAGCCGCTGCAGAAAGGACAGCGTGAAGGTCTCGTAGTCGTCCACGTGGTGGACACCTCGGTAGGCGGCCCGGAGCTTGGCCGAGAGCTCGTCCACGACCGTGCGCGCCGCGGCCGTGATCTCCGGCTCATCGAGCACCGCTGCGGCGACCGCGATGTACGCGGCGAGGGAGCGCTCGGGCAGCGCGACTTCGAACGAGATCGACACGACTCCGAAATTGAAGAAGTGCGCTCGCGCCCGCGCCGTTCCGAGGAACGAGAGCGGAGCGCAGGGCCGCTCGCCGAGGTCCAGTCCGACCGGCGCCGCGCTGAATTCGAACAGGCGCTCGTGGCGGCTACCGAGCGCCATGCGCCGCGCCTCCGTCCCGGAGAGGAGCTTGAGCAGCTCGTCCAGTCGAATCTCGTCCCCGACGTCGAACAGGCGGTAGCAGACGAGAGCGCCTCGTGCGATCGCGGGGGCGCCGCCGCTCGACTCGGCGATCCCCTCGGGCGCGTACCAGCTCTGATCCAACCCCGCCATGCCGGAGCGATGGTGCCAGGTCGACGCGCCGCGCGGTAGCGCCGCGGGGGCGCGCGCCTCGGCTCGGATCGTGATACGCACCCGAACGGGCCGGTCGGCGGGCCGGGCCCGGAACGAGGTGACGGGCGTGTTCGAGTTCTGGCGCCGCAGGCAGCGCGCGAAGAAGCGCGACGAAGCGTTCCCCGAGGCGTGGAAGCAGATCCTCGACCGGAACATCGCCTTCGTGAGACGCCTCGACGCGGAGGATCGCGCGGAGCTCGAGTGGCTGGTGCTCGTGTTCCTCGACGAGAAGACGTTCGAGGGGTGCGGGGGGCTCACGATCACGGACGAGATCCGCGTGACGATCGCCGCGCAAGCGTGCCTCCTCCTCCTGCACCGGGAGCACGACCTCTACCCCGAGCTCGACGTGATCCTCGTCTACCCAGCGGCGTTCCGCGCGCGCACGAAGACGGCCATCGGGGATCACGCGGTGCTCGACACGTCCTCCGATCGACTCGGCGAGGCGGGACGCGGCGTCGTCGTGCTCTCCTGGGCGGACGCGCTCGCCGGCGCGCGCAAGCCCGGAGACGGGAAGAACGTCGTCCTTCACGAGTTCGCGCACCAGCTCGATCTCGAGGACGGCGCGATGGACGGAGCGCCCGATCTCGAGGACGGCGATCGCTACGCGTCGTGGGCGCGCGTGCTGTCGCGCGAATACGCCGATCTCGTGGAGCGCTTGCACGCCGGGCGCGGCGCGGACATCGACGCGTACGGCGCGACGAGCCCCGTCGAGTTCTTCGCCGTGCTCACCGAGGCGTTCTTCGAGAAGCCGGACACGCTCAAGGCTCGCCACCCCGCGCTCTACGACGAGCTCTCGCGGTTCTACCGACAGGATCCGGTGGACCGGAGGCGCCGCGAGGCGTCGTGAGGTAACATCGCGGGTTCTCGTGCCCGACGATCGGAACATCCTCTCCGAGCTCACCATCCGCCCAGGCCGTGCGGCAGCCGCCGCGCCAGTGCCCCGCCGCAAGAGGGACGACTTCGACGACGTGACGGAGATCGGGGTGAGCCGGGCGCTCCCGCCTCTCGGAGGCCGGTTCCGCGTGCTCGCCGAGCTCGGCCAGGGTGGGATGGGGACGGTGTACCGCGCGCTCGATCTCGAGACGAACCGCGAGGTCGCGCTGAAGGTTCCCCACCTGATGGGGCGGGCGATCGAGCGCCGCTTCGAGCTCGAGGTCGACGCGATCGCGACCGTCGTGAGCCCGTCGACGCTCGGGTTCGTCGCGCGCGGGAGCGCGGACGAGCCGTTCCTCGCGATGGAGCTCGTGCGCGGTGGCTCGCTCGCGCAGCGGATCGCCAAGCATGGCGCGCTCCCGGAGCGCGCAGCGACCATCGTGGGGAGGCGCGTCGGCGCGTCCCTCGCGGCGATCCACCTGAGCGGCTGGGTCCACCGGGACGTGAAGCCGGGGAACGTCGTCCTCACGAACGACGGCGGGGTGAAGCTCGTGGACTTCGGGCTCGCTCGCTCGACGGACGGGCCCGGCGGTGGGACGGAGACGGGTCAGCTCATCGGCACGCTCGGGTACCTCGCCCCCGAGCAGATCGGGGTGAAGCGCGTCGTCGATCCCGCGACGGACGTGTTCGCGCTCGGCGTCACGTTCTGGGAGGCGCTCACCGCGCGCAAGGCGTTCACGCGGACGATCCCGGACATCGTCGCCGGGAAATGGGCGCCCGCCGTGCACCCCGTCCTCGACGTGTCGACCCTGCGACCGCCGGTGGCGGCCGCGGTCCGCGCGCTCACCGCGATCGATCCGCGCCACCGGATCGCGGACGGGGCGCGCGCCGTCGAGCTCTTCCTGGGGCTCGACGACGAGCTCGCGCCCCTGTTCGATCTGTCGCCTTCGAAGCGCGACGCCCTCCACGACATCGTCCGCCGCTCGATGCGCGGTCCCGTGCTCGTTCGCGGCCCCTCTGGCTCGGGCAAGACGCTCGCGGCGAGCGCCGCGGCGCTCGTGATCTCGGAGATCATCGCCCCGAGCGAAATCGTGTTCGTGCGCGCCAACCCGGCGACGCGCGCGCGACCGGACGGACACGCGCCGGAGCTCGCATCGACGCTCTCGGGGCTCGGGCTCACGAGCGCGGCGCGCGTCGTCCGCGGCGAGGCGATCGATGCGAAGCGCGGCGCGACCGAGGGCGCGCTCGTCATCCTCATCGACGACGTGAACGACCTCGACGCGCCCACGCTCGAGCGCGTCCTGCGCCTCTCCGCGCTCGGTCTCGCGCGCGTGATCGCGACGTCGATCGGCGCTTGGACGCTCCCAGACTTCAGCGAGCTCAAGCTCTCCTCGACGATGTTCGAGAGCCCCGTGGACGGGCTGCCCCCCGCCGAGCTCACCGCGCTCGCCGCGATCGCGCGGGCGGGGCGCTCGTTCGAGCGCGTCCACGTGGACGCCGCGTTCGCCGCGCAGGGCTACGCGCCGCCCTCCCTCGAGTGGGCGGTGCACTCCGGCGTCCTCTTGGACTTCGGGGGCGGTGGGTTCGCGTTCGCGCGCGGCGCAGAGTTCGCGCGCTTACGCGCCCACGCCACACCGTTCGGTGACGCGATCGCGAGGGAGATCGAACGGCAGCCGCAGCGCGCGCCGGACGTCACCCAGCTGCGTCGCCCCGTCACCGCCTTCGAGTGACCATCCTCCGAGACATCCCCTCGAGGGAGGTTCGATCTGCGTTGAGAGAACACGACCGATGGCCGTGGTAGCGTCGCTTCATGCGAGCCTCCACCACCGCCACCGCGCTCCTTTCCGCTCTCTCGATCGTCTTCGCGGCGTGCGACGACGGCGCAGGGACGGGCGGCGCTGGCGGTGCGGGCTCATCGACCGGAACGACGGGCTCTACGTCGTCGACCGCGTCCACGACGACCGCGACGGGGACGACCAGCTCGACCTCGGGCGCGACGACGACCGCGAGCTCGGGCGGCGGGGACCCGTGCGCGAACCTCGATCCGGGGCCGTTCACGCCGACGGTGATCACGCAGAAGTTCGACGGCAGCGAGGACTTCACGTTCGACGACGCGGGCGGCATCGTCTCACGCGCGGGCAACGCCATCATCCGCGTCGACGCGAACGACATGGCGACGACGATCGGCACCCTGCCCCAGAGCTCTTACGGACTTCGCTACGGGCCCACGAAGGATCTCTTCATCGCCCTGCCGAACGCCGGCAAGATCGTGAAGGTGACGCAGGCGGGCATGGCCAGCGACTTCGCCACGGGATTGTCGGGTCCGAACGGCGTCTACCCGGATCTCGCGGGCAACCTCTGGGTCACCGAGTTCTCGGGGGGTCGAGTCATCAAGGTCGACCCGATGGGAGCGAAGACGACCATCGTCCAAGGACAGTCGTCCCCGAACGGCGTCGTCCTGGACTCGGCGCGGAACGTCCTCTTCTACACGGGCTACAGCGCCGGCAAGCTGTTCCGCGTCGATCCCGCCGGAGGCACGCCCACCGAGGTCGGCGGCGTCAACGGCGCGGCGCTGGACGGCCTGACGCTCGACGAGTGCGGCAACGTCTACGCGGTGGATCAGGGCAACTCGAGGGTTTATCGCTTCCTGCTCGACGCGAGCGGGAACCTCGTCGGCACGCCAGAGCTCCTCGCGAACTTCCCGCAAAACGTCGCGAACGCGCAGTTCGGTCAGACCGGGTTCGACCCGCACACGCTCTATCTCGCGGGTAACCCCGGGGTCGTCTACGCGATCGCCGTGGGCGTGGGCGGCGCCCCTATTCCGCCCTGAGCGGCCCGACGAACGAACGAGCTATTGAACTCTTCGGGGGGCACGACCCGGCCGAATTGGAAGAGAACGGCCGGCGAGGAGCCCAGGGATGATTGTCTGTCTCGGGCGTCACTCGCATTCGCCCTCGACGCACATCGTCCCGGACGCGCAGATCCTCCCGCATCGTCCGCAGTTCGGGTTGAAGCGGAGATCGACGCAGGATCCGTTGCAGCGGGCGAGGTTCGGCCCCGTGCACTTCAGGCAAGCGCCGGAGCAATACTCGTCCCCCTTGCAGAGATGGCCGCACGATCCGCAGTTGTTCGGGTCGCGCACCGTGTCGCGGCAAGTGCCGTCGCAATACGTTCCAAAGCACACGCAAACGTGATCCTCGGTGCACGCCTCGGTCCTCTGACAGTCTTCGGGGCCGTTGCAGCTCTGCTGTGGGGGTGTGCTGCTCGCTGCGGGTCGCGCGGACCCCTGAACGACGGGGGGATTGGGGAGGCGGCGCTTCGAAGGCTCGGCGGACGCGCCCCGAGGGGGCACCGATGGCGTCGAGGGCGCCTCGGCTTCGTGGGTCGACGAAGGTGCGGCGCTCGACACGACGGGCGTCTCGTTGGCTGTCAACGTGGGCGCGCTCACGGGGACCGCTGGCGGTTCGGGTCGTCGCATGGCGATGCCGAGACCGAAGGCGACGCCCCCGACGCCGACGATCGCGCCGATCACGGCCGCCCACGGGAACCGGTTCGGACGGCTCGCCGCGAGCTCGGCGCTCCGCTGGGCGGGCGCGGGGGTCTCGACGTCGACACTGCTCTTCGCGTCCTCCACCTTCGGGGACGCCCGCTCCACGATCGGCGCCGTGGACCCGACCCGGGGCGCACGGAGCGAAGGCGGAGGCGCGACGTCCTCGAGCCCCTCGAGCGCCGCGATCTGCTCCCGACGCGCCTCGAGGTCGTCCCCTACCAGGTCCTCCATCCACTCCGCGATCTCGCCGCTCGAGGCCACGCCCGCCTTCTCGATCGCCGTCGCCATCGCGCGCGCCGTCGCGTGCCGCTCGGCGCGCTCGCGCCGGAGCCCGGTCATGAGCGCCTCCCCGAGCGCCACCGGCACGTCGGGGTCTTCCTCGGCGGGGTTCGGGATCTCGCGCGAGAGGACGCTCTGGATGATCTCCCACTGCGTGTCGCCGGAGAACAGGCGCTCCGCGCGCAGGGTCTCCCAGAGCACGACGCTCGCGGCGAACACGTCGGTGCGCCGATCGACGTCGTTCGTGAGTTGCTCCGGGGCGAAGTAGCGGACCTTGCCCTTCATGTTCCCTTCCGCCGTGTGCTGCGAGCGCCCGAGCGCCTTCGCGACTCCGAAGTCGACGACGCGCGCGACGCCGTCCGCCCCGACGAGGATGTTCTGGGGAGACACGTCCCGGTGCACGATCTGGAGCGGCTTGCCGCCCTCCCCTCGCGCTTCGTGCGCGGCGTGGAGCCCGTGCAGCGCCTGCGCGACGATGCCCGCGGCGATCCGAGCTGGCACCTTGGCGCCCCGATCGCGCGCCGCGCGTATCAGCTTCGAGAGCGGCTCGCCGTGGACGTAGTCCATGACGAGGAGCAGCTCCTCGCCATCCTTCACGACGTCGTGCACGCTCACGACGTTCGGGTGCTGCACCCGCGCGGAGACGCGCGCCTCGTCCGTGAACATCGCGACGAACTCGCTGTCGTTCGCGAACTGAGGGTGCAGGCGCTTCAGCACCACGAGCCGCGCGAAGCCCGCGTCGGCGGAGAGCCGGCCGAAGTGGATGGACGCCATGCCGCCCGAGGCGAACGCCTCGAACATGAGGTACCGACCGACGCGCCGCATGGGCATGCGGGACCACGGTAGAGCCGGCCCCTCCGAGGCTCAACCGCGGTGAGCGGCGGCAGAGCCGCGCGCGGCGCGCTACGACTCCATCATGGTCTCCGAGCGGACGCGCCTTGCGTGCATCGCCACCGTCGCCAGCGCGGCGGCGTGCAGTCCGCTCCCCCACACGGTTCCGGACGAGCACGCCGTGATCGCCGGCCTCGCGCCGACCTTCCTCCGTTGCTACGACGACGAGCTCGAGACGGCGCCCGAGATGCGAGGCGACGTTCGGCTCGAGGCCCGCGTCGACGCCCGGGGGCACGTGACGCGCGTCGTCACCATGATGAACGGGTCGCTCAGCGCGACCGTGCTCGCGTGCCTCGAGGAGCACATGAAGACCGCTCGATTCTCCCCGCCCGACGACGAGCCCGCGATCGTCGTCGTCCCGATGACGTTCGAGCCGGCTCGCTGAACAGCGGGACACCGCCTCCATCGAGCGCGGACGACTCCGTCGGCGCGTGCCGAAGAGGAGCGACACGCAGAGATTATTGTTCTGCGCGCTCGAACAATGATAGTCGGATCATCCGGGCTCTGCGGCGGCGGCGCGTCGCTACAGTCGATTGCATGAAGTCGCCCGTCGCCGCGCTCACGTCCGTCCTCCTGCTCTCCGCCTGTCGCGACGTCGACGTGCGCCGCACGGGCGCGCAAGACCCGCCGTTCGACCCCGGGAGAGCGCCGCTCGGCCCCGTCCGCGCGGTCGCCGTCGCTACGGACCGCACCTGCGCGATCGACGAGGCTGGGAGCGTCTTGTGCTGGGGCTTGGATCTGCTCTCCCCCGACTGGGGCGCGGCGAACCTCGCGCCCGTCCGCGTCGAAGGCGTGGACGGAGCGACGGAGATCGCGCTCTCCGAGTCGTACGCGTGCGCGACGTCCGCCTCGGGCATCCAGTGCTGGGGGACGGTACCTTGGGCGACGCTCGGGGCGCCGAAAACCTCCCCCGAGCTCCTCGCGAACTCGAGCAACGCCCGCGGCCTCACCGTGGCGCAAGGCCGAGTGTGCGCGATCGTCGGGGAGACGAGCGCGGGTACGAATCCAGGGGTCGTTGGCCGCGTGCGGTGTTGGGGCACGGCCTCCGATCCGGAGGCGTGCTTCAGCGGGGGCCAGCCAGCCACCGCCGACGGGTTCGACATTCCCGGAGTGGACGACGCGACGACGGTGCAGGCGAGCGGCGGCGCGACGTGCTTCACGCGTGCGACCGGCGCGCCGCGCTGCTGGATCGTCGGGGCCAACGAGGAGCCCGAGGCCATGGTGGACCTCGCGCTCCCGGGGGCGACGTCGCTTGCCATCTCGCAATCGGACGGTTGCTACTCGGCGCACGCGCTCTACTGCGGCGTCCTCCCCGACGGCGCCGTCGATTGTCTGGAGGGATTGGGCACCGAGGTCGACGAGCCCGTGCTGCATGTCTACGACGGGAAACCCGCGGCCGCGCGCGTGGTATGGGCCGATCCCCTGGCGGAGACGACGTGCGTCCTCACGGAGAGCGGCGCGCTGCGCTGCGGCGGCGCGGACGTGCTCTCTGCGGACGACGTCGCGTTCGCGTCGTCGCACGCCTGCGCGATCGTCGGGGGCGATCTCCGCTGTTGGGGCAGCAACGAGGGCGGCGCGCTCGGCCTCGGTATCCCGGCGCGTCGCTCCGAGGCGAGGCCCGTCGCTGGACTGTCCGACGTCGTGTCCCTGGACGCGGGCGCGGATCACACGTGCGCCACGCGCGACAATGGAGAGGTCGTCTGCTGGGGGAGCAACGCGGCCGCGCAGCGCGGGTGGACGTCGTCTCCTGTCGAAGCGACCTATCACCCGCGTTGGGCTTGGTACGCGGACGAAGTGTCGGAGCTCCCGCGCGCCGTCGATGGAGTCTCGCCCGCGAGCGGAGTCTTCGCCGAACAATATCGGACGTGCGCGTCCACCCTGGACGGCGGCGTCACCTGCTGGGGTCAGGATCTCACCCAGCGGCTCTCGCTCGCGACGCCGACCGTCATCGCGGGCGTGAGCGCCGCGATCGACGTCGCCCCCGGCGACGACTCGGAGAGCTGCGCGGTCCAAGCAGATGGCGGAGTGTCCTGTTGGGGGCGCGGCTGGTACGGCACGCGGGTCGGCGTCGAGCACCTCGCGCTGCCGGGACCTGCGGTCGCCGTCGACGGGGACACCTATGACGCGTGCGCGCTCCTCGCCGACGGCGAAGTGTACTGTTGGGGTGGCCATGTGGAGGGGAGCATCGGCGCGGAGGGCGACCCGCTCGCGCCGAAGAAGCGCGTCGGCGTGGAGGACGCCATCGATCTCTCCGGGAGCTGCGTCGTCACCGGCGCTCACGACCTCGTGTGTTGGGCGTTCCCATGGAACGGGGAGCTCGTCCAAAACGGCGCGCCCACCGTGATCGCCACCGGTGTACGGGACGTCGATGGCCCCTGCGTCGTCCGCGACGACGGCACGGTCGCCTGCTTCGCCGACTTCGGCGCGATCGACCCCACGATCGCCGAGCCGAAGACCGTCCCGGGTTTGTCCGACGCGACGAAGGTCGCGGCAGGCGCTCGGCACGCGTGCGCGCTGCGGACGGACGCTACGGTGGTTTGCTGGGGATGGGCGTCCGGCGGGCGGCTCGGCGACGGCTCGGCGACGGTGTTCCCCCATCCCGTCTCCGTCGATGCGCCTTGGTGATCACAGCCCTGCCGGTGTCACGCGGTCGGACGTCGGGACGATACGCTGGGCGCGCGCCGGCCTGGGTCCGAGGCGTCTGATGGGCCGACCGCTCAGGGCGTGGGCGGCGCGTCCATGAAGCAGCGCATGCCGCCGTACCCGCATTTGTAGATCTGCTTGAAGCCGCCCGGCCGCGCGACCGGCAGGCCCTGGGCGGACCCGTCCTTCCAGCTGCCGCCGTGGCACACCATCTCCGTCCCGGTAGCCGCTGCTTTGGAGCTCGTCCACTCGAAGACATTCCCCGTGAGATCGACGATGCCCTGCGGATTGGTCCCGCCCGGGTGGCTCCCTACCTCGCACGGTCCACTGAGCGGACCACCGGGCTCGCCGGACCAACAGGCTTGGTCCTTCGGCTCTTCGTTGCCCCAGGCATACTTGCGGCCTTCGTCCCCGTTGCGACCGACCCACTCCCACTCCTCGTCGAGCGGGAGGCGCGCGCCGCGCTGCTCGCAGAACGTCTTCGCTTGGCTGTAGTCGACGCAGACAATCGGCTTGTTCTCGGCGCCCGCGACCCCATACGTGAAGCCCTTGCCACAATCCAACGTGGTGCTCGTGCACTTGCCGGATTGGACGCACGCCGTGTAGGCGGCCGTCGTGACCTCGGTCTTGTCGACGCAGAGGTCCTTGATGTCGACCTTGCGCTTCATCGCGCCGGCCTCGAAGTGGCCGCCCTTCACCTTCACCATCCCATCGGGGCACTCCGGCTTCGGCGGCGGGGCGACGACGACCGCGCTCGCGCTCGGCGCGGGGGTCGCCGAAGCGCTCGCGACGGGGGCGGCCGTCTCGGTGGGCGCCGCACTGACGACAGGCGGCGGAGCGCTGTGCGAGGCCACGGGGTTCGAAGCGTCCGACGCCGGCGACGCGCTGCACGCGGCGGCGACGAGGGCGACGACGGCGGGCGATACGGCGAGCAAGAACGCGGATCGGTTGGACATGATTCCCTCGGCGAGCGCCTTACTGGAGGCGGGCTTGTGTGTCGACGGCCGATCGGAGATCCTCGGCGCCACTCGTGTACGACGCGCGTTGGCTGTTGCTTTCCTCGGTCGCGCTCTCGGCGGTGCTCGCGGGATCGTGTGGCGACTCGTCGGGCGCGCCTCCGTCGACGAACACTTCACTTCTGCCCTCCGCGAGCGTGATCGCGAGCGTGAGCAACGCGCCCCCGCCCGTCACGACGCCCGCGCCGCCCCCCGCGGGGCGCGCGAAGCCGACTGTCACGCAAGGCAGCGCGGTCGCGACGACCCTCGGCGGGGATCGCGTGCTGGTCGCCGACGAGGATCACGAGGTCGTCTTCATCGCTTCGCCGAAGCTCGACGATCCTGCGGCCGTGCGCGTCGTACCGATGCCGGGCCCTCCCGCGCAGATCGTCGCGCTCGACGGCGTCCTCCTCGTGACGATCCGGACCGTCCCTACCGACGCGAGCCGCGCCGCGCGCGACGCGATCCGGGGGCCCGTCCCCGAGGCGGCCAACGTGAAGGCGTTCGTCCCCACCGACACGCCACCCAAGAAGGAGCAGCTCAAGCGCACGGCGCAGGCGCCGAAGCTCGATCCGACCATCGTGCGCCAGAGCAAGGGCGGGTTGCTCGTCGCGTTCGCGCGCGACGAAGCGAAGGGCCTCGTCGAGATCGGCCGCGTCGACGTCGCGCCCGACGCATGGGGCGTGTCCGTCGATCCCAACGGCACGCGCGGGATCGTGTCGAGCCCGTGGGCCGCGGAGGTGGCCGTGATCGACGTCACGGATCCGAAGGCGATGAAGGTCGTCGCGAAGCTCCCGACCGCGCGAGAGCCGCGCGCGATCGCGGTGTCGCGAGAGGGGACGACGGCGTGGGTCTCGCACCTCGCGGGCTCCGCGCTCACGCGCATCGACGATCTCGGAGGCACGCCGCGCGCGTCCGCACAGCCGCTGCCCGCGGCGCCCGAGCGGGGCCCGGCCGGTCACGCGCTGGCCGCGTCGCTCGGCTACGGCTTGGCGCTCTCCCCCGACGGCAAGATCCTGTTCGCGCCGCGCCACGCGATCGGCGCGGAAGGAAACGCCAGCTGGTGGGGCGCACCGACGGTCGACGTCATGGACACGTCGACCGGAGAGTCGCTCCAGCCGGTGCGCGCGAACGGCGCGCCCGTCGCAACCGCCCACCCCTCCGCGATGCAGGATCCGCCCGAGTGGGGCGCGCTCGAAGGCCAGGCGCCCGCGCCGTCGCTCGAGCTCGTGCAGCCGCGCGCCGTCGTCTACTGGAAGAAGAACGACGCGCTACTCGTCGTGAGCGAGGGGAGCGACGCCGTCACCGAGGTCGACGCGCTCGCCCCGAGCCCCGCGCTCGCGATCATCGACGTGTTCAAGCTCGGTCGGGCGTACGCGAAGTACGGGGATTTCCCCGCGAGCGGCGGCGCGCCGGCGGGCATCGCGCTCAGCCCCGACGAGTCGGCGATGTACGTCTTCTGCCGATCGACGTTCGATCTCGCCCGCATCGATCTCGAGTCGAAGACAGAGACGTGGCTGCACCTCGCGGAGGACGCGCTCCCGCCCGCGGCCGCGCGGGGCCGCGCGCTCTTCTACGTCGCGCGGCCCGGCATCCTGAGCGGAGGCCTGGGGTGCGCGTCCTGCCACCCCGAAGGGCGCGACGACGGCTACACCTGGCGCGAGGGCAAGCTCGACGTGAGCGGGGGCGCGGGCAATGGCGAGCGGTTCGTCGCGCTGCGCGCGAACATCAAGCACGAGTTCTTCTCGGCCCAGCGGGGCACCACGGAGCACATCCCGCTCTATCCGCGCCAGACGCCCATGATCGCGGGTCGGCTGCGCGCGAACGGGCCGTACGCCTGGCACGGCGAGGACAAAGACATGCTCGAGCGGCTGATGAAGGGCTCGAACTTGCACCGGGGCGGTTGGGAGAAGGGGATCTCGATCGACGTCGGCCAGGGCATCGCGATGATCGACTACCTCATCGAGTACGGGCGCGCCGGGCTCCTGCCGCCCCCGACGCTCGCGCGCGACCTCACGGATCAGGAGAAGCACGGCAAGGAGCTCTTCGAGAGCAACCGAACGGGCTGCGCGGGGTGCCACAAGCCCGAGCGGGAGATGACCGATCGGTCCATCCCCACGCTCAACCCGCTCCCGACGCTGCCCGGGTTCGACGACGAAGAGAACCACGCGTTCAAGACACCGTCGCTCTGGTTCCTCGCGGGATCGGCGCCCTATTTCCACGACGGCAGCGCCGCGACCCTCGAGGCTCTGATCGAGAACAATGGCGCGCGCATGGGCACCACCGGCGGGCTGAGCCCGGACGATCGCGACGCGCTCGTCGCCTATTTGAGGACACTGTGAAGAACTCGGTCGTCCACGCGCTGGTCGGGCTCTCTATCGGGGCGGTCGTAGCGACCAGCCTCGCGCTCGGCGGCGTCGCCGAGGGAGGCCCGCCCTCCGGCAGCGCGGCGCCCCGCTCCTCCTCGCCCAAGACCGCGGAGGAGCCGCCGCAAGCCAGCCCGCTCGTGGAAGCAGACATTCCAAAGACGGAATCCCCCGCCCCCGAAGAGGCCGATTGGATGTCTGCGCCAGCGATCGCGCTCAATCGCGGTGCGTGGGCGAGCGGCTGCTCGGGCAAGCGAGTCCGCGAGTGGGTTCGGATCACGTGCGCCGGATCGCCGGGCGTGGGCCTCGTCGCGGGCGATCCGAAGCTCGTGAAGCTCCACGCCAACGTGGACGAGACGCCGCCGCTCAAGATGGTGTCGTCCGCGGACATCGCCGTTCGCGCGGGCGCGAGCGTCGTCGTCACCTTCGTCGGGGCGCGGTCCGGCCTCTCGTCCATCTCCGCGGTCGAGGGACCCACGTTCCAGATGGGCTGGAGAGAGGGCGCCGGGCCGCTCCTCATAGGGTACGCGCCGCGCGCCGTGTCGACCGAATAGCGCCTTCACGGCTCTCCCCCCACTCGGGTAGATCGGCGACGCTGCAGCCCAATCGACGAGCGGCTCCTCCGTCACGAGAGAAGAGGCACAACCGCCAGGACCCGAGGGACGCCAAGGAGGAGAAAGTACACTTGCGATCCTTCTCACGCTTGGCGTCCTTGGCGGTTGAACTTCTGTGCTGTCGGAGATCGCGCCCGCCGATCGAGCAGGCTGTTGAAAAACTCCCTTCGCCCGCATCGACGAGGCATCCGCAGGGACATCGTCGGCCCCTGCGGTGCCTACTCACGCGGCTAAATCATTGAGCGCGATTCTGAATCAGTTTCAGAGGAGAGAGACGGGAAGACGGGAAGACGGGAAGACCGGAGAAGCAGAGTGATTTTGTTCTGCTTCTCCGGTCTTCCCGTCTTCCCGTCTTCCTGTTGTTCTGCCTCTGCTGCCGACCGGATCACGCTCGCTAGCGCGGCGGGCAGGACTTCGCGTGGGTACGAGCGGCGGCGGCCGTCACGCTCGTGGGCGTCGCGTGCCCCCACGCGCGCTCGACGGCGGCGAACGCGTCACACGCCGCGTTCGTGTCACCGAGGCGTTCATAGACGAGGCCGAGCAAGTACCGGGCGCGAATGTCGGGGCTCACGACGCACGGCCGCGTGGCGAGCTCGAGGCTGTCCTTCGCGGCGGCGAGGTCCCCCGCGGCCAGGTAGAGCGCGCCGACGCTCGCGTAGTAGTCGACGCTGACGTCGCCGCCGCCGAGCACGGGGAGGCTCGGGAGCGTCGTCGCCTCGAAGCGCGGTCGAGCTTCCATGGCCTCGCGCGCGTCGCCGGCGCCGAGCGGCCCGGTCGGATCGCCGACCATGACGTACGCCATCAGCCACGCCGCGTTGCCCTTGCGCAGCCACGTGTCTCCCCACCTCTTTCGCCAGCCCTCGGCCCACGCGTCGCGCCTCGCGCGGTAGGTTGCGTCGTCGATCGCGCCGGCCTCGCGCGCGTACGCGAGAAGGGTCGGCGTCGGATCGAAATGGATCCGCTCCGGGACCTGGCGCGTCGCCGCGCGCTCGAGGAACTCGCTCGCGACCGCGCCGCATCGCGCGCGATCTCCGATCTCGAGGAGCAGCTGGGCGCGCGACACGACGAGGAGGCCGCGGTCCGTCGCGTCGTCCGGGGGCAAGAGCGCCTCGCGATGATCCAGCGCCCGAAGCGCGTCGACGAAGTCGCCGCGCCTCGTCGCGAGCCGATACTCGTCCATCGCGGCTTCTGCTTGCCGGAGCGCCTCCGGCATCGTCGCGACGCGCTGCTCGAGCAGGTCCGCGATCGCGACCTCCGGGTCGCCACGGGCGCTCGCGGCGGCCGCGCGGAATTCGTATCCCCAAGGGTTCTCCGGGGCGAGCGACGTCAGCCCGCGCCCCGCGCGCTCGGCTTCGGCGCACGCCCCCGAGTTCGAGGCGTAGCTGCCCATGACAATGCGGCAATTGATGTTCTCGGGCAGGAGCTCGACGCACGTCGCGAGCTGCCGCTGCGCTCCCGGGAGATCTCCCCCGAGGAACGTGAGCTGCGCGCGGAAGAGGAGCGCGAGCCCGGATTTCGGCTGAACCGCGAGGACCCGCTCCGCGTCCGATGCTGCGGCGGGCTCGTCCTCGAGCTTCATGTGAACCGCCATTCGGGCGAGCCACCCCTGCTCGTCGTCGGGGCGCTCGGCCAGGAACGCGTCGAGGTGGGCCACCGTCGCCGACCAGTCCGGTGGATCGACGAACGACGGCGCGAGCGCGTCCGCGAACGCCGCGTCGCGCGCGGAGAGGGTTGCCCGCTCGGTGAGCGCGGCTCGGTAAGCAGCGCGCCCCGGCGCGTCGAGCGCGTCCTTGCTGATGAGCGACACGAACGCGCGCTGGAGGAGCGCGGAGGCGAACCGAGGCTCCTCGGCGATGGCGCTGTCGAGCATGGCGCGCCCGCGCCGCGGATCGCCGACGCCGAGCGCGTGCATCGCCGCGACGTAGTTCGCCGCCGCAGAGGACCGCTCGGTGGGCGAAGGCGGAAGCTCCTCCATCAGCAGGCGGGCCGGCGCGATGGGAGCCGCGGTGGACGATGCGCGGCCCGACGGCACGGAGCTCGTCGAGGACGAGAGGCGGAGAGCGAGCAGCACCGAGGCAGCGCCCGCCACGACGAGCCCCACCACCATGGGCCAGAGGGAGCGCCGCGCTGCCTTGGGTATCGAGGCGGCGGTGCTCGCGGTCTGCGTGGCGGCGAAAGGATTCACCGCGCGAGGCGCGCCGCGCGCGGCCGGCGCGGGCGAAGCCATCGCGAGCGCGTCCGCCAGCGCGTCGGCGAACTCACGCACGCTCGGGTAGCGAGCGCTCGGCGTCTTCTCGAGGGCGCGCGAGAGCACGGCGTCCACGGAGGGACCGAGCCCTGGGCGAGCGTCCTCCGCGCGCGGCGCCGTCTTCATCAGGATGTCGGCGACGAGGGTCGCGAGGTTGGTGGTGCGCCACGGGACGCTGCCCGTGAGGAGCTCGTACGCGACCACCGCGAGCGCGAACTGATCCGTCGCGGGAACGACCTCCTCTCCGAGCGCTTGCTCCGGCGCGAGGTACGCGGGCGTGCCGAGGATCGAGCCCCCCGTCAGGGACGACGCCGCAGGGGAGATCGTGCCGGGCGCGAAGGGCTTCGCGATCCCGAAGTCGAGCAGCGCGATCCGCCCGTCCGCGCGCCGCATCAGGTTCTCGGGCTTCACGTCCCGGTGGACGAAGCCGCGCGCGTGCGCCGCGTCGAGCGCGTCCGCCGTCGCAGATACGACGCGGGCCACCTCGGCGGGCTCGAGCGGCCCGTTCGCGAGAAGATCGCGGAGTGACGCCCCATCGACGAGCTCCAGGACGAGGACGAGGTGCGCGCCGTGGCTGACGACGTCGAACAGCGTGACGATGCCCGGGTGATCGAGCGCGGCCACGGCTCGCGCCTCGGCCTCGAGACGTCGCGCGCCGATGTCCGACGCCGACGCGAGCAGCGTCTTCAGCGCGACGGATCGGCCGAGCCGCTCGTCCCGCGCGACGAAGACCGCGCCCATGCCGCCTTGCCCGAGCGGCCGCTCGATCACGTAGCGCTCCGCGATCGTGTCGCCGACGGAGAGGACGCTCTGCGCTTCGACCACGGGCCGCCGGGAGTGTACTCCGTCCCCCGCGTCGCGCTCCTTCCCAGTACTTCAAGACGAGCGCGCCTCCGCTCGCGCACCTCGAAGCACGAGTGAGCCCCGCGGTGGGCTACGATCGGTGAATGGCGCTGTCGGCTCGGGAGCTCGAGCACCTCTTCTTCGCAAGCCTGTCCCTCGCTTCGGCCGCGTGCTCGGCCTCCGCCGAGCCGCCGGTGGAGCGCCCCGATCCGCCGGCGGACACGTCGAAGCCAGTGGTCTCGTCGAAACCATCGCCCCCGGTCGCGGACGCGTCGGCGCCGCCGGTGCCGACCTCGAGGCCCGACGACAGCACACCCGGGGGGTACGCGCTCGGCTTTCGGTCCGCCGGTCCCTACGAGTTCGCGCTCACCGGCCTACAGCTCCTCGGCTTCGCGGACGTGGGGGACGGCGGGCTCCAGTGTGAGGGCGGCAAACGTTGCCCGGAAGAGTGGCAGACGCTCGTCGACGACACGTTCAGCCGCGCCGCGATCGTGAGGAAGAGCCGGACGCTCGCGAAGATCACCGAGGCGAACTTCTCCGAGTGGGTGGGCCCGGTCGACGGCCCCGAGCGCGCCGCGCTGCGCGTCCGCGTCGAGGCCTACCGGACGACCGCGACGTGCGCGCAGTTCGCCGAGCAGGGGTACGCGTGCGCGCCGGGGAGCCACGCGGAGGGCGTGCCCGTGAGGGCGGTCGAGGACGGCTTCGAAGTCGCGACGTTCGGCGAACGCGACGTCTGCGAAGGCGGCAAATACGGCTACGCTACGGTGCTCGGCGTGGTCCACGTGTCGCGCGAGGGCGACGTGAACGAGGTGTCGAACGTCTTCACGAAGGAGATCGACGCGAAGGCGGAGAAGACGACGACGTGTCACTACGCCGTGAAGGGCCGGCGCTTCGAGGGGTACGTGGACGAGGCGATCGAAGCCGAGCGCCGAGAGGCGGACTATCACGCGCGCGCCGAGCGAGAGGAGGCCGCCGCGGCCATCGCGTTCGATCGGCTCGCCGCCGAGCTCGCCGCGCACGGCGCGCCGGACGCGCTGGTTGCGGAGGCGAGAGAGGCCGCCGAGGACGAGCGTCGGCACGCCGCGCTCTTCCGGCGCGCGAGGGTCGGCGCGTCCGCTCGGAGCACCGCGGGGCCTTCGTCGAGCGAGCGCGAGGCGCCGCTGCTCCCCGTGCGGGACCTCCTCGCGGTCCTCCTCGAGAACGCGCGCGAGGGCTGCGCGAACGAGGCGTACGCCGCGGTCGTGGCGACGCACCAATCCCTCCGTGCGCCGCGCCGGATGCGCGGCGTCTTCGAGCGCGTCGCCAGCGACGAGCGCCGTCACGCGCGGTTCGCCCACGCGGTTCACGCCTGGGGCATCGGCCGGGTGAACCCCGACGAGCGCGCGCGCCTCGAGCGCGAGCTCGACGCCGCCGTCGATGCGCTGGTCGCGCACGGCGCCTCGTCCCCCGCAGGGCTCGCGCTCGGCGAGCCTGATCCGCGCGTCGCGCGGGCCGCGTTCGCTCATGTCGTGAGCGGGCTGCGCGTCGGGGCGACCTCCGCCTGAGACGCCCTCCGCCGAGCGGGTCCCCTCCCGACCCGAGCGCGCGGGCCCACCGACCTTTGATCGGTTCTGAGCGTTAGCGCCCGCGCCCTCCCACCCTGTCAATGGACGCACACCCCGCCTCCGGTCGCGACGGGCCGGAGGCGCCCGCCCGCTTTTGTCGGTGAACCGCGGAGTGTCCCCTGGTGGCACGCGGGTTGCGAAACCCCACGTCGCGCTCCAGCGGTTGGCAGCGCAATAGGGTTCTCGACGAGCGGCGCGGAGGCGCGCCGCCCGAGCGGCCACACGGGAGGATCTCGCGATGAGATCGACGGGAAGAATTGTGTCTGCGATCCGGGCGTCGCGAGCGGTCATCGCGCTCGCGCTGTGCAGTTCGATCGGTGGCGGCGGGTGCATGGAAGAGCGCGCGCCGATCAACCGCGTCCAGCCGGGCGCCGTCGCGAAGAGCTTCTTCGTCGGCGACAAGCTCGCGGACGCGTCGGACGATCCGGAGTTCTACTGGCGCAACTACGTGGTCGACGGATCGGCCTCCCAATCGCTGCTCGGCGTGGGCTCCTGGGGCAACGTCGATCGCATCCGCTGGGAGATCACGGAGGACATGTTGATCGCCCACAAGGCGTACGCGATCGCCCAAGGCGAAGACGACAAAGGCGGCCCCGGCGCGCCCGACGGGACGATCGTCGCCGCGTTCGCGATCACCTCGCACTTCGACATCAAGCGCGCCTACAACCCGACGACCGGCGAGGAGATGAACATCGTCGAGGAGAACACGGTGGACGTCCCGCCGCTCCAGCGCGGCTACATGCGCGTCGATTGGTCGCGGAACCTCGTCGACTCGCCCGCCTGGGACGACATGTTCATCGGGAAGCTGTTCGGGAACGTCAAGGTCTCCCCGGTCTCGTACGACGTGACCGATCCCGCCAATCCGGATCGCCCGCACTTCGAGATGGAGAATGGCTACTTCGACATCACGATGAAGTATTTGCTCGCCCCGGAGGAGAGCTATATCCCCGGCATCCCGACGTGCGCGCTCGTGGGGTTCTACACCGGGTCCACGACCTACGAGTGCAACGAACAGGAGGCCACGGTCCGGAGCTCGTTCGTGAAGGTCGATCCGAACCGCGACTTCGAGCCGCTCGAGATCACGCACGCCCCGCTCGACGTCGTCGGGAACCCCGGTGGACTCTCCGTCGGCTCGCTCCAGGTGGGCCTGATCAGCGGCGTGAAGCAGGGTTGGGACCCCGGGTACGGCTTCGTCGACGCGCTCTATCACCGCTACGCGCACCTCCACAACATCTGGAAGCAGAGCCACCAATCGGCGACGTGCGCGACGAACGACGACACGGACCAGAACGGCACGGCGGACGCGTGCGAGAACGCGGTGACCGGGTACGCAGGCAACACCGGGTCGCAGTGCGACGTCGCCGTCGGCAAATGTACGATCCCCTACCGCGATCGCGAGCTCTCGACGGTGGGCTACTGGGTGAACGACAAGATGCTCCCCGAGCTCCAAGATCCCGTGGACGAATCCGGCAATCCCACGGGCGTCGGGGCCGCGGAGGACATCATCGCGTCGTGGGATCAGCTGATGTCGAACGCCGTCGCCCGATCACGCGAGGTCGAGTGCCGGAGAACGGGCGGTGAACGAGCGGCGTGCGAGGCGGAGTTCTTCGAGCCCGAGCAGGTGATGCTGCGCTACGGCGCCTGGTTGGTCGGCAAGCCGAAGGAGACCGTTCCGGTCCTCACGCTTTGTCACAACCCCGTCCGCTCGTACGATCGTCACGACGTGTGCGGAGAGACCGGCGAGGTCGCCCGTCTGGGAGACATTCGGAAGAACTTCTTCGCCTATTGGCCTTACGAGTCCCGCGCGCCCTGGGGCGGCATCGGCAACTGGGGCGGAGACCCGCTCGACGGCGAGATCCACGGCGCGGCGGCGATGGTCATGGGCCGCAGCGTGACGTACGCGGCCGCGCGGCAGCGGGACGTCATCCAGCTCGCGCTCGGCGACATCACCGTGGAGGAGGTCACGGACGGCGTGCCCGCCGAGAACTACGTGAAGGAGCTCCGGGAGGGGAGCTTCGCGCCCGCGCTCACGAGCGAGCAGATCGACTCGCGCGTCGCCCAGATCGACGCGAACCACGTCGTGCAGACAGTCGCCCCGACCCCCGTCCAGGGCGCGAGCGTGGCGGAGCAGTACCGAGGGTTCACGGACATGATGAAGGCGACGACCGTCGACCCGGCGCTCCACGGGGCGACCGCGACGGAGTTCGACGCCCTCGTGAGCCCGCTCCGCGGCTCGGTGTACGAGTCGCAGCTCGTCGATCAGCAGTGGATGGTGGACGGCGCGGCGCTCGCGCCCGACACGGCGACGAGCGACGTGATGGATATGGTCTCCCCGCTCCGCGGCCTCGATCCCGGCGCGCGCCGCGCGATCCACCACGACCTCGAGGCGATGCTCGAGACGCGCGGCGTGTGCTTCCACGAGAACGAGGCGCCCGTCTTCGGATCGGTCGATCTCCAGGGCCTCGCGAAGTACTACAAGGACAAGTACCCGGACGGACAATACGACGCTCAGACCCGCGGGGAGGCGATCTACAAGGATCTCGTCGTCGAGGCGTTCAAGGGAATCGCGATCCACGAGGTCGGGCACTCCCTCGGTCTCCTGCACAACTTCACGTCCTCCTGGGACGCGCTGAACTTCCACCCGCAGTATTGGCAGCTCCGCACGCAAGAGGGCAAGGCCGCCAAATCGTGCGACGGCAAGCCGCGCACGGGGGACACCGTGAGCGCCGCGAACGACAAATGCATGGGGCCGCGCTACCTCGACCCGTCGACGGACGACGAGCAGGGCCTCGCCGGAGAGTCGCGCCCCGGCGTGGACTACTTCGGTCAGACGTCCGTCATGGAGTACGCGATCGAGCGGTTCGGCGAGACCGTCGGCCTCGGACAGTACGACGCGCACGCGATGAAGGCGCTCTATGGCCGCGTCCTCGAGACGTTCGAGGACGAGGAGCACGGCGGCTTCAGCCCCATCAAGCAAATGGACTTCGCTCCGCTCCTCGAGACGCAGCTCTCGGACGAGGATCGCATCTTCCGCTCGACGGCGCCGTTCGCGGGGCAGAAGTTCGCGAAGCCGACCCACTATACGGAGGCCGCGCGCCTCATGAAGGTCTTCGATCCATCACGCTGCAGGGACGCGACCGACGAGGAGAAGGCGATCGCGGGCTTCCGCTTGGTGCATGGGAAGGTCTGCGCGCCGCCGCCGAAGGATCACGCCGCGTGGGCGGACTTCGAGGACGCCCCGACGCAATCGGGGGTCGCGACGAGCGTCGCGACGGCCGTGAAGACGCGCGACGGCGTCGGCACGGGCGGGGGCCACGTGCGCTGGATGTACCGGTATGGCTCGAGCAGCAACTCGTACTTCCACACGAACCCGGGCGACGCGGGCGCCGATCCCTACGAGGTCACGGTCAACGCGGTGAAGAAGTTCGACGGCGCGTACCCGTGGGCGTACTTCCGCCGGCATGATCGCGAGTTCGACGCGCGCGGGCTACCGAGCGCGGTCGCGCACAACACCATCGAGAGGCTCCGGTCGTACCACTGGGCCGTCGCCAACGGGACCGCGTTCTACAAGACGTTCGGCGACACGACCTACGAGGAGATCGCCAACGCCGACGACTGGCACCGCCCGAGCATCATGGCGGAGCACGAGATGTTCAACGCGTACATGAAGATGCTGCTCACCCCCGAGCCCGGACAGTACGCCGCGACGGCGGGGTCGGACGACACGGGCCGCACCGTGTTCGACGCGGTGAGCTCCGGCGGGAAGTTCGCGCTCGGCGCCGGGGACGCGCGGTTCATCGGCGAGGAGTTCAACAGCGATCCCAACGCGGGCGGCTCCTGGAATTACACGTCGTGGATGCGGCACGCCGGGTTCGGGGTGGAGAAGACCTACGCGATGATGGCCCTCGCGGACGCTCGGCCGACGCTGAGCACCATCAGCCGCGCGAACTACCTCGATGGGCGCGACGTGCGGATCAACTTCCGTTCGGACATGCCCGAGGCGGTCGATCGCCTGCTCGGCGGCGTGCTCTCCGAGGACTGGACGACGGTGGGAATGTGGGTCCCGTCGAACGAGCAAACGCCCGTCCCCGAGGTGTTCGATCTCACGACCATCGAGACCGCACCCGCTCGACCGGACGGGGCGCGCGTCCTGTTCCCGAACGTCGGCTACCGCCAGCAGCTGGGCATGCTGATCTTCGCGAACCTCTACTCGAGGTACGGCACGGACATGCAGCTCACGAACAAGCTGCGGGTGTGGATCGACGGTAGCCAGGAGCAGGTGAACGTCCCCGAGGCGCAGCGCGCTCGGTTCTACGATCCGGCGAGCGGATACACGTACATCGCGCGGCGCTACGGTGGAGATCTGCTGGACGGGAAGATCGTCGACCGCGGCATCGCCTCGCGAATGGTGGCTCACGCCAACGACCTCGTCGCGAAGGCGTACGCGGTGGAGAAGGACGCGCAGGGCAAGCCCGTGCTCGACGCCCAAGGCCTGCCGAAGCTCGTCCTCGACGCGGACGGTCTCCCGGTGGTCGAGGACAGCGCCGCGCTCGGGAAGCTCACGAAGTACGTGGGCCTACTCGACGCGGCTCGCCAGATTGGCCACGATCTCGGGTACGGCCCGCTCGGTGGGGGCAACGGGGAAGACTGAGCCCCGATCGGGCGTAGGATGCGCCCGTGTCGTCGAAGGCCGGCCTGACCGGCTTGCTCTCCGTGATGTTCGCCGCGTCGTGCGCAGGTCCCCCCGCGCGCGGCGCGGCGCCGTCTTTGTCTGCTAGCGCGGACGCGGTCGCCGCGTCCGCGAGCGGCGCGTCGAGCAGCCCTCCCCCGGCGCGCCGCGCCGAGCGCCGTGGAAGCATCCAATCCTACGCGGTGAGCCTGACCGTCGACGTCGGCAAGAAGGCAGCCTCCGCGGTCGCGACGCTCGCCGTCGACCCGGAGGCGAGCTCGCTCGACCTCGAGGCGAAGAGCCTCGAGGTCCGTGGAGCTCGTGGGCGCGGACGGCGGGGCGATACCCGCGCGCTACACCCGAGAGCCCGGCCACCTCCGAATCGACCTCGGCGGCCCAGCGGCCGGGCGCTCCGTCCGCATCCGATATGCGGTTCGCTCGTCCGAGGGTTTCGTCGTCCGAGACACCGAGGCCTACACCGCCTTCGACACGCGCGAGTGGCTCCCGTGCGACTTCGACCCGGGCCACAAGGCGACCTTCGATCTCGAGGTGACGGTCCCCGCGGACTGGCACGTGATCGGGCCGACGTTCGACCCCGCGCCGACCGCGGGCCCGCACCACCTCCACCTCGACGTGCCTCACTCGGCGTATCTGTTCGGCTTCGCCGCGGGCCGCTACGAGCGCGTGGACGGCCGCGCGGGAGAGCTCGGCGCACATTTCTACGCGCCCTCGAAGCTCCTCGTCGAGCGCGCCGCGCTCCGCACCCAGGTCCTCGCGGAGATCTCTTCTGCGAGCGCGTTCTACGCGGACAAGGCGGGCCGCCTGTACCCCGCGGCCGACTATTCGATGGTGGCGACGGGCGACAATGGCGGGCAAGAGGCGTCGTTCTACTCGCTCGGGGACGTCTCCGGGTTCGAGGCGTTCGCGGACGAGCCCAAAGAGGATTGGCTGATCGTGCACGAGCTCGCGCACATGTGGTGGGGCAACGCGCTCACATGCGATCGATGGGCCGACTTCTGGTTGAACGAGGCGTTCGCGGTCTTCATGACGGCGGCGTTCAAGGAGGTGCACACGGGGCGCGCCGGCTACGACGCGGAGGTCGCGCTCGCCTGGAAGAAGTTCGACAAGGTCGTCATGAAGGGGAAGGATCGGCCCCTCGTCGGCGCGCCCGACACGGACGCGGACCACGCGGGCGGTCCGATTGTCTATTCGAAGGGAGCACTCGTCTTGTTCGAGCTCCGCGCGCGCGTCGGCGACGACGCGTTCTGGAGGGGCGTGCGCCTCTACTCGGAGGCCGGCTCGGTCGTACGCACCGAGGACCTGAAGAGCGCGATGGAGCGCGCGAGCGGCGCCGATCTCGGCGAGTTCTTCCGCGGATGGACGGAGGGGCTCGGCGCGCCGACGACGTCGACCCGGAAGGAATGAGAGCGCGCCCGGGGTGAGTGGCTGCGCCGAGGGTGGAGGAGCAACGCGGCTGTGGGGATGCAGCGTCGCCCGAGTGCGCTTTATTTCCGGTCGCGACCCAAGGGGCTCGACGACGACCACGCTCGGCAGTACGAGCCGCGCATGCGCGCTCCCGCTGCCTTCCTTTGGGTCACCGCGGTCGTCGCCCTCGCGGCCTGTGACGACGCGTCGAACTCCACCGCATCCACCTCCTCGAGCTCCGGCGCGGGGATGTCGTCGACGGCGAGCGCGAGCTCCGCGGAGTCGACGGGCTCGTCCACCGGCTCGTCGATGGGCGGCGCCGGTGGCGCTGCCGGTGCGCCGTTCACCTCCAAAGGCGCGAGCTCGTACGAGAGCCAGACGACCCTCGCGGCGACGCCGCAGGGAGGGGTGGTGGCCGCTTGGATCGCGTTCTTCGCGGACGGCACCTCCTCGATTGGATATGCGGCTTCGCACGATGGAGGCGCGCTCTGGTCGGCCCCGCGGTACGTCCCCGCCCCGGGCGGGAGGCTGACCTCGAACCCGGTGCTCGCCGCAGACAGTCAGGGGAATTTCTTCCTCGCGTTCCTCGGGTTCCTCCCGAGCGGAGCCGCCGACGATCACATTTACGTGGCGAAGCTCGTGAAGGGCACGGACACGTTCGAGGCCCCGCACGCCGCGGACACCGGCGCCCAGCGGGACTACGACAAGCCATCGATCGCCGTGGACGCGGACGACCACGTGCTCCTCTCCTGGGCCGACTTCACCGGCACCCCCACGCTCGTGTTCGCGAGCTCGACGGACGGCGTGCAGTTCGGCACCTCCACGATCGCGAACGACGCGACGTTCGGCAACCTCGCGTCTCTCTGCCTCGATCGCGGCGCCGGCCCGAGCGCGCCGCTCTATCTGGTCCACCTCCGCCAGGGCGCGACGCTCGCGCTCCGCAAGTCCACGGACCACGGACAGACGTGGCCGCTCCTCGCGTCCGTCGCGCCGAGCGACGTGGTGTTCCAGGACCCCTCGTGCGCGGTGCACGGGGCGGACGTGACGGTCGTCTACGCGTCCGGAATGGCGGGGGTGAGCGCGACGATGAACTCCCCCGGCACCGACGTGATGGTGCTCGCCTCGGCGGACGGCGGCCAGTCGTTCGCGCCCCCGAAGTCGGTGGGCAAGGTCTCGCCGAGCGATCAGGTGCTGTTCCCACGCGTCGCGCGGGACACGAACGGCAAGCTGGAGATTGTCTTCTACGAGGGCGTCGTCGACGCCCCGGCGAAGCTCGTGCGCGCGACCTCCGCGGACGGGGCGGCCTTTCAGCTCTCGCAGATCGCGGCGCCTGGCACCTTCACCCTCGACCGGACGATCGCGAGCTGGCTCGGCGACTACATCGGCGTCGCCGCGCCGACCACGGGCGTGCTCTCGTCGTATGCAGACAATGGCGAGGGCAAGGCGCACATCCACTTCACCGCCGCGGGAGCGCCGTGAAGCGCGCCGCGGCGCTCGCCGGGATCGCGCTGACGGCGTGTGAAGGCTCCGACCGACGCGCGGCGAGTCCCATCATCGGAGGAGCGCCGTCGAACGACGCCGCCGTCGTCTTGCTCGTGTCGTACCCGAAAGATCAATCGGTCCTCGACACGTGCACGGCCGCCGTCATCGCGCCGTCCGTGCTCGTGACGGCCGCGCACTGCGTCGACCCCATGACCCATCCGGATCACGTGTTCGGCGTGTTCGCCGGCCCCGACGCGACGGCCTTCGCGACGCCCCAGACGATCGCGCCGAAGCTCGTCTCGATCACGAAGGCGACGCTCCACCCCGACTACGATCGCAAGGCTCCGTTCCACGCGGACATCGCCGTGGTGGAGCTCGCTTCGCCGCTCGCCGTTCCACCCCTCCCGTTCGCGCGAGCGCCGCTCGACGCGTCGATCGTCGGGGCAGAGGCGCGGATCGTGGGGTACGGCGAGACGCACTACGACACCCCGAATTATGCGCAGCAGAGCGCGACGACGACGATCGCGAAGGTGGATCCGGACGACACGCTCACCGTGGGCGACGGCGCGCATCGGAGCTGCGTGGGCGACTCCGGCGGCCCTGCGCTCGTGTCGCTCGGCGGCGTCGAGACGATCGTCGGGATCGACTCGTACGCAGATCTCGCCGGGTGCCTCGAGCCCGCTCACTACCGCCGAGTGGACGTGTACGCGGACTTCCTCGCCCCCTTCGCGCCGGTGTCGGGCGAGGGAGGCAGCGGAGGAGCCACGTCGTCGTCTTCTTCCAGCGCGGGCGGCAGCGCCGCGGACGGCGACGGCGATGCCGGGGGGTGCGCGGTCGCGGTCGGCGCACGGGCGACGACGTCGACGCTCGCCCTCGCGGCGGCGCTGCTCGCGCTCGGCCGTCGCGCCCGGCGCAGGAGTTCGTGACGGTGGGCCTCGGCTCTGTCACCCTTCGCTCTCGCTGAAGCCCTGGAGGTCCGCATGCTCACTCGTTCTTCGGTTCCGTTCGTCCTCGGGTGCGCGGCGCTCGGCGCCGTGAGCGTGGCCTGCAGCACAGGAGAGAACGACGACGGATCGGGCGGGGCGACGAGCAGCACGGGGACCTCGCTCACGACGTCGAGCGCGAGCCCCACCGCGTCCGCCTCCTCGGGCACTGGAGGAGGTGGAAAGACCGTGACGATCGAGCTCGCGAGCTTCGACGTCGGCCCCGGCGAGGAGGTCTACAAGTGCCAGAACTTCGCGAACCCGTTCGGCGAGGACGTCGAGGTGAGCGCGTTCGAATCGCACATGACGGGCGGCTCCCATCACCTCCTGTTGTTCTACAAGAACGGCGCGAGCGACGGCCCGCTCACCGACTGCTCGGGCCTCGAGTTCGACGCGACGCCCTACGGGACGCAGCTGCCGGACGACCAGCTCGACTTCCCCGCCGGTGTCGCGGCCGCGATCCCGTCGGGCACCGGCCTCCGGCTCCAGTCGCACTACCTCAACGTGACGAGCCAGACGATCACGGCGCACGTCCAGGTGACGTTCCACCTCGCCGAACCCGGCACGGTGACGGACCACGCGGCCGTGCTCTTCATGGTGCAGCCGGATATCTCCGTCCCGCCGATGTCGACGAAGACCATCAACTACGACTGCAGCGTCCCGGTCGACATGCGCGTGATGAAGGCGTCGAGCCACATGCACAAGCACGGGACGAACTTCCACTCCACCGTCGCCGGCCAGATGTTCTTCGACACGACGGACTGGGACGAGCCCACGCCGAAGATCTTCGACCCGGTGCGGGAGCTGAAGGCGGGCGAGCCGATCCACTTCGAGTGCACGTTCAAGAACGACACGCCGAACACTCTGACCTTCGGGGAGTCCGCGGCGACGGACGAGATGTGCATCCTGACGGCGTCGTTCTACCCGGCGCCCGCGGGGCTCCCCACGATCACTTGCCAGTAGCGGGCTCGTCGCGCGCGACCCGGCGCGCGAACTCCGCGACGAGCGGCGCGACGACGATCGCGGACGCGGCGCACGCGGTGAGTAGCACCGCGGTGAAGCTCCACGCGGGCGGCGCGCCGCGGTGCACCAGCACTCCGGCCTTCGCGATGGCGAGCGACGCCTCGAGGACGATGATGGGCGCGATCGCGACGACCGCCCACGTGTGCTGCAGCACCAGGCCGACGAGCGCGAGCCCCGCCGAGATCGCGAGGGGCCAGGCGATCGGCGAGAGCCCCTCGTGGGCCGCCCAAATCAGCCCCATGGCCACCGCCTGAGCGACGAAGAGCACCCGAAGGCGCGCGATCCGGGCGTCGAGCTTCGCCGCCCACCGGTTCATCCAGCCAGGGTGATCCTCGTAGAGCGCGCGCATCCGCCGGCCCGCGAGGAGCAGCGCGAACGGTGCGACGGCGAACGCGACGAGCGGCTCGACGCCCCAGAAGACCGTGATCGCGGAGATCGCGACGACGAAGCAGATCGCGAGGTACCGCGCCCAGAAGACGCGGAGCCCGAGCCCGACCGCGCCAGTGAGGTAGAAGATCCACGCCGGATCGAGGGGGGCCACCTTCTCGCCGAACGCGCCCGTCTGCCGAGCGAACTCCGACACTCCTCCGATCGAGAGGATCAGCACCGCGAGCCACAGTCGAACGCGAGCGAGCACGTCGATCATCAGCGAAGCCTACCTCTCGCCGGGCCTCGGTCGAGCCCGCCGGGCGCGAAGCCAGGCTTCGTGCGTGCGCGGGCGAAGCTGCCCCGCTCATCGCGCGCAGCCCGGACGTCAGCGCGCGTCGGGATCGTCGAGCGTGCTCGCGACGTCCTCCGGGAGGCTCGCGACGAACGCAGCTCGCGCCGCCTCGATCCGGGCCTCGTCCTGCGCGTCGAACGTGATCTTGGTGCGCCACGTCTTGTCGCCCCATCGGGGGTACGAGCCAATCTCGACGTCCCGGTGGGCGCCGACGCACGCGTCGATGAGGTGCTTGATCCGCCCCTCCTCGACGCTCACGAACGCCGCGCGGGTGACGAACGCGACGCCACGACCCACGACGTCCGCGACGAGCGCCATCTTCAGGGCGAAAATCTCGGGCACGCCGGGGAGCACGAACACGTTCTCGCAGAGGACGCTCGGCCACGGCACGGTGTGGGTGCGCACGAGCGTCGCGCCCTCGGGGACGCGCGCCATCAACAGGTGCCCCTCGGTCACGCGCTCGGCGTACGCCGCGCGGAGGAGCGCGTCGAGCTCGTCCGAGACGACGACACGGCGACCGAACGCCTTCGCCACGGCCTCGATCGTGAGGTCATCGTGCGTGGGGCCGACACCGCCGCTCGTGACGAGCCACGTGTGCGCCGAGCTCAGCGCGCGGATCTCGGAGACGAGGGTATCCATGTCGTCGAGCACCGTGTGCGCGCGGACGAGCCGCACCCCGAGCCCGCGCATGGTGCGGGCGAGGACGGCGAGGTTCGCGTCGGCGACTTTGCCAGTGAGGATCTCGTTCCCAATGATCAGCGCGGCGGCCGTGGGCGGAGGGGTCACGGCTCCTCCCCGATCGCGAGCTTCCGGATGACCGGCCGCCCCGACGGATCGACCGCGAGGAGCTCCTCCACGCGTTTCTCCGCAGCCGTGATGCGCTCCTCGGCGAGTCGAGCGAGGCGGACACCCTCTTCGAAGAGCTCGAGCGAGCGCTCGAGCGGGAGGTCGCCGCGCTCGAGCTCGTCGACGATCTTTCCGAGGCGCGCCGTGGCGTGCTCGAAGGTCACGGGGATCGCGGCGTCGTCGCGCTCGCTCACTTGGCCGGGGCCTTCGGCTCCGGCGGCGGCGCTGGGGCGGGTTCGGCGCTCGGCGGAGCGCTGGGCGGTGTGGGCGCCTCGGGCGTATCGACGTGGGTGGGGTACACGGTGAGCGAGCTCGTCCCGTAGGCCGTCGTGGGCACCAGCAGATCCCCATCGGACGCGGTGAGCACGGAGACGGCGTAGTCGTCTCCGCGGAGGAAGCGCGCGGGGAGCGGCCGCGCCTCCGCGCCGGTCGTCGCGACGAAGGTCCAGCTCAGCGTGAGCCCGAGGGGATCGGCGGCCTTGGGCGAAGAGCCTTGGAGCGCGAGACGGGCGATGGATCGGTTGGTCTCGTCGGGGTCCAGGTCCGCGGCCCAGGCGAGGATGCGCGTGCGCTGTGACTCCGTGCGCGACGCGAGCGCGCGGACGATCGCGCGGCGCGCGACCGGCGAGGTCTCGCTCATGTACGCCTCACAGAGGAGCGACACGCTCGATGGCTCGGGATCGTCCGCGAGCCCGAGCGCGAGGTGCGCGCGGATGACGGGGTCGGTGCCCTCGAGCAGCAGCGCCTTGATCCTCGGACGGATCGCGTCGTCGTCGTGGGTGGGCAGCGCGAGCGCGGCGAGGGGCGCGAGCGCGCCTCCGCCCTCGGTCCACGCGAGCAGCGTTTGCTGGGGCGCGGCCTTCCGACCGTCCGGCGTGAGGAGCGCGACCCCCGCGGCGACATGGAGCGCGCTGGGGTCCTGTCCGTCGTCCGCGCCCTTCAAGAACGGGATGAACGCCGCGAGCGCGTCGTCTCCGCGGAGGACCGCAGCGCGCGCGGCGCCTGCGAAGAGCGCCGTGCTCTCGGGGGTGACCGGGGTCGTCGGCGGCTTGCCCACGAGCGCCGCGACGTCCGCCCCCAGCGCGACGCGGGCGAACGCAGCCGCGTCGACGTCGGCGGGGTCCTTCGACTTCTCGAGCGAGGCGATCGCGTCCTCGAGGCCGGGGACGGTCGCTCCCACGGACACCGCTCGCACGATCCCCGCGCGCACGACGAGGCGGCGCTTCGCGGGAGCGCTCGCGGCGGCGAGCGCCTTCGAGAGGACGTCCGTCGCGTCCGGGCCGGGTGTCGTCGCGATCGCGAACGCGGCGACGTGGTCCATCTCCGCGTCGTCCAACCACACGGCGAGCTTCGCGGGCCCCGCGATGCGGGCGAGCGCGATCACCGCGAGGGAGCGCTCGTCCCCTGTGGGCTCGTGCGCGATCCCGGTGAGCGCCTCGACGAGGGGCGCGAAGTTCGCGGGGGACCGCGCGTCGAGGATCAGCTGGAATCCAGCGCGGCGCGTGGCGGCGGTCGAGAGGAGCCGCGCGACGGCCTTCACCGCGGGCGGCCCGTTCACGACGATCTGGGGCGTCTTGTCCTTGGCCTTCGGGACGGGCGCCTTCGGCTTCTTCGACTCCTCGGTCGCCTGCTCCTCGGTCCAGTCGTCGAGGAGGACGAGGATGCGCGCGCCCGTCTCGGCGAGCTTCACGTCCTCGGACTTCGCCCAGCGGCGCGCGTCTCCGAAGGAGGTGTCGTCGCCGAACTTGGCGAGGGCGAGGCCCGCGGCGGGCCGATTGGTGGAGTCCCCTCGGGCGATGAACCGGAGGACGGGCACGGCCCGGAGATCCCCGAGATCGCCGAGGAACTCGATCGCGTTGGCGTGCAGCGTGCGGAGCTTCTGGCCCTTCGGCGCGGGGAAGCCCGCCCCTTTGGGATCCGCGGTCGCCTTCGCGTCGCCCGCCTTCGGCTCCTTCTCTTCGGGCTTCTCGTCCTTGCTCGGCTTCGAGGAGGACTTGGACTTGGGCTTCTTCTCGAGGACGTCGCGGAGGTCCTCTTCCGCGTCCTCGGCGTCCTCGGCGGACGTGTCCGGCGTGAAGAGCACCACGTCGAGGGATCGCGGCGGGTACGCGAGGAGCGCCGCGCGCGCGGCCTCGGCGGCCGGACCGCGCGCGCCGAGGGCGCCGAAGAGCGCGTCGACGCACCGGTCGTCTCCCCAACGCGCGAGCGCGAGCGCGGCCGAGGCGCGGAGGATCGATCCGATCGTCCCGGAGCGCGCGGACTGCGTCGTCGTCATCATCTCCTTCACGAGGAAATCGCGCACCTCCGCTCGATCCACGTGGTCGCGCAGCACGCGGACCGCCATGAGCCGCGCTTCGAGCATCTCGGCCTTCTCGAGCTTGTCGAGCGAGTCGATGAGCGCGTCGACGGACTGCGGGTTCTCCGAAGTGCCGAGCCGCTCGACCCCCGACGCGCGCTCCAAGGGATCGCGTGAGGAGAGCATCAAGCGGCCGGCCTCGATCCCGAACCGCGTCTTCAGGGACGTCCCCAGCTGAGGCGGCGGGTCGGTCGCGATCGGCTGAGCGTGCGCCGCACCGGGCTCGGGGGCGGAGGCAAAGAGCACCCCCGCGCACGCGGCCGCGACACCGCCCACCCAGAGACCGAATCCACGGAGCGACCGCCGCACGCCCGCGGAGTATCGCCAACCAAAAGCCCAAAGTACAGGCAGCACCCCACCCGGTGAAGGAATGGCGCGGCGCCCGCCGGGCATGCTCCGACTTACCGACCGTGGGTCGGGTTGCCGAAGAAGTAGCTCAGGTCTCCGCAGTGGACTTGGGGCGCGGGCTGGATCTGCGGGTACGCCTCGCGGAACTTGTGCGCGACGTCGTTGCAGGTGCCGCCGTGCCCGCACTGCACGGTGTAGACGTAGCTCGGGCCGCCTTGATAGCGGTACTTCACGTCGAACCGCGTGAGCGCGATCTCGCCGACGCGGTTCGAGGGCGCGTCGCTCACCTGGGTCCAACGACCGTCGACGACCTTGTGGATGAGGCCCCAGAGGAGCTCCTCGTTGTTGCCGTCGCCAGGGACGAGGATCGCGGTCGCGGTGTAGCAGGTCGCGTCCGCCTCCTTCACGTCGCCGTCTGCGTGGGCGACGCTGGCCGTGACCGCGATCGCCGCGCCGAACGTGAGGACCGCTGCAACCTTCGCAAAGACCTTCGCCATGGTTTCCGCTCCGTGCTCCCGCCTGACCCGGATGGGTCGAACGGCCGCGTCTACGCGCGGACGGGCGGCTACCTTCCCACGACGGGGAGGTGTTTCACGCGCCGCCGCTCACCGCGCGCGTTCTGCGCGGCGGCGCGCTCCTCGTGCGCGAGGGGGTGCTCGGTGACGCTGATCGGATGACCGTGATCCGGGAGGGGCAGGTCCTTGTTCTTCGCGTGGACGGGGTGCCGGCCGTACGTGCGATACCACTCCGCGACGGTCGCGTTCGCGCGCATCTTCTCGATGATGTTCCGCCAGCCCGCGCCCGTGTTGTACGCGCAGAAGCTGATCTCACCCATCTGCGTCCCGTACGGGATGATGCACATCTCGGTGCGCCGGAAGTCGTAGTTGAAGAGATCCTGGAACCACATCCCGGCGACGAAGAGCACGCGCCACTCGAACTCCTTCGCGTCGTCCTCCTTGTGCGCCGCGCCCATCTGGCTCAGGAACTGGCGGACGAGCGTCTTCACCGAGAAGTTCGGGGGCGCCCCGTCCGGCTTGAAATTCCGGAGCACGGAGGCCACGAGCTGCGCCTGGGTCCACCGCTTCGAGCGGCCCGCGTCGAAGATCGTGCGCAGGTCGGCGAGGAGCTGCTCGACGTCGAGGAAGTCGACGAGGGGCACCATCTGCTTCGTCTTCTTGTTCACGAACAGCACCGTGCCGATGCCGCAGTTCGGGTGGCAGCCGCACTTGAGCTGGCCGAAGTCGCGATCGGGGCCGTCGAGGAGATCGCACACATCCCCGAACGGAGCGAGGGCGGAGAGAGGGAACCAGTCCCGCATCGGGTGGGTGACGCCCGTCTGCTCCGAGATGTCCCGCGCGAGGTGGGAGAGCGTGTAGCGCTGCGCGCGCCGGCGCTCGTCCGACACGTCCTCGTCGCGGCCGGTGAAGCTCACGGGCTGGAACGAGACGACGGTAATCTTGTCCGCGTTCTCGACCGCGAACTCGACGATGGGGCCGACCTGGTCGTTGTTCACGCCGTTGACGATCGTGACGACGAGGATCACGTCGATGCCCGCGCGCGAGAGCTCCTCGATCGCGCGGAGCTTCACGTCGTAGAGGTTCGAGATCTTGCGGTGCGCGTTCGCCTCGTTCGTCACCCCGTCGAACTGCAGGTAGGCCATGCGCATCCCCGCGTCCTTGCACTTCTGGGCGAAGCCCGGCTCCTCCGCGAACCGGAGGCCGTTCGTGGCCGCCTGCACGGCGAAGTAGCCCTTCTTGCGCGCGTAGCGGATGGCGTCGAGGAAGTGGGGGGAGAGGGTGGGCTCGCCGCCGGAGAACTGGATCGACATCTGCCGGCGCGGCTTCACGGCGATCGCGTCGTCCAGGATCTTGGTGATCTCGGGCCACGTGAGCTCGTGGACGTACCCCACCTGGTTCGCGTCCATGAAGCACGGGTCGCACATCATGTTGCAGCGGTTCGTGAGGTCCACCGTGAGGACGGCGCCGCGCCCGTGCTGGATGGTGCTCGAGCCGTGATCGTGGAGCGCGTCCGGCGTCATCCGCACGTCCCGGCCGGGAAACAGGCCCTCGAGCCGAGCGAGGAACTTCGGATCGATCGAGATGACGTCCTCGTACGAGCCGTGGAGCGGGCACGCCTTCTCCATGACGATCGCGCCGTCCTTCTCGTGGATGAGCGCCTTGATCTCGCCCGGCTTGCCGTGGATGAGGTGGCCGATGTCCTCGTCCCCGCGGAGGATCGCCGCGCGCGCCTCCTTCACGCACGCGGGGCACAGGCTGTCCGTCTGCCGCGGCCACCCGAGCGGGGGCGAGGTGCGCTCCTTGGCGCGAGGGATCGGTTGGTCGCTCCAGCGCGGAGCGAACGGGACCGGCGCCGCGAAGAGCCCGTGGCTCCGCTGAAGCGCATTCCAGGTGTGCCCCGCGGCGCGAGTGAGGAGGCGCTCGGCCGCGCGCGAGAAGGAAGGCATCTCCTCGCTCTTATACACTTCCCGAAACGCGCGCCACTGTGCGATCGCACTGTGAATACGAGGCAATATTGTTCGCCTCGCTCGCAGGCTCGCTCGGCCCCGGAGGGCTCCGCCCTCCGGGCCGCTCGCTCCGCTGGCGCTCCGTTCGTTCCTCCCGGGATCAGAGGCCCGCGGCGCTACCCCACCTCTCCCCGCCCCCGCCGAACCCGCCGCCCAAACCGGACCGGGTTCGACTCGCGGAACCTGCGGTCCGGCGGCGCGGACGAGGGTTACTTGAACCTGCAGGTGTTGTGGCCGCTCTTGGCCTCGCAGATCCAACCGATGGGACAGTCGCGGTCGTCTGCGCACCCGGCGAAGCACCGCGTCCCGTCGTGGTCGATGCAGAAATACCCTTCGGGGCAGTCCTGGTCGGACTTGCACTTCGGGCTGCACCACCCGTCTTTGGAGCACTTCCCCCCGGTGCAGCAGGAGTCTTTGAGGCCGCCACAGTCGGCGTCGGAGGCGCACACGTCGCCGTAGGGCACACCGTTGAAGTCGACGATCGGTCGAGCGCCGTTCGGGTTGGCCACGTCGTCGCACGCGACGAGGACGGCGACGCCGAAGAGCGCGGCGGGGACGGCGAGCTGAGCGAGACGACCAAGGCGCATTCGTGGACCTCCGGGGTGACGCGCCCCCGAACGGAGGCGCAGCATCACGCGTGAGTGGCTGCGGCGCCGCCGTCTTGCAGATGAAGAGCAAGAAAGCGCGCCAGCGCGAGCGCCTTGGGCTCGAGGCTCGCGGTCTCGATGAGCTCCTCCTTCGTGTGGAACCCGCTGCCGCGCGGGCCGAGGCCATCGATCGACGGGATCCCGATCGCGGACGTGGAGCTCGCGTCCGACCCCCCGGCGATGAGCGGCGCCTCCGCCGATCCGAGCCCTGCCTCCTTCGCACACGCCGCGTAAACCTGGTAGAGCGCGACGTTCTCCGGCGTGCGCTCGAGCGGATAGCGCGCGGGGCCGCCGCTCACCTCGATCGACGTACCCTCGACGGCGGCCGAGGCCGACGCCGCGATCTCCTTCATGCGCGCGAACGTCGCGTCCGCGTCCGCGATCGTCTGGAAGCGGAAATCGAGCTCGACCTCGCAGTGATCGGGCACCGTGTTCTTCGCCTCTCCGCCGCGGATCAACCCCACGTTGACCGTGATCCCTCGGGCGTAGTCGGTCAGGGACTGCGCACCATCGACGAACTTCGCCATCGCCCAGATCGCGTTCTTGCCCTCTTTGTGGCCGTTCGCGGCGTGCGCGGCGCGCCCTCGCGCGAGCACCTTCGCGCTCCCCGTCCCCTTCCTGCTCGTGATGATCTTGTCCTCGGCGCGGCCCGCCTCGAACACGAGCGCGCACGCCGCGCCCGGCAGCTCCGCTTGGAGGATGGGGCGGCCCTCCGGGGAGCCGATCTCCTCTTCGCTGACGATCACGAACCGCAGAGGCAACCGCGCGAGCGTCCCCGCCGCGCGCAGCGCGCGGAGCGCCTCGAGGGCGACCACCAACCCGCCCTTCATGTCGAGGACGCCGGGACCGCGCGCGATCCCGTCTTCACAGCGATACCCCTCGAACGTCCCCTCGGGGAACACCGTGTCGAGGTGTCCGACGAGCGCGACCGCGCCGCGGCTCGACGCCGCGCCGAGCTCCGTCTCCACGACGAGGTGGTCCGCGTAGATCTCGCTCGCGATGCGCCGCGTCCGGAGGCCCAGCGCCGTCGCTTCGCGCGCGAAGATCTCCCCGACGCGCATGCCCCCCGCTCGGTTCTTCGTGTGCGAGTTCACGAGCACGAGCTCGCGGATCAACTCGAGCATCGCTTCCGTTCGGCCACGGATCGCGTCGGCGAGGGGGTCGTTCATCGACGCGGATCATCGAGACTGGAGTGCTCGTTGTCCATAGACAGGATCCTGGAATCATCGATCATTCGCGCATGTCGACCTTCTCTTCTTCGCGGATCGGCGCGGCGCTCGCCGTCGCCACCACGCTCGCGATCTGCTCGGATGCGCGCGCGGACGACGTCCTCAAGCCCAGCACGAAGCCGCTCTACTTCACGACGGCGCTCGGACCCGCGATCGGGTTCGCCCTCTGCGACACGGTCGGCCACTGCGCGTCGGGCACGCCGCAGACCGCCGCGCTCTGGTGGAACGAGTTCGGCTACCACTTCAGCGGCAAGGGAGACGGCCCCTTCCTCGCCGGCTATTTCCACCTCGGCGGCAACGCGGACGCCGTGCGCCTCGGCGTGGGCGCGAAGTTCGGGTGGGACATCTCCGTCTACAAGAAGGCGATCTTCATCCAGCCCAACACGAGCATCGGGTACGGGTTCACGTCGCCGAAGTTCGCGGCCGATCAGCACTACGCGGCGTGGACGCTGGGCGCCCAGATCAAGTTCGTGCTGAGCAACGTGGGGATCATCTACGCGCAGCCGATCACGTTCGAGGTCGACGGCAACGACGTCGGCGTGATCCTCGGCTGGGATCTCCTGTTCGGCGGCGGTGTACAGTTCTGATCCCCGATGGCCGAACTCCTGCCCGGTGCGCTGCTCGACGCGCGGTATCGCGTCGAGGCTCGCATCGGGCAGGGAGCGCACGGCTCTGTGTACCGCGCGCTCGACACGCGGACCGGGGTGCGCGTCGCGATCAAGCACCTGCACGAGAGCCAGCGCGCGTCACCCGTGGGCGTCCAGCGGTTCGAGCGTGAGGCGCAGTACCTCCTCGCGCTGAACCACCCCAAGATCGTCCGCGCGCTCGCGTTCGGGCGCGTGGACGGCGCGCCCTACCTCGTGTGCGAGCTGCTCGAGGGGCTCTCGCTCCGCGACCTCTTGAAGACGTCCGGTCCGCTCCCGCTCCCCGTGGCGGTCGCGATCGCCCTCGACGTGCTCGACGCGCTCGACGCCGCGCACGCTGCGGGGATCGTCCACCGCGACGTGAAGCCCGGAAACATCTTCCTCCCGCCGCCCGACAGACCGGGCCCCGCGCGCGTGATCGACTTCGGCATCGCGCGCGCTCTCGAGCGCGACGGAGCTCCGCACCTGACGCTCACGGGCGAGGCGATCGGGACGCCCGCGTACATCGCTCCCGAGCAGGCCCACGGCGACGAGGTGCGCGAGACCGCCGACGTCTACGCGCTCGGGCTCACCCTCGCAGAGATGATCGGGGGCGAGCGCGTCGTCCGGGGCTCGAGCGAGCTCAGCCTCCTCGTCCTCCAGGCAGCGGAGACTCCGCACGAGCTGAACGACGTCGTGCGCCGCTCCCCGCTGTCGGCCGTGATCGCGCGCGCGATCGCGAAGCGCGCGGAGGCGAGGTACCCGTCCGCCGCGGCGATGCGCGCCGCGATCCTCGAGCGCGTTCCGCGGCCTCCGGAGAAGACCGAGCTCATGCTCGCGCGGACCGGCGAGCTGACGCTCGTCGGCGCGCCGCTGATGGCGGCGCTCGCTCCGACGCTCATCGCAGCGCCCCCGGCCCCGCAGCCCAGGCGGCGCGCGCAGCGACGCGCGCCCATTGGGTGGCTCGTCGGCGCGGGGGTCGCTGCGCTCGCCGCTGCGATCGTCTTCTTCGCGACCCGCGAAAGCCCACCCGATCGACGCGCTCGCGCGCCGGACCACCGGCCCGCGCCCTCCGCGCCGAGGGACCGCCCGGAGGTGCACCCCCGCACCGCACCTCCGCCGACCGCGCGGCCCGAGCTCCCGCCCATCGGACTCGAGGACCTCGACCTGGACGAGATCGCGCGGCGTCTCCGCGGCGCTGGCTACACGCTCGACGGGGAGGAGGATTTCGGCGCCGGGATGTTGGCCTCCTACAACGTCGAGCTTCGCGCTCACCGTGACGAAGCGCGCGCCGTCGTGACGTTCACACGATTCGTCGACGAGGGGCTGGTCGAGGGCTCCGTCGCCGCATCGATCGGCGAGGGCTACCTCGCCCGACGAGCGGGGCTCGCGGTCCTCGCCGTGCGGGTCGACGACGACCCCACCGCCACGCGCGAGCTCTTCGACGCGGTCCTCGGTGCAGAGCCTTGAGCGAGGAGCCGCGGCGCGCGCGTCTTCACCGTGTCAGCCCGACGGGGGCGAGAGCGCGGCGCTGACGCGCTCGGCCTTCGCGGTCGCACCCCAGGCGACGTAGGCGGTGCGCGCCGAGCGGGTTCGCCGCCGCGCGGTCTCCGGATCCGACTCCGCGCCCGCGGCGAGCTCGTTCGCGAGCGCCACGTCGTTGATCCAGGATCCGGCTTGAGCCTGACGAATCGCTTGGTCGAAGAGCCCACGCGCCCCGTCTCGGTCGCCGTCGAGCCGCGCGAGAACCGCCTCCACGAGGCTCACACGGTGCGCGAAGTTCTCCGTGTTGAACGACGCGAGCTTGCGCAGCGCACCCAGGCTCCTCTCCGCGTGGTCGCGGAGCGCCACTCGCTCGTCCGCGCTCGCCGAGGGCCAAGCGGCGCACGCCGACAGCGCCGCGAACTGGTGCATGATCGGCTGGTGCCAGACCGAGGGCGCCGCGTCGACGTACGCGCGCGCGCGCTCGAAACACCTCGACGCGGCGATCGGATCCCCGAAGAACCACCGGACGAGGCCCATCGCGATCGACAGGACGTAGATCCCGCTCCGCGATCCCTCCGCCTCGGCCGCCGCGAGCGCCTCCTCCTCGACGAACCCGTCGCCGTCGAGGCACGCCGGATCCGCGAGCCGCCCCGTCAGGGCCTTCAACACCTGCTCGAACGGCGTGTGGACATGGAGCGCGTTCACTTGCCCGAGCGATCGCATCTGGGCCCCGAGCGCGAGCGCCTCCTCGAGCAGGGGCCCGAGCGCGCGACCCGCGTAGATCGCGTTGTGGACGTAGCCGTGCGCGGCGTAGGACGCGTACTCGTAGTCGCCCGTCTGGCAGCCGATGTCCCAGACCTCGCGGAGCGGATCGAGCACCGTCGAGAGCGGCACCATCCAGCAGCACACCAAGTTGCGGAGGATGTGGCGCGTCGCCGCTTCGAGGCGCCGATCGGGCCACCGCTCGAGAAGCCGGAGCGCGAGCTCGCCCCACTCGTGCGACACGGGGTAGAGGTCGAGCGTGTTGAGGACGATCCCGAAGAGCGCGAGCGCGTACGGCGTCGCCGGCGAGACGCCGCGCTCGATCGAGGTCGTCACGAGGTTGCACGCGATCATCGGGAGCAGGACGGGCTTGCCGAAGTACGCCGCGGGGCTCACGCGCACCTGGATCCGGTTCGCGGCGATGACGACGGGATCCCGGAGATCCTCCTTCGTGAGCAGCCCCTGCGACCCGAACTCCGTCAGGCGCGCGAGCGTCCCGCGGATCGCGGCGCCTAGCTCCTCCGCCGTGGGATCGGTGGAGAGGCGCACGCCGAGCAGCGCCAGGACCTCGCTCGCCGCGGCGATCGCGGCGAGGTACTCGTGGCGCCCGACGCACGCATCGATCTGCGCCTCCCACGCGACGAGCTCGTCCATGATGGTGCGCGCGTGCTCCTTCAGATCCGCGATGCGCCGCGCGAGCACGTCCCACGAAGCGGTGAGGTACGCCGCCTCCGTCGCGCCCGCGTGGAGGCGGAGCGTCGTCCCGTAGTCGAGGTTCCACGCGCCCTCGGGCAAGAGGCCGATGCCCGCCTCGAAGCACGCGGACGCGAGCGGGAACGCGGCGGCGCGGCGCGCGCGCTCCCCCGCTTCCGCGTGGAGCCGCGCCATCTCGAGGCGCTCGGCGGGGTCGTCCACGAGCTCCGCCGCGGCGCCGAGGTGTCGGACCGCGTCGAACACCCAGGGGCGCCCCTCGGCGGCGGGCGCGACGGCCCGCTTCGCGAGCGCGCGACCGATCGCGAGGTGTCGCGTGAGGCGCGCGCGCTCCCCGAGGACGCTCACGACCGACTCGCGGATCCGGTCGTGGTACACCGACACCGTGTCCTCGGCTCCCGCGCCGAGCCAGCTCATCAGGGACGCGCTGCGCAGCGCGAGCAGCGCGGGGAGCGCGCCTGGATCGAGCCCCGCGGCCTCGAACAGCACCGACTGCGGGAGCGGGCTCGCGGCGACCGCCGCGACCTCGACGAGCGCGCGCTGATCCTCGGGCAGCGCGCCGATCCGCGCGAGGAGTGCGCTCTCCACGGAGACGTCGGCGCCGCCGACCTCTCGGTGCCGGAGGAAGTGCGCGAGCTCTTCGATGAAGAACGGGACACCGCGCGCCTCCCGCGCGATGAACCTCGCGCGACCTTCGCTGTCGGGCGCGCCCGCGGCCGAGAGCGCCCGCACGGCGAGCTCCTCGGCCTCCGCCTCGCCGAGGCTTCCGATCGGCAGATCGACGAGCCGCCCGTCCGCAGCGAACGCCTCCGAGAGCGCGAAATAGCCGCGGAGCGCAGGGTTCTCTCGAGCCTCGGTGGGTCGGAAGAGGATCACGACGAGGAGGGCGGCTCGACCAGGGCCACGGAGCAGCGCCTCGAGGAGGCGCGCGCTGTCCTCGTCCGCCCACTGCAGGTCGTCGATGGTGAGGACGATGGGTCCGAGCCGGCGCAGCGCTCCGAGGAGCTCCCCGAGCGCCACCCACGCGCGCCGGCGCAGCTCGATCGCGTCGTGCGCGACGTGCTTGCCCGCCGCGCGTTCCGCGATGGCAGGGACGGACGCGAGCGCGGGGAACGCCCGCCCGAGCTCGCCGCTCCACTCGGGGAGGAGTCCCTCGGCATCCGTCGGAGCGAGGCGGAGCAGCCGCTCGGCGACCTCGTCGACGATCCGATCGAACCCCTTGTACGGGACGCTCTCGCGCTCGTAGCAGCGACCGCGGAGCACGAGCGCGGAGTCGACGTCCTGCACCGCGGCGAGGAAGCTCGTGAGGAGCGAGGACTTGCCGATGCCAGACGGGCCGTGCGCGTGCACGAGCGTCGGGGCGCCACCCCGCGCCGATCCATAGGCGCGCTCGAGCGCGGAGAGCTCCGCGTCGCGCCCGATGAACACGCGCCCCCTTCGGCGCGCGCTCTCCGTCGAAGGCGCCGCAGCGACGGCCGCGGGAGACGCGCCGGCGAAGAGCGTCAAGAGCGCGCTCTCGCTCGGTCGGACCTTCGGATCCGCGCTCATGAGCGCCATGCACGCGTCACTCAGATCGCTCGGGATCTCGTGGAGCAGGTCACGCGGCGAGGGGGGCGCGCCGACCGTCTTGCGGATGTAGAGGTCCAGCAAGCTCGACGCGTCGAACGGGAGCAGCCCCGTGAGCACGCGGTACAGGGTCGCGCCGACGGAGTACCAGTCGGCCTCCGCGCCGACCGCGCCGTCCCCGAACTGCTCCGGCGCCATGAACGTCGGCGTGCCGCCGCTCGGCGTTCGCAGCTCACGCCGCTCGCTCACGGGGCGGACGAGCCCGAAGTCGACGAGGACGACCCGGCCGTCGTCGCGCCCACCGGACGCGCGCACGAGGACGTTGGACGGCTTGATGTCACCGTGGCGCAGGCCCGCCGCATGGAGCGCCGCCACGCCGCTGACGATCTGCGCGAACGCGCTCCGAATCTCGTCCATGCTGCGCGTGGGCGGAGTCGCGGAAGGGACCGCGAGATCGCTCGATGCCTCGGGCCGCGCCGCGAGCGGCAGCGCCTCGCCGACCTGGATCTTCCGCGTGGAGGGCTCGACCCACGGAGTGACGCGCTCGTTGCGCGTCACGAGCACGCGCGCGCTCTCGAGCGCAGGGCTCCGTCGCGTCCGGCCCTCTTCGCCCGGTGACCGCAGCGTGCGCGAGAGCGGGAGCAACGACGGGCGCGCCTCCTCGACCTCGGACCGAGCCCACTCCGAGAGGCTCCGGCCCTCGATCTTTTCCATCGTGAAGAACCAGACGCCCCGCTCCGAGGCGAGCTCGTACACCGTCGCGAGGTTCGGGTGCGAGAGGTCCGCGACCACGCGAAACTCGCGCTTCAAGCCGACGTGCGCCGCGGCGTCCGCCGCGCTCAGCGTCTTCAGGGCGACGGCCATGCCGCGCTCGCGATCGATCGCTTCGTACACCGTGCCCATGCCGCCGCGCCCGAGCCGCCCGACGACGTCGTACCTCCCGAGCCTCACGGGAGCAGCGGCGGTCCCTGCGCCCAGATTCGAGAGGACGTCATCGATGGCGC
Source organism: Polyangiaceae bacterium (assembly GCA_046351395.1). Lineage (GTDB taxonomy): Bacteria > Myxococcota_A > Polyangia > Polyangiales > Polyangiaceae > CAYYKK01. The sequence goes on from JAXLYP010000025.1 coordinate 160,881, forward strand.
GCTGACTCACGATCCAGGAACAGTACAACGGCGCGCCGGTGGATCAAACGGGCCCCCGCCGCTCGACCGGAGCGCCGCGGCCCTTCGCGACTCCCCCCTGGCGGCGCCCGGGCGATGGCCCCAAAGAGGGCCGCGATGAACTTCTTGATCCTCGGCGCGTCGGGCGGAGTCGGGAAACACGCGGTGGAGCGCGCCGCGGCGAGGGGCCATCGGGTGACGGCGATGGCGCGCGACGGCAGCGAGGCGAACGTCCCCGACGGTGTGCGCCTCTTCCGTGGGAGCCCGCTCGATCGGACCGCCCTCGACGCGGCGCTCGATGGACAGGACGTCGTCCTCTCGTGCCTCGGGCTCCGCCGCGCGAACCCGAGGAACCCCTGGTCCGCGCTGACCTCGCCCCCCGATTTGATGGAGAAGGTGATGGCCGAGCTCGTCCCGGCGATGAAGGCGAGGGGCGTGAAGCGGATCGTCGCCGTGAGCTCCGCGGGCGTCGCGGAGAGCTTCCCGAAGATGAACTTCGTCATGCGCTTCCTCGTCCGGAGGAGCACGATCGGCGCGGCCTACCGAGACCTCGCGAACATGGAGGCCGCGCTCGCCGCGAGCGGGCTCGACTGGGTCGCGGTTCGACCGGTCACGCTCACCAACCGGCCGCGTGAAGAGCGAGTGGACGTCGTGGACGGGTTCGCGATGACGGCGACGATCTCGCGCCGCACGGTCGCGGAGTGGATGATCGAGCGCGCGGAGGACACCGCTCCGATCACCGACCACCTCCCGACGATCGCCGGGACGCCGCGCTGATATCGCGACGAGCCACGCCGGGCGCGTCGAGGACGCACGTCGCGTTCGAGCTCGCTCGCCGACGGCTCAGCGGCGCGTGCGAGGCGGCTGGTACGTGAGCACGCCGGCTGCTCCGACCGCGTACACCGCCGTGCCGCGGCACCAAATCGCGCGGAGATCGGCGCCCGTTCCCGTCGCGAGCTCGGTCCAATCGCCGCCCGTGGACGCGATCGCGCGCCCGTCGCGGCCCACGGCGACGAGCGCCCCGTTCGACGCGCGGCAGAGGTCGTTGAACGATCCGCGATCTCCCTCCCGAACGGACTCCCATGCGCCGCCCCAGGAGGCGAAGACGCTCCCTGCGCTGTCGACCACCCAAAGGCGCGATGCCTCCGCCCAAATGGATCGAGGCGAGGACCCCAACGAGCTCGCCTGCGTCGTCCAGCTCGTCCCGTCGAACGCGAGCGCGGTCTTCGACGTGATGGCGAAGGCGCGCATCGGCCCGGCGTCCTTCGGCCCCTTGCCGGGCGCGAACAGCGCTACGCCGCGCTCGATGGAGTCGTGCTGCGGCGTCCCGTCGTCTCGCCAAACGGTTCCATCGAAGTGGAGGACGTGACCACCGCGCGTTCCGACGAACACGTCCGTCGGGCCCGTCCCCCAGACGCTCTCGAACGCTTCCGTCGAGGGCGTGTCGACGGGCTTCAACGCGTGCCCATCGAAGTGGAGGAGCGTGTGCCGCTGGCCCGTGATCCAGACGTCGCTCGCGCTGGAGCCCCAGACGCCCGTGAGATCCTCGACCGTCCCCGTGGCGAGCTCCGACCACGCCGCGCCGTCGAAGTGGAGCGCGGCACCCGCTCCACCGACGGCGTAGATGTCGTCGTTTCCGCTCCCCCACACCGCCTCGAGCGCCGGGCTGCGGTTCGCGTCCGCCCTCCACGCCCCACCGTCGAGCCGATGGATCGCCCCGTTGCGGCCCACGGCGAAGCGCGCGCGCCCGGCGCCTCCGGCGCCGAGGATCGGGCCGCAGCCGTCGGCCTCGCGAACGATCTTTTCGCCGCTCCATCTCACGACCTTGCCGCTGTCGTCGACGGCCATCACGTCGGCCCCGTCGAACCCAACGCTCGCCCAACTGCCCTCGGTCCCGGGGAGGACGGTCCACGACGCGCCGTCGAAATGCAGGAGCCCCTCCCCGGACGCCGCGTAGACGTCCGTCGCGCTGCGTCCCACCATCGAAACGACCGCGAGGCGCGCCTTGTACATGCCTCGGATCGACTCGCCGTCGAAGCGGAAGATCCCGCCGTTCGACGCGCCGATGAACACGTCCTTCGTCGAGACCGCGTACAGCGCGGTGAACAACGGATCGAACGGGCTGGACACGGTGGTCCACGTCGCACCGTCGAAGTGGAAGAGCGCGCCGGAGCCGCCCACGAACACGTCCTTCGACCCCTCGACCCCCGTCACCGCGCCGAGCGGAAAGTCGGACGACGCGAGCTTCGACCACGCGCGACCGTCGAAATGGAACACACCCCTGCCGACCGCGAACACATCGTCGGAGGCGCGACCCCACACCGCGAAGAGATCCGCCCCCGACGGCTCCCGCGCGGCGCTCCATCGCCGACCGTCGTAGGAGAGGATCGCGCCGCGGTCGCCCACTGCGATCGCTCGGTCTCCGTCCGTCCAGACGCCAGAGAGATCGTTTCCGCCGAGCGGGGGATACGACCAGCACCACCCGTCCGGGGTGCAAGCGACCCGTTCCTCCGCGGGCGTCACCGCGACCGGCTGCGCGGGGTCCGCCGCGCACTCTGCGGGCGCGGAGGCCACCGGGGGATCGACCGCGGTGACCCGCGATCCGCAGCTCGCGAGCCCGAGGGAGGCGAACGCGAGACCGATCGGCACGCGACTCACGGGGGGGCCGATCCGGTAGGTCCGTCGAACACCTTCTTGAGCACGCGGCCCACGCGCTCGTAGCGCGTCGTCCACGAGGTGAACCCGTCGGGCAAGGGCTTCTGGTCGGGCGTCTCACCGAGGATCGCGGTCTCGGAGGTGAGCGTCTCCAGGTTGCCGTCGATCCATCCGTACGAGCTGCTCCGGTAGACGGGCCCCGACACGCGCCCACCGTCGAAGATCATCTTCTTCCGCGCGTCGAACTGCGGGGACATGAGGCCCTCGAGCGCCGCGTTCCGCACGAGCTTCCGCGTCCGGCGATCGAACAGCCAGAACTTGTACGACGTCGTGTACATGCCCGTCGTCCCGAGGCACATCAGGTCGAGCGCGCCGTCGAAGTTCGCGTCGATGAGGGAGGGATGGAGCTCGTCGCTGGCGTTCGCCTCCACGTCCAGCACGCGACCCGCCTTCGCGATCCGCACGTACGGCAGCGACGGGGCGTCCTCGGGGTAGGGCTTGGGCTCGGTGGCGGAGTCGAAGATCGTCGCCTTCGCGCACGTGGGCCCTTCCTCGGCGGAGACGCGGACCACGTCTCGGAACGTCCACGTGATGGCGTCCTCTTCCCCGAGGCCCGCCTGAACGGTGAGCGCGCACGCCGGCTGTGCAGGAAGGATCTCCACCTCGATGCGCGCCGGCCAGGAAGTGATCGGCGGCGGCTCGGCGGTCGCGGCGACGAGGGTGGGGACGGAGACGGACGCGCTCGGCGCCGCGCTCACCGCTGGAGAAGACGCGGGCACCGAAGCGCTCGGGCAGTCCGAGCGCGCGTCGAGGGTGGTGAGCGAAACAGTGTGCGTGTTTCCGCTGCACGAAACGACGCTCAGCGAGAAGCAGACGGTAAGGTAGCGGGAGGTCCGGGCGAGCCCCATGCGCGCGAGAGTGTAGAGCGACGGCGCGCGGTGAGCCCCGCCTCCCGAGAGAACACCGCACGCTTGTCAGGGTCGGCGTCCGCGGCTAAGGCGCTCGCCCAAGGAGACGTGACTATGTCGATCGGATTTCGGAGCAGCCCCCCCACCTCCCGCGCGTCGCTCGCGGCCCTTTGTTCGCTGGGCCTCGTCCTCGCGGCGTGCGGCAGCAAGGACAACAAGACGACCGCGAGCGCGGAGCCACAGTCGAGCTCCAGCTCCAGCTCCACCTCCACCTCCAGCTCCAGCTCCAGCTCCAGCTCCAGCTCCAAGTCCGGCTCCGGCTCGACTGCCGCCTCGGGGAAGGCTGGGGTGGAGGCGAAGGCGAGCGGCGGGGACGAGAAGGTCTCCCAGGGCGACCTCGACAAGATGGTCGACGCCATGTGCGCCTGCAAAGACAAGAAGTGCCTGGATGACGTCGAGGTGAAATTCAAGGACCTCGGCAAGAACGACAAACGCAAGCCGAACGAGCTCTCGGCAGCGGAGCAGAAGTCGCTCGAACGCCTCATGGACTGCGTGACGAAGATCGCGCTCTCGGAGCCCAAGCCGGACGGGACGGGTGCGCCCAAGGACGTGAAGCCCGTCGATCCCGCGGTCGCCGCGAAGCTCCCGGACTTCAAGGCGCTCTTCGGATCCCCGTCGGACGGGTTCCTCCCCGTGGTCTTCGGGAAGCTGAAGAAGGACATGTCCCCCGAAGAGGCGGGCAAGGTCTTCCCCGGCGCCGAGAAGGTCGACGACTTCGGCTTCGCGAAGATCGAGCATCCGGTGAACGGGGTCGACTATTACGAGTTCTCGTACCTCGAGAAGAAGCTCGCGTTCGTCGACATCATCTTCGCGAAGACGCTCACGGGCCCGGACGTGCGCGCCGCGATCCAACAAGCCGTCGAGGCTCGACTCCCCGACATCAAGCCCTCGGCCGCGGGCTCGTCGACGATGTGGATCGACACGAAGGACTTCTCGAGCTGGTCGCTCGGCGACACGATCGTCGACCCGGGCTTCAAGCTGCAGATCGCCGTCCCCGACTGATCCAGCAGAAACTTCACGGCGCCGACGTTGTCCTGTTTCGAGCCGCGGATCTCGCGGCTCGAAGGAGGCTCATTTGGCAGGCGTAGATGTAGGCACGGGCGGGAGGTTCGCGCGCGCTCGGAACGCGGACATCAACATGATCCCGTTCATCGATCTCTTGATGGTGACTGTCGCGTTCCTCCTGATCACGGCCGTTTGGGTGACGAACTCGAGGCTCGACGCAAACGCTCAGGTCGCGGGGGGGCCGCCGCCTTTGCACCCCTGTCCAATCAACCACGGGAAGGTCCTCGACCTCACCGTCAAGGCCGATCGATTTACGCTCGCATGGAAGCTCGGGAGCGACATCGTCAGCACGCTGGATGTCGATCGGGCGAGCGGTCCCGCCGAGCTCGCGCGGAGTATCGCGTCCGAGTGGCGCGCCAACGGGTCGCACAGCGAGGCGAGTGACGCAAAGCTCGACGAGGTCATCTTGCACACGGACAATCGGGTTCCGTTCAAGGAGATCGTCGCCGTCATGGACGCCGTCTACGCGACCCGGCGAGACGTCGCGCTCGCAGACGGAAAGCTCGCCTCCGTCCCGGCGTTCAACGTGACCTTCGCGGCGCGTTGATCGAGTCCCGGCGACCCGCATGGGCCGCCGGGACAGTCGTGATGGATCCGCCGCGGCGCTACCAGACAATGGCGCGCCAAAGCGCGTTCACGCGCTCGAGCCCAAGGATCACGCGATGCCGTGCTTGCGCGAATCGGACGACTTCTTGGCGTCCTGCGTCTCGTTGCCGTTGGTCTTCGAGGACGACGCGGATTGCGACTGCGATTGGACGCGGATGTTGTTCTCGACGGACTTCACGCCGCGACACTCCTCGGCGATGTCCTCGGCCGTCCGTTTGTCGGTCTTGTTCTTCACGGTGCCGCTGAGGCGCACCGTGCCGCCTTGGACCTCGACCTCGATCTCGCTCGCGTCGACGTCGGCGTCGGACAGACAATCACAGACCTCCTCTTTGATCCGATCGTCGCTCCGCGTGTAGCCCTTGGGGCCCTTGCCGTAGTTCTCGGAGCGCTGTGCCCCGGCGCCGCGCCCCATGGTGCCGTAGCCGCCCGACCCCTGAGCGTTCATCTGATCGCGGCGCATCCGATCCTCGTCGGCCTGGGAGCGCTGGCCTCCGCGGTGGCCATCCTGGCCGCCTCGATTCCCCATGTCCCACCCCGTCGTGCCGCTGCCCGGTTCGCCGTAGTGGCGCCCGCCCGCGCCCATGGAGACGTTGCCCTGCCCGTAGCCGCTCGAGGCGTGGCTCTGGTCCGAGCGGAAGCTCCCCGCGCCGAAGTCGCGCTGTCCACCCATTCGCCGTCGGTCATCGCCCGAGCGCCACCGATCCCGATCGTTCTCCCCGCGCGTCCACTGGCCCCGCTCCTCCCAGTCCCGATTGTTTTGCATCGAGTCCTGGTCGCCGCCGCGGAAGCGTCCCTCGTCGCGCTCCGCCGCCCAGCCGCGGCTGCGGTCCATTTCGTACGACGGGCGCTGGCCCTGGCCATGGTTCTCCGCGCCGCTGCCCTGGCCGTGCTCGTAGTGGTCACGAGACATGTAGCCGTGGTCGCTTTGGCCGCGATCGTCGCCCCGATCGTAGCCGCCCATGCGTCCGCGCCCCTGCTCGTCTCGGCGATCGTCGCGGCGGTTCTGCTCGTCTCGACGTCCACCCTGGTTCTGATCGTATCGGTGCATGTTCCCTCGCTCTCGGGTTCGGCGGCGCAACGCGTGCGCCGGGGGAAGGCGCGCCGTGCAATGTCGATACCGAGACGCGGGGCTCGATTTCGTGCCGATTCACGGAGGGGCGGGCCGCGCATGCGACGCGCATGAGGCGGTTTTCACCGTGACTCGCGCGCTCGGCGCCAGGGCGCCACGACGAGCTGGATGCGGGCTCGACGCGCGTGCTCCGCCCTCGCCGCTACTCGCCCTCACGCTTCCAAGCCTTCGGCTCCCAGAGCTCGACCTTGTTCCCGTCCGGGTCGAGGATCCACGCGAAGCGACCGTTCTCGTGCGTCTCGGGACCCTTGTGGATCTCGACCCCGCCCTCCTTCAGCTGCGCGATCATCCCGTCCATGTCGTCGATTCGATAGTTGATCATGAACGACGACTCGCTCGGCGCGAACCAGTCGCTCGCTGGCTTCGCGACGTGCCAGACAGTGAGCCCGCCGTCGTCCGCGGTGTCGTTCGACCACCGCAGGACCGACCCACCGAACGGCTCGAGGCTCATCCCAAGATGTTTCGCGTACCAAGCCGCGAGGGCCGCGTGATCCGTCTTCGCCTTGAAGAACACCCCACCAATACCCGTGATCTTTGCCATGGTTCCACCCGCGTCCGGTATACCTCTCTTCATGGCCGTTCGCGTCGCTTCCTGTTGCTGTGGTCGACTCACCGCGAGCGCGGAGGGTGAACCCGTGCGCATCTCCATGTGCCACTGCCTCGAGTGCCAGCGGCGCACGGGCAGCACGTACGGCGCGCAAGCGAGGTGGAAGAAGGAGCGGGTCCTGCTCACCGGGGAGCCGAGCATCTACGAGCGCACGGGGGACAGCGGGGGTCGGGCGCGGTTCTTCTTCTGCCCGAACTGCGCGACGACGCTGTACTGGGACAACGATCGGATGCCGGACACGTGGGCCATCGCGATCGGTGCGTTCGCGGATCCATCGTTCCCTGCGCCGCGCGTGAGCGTCTACGAGGACCGCAAGCACCCGTGGGTCGGGACACCGCCCCACGTCGAGCACATGGCCTGAATCGGAGCAGGGCCAAGGCGCGGCCGACGCACGCCGACCGCGCGCTCACCTCCAGTGGCGGCACACGCGCTTGACGCCACAACCCTCGCAGAGCGCGTCGTCGCGCCGGAAGGGCAGCGCTGCAGCATCCCCATGTGGCAGAGCGCGAAGTCGTACTTCACGGGGTCCGCGGGGTCGAACGCCGAGAGGCGCCGCGTGATGTCCTCGGCGGTCTTCCAGGACGCGGTCGCCCGATCGGTGAGGCCCAGGTTCCGCCCGAGCCGGTGGACGTGTACGTCCACGGGGATGAGGAGCGCGCTCGGTGAGACGTGCGCCCAGAGGCCCGTGTCGACGCCGTCCGCGGGGCGGATCATCCAGCGAAGGAACAGCATGACGCGCTTCGCCGCGCTCCCGTTCGCGGGGTCGACGAAGAGGTGCGCCGCGCCGACCGACCCCTCCCGGTCGAGCCGGGCGTGGGACCGAATCGCTCGCACGAACGCGGAGGCCGCCCCGCGCAACTCACCCTCGGCGGACTCGAGGAACGAGGCGAACGCGGCGCCCAGCGTGCCGTGCTCGCGTTGGAGCTTGCGCGCTCCGGAGAGGAGGAGGGCCACGTCGCGACCGGTGTAGAGGCGATGCTTCCAGCGCGAGAGCCCACGGAGCAGCGCGCGTCGGTCGTCGGCCGCGCGCGCCGGCGACTCGCCCAAGACCGCGAGGGCCGACTCGATCTTCGGGCGGAAGGCCTTCACGTTCCCGAAGGCCAAGCTGGAGGCGAGGATCGCGACGATCTCTTTGTCCTCGGTGCGCGCGTAGCGGTGCACGAACGACACCGGATCGACGGAGCTTCGCGCGCGGAGGTCGGGCCGCGCGAGGAGCTCGTCGAGCACGCGGCCGAGCCCGGCGCTGGGCGCCTCCTCGCCGCCGCGCGCGCGCGGATCTTTCTTCAGGGTTCGAATCACGAACGACGCTATCAGCCGAGCAACCGAGGACTTAGGATGCGCGGGTCTTAGTTATGGGCCTTTCGGAGAGCGCGTCGAGCGACGACCCGTCCGGGCAACTCCCGGTCCCTGGGGATCTGCTCGACGGGAAATACCGAATCGAGGGGACCATCGGCAAGGGTGGCATGGCCGTCGTGCTCGCGGCGACGCACGAGGCGCTCAAGCACCCGGTCGCGGTGAAGATCCTTCAGCCGCAGTACGCCGCGAGCCACGAGCTCCAGGAGCGGTTCTTCCGCGAGGCGCGCGCGCTCGCCGCGCTCCACAGCAAGCACATCACCCGTGTGTACGACGTCGGCAAGCTCTCGAGCGGCGCGGCCTTCCTCGTGCTCGAGCGGCTCGAGGGCCTCGACATGCACGACGTGCTCCAGCGGGACGGGCCGCTCCATTGGAAGCGCGCGGTGCGCTACATCCTGGAGGCGACGGAGGGCCTGCGCGAGGCGCACGCGCACGGCGTGCTCCACCGCGACATCAAGCCGTCGAACATGTTCCTCGCGAACGACGGCGCGGAGGGGTGCATCAAGCTGCTCGACTTCGGGCTCGCCAAGCTCAAGGAGGAGAACGTCACCGTCCTCACGGGCGCCGAGAGCGTCATGGGGTCGCCGTCGTACATGGCGCCCGAGCAGATCAAAGGGCTCATCAACGCGGACGAGCGGTCGGACGTGTGGTCGCTCGGCGTGTCGCTCTACGAGCTCCTCACCGACGGCTACCCGTTCGAGGCCGACAACGCGACGAAGATCGCGGCCGCGGTGATCATGAAAGCGCCGATCCCGCTCGCTGGGCGCTCGCGCCCCACGCCGCCCGGCCTCGAGGACGTGATCATGGCGTGCCTCGAGAAGGCTCGTGACAAGCGCATCGCCACGACGGAAGAGCTGATCGCTCGACTCACGCCGTTCTTGAGCGTCTCGTTCGACGAGACGGGCGCGCTGAAGACGAAGCGCCCGGGGAAGAGCCTCCACCTCGACACGCAGGAGACGTGGGTCGCGCGCCCAGCCGATCCGACGTACGGCGGCGAGATGCCGTCCGACGCGGCGGAGCGGCAACGGGAGGCGTCGGACGCTGCCCGCACACGGGTGAACTCGGCGTCCGAGCGGGAGCGCGACGCGGAGACGCTGCTGCGCGTGTCGATCGACGACGAAGCCCCCGTGTCTCGCCGCGATCGGGTGTCGCTCGATCAGATGGGCATCGCGACCATGGTGAAGGCCCCGCGCCCCGAGCTCGCGAAGGCGGCGGTGGACTACACCCCTCGCGCCGGGGAGGGCACGCTGCGGTCGCCCTACGCGGAAGCGAGCCCGATGCGCGAGGCGCGCGACCAATCCTGGAAGGCTCGAAGCATCCCAGCGGACGGCGGGTACGACGCGCGTTGGATCGACCACTTTTCTGGGCGAAGCCGTTCGCGGCTGCCGATCCCCTTCCCGTTCCCGAACACTTCTTCGCGCACGCGCGCGGTCAAGGCGCGCGACCTGCACCACGTGCTCACCGGGTACCGGCCGACGTGGACCGGGGAGTTGGAGCTCTCCGCGTGGGAGGTCGGCGCGGGGTGCGCCGACTTCTTCCTGGCCTGGCAGCTGAACCTGGCGGGCGTGTTCGCGGGGCTCTTCTTCGCGCCCCGCCGCACGTTCCGCGCGTTCGTGCGAGGCCGGCGGAGCCAGAGCCTCTACGGCCGCGAGGACCTCGAGTTGATCCTGGAGAAGTCCGTGGCGGAGGCGCGATCGCTCCTCGGCGTGCCGAGCGTGAACCCGGCCGCGCGCCTCGGCGACGTCGTGTGGTTCGTCGCGGCCGCGCTCCTCGGGGCGTTCGCGGCTGCGGCCGAGCTCGCGTTGGCGCTCGCGCTGCTTCCGCTCGGCCTCCTGTTCGCCGTGATGGGCAAGAGGAGCGCGCCCTGAGCGCCCGGTTCACGCGCGGCGCAGCGTGAGCGCGGAGATCTCGCTCGGCGCCCCGACGCGCATCGGCGGGCCCCAGTAGCCCGTGCCGCGGCTCGTGTAGATCTGGAAGTCACCGTCGCGATCGAGGCC
>JAXLYP010000026.1:0-168244 GCA_046351395.1 Polyangiaceae bacterium
ATTCACTCGAGTTCGTGCGTGGGGCACACGCCCGAGGAGCGAGCACCGGAAGACGACTCCTCGACTCCGAGGAGCACCGCGACGAGGCCGTGTGGTTCTCTCCGAAATCGGGCGCATACGTCGGCGTTTCGACATGATCGGTGCTCCAGGACGGCGACGCGGACTTCCTCGAGGAGCGCCGCGGCGGGTCGCCCGAGTCGTGAGCTTTCTCGTCCGTGAGCGGCAGTGAATTGCGTTGCACCGCCGGCCCGGTCTCGTTACGCGGTATCCGTGGTGACTCGAACCTCCGCCCTCCTCGCGGCGCTCGCCGTGCCGCTGCTCGTCCCGAACCTCGCGCTCGCGCAGGCGCAGCCCGCGCAGCCCGGCGGCTACGTGCAGGTGAGCCCGGGAGCACAAGCCACGACGGGCGAGGTCGTCGTGCACGCGCCCGTCTCGGGTGAGGTCATCACGCAGAACCTCTCGATCCCGAACCCGCCGCGAGAGCACCGCGGGCGCATCACGGGCGGAGGCTCCGTGTCGCTCAAGCTCGCGCCCGGGCAGTGGAACGTGGGTGTCGACTTCGACGACGGCTCGAGCGACTCCCGGGAGGTGCGCGTCGACCCCGCGTTCCGGGCCGAGGTCACGCTCCAGACCTGGACCCTCGCGCGCTCCGGCGCGCACTTCGGGTTCATGGTGTACGGCACGGGGACCTACGGCTTCGACTCCGGCGAGTTTTTTGGCGGCCCGCTCGCGCGCGGGTTCGTCAACTTCGGCGGTACGGGGACGGTCGACTTTCAGCTCGGTGGGCAGATCGGCGCTCGGTTCAACAGCGGGCCGAGCGCGGGCAGCCTCACCGATCCGGTCGTGGAGGTGAGCCTCGTCGCCGACGCGGTGTGGGCGGCGCGCGGTGGCATCTGGCGCCCGTACGTCGGAGGCCGCGTCGGCGGGTGGTTCGGCGACTTCCGACGCTGCGGGGACATCGACTGCGCGTCCGTGAACGAGGGCGCGGCCGAGCCCGTCTTCGCGGTCGAGGGATCGCTGCTCCACTTCACGTTCGGCTCCCGCCGCAATTTCGACGTCGATCTCGGGCAGGATCTGTCCTTCATGCTCGACACCATCGGCGAACAGAGCGCGACGATCTTCTTCGGGATCAACCTCGGAGTCGGCGCGGTCTTCTACTAGCGGAGAGGCCGCGGGGCCGAGGGCGGTCTCCCCGCACCCCGTATCGGTGTCGCGCGGACGGCGTCAGTGTCGCGCGGAGGGCGGGCCGACGATGGGGCCGTCCTTGAGGAACGTGAGTTGGGTCTCGGGCGCGGGCTCGCACCCGAAGCGCGAGATGAGGCGGTTGTCCATCACGTCCGCCGTGCGAACGAACTTGTCGATCCAGGACGCCATCGCGTCGTGCCCGTGGGGCGAGAACACGTCCGACATGTGGACCGTGAGGTTCAGGCGGATGACGTTGCCGTCGAGGTCGAACGCGAACGGCTCGTGCTCGGGGGAGAGCAGGTAGCGGAAGAGATCCCCGAGCGCGCGCTTGCCGGGCTGCGCGAGCGGGGACGAGAAGCAGAGGTGCTCGGAGCAGCAGCTCCAGATCTTGATCGGCGCGCTTCCGCTGTAAAAGGACCAGTTTTGCTCACCGTGGCGCGCGAGGACCGGATCGACGTTCGCGTGGAGGAGCGCCTTCTCGACGAACGCGGCGACCGGGTGGGGCTCCGGCGTCTCGAAGTACGCGCTGATCTCGAGCTCTTCGAGATCCGAGCCGCACGCGGCGCAGTAGCGCGTCGACGTCTCGATGAGCATCTCGCACGCGGGGCACTCGACCCCGAAGGTCGCCCCTTGGGCGCGGAACGCCGTGACGAAGCGCTCGACGTCGGAGCTCGGGATCCCGAACCCGACGAGATCCGCGCGCGCGTGCTTGCACGTCGTCACGCCGACGATGCGCCGGTGGTGGTTGAGGATCGGTCCGCCCGAGTTTCCCGGGTTGATCGCGGCGTCCGTCTGGAGGAAGCGCTGACCGTCGAAGAGCTGGTTCGGGTGGGAGATCACGCCCTCGGTGAGGGACAACGGGAGCCCCACGGGGAACCCGAGGATGTTCACGGGTTGCTTCGGTCGCACGTCCTCCGAGAGGCCCAGGCCGAGCACGACGAACGCGCGCTCGCGGTCGGCGGCGGGGCGCTCCTGCAGGGCCACGGTGCGATCGGTGGGCGTCCCCGGCGGCTCCGCGATCGGCGCGTCTTCGTCGTCGTCCGCGGGGGCGGCGAGGGGGAGCGCCTGCGTGAGCTCGAGCGCCGCGAGGTCCCGACGCGGGTGGATCCGTCGGACATGCGCGACGATACGCCGGCGGTCTCGGAGCTCCACGGCCACCGTGCGGTACGGCGCGACGACGTGGCAGTTCGTCACGAGGTGCCGGTCATCGATGAGGAAGCCGGAGCCCGTGCCCGCGCCCGTGAACACTTGGAAGACACCGATGTCCTCGATATCGAACGTGTCGTCCATCAGCTCGCCTCTCCTGCCGCGCGCGGCTCGTCGTCTCGATCGGGATCCTCTCCGAAGCGCTCCACGAGCGTCTTCGCGCCGCGCGAGAGCAACGCCGCCGCCTCGCCGAAGGGCCGCTCGGACGCCTCCCCGAGGATCTCCTCGAACAGCGCGCCGACCTCGGGCGCCCACGAGAACTCGCCCGCCACGTAGACCATGGTGCTGACGAGCGCGAGCGCCGCGTCCATCGCCTTTCCGCTCGAGCGCAGTCGCGAGATCGTCTCCATGTAGTTGCCGGGGCCGAGGTACTCGCTGATCACGCGAGGCGTGCCCTCGCTCACCGGGCTGATGGCGTAGCGCGCGTGCCCGAGGTTCTGCTCGAGCGCCTCGCGCGAGAGCGCGCGCATCTCCTTGATGCACTTGGTGAGCGCGGCCTCGCGCTTGAACGGCTCGACGTCGCTGTCGCAGTAGACGGCGGAGCTCTCCTGGAGGCGCCCCGGGAGGTAGCCCGTGAGCGGGAGCCAGTAACGGATCCCGTAGCGCGCGAGCGAGGTCACCTCGTTCAGGAAGAAGATGGATCGCTTGCGCTGCCCCTCCTTCAAGAGCTCGTCCACCTGATGCCAGTGCGCGCGCCAGATCTCGAGCGAGCGCTCGAGCTCCTCGGGCGCGAGCGGCTCGGGCGGCTCGGATTCGAGGGCCTTCGCGCCGAACTGGACGCTCATCCAATCATCCGCCTTGTCGGCCTCCGTGGGCATGCGCCGGAGGACCTCGAGAAGCTTGATGGGGTGCAGGTTCTCGAGCCGCTCCTTGAACTCGAGGTGCACGTCATCGCCCCGAAGGCGAGGCTGGTGGAGCTGACCCGAGCCGCAGATGCGCGTCAGCATGTAGCGGAGCGCGGCCGTCGTGGTGCCCCCGTCCGGTAGCGTGACGAGCGGCACGCGCACCGAGAGGAGATCCGCGTCCAGCGTGACCGTCACGCGGGACGAGCCTTGGACGAACTGGAACCCGCCCTCGCGCAGCTCCGGGATCGAGGGCGCGCGGGAGAAGAGGTGCTCGAACACCTTCACCACGGCGGCCTCGAAATCCCCTGCGGTGAAGAGATCCACCGCGGCGTCTCGGACGGCGTAGTCGAGGTTCACTGCGCGGTGCGGCCTGCGAACGGGCTTCGGGCACACGAGAGAGCCGATGGCCATGGGCCGCCGAGTAGACCACGGGTCCCGGCACGCGTGCCCTTTTCCTCGTCGAGGGCGCGTGCGTCCTCCCCGCGCCGTAGGCGCGTTTGGCGCTACGCTCGGGGTATGAACGGCCGTCCTCGGAGCACCGCACGGTCGAGGTCTCTCGTCGTGCTCGCCTGTACCTTCACCACGCTCGGCGTCGCGAGCGCCGGCTGCGGATCGGAGCCGCGATGGACGAGCCGACCGGACAGCGTCACGATCGGCGTGAACCGCGGAGGCATCGCGGCGCCGACGCCCGTCACGGTCGTCGTGCGGGTGGACGGCGGGCACACGTTCGTCGCGTCCATCGACACCGACACGGAGGGCTTCGTCCCCGTGGAGACCGGGGAGCACGATCTCAGTGTCACCCTCCTCAAGCGCCCCCCGGATGGGCGCATGGCGGGCTCCAAGCTCCCCGAGGTCTGGGAGGCGACACAGCGGTTCGACTCCGCGTCCCCCGGGGGCCTCATCCACATCGAGCTCGTCGCGAACGGCTCGCCGAGCGGCTACGAGGTCCGCATCGGCTCCGATCGTGTGCATCTGGGCAAGGCGACCCTGCTCGTCGCCGTCCCGTGGCACGATGCCGTGCTCAGCGAGGTCGAGACGCTCCTCGAGCAGGCGCTACAGCGCGGGGAGGCTGCGCGAGCGCAGTGCATCGCGCTCGTGAGGGAGCAAGCGGTCAACGTCAAGTTCACCACCGACCGTGACGCGACGACCGTGAGCGCGAAGGCGGGCGAGCTCGAAGGGCTCGGCGCGTCGGCGCGGGCCTGCGAGACACCGCCCCCACCGTCGAATCCCAACGATATATGCCAGATCGACCCGAGCGTTTGCCAAGAGGTCGATCTCTCCAAGCGACCGCTCGCGCCTCAGTGATCCCGCGGGGGCCGCCGTGGGTTCAGAGCGCGCGTCGGTGGCGCTTGAACATCTCGAGGGCGAACGATCCCGCCCTCGACGAGCGCACCTCGTGGACGAGCTCGGCCGCCTCGGGCCCCACCTCCTCGAGCGTGGGCAGGGTCGCCGCGTAGCCCTCGTCGCGCGAGACGAGGAGGAGCGGCGCGAGGAGCGACGCGAACGTGAGGTCGGCGGCCGTGAAGACATCCCCGACGAGGTACGCGCTCGTCGCGAGGCGATCCTCGGCGAGCGCGAGGGCCTCGCGCACGCGCCCGATCGATCGGCGGCTCCGCTCCTCGGTGACGTTCAACCCGCGCTTGATGAGCTGCTTGCCGAGCGGCGCGAGCGCGCGGAACGCGAGGGCCTGCGCCCGTCCCACGTTCCCCTCCGCGAGCGTCCGCATCACCGTCTTGCTCGGGAGCGCGTAGTGGTACGCCGCGAGGCGCGAGTGCGGACCGAGGTGCCGACCGAAGTGCGCGACGAGCTCGTCGATCTCGCGGAGACGATCCGCGGGGAAGAGCGGGTCATCGCCTCCCGGCGCGCGCTTCGACGCCCACTTCGCGATGTCCGTGGAGTCGACGAGGGTCTCGCCTTCGCTCGAGAGGAAGACCGGCGTGGACAGGCGGCTCGAGACCTCGTCCCGCTTGCCGCCTCTGCCTCGCGTCGCGGCGAGGACCGCGAGCTGACTGAAGCCGGGCATCCACCGCTCCTCGCGGTACGACACGCCACACACGTCGAGCGCCCAGCGCGCCTTCTCGTTGTAATGGGAGAACGCGAGCGTGATGAGTCGGTTCGGCGGCATCCGCGCGCACGTTATCTGCGACGCGCGTGGATGTCTCTCGCGACGCTCTCTTTCGCGACGACGGTCCAGTCGCGGGCGCCCTCACCGTCGGCGATGAGCGCGTCCATGCGCGCCGCGATCGCGGGGAGCACGGGGAGCTCCACCTCCGCGCTCGCCGCGGCCTCGAGCATGAGCCGCGCGTCTTTGCGCGCCATCGCGAGCTCCCACGAGGGCGCGTCGAAGCGGCCCTCGATCATGCGCTTCACGCGCGGCTCCACCGCGGCTCCAGGCTTGAAGAACGCGAACAGCTCGAGGGCGTCCGCGTGAGGCACGCCGAGCGCGCTGGAGAGGGCGAGCACCTCCGCGCAACCCATGTGCACGAACATCAGGAAGAGGTTTCCGAGCAGCTTGAACGCGGCCGCCGCGTCCGGGCGGGGTCCGAGCTCCTGGACCTTGCCGGTCATGGGCTCGAGGATGGGACGCGCACGGGCGACGAGCGCCTCCTCCCCCGAAAGGAGCATGATCCCCGTGCCGTCGTGCGCGTTCTGCGGCCCCATGAACACGGGCGCGTGGACGAAGTCGACGCCGCGCTGCCGCCAGTGCGCCACGCGGTTGGCCGCGCCGAGCGCGCTCGTCGTCGTGTGATCGAGGATCAGCGCGCCGGGCCCGATCCCCGGGCGCGCACGCTCGAGCACGTCGTCCACCGCGGCGTCGTCGGACAGCGTGAGGTGGATGCGCGTCGCGCCGCGCGCCGCCGCTGAGGGGTCCTCGAACGCGCGCGCGCCCGTCTCCTCGAGCGCCGTCGCGCGGCTCGGCGTTCGGTTCCACACCCGGACCTCCTCCCCGCGACGCCGGAGCGCGCGTACGAAGTTCGATCCGAGGAGGCCCATCCCGAAGAACGCGATCATGGGCACGAGCCTAGAGCACCGAACATGTTGAAACCCGAACGAATGCGTTCGAGTTCGAGGCAGAGGCGCACAGCGACGAGGCCGTGTGGATCTCCCCGAACTCGGGTGCATACGTCGGCGTTCGAAGAGGATCGGTGCTCCGACCTCCCACCCGGTGCCGCCTGCCCCCATGTTCGAGCGGGTCTCCCGGCCATGCCCGGGCGGGCGGCGCTCGGCCGCGGCTCCTCGGAGGACAGCTGTGGTAGAAAGCCCCGCGCGGGTCGCACGATCCGCGTCCGGAGGGTCAGGCGATGTCGATCACGTTCTACTACGCGCCCATGTCGAGCGCGACGCGGGTTCACTGGGCGCTCGAGGAGCTCGGGATCCCCTACGAGAAGGTGAAAGTGAACCTGGCGGAGAAGGAGCAGAAGAGGCCCGAGTACCTCGCGCTGAATCCGAACGGGAAGGTCCCTACCCTCGTGGTGGACGGCAAGCCCATGTTCGAGTCGCTCGCGATGCTCCTCTTCCTCGGGGAGGAGTACGGCGTCGACAAGGGCCTCTTCCCGAAGGCGGGCGCGGCGCGCGCGGACGCGTTCACTTGGATGGCGTGGGCGTCCGTCTCCGTTCACGACATCATCGTCCGCCTCATCAAGAACGGGGAGCGCGTCCCCGAGGAGCAGCGGAACGCGAAGGCGCGGGAGGCCGCGATCGCGGAGGCGCACGACCACCTCGCCGTGCTCGACGCGCACCTCGCCGGCAAGGAGTACATCCTCGGAGACACGTTCACGCTCGCGGATTGCGCGTCCGCGTCGTTCGTCCCGTTCCTCGGCCGGCTCGGCGTGGACTCGGGCAAGTACGCGAACATCCAGGCGTGGGTCGGGCGCTGCATGACCCGTCCTGCGCTCGGCCGAGCGATGCAGGGTTGAGGGCCGTATGAGCATCGGCTTCGCCCTCCTCGGGACTGGCAAGATCACCGACCACCTCGCGCCCGCGCTCCGCCGCGCCGAAGGCGCCGAGCTCGTCGCGGTCCTCTCGCGAGACGCGGAGAGGGCCGAGGCGTTCATCGGCCGGCACGAGGCCACCGAAGCGAAGGCGTACACGGATCTGGACAAGCTGCTCGACGATCCGCGCGTCGACGCCGTGATCGTGGCGACGCCGGACGGCCTCCACATGGAGCACGCGCACGCCTCGCTCGCGCGCGGCAAGCACGTGCTCGTCGAGAAGCCGATGACCACGTCCACGAGCGACGCAGAGGTGCTCGTGTACGTCGCGGCGCACGCCAACCTGAGGCTCGGCGTGGGCTATCACCTCCGCCATCACGCGGGACACAAGGCGCTCCGCGAGCGCATCGCGAACGGGAGCCTCGGGACCATCCGCCACGGTCGCATCCAATGGACGTGGAAGGCGAAGGAGGACGAGAACTGGCGCGCGAAGGGCGAGCTCGGCCGCTGGTGGACGCTCGCGGCCGTGGGGACGCACGCGATCGATCTCGCCCGCTGGCTGCTCACGCCGCTCGGTGAGCCCCAGCTCGTGCACGCGACGCTGGTCGCGCCCCGCTGGGGAGGCCGCGAGGAGATCGCCTGCTTCAGCCTCGGCTTCCGCGAGGGGGCGCTCGTCGAGATCTTCGTGTCGAACCTGTTCGCGAGCCCGCGCCGCCTCGAGATTTGCGGGGACGAGGCCGCGGCCATCGGCGAAGGCACGCTCGGCCCCAAGGGCGGCGGGACGATACTGATCGACGCCGAGCCCCTCGCTTACGAGCCCGTCGATCCCTACCAGGCGGAGATCGAAGACTTCGTCGCGGCGATCCGAGACGGCCGCCCTCCCCTCGCCCCAGGCGAGGACGGGTTGGTGAACGTCCGGTACCTCGATGAAATTTCGTCCTGAGGTCCGTGGAGACGCCCCGGCGGTGGGGACTCCGGCTCGGGCGCGCGCCTCACGCGCGACCTCGCTCCGGGTTCCGATGAACGTGGCCCCCATCCGGGGAGCGGACCGCGAATCGGCGATCGAGAGAGCGCACCTCGCGCTGCGACACGCGCTCGGCGAACGAGGCTAGAGGTCGTGCGGAAGGTCGTCGTCGTCTACTGTCACCCCAACCCAAAGAGCTTCACCCGGGCGATCTCCTCGTCGGTGGAGGCGGGACTCGCGAGCGGCGGCGCGACCCTCGAGCGCATCGACCTCCATGCGGATGGGTTCGATCCCGTGCTCGTCGTCAACGAGGCGCACCGCCGCCGCGACCTCGACAAGGTGGAGTCGACTCGGCGTTACCGGGACCTGGTCGCGTGGTGTGACACCCTGGTGTTCGTGTACCCCGTGTGGTGGGGCGGCTTCCCCGCGATGCTGAAGGGCTTCATCGACCGCGTGTTCGTCTCCGGGCTCACGTACTCGTTCGCCGGGCGTCCGCGGGACGCCGTCCTCCCCGAGGGCTTGATGCGCGCGAAAGACGCCCACTTTTTCTACACGCTCGACTCACCGGCTGTGGTCGCGTGGCTCGATCCCGGCTGGCTCTCGAACTACTTCACCGTGTTCAAATACTGCGGATTCCGTGCGGTACGCCGCCACTACTTTTCCCGGCTGAAGCTCTCGACCCCGGAGCAACGCGCGAGGTGGCTCGGAGAGGTCGAGCGGCGGGCGCGGCAGATCGCGGTCCACGGGGCCTCGTGAGGCGCCGCTCTCCCTCGTGATCGCAGGCGGCCCCCGCACGTCGAGAGGGACGTCGACCGACGAGCGGGTGCGCAGTCCCCTGGTCTTCGACGCGCTCGACCCTACCCAATCGAAGAGAGCTTCGCCGCCGCGCGCCGAGGCGGCGGTCAGTCCACGACGTGCGCGGCGGATCGCTCCCCTTGGAGTCGCATCATGAGCGAAGACCCCTCGAGTCGAACCCGGACCTTCGAGTATCGCGGCAAGCGCTTCACCGTCCCGAACCTCAGCGCGACGGGGTTCGTCGTCGAGCCGGGCGCTGGCTCGGGCGTCGATCACGCGGGGCCGTCGCCGATCCTGGACGACCTCAACTCCGTGTGGGACCTGGCGCGCTTCCACGTGCCCCGACGGCCGATCCGGATCGGCGTCTTGGAGCCGGGCGAACGCGCCGCGTTCTCGCTGCGTGGTCGGGCGCCCCGCACGCTCGATCTACCGATCAAATTTCCGGGCTCCGCGTTCCGCGTTCCCTCCGAGTTCGAACAGTTTCGGCCGGTGATCCAGCGCGTCGCCGACGCGGAGGCGCGCCTCAACGCGGCGTGCTTCGACGAGTACTACGCCTACCTCACCGTCGACCAAGGACTCGTGAGGCCGGGCGCTCTCCAGCGCGAGGCGCCATGCCACGTCGACGGATTCCAGGGCGCGCGCGTTCGTCCGAAGACGCGCATCAACCACTCGTACGTCGTGAGCGACGCGCTCCCCACCGTCTACTACGAGCAGCCCTTCGACTTCTCCGCGCTCGACGAGGCGAAGCACAACTTCTTTTGGGAGATGAACCGCCAGGTCGCGGCGACCAAGAGCGCGTTCGCGTGGTCCCCAGAGCCGTTCGAGCTCTCGATGATCGACGCGTACACCGTGCACCGAGGCGACGCCGCGGAGCAGGAGACGTACCGCACGTGGCTCCGCATCTCGTTCGAGGTGCGCGTGTTCGACCGCATGGGCAACGCGCACAACCCGCTCTTCGCCTACGACTGGGCGATGGTCCCGCGCGACATCGAGGGGCTCGGGCTCGTACCGTTCGATCCGACCGCGGATCCCTCGCTCCACGTCTTCCCCTGGCAGAGACCGGACGGGACCCCTTGGGAGTCTCGCGGAACGAAGACGCAGCCGCGTCTCCGCTGACGGATCCCGCCGCGCCTTCGGCGTCGGAGAGCGAAGTCGTCAGGAGGCGTCGCGGATGCGCTTCTCGCGGCGCTGCCATTTGATCTTGGCCTTCGCGGCCTCCCCCTCGCGCGTGCGCGGCGGGCCGTGCGGCACGAGCTCTCGGAGCAGGCGCTCGGTCGACTCGGCGACCTCGCGCACCGCTCGCTCGAACACGTCCTGATTCACCGCGGAGACGCGCGTCGTCCCGCTCACCTTGCGCACGTACTGGAGGGACGCGGCGCGGATCTCGTCCGGCGTGGTGGGCGGCTCGAAGTGGAAGAGGAGCTTGATGTTGCGGCACATGGGAGAGAGATAGCGCGACTCACCGCGCGCGCGCTCTCCGAACTCAGCCCTTCGTGTACCCGCTCACCCAGTACACGAACCGACCGAAGAGCTCGCGGATCGCGCGCGTGCTCGCCTCGAAGTGCTGCGCTCGAGGCAACCCCAGGAACACCTTCCCCCAGCGCCCGGTGCCGTAGTCGACCGGGAGCGTGTCCGGCTCGAGCCCGACCGCACGGAAGCAGCCGAGCGCGCGCTTCATGTGGAACGCGCTCGTGACGATCGCGATCCGACCGAACCCGTGTGCTTTGACGATCTCCGCCGTGAAGAGGGCGTTCTCGCGGGTGTTCACGGATCGGCCCTCGACGATCAAGCGCTCCGGATCGATGCCCCACGAGACGAGCTGGTCGCGGAGCCGCTCCGCCTCGACGAGCCCGCCCTCGTACACGGGGCCGCCGCTCAGGATCGCGACCTTCGCGCGATCCTCCCGCAGCCAGTCGTACGTGACGAGGAGCCTCTCGATCCGCTCGTTGTACTCGGCGCCACCGGACGGGGAGCTCGCGTCCTCGACCATCCCGCCGAGCAGCACGACCGCGTCGTAGGGCGCGTCCTTCGTCGTGGTGTCCTTCGCGGACGACTCGAGGATCGCGACGAGCGCGTTCGGAACGGGCGCGTAGGAGAAGACCAGGAGCACCGCGAGGGCGCCCGCGAGGAGGATGCGCTGGCGCTTCGGCTTCTTGGGACGCGAGAGGCGCCACGGCGCGGCGAGCGCGACGAGCGCGATGGCCCACGTGAGCGGGGAGAGCAGCACGTCGAGGAGCTTCGAGAGGACGAAGAACACCCCTCTCCGCTAGCGGAGATCGGCGGGCGCCAGCGACTCTTGTGCGCCGATCGCGTGGTTTCCGCGGGATCGCGGCGTGGCACCCATCCTGCCATGCGCGGGCCGACGCGCCGCCCGAGCTCGTTCGCGCGGCGAATCTGGAGATCTCGCCATGAACACATGGAAAACAAGGCTCTTTTGGATCACCGCGCTGCTCTCGCTCGCGACGCTCGTCGGCTGCGCCCCTCCGGGGACGGAGGAGGAGGGCGACGACAGCGCGCTCGAGCGCGACGACGCCATCGTCGGCGGCCGCCGCGCGACGGCGTACCCCGAGGCCGTCCTCGTCGACATGTCGCGCGGGGGCTGGCCGAGCGCGGCGTGCTCGGGCGCGCTCATCGCGCCGCGTGTCGTGCTCACCGCGGGCCACTGCGTGCACGGGTTCGACGGGTGGGCGATCGAGGCGCCGTTCGCGGATCATCAGTCCTCCTCCGCGTGGGGTGCGGAGACCTACGACTGGGACGCCGACGGCGAGGCCGTCGACCCTTCGATGCACGACGTCGGACTGCTCTTCCTGCGCGACCCGATAGAGCTCGCGAAGTACCCCACCCTCGCGAAGACGCACGTCCCGTTCGGCTCGAACGTCGTCGACATCGGTCGCATCGACGACGGCGTCCTCTCGCGCACCGCGCTCTTCATCGGGCCGAAGGTCCAGGCGGAGGACGGCGCGGAGATCGGCTTCCCGTACGCATACGTCGCCGAGGAGATCATCGAGAGCGGGGACTCCGGCGGCCCCGTGCTGAAGCCAGGGTCCCACACCATCGTCGGCGTGAACTCGGGCGGCGGGCACGGAGTGGAGCTCCTCGCGCGAGTCGACCTCGTTCGCGCGTGGATCGGGTGAGATCGCGAAGTACGGCGATCGGGACGGACAGTAGCTCGGCGAGCGAACGACCCCTGTTGGAACAGCCCGTGAGGCCGCGTACGCTTGGGAACATGCGCCGTAGAGCTTGCGAACGCTTGGATGGTCGATGGTGCTCGCGACGCTCGCGGGCTGCAGCGGGGACACGAGCGATCTCGGGACCGGAGGGGCCGGGAGCGGCGGCGCCGGTCCCGGCAGCACGGCTCAAGCACGTCGTCGAAGGCGACGACGGCTGCGACCACCGCCTCCGGCGTCCACGCCGACGACTTCGGTGACGCCGAGCGGCGACGCGTCGAGCTCGAGCTCGGGGACGCCCGGGTTCTGCGGCGACGGCATGGCGCTCGGCCAGGAGGCCTGTGATGGCTTCGACCTGAACGGCGCGACGTGCGTCTCCCTCGGGTTCGGCGCGGGCGAGCTCGCGTGCCTCGACGACTGCACCTTCGACACGTCGAGCTGCACGTCCGCGTGCAACGCGTCCTCGAGCCGGGCGAGGAGTGCGACGGCGCGAACCTCAACGGTTCGAACTGCACGAACTTCGGCTACTCGAACCCCATCGGCCTGAAGTGCACGAACTGCCACCTCGACCCGTCCGGCTGCAAGCCGACGTGCGGCAACCAACTCAAGGAGCCCAACGAGCAGTGCGACGACGGGAACCTCGCCCCGAACGACGGGTGCTCGCCGACGTGCACGATCGAGACGCCCACGAACAACGGCGCCACGTGCATGACGGCGATCCCCGTGATGCTCGGGTTCGGCACGCAGAGCTTCACGGGCTCGACCGTGAACGGCGGCCAGCATGACCCCCAAAGCTGCCCGACGGACGGCCCCGACCGCGTCTACGCGGTGACGCCGACGGCGTCGGGTTACCTGACGGCGACGCTGCCGCGCTCGTTCGCCAATTTCGACAGCACGCTCTGGGTGTCGACGACGTGCGGCGGAGGCACGACGCAGGACCTCCTCTGCGCCGACAGCTACGACGCGCAGACGAACCAGGCGCTCGACGGCGGGGAGATCATCTCGCTGCGCGTCCAGGCCGGCACCACGTACTACGTCTACGTCGACAGCTTCGGGATGAACGGCGCAGGCAACTACTCGCTCGATCTCGACCTCTCGGCGGGCACGTGCGCGGATCCCATCCCGATCGCGCTCGAGTCCGGCGTCGGCATGACGTTCCTCGGATCGACGGCGGGGGTCCAGCCCAGCACCCAGGGCTCGTGCGGCGGCCTGCCCGGCGGCGAGGTCGTGTACCGCGTCGCGCCGATGTTCAGCGGCAACATCAACGTCGCGACGGACGGGATGCTCACGAACTTCAACTCGGTCCTCTACGCGCGGACCTCCTGCGGGGACGCGGGCTCGCAAGCCGCCTGCTCGAACCAGGGCGGGACCGCGGCGGAGTCGATCAACTACGGCGGGATGATGAGCACCCCCATGTTCGTCCTCGTGGACGGGAGCACGAGCGGCGGCGGTAACGCCTCGGGGAACTACGGCATCGTGATGACGCCCTGAGCGTCGACCGCCGATCATGGCGCATCCGCCCAAGCACCTCCACGATCCGCCCGCCGTGCGACGGGCGTTCGAACGCGTCCGGAAGATCTGCCTCGCGCTCGAGGGCGTGTACGAGAAAGAGTCCTGGGGGGAGCCCACGTTCCGCGTCGAGAAAGGGAAAATGTTCCTCATGTTCGCCGACGATCACCACGGCGACGGTCGACTCGGGATCTGGTGTCGATCGACCGCGGACGCGCGCGAGGCGCTCCTCGAGATCGACGCGGAGCGCTTCTACGTGCCGCCCTACGTAGGGCCGAGCGGATGGGTCGGGGTCGACCTCCGAGACGCCGCGCCGTGGGACATCGTGGAGGAAGTGATCCGCGAAGGGCACCGCCTCGGGCTGCCCAAGCCGAAGGCGCCGAAGCTTCGCGCGCGCGCGTCGTCGCGCGCGCGCGAAGAGGCCGCCAGCAAGACGCCGCCATCGAGCACGGGCCCCAGCACGACACGCGTGGCGAAGGCGAAGGCGACCGCGAAGGCGAAGGCGACCGCGAAGCCGAAGGCGACCGCGAAGCCGACACCGAACGCAGAGGTGAAGGCACCAGCAAAGGCCCGGCGGACGGCGAAGGGCTGACGTGCGCGCGCAGCGGTGGACGTCGATCGTGGCCTCGATGGGCCTCGCGTGCGGTGGCGACGCGGGTCACGCGCCTGCGCATGTCGAGCCGACCTCGGCGCCCTCGATCACCCCTCGAGCCGTCGCATCGGTCGAGCCCCTGCCTCCGGCGCCGACGGCGATCGCGACGGCGGAGCCGACCGCCTCCGCGCCGGAGAGCCCGCCCCGACTCGAGGGGGACGTCGTCCTCGAGAGCAAGTCGGGCAAGCAAGTGCTCGTCTCGGCGGGGAGGGACCTGCCTGCGGGGCCCGTCCCGATCATCACTGCGATGCACGGCATGTGCGAGACGGGCCCAGGCATCTGCGCGCTCCTCGGTCCCGTCCTCGACGGACGCGCGGTCGCGGTCTGTCCGACCGGCAACGGGGAGTGCACGAACAAGGACATCCCGAAGGGCACGAACGATTGGATCTTGGGGACATCGTCGAAGACGATCCGGGACGCGCTCGACGCCGTGGAGGCGCGCCTCGCGCAGGTGGACGACCGCGCGCGCGGTGACGTGTTGCTCGGAAACTCGCGCGGCGCGTACGCCGCGTGCTCCATCGTCCAGACGCTCGTCGACGGGCCGTGGACCGGCTTGGTGCTCGTGAGCGCGTCCGTCGAGCCGGATCCGAAGCTGCTCCTGCGCGGCGGGATCCAGCGCGTGCTCCTCGCGACCGAGGACTTCGACGTAGCCGCGGAGAACATGCGCAAGACGACGAAGCGACTCTGCAAGGCCGGGCTGCCCGCGCGGTTCGTCTCGCTCGGCAAGATGGGCCACGGGATCCACCCCGAGGGCGCCCTCGTGCTCCGCGACCAGATGGATTGGGTGATGGGGCGCACGACGAGCACCGACGAGTGCCCCAAGCCGCCGCCCTGAGCGCTCGTTCGCCGAGGGAAGGCGCGCGCGAAGCGAACTAGAGCACCGACCGGTTTGAATCAGCGGTGGATTCGCGGGAGTTTGGGTGGGAGGCGCGCGCCCGAGGAGCGCGCACCGGAAGACTGCTGCTGACAATCTGAGGAGCACAGCGACGAGGCCGTGTGGATCGCACCTGAAATCGCGTGAATACTCGGTGATTCAAACCGGTCGGTGCTCTAGGGCGCGTAGGGCTCGACCGTCACCGAGACGCCGCTGAACGCCGCGGTGCCCGTGAGTCGATCGAGGTGCGCCTCGTCCGTGAGATCGTTGATGCTGACGCCCGCGTGCGCGCGCGCGCGCCCATCCGCGTGCCGGGGCGGTGATGTCCCCAGCCATGTGGGAGGCTGACGACCCCCGGCATCATCTCGTCCGTCACTTCGACGGGGACGACGACCTCACCGACGCGGGAGCACGCGCGCGTCCCCGCCGTCCGGCAGGCCGCGCGCGCGCGCGTCGTCCGGGTGCACGCGGAGCGTGCAGCGCCGCGGCCCCTTCACCATGCGCGTCGAGTTGTGGAGCCAGCTGTTGTTCGTCCGCATCTCGCGGCGTCCGACCAGGACGAGCTCGTCGAGCCTTCGAGGCGGAGTGCGGTCGAGCTCCGCCTCGAGGCCCGCGCATTCGTCCACGAAGAGCACGGGGGCGAGGGCGATCCGCTTCTGCGCCGTGAAGAGGATCCCCGGGAGCTGGGGCTCGAGCGCGCCGAGATCGAGCCCGTGCGGAGCCTCGCGCAGCTTGGCGAGCGACAGGGACGCGCGCGCCGCGCCGAGCCCGCACGGCCCCGCGCGGAGGCCGACCTCGAGGAGCGCCTCGCCGGGCCGACCGACAGGATCCCCGCGAGCGCGCGCCGCGAGATCGTGAGGGCGCTCACCGCCCGGCGCGAAGATCGACGCGGCGAGCGCGGCGAGGATCTCCCATCGTGGCGCTCGTCCGAGCGCCGAGGAACACGGGCGGGACGTACTTCGCGGTGTTGCGCACCGAGAACGCGTTCAACGCGAGGTCGTAGTGCGACCTGGAGAGCGGCGACACGGGCGGCAAGACGACGTGCGCGTGCCTCGTCGTCTCGTTCAGGTACGCGTCGACGCTGACCATGGAAATCGAGCGTGCCGAGGGCGCGCTCGAAGGCGCGGCCCGTTCGGCGCGGAGAGCGCGGGGTTGCCGGCGATCGTGATGAGCGCGCGTACTTGGCCAGGGCCCGCGACCTCGATCTCCTCCGCGAGCGCGGCGATCGGGAGCTCACCCCGCGGTTCTCCGGCAGGCCGCGCACGCGGCTTCGGAACCGATCGTACCCCTGCCCCATCCCCACCTTCGCGAGCACGTGGAGCAACTCGATCGCGGGCGTCGTGAACATCAGCCCGCCCTCCGCGTCGAGCCGCCCGGTGAGGATGTTCAACACCTGGACGAGCCAGGCGCTCGTCGAGCCGTGGCGCTGCGTGCACATCCCGACGCGCCCATAGGCCGCCGCGCGCGCGGCGCCCGAGAACGAGCGCGCGAGACGCGCGATGGCGTCCGGGCTCACGCCCGTGACGGGGGAGACGCGCGCGGGCGTGAACGGGCGGCACGCGCGCTCGACCGCATCGACGCCATCGGTCATCGCGGCGAGGCGCCCGAGCTCCACGAGCCCCTCGTCGAAGAGGACGCGGAGCATGGCGAGGAGCACGAAGGCGTCCGTCCCGGGGCGGACGAACACGTGCTCGTCCGCGGCCTCGGCCGTCTCCGTGCGACGCGGATCGATCACGACGACGCGGCCGCCGCGCGCACGGATCGCGCGGAGCCGACGCTTCATGTCCGGCGCGGTCATGAGCGACCCGTTCGACACGAGCGGGTTCGCGCCGACGATCAGGAGGTGGTCGGTGCGGTCGAGATCCGGGACGGGGACCAAGCCGAGGTGCCCGTACATCCGCTCGGAGACGAGCATCTGGGGCATCTGATCCGCGGTGGACGCCGAGTACAGGTTCCGCGTGCGGAGCGCGCGCGTGAACGCGAGGCCGTAGCTCAGGAGCCCCAGGTTGTGAGCGGTCGGGTTGCCGTAGTAGAGGCCGACGGCGTCTCGGCCGTGGTGGTGGCGGACGCTCCGGAGGCCGGCGCCCGCGCGCGTGAGCGCCTCGTCCCACGACGCGGCTCGGAGCTCGCCGCCCTCACGAACGAGGGGCGTCCGCAGGCGATCGGGATCGTGGTGGAGATCCGCGAGCGCCGTCGCCTTTGGGCAGATGTAGCCGCGGCTCTGCGGATCGGCCGCGTCGCCGCGTATCCCCGTCACGCGATCGCCCTCCACGTCGACGAGGATGCCGCACGTCGCCTCGCACAAGGTGCACGTCGCCGGCTGAGTGCGGGTCGCGTCGCTCATGCCCTCGAGTCTATCGGCGGACTCGCTCCGGCGGGCGGGATCACGCCTCGCGCGTCATCCGATCGGCCGCGGGTCCGTCCGCAGAACTCGACGGGCGCGCCCAAGGCGCTCGATCGCAGCGCTCCGCGGAATTGCTGCGAGGGCGGTCGCTCGGGCGTGCGACTATGGGCCCGCGTGCGCCGATTCCTACGCCTCTTGCCGATCGTCGCGCTGTCGCTCCTCGTCGCGCCGCGCGCGCTCGCCGACACGTTCAGCGATCCGAAGGGAAGCTTCGAGATCGACATCCCCGCGAAGCCGGGACAGAAGGTGTGCATCCTGTTTCCAGTCGATCGCGTGAACGGGAAGGACTGCGAGAAGATCGACCTCGACGCCGTCGTGTTCGGCGCGGGACGCTCGGACTCCACGCTCATCGGCGAGGCCGTGATCATGGACGAGGGCAAGCCGCTCGTCTTCATCGTCCAGCGACAGGACCGAACGAGCACGCCGCGCCCCGATCAGTACGACGCGATGCTCGACGATCTCACCGGGCAGTCGTCGACCGATCGTGGGCCGAAGCCGTTCGAACACGGTCGGCGCATGGCGCAGGTGGGCGCGATGACCGTGCCCGAGGTCGATCTGTCCTTCCCCGCCGGAGGGATCACGCTGCGCGCGATGGTCGCGCTGATCCCCGTCAACGACGGCGCGTTCGTCGTCGCGATCCTCGCGCCGAACCGCTTCCCGGTGACCGCGGGCGAGGCGTTCACGCGAGCGCTGCAGTCCGTTTCGGTCGAGGCGCCCACGCTGGACAAGCCTCGGCCCGAGCCGAAGAAGGTCAACACGAGCTGGATCCTTCCGGTCGTGCTCGGAGGCGCGGGGTTCATCCTCGCGATCGTCCTCGTCGTCTTCCTCGTGCGCCGCCGCCGCGCGCGACGAGAGCGCGAAGCGATCGCCGCCGCGGAGGCCGAGCGCATGAAGGGCATCTCGGTCGTGGGGAGCGGCCCGCTCGGCTCGGCGTACGCGAAGCGACCCTAGAGCACCGAACAGGTTGAAACCCGAACGAATGTGCTCGAGTTCGAGGGAGAGGCGCGCGCCCGAGGAGCGAGCACCGAGAAGACGACTCCTCGTCATCTGAGGATGCACAGCGACGAGGCCGCGTGGTTCTCGCCGAAGTCGGGCGCACACGTGGCGTTTCACCCTGTTCGGTGCTCCAGGAGCCGCGAGCCTCGCATCGAGCCGCTCGTGGCATCCGCGCGAGGCATGCGCGTCGACTCGGGCGGGGACCCGGCGGCGGCGGACGAGCGATCGTCCGCCTCCCGGGATCAGGCGTGGATGGACTTCAATAGGTCGAGCAGGACGTTGGAGGTCACGGGCTTGACGAGGTGATGATCGAAGCCGGCCTCGCGCGTGCGGCGGCGGTCGTCCTCTCGTCCCCAACCGGTGAGCGCGACCATGACGGGTTGCTTAGCGAGCGGAAGCGCGCGGATCGCGCGGCACACCTCCGTGCCATCCATCCCCGGCAACCCGATGTCGCAGAGGACGACGTCCGGCTCGGAGTCCCGGGTCACGGTCACGCCCTCCGTCCCGGTGCGCGCGGCCTTCACGTCGTACCCGAGATCGGACAGCAGATCGGTCATTGTCTCCGCGATGTCCTCGTTGTCCTCGACGATGACGACCTTCAGCGCCGCTCCGTCGCTCCGCACGGGCGCGGGTCGCTCGGACGTGCCCGACGGAGCGCCCGTCGACGCGAGCGCCGGGAGCGCGAGCGTCAGGGACGCGCCGCGCTTCTCGCCTGCGCTCGCCGCCGTGAGCGTCCCTCCGTGGAGCGTCGCGAGCTGCCGCGCGAGCGCGAGACCGATCCCGAGCCCTTGCTCGGACTGCGATCCCGGCCCTTGGATGCGCGCGAACATGTCGAAGACCCGGTCGAGCTGGTCGGCCGGGATGCCGACGCCGAGTCCGTCCTGGATCTTCGCGAGGCCGTCCTCGCCGCGTGAGCTCGACGTCGATCTGTCCCCCATCGGGCGTGAACTTCGCCGCGTTGTGAAGCAAGTTGCCGAGGATCTGCGTGACGCGCGTCGGATCCGCGTGGACGAACGTCCCCTCCGAGACGCGGACGGTCACTCGGTGCTCGCGCCGATCGAAGAACGGGCGCGCGCTCTCGACCGCTCCGTGGACCACCGCGACGAGGTCGACCCGTTGGCGCTTGAGCTCGAGCACGCCCCGACCGATGCGGGAGATGTCGAGCAGGTCGTCGATGAGCCGCACCATGTGATCGAGCTGCCGGTTCATCGCGGCGAGCGTGCGCGCCGGCGCCGGCTTGCCGTTCGCCTGCCCCGCGATCAGCACGTCGAGCCCGGTGCGGAGCGGCGCGAGAGGGTTGCGCAGCTCGTGCGCGAGGATCGCGAGGAACTCGTCCTTCTGCTTCCCCGTCGATCGGAGCGCGGCCTCCGACTTCTCGAGCTCCGCCGTCCGTTCGCGCACGCGCTCCTCGAGGCGCTCGTTCAGCTCCGCGAGCGCGCGCGTCTTGCGGAAGAGATCTGCGAACACCTCGACTTTGTGGCGGAGGATCTGCGGGTTCGTGGGCTTCGTGAGGTAGTCGACCGCGCCTGCGCCGTAGCCCGCGATGACGTCCTGATCGTCCACGTGGTACGCGGTCAGGAAGAGGATCGGCACCTGCCGGAATTTCTTGGTGCTCTTGATCGTCTGCGCGAGCTCGAACCCGCTCATCCCGGGCATCTTGATGTCGAGGACGATCGCCGCCACGTCGTGCTCGAGGAGCAGCTTCAGCGCACGATCCGCCGTCTCCGCGCGGAGCAGGCGGTACGCGGGATCCTCGAGGACGCTCTCGAGGGCGTCGAGGTTCCGCGGTTCGTCGTCGACGAGGAGGATGTCGATGGGATCGTTCATCGGTGGAGCCACACCCGGAGCAGGGAGAGCAGCTGGTCCGTGTTGACGGGCTTGGCGATGTAGTCGGAGGCGCCCGCGTCGAGGCACTTCTCGCGATCGCCCTTCATCGCCTTCGCCGTGAGCGCCAGGATCGGCAGCGTCCGGAGCTTCGGGTCCTTTCGGATCTCGCGCATCGTCTCGTACCCGTCCATCTCGGGCATCATGATGTCCATGAGGACGACGCCGAGATCCGGCGTCGCGTGGATGAGATCGATCGCCTGGCGGCCGTTCGTCGCGGAGAGGACCTCCATGTCCTGCGACTCGAGCACCGTCGTGAGGGCGAAGATGTTGCGCGCGTCGTCGTCGACGACGAGCACCTTGCGCCCGCGGAGCGCCTCCGTGGAGCCGTGCAGGCGGTCGATCATCCGCCGCTTGTCCTCGGGGAGATCCGAGATGACGCGGTGGAGGAAGAGCGCCGTCTCGTCGAGCAGCCGCTCGGGCGACTGCACGTCCTTGAGGACGATGCTCTTCGCGACCGCGCGTAGCCTCGCCTCCTCGGCGGAGTCGAGCTCCTTGCCGGTGAACACCACGATCGGGAGGTCGACGTAGCGCGCGTCCTTCTGGAGCTTCTCGAGGAGCTCGAAGCCGCTCATGTCGGGGAGCCGGAGGTCGACCACGCAGCAGTCGAAGCCCTCGCGACCGAGCGCCGCGAGCGCCTCACCTCCCGTCCCGACGGCTTCGATCTCGATGTCGTCGTGGTCGAGCAGCGCGACGATGCTGGCCCGCTCGCGCTCGTTGTCCTCGACGATGAGGAGGCGCTTGGTGTGCGGCGCGACGTACGTCTTCAGGCGCACGAGCGCGCTCTCGAGCTCGCCAGTCGTCGCGGGCTTCACGAGGTAGCTGAGCGCGCCGTGCGAGAGGCCGTGCTGCCGCTCCTCCTCGACGGACAGCATCTGGACGGGCACGTGGCGCGTGCGCGCGTCGAGCTTGAGGTTGTTGAGGACCGTCCAGCCGAGCATGTCGGGGAGGAACACGTCGAGCGTGATGGCCGTGGGGACGATGTCGCGCGCGAGCGCGAGCGCTTGCTGCCCGCGCGTCGCGACGACGCCCTTGAACCCCTTCTCGCGCGCGATCCCGAGGAGGATGCGCGCGTAGTGCGGGTCGTCCTCGACGATGAGGAGCACGGAGTCCCCGGGATCGAGGTCGTCGCGGTCGTCGAGGATCGCCTCCTCGACCTTCGAGACGGTGAGGACGGGCAGCTGCTCGCGCGACGAAGCGGGGCGGAGGATGGGTGGGTTCGCGTGCGGCGCAGCAGCGGTGAGGATCTGCTGCACCGGTCCCGTGTACGAGAGCGGCAGGTAGAGCGTGAACGTGCTGCCCTGCCCGGGCGTGCTCGTGAGCCGGATCTCTCCGCCGAGGAGGGACGCGAGCTCGCGGCTGATCGCGAGACCGAGCCCGGTCCCGCCGTACTTTCGGCTCGTCCCCGCGTCCGCCTGCTGGAACGCCTCGAAGATGAGCTTCTGCTTCTCCGGCGCGATGCCGATGCCGCTGTCCGCGACCATGAACGCGACCGCGGACGTCGCCTTCCCGAGCACCGGGTGATCGGGGGACCACCCGCTCGTCATCGCCTTCACGCGCATCAGGACTTGGCCCTGCGCGGTGAACTTGAACGCGTTCGAGAGGAGGTTCTTGAGGATCTGCTGGAGGCGCTTCGGATCGGAGGTGAACGAGCGCGGTAGCGCGCCGTCGATCTCCACGTTGAACGCGAGGTTCTTCGACTCGGCGATGTGGTGGAACGTTCGGTGGACGGTGTCTCGGAGCGAGTGGAACGTGATGTCCTCCGGCTCGACGGTCACCGTGCCGGACTCGATCTTGGACAGATCGAGGATGTCGTTGATGAGCGTCAGCAGATCGGTGCCCGCGGAGTGGATGTTCTTCGCGAACTCGGTCTGCTTCATCGTCAGGTTGCCGCCGACGTTGTCCGCGAGCTGCTGGCCGAGGATGAGGATGGAGTTCAGCGGGGTGCGGAGCTCGTGCGACATGTTCGCGAGGAACTCGGACTTGTACTTGCTCGTGAGCGCGAGCTCGGCCGCCTTCTCCTCGAGCGCGCGCCGCGCGTGCTCGACCTCCTTGTTCTTGCGCTCGACCTCCGCGTTCTGCTCCGCGAGCTGCTTCGCCTTCGACGCGAGCTCCTCGTTCGTGCGCTGGAGCTCGATCTGCCGCGTCTGGAGCTCGCTCGTGAGCTGCTGCGACTGCAGGAGGAGGTTCTCGGTCCGCATCGTCGCCTCGATGGTGTTGAGCACGACGCCGATCGACTGCGTGAGCTGATCGAGGAACGCGAGGTGCGTGTTCGTGAACGGCCGGAGCGCCGCGAGCTCGATGACGGCCATGGTCTCGCCCTCGAAGAGCACGGGCAGCACGACGATGCTCTTCGGAGGCGCGGAGCCGAGGCTCGAGAGCACCTGCGTGTAGTTGGGCGGCACGTCGTGGAGCAGGATGCGCTGCTTCTCGGACGCGCACTGCCCGACGAGCCCGACCCCGAGCCCGATCCGCTCGGGCTGATCGGGGCGCTGCGCGTAGCCCGAGAGGAGCCGCAGCACCTTCGGGTCCCCGGTCTCGCCGACCTCGCCGGGGTCGTTCCGCTCCATCTGGTAGATCGCGCCCTGCTGCGCGTCGACGAGGGGCGAGAGCTCGGAGAGCAGCGTCTTGCTGACCGTCACGAGATCGCGCTGCCCCTGGAGCATGCGCGTGAATTTCGCGAGGTTCGTCTTCAGCCAGTCCTGCTCCTGGTTGCGATCCGTGGTCGCGCGCAGGTTGTCGATCATCGTGTTGAGGTTGTCCTTCAGCTCGGCGACCTCACCGCGCGCGTCGACCTGGATCGAGCGGGTCAGATCGCCCTTCGTGACGGCGGTCGCGACCTCCGCGATCGCGCGGACCTGGGTCGAGAGGTTCGCCGCGAGCAGGTTGACGTTGCCGGTGAGGTCCTTCCACGTGCCCGCGGCGCCGGGCACGTTCGCCTGACCACCGAGTCGACCGTCGACGCCGACCTCGCGCGCGACGTTCGTGACCTGCTCGGCGAACGTCGCGAGCGTGTCGGTCATGTTGTTGATCGTCTCGGCGAGCGCCGCGACCTCGCCCTTCGCCTCGACGGTGAGGCGCTGGCGGAGGTTGCCGTTCGCGACGGCCGTCACGACCTTCACGATGCCGCGCACCTGGTTGGTGAGGTTCGCGGCCATGACGTTGACGGAGTCGGTGAGGTCCTTCCACGTGCCGCCGACGCCTTGCACCTCGGCCTGGCCACCGAGCTTCCCCTCGGTGCCGACCTCGCGCGCGACGCGCGTGACCTCGCTCGCGAACGAGCGGAGCTGATCGACCATCGTGTTGATGGTGTTCTTCAGCTCGAGGATCTCGCCCTTCACGTCGACGGTGATCTTCCGGCTGAGATCGCCGCGCGCGACGGCGGTCGTCACCTCGGCGATGTTGCGGACCTGCGCGGTGAGGTTCGTCCCCATCGCGTTGACGGAGTCGGTGAGGTCCTTCCACGTGCCGGCGACGCCGGGCACGACGGCCTGCACGCCGAGGCGGCCTTCGGTGCCGACCTCGCGCGCGACGCGCGTCACCTCGGACGCGAACGACCGGAGCTGCTCGACCATCGTGTTGATGGCTTCTTTGAGTTGGAGGATCTCGCCGCGGACGTCGACGGTTATCTTCTTCGAGAGATCGCCGCTCGCGACGGCGATGGTGACCTCCGCGATGTTGCGGACCTGCGCGGTGAGGTTGCCGGCCATTTGGTTGACGGACTCGGTGAGGTCCTTCCAGACGCCGGAGACGCCCTTCACCTGCGCTTGGCCTCCGAGCTTCCCTTCGGTGCCGACCTCGCGCGCGACGCGCGTGACCTCGCTCGTGAAGACGGAGAGCTGCTCGATCATCTTGTTCACGAGCTGCGCGGACCGGAGGAACTCGCCCTCGAGGTTCCGTCCGTCGACGTCGAGCGCCATCGCTTGGGTGAGGTCGCCCTTCGCGACGGCGCCGACGGCGCGTGTCACCTCGGTCGTCGGCCAGACGAGATCGTCGACGAGCGTGTGGAGCGCGTCGACCTCGTCGGACCAACCCCCGACGGCGCCGGGGACGCGCATCCGCTCCTTGAGTTTGCCCTCCTTGCCGACGACGCGGCAGACGCGCGCCGTCTCGGCGGCGCGTCGCTGGCTCACGCCGAGGATCTCGTTGAAGACGTCGGCGATCTTCCCTTCGACGCCGACGTGCGAGACGGGCATGCGCGCGGTGAAGTCACCGTCCTTGAAGCGCATGAGCGACGTGAGGAGGTCGCGCGCGAACGTGTCGGAGAGCGCGATCTCCCCGTGCTCGGAGGTCAACATGGGCGGCGGTGCGTGGGCGCTCTTCGGCGCCGTGTCGACGGAGTGGGTCATGCGTCTGTCTCCGGTAGATGGTCGCATCCCTCGAGGCGAAAGGAGCTCGATCCGAGCGTATTTTGTCGGTCTCTTTTGTGTGGCGTCCTGCCTCAGTCGACGCGTGCTGTGGCGTCCTTGCGCGCGCGATCGATTTGGTAGGCGGGTTGCTTCACACGAGGGTCATGGACAAGCCAGCAACTCCTCCGATGCCACCTCTTCCGCCGCCGCGT
This sequence comes from Polyangiaceae bacterium, assembly GCA_046351395.1. Lineage (GTDB taxonomy): Bacteria > Myxococcota_A > Polyangia > Polyangiales > Polyangiaceae > CAYYKK01. The sequence goes on from JAXLYP010000026.1 coordinate 24,975, forward strand.
CCGGACGATGGCGGCAAAGAGTTCCTTCGCATGACGCTCGGCTACCACGGTGACGTGTGGCCCCCGCCCCGTGGCGCCGAAGCGCAGGGTCAAACCGTGGGCGCGAGGAGCGACGAGCTCCTCCGAGAACAGCTCCTCGCGGAGCTCGCGAACATGGAGTTCGACGCGAGCGGCGTGAACGTCGCGGTGAACGAGGGCGTGGTCGAGCTCTCCGGCGTCGTCGGCGACGCGCGCGCGCTCCGGCTCGCGGTCGAGATCGCGACCGGGCTCCTCGGCGTCGAGAAGGTCGTGAACGATCTCGTGGTCGAGCAGAATCCGTAGCGCGGGCGATCGGAGGCTCCGACGCGGACCTCACAGAGAGGCGTCGGCGCGGTGAGGTTCGGAGCCACGGTCGGCGCGCGCTGCCGCACCCCCGATACCCGCCTCGCCGCCGATCGCCTGCCAAGCGCTCACGCTTCGACCGACGCGTGGTGCACCGAGCGAGACGGCGCAACATTCCCGGCGACACGGATCTGAGGAGCGTCCCCAGCGGGATTCGAACCCGCGTAGCAGCCTTGAAAGGGCTGAGTCCTGGGCCGGGCTAGACGATGGGGACCGGCTGAAGCGTCGAAGGCGGCGCAACCTAGCGGCGCTCCTACGTACGCGCAAGAGGTCTCCAATCCGACGCGAAAACGCACGCTCTACGAGGGAAGGACCGCCCCCCTCCCAGCGTCACGCTTCGGCCGCCATGAGGGAACGCCGCTCGCTCGCGGCGCGGAGCTCGCGGTCGTACCGCTTCCGGAAGTGGAGCGTCAGCGCGTCCGTCCGGACGGACTGCTCGAGCGCCGCGGGCGGCACCTCCCCCGGATCGGACGACTCCACGATCGCGCGGTCTTCCTCGGCGATCTCGATGTTCTTCCGGTTGAACAGGGGGTCGAGGAGCGGGCTCTTCAGGAAGCTCCGCGCCATGAAGAGCAACATCGTGGTGGAGCGCTCGCCCCGCGGCACGCACGCCACGGCGAGGACGAGGGACCGGCCGGGGATCGGGATGAAGAGGTTCATCTGGTTCGGCCACCGCATCTCGAGTCGGCCCGCCTCGGGCTTTCCATCCACCTCGATGTGGCTCGTGGCGCCGTACGGCGTCTCCTCCCAGTGGATGTCGAGGCGCCCCGACGATCGCGGCGCGAGCGCCTTGCCGATCGTCTTGCGATGAACGAACGGCAGGTGCGCCCAGTCGAGCATGTTCTCCATCGCTCGCGTCCAGTGGCACGCCCACTCGACGCGCGTGCCGCTCACGCGGACGCGCGGATCCTCGAGCTTGTCGCTGACGAGGGGCTCCGACTCCGGGGCGAGCCCCGTGTAGAGGAAGATCTGGCCCGCCCGCTCCCGCGTCGGCAGCGCGACGCCCCCGAGCTTCGAGACCTTCGCATCCGGGTTCCAGGGCACGTGCGCCACGCTCCCGAAACGGTCGAGGCGCCATCCGTGGAACGGGCACTCGATGCAGCCATCGTTCACGCGCCCCAGCGAGAGCGCCACGCCGCGGTGCGGACAGCGATCGAGGAGCGCGGCGACGATCCCCTTCGCGTCCCGAAACAACACGACCCGCGTCCCCGCGACGACGACGGGGAACGGGGTGTCCGTGACCTCGGAGCTGAGCGCGACGGGGGTCCACACGTCCGCGAACCCGGGGAACGACGGCGCTGCATTGCGGGCGTTTGCATTCATTATCATACTCGTGATAGCAAATACGGAGGCAGGTCGCTCTGGTTTCCAAGAACGTCGGGCGTCCCAAGGGCGTGGTGAGCCCGCTCCATCAGGCGCGGCGGCGCGAGCTCGCGCTCGCGATGCGGCGCGCGGTGATCCGCGAGGGCGCCGTGTGCTCGCTCCACGATCTGGCGCGCGAGGCGGACGTCTCGATCCCCACGATCAAGCACTACTTCCAGGATCGATCCGGAGCCCTCGCCGCGGCCCTTCGGGAGGTGCCCGCCGAGGCGCACGCGTACGTCGCGTCCGTCGCCGATCCCGGTGACATGGACCTCGCGACGTCCCTCACGGCGCTCGCGACCCGGCTCGCGCACGCGTGGGTGGCGTTCGGGGTCGGGCGCCTCTTCACCGCGGGCATGTCCGCGGGGATGCACGACCGCGTCGCAGGGCCGGGGTACCTCGAGGGTGTGCTCGAACCCACGGTTCGCGCTCTGGAGGAGCGCCTGCGCGTCCACGCTCGGCGGGGGGAGGCGGATCTCGATCCCGCCGACGAACTCGACGTGCGCACCGCGGCGCTCGCGTTCCTCTCCCCGCTGTTGGTCGCGCTCCTGCACCAACACGCGCTCGCCGGGGACACCTGCCGACCGCTCGACGTCGGCGCGTTCGTCGAGCGTCACGTGGCGCGCTTCACGCGCGCCTACGGCGCCCACGGGAAGCGCCGCCGCTGACGCGCAGCGCGCGTGCGCTATGCTCCGCGCGCATGAGCGAGCCGACGGACGCGCCCGAGGACTTCGAGGCGTTCTGGAGAAAATTCCTGGCGGATCACCCGAGCTCCGCGAACCGCTGGGCACACGTGACGGCGCTGGTCGCCGCCACAGCCGGCCTCGCGATCGCGGCGCGCTCGCGACGGATCGTGCCCCTCGCGCTCGGCGCGAGCGCGGCGGCGCTCCTCGCGGTGGGTGGGCACCCCGTGTTCCAAGGCGATCGACCGAAGAACTTCGGCCACCCGCTCTGGGCCGCGCGCGCGTTCGTGCGGCTCTGCGCTCGCACCGTCACGGGCCGCGCGACGCGCGAGCTCGAGGCGCTCCGCGCGGACACGTGAGGCGCGTCGCGCTCCTGCTCGCGATGGCCCTCGCGGGCTGCAGTGGAGCGAGCGCGGGGGTCCCGGTCCCTCCCGGCCCCTCGCGCGTCGCCGTGGGCCGAGCGCCCACGCCCCCGCGCCAAGAGCTGGTGGAGACCCCTTACGGTCCGTGTCGGCTCCGCGAGGATCGCGGCGGACAGACGATCGGGATCGCGTGTACGGATCCCGACGGCGCGCGTCGCTGGGGGTACGACGAGGCCGCGCACGACGACCGGGACGCCGTCCTCGCGGCGGACTCGACGCACCTCTACGTCGCCTGGTTCTCGAACGTCGCCTCGGGATGTGAGGTCGTCGCGTACGAGCTGAAGAGCGGCACCATCGCCTGGCGGAACCGACTCGTGGGCGTGGGTCGCGCGAGCGCACGGGACGGCGCGAACGCCGTCGAGCTCCGCCTCGCGAGCGGGCGCCTGCGGGTGCTCGGGTGGGAGTCGTCGGGCCAATACATCGAGGAGATCGACCCGATCACGGGCGCGACGATCGCGAGCTCCGCGATCGACCCCGAGCACCGCGACCCCGCGCCCGCGAACCCCATCGCCAATCCACCCCCGCACCCCGGGCGAGCGGAGAGCGTGAAGTTCCAGTTCGACGGGACGAGCCCGCGGCGCCGCTCGCGCGTGTCCATCGACCTTCCGTCGGGGGCCACGTGCTCCTTCGACTTCGATCAGGAGGCGAGCCGATCGCACCTCGCCTGCACGGCGCACGGAGCGCGCACGTGGGGGATCGACCTCGCGGAGCAGTTCGTCCCGAGCGGCGCGCTCGCGGCCGCCGGAGATCGTCTCTACGTCGTCACCTACTGCGCCATCGCCTCGGGCGCGGTCGTGAGCGCGTACGACGCGGCGCGAGGTCGGTTCCTCTGGTCGCGACCGCTCTTCGCGCTCGGACCGGTGGATCACAGCGAGTACTACAACGACCTCGACGTGCGCGTCGAAGGCGCATGGGTCGTCGTCTCCGGGTGGGAAGCCTATGGGCGCTACGTCGAGGTCCTCGACGCGGCGACCGGCGACGATCTCGGTCAGCGCCTCGAAGGGGGCTGAGCTACGCCGTCCGCGGTGACGTCGCGCGGAGCTACATCGTCCCGGTCGAGCTCATCGTCCCCGTCGAGCTCATCGCTCCGCCGGCGCCGCCCGTGCCGCCCGAGGACGTGCTCCCCGTCGTCGCGGCGGAAGTCGTCGCGCCCGAGGTCGACCCCGATCCCGAACCGGACGACGAATCACCCGTGGTGGAGCCCGTCTCACCACCCGTGCTCGACGACGTGCCGATGCCCGGGTTGCACTCCGGGTTGTTGCTGTTGCCCGTCGGGCAGCAGATGTCCGCGTTCCCGCCGAGATCCTTGCCGCTCTTGCAGACGAGGCCGTCCGCGCAGTCGTTGTTGCCGTTCTTCCGCTCGCAGCGCTCTCCCTCGCCCTGACTCGAGCACGCCGGTGCGCCGAGCGTGAGGGCGAGACCGAGGCCGAGGAGCCCCGCCACGCCGAATCGAAGCGACCGCCGGGAGCGGGAGGACGGGCGTGCGGGCTGCGTTCCAGAAGGCATCGGAGGGCTGATTACCATCACGCCTTCTTCTTGTCGATCGCGTCCACGAAGAGGCCGACGTAGCTCACGGCGCTCGTGATGGAGAACACGAGGGACGCGTAGATCAGGAGGCGCCCGACGTTCACGAGGTCGACGACGCCGAAGTCGTAGAACCCGGCGTGGAGGTGATACGGGTACCCGAGGATCAGGCACACGATCCCGATCATTTGGAGCGCCGTCTTCGACTTGCCGCCGTCCCCCGCGGCGATGACGAGGCCTTCGGTCGACGCGATGGACCGGAGCGCCGTGATCGTGATCTCACGGATGAGAAGGAGCGCGACCGCCCAGGGCTCGATCCTGCCCATGGGGATGAGCCACACGAGCGTCGCAGCGACGATCAGCTTGTCGGCCAACGGATCGAGGAACTTCCCGAGGACGCTCACGAGCCCCTGCCGGCGCGCGAGCCATCCGTCGATCGCGTCCGTGATCGCGGCGAGCGAGTACACCGCAGCGGCCCAATAGCAGTCACGCGGGGTCCCCCGGCCGAGCAGGAGGAGGACGATCGGGATCATCAGGATCCGGGCGAACGTCAGCAGGTTCGGGAGGTTCCGCGCGTCCTCCCAGAGCGTCTTGCGGTTCTTCCGCGCCATCTCGCGCCGTTCGGTCCGGTCGCGGCGCTTCTCGGCGCGGCGCGCCGCGCGCCTGCTGAGCGGCGGGCCCCCATCCGGGCCCGGGAGGGAGGCTCGCGAGGGGCGCCGGGGTTCATCGGCCATCGAGCAAGACCATCCCTTCGCCCGTGAGCGAGACGAACCCCCTCGCCTTCCCAGGCGCCTCGCTGGGCGGCAAGTTGCGCGGCGTGATCCGCCCCGTCCAGCCGATCACCGCGTGCGTGCGCAGCAGGACGGGCTTCGCGGGCGTGACCTCGAGCGCCGCGGTGGGGTTCGGCAGGCTGAGCACAACGACGGAGGGGCTCCCGCTCTCGGGGCCCTCGCCCGAGCGGAGCTGGATCATCTGGACCACCTCACCGTCGCTCCCCGCGAGGCGTCCGCTCTCGTAGACGAGCGGGCCCTCGATCGCCGCGAGCGCGGTCTCGCGCGTGAACATGGGCTCCGAGGTCGCGCGGAGGACCGCGAGGTGCGTCCCCACGTTCGGGCCGAGGACGACTTCGCCCGTGCCCCCGAGCTCGAAGAGCGGCGACGCCGGCCCACCGAGCGGCTCGTCCAGATCGCGGCCCCGAGCCCTGCGCGAGAGCATCCGCGTCGTCATTCCGGCGGGGAACGACATCGCGCGGACCATCTCGAACCGCACCGCGAGCAGGCCCGTGGACTTGAGCACGACGAGCCCCGTCGGGTGGAGCGCGGCGTTGTGGAGCCGGGGGAACACGAGGAGGATGCGCCGCGCGAACACCTCGGGGCTCTCGGGAGGCTCGAGGTGCGGCAGGAGGCTCGGGACGAGATCCGGGCCTGCGTTCGCCATGCCCGGATCCGCCTCGGGGCGGACGGATTGCGGCGGAGGATCGAAGTGCGCGGGCTCCGGCGGCGGCGGCAGCGGGAAATCGAGGTCCATCCGCGTCGACACGGGCGGGAGGAGCGACTCGCTCGGCGCGAGCGAAGGGAGCAGCGAGGGCGACAAGCCTCGGCCGGAGTCGCCGTTCGCGACGCGCTCCCTCCCCGGCTCGACGGCCGCCCACGTGCCCGACGTGGAGGCGCCCGTCTCCGCGCCCGCGTCCGTGCGGAACGCGGCCTGACGGTCGATCTCCTCGAGCGCGTCGCTCGCGGCGCGGTTCACGAGCCCGCGCTCCCCATCCGGATCCGTGCTCGCGCGGACGGAGTGTCGCTCGGGCTCGCGCTGCGGGGGCACGCCGACCATGTCCATGAGGCGGCGCGCCATCACCTCGTGTCCGCCCGTGAGGAACGCGTGACACGCGCGCTCGTAGTCGCCGAGGCGTTGGAACGCGAGGCCGAGGTACCCCCACGCGCGGCTGTGGCGGGGGCTCAGCTCGAGGACCCGCTCGAGCTCCACGCGCGCCCCGGCGGCTTGCCCCGTCTTCAGGTAGCAGAGCGCGAGGTTCAGGCGCGGCGTCGCCGACTGGGGGTACATCGCGATGAGGCTCTCGTAGATCGCGATCGCGCGCGGGTAGAGCCCCAGGCGGAAGTACACGATCGCGAGGAGATCCTGGCCTTTCGCGTCGCGCGGCTGCACGGAGAGCGCCTGCTCGAGCTCGAGCTTCGCCTCGTGGACGCGGTTGTCCTGGAGGAGCTCGCTCCCCCGATAGAGATGGAAGAGGAAATCGTCCCCCGCCACGTCCTTGACGTCGATGCTGGGAGACAGCGCGGTCGGCTCGGCTTCGTCGTCGCTCATGATCAAGCGCCGCGTTCCTCGGTCATGTTCGCGCGTAGCCTACTCCATTCTGCGACGCCCCCGGCGCCGGATTCCGTGTTACGAATCGCGCCATGCGTCGGGTCACATGGGTCGCTCTCGCGGCCGTGATCACTTGCGGCACCGCCTCCGTCGCGGCGTCGTGCAGCAGCTCGACGTACGAGCAAGGCCCGAACGACGCGCTGCGCGGGTACGCGCGCGCCCTCGAGGAGAACCGGATCGACGACGCGTACCGCTACCTGAGCGACGACGCGAAGCGCTCCCTCACGCTCGAGGCGTTCCGCCGCGCGGTGACCGAGAACCCGACCGAGGTGATCGAGGTCGCGCGCTCGCTCACGCGTCCCACGACCGATCCGGTGGTCGTCGCCACGGTCACCGTCCCGAGCGGTGAAGAGCTCCGCATGGTGTTCGAGGACGGGCGGTGGCGCGTCGACGCGTCCGCGGTCGACCTCTACAGCCAAGGCACGCCGAGGCAGGCGCTCGTCGGGTTCATCCGCGCGTTCGAGCGCAAGCGCTACGACGTCATCCTGAGGTACGTGCCGGACGCGGAGCGCGACGGGCTGGACTCCGACTTCGGGGATACGCCCGCGAAGGACGCGCCCGCGCCGCCCGCGGCCTCCGCGTCCCCGTCGAGCGCGCCGAGCGCCTCACCAAGCGGATCGCCGAGCGCAGGCCCGCCGGCCCCCCCTCATCCGTCGGACGGATCCCTCACCGCCGATCTCATCAAGGAGGCGTGGGAAGGTCCGATGCACGACCGGATGAACCGGACCGTGCAGGCGCTCAAGGCGGCGCTGCCGACCGCGAACATCGAGGAGACCGGGGAGTTCGCGTCGATGGCCTACGGATCCGGGAACGCAGTGAGCTTCGTGCGCGAGCGCGGAGCCTGGAAAATCAAGGATCTCTGACGATGCGAATCCTCTACGGCGTGGTCGGCGAAGGGATGGGGCACGCGATGCGCTCGCGCGTGATCCTGGATCACCTCGTCAAAGAGGGGCACGAGATCGCGATCATGGCGAGCGGCCGAGCCGTCGAGTTCCTCGCGAAGCGGTTCACCGGCGTGAAGCGGATCCACGGGTTCCACATCGTGCAGGAAGAGAACCGGGTGCGCCGCGGGCGGACGCTCTGGTCCAACGTGCTCGCCGGGACGATGGGCGTGCCCCAGAACATCGCCGCGTACTTCAGCACGTTCTCCTCGCTGAAGCCGGAGATCGTCATCAGCGACTTCGAATCGTGGACGTACCTCTACGCGAAGGCGCACCGCGTCCCGGTCGTCTCGATCGACAACATGCAGATCCTCAATCGGTGCGAGCACGATCCGAAGATCTACGAGGGCCACGAGACGGACTTCCAAATCGCGAAGACGTTCGTGAAGGGCAAGCTCCCGTTCTGCGACGAGTACTTCATCACGACGTTCTTCGAGCCGAAGATCCGCAAGCCCCACACTCGGCTGTTCCCGCCCATCCTGCGCCCCGAGATCCTCGCCGCGAAATCCACGCGGGGCGACCACCTGCTCGTGTACCAAAACGCGGTCGGCAACGAGGGCCTCGGCGAGACGCTCGCGAAGACGGGGCTCCCGTGCCGCATCTACGGCCTGCGCAAGGTGGACGCGGACGTCGTCGAGGGCAACCTCACCTACCGCCCATTCTCCGAAGCGGGCTTCGTGGACGATCTCGCGAGCGCGCGCGCCGTCATCGGCCCGGGCGGGTTCACGCTCATGGGCGAGACCGTCTACCTCCACAAGCCGCTCCTCGCCGTCCCGATCGGGGGACAGTTCGAGCAGGTCATGAACGCGAGGTACCTCGAGGCCGTCGGGTACGGGAAGCACGCCGAGACCCTCTCGGACCCGGCCACGGTGCACGCGTTCCTCGAGGAGCTCGACACGTACGAGCGCGCCCTCGCCACCTACCACCAGGACGGGAACAAGCTGATCCTCGGCGCGCTGGACGAAGTCCTCGATCGCGCGCAAGCGGGCATCCTGTAGCTTCGGAAAACCGCCAAGGACGCCAGGACGCCAAACGCCAAACGCCAAGGGAGAAGAAGAGAACACTTCTCTCCTTCTCCCTTGGCGTCTTGGCGGTTTTCTACTCTGGCTCTTCAGGCGGCGCGCTTGCGGCGCCTCGACGCGAACGCCGCGATCCCCAGCGCAGTGAGGAGCGCGCCCCCGGCGATCTCGCCGTCGTTCGCGACGACGCACCCGCAGCCGCCCTGCTTCGGAGGCACGGTGCCGGGGGGATCGCCGGAGGTCGAGCCCGACGCGTCGGTGCTCCCGCTGCCGCTGCTCGCGGGCTCGCCGGATCCGGTCGAAGAGCTGGACGACGTGTCCTTCGCGGGCGTGTCGACGGGCGGATCGACCTTGGCGGGCGCGACGCCGACGGACGGATCATCGCAGGGGTCGGCCGACTTCTTCGACTTGTCGCCGGAGAACACCATCGCCTTGCGGTTCACGATCTTGTTGTTCCCGTTCAGCGTGATCGTCATCTTCGAGCCGACGGCCTTGCCGTCCTGCTGCACCTCGAGCTGGTACTCCCCGGCCTCGAAGCGGTCGTCGCGCTTGATGGTGAAGCTGTAGTTCGTCTTCTTGTAGGTCTTGCCCGAGCCGTCCGAGAAGCCGACCGTCTGCGGGACCGAGATGATCTGCGCGTTCGTGATGGGCTTCTTGTTGAGGTACGGCTTGTCGTGCGTGTCGTCGCACGTGCGCTCGTAATAGACCTTCGGCGTGAAGACGAAGTCCATCGGCACGAAGTTGATGTCCGGCACGGCCGAGAGCTCGATTGTCATCTTGAGCTTCCAGCCCGTCTCCGTCTCGTCGAGCGTGGCCTTGTCGAGCACGATCGTCCCTCCGGCGAACGCGCGCGACGGGAGAAGCGCGAGGACGAGGATCACCGCGCTCACGAGCGCGGCAGCGAGAGATCGAACCCTTCCTGCTTGGATCATGCGCGAACGGTATCAGAGCGCCGCGCGGTACGTCTCGAGATCCTCGAGCGCGCGCGCGGCCTGCGCCTCGTAGCGCTCGCGCTTCGGGAGTCGCTTGCCGCGCGCGTCGCGGACGTCGGCCGCGTGGATCTGCGCCCACGTGAGGTTCGACGGCTGATAGCGCGCACCGTGCAGCGGCGCGGTCGTCATGTGGTGGACGAGGCCGCCGAGCGCCGTGCTCGCGGGCGGCATGCGCACCGGCTTGCCCGCCGCGCGCTGCGCGATCGAGAGCGCCGCGAGGAGCCCGCCCGCCGCGCTCTCGACGTACCCCTCGACGCCCGCGATCTGTCCGGCGAGGTACACGCCGTCGAGCGCCCTCAGCTGGAGCTCTCCGTCGAGCGCGACCGGGCCCTCCACGAACGTGTTCCGGTGGACCGAGCCGAGGCGCATGAACTCCGCGTTCTCGAGGCCCGGGATCGTCCGGAAGACGCGCGTCTGCTCCCCGTATTTCATGCGCGTCTGGAAGCCGACGAGGTTGTACGCGGTCCCGGCCGCGTCCTCCTGGCGGAGCTGAATGACGGCGAACGGCCGCTTGCCCGTGCGCGGATCGATGAGCCCGACGGGCTTCATGGGCCCGAACGAGAGCGTCGCCTCCCCTCGCTCCGCCATGACCTCGCACGGGAGGCACCCCTCGAAATACCGGACCTCCTCGAAGCTCCGCGCCTCGACCTTCTCGGCCTCGACGAGCGCCCTGACGAACGCCTTGTAGCCCGCCTCGTCGAACGGGCAGTTGATGTACGCGTCGTCCCCCCCGTCGACCGCGCCCTTGTCGTACCGAGACTGGCGCCAGACCTTGGACATGTCGATCGAGTCGGCGCTCACGATCGGGGCGATCGCGTCGTAGTACGCGAGCCGACTCGACCCGACGACCCGCTCGATGTCCTTCGCGAGCGCGTCGCTCGTGAGCGGCCCCGTCGCGAGGACGAGGGGCCGCTCGTCCGGGACGCGTGTCACCTCTCCCGGCACGACACGGATCCGCGGATGGTCGCGCATGACGCCCGAGACGAACGCCGCGAACCGATCCCGATCCACGGCGAGCGCGCCACCCGCAGGAACCCGCGTCGCGTCCGCGGCGCGCATCACGACGGACGAGAGGCGCCGAAGCTCCTCCTTGAGCAGGCCGACAGCGTTGAAGATCGCGGCGCCCCGGAGCGAGTTCGAGCACACGAGCTCGCACAGATCGTCGCTCGACTGCGCGGGGGTCCTCTTCGCGGGCTTCATCTCGCGGAGCTCCACGTCGTGCCCCCGCTCGGCCAATTGAAACGCGGCCTCGCACCCGGCGAGGCCAGCACCCACGACGACGACTCGGCTCACCGCTCGTGTCTACTCACGCGTCGGTGCGCGACCTAGCGAAAGCGTCGCGCGCGCGTACACGCCGGGCGCGGTCTCGACGATCCGCCCCGAGAACGCGAGGTCGAGGAGCCGCTCCGCGAGCGCGGCCCCGGTGAAGCCGACGCGCTCCGCGAGATCCCCCGTGGACCTCGGCGCCGAAAGCGCGGAGAGGATCGCCCGCGTCGCTTCGTCGCCCTCGTCCTCGAGCGCGAGCTCCGTCTGCGCGGGCGCGCGCGCCGCCCTCCGGCTCGGGGGCGGGTGCCGAGCGGCGGCGACGGGCATCCCTTGCACCTCGGCGAACAGCCGGAGCGCGTCCCGAACGCTCGCGATCGCGCGGCCGCCGCGGACGAGCTCCGCCGCGCAACCCGCTCCCGTCGTGGACCAGGGCGCCGCCGGAACGACGGCGAAGGGAACACCGAACGTGCGCGCCCAGCGCATCGTGTTCAGCGCGCCGCTCGGGATCCCGCACTCGACGAGGATCACGAGCGACGCGAGCGACGCGAGGACGCTGTTCCGAAAATGGAACTTCCAGGGCGCGGGCTTCGCGTCGTCGCTGAACGGGGAGACGACCGCGCCGCCATGTGCCGAGATCTCCTCGAAGAGCGCTGCGGTTTGGTGCGGGAACGGATGAGCGAGCCCGCCGCCGAGCACCGCGATCGTCACGCCGCCCGCGCCCAGCGCGCCGCGGTGGGCCTCCGTGTCGATGCCCTGCGCCCCGCCCGACCAGACGGGGATCCGGGCGCCCGCGAGTCCGCGCGCGAGCTCGGCGGCGAACACGGCCCCTCCCGGGCTCGGCTCGCGGGTGCCGACGATCGCGACCCCCGGACTCGACGGGAACCGCCCCGCGATCCTCAGCGCCGGCGGTCGCGCGAGCAGCCGGAGCGCGGGTGGGTATTCGGGGGCGTCGGGCGCGAGCGTCGTGCGGTCCACATCGCTACATCGACGCGAGCGCGCCCGAGTTGCCCCCCGAGCGTCAGATTCGTTCGAGCACGACGGCGATCCCCTGCCCGCCGCCGATGCACGCACCTCCGACGCCGAACCGACCCCCGCGCTTGCGGAGCGTGTGCACGAGGTTCGCCGTGATGCGCGCGCCGGACGCGCCGAGCGGGTGGCCGAGCGCGATGGCGCCGCCGTTCACGTTCGTCTTCTCCTCCGGGAGGCCGAGCTCCTTCTGGACCGCGAGGAACTGGGGCGCGAACGCCTCGTTCACGTCGAACAGGTCGATGTCCCCGAGCGCGAGCCCCGCGCGGTCGAGCGCGCTCCGAATCGCGGGCGCCGGCCCGATGCCCATGAGGCTCGGCTCCACGCCGGCGACGCCCCACTGCACGAGTCGCGCGAGCGGCTTCCACCCACGCGCCTTCGCGGTCTCGGCGTCCGCGACGATCAGGGAGGCCGCGCCGTCGCAGATGCCGCTCGCGTTGCCCGCCGTGACGACGCCGTCCTTCTTGAACACGGGCGGGAGCTTCGCGAGCGTCTCGAGCGTGGACTCGGGCCGCGGGTGCTCGTCCCGCTCGACCTTGATCGTCTTCTTGCCCTGCGCGACCTCCACGGCGACGAGCTCGTCCGCGAACGCGCCGGACTCGTGCGCCTTCGCCCAGCGCTGCTGCGACTTCAGGGCGAACGCGTCCGCGTCCGCGCGCGAAATCCCGTACTTCTCGGCGAGGTTCTCGGCGGTGATGGCCATCGGTGCCTTGCAGTACGAGTCCGTCAGCGCCTCCCAGAGCGTGTCGACGAGCACGGGCGGCTTGCCGAACTTCGCGCCGCCGTCACGCATGCCGAAGAACGCGTGCGGCGCCTGGCTCATGTTCTCGCTGCCCGCGGCGAGGACGACGTGCGCGTCCCCGAGGAGGATCTGCTCCGCCGCGGAGACCACGGCCTGGAACCCGGAGCCGCACAGGCGGTTCAGCGTGAGCGCGGGGCGATCGATCGGCACACCCGACTTGAGGCCGACGTGCCGCGCTCCGTAGATCGCGTCGCCGCTCGTCTGCTGAACGTTGCCGAGGATCACTTGATCCACGTCCGCGGGGGCGACGCCGCCCTCCGCGAGCGCGGCCTTGGAAGACAGGACCGCGAGGTCGATCGCGCTGATGCCCTTGAACGAGCCGGAGAGGGCGCCGAACGGCGTGCGCTTCGCCGCGATGATCCAGATGTCCTTCGGTAGCTTCTTCATGCGGAGCCTTTAGCGCTGGCGCGCGGTGTCCGCTACACGTTCACTCGTCCTTCGCGGACTCGAGCCGGGAGGCGTAGACCGCGTAGACCACGCGCCCGCTGCCCCTCCGTGCCTGGACCACGACGTCGACCGTGGCGGGCTCACGGTCGAGAAACGGCCAGCACCCCGCGAGCCCGCCCACGAGCGCGACCGGACCGTTGCGGCTGTCCTCCGCGAGGACGTGAGGCGGGTCGCTGCTCGGGCGCACGACGAACGCGTCCACCTCCATCACGCCGAGTCCGCCGTGCGCGATCACCGTGATGCACTCCCCGGGAGCGAGCTCGATGGAGAGCGCGCTCCGCTCCGCCTCCCGCAGGTTCGACGAGTGGATCGTCCCTTCGAGTTCGAGCCCGCGGGCTTCGGACAGGGCCGTGTCCTCGAGCGCCTCGAGCGTGAGCGGCGGCGCCCGATCGTCCGGTGCGACCGGCGCGCGCGCGTAGTTCTCGCTGAGGATCCGAGCGCCCTCCGGGTCGATGGGCGCGGGCTCGAACGGGACCACGCGTGCGCGTGTCCCGAGCGAGTCGTCGTGTGGGGGCGGCGCCTCGATCGCGGGGATGAACGTGGGGATCGCCGCGGCGTGATCGACGTGCTTGCACCCGTTCACCGCAGCCGCGACGACGAGCGCGACGGCGGTGACCCGCGCGGGATCAGAACGAGCCACGGACGGTGAGGCCGCCCGTCGCCCCCGTCGACTTCGTCACGCCCGCGAACGGGACCACGTCGACGCCGCCGGTCTTCTTGGTGGACGCGGCGCTCTTCGGGCGGTCGACGATGAGGATGATCGCGCCCGCCCCCGCGATGGCGAGCCCGGAGATCCAGGTCACGTCACCCGCGATCGCCATGCGGTTCGAGGCGTCGATGTCCTCCTTCGCGCTGCCGAGGCAGACCTGGCCCGCTCCGTTGGCCTTGCAGACGCTCGCCTCGTCCGGCCGTTGCGCCGCGGCCGCGGCGTCCACCGCGACGCCCGCGATGACGGCCGCGACACCGACGCTCGTGATCACGATGCCCGGCACCGACGCGCCCGATTTGCCGCCCTTCGGCTTGCCCTTCTCGTCCTCGAGCTGCTTCTTGAGCGCGGCCTCCTGCTCCTGCCGGGCCTTCTCCTCCTCTTCTTGCTTCTTGATGCGCGCGTCGAGGTTCGCGATCTGTTGGTCGAGCACGGGCCGCTCCTCCGGCCTCGCCGACTCTCGGTACTTGATGAGCGCCGCGCGCTCCTCCTTCGATCGCCCGAGGTGGCCGTACGCGAGCGCGAGCTGCTGCTGGATGACCGGCTCCTGCGAGAGGTCGTACGACTTGTTCCAGCACTCGACCGCCGTCTCGTAGTCGCCGCGCGTGTACGCCGCGGCGCCCTTTTCGAACTCCTCCTTGGCCTTCTTCCGCTTCTCGGCTGGGCTGGACGGGACATCGTCCGCCCACGCTGCGGTCGGTGCTACGGCGGGGAGGAGGAAGCTCAGGGTGAGGAGGGACGCGAAGAGCGTTCGTTTCATTTGTCGTGTTCGAAGGGATTGGTGATCTCGCGCGAGTACGTGGACGTCGGCGCGCTCGTCGCGGTCGCGGTCGCGGTCGGCCGAGGGAACCCGCTGACGTTCGTGATCGGCCCGGTCCGCGGAACGACCGCGGAAGCACTGGCGGACGCCGTCGCGCTCACGGTGGGCGGTGGCTCCGCCACCTCACGCGCGCTCGAGCTCGGTGCCCCGGGCGACGGGACGACGGCATCGACGGTCCGCGCAACCGCAGACTCCGCGGGGGTCCCGGTCTGCGCGGCGGCCTGCGCCTGCGCCGGCGCGGGCTGCGTCTTCATCACGATGAGGACGGCCGCGAGCGCACCGAGCGTGAGCATGAGCCCACCGCCGAGCGCCCACGGGACCCACGTGTTCTTCCGCGGAGCTTCGACGGCGCGCACCGAGATCGCCGGGCGCGGCCCCGTGAACGATGCCCCGGACTGCGTGTCGACGCGGGGGAACGCACCCGACGGCGCGGGGGGCAGCACGAGGGGGCCGCCGACGCGGCGGAGCTGCCGCAGACAGTCCGCCACTTCCATCATGTGCGCGAAGCGCGCGTCCGGGGACTTCTCCATGCAGCGGAGGATCACCTGCTCGACCCCCGAGTCGACCGCGGAGATGCGGCTCGGGGGCGGCGGGGGATCGAGCGCGTGCGCGGTGAGCACGGCGACCGCCGAGTCCGCGATGAACGGCAGTCGGCCGGTGAACGCGTGATACATCATCACGCCGAGCGAATAGACGTCCACGCGGTGATCGATCGCGAGGCCGCGCGCCTGCTCGGGCGCCATGTAATACGGCGTCCCGAGGATCACACCGGACTGCGTGAGGCTCGCGTCGTTCGTCCCGAGCACCTTCGCCACGCCAAAATCCAGGAGCTTCGCGAAGAGCGGGGGCGCCGTGGGCTGGGCGGGATCCTGGGTCAGGAACACGTTGTCCGGCTTGAGATCCCGGTGAACGATCCCGGCCATGTGCGTCTGGTGGAGCGTCTCGGCGACCTGCGTGAACACGTAGAGGAGCTGATCGCGGTTCAGCGCGCGCTGCTTCAGCGCTGCCGCGAGGCTCATCCCCTCGAGGAGCTCCATGATCACGTAGAAATGTCCGGAGGGGAGCTGACCGAAGTCGGACGACTCCGCGATGTGCGGGCTGCGCACCGCGTTCGCGGCCTGTGCCTCGCGGATGAACCGGGCGAGGATGTCCTCCGTCCGCTCCATCCCAGGCTTCAGGACCTTCATCGCGAACCGCTTCTGCACGACGACGTGCCGGACCGCGTAGACGAGACCCATGCCGCCGCGCCCGATGACGCCCTCGACGCGGTATCGACCGTCGATGACCTGGCCCGTGAGATCCGCCGCGAGGCCGGCGTGCGTCTCGAGGACGACCAGCGCGACGCCGTCCGTCGGGCAGCGCGTGTCCGCCGCTCCGAACGTCTGGCTGCACACCGGACAGATCTTCACAGGCGTTGATGATGCTCTTCCTTCCCCTCGCTCGCAAGCTCGCTCGGCGCCAGACGGAGCCTCGCGAGCTCGCGGACTCCCCCGGGTCAGCGGGGGCCTTCGCCGTCTCCGACACCTCCCCGTGTCGGGCGCAGATTCATTCGAAGGGGCCCTCGGCGCGCCCATGGATGAACTGCTGAATGACCTCGTCGTTCGCCATCTTGAAGTCGTTCGGGAGTCCGAGCAGGCGAACGTGGCCCTGGTAGAGCATGACGACGCGGTCAGCGATCGAGAAGATGCTCGAGAGATCGTGGCTCACGACGATGCTCGTGACGCCGACCGTGTCCGAGAGCTCGCGGATCAACTTGTCCACGCGGCGCGCGGAGACGGGATCGAGCGACGTCGTCGGCTCGTCGAACAGCACGTATTTCGGGTCGAGCGTGAGCGCGCGCGCGATCGCGACGCGCTTGCGCATCCCGTCGCCGAGCTCGGGCGGGTAGCGATCCCCGAACTCCTCCATGTGGACCTGCGCGAGGCGCCGCCGCGCCTCGGCCACCGCGTCGCGCAGCTTGAGGCCCTTGTGCTTGCGGAGCGGCAGCGCGACGTTCTCGGCGCACGTCATCGAGTCGAAGAGCGTCGAGTGCTGGAACACCATCGCGCACTTCATGCGGACGGGGTACATCTGCTGCTCGTTGAACTTGCTGATCTCCTCGCCGTCGAGCCAAATCTCCCCTTCGTCGGGGTAGAGCAGGCCCACGAGGTGCTTGATGAGCACGCTCTTGCCGACGCCCGAGCCGCCGATGATGAAGAACACCTCGCCGTCCTGGACGTCGAAGCTCACGCCCTTGAGGACGAGCTTCGGTCCGAACGACTTCTTGATGCCGCGGAACGAGATCAACGGGCGGAGAAGCTAGCGCACTTTCTCCGGAGCACCGCCGCGGAAAGGATCGGAGCCGGGCGAGCGCACCGAGGCGCTGCCCCCGCCGCGTCCCCAAACAGGAACGCGCGCGTAACTCAGGGCGCGAGGACGATGACCTTCACCTGCGCCGGGCAGATCGTCATGCCGGGCGAGTTCGTGTTGTTCTGGATGTTGAAGGTCGTGAGGCGCGTCGCGGGGATCCCGTTCACGAGCATCGTGAACGCGCCGAGCACGGGCCTCGTCGGGGCCATGTCCGTTCCGGACGCGACGCCCATCATGACGCCGGGCGTGTCGCCCACGGAGAGCATGGGCGTCGTCATGAGGTGGTGCGCCGGCGTGCACGACCACAGAACGTTCGGCGAAGGCGGGAACCCGAGCGGCCCGAAGGACAGGTTCGGGTACGGCACGGGGATCGCGGCCGGCGGGGTCATGCAGACGTCCGGAAAAGCCAGGTTCAGGCCACCCATCAGCGCGTTTGCAAACATGGTCAGTCCTCCTCAGCCGACGTGGATCTGCGCGCCGTCGACCTTCACGAGCTCCTTCGCGGCGACGACGGTGTTCTCGGAGTGGAGCGCGAGGGACTGCTCGGCGCCGTAGTCGATGCGCTTCGCCTTCACCTGATCGAGCTCCTCGACCCGGCGGAACGAGCGCTTCACGGTCTCGGAGACCCGATCGACGAAGCGCTCCACGACTCCCCCCTCGAGGCGAGTCTTCGAGACCTCGGCGCGGACGACGTCCCCGATGTACGAGAGGCGCTCGAACACCACCGAGCCGATCCGCGCGCGCATCGACACCGCGCGCGCGGCGACCCCGACGTCCCCGCCCGTGACGAGGTCGACGCCGTCCCGCGAGACGATCGCGACCTTGCCGCTCGGCGCCGTGAGCTCGAGGTCCCCCTCCGCGGCGAGCGTGACCTTCGCGTCGTCCGCGCGCCGGAGGATCGCGAGCACGTAGCTCTCGCCGTAGCCGTCCGTCGCGACGAGCACGTAGTCCCCTTCGATCGGCGCGACGAGGCAGCTCGTCGCGCGCGCGGCGCGGAGCTCGCGGTCCGCGCTCGAGAGCACGACGCACGAACCCTCGACGCGCAGCACCGTCGCCGTCGTCTCGATCGCGGGAACCGGTGGGGAGAGCTTCTTGGCGAGGTTCGTCATTTCGTCCGTCCGTTTCGCGAGCGGTCCCCCGCTCGAGGTTCGAGAGTACGTGCTCAGAGCCTGGGTTCCCACTGCTCCGCGGCCGCGAGGTCGTCGTCGTCCCCGAACGCGAGCAGCTTGCTCGGTCCGAAGATCGGGCCCTTCGTCGTGCAGCGGTGGAGCCGAGCGCGCACCATCGACGCGCCCGAGAAGTCCGCGGAAGTGAGATCCGCGTTCGAGAAATCCGCGTAGGTCAGTCGCGCGCCCGAGAACGACGCGCCCTCGCACTTCGCGTGGACGAAGATCGCCATCTCGAGGTTCGCGTCGTCGAGCCGCGTCCCGACGAGCTCCGCGCGGCAAAACAGGGACTCGGGGGAGTGGGCGGACCGGAGGGACACGCCGAGCATGCGCGCCTCCGCGAAGTTCACGCGCTGGGCGCGCGCCGCGTCCATCACGGCGCGGTCCATGATCGCCCCTTGGAAATTGCACTGCGTCAGGTTCGCGCCGATGAAGTTCGTCCCGGCGAGGTTCGCGTTCATGAACTGCGTCAGCTCGAGATCCATCCCCGAGAGGTCCTTCCCGGAGAGATCCGACTTGAGGAGCACCGCGTTCTTGAGCGGCGTCCCCGTGAAGATCGCGGTGCGGAGATCGGTCTCCATGAGCACGAGCTGATGGATCGCCGCGCCCTCGAAGCGCGTGTGGTCGATCTTCGCGTGCATCATCGTCGTCCGATCGAGGTTCGCCTTGAGGAACGACGCCCTCGTGAAGTCCGGTCGCACGAGCTGACCCGCGAGGAAGTCGACCTCGTCGAGGATCGCACCCGCGAAGCTCACGTCCACGAAGCGCGCCGAGGTGGAGAGTGTTGGAGCGGCCCAGGTTCGCGCCTCGCAAGGCTCGTCTCGACGAACGCGACGAGGTGTAGATTGCTCCCCGCGAGCTTCACGCCGGAGAAGTCGCACTTGTGGAACGTGGCCTCGCGGAGGCTCGCTCCCGTGAGATCCGCGCCCTTGAAGGAGACGTGATCGAACACGCCGCCGCCGAGCTCGATGCCCCGCCCCTCGAGCCCGGAGAGGTCGAGCTCCGAGAAGACCTCACCGCGCCGGACGAGCGCCTCGATCTCACTCGCTCGCACGGGCACCTCCCTTCGTGGTGACGACGCGCTTCACGAGGGCGCCCGAGAAGCTCGTCCTGTCGTCCCCGATCGCGCCGCTCATGTCGGCCCCGAAGAGGTTCGCGCCGCGCCCGTCCGCGCCGCGGAGGATCGTCCCTCGGAGGATCGACTGCAGCAGGTTCGCGCTCGTGAGGCGGGCGTTCGTCAGGTTCGCGTTCGTGAAGTGCGCCTCGACCGCGACCGCGCGGTAGAGGTTCGCGCCCGTCATGTCGCAGTCGGTGAACACGGAGCGCGACACGTCCGCCGACTCGAAGCTCGCGCCGACGAGCGGCGTCGCGCGGAAGTTCGACATCTGCATCTTCGAGCGGACGAACGTGGCTCGGTTGAAGGAGCACTCGTGCACGACGCGCAGGTTGTCGAGCTCGGCGTCGTCGAACTTCACGTCGTCCCCCTTCGTCGCGATGAACGCGGTCTTCTTCACGCTCGCCTTCACGAAGGAGGCGCCCGTGAGATCGGCTTCGACGAACGCGCACTCGACGAGCGCACACCCCGCGAAGTCGACGCCCTTGAAGCTCGTCTTCACGAAGAACAGCCGCTCCGCCTTGGTCCGCCGGAGATCGGCGCCGTCGAGCTTCACCTCGAGGATCTGCGCCCCCTTGAGATCCGCGCCGTCCAGGCTCGCGCCCCGAAGATCCGCCTCGTAGAGGACAGCCTCCTCGAGCGAGACGTTCTTGAAGGAGCACTTCGTCGCCTTCACGCGCCCGAGGTTCGCCCCCGAGAGATCGGCCCCGTCGACCACCGCGCCCTCGAGGCGCGCGTGCGAGAGCACCGCACGCGAGAGGTTCGCGCCGACGAGTCGGGCGCCCTCGAGGTTCGCGCCCTCGAGGTAGATGCCGCTGAGATCGGCGCCCGTGAGATCGATCTTCGCGAGGTCCGCGCCCGAGAAGTCGCGCCGACTCACGGGCTCTCCCGCGCGGACGAGCGCGAGGAGCTCCGCGCGCGCGCGCTCCGACTCGGACTCCACGAGCGGAGCGACGGGCGACTGGAAATGCCCGGCGCGGACGTACGCGTCGTGCAGCTGCTGCTCCGCGACCAGGAGCTTCTTGCGGAGCTCGGGATCGTCCAGCTGATCCTCCACGTGCTGGAGCGGGACTCCGCTCGCGAGCGACTGCACGTAGAGGTCGCGCAGGCGCTTCACCTCGCCCTCCGCGGTGAACTTCGGCGGGCCGATCCCGGCGCGCGACTTCGCTTGCTCGACGAGCGCGTCGAAGTCGAGCCCGTGCGCGCGGCACGCCTCGCGGAGGCGCGCCTCGGCCTCTTCCTTCTCTTTGTAGGCCGCCTCCTTCGCCTCCTGCATGCGCTTCTCGGTGCGCTCCGCGAACGCGGGCATGTCCTCGACGCTCCCGGGCAGCTCCTCCTCGGCCGGCAGCTCGACGTGCTCGAAATGCCGCGCGTCGATGCCCATCTCGCGGAGCTTCGCCTTCGCCTTGTCGAGCTCCCACTGCATCCGCGCGCGCGCGTTGCGCATGCCGAGGTTCTCGCTCTTCACCACCTCGGTGATCCGATCGGTCTCGGTGCTCGTGACGGCCAAGCCGAGCTCGGGGGGCAGGAGGTCGCTATCCCGGAGGAGATGCAAGTAGCCCTTCACCCGGTCGAGGCGCTGCTCCATGACGCGCTCGTAGTGCGCGATGGATCGGGGCTCCGCGCCCTTCATCTCGAGCGCCGCGACCCCGATCTCGATGTCCGTCGCGTCCTGCGTCCCGATGGTGCGGAAGCCGCGAAAGATGAGCACGCCGCGCATCGACGTCGGGAAGAGGTGGAGCGTCTCGAGGCGCAGCGGGAGCTCCTCGAGGCCCTCCTTGCCGCGCTCCTTGAGGAGGCACCGGGCGACGATTTGCGGGAGCGAGCCTTCGATCACGCTGACGTCGCGGTTCATGTTCGCGACGCGGAACGTCTCGGTCCCCGAGAGCCAGCCCGCGAGGCGCTGATCTTCGTGCGCGACGTTGAACACGGACCAGTCGATGTCCTCGGCGAGCCCGAGGAAGAACTCGTCCTTCCAGCGCTTGTCGTAGGTCCCCATCTTCTTGAAGTGGACGGGGAGCGTGATGTCGACGGGCCCGAAGCAAGCGGGCTTCGGCCGATCGAGCTTCGACGTCACGGGCCGCGCGGGATCCTCGATGTTCGCGAGCGGATGGATCTTCTCGCCTCCCGGCAGCTCGAGCGGCGCGAGCCCCTTGCCCGCGAGGTTCCAGTCGGACTTCTCGCCGCCGAACGCGTGCTCCCAGTCGACCGGCATGCGGTCGAACGGCGTGGGCTCGCTCGGCCCGATCGCCCCCCACGTCCGGTCACCGACGACGCGGAGCGTGCGGTCGACGAGCTTCGTTTTGTCGCGCATCACGCGCAGGCCGACGCTGCACTCGGTCGCGGGGACGCCCCCGGGTGGGAACGCGTCCCCGCTCACGAGCACCTCCGAGTTCGGCTTCCACATGCAGTGGTCGAACACGGTGAACTTCCCGAGGGTCGTACCGATCATCTTCCAGAGGTCGACCTCCGGGATCAGCTTCTTCGGATCCTGGAGGTCGAACCCCACGAGCACCGTCGCCACGAAGTGGTGCTTCCGGTCGTGATCGAACGTCCGGTGCAGGAAGCTCAGTCGGAGCGGCTTGATCGCCTTCACGACTCAGGCTTTGAGCGTCACGCCGCCGAAGCTCACGTCGGCCCCGTGGCCCATCATCTTGAGCGCGAGGGTCTCCATCTTCGAGCCGATCGCGTTGAGCTTCGCGCCCGCCGCCTCGCCCTGCACCCCCTTGAACGTCGCCTCGAACGCGAACACGTTCAGCTTGATGGAGGCGGCGATGACCGCCTCGAGCGCGACGTTGATGGACACCTTCGCGCCGATGTTGAGCTCGGCGTTCGCGGAGAGCTGCGCGCTCGCCTTGGCTCCGATCGCGACCTCGGCCTCCGCACTCTTCTTGATCCACGAGAGCGGTCCCCCGTGGGACACCGCCACGGTCCCCGAGATGTCGTGCGTGAAGTCGCCGTTCGTCGTGTGCGTGTGGCTCCCGAGGATGTTCGTCGTGACGTTCGCGTCGATGTTGTCGGTCCGGTTCCCCGTCACCGAGATCGTCTCGTCCCCGTTCACGGTCAGCTGGCGCGCCCCGGTCACCGTCGTCGTGTGCCCTGCGCTGTACGTGTCCGTCGACAGCGCGGTCACGGTCGTCGACCGGGTGGCGTCGAAGTTCCAGGTCGACGCGCCGGTGTACCGGACGTTCGAGGCTCCATCGACCGTGTAGTTCATCGTCGAGAGGAAGTGCTCCGTCGCCGCGCCCTTCACGTCCCGCGTGAGCGTCGCGTCGTAGTCGATGTCGACCGCGCCGGTGACCTCGTACTTCAGGGTCGAGTGGAAGAACTCGTCGGCCGCGCCTTGCACGTCGCGGTCGAGGGTCGAGCCGTAGTAGATGTGCGTCGCTCCACCCGCGTTGACCTGGTATCTCCCGTCCGCGTTCACGTTGAGATCGCCGACGGCCGAGACCTGTCCGTGGC
Organism: Polyangiaceae bacterium; assembly: GCA_046351395.1. Lineage (GTDB taxonomy): Bacteria > Myxococcota_A > Polyangia > Polyangiales > Polyangiaceae > CAYYKK01. The sequence continues at coordinate 47,839 of JAXLYP010000026.1, forward strand.
CCTCCGTGCGCAGGTCGAAGCTGAAGCTCGACATGCTCATCGCGCCCGGCCCGGACGCGGGAACGAGCGGCGCCGCGTTGGACGTCGTCCCTCTCCCGCCCGCGCTCCGCCCCACACCGAGGTAGAGCCCGGAGGACGACGTCGGGCAGTACAGGTTCATGAACTGAGCGCCCGACATGTCCTCGATGGTGATGTAGCTCTCGCTCCCGGTCTGGATGATGTTCTGCGTGTGGTTCGTCGAGACCACGGGGCTCGGCGTGACCGCGTTCGGGACGACGGCCGTGATGATGGGGCGATCGGGATCGCCTCCCAAGAACGCGCAGACCACTTCCGTCCCCTTCCGGAGGGGGAAGTGGAACCCCTCGACCGAGCCTCCGTGGGGCTGCGCCATCCGCACGTACGTCGACGCCTTGCCGCCCATGAGGGAGCCCTCGTCGAACTTGAACTTGATGGCGTAGCGCCCGTCCGCGTCGATCTGCGCATATTGGCTGCGCGCCGCGCCGTCGACGACGGCGTTCTCGAAGCCGTCGATGCGGGGCCACGGCGTGACCCGGCCGTGCCGGTACTGCTTCGTCGCCTCGATCGCGGTCACCTCGACGCGGTAGAGATCGTTCTTGTGCTCGGTGGGGACGAACGCTCCCCACTGCGACGAGAGGGAGGGCTCGTTCCCGTAGTGCGCGACCTCCGTCGCGAGGTACGCCTGGTTCAGCTTCAGGCGCGGGTGATGCTCGAGCGTGAAGAGGAAGCCGCTCGTGATGTGCCCGACGCCGCCGACGCCGTGATAGACGACCTCGCGCGCCTTGTGGTCCTCCGAGCGGACCTGCGCGATGCGCTGTGCGTCCGCGGGGCTGAAGAGCCGGTGGCCGTACTCGGCCACTTCGCCCGCACCCATCGGGCTCACCACCGCGCTGCTCGACACGTCGAGCATCGGCTTGGCGTAGTCGTAGTCCGAGACCTTCACGTTGCTCGGCAGGACGACGTGCGTGCACGTGAAGTCGTCGAAGCTGTGCGACGCGGAGTGGTCCCCGGTCGACGGGTGGTAGCGGACCGGGGACAGTGAGAGGGGCGTGTGCGTCGCGAACGAGTCGGTGATGACGAGCTTGTCCGTCCCGCGCGTGTGATCGAAGTAGTAGTACCAACCCTCGCGCTCGAGCCACCGGGAGATGAACGCGAGGTCCGACTCCTTGTACTGACAGATGTGCTCCTCGGGCGCGGGTTGCCCCTTCAGCACGAACTCGAAATCGGTCCCCGCGCTGAGCGAAGCCTCGGTGAGGATCTCGGTGATGACGTCCTTGATCGACAGCTTCGTCCAGATGCGGCTGTGCTTCGTCTGGGAGAGCGGCCAGACCTGCGGGACCAAGCGCGCGACGTAGAGCGCGTTGTTCGAGACCGCGCGGAGGAGGCGCATCGACGAGAGGATCCCGTGGTACTCGTGCGGCGGGATCACGCTCTTCAGAGGCTGCCCCGCGATGGACGTCGCCGCGTGCTCCACGCTGAGCGTCGCCTTCGACGTGAGCGCGTCGCCGAGGTCGAGATCGGGGTCGGGCACCGTGAAGTACACGTCGAACTCGAACAGCCGCGACAGCCCCTCTCGACCGCGAAAGCCGATGACGCGCGCGCCGGAAACGAGGGCGCTCGATCGCAGGTTGAACACGCTCATGCGTTCTTCTCCGGGTTGGGTCGGGCGACTGCCGGACCGGAACTCGATGAAAGCAAGGAAATCGCGCGGGCGGTGCGGGCTTCTGCGGCCGGGCTGAAGATTGGGAGGAGAACAGGGGCGGCCGCGATGGACGCACGGCGCCCCAATGATCCCGCCGTGTCGGGAAGCCTCGCACCCCGCGCAGCAGCGTTGGTCCGGCCAGCGGCTCGCCCGGAAAGGTGCGGCTACACCGCGCTCCTGACTTGCATCGGCGGATGGATGACCCGGAGAATGCGCGTCGCATGGCGAGCTCGCGTTCCATCGAGGTCAAGGTCGGGATCTTCATCATCACGGCCGTCGGCCTGCTCGCCGCGTTCATCCTCGTGATGGGCGGGATCAACTTCCAGCCGACCTACGCGATCTTCGTGAACTTCGACAACCCGGGCGGGGTCCAGACGGGCGCCCCCGTGAAGATCGCGGGCGTGAAGGTGGGCAAGGTCGAGGGGATCGAGTTCCGGGGTGGCCGGCAGGATCCCGAGACGGGGCGACGGGCCCCGCTCGTGCGCGTGAAGGTGAGCATCGAGAAGCGCTACCAGTCCTCGATCTACGAGAACTCGCTCTTCTACGTGACGACCCAGGGCGTCCTCGGCGAGCAGTTCCTCGCGATCGAGCCCGGCTCGAGCGATCGACCGCCGCTCCCCGAGAACTCGGACGTGCGCGGCCTCGATCCGCCGCGCCTCGACATGCTCCTCGCCGAGGGATACGAGCTCCTCCACTCGACGGTCGCGGCGATCCGCGATCACCGCGACGAGATCGGCGAGGCGTTCGACAGCATGCGCGACACGCTGAAGGGCACGGGAACGTTCTTCCGCACGAACGGGGACAAGCTCGACCGCATCGTGACGAACGTCGAGACGGCGACCGTGGACGGCGACAAGCTCATCCAAAAGGGGACGACGCTCGTCGACGACATCAGCGACAAGTACGTCAACAGCCCGAAGGTGCAGCGCATCGTCGACAACGTCGACAACGTCACGCAGCAGCTCGCCGCGAACACGCCCGTCCTCATCGCGGACGCGAAGCAGACGCTCGCGAACGCCCGCAAGGCGACCGACATGCTCGCGAGCGACGACACGCAGCAGAAGATCCAGAAGGCGATCGACTCGACGCTCGTCATCCTCGAGAAGGTGGACAAGAGCGTGGATGGGGCGAACGCGATGATCGATCACATCCGCGAGGGGCGCGGCACGGTGGGCGCCCTCGTCATGGATGAACAGCTCTTCGACGACCTCCAGGAAATGGTGCGCGACCTCAAGCACAACCCATGGAAGTTCTTCTGGCGCGAGTGATACGGTGCGCCGCCTATGGCGAAGGTCATCAAGGCACACATCACGGGCACCGTCTGGAAGATCGAGGTCAAGGTCGGCGACAAAGTCGAAGAGGGGACCGTGGTGTCCATCCTCGAGTCGATGAAGATGGAGATGCCCGTCGAGAGCGAGGACGAGGGGACGGTCGCCGAGATCCACGTAAAGGAGGGTCAGCCCGTCACCGAAGGCGACCCGATCGTCACGCTCGACTGACGAGCCAGACAGTCGCGCGGCGCTCGCGATCTTTTCCCTTGAGATGATTCGAGGGCACGATACGTTTGATCTGCCGCGAGGCTCGTGAACCTCGAGTTCCAGCCTCCCCGCTCTCCCGCGAGAGCGGGTAGCCTTGGAGCGCGAGCGGGTAGCCAAAGATCGGTGAAGAAGGAGCGCAATCGAGATGTCGGAGCAGAAAGAGAGCTCGGTTCTTTTCTCGTTGAAGGAGCTGATGAGCCTCGAAGAGGATCGCATCATCGACGAGGAGAAGGCGAAGGCGGAGGCCGCAGCCGCGGCAGAAGCCAAGCGCCTCGCCGAAGAGCGCGCCCAGCGTGAGGCCGAAGCCGCCCGCATCCACGCCGAGGAGGAGCGCCGCAAGAACGAGGAGCGTCGCGCCCGCGAGGAGGCCGCTCGACTGGAAGCGATCCGCGTCGCCGAAGTCGAGAAGGCTCGCCTCGACGCCGAGGGCCGCGCTCGCCTCGAGGCGATGGCGGCGCAGCAGCAGCACGAGCGCCAGCTCGAGGCCATCAAGGGTGACAAGTCGAAGAAGACGCTCCGCAATGCGCTCATCGCGGGCGCGGCCGTCGTCTTGATCGGCGGTGGTATCACCACGGGCCTGCTCATCAAGAAGAGCAACGACGACAAGGAACAGCAGAACCGCGATCGCCTCGCGCAAGAGGAGAAGGATCGCGCGGCCGCCGAGAAGAAAGCGGCGGACGACAAGAAGGCGCGCGACGAACTCGAAGCCGTCAGGGCTCAAGCCGAAGCAGACGCGAAGGCCAAGCAGGATCAGATCGACGCGCTGCTGAAGGAGCTCGCGGGGGCGAAGGATCAGAAGTCGAAGGACGACATCAACAACAAGATCAACGCGCTCAAGAATGGCAGCGCGGGACCGGCGACCACCAAGCCAACTACTGGCCCGGCGGAGAAGCCGTGCATTCCGAACGGTGATCCGCTGAGCCCCTGCGGCTGAACTCTCGTTCGCTCTGAATCCACCGCGGAACGCGGGGAGCGCTCCCTTTTGCCGCGCTTCCGCCGTGGGATTCCGAGTAGAGCAACCGCGTGGAGACACGCGATCGAATCGCCCTCGCCCTCGACGTCGAGACCCTTCGTGAAGCGGAGGTGCTCGCTTCGAGGGTCGAGCGCTTTGTGGGGGTCCTGAAGGTCGGCCTCGAGCTCTTCGTCCGGCATGGCCCGGACGCGGTGAAGGCGTTCGCCGAGAACGGCTGGAGCGTCTTCCTGGACCTCAAGCTCCACGACATCCCCGAGACGGTCGAGCGCGCCGTGCGCTCCGCGGCGACGCTGGGCGCGCGCTACCTCACGCTCCATGCCTCGGGCGGGGGCCGAATGCTCGCCGCCGCGAGCCGGGCGGCCGAAGGGACTTCGCTACGGCTCTTGGCCGTCTCCGTCCTGACGTCGCACGATGCCGCGGACGTGCACGAGATCGGTTGGTCGCGATCACCGGGGGAGCAGGCGCTCGCGTTCGCGGACCTCGCGTTCGCGCGCGGGGTGCGGGGCATCGTCGCATCGCCGTCGGAGGCTGGGGACCTCCGCGCCCGGTTCGGCGCCGACCTTTGGATCGTGACGCCGGGCGTTCGGCCGGCGGGGGTGGCGGCGGGAGACCAGCGTCGCATCGCGACGCCGGGGGCCGCCATTCGGAGCGGCGCCGATCTACTGGTCGTCGGGCGACCGATCCGCGACGCGGCCGATCCGAGCGAAGCCGCGCGCGCGATTCACGACGAAGTGGCCATGGCGATGGAGAGTCGGGCATGAGCCGCCAGATCATGGGCATCCAACCGGTGCGAGAGGTGCTCCGCGCGCGGCGCTGTCGGGTTCATGAAGTACTTGTCGAAGAGGGTCGGAACCCGAAGCTCGAGGGGCTCGCGAAGCTCGCGACGGACAACGGCGCGCCCGTGCGTCGAGTTCCCTCCCGCGAGCTCGATCGGCTCGCCAAGGGCGGCCGTCACCAGGGCGTCCTCGCGACCGCGGACGAGCTCCGGGTGCGCACGAAGGAGGAGCTCCTCGAGGAGCTCGCCGCCGTGGAGGCGCCGACCGTTCTGATCCTCGACGGGATCATGGACCCGCAGAACTTCGGAGCGGCCGTACGCGGCGCAGTCGCCCTCGGCGCCGAGTTCGTCGTGTGGCCCGAGCACAGCTCGGCGCCCCTCAGCCCCGCGATGTTTCGCGCCTCCGCGGGCGCGGTGGAGCACGCCCGCCTCGCGCGCGTTCGGGCGCTCCCTGATCTCGTGCACGACCTGGTCGATCGAGGGTTCACCGTGCTCGCGCTCGACGCGAAGGGGGACGCGGAGATCGCGACCGTCGATCTCCGCGGTCCCGTCGCGGTCGTGGTCGGCTCGGAGGACAAGGGCAGCCGAGGCGCCGTGCGGCGCGCCGCGAGCGCGCTCGTGCGGCTCCCGATGACGAAGACCATCGACTCGCTGAACGCCTCCGTCGCTGCCGCGCTCGCGCTTTACGAGATTCGTCGCCAACGAACAAACGCAAGCTAATACAAGTACTTGCGCGCAACACCTCAAGCCGATTCGAGGTCTTGACAGCGCGTGCTGTCGAGGCTGATCGGGCGATCAGAAGACGAGGGTTCGATCTCCATTGAGTGGATTTCGATTTCGGCTCGAGTCGCCTCCTCGATCACCCAATGAAGTCGACCAGTTGGAACCCTCGAGTTCGGGCGGACACGGAGGCTCTGGCCCTCTCCTTCAAGTGATGTCGCGGTGTCCTGAGGCGCGCGCGAGGACCCGGTCGACCCGCTGAAGGATCTCGGCGACTTGATCGAGATCCGCGTCGGGACCGAGGGAGAAGCGGACGGCGCTTCGGGCCCGCGCGACGCCCACCATCGCAGCGATGACCGGTGAAGGATCCGTCGTGCCGGCCGTACACGCAGCCCCGCTGCTCACCGCGACGCCCTCGAGGTCGAGCGCGGCCACGAACTCGGGGCCCGACCATCCGGCCCACGATACGTTCGTCACGTGCCCGACGCGCGGCGCGCCGCCGTTGACCCGACCGCCTCGGGCGACGAGCCCCTCCTCGAGGGCATCCCGCACTTGGCGGCCGCTCGCGCCCCGGGCCTCGCGCGCGAGATCCGCGGCGCGCGCGAAGCCGGCGCACGCGATCGGGTCGAGCGTCCCCGGACGTGCACCTCGCTCCTGCGCTCCCCCCCACATCATCGAACGGAGGCGGAGGGGCGCGCGTACGGCGATCGCGCCGATGCCCTTCGGGCCACGAAGCTTGTGTGCGGTCACGGTGACGGCTGCGGCCCCCGCCCAGGCCTCGGGGGGGAGGTGCCCCGCTCCCTGGACTGCGTCGACGTGCAACGGCGCTCCATGCGCCGACGCGAGGCGAGCGATCTCGGCGATGGGCTGAAGGATCCCCGTCTCGTGGTTCACGAGCTGGATCGAAGCGACCGCGGGTCCGCGCGCGAACGCGCGCGCAAGCTCCGCGAGATCGACCGTCCCATCGGGGGTGACGCCGACGACGATCACGCTGCGCCCTTCGCGCGCGAGCTGCTCCGCGGCGCGAAGGACGGACGGGTGCTCGACCGCCGAGGTGACGACGGCCGCAGCCGGCGCGTGCGCGGCGAGCGAGCGGAGCGCGAGGTTGTTCGCCTCCGTTCCGCCCGAGGTGAAGACGATGTCGCGAGGATCGAACCCGAGGAGCGCCCCGACCGCGGCGCGCGCGGCCTCGACATGCGCGCGCGCGGCGCGCCCCGGCGTGTGCACGCTCGAAGGGTTCGCCCAGCCATCGACGGAAGCGGCTCGCATCGCGGCGAGCACCTCGGGGTGAGGCGGGGTGGTCGCGTTCCAGTCGGCGTAGATCATCGTCGGCGGCCACGGCTGTAGCATGGAGGCCCGGCGTGCCGCGCGTCCTCGCACCGCTCCTCACCGCGCTCCTCGCGTGGCTCGCGTTCCCGTCGGTGGGGATCGCTCCGCTCGCGTTCGTCGCGTGGGTGCCTCTGCTCCGCGCGCTGAGGGGCGCGACCCCGCGCCGTGCGTTCGCTCACGGAGCGCTCGCGGGCGCGCTGATGAACGGTCTCGGCGGCGCGTTCCTGCTTCCGGCCCTGGTCCGCGAGAGCGGCCTGGGCGCGCCGATCGCCGCGCTCGTCTTCGTCGCGTTCGCCACGTACCAGGGCGCCCGCACCGCGCTCGCGGCTTGGCTCGCGGCGCGCGCAGCCGCCCGGGGCTGGGCGCTCGGCCCGGTCTTCGCGATCGCCGCGACGGGCCTCGAGGCCGCCTTTCCCCTGCCCTTCCCATGGACGTTCGCTGCTGCGGTCAGCTCCTGTCGCCCCCTCGTGCAGGTCGCCGATCTCGGGGGCGCGACGCTGGTGAGCTTCGTCCTCTACGCGGTCAACGCGGGCGTCGCCGCGCTGCTCGACAGCACCTGGCGCGCGCGGGCGCGGGCGCTCGTCGGGCTCGCGGTGCTCGCGGCCGCGCTCGCGTACGGCGCTGCGCGCCTGGCGCAGGTCGAGTCGGCGATCGCCGCCGCCCCGCGCGCGCGCGTGGGTCTGGTCCACACCGAGCGCCGCGCCCACGACGACGCGGACACGCCGAGCCTCCTCGAGGAGGTGAACGCGCTGGGTCGAGCCGGAGCGTCGCTCGTGGTGACGAGCGAGACGTCCCTGCCGGGGGTGTTTCCGGAGGAGGACCTCGAACCCGCGCTCCGGCTCGCCGCCGGAGATCGCCTCGAGGTCCCCGCGATCTTCGGCGTGGTGATCGGCGTCGTCCGCCCGACGAACAGCGCCGTCACGCTCTCGCGCGAGGGCGGCCTGCTCTCCCGCTACGACAAGCATCGCCTCCTCCCGTTCGCGGAGTACGCGCCCTTCGGCGAGGCCTTGCCAGGGCTCTATCACGCCACACGAGTCGGGCATTTTCGCGCGGGTGGCGACCGTCCGCGGGCCCCGCTCGTCTCCGAGAGCGGAGCTCTCCTGCACCCCGCGATCTCGATTTGCTACGAGGACACGGTGCCGGAGGTGGTGCGCGCGAGCGCGCGCGGCGCCACCACGAACCTGCTGATCAACCTGACGAACGACGCCTGGTTCAACGGGTCCAGCGAGGCCGGCATTCACCTCGCGCTCGCGCGTCTTCGGGCCGTGGAGCTTCGGCGCACGATGGTCCGGTCCGCGAACCTCGGCCACTCCGCGATCATCGATCCCACGGGCGCGCTCGTCGCCGAACGCCCGAGCGTAGAGGCCTCGACGGCCCGATCCGTCCTCGCCGAGGTCCCGCTCCTCGACGAGCCGACGATCTACGAGCGCGCCGGCGAGGTCCCTGGCTGGGCCGCGCTCGGGCTCGCCATCGCCTTCGCGTTCGTGCGACGCCCTCCCGAGAGCCGCCCGCGCCGATCGGCGATCAGCCCTTCAGCGCCTTCTTGAAGCGCTTCGCGTCCGCGAACATGTCGACGTTCGTGAACACGTACGTCGCCTCCTCGTGCTTCGCGTTGCGGGCGATCTCCGCGAGCTTCTCGATCGCCGGGTCCTCGTAGCGTGACTTGTGACCCGCCGGCCCGTGGAGACGGTAGTACGCGTGCGGCAGCTTGGAGAGGCCGGCCAACAACGGATCGCGCGCGGTGAGCGCGCCGACCTCGTGCGTGAGCTCGTCGCAGTCGTCCGCGTCCCAGCCGCCGGTCGGCTCGAACACGATCCGCTTGAAGCGCGACTTCACGCCGAGCAAGAACTCCTTGAGGACGCTCTTGTTCGTCTTGTTGCCGGCGAACTCCGGCGGAGCGACGAACACGGCGGTTTGGGCCTCCAGCTCGGCGCCGATCGCCTCGATCGTCTTCAGCGCGGTCTCGATCACTTTGCCGTCGCGAAACCCCTCCTGGCCGATCTCCCGGGGACCCAGGAGCGCGAAGCTGAACCCATCGGGCGCCTCACGCCGCCACCTCCGCACGGTCCCGGGACCGGGCGTCGAGACGTGCGTCTCTTGCACCTCGACGAACATGAACTCCTTCCAATAGCGAGTTGCAGGAACGGGAAATCCAGCGCACCCGACCGTGATCATCGCGCGCACGATAGCCCACTACGACGCGCCGCGCGAGCGACGCCGCCGAAGGGCGCTGGATTGTGTTGACGCGGCGTCCGCGTCCACCTCGGGCCGCTGGCCCGTCGCGCCGCCGCTGCGAGGTGCGGTGGATCGTGCTTTCGAGTGCACTTCGAGCTTCCGAACGAGGCGCGCACGCCTCTTGCTCGAGGCCGGAGCGCTCTCGCTCGTGCCTCGATCGACGATCTCGAGGGCGCGATCGAGCAGGCCTCGGTCGAACGATCCCGGAGCGTGCTCGTACAGCTTCGCGAGCGCGAGGTGGAGGCGCCCCTCGTCGTCCACGCTCCCCTCCGCGGTTTGGTCGTCCGCCGTGTCGCACGCGAGCGCCGCCTCGTAGGCGTGAATCGCGCGCGCTTTGTCGCCGCGGGCGCGCACGATGTCCGCCCTCACGTGGTGAGCACGGCGCCCGCCACCGCGTTGGATCGCGAGATCGGCGATCTCCTCCGCGCGCTCGTGAGCGCCCGCGCGCGAGAGCGTCCGCGCCACGCCCGCGAGGTCCTCGGCGCGCCGAAGACCTCCGGCCGAGGTGATTGGCTCTCCGTAGAACCCGAGGAGGGCGACCATCGCCAGCACATCCGTCAGGTTGTGCTCGACGACGCCCCCGAGCGCGTACTCGTCCCCCGTTCGGGCGAAATGAAAATAGGCCGCGCAGATGTCCGAGCCCGCGACGTCGTCGTAGCGGACGTGCCCCAGCACGTGCTCCTCCACGCTCCGCAGCGAGCAGCTCCCGAGCCACCCGCCGTGCACGCGCCGCGCGACGTGCAGCAGATCGAGGTGAGGGAGGACGGAGAGGGACTCCTTCCCGCTCGAAGGCAACCGATTCATCACGGCGCGCGCGCGGACGAGCGGCACGTCGAACGACTTGCCGTTGAACGTCACCACGAACGACGCGCGCGCGAGACGCTCGGCGAGGTGCGCGAGCATCGGCCGCTCCTCTCCGAACCTGCGGAGCAGCATCTGCTCGACGACGAAGCTGTCGTGCTCCTCGTCGAAGTACGCGAGGCCGATGAGGAACGGGACCGTCCCGGTCCCGCCCATGAGCCCCGTCGTCTCCGTGTCGAGGAAGAGAGCGTGTCTCGGATCACAGCGCGCGAGGTTCGGATCGCGAGCGAGCAGCGCGAGCAGCGTCGGGTCGGCGCTCGTCGCCGCATGGAGGGGAGCGTCGCCAAAGCGAGCCGCGATCGGAGTTCGCTTCCGCGCGAGGAAGAGAGGCCCGACCGCCGTCTCCTCCTCGAGGAACGGGAGCGTCGACGTGCTCGCCCCGCGTACGCGCCGGAGCTCCTCTTCGTCTTCGTGCCGGCGGAAACGGGAGGGCGCCTTCGGCGCGCCCGAGCGAGCGAGCACGCTCGCGATCCGGTCTCGGAGCGCGTCGAGCGACGGACGCTCCGCGGAGCCGCGCGTCAGTCCGTCGGTCGCTCCCCTCGCAGCCCCGAACCGCTGGACCTGGTCGCCGCATGCATCGACGTTCGGAGGTGCTCCGCCCTGCGTCTCGTCGCCGTGCCCGCCGTCCGCCGAAGGGGCCTTGCCCGGCGCCGGAAGCCCCTGAAGCCGCGCGAGTTTCCGCGAGAACGAGCTACTGGACACGCGAAGACTGATGCCATGTTCAGCCCTCGACTTCAAGACGCGCGCCGCAGACGCGGCGTCAGGGCGTGGCCCCTCCGCGCGACGGACGGGCGGCGCCGCGGAGGGCGGCGAGAATCGGGCGGACTTTCTCGGGCAACTCGGCCTCGGTGCCGTCGTTCCACACGACGTGATCGGCCATCGCGATCTTCTCGGACAGGGGGCGCTGCGACGCGAGCCGGGAGTCCGCTTCGGCTTCGTTGAGGCCGTCGCGGATCATCAGGCGCGCGCGCTGGACCTCCGGTGCGACGGCGACGACGACGAGCGGCCGGAAAGCGTCAGCGAGGCCGTTCTCGACGAGCAGCGCAGCCTCGTAGCACGCGATGGGGTGGCCCGCGGCCTCGAGCCCCGCGCGGAGCTCGAGCGTCCGCGCGGCGATGCGCGGGTGCGTGATGGCGTTGAGCGAGCGCCTCGCGTCCGCGTCCGCGAACACCAGCGCCCCGAGCTTCTTCCGATCGAGGCTCCCGTCCGGGTCGAGCACGCCCTCCCCGAACCGGGCGACGACCGCTGCGAGGCCGTCTGTCCCGGGCGCGACGATCTCGCGCGCGACGACGTCCGCGTCGACGACGGGGATCCCTTCCGCGCGGAAGATCTTCGCGACGCTGCTCTTTCCGCACGCGATCCCCCCGTGAGCCCGAAGAAGATCACCCGAGCGACGCGCCGAGCGCCTCCCTGGCGTTCGCGAGCCGAGCGCCGGCGGCGCGCATCTCCTCGAGCGCAGCGCGCGTGCCCTCCTCCGTGATCCCGCGGATCGCGTCGGTCAGGACGACGGTCTCGTACCCACGCGACGCGAGGCCGAGCGCCGCGGCGCGCACGCAGTAGTCCGTCGCGACGCCGAACACGACGAAGCGCGCGCGACCGCCGTCGGCCTCGAGCGCCAACCGCAGCGCGCCGAGCACGGCCTCCGCGCTCGGGTTGGCGAAGAGGGAGTAGACCTCCTTCTCGAAGTAGAGGCCCTGGTTGTCGCCGCGCGCGAGCTCGGCCGCGAGCGCGTCGTGCGGGAGGTTCGGCACGCACGGCGCGAACCGGAAGCGCTTCGGGAGTGTGCCCTCCACCTTCAACCAACCGCGGGTCCCCTTCACGCAATGATCCGGGAACCGCGGATCCTCACCGCTCGGTCCGACGTTCCCGTTGGACGCGAACTCCCACGCGTCGAACGCGTGCGAGTCCACCGAGCCGACGATCGGCCACCGCTCGCGCTCCGCGAGGGCGACGATGCGCGCGTAGAGCGCGTTCGGCGATCCCGGGACCGCGAGCGCGCCATCGGCGAGGCAAAAATCGTTCTGCACGTCGACGTCGACGAGGACCGTGCGGCTCGTCATTTCATCACCTCCTGACGCACTCGATCCACGAGCGCGGCGAGCGTCGTCGACGGCTCGACGAGGAACCTCTGATCGTGCGGCTTCGGCCCCAGATCGAGCAGGATGCGGGGCAACTTCGCCATCGACGCCCGCGCTCGGCGCTGCACGTCCGCGAGCGGCTCGGGCGCGCGCACGCGCTTTCCACCGCGGACGAACGGGACGAGGAGGCCCTCGGCGTTCGGCGCGAGCGGCTCGTCCGCGAGCGAGAGGATGTCCCGCTCGTAGGTCCCGTCCGGCGCCGAGACGCGCTGGACCTGGTGCGGCCCGGGGTACGTGACCTTGCCGCTCGAGAACTTCGCGACGGAGTGGACCCGCGCGCCATCGACGAGCTCGACGAGCTTGTAGACCCCACCGAGCGCCGGCGCGTCCACGGACGCGACCAGCTCCGTCCCGATGCCGTAGGTGTCGATGGGCGCGCCCGCAGCGCGGAGCGCGGCGATCGAGTGCTCGTTGAGATCGCCCGAGACCACGATCTTCGTCGTCGTGCAGCCCGCCTCGTCGAGGATCGCGCGAACTTTTCGGCTGAGGACGTCCAGGTTGCCGGAGTCGATGCGCACGCCGCGGAGCTTGTCCTTCGCGATCGCCGCGGCTCGCTGCGCGCCGCGCTCCGTGTCGTAGGTGTCGATGAGCAGGATGGAGGCGTTCGGGAACACCGAGACGTACGACGCGAACGCCTCCTCCTCGCTGTCGTGCGCCATCGTCCACATGTGCGCGGCGGTCCCGAGCACGGGGATGCCGAACGCGCGCGCCGCCTCGACGTTGCTCGTGCCGGAGAACCCCACGGCGAACGCCGCGCGCGCGGCGTCCACCGCGGCGTCGTAGTGGGTCCGACGCGTGCCGAACTCGACGACCGTCGCGTCCCCCGCGGCGTGGACGATGCGCGCCGCCTTGCTCGCGATCATCGTCGCGTGGTTGATCGCCGAGAGCGCGAACGTCTCGATCGCCTGGGCCTCGATGAGGGGCGCGCGCACGCGCACGAACGGTTCGTTCTCGAACCCGACCGTTCCCTCGGGCATCGCGTCGACGTCACCCGTGAAGCGGAAGTCCCGGAGGTACGCCTCGAACGCGGGGGTCATCGCGTCGCGCAGCGAGGGGACGTCCCGCAAGAACGCGATATCCTCGTCCGTGAAGCGGAGCTGTTCGAGGTAGGTGACGAGCCGCTCCACGCCCATCACGACGAGGTAGCGCCGCGCCGTGGGCAACCGGCGGACGAACATCTCGCACGTCGCGGTGCGGCCCTGCATGCCGCGGGCGAAGTACCCGGCGGCCATCGTGAGCTGGTAGAGGTCGGTCTGGAGCGCTCGAGACACGGGCGGATTCTACGACGCAACCGCCACGACGGGACGCGGCGCGCGCGTCCGCGCGCGGTGGATGATCACGGCGACCGCGACCAGCGCGAGGCCGATGAGCTGCGACGTCGACAGGCCGAGGAACCCGCCGCGCTCGTCTGCCCGGAGGAACTCCAAGGCGAACCGCGCGACGGCGTACAGCACGAGGAACCCCACGAACACCTGCCCGTCGTAGCGCTTCCGGCCGTGGAGGTACGCGAGGAGGAACAGGGCGATCCCGAGGCACGCCGCGGACTCGTAGATCTGCGTCGGGTGCACGGGGTGGGACCAAGCGCGGATCGACGTCAGCTCCTTCGCTTTGAACTGCGCCTCCGAGGCCGGGCTGTTGCCCGGGAACGAGAGGCCCACGGGGCTGTTCGTCTCGAGACCGAAGCAGCACCCCGCGAGGAGGCACCCCATGCGCCCGAAGCCGAGCCCGAGCGGGATCGCGAAGCCCGCCATGTCCGCGGCCTTCCAAAACGGGAAGCGATCGCGCCGGAGGAGCCAGTAGCCACCGAGCGACGCGCCGATGAAGCCACCGTAGTACGTGAGCCCGCCCGCCCAGAACTCCGCCCACAGGAAGCAATTGCTCTTGGTCGGGTGACAGACGTGCTTCGTCGCGTCCCACACGCCTTGGTAGTTCTGCGTGCCGCAGAGCCCTTGCTCGATCTGCCAGTCGACCTTCGACGGGTCGATGCAGATGTTGACGTAGTCCATGAAATGCCCGTCCGCGATGACGTGCATCAGCCGCCCACCCACGACTCCGGCGAGGAGGCACGCGAGGCCGAGGTCGACGATCACGTCCGGGTTCTGGCCGATGCGCCGCGCCCAGATCGCGCCGACGGCCGTCGCGAACAGGAACCCCGTGACGAGCAGGATGAAGTAGGACGGCGCCGCGACGCCTTCGAACAGCTTGAACAGCGTCCCGCGCACCGCCCTACCTCACGCCTCGACCTTCGCGGCCTTCTCCTTCGAATCGTCCGTCAATGACCGCTTCACGTTGCGCGGTCGCGCTTCGCGCGGCGCCTCCGCTTCGTCGTCCGCGATGGGCTTCGGGGGCACCTTCTTGCGAGGCGTGAACATGTCCACCGCCATCAACACCACGCCGACGCAGATCCAGATGTCCGCGACGTTGAACGTCGGCCAGCGGAATCCATCCGCGCCGCCCGCCTTCGTGATGGAGAACTCGATGAAGTCGATGACGGACTTGTGCCGAATCCGATCGACGAGGTTCCCGAGCGCGCCGCCGAGGAGGAGCGGGAGGGCCCACTTGAGCGCCGTCTGCTTCGGCTCGAGCTTCCGGTAGAGGGAGACCACGAACACGACGGCGACGGCCGAGATCAGGAAGAAGAACGGCAGGCGGATGTAGTCCGGCTTGTCCCCGAAGATCCCCCACGCGCCGCCCGGGTTGCCGCCCTCGACGTTGTTGAGCCGAAGGTGCCAGCCCTCCGTCGTCGGGCGCGGCTTGCTCGCCTTGTCGTACGTGACGACGAGCCACTTGGTCACGAAGTCGGCGGCGAAGAAGAGCACGGACATGGCCGCGAGGAACGCGTAGTTCGGTCGGTTCGGAGCCGGCTTGTCGCCCCCGGGAACCATCCTCGGCGCGGGCGGCGGCTCCTCTTCGAGGGCTTCGTCACCCCCCGCATCCTCGGCGGACTCGTCCTTCGACGCGGTCTTCTCTTCGACGCGCTCTTCGTCGGACTGCTTCTCCTCGTCGGATCCGGTCTCCTCCTCGGGCCGTTCCGCCTGCTTCTCGCTCATCGTCCAAGGGGCTTACGACAGCGGCGCCTTCCGCGCAATTCCTGGGCGCGCCCGAAGGCACGCTCATCGCATTTGGATGAGCTCGTAGACCGTCTTTCGGCCTCGCCGGGCCGTCAGGGCGAGGTCGACGACGGCTGCCCGCTCGGGGCCGGTTCCCTCGCGTCGTGCGCCCTCATGAGCTCGGCCCGGAGCTTCCTCGACGCGACGACGTCGATGGCCATGAGCGCGACGCCAGCGACGATCCAGATGTCCGCGACGTTGAACGTGGGCCAGTTGTGCTTCTGGTAGTACGCGTGGATGAAGTCGACGACCATCCCGTGCCGCATCCGGTCGACGAGGTTCCCCACGGCTCCGCCGAGGGCGAGCGGGAGGCCGATCTTCATGGCCCACTGGCGCCGATCGATGCGGGGGTAGATCGACGCGATGAACACGCTCGCCACGGTCGAGACGAGGAGGAAGAAGGGCCTCCGCGCGATCTCCGGGAGGCTCCGGAGCATGCTGAACGCGCCGCCGGGGTTCTGCGCGTGCTGGAACTCGAGCAGGCCCTTGATGATCGTCATCGACTTCGGACGCCCCGTGGTCGCGTCGAACCCCGCGAGCGTCTTCGTCGCCCACTCCTTCGTCGCCAGATCCGCGACGGTGGAGACGATCGTGATGATCCAGAAGAGGAGCAGCGACGGGCGTTCGTGGACGACCGCGAGAGTGGAGCGCGGCCCCTCGGCGGGGGTTGGTGGGCTCGGCGCGTCACTCCCCACCGCCGCCGGCAGAGCGCTCGGGGGCGGAGCGCCCCGCTCGACGCTCGGTGGGTCCGCGATCGGGACATCGTCGATGGTCGGCGGAGTCTCCGGAGCCGCGCCGCCCTGTGGGGACTCCGTCGGCGCGTTCGATGGGTGCTCCTCGGACACGATGGGCGGCTCTAAGCGAACCCGACGGCTCACGCCACATTTGTTTTCGGGAGGCGCGACCGTGAGCATCCGTTTAGTATGGTCGGATGCAGCGTGCACCGTGGCGCTTCGAAACGGGCTTGGACCCGCTCCTCGAGCGCTGGGAGAGAGAGCGAGCGATGCAGGACTGCATCGTCGAACATCGGGTCTTGCCTGCGCGTGAGGCTCGACACGCAACGCTCCCCGAGGCGCTTCACCCGCGCCTGACCGCCGCCCTCGGGAGCCGCGGCATCACGTCGCTCTACAGCCACCAGGCGCGCGCGTTCGCGATCGCGAGCGCCCGGCGCCACATGGTCGTCGCGACGCCCACGGCAAGCGGCAAGAGCCTCTGCTTCCACCTGCCCGTGCTGGATCGCATGGCGCGGGACCCGGAGGCGACCGCGATCTACCTCTACCCCACGAAGGCGCTCTCGCGCGACCAGGAGGCGGGCCTTCACTCCCTCGTGCGAGACGCCGACATCGGGGTCCCTGCGATCGTGTTCGACGGCGACACGCCGGGCGACGCGCGGAAGGCCGCGCGCGAGCGTTGTCGCGCGCTGATGACGAACCCGGACATGCTCCACGCCGGGATCCTCCCGCATCACGCGAACTGGGCGCGCCTCTTCAGCAAGCTCGCGTACGTCGTGATCGACGAGCTGCACACCTACCGAGGCGTCTTCGGGTCCCACGTCTCGCACGTGCTCGCGCGGCTCCGCCGCGTCGCTCGATTCCACGGCTCCGACCCCACGTTCCTCTGTGCCACTGCGACGATCGGCAACCCCGTCGCGCACGCCTCCGCGCTCGTCGGGGTCGAGGAGCAAGACATGTCGCTCGTGGACGACTCCGGCGCCCCTACGGGCGCGAGGCACGTGATCCTCTACAACCCCCCCGTGGTGAACGCGGAGCTCGGGATCCGCGCGAGCTACTTGAAGAGCGCCGTGCGGGTGACGGCGGATCTCGCGCGCGCTCGCGTGCCCACGATCGTGTTCGGGCACTCGCGAAACTCCGTCGAGATCATGTTGAAGTACCTTCGCGAGGAGCTCGCGGACGAAGTCTCCGCCGACGCGCTCATGGCGTACCGGGGCGGCTACCTCCCGGACGCTCGACGGAAGATCGAGCGCGGCCTGCGCGCCGGCGAGATCCTCGTCGTGGTCGCGACGAACGCGCTCGAGCTCGGGATCGACGTCGGGGATCTCGACGCGGTCGTCTGCGCGGGGTACCCCGGCAGCGTCGCGGGCACGTGGCAGCGCTTCGGGCGCGCGGGCCGCCGGGGCAAGGCGAGCGCGGCGGTCCTCATCACGTCCTCCACGGCGATCGACCAGTTCCTCGCGGCGCATCCCTCACACCTCGTGGACGGATCGATCGAAGAGGCCCGCATCGATCCGAAGAACACGGAGGTCCTGATCCAGCACCTCAAGTGCGCGGCGTTCGAACTCCCCTTCAACCAAGGCGAGCGCTTCGGCCCGATCGACACGAGCGAGACCGCGGACGCGCTTGGGTTCCTCGAGAGCCACGCCGTGGTGCACGAGAGCGGCGGGCGCTTCCACTGGTCCACGGACGCGTACCCCGCGAACCACGTGAGCCTGCGCTCGATCGGGTGGGACAACACCGTCATCATCGACGTCGTCACGGGCCGAGCGCTCGGAGAGCTCGATTGGCGGGCGACGCCGACGATGCTGCACGAGCAGGCCATCTACCAGCACGACGCGGAGCAGTACCAAGTCGAGCGGCTCGACCACGAGAACCACAAGGCGTTCGTCCGAAAGGTGGAGCCCGACCACTTCACGACCGCGCTCACGCACCGAAAGATCTCGATCATCGAGGTGGATCGGGCGCGCCGGATGTTCGGCCTCGAGGGCTCGTTCGGCGAGATCAGCGTCGTGGAGAAGGTCACCGGGTTCAAGAAGGTGAAGTTCTTCACCCACGAGAACGCCGGCTACGGGGACGTGCGCCTCCCCGACATCCAGATGCACACGGCGAGCTTCTGGCTCCCGATCGGAGCGTCCATCTGCCGCGCCGCGGGCCTCGATGGCGCGCGCGCGCTCGACGCGCTCCGCGGCGTGCTTCGCGCCGTCGAGACCGTCGCGACGATCATGCTGATGTGCGATCCGCGAGACATCGGGCAGACGATCGAGGATGGCGATCTCGGGGACGGTGGCGCCGCGAACGCGAGAGAGAGCGGGGGCTTCGATCCCACCCTCTTCCTGTTCGACAACGTACCTGGGGGGATCGGGCTCGCGGCCCGCATCTACGACGAGGCCGAGGTGATCTTCCGGCGCGCCGAGGAGCTCATCCGGGGGTGCGCGTGCGCGCACGGCTGCCCGCTCTGCGTGGGGGCCGTCGCGGATCCGGCGCCGACGCTCGAAACGGCGAGAGGGCAGAGCCGCAAGCGCTCCGCCCTCTCGATGCTCTCGGCGTTGCTCCGAGACCTCGACTGATCGCTACTCCTTCAGGTCGGTGCTCGTCGTCTCCTGGAACTGGCCGAACGTCGCCTTCCCGCTGACGGTCGGGTTCGCCTGGCCCACCTGCACGACGAACGAGACGAACGCCGTCGGCTTCAATCCTTCATCGGGGCCGCCGGAGTTGATGATGTACGCCATGCCGATGCCCCCCAGGAACCCGAGCGTCGTCGTCGAGCCACCCTCACCGAGGACGGGGAGCGTGGGCGCGACGCCGACGTACGCCATGAGGCCCGTGTGGTCCTCGTCCAGATCTTCGACGAACGCCCCGATCTGTCCCGCGATGGGGAACGCGGCGCTCGACGGGATCGGCGCTGTCGATCGCGAACGCGACACCGACGGCGCTCAGGACCTGCGGTGATGAGCGGCTGAGCCACGGAGCGCGGGTGATCTGAACGGTTCCAGCATCGCCGGGACCGTGAGGTACCCGCGCAAGCAGCTGCCCGTCGATTCCACCGTCTCGAAATTGTAGGAGTCGCAGAGGGGCACCGAATGGACGAGCGTGCCGAGGGGGCCGACGCGTCGCCTCCTCGTGCCATCGTGACGTCGTCCCGAACGAGGCCGCCCCTGCGCCTTTTGCGCGAACAGGAGGCCCGCGATGCAGGCGCGTCCGCGAGCAGGACGACGCCGCTCTCGGGGCTCAACGGATCGGACGCGACGATCAGCTTCAGGCGCGCTCACTGCTGCTGTTCACGACGCGGGATCGCGAACTCGAGGGAGGTATGGTTCACGAGCCATTGCCCATGGTGGTGCCGCCGCTCGTAGTCCGCCTCCGCGTCCGTGCGGACGGAGCGACACCTGGAACGCGAGCGGCTTCACGAGGCGCGCGGCCTTGGCCATCTTCAGGTTGATGCGGCAGTTCCCGAGCTTCAGCGGCTCCGGTGAGATCACGACCGTCCCGTTGTTGAGCGGCATCGCCGTCGACGGCGGGGGCGGCGCCGGCGCCGCCGGGGGCGGCGGGGGCGGCGCCTTCGGATCCGCGGGCGGCTTCATGTTGGGCGGGATCGCCATCGGCGGCGGGGCTGCGGGCACACCACCGTCCTGCTTTCGCGGGGAGCAGTCCGCCGTCAGGCTGTTCGCCTGCAGATCCGGGATGAGGAGCTTCGCGGGATCCGCGGCTCCCGTGTTGTCGAGCGCCGGAATGAGCACGCGGTAGGTGACGCTCATGACGTCGTCGACCGCGGGCGCGTCCAGGTTGAACGCCGTGATGCGAAGGTACCCGCCATCCGGGAACACGCGGATCGCGTGCCCGTCGGGGGCGTCGCACCCGCCCGTCTGGTTGAGGCGCGCAGCGATGGTGAACGAGCGCTGATACGGGACGACCGTCGCGTTTCCGCACGGATCGACGACGGCGAGGTACCGGAAGTCCGCGAACTCGGACTCCTCGGGCCACTTGAACGACAGCATCAGGTCGACCTGGCCCGGCTGGGTGACGGCCTCGGTGTCGACGACCTTCGTGATGTTGTCCGGCGTCTTCGGCTCGGCGGGGGGCGCGCCATCCTCGGTCGGCGTCGGTGGCGCCGTCCGGTCTTCGATCACGGGCTTGTACGCCGCGATCCACTTGTAGTCCTTGAAGTCGAGGAGCGTGGGGTTGAAGAACAGGATGCCGTCGCTGTCCTCGTCCGGCCGGCCCCAGATCGTGACGGGGAGCGGGAGCGTCGGTCCCTGCACCTTGATCGACTGGAGGATCCCCTTCTTGCCCTTCTCCTGCTGGGACTCGCCCTCCGCGGTGCACGGGCTCCCCGTCTTGCATGCCCACGGACCACCGCGGCGAGCGCGCTCGATCGGGATCGCGTCCGTGTTGCGTACGTTCATGTACACCCGGCTCGCGTCCGGGAAGATCTCGATCCCCGGCCCTCTCACGGTGCCACCGTTCGGGCCATGGACGACCTGGATGCTGCCCTGGAAGTCCGTCGTTTTGTCGTCCCGCCCGTTGCCCCCACCATCGGGGCGAGGCTGGGCCATCGACGCGCTCGGGAACGTCACCAGCGTCAGGACCGCCACGACGAGCGCGGTGACCGGCACGGATGGTTGGCTAATACGATTCACGGAGTTCGGAACCTCTCTGGCCGATCCTGTCGACCTCGCGCCGCGCGCTTGCTGCGGCCAATGACGGCGGTGGATCACGGCGGCGGGCGCCTCGTGACCGGTCTCACTGGGGGGCGATCACCGTAACTTGCTTCGATTTGCAAGTAGGTTGCGGAAACGCGAACGGCGTCGCCCCGAGCTGCGCCGTACCGGGCGCGACGGCGGTGACCGAGATGGGCGTGCCGATGAGCTCACCCCCCGGCTGCGTCGTCACCAGCTGGTTCACGAGCCGGAGCACGTGATCGTTCAGGTCGAGCCGCACTGTCAAACCGATCGGGTTCTCGTGGACCCCGAACGCCGCGACCGTGAAGACCTCCTTCGTGGGCTGCGTGCCCGTCGTGTTCTCGAGCTCGACCTCCGTGAGGAGGTTCTCGATCCGGAGCAGCCGCGGCTCGGGCTTCACGTCGATCTGGATCCGGGGCGTCTTCACGGGCGCCCCCGATCGCGTCGAGAACGTCGCCTCGCCGCCGAGGTCCGAGAAGCAACCATAGAACGGCGGGCTCTTGCCGACCGCGTCGAGCTGGAGCCGAATCTCGTTCGACCGTGCCTCCTTCGCGCACGTGGGATCGAACGAGAGGGCGGCCGTCGCGTCGTCCGTGCTCACGTAGACCGGCGCGTTCTCGATCGCGCCCGGGGAGTCGAGCGGCGGCGTGACCTGGAGCGTGAGCGGCTCCGAGACGACCCGCACGAACCCCTCGCGCCACTCGGTGTCGATGTCCTCGGGGACGCCTTGCTCGTAGCAGTTGATCGACGTGCCCTTCGCGCGAATCACGTCCCCCGTGTGGATGTTGTTGAACTCGATCACGCTGCCTTCCGGGACGCCCGCCGGCGCGACCGTGATGTCCACGTGGGCTTCCTTGTCGCTCGCCCAGGTGGCGGACACCGTCGCCTGGCCGCTCTTGTCGGCCTCGGAAGTGACGACGAACTTCGCCGTGCCCTCGGCGTTCGCGGTGCACCGGAAGAAGCCATCGACCACCACGCACGTGGGGCTCTCGCCATCGCTCGGCGACGAGCTCAGCGTGAGAAGATCCGGGGGATCGACGAACACATCGACGAAGCCACCGAACGCCGCCTCCTGGTCCTCGGACATGTGGACGGTGATCTCCGTCGACGACGGCGTCTGTCGGGGGAACGCGGGTTTGCGATCCGCGTCGAGGACGTCCGCCGCGTAGAGGGTCTTGTCACCGACCGAGGTCTCCAGCGTGACACGCGCGCCCGTCGAAAGCGGATACCCGTCGCGCACGCACGACGAGGCGCCCGCCGCGAGCGCGCCGAGCGCGAGGGGTGCGGACGCGAGCACCCCGACCGCGACGCGACGGCGGGAGCTCTTCCGGGTGGGAGGTCTCATCCCGTGTAGATCTCCGTGTACTCGGTGCCGAGGGGGTGCCGGTGATAGACGTACGCGTGCTGCGGGAACCCGTTCGCGTCCGCGTAGTCACACGGGCCGAGCTCCCACTCGGTGTGCCAGGTGGACGTCCCCGTCGTCTGGTCGACGATCATGTTGTGGGCCGTGACGTCGTCTTGACCCTCGGTGCTGTGCGAGGGGGTCTTCCCCTCGACCACGTACTTCTCGAGGACCTCCTGAGGGACGTGTGCGACGCGGTTGCCCGGGAGGGGGATCGCAAAGACACTCGGCAAATTGGGCTTGCTCATCACGGCTCCGATAGTTGAGTGATTCGATCGAGGTGGCCCTGGGGGCCTCGGTGACGCTGCCTCGAGGCGGATCTCACGTCGCGTGTCGCACGCGCACCCCGCACGTTCCGACGACGCGTCGAACCCCGCCTGGTAGTTCGAGTCTTCCAATCGTGGAGGCTACAACGCCTTCCGTTCCACACGCACGTCCCACTGCGGGAAAAAAACGCTCGTTCTTCGATGCTCGACGGGCGGGGACGCGGGCTGCGAAACGCGGATCCGTGCCCCCCATCCGAGGCAGGCGCGCACCCGAGGCACGCGTCGGCGCCCGAGCGAGTAGGCGGACCGCGAACCGCTCCTCGCGTCACGGGGGTCGCCCGCGACTCGAGGCACAGAGCCATGTGAATCCGACGGCGAGCTGATAGACTCGCGTCGAAGCATGCATCCTCGCCAGCTCCTCGACGGAGGAGGTGACAACCTGTGGTGGGCGAGGCACCTTGGCCACGATAAGGTACCCGCGACGTTCGGCCCGCTGGCCCCTGAGGACCACGCGAGCAGCACTTGGACGACACGGTTAGACATTTCTTCAAGATGAGCGCGCCGCAGGCGCTCCTTCCCGGTGCGGTCCTCCGCGCAACCTCAAAGATGCGACACCTTCGACCCAACGTGATCCCGGCGCCGGCGGTCTCGCCCCGCCTGGCTCCGTCCCCACAGCTTCCCGACCGAGAGCGGCGGGAATCTCGAGCGGAGCCCGGATGAGCCCAGGATCCGGCGCGAACGACGAAGGCGGACCGGCCTCCAACCCGGACCGCGCCTCCTCGGGCCCCGTCTCGTCGAGCCCCGGGGGCGACGCGGATTTGCGCAGCCACACGGCGAGCGCGGCGACGATGTGGCTCACGGAGGGCCCGGCCGCGCTCTCCATCTGGCGCGGCGAAGTGGACGCCCCCGACAGGCTCCGAATCGACACCCGAGACGCGTCGATCCACGAGCTCCGGCTCGACAAGACGGGTCACATCCTGAAGCTCGGTCGCACCGCGCAGGTCGGGAACGAGACGAACGATCTCGTCTACCCGGACGTGGCCTCGCGCCTCGCCGCCACGTTCCGGCACGACGGGACGCGGTGGTGGATCAAACGCCGTGACGAGTGCAGCGTTCCCGTGCAGGTCGGCTCGCGGTCCCTCGACCGGAACAAGGAGGCGCCGGTCGTCCACGGGGTCTGTGTGATCGTCGGGGGGATGCGGGCCGTATTCAGCGACCGCCGATACATCTCCGCGAGCGTGCCCGCGGGCGCGGTCGACCCCGCGACGGGGCTCCTCGGGCGCGTGGGCATCGAGCAGGAGGTCGCCGCGGCGATGCGCCGGGGCGCGGGCGCCTCGCTCCTCTTGATTCGGACGGCGATGCCATCCGCCCCCGCGCCTCCGAAGTCGATCGACGGGACGGACTACGCGCCGCTGCATCGGCTGGCGCTCGACGTTCATCGCGCCCTCCCGAGCGCTCCCATCGGGATCAGCGACACGACCGTCGTCGTGCTCGTGGGGGAGTCGGCGAGCCTTCCGTCCGCGGTGCAACGCGTGCTCTCGGCCGCTCCGAGCCCGCCCTGGGTGACCGGTCAGTGGGAGCTCACCGGCGAAGCCGCGAACGCCGGGCGCGAGATCGAGCTCGCGCTCGCGGCGGCGACGAGCGCTGCAGAGAAGCGCGCGAGCGCGGGTGGTGCCCCTGGGATCATCCACCTCCACGACGAGGCTCCGGTCGTCGAGATCGCGACGGCGGACATGCTCGGCGAGGCCGCGCGGAGCGACAAGCGCGCCGTCCTCCTCTTCGCGATCGAAGGACAAGCCGCGCTCGCCGCGGTCGGGAGCCAGGTCGTGAGGGCGCTCGAGCAGGAGCTCGCCGCCGTCGTGAAGACCATGAGCGGCCCCGCGTCCGTCGTGGGCCCGGTCGCGCCGGGCGTGGTCGCGGCGGTCGTCCCGAAGAAGCTCGACGCGACCACCGTGGGGACGGACATCCAGTGCGATTGGCACGCTCGTCCCCCCATCCTCGACGGCCGCGCGGAGCTGCCGCGCGCGCTCTCGTGGGAGGTCCTCGCGACGAGCGGGGGCTCCTCGGGCACGGCGGGCCCGGCGTCGACGCGGAGCGGGAGCGGCGACATCACGTCCGAAATCACGTTCCGCGCGAACGAGCTCGCGCGCGAGTGCGCCGATCCGAAAGGCGTCCTCTCGAGCCTCAGCGGTGGCCTGCCCTACCCCATCGCGGGTCGCGTCTCCGCCGCGCTCAGCGCGGCGAGCGGCGTGGAGCGCGTGAAGATGCTCTTCGACGTCCTCGAAGGAGCCTGGCGCTTCATGGCGATCGTCCTCGCGAGCGCGTACTTCGTTCGCCGCGTCGAGCCGGGACAGCGGCCCATCGGGTTCGACGGGTTCGCCGATTTCGCGAAGCGCAACGCGACGCGAGACGGGTTCACGCTCGGCGTGTGGCGGGAGCTCGCGCGGCACGGGTTCAAGGGCATCGAAGATCAGACAGACGCTGTCGCCAGCATGGCGCGCGAGGTGCTGGGCTCCCAGAACCAGCGCTTCGATTCGCTCTCGAACGTGATGCTGAGCGCGCGCAACTCGTTCGCGCACGAGAGCTACAACGAGGCGAAGGCGGAGAAGGATCTCCCCGAGTACGAGCAGATGACGCGCACGCTCTTGCGTGGGCTGCGGCCGCTCTCGAACTGGACGCTCGTGACCGTCGAGCGGACCGAGCCGGACATGTACGGCGAGCAGCAGATGGTCGAGTTCGTCGATCACACGGGCCCATCCGCCGTCGCGACGCGCCGGCGCATCGGCCTGAACTCACCCATCCGGCTCGCCAACGTCACCTACCTCGCGCGGTGGCGTGAGGGGCTCGTCTTGCCGCTCGAGCCGTTCCTGCGTCGGCTTTCGAACGAGGAGCGCTTCGACCTCTACTGGATGGATCACCTCCCCCGCTCCGGGGACTGCAAGATGAGCACGGTGATGGGTGGTCACTCGATGAAGTCGGGCGTCGATCTCCGGAAGCTCCCGCCGCTCATGCGCTTGCTGGTCGAACAGAAGGGCTGAGCATGCACCGGGTGCGCGCGCTCTCGCTCAACATCTGGAACCGATCCGGGCCCTGGACGGATCGCCTCGAGCTCATCCGCGCGGGGCTCAAGGCGCTCGCGCCGGATGTCGTGGGCCTCCAAGAGGTCGTCGTGGATGGGCAAGGCTCCCAGGCCGAGGAGATCGCTCATGGATTCGGGTACGAGATCGCCTACGGCAAGGCGAGCACGTACGACGATGGCGCCCTCTTCGGGAACGCGGTGCTCTCGAAGTACCCCATCGTGGCGCACGAGAACCGAGAGCTCCCGAGCCCCGGGACGAGTCAGCGCGCCGCGATCCTGGCGCGCCTCGACACGCCCGCCGGTGTCCTCCCCTTCGCTTCGACCCACCTCGCGTGGAAGTTCACCGAGGGCATGATCCGAGAGCAACAGGTGCGTGCCCTCGCGAAGTTTATCGACGGGGCGCGCGCTGGGTCGGATCTGCCCGCGTTGGTCGTCGGCGACTTCAACACGCGGCCCGACGCCACGGAGATCCGCTTCATGATGGGACTGCACGCGCTCGAAGGCGCGAGCACCCATTTCAACGACTGCTTCGAGGTCGCGGGGATCGGCTCGCCGTTCACGTTCGACCCGCGGAACAACCCCCACGCGGGTCTCACTTACGAGCTCCCCCGGCGCATCGACTACGTGTTCGTCGCGGGGCCCGACGATCACGGGCGCGGCGTACCCGTCTCGGCGAGGGTCGTCTTCGACGAGGTCCGACAAAAGCGGGACCAGCGCTACGCGGCGAGCGATCACTACGGCGTCCTCGCCGAGATCGACTTCTGAACGTCAGTCCGGGCGGCGGGGCTTGCGGGGCCGCATCGCGGGCATCCCCTTCACGCTCGGGGTCCGCGTCGAGCTCGGTCGAGATCGCATGGGCGGCTTGCTGTGCTTCGCGCGCCGCGTGAGCGGGGGGGGCATCAGGCTCGTGGTGAGCTTCGGCGGGGGCGCGCTCGGGCGCGCGAAATAGTAGCCCTGGGCGTAGCGAACCCCCGCGGTCATCGCGGCCTCGAGCTCGTCGGCGGTCTCGATGCCCTCGGCGACGACCTGCGCCCCGAGATCCTCGCAGAGCCGGCTGATCGACGAGACGAGCTTCCGGAGGCGTGGCTCGACCGGGAGTCCAGAGATGAGGCCGCGGTCGAGCTTCACGACCTCGGGCGTGAGGTCGGCGATGTATTTCAGGTTGGAGTACCCCGCGCCGAGATCGTCCACCACGAGGTTGATCCCTTTGCCCCGGATCTCTCGAAGGATGCTGTTGCACAGCTCGAAATGACTGAGCGGCACGCTCTCCGTGATCTCGAGGTAGATGGGCGCGTCGTGCGAGAAGATCGGATCATCCGGCTGGACGAGCCAGCGGTCCGCGAACTCGTTGGGGTGGACGTTGAGGAAGAGCGTGGCCTCGGGACAGCCCTCGATGGCGAGCTCTCGAATGCGCCGACCGAGGCGCCCGCACATGCCCTCCTCGATCGCCGTGTCGAACATCTCGGGAGGTGACTTGAACATCGGGGAGCTCGTCCGGGCGAGCGCCTCGTACGCGAACACCCGGTTCGTCAGGAGATCCACGATGGGTTGGAACACCGCTCGGAGGAGGTTCCCATCGAGCATCTGGGAGATCTTCCCCTCACGCGCGTGAGGGAAGCTGCCGTGATTCGACTCCGAGTCCAAGCGCACCAGGTTACTCCCCACGGCTCCGTTCTTCCAGGAGCTGCTTCGCCTCTTCCCAATAGCCATCCAGCTCGGCGAGCCCAATCGCCTCCTCGCGAGAGGACGCTGGCCAGCCCCCGTGACGCTCCATCACGCGGGCCTCGACGAATTCGAACCGCCGGGCGAACTTGTTGCTGGTCGCGTGGAGCACGGACTCCGCGTCCACGCCGACATGTCGGGCGAGGTTCACCAGCGCGAAGAGCGCGTCCCCGAGCTCGTCGGCGATTTTCGCCTTGTCTCCGCTCGCGATGGCCTCGTCGAGCTCCCCAATCTCCTCGGCCACCTTCGCACGTGAGCCGGCGGCGTTCGCCCAATCGAACCCGACGCGCGCGACCTTCTCGCCGATGCGCTGCGCCCGCATCAGGGCGGGCAGGCTCTTCGGCACGCCCGCGAGGATCCCGCGGACCCCCTTCACCTCCGTCGCCTTGATGCGCTCCCAGTTCGTGAGCACTTCGTCCGCGCCCGAGACCTGCGCGCCCGCGAAGACGTGGGGATGCCGGCGCACGAGTTTGTCGGTGATGGCTTGCACCACGTCGTCGGGGCCGAACGCCCCCTCGGCGCGCGCGAGCTCTGCCTGGAAGACGACTTGGAGCAGGAGGTCGCCGAGCTCCTTCTTCAGCTCCGAGCGGTCGCCCGAGTCGATGGCGTCGATCACCTCGCACGCCTCCTCCAGGACGTAGCGCCGCAAGGTCGTGAAGTCCTGCTCCCGATCCCAGGGGCAGCCGTCCGGCGCGAGGAGCTTCTGCATCAGCTCGACGAGGCGGGGGAACGTCTTGCCGTCCTGCTCGGCCACGGGCCCGGGGACGACGGGATCGAACGTCGTAGGCATGTCCCGCGCTTACCACGGCCCGCGTGGGATCCGCGGAGGAACCGCGGCCCCGGGCGAGCGCCAGCGGCGCCGATTTGCTATGAGCACGCCGTGCCGCCGCTTGCCGAGCCCGTTCACCCCGTCGCGAGGACGCTCGAAGAGTGGTCGGACGCGCTCGCGCGCCGCGGGGAGCGGCCGTTCCGCGCGAAGGAGATTTTCCGTTGGATCCACGCGAAGGGCGTCCTCGATCCCTCCGCGATGACGAGCCTCGGCCCCGCGCTGCGCGCCTCGCTGACGGAGGAGATGGGCGCGGGTGTGGGCGCGGTCGAGCACACACACCGCTCCGCGGACGACACGCGCAAGATCGTCGTCCGTTGCCGCGACGGCGCCTCGATCGAGACCGTGCTGCTGCCCAAAGTGAGCGGCCCCGGTTCCGCGAGCCAGCTCGACGGAGAGGACGACGACGAGGACGGCGACGATCCCCCCGAGCCGGCGCCGAAGACCCGTGTCACCCAGTGCATCTCGACGCAGGTCGGGTGCGCGATGGGCTGCGTCTTCTGCGCGAGCGGCGTCGCCGGATGGAAGCGGCACCTCGGCGCGGAGGAGATCGTCGGCCAAGTGCTGATGGCGCGCGCGCTGCTCGACCCCGGGGAGCAGCTCCGGAACGTGGTCTACATGGGGATGGGCGAGCCGCTCCACAACTACGCCGCCACCGCGCGCTCGTTGAGGCTGCTCACGCACCCGGACGGGATCGGGCTCTCCGCGCGCCGCGTGACCGTGTCGACGTCCGGCCTCGTCCCGGAGATCGCGCGCCTCGGGGAGGACTTCGCTGGGCAAATCGGGCTCGCGATCTCGCTCCACGCTGCGGACGACGAGGCGCGGGGAGCGCTCATGCCCATCAACAAGAAGTACCCGCTCGCGGAGTTGATGGCGGGGCTGCGAGCCTACCCCTTGCCCAAGCGCCGCCGCATCACGATCGAGTACACGCTCGTCTCCGGGAAGAACGACTCTCTCCACGAGGCCCGCAAGCTCGCGCGGCTCCTCGAGCGGTTGCCCGTGAAGATCAACCTGATCCCGATGAACCCGATCGACGCGTCGACGCTCGGCCCCCCGGACATGGAGCGGACGCTGGCGTTCCAGGAGGTGCTCGTGTCGAAGGGCTACTCGTGCTTCATCCGGCGCCAACGTGGCGACGACGTCGCCGCGGCGTGCGGTCAGCTCGCGCTGAAGGGCGCGAAGCCCAAGGTGCGGCTCCGTTCGTTTCGAGCCTGACCCGGTGGCCCGCGTTCGGGCGCGCGTCAGTCCTCGAGCGGCGCGCTCCGCGCGAGCCCGTGGCGCTGGAGGAGCCGGTGCAGGTACATCCGATCGAGGTTCGCCTTGCGCGCGGCGCGGCTCACGTTGCCCCCGGACCACTTCAGCAGCGCGGAGAGATAGCCCCGCTCGAACTCTTCGATGGTGCGGTCCTTCAGGACGCGGAACGGGATGTCGATCCGCGTGTCCGGCTCGGGCGCGACCTTCGCGGGCTCGGGCTTGGGCTCCTCCGCGGTGGGCGGGTCGGGCGTCGCGACAACCCCCCCCGGCGCGAGCGAAGCGTAGAGGTTCGCGTCGTCGAACAGGGCGAAGCGCTCGACGTAGTTGCGAAGCTCACGGACGTTCCCGGGCCACGCGTGGCGGCGCATCCGTTCGAGGACCTCCTCGGTGAAGAGCGAGATCCGGTCCGGGACGCCGAGTCGCTCGACGAACGAGGCCACGAGGAGCGGGAGATCCTCGAGGCGCTCGCGGAGCGGCGGGACGTCGATGCGGAGCACGCTGAGCCGGAAATACAGATCCTCGCGGAAATGGCCCTGGTTCACCTCGCTCTCGAGACGCCGATTCGTGGCAGCGATGACCCGAACGTCGATCGGTCGAGACTTGTTCTCGCCCGTCCGGCGGATCTCGCGCGCCGCGAGCGCGCGGAGAAGCTTCGGCTGCATCTCGAGCGGGAGCTCGCCGATCTCGTCGAGGAAGACGGTGCCCCCCTCCGCCGCCTCGAACGCGCCGACGCGGTTGCGATCGGCGCCCGTGAACGATCCCTTCGCGTGCCCGAAGAGCTCGCTCTCCATCAGCGTCGGGGCGATGGCGCCGCAGTCGACGATCACGAAGGGCTTGTCGGCGCGCGCAGATCGCCTCACGACCTCGGCCGCGATGAGCTCTTTGCCGGTGCCGCTCTCGCCCTCGATGAGGACGTCGGACGTCGTCCGCGCGATCCGATCGATCCGTTGATAGAGGCGCGACATGACGGGCGTCGCGCCGAAGAGGGCACCGTAGCTCGGGGACGCGAGTCCCGCCGCGGGCGCCACGTCCGGGGCGGCCCGCACGACGATCCGGCTGCGGCCAACCGTGATCCCGCAGTGGGGCAGCCCGACGTCCGCGTCCCGGACCCGTATCCCGCTGACGAACGTCCCGTTCAGCGAGCCCGCGTCGAGCAGTTGCCAGCCGGACGGCGTGTTCCGAAGCTGGCAGTGCAGGCGCGAGACGAGCGGGTCGTCGAGGACGCACTCGTTCGACGGGTGCGAGCCGATCCGGAGGACGTCCCCGTCGAGCACGAACCGGCGCTCCGTCGGCTCCCCGTTCTCCTGCTCGACGACCAGCTCGATCCGCGGCACAGGAGCGGGCACGCGGCCCACCGGCTTGGTCGCGGACGTGCGGCCGACGGCCCGTTCGCCCCCCCGAACTCCGGAATCCCCCTTCGACCCCTTGGACATTCGGGCGCATGCTACCCCACGACAGCCGCCGGTTCGAAGGCGAGGATCGAGTAGGGTGAGCGAGGCAATCGTGAGCGCCGTTGGGCAGGGCCGGAACCTCAGGGCCACGCGGGTGATCGCGGCGGTAGCGGCCCTCTGTGCGGCCCCCGTCGCGCAGGCGGACGGCGCCGAGCCCCGCCCGGAGCCCGTCGTCGAACACCGCGTCGAGCAGGGCGAGACGTGCGCCGACATCGCCAAGGCGGCGTATGGCGACCCGAAGCACGCGCACCTACTCCAGCGGTACAACCACATCACGTGTGCAAAAGGTGCGGTGCTCGAGGCCGGGGTGGTGCTCGTCCTGCCGGCGGCAGTGACGGACGTCGCGCCCGCGCGGCTCGGGCCCCTCCGTGGCGAGGTGCGCGCGAGCGAAGGGAGCGCCGCGGCGGCTCCCGTGGTGGCCGGACAAGAGCTCGATCCGGGGACCTCCGTCGCCACGGCTGCGGGCGCGTGGGCGCGCGTCGACTACCTCGACTCGACGCGCGTCGTCGTGTCGGGGGACACGCGCGTGACCCTCTTCGATGCGTCCCACCCCGGCCCGAACGGGTCGACGCTCGAGCTCGACGTGGGCGAGCTCGAGGTCTCGCTCGACCGAGCGGTCTCGGATATGCCCATCCGCCTCGCGCTCCACGGGGGCGGGGCAGTCGCCGCGAGCCGTCGAGCGATCGTCGATCGCATGGAGGGGGCGACGAGCGTGCAGGTGCTGGAGGGCCTTGCGGAGGTCGAGAGCGGCGGCGTCACGGTGAAGGTCCCCGCGAACTTCGGAACGCGGTTCGTCGGGAATGGAGCGCCGAGCGCGCCGCGGCCGCTCGCGGGGCCGCCGTCCTGGGGCGCCGCGACGCGCTCCCACGTGGTGCTCGCGCCCGCGGGGGGTGCGGTGCTCACGGAGTCGTGGGAGCGCGTACCGAACGCGAGCGCGTACCGCGTCGAGGTCTCGCGGGACGCGGCGTTCGCCGACCTCGTCGTTCGGGAGGAGGTCCCCGCGAACGCGACGAAGTTCCGCGCCGCGGATCTCGCGGACGGCCTCTATTTCATGCGCGTCCGCGTGATCGACGCCGAGGGATTCCTCGGGCTGCCCACGGCGCCGCTCGAGGTCGCGATCCTCAGCGCAGCCATCGAGGGGAACCTCGGCCAGATCGGCCCGACGATCACGGCGAGCCCGTACGCGCGCGTCGAGTTCGGCGCCGTCCCCGCGGTCGAGCTCGCGGTGGGGGACGGGCCCTTCGCGCCCGTACCCGCCGAGCTCGACCTCGGCGCGAAGGGCCGCCCCGCGAAGCTCTTCTTGAGGGTCAAAGGGGAGCCGACGACGGAGTCCGAGGTCACCGTCGAGTACACGCACCCGAGCGCATCCATCGATTGGTCGTCGAAGGCGTCGAGCGCGCGCGTCCCCGTGATCGTCACGATTTCGGGTGCGGACGGCGGTGACGTCCACCCGAGGCTCCGCGTCCACCGGGGGGAAGAGGTCGAGACGCTCGACCTCGAGCAGGACCCGTCCGATCCGACGGGCGCCAAATGGAAGACGATGCTCAACCACCCGGACGACGTCTCCCAGATGGAAGTGCTCGACGACGACGGAGTGGTGCTCGCCCACCGCGAGCTCGAGTACCAGCCCACCAAGGGGCCGCCGCGACGCGAGCCGGACGACCGATCACAAATCGGCATGAGCGCGCCGCCGTTCTCGTTCGCGCCGGTGGGGGCGCCGCTGTGGTGGACGCCTGGCGCGGACACGACGGGATCGCTCGGCATCGTCGTCGCGTCGGACGCGAACGACGGCCCGACCGACGTGACGGGGCGCGTCTTCTCCACGGCGGCGATCGGCCCGGTGGGGCTCGATTTGCAGCTGCGCGCGGACGGATTCGTGGGCGAGCGGTTGTCCGATCCGAGCGGCTGGGCCGGCGCGCGCCTCCGGCTCCTCGGGGGGAAAAAGGAGTCGATCGAGATCGGCCCCGCGGTCCGGGTCGCGTTCCCGATCACGAAGTTCAGCCGTCCCGTGCGGCTCGAGGGCGGGTTCGCGATCGGGAGCGAGACGGGACGGTGGTCTTGGCTCGTGAACGTCGGCTCGCGCTTCCAGCTCGAGTACGACGCGCTCGGCGCGTTCACCCTCCCGCTCGAGGTCGTCGCGGGCGTCACGTACCAGGTGACGCCTTGGCTCCGCGTGGCGAGCGTGGTGGACGGCTCCGTCGGCCTCGACTCGACGGCGAGCCCGTGCGCGATCTGCGAGAAAGACGGCGCTCTGCCCGTAGGCGGGCTGTCGCTCGGCGCGGAGGCGGGGACGAACGTGTTCGGCGGGGTCATGGGCCGCTTCTCACCGTTCTCGTCCGCCTTCGGCAACGTCGAGGGGATCTTCACGTTCGGCGCGAGGACCGATCGGTGAGCTCCGAGGGCGCGGCGTTGTATGCTCCGCGCGAGATGGCGCGTGCCTCTACGACCGCGGTCCTGAAGATCGTCCTGCCGCTCGTCGGCCTCAGCCTGCTGCCGCTCGCGGGCCTCGTCTACGCGGCCACGGCTTCGTTCGGCCCGAAGGCGCGCGCGTCGAGCTCGGCGTCGGCGGTGGTCTCGTCGAAGAAGCCGGCCGCGAAGCCAGCCGACGACATGGAGGATGAAGGCGCCCCCGGCGCCGAGCCGAAGCCGGCCGGGCCCACGCCCGTCGCCAAGCCCACGGCCCTCGGCAAGCTCGGCGCAAACTCCCGCGCGCCTCAGCACACGCTCTGCTGCGAAAAGCTCTCGGACATGGGGCAGAGCGCTTCTCCGAAGGACAAGGCGACGCTCCTCGCCGCGGCGTCCGCGTGCAGCGCGGCGCCCTCGTTCGAGGGCGCGCTGAAGCAGGTCGCGAGCATCGTCGACGGCGCCGTGGATCTCCCGAGCGAGTGCCAGAAGCGCTGACGTGCCGATCGTCGTCCTCCCGTTCCTCGCGCTCGCGGTCGGCGGAGCGATCGCGCTCACCGTCGAGGGCGCGGGGCGCGAGCGTCGCCGATACACCGTGATGCGCGATCGCGCCTCGACGATCGTTTGGTTGGTCACGTTCCTCGTCCTCGCGCCGAACGCGGCGTACTTCGTGTGTCGCTACCCGGACTGGAGCGTCGCCTACTTGTTCCGCGCTTCACGCCTGCCGTCGGCCGTCACCTTGCTCGCCGCGTGCGCCGGCGCTGCGCTCGCGGGCGTCGGCTTTCGCGCGGGGCTCGCGCTGGTGCGCGAGGAGAAGCGACGCGCGCTCATCCTCGGGATCGGCGCGAGCCTCGGCGCCGCGACGGTCGTGGTCGCCGTCCTGGGCCGCCGCCTCTGGTCGGCCGGCACGTTCGAGTCGTGGAAGCGAGGCGACGAGATGCAGACTCTCGCGGGCAGTTGGCTCGGCCTCGGCGTCGTGCTGATGAACGCGCTCGGCCTGATCGGGGTGTGGTTCGCGCTCGCTGGTCCGACTCGACCGCGCACCCCGGGGAGCGGCGAGGCAAGCCCGC
Organism: Polyangiaceae bacterium; assembly: GCA_046351395.1. Classification (GTDB taxonomy): domain Bacteria; phylum Myxococcota_A; class Polyangia; order Polyangiales; family Polyangiaceae; genus CAYYKK01. The sequence goes on from JAXLYP010000026.1 coordinate 82,124, forward strand.
TGAAGGGCCGCACGGGAGGGGACGCGCGCAGAGCGGGTGTGGAGGCGCCCCCCATCCGCGCGCCTCGCGGCCCCATGCCGAAGCTCCGCGGAGACGACCTGCGCCGCGGGTGAGCGCCCGGGGTTCGAGGTCGACACGCCGACCTTGCCTTCGCTCGCCGCTCGGCTTCCAATCCCCCGCACATGAGCGACGAATACGACCGCATGCGCGCCGAGAGCGCGCGACTCCTCGACCTCGCGGAGGATCTGATGACGCGCGCCCGCGACCGCGGCGCGGACGTCGCCGAAGTGCGCGCGCGATCGGGCTCCGAGCTCTCCGTTCGCGTGCGCCTCGGCGAGCCGGAGCTCGTCGAGGAGGCCTCGCATCGGAGCGTGGGGATGCGCGTCATCAAGGGCGGCCGCGTCGCGCTCACGTCCACGAGCGATCTCACCGTGAAGGGGCTCGAGCGCTTCGTGACGGACGCGCTCGAGCTCGTCGAGATCGCTCAGGAGGACGAGTTCGCGGGCCCCGCCGACCCCGCGCTCATCCACCACGGCGACCTCCCCGATCTGGATCTGTTCGATCCCGCGTGCGGCGGCGTGGACGCGGCGGCGGCCATCGAGATCGCGCGCAAGGGCGAGAAGGCCGCGCGCGACGCGGATCCGCGCATCACCAACAGTGAGGGCGGATCGTTCTCGCGGACGAGCGGGTGCTCGGCGCTCGTCCTCTCGGGAGGGTTCAAGGGGAGCGTGATCGGCTCGTACGCTTCCTTGTCCGTCGTCCCGCTCGCGGAGGACGAAGGCGGCAAGAAGCGCCGCGGCCACCACTGGGCCGCGAAGCGCTACCTCGCCGATCTCGACGACCCGGTGGAGGTCGGCAAGGAGGCGGCGCGGCGCACGCTCCGCAAGCTCGGCGCGAAGAAGGTCCCCACCACCGAGGCGCCGGTCATCTTCGACCCGGACGCAGCGCGCTCGATCCTCGGGACGTTCGCCGGGTGCGCGATGGGCGGCTCGATCTGGAGGAAGTCGAGCTACCTGCTCGGTCGCGAGGGAACCCGCGTCGCGAGCGAGCTCGTCGACATCGTCGACGATCCGCTCATCCCGCGGGCACCAGGTTCGCGCGCGTTCGACGGCGAAGGCCTGCTCTCGCGGCGCAACGTGCTCGTCGAGGCCGGCACGCTGAAGACCTACCTCTGTGACAGCTACAGCGCGCGAAAGCTCGGACGCGCGTCGACGGCGAGCGCGGCGCGCGGCGCGGGCGGCGGGGTCGGCGCCTCGACCACGAACCTGATCCTGAAGGCGACGAGCACGAAGGCCGCGGACATCGTGAAGGGCACCAAGCGCGGGCTCTACGTCACCGACATGATGGGCTTCGGCTTCAACGCGGTGACGGGAGACTTCTCGCGGGGCGCGTCGGGGTTTTGGATCGAGGACGGTGAGTTCGCGCACCCCGTCAGTGAGGTGACGATCTCCCTCAACCTCGACGAGCTGCTCAAGCGGATCGACGCCGTCGGTGACGACCTCGATCTGCGATCGTCGACCGCCTCACCCACGTTCCGCGTCTCGGAGATGACCATCGCGGGGAGCTGATCGCGCCGCGCCGGGTGTCCTCGGAGCGGGGTCTTGGCAGGCCAGCCGACGGAAGGTTGCTGGCCTCGCCCGAGGTCGCCGAAGAGTCGTCCGCGGCGCAGATCATCGGGTATAACGGTCGGGTGACACGACCATTGAAGACCGCGCTCCTCCACTTCTCGCTGCCCGGGGCGGGGTTGCTCCTCGGGATGGCTATCCTCCTCGGCGCGTGCGGCGGTGGCGCGAGCGACTATTGCCAAGCGGTCCAGGACTGTGAGGGCGGCAACGAGATGGATCTCGAGGCCTGTGAGATCTCCGCGCAGGCGGATGCGGATCTCGCCGAGCTCCACAACTGCAGCAGCGAGTACGAGAACTTCTTCGCGTGCACGGAGGAGAACTCCCACTGCAACAACAAGAAATACCAGGTCGACGTGGTGGCCACGTGCCAGCAGGTCTCCGAGGCCTACAACAACTGCGTCAACCACTGACGGGGCAGCGATGAAGAAAGAACCTCGAACCGTTTTCGCTCGTCGCCTGCGCGCCGTCCTCGTCGGGTTCGCGCTCACGGGCCTCGCTGGCCTCGCTGCGACGAGCACCGCCGCGTGCGGCAACATCGTCGCGGATCGCTGCGACAAGGTGTGCGCCTGCGAGAACTGCGGCGATCGAGACCGCCAAGAGTGCGACACGAAGGCGGAGGCGAGCTACGCGATCGCGGATGCCTACGGGTGCACTTCCCTCCTCGAGCTGTATTGGGAGTGCGAGGTGCAGGAGTCCGACTGCACCGACCACCACTACTCCGACGACCAGAAGCAGTGCGACCACGAGCACACGGAGTACACCGAGTGCCTCGACAAGGGGTCGAGCCTCGCTCAGCCGTACCAGGGCCCCGAGCAGTAGATCGCGGGCTCACTTCTCGTTCGGCGCGCACGGCGTGGGCTTCGCGGTCGTCGCGAAAGAACGAGGATCGTCGTCGAACGAGGCGTCCGGGAGGCGGATCGCGCTAGAGCCGGCCTTCGGGACGGCCACCGGCGCGAAGCGCGTCAGGGTGACGCCGCTCGCGTCGACGATCGAGAGCGGCTCTCCGCCGTTCCCGAGGCCGTTCTTGCCGAGCGCCGCCATGCGCGCGACGCACTCGGCCGCGATCGGCGGGTCGAATCCGTCGTCGAGGACGAGCGCGTCCCCGGCGAGGACGAGGTACGCGGACGGCTGCAGGACCACGCTCGGCAACGGGCTCTCCCCTCCCGCGTCGCGGAGGATGAGGGCGTCGAGGGAGATGTGGGCCACGCCGTCGTTGTAGAGCTCGATCCACTCCTGCGCAGGCTCCGCGCCGACGGGGTTCGCGTAGATCTCGCTGAGCACGAGATGCGGTAGGGCGGCTTGGGTCTCGGCGCTCAGCGTGTCGGACCGTTCGACGCCACCGAGGTCGATCGTCCGGACCGTGAGCGTGGTGACGCTCGAAGGCGTGAGCCCACGAACGACGAAGCGCGCGCCGGGCTCGGTCGCGCCCGAGAAGAGGCCCATGGGATCGCCGCCGTCTTCGGCGACGAACCAGTAGAGCGCGGAGTCGGGCGCGCGCACGACCAAGCGATCGTCGAGGACGCGCGCGCACCCAGGGCCGAAACGCTGCTCTTCGGAGGCGCAATCCAGCGCCTCGACGCTCGGGGCGGGCGCGAGGTCGATGGCCCCCGGCTCGAGCGCGCACACGCTTCCATCGCAGTCGATGCGCGGCGGCGGGACCACGAATCCCGAGGTGCCCGACGCACCGACGAAGCGGCTGCAACGCGGGTCGATCCAGGGCTCGAACGCTCCGAACAGGTTCGCGGGGGAGAGCGTGCTCTCGGCGGGCTCGCCCACCCGCGTCCCGCCGCAAAAGAGCCACGCGGAAGGCTGGCTCGGTGCCCCGCGTGGGGGCCACGCACGCTCGAGCCGCGACCACCGCTCGCCGTCGCGCACTTCGAATGTCGCGCTCCAGCTGGGGCTCGCCGTCACGATCGAATAGCCGCCGGCGGCGAGCGCGACCTCCGGGGCGACCACCACGTCCCCCTCCAACTCGAACGCGCGGGCAGGCACCCGCCTCTCGACGAACGCCTTGGTGGGTTCGCCACGGACCAGCGCGTTGATTTGCGTTCGCGTCGCTTCGCCGTGCACGAGCCAGACATCGTCGGGGCGGACGTCGCCGGCGGCGCCTTCGATCCGGAGGTGGCTGACGGAGTCGACGAGCCCGCCTTCGCTCGGCGGGTCGACCCCGAGCGCCCACGGATCGTGACGGGCCTCGTCGTGCGAGGGAGGCGACCACGCGCGACAGCCGACGAGTCCGACGAGCGTGAGGGCGAGGAGGGCGGCGCGGCGCGCGACGGTGCTCATGCGCTTTACATCGACACGAGGCGTTTCGAGTTGCCCCCCGGCGTGCGTTTTCTTTTCATCCGCCGATGACGCCCGAAGAACTCAAGTCGCTCCGCGCCGAGCTCAAGTGCTCGACCCGCGAGCTCGCCCTCGCGATCGACGTCGATCAGGCGACGATTCTGTCGTGGGAGCGGGGGGAGACCTTCCCGACCAAGCAGTTCGTCGATCGACTCGAAGCCGCGCGTGCGCGCGGCGCCAAGGCCATCCCGCGGAAGGCCAAGCCGACCGCGCCCCTCGATCCGCTCGAACTGTTGGGCGACCCGGAGATTTGGAGCGTGATCCGCAAGCTGCTCGCGAACGCGGATTTTCGGCGCGAGGTCCTCGCGCTCGCGAAGCGCTTCTAGTCCCGCGGAAGTTCGGGGCCCAACCGGTACGCGATCCGCGCGTCAGCTCTCCGAGGTCCCGCCGTCCTCCGGGCCACCGGTGTCTTCCGGCTTCGGGTCGATCGCATCGCCCGCGCCCCCCGACGCACCGTCGTCGGATTCCCCCGCGCCGTGGCCCGCGGCCTCTTCCGACCGAACTGAGCCTTCAGCCCCCTCTGCGCGCGTCTCGTCCTCGTCCGACTCTCCGTCGTCGTCCTCGCCGGCCCCGTCGTCGTCGTCAGACCCGTCGTCGTCCTCGTCCTCGTCGTCTTCGTCTTCGTCTTCGTCTTCGTCTTCGTCTTCGTCTTCGTCTTCGTCTTCGTCTTCGTCTTCGTCTTCGTCGTCGGACTCGTCTTCGTCTTCGTCTTCGTCTTCGTCGGACTCGTCGTCTTCGTCGTCGGACTCGTCGTCTTCGTCTTCGTCTTCGTCTTCGTCTTCGTCTTCGTCTTCGTCTTCGTCTTCGTCTTCGTCTTCGTCTTCGTCTTCGTCGTCTTCGGACTCGTCTTCGTCGTCGTCTTCGTCGTCTTCGTCGTCGGACTCGTCTTCGTCTTCGTCGTCGGACTCGTCTTCGTCGGACTCGTCGTCTTCGTCTTCGTCGTCGGACTCGTCGTCTTCGTCTTCGTCTTCGTCGTCTTCGGACTCGCCTTCGTCGTCGGACTCGTCCTCGGACTCTTCGTCGTCGGATTCGTCGTCGTCGTCGGACTCGTCCGACTCGTCGACTTCGCCCTCAGCGGTGCCAGCGGGTCGCTCCTCGACCCCGACGGCGTCCGAGTCACCGTCTTCGCGAGCCTCCACGTCGTTCGAGGCATGTTCGACGGCGCGAGAGGCGGGCTCTTCGTGCGCGACCGAGGATTCTGGCTTCGCCGCTTCGGTCGCGGCGTGTTCCACCGACTCGGACCGAAGCGCAGGACCGGCTGCAGCCGCGAGATCGGCGAAGTCGCTCGCGCTCACGGCCTCGGCCGCGATTGTCCCTTCGCCTCCCGCGAACCCGCCTGGATCGGGCGGGTCTTCGCCCATCTCGCGTGCGTACGTGATCCGCGACTCGTCCGAGAGATCCGTGAACTCGCGGAGCGTCGGGAGATCCGAGAGCGCCTTCAACCCGAAGAACTCGAGGAACGTGCTCGTCGTCCCGTAGATGATCGGCCTGCCGGGCTCGTCCCTCTTGCCCATGATCCGAACGAGATCGCGCTCGAGCAGCGCCTTCAGGACCGCACCGGAGTCGACGCCGCGCACGTCGTCGATCTCGGGCCGCGTGATGGGCTGGCGATAGGCGACGATGGCTAGCGTCTCGATCTGAGCGCGGCTCATCTTGACGGGGCGCTTGGCCGCGAGCTCGCGCACGAACGGAGCGAACGCCGGGCTCGTTCGAAACGCGTACCCCGACGCGACTTGATCGAGCCGAAATCCGCGGCGCGCGTAGAACGCGACGAGCTCGGCGAGGATCTCCTTCACGACCTTTCGCTCGGCTTGCGCCGCCTTCGCGATCTCTCCCTCGGTCATTGGACCGTCGGACGCGAAGAGGATCGCCTCGATCACCCCCATCAGGTGCTCGCGCACGAACGACCCCGACGCCGCGGGGGGCTCGTGGCTCTCGCCTTCGGCCTCACCCTCGGGCTCGGTGGGCTCGGCCTCGAGCGCAGCCGGCGACGCCTCGAGGACCGAAGGCCCTTTCGCGCCCGTGGCCTCGGGGAGCGGCGGGTCAGGCTCCGCGCGAGGCGTGGGCGCCGCCACGGTCGTGGGCGCCGGCTCGGCACCCGCTTCGTCGCTCGCCGCTGCGTCCGCGTTGAGCCAGCTCCACGACGCCCAGCGGAAGCCGAGCGCCCCCTCGGCGAGGTCCGCTTCGTTCGAATCGACGCCCGATGCGCGAAGAGCGCCGTCGTCGCTGCGTGGTTCGTCAGCTTGGGTCGTCATCCGTGATGGTCTCTTCCGGCAGCGCCGGCGCATCGACATCGCGTGGCGCGGGCGCGTCGTTCGAGGGATCGCCCGAGCCCTCTCCGTTGGAGTCGTCCTGCGACGCGTCCTCCTCCTCCACTACGAGGAGCTCGCAGTGAATCTGCGAGAGCGAGTCGGCCTGATAGACCCGCATCATCCGCAGGCGCGCCATCTCGAGGACCGCGAGGAACGTGATGATGAGATCGAACCGCGTCGGCGGCTCGCCGGTGCGCTTCGCGAAGAGCTCCTCGAAGGGGGTGGAGCGGCGCTCCTTCAGGGAGTCCACGAGCTCCGCGATCCGGTCGGAGATGCTGATGCGATCGAACACGACCTCGTGCTCGATCTTCGTCTTCGTGCGGGAGAGGATCTTCGAGAAGGCGTCGAGCAGTTCGAACGTCGTCGAGGGCGCGAACGGCGCCGGCCCCTGCGGCACGGGCTCGCTCGCGCCGCGCGGGAAGACGTCCTTGCCGAGGGTCTCCCGACTCCCCAGGGACTCCGCGGCGGCCTTGTATTTTTGGTACTCGAGGAGGCGCCGGATGAGGTCCGCGCGTGGATCTTCCTCCTCCTCTTCGGCGGATTCGTCCCCGCCCTCCTTCGGGACGTCCGGCAGCAACATCTTCGACTTGATGTGCGTCAGGGTCGCCGCCATCACGAGGTACTCGCTCGCGACGTCGATCGTGAGCGCCCGCATGATGCCGAGGTACTCGAGGTACTTCTCCGTGACGAACCCGACCGGGATGTCGAGGATGTGGAGCTCGTGCTTCTGGATGAGCTGCAGCAGGAGGTCGAGCGGCCCCTCGAACTGGGGCACCGACACGCAGTACGCGTCGGACGGGTACTCGACGACCGGCGCCTTCGCGGCCTCAGCGGAGGCCGCGACGGGGGCGCTCGCCTCGGGCGCGACGGCGCGCTTCAGCCCCGGCCCTGCCGCGCCGCTCGCCGTCTTCCGGGCTCTTCCCGCCGTCACGGCGCAGGACGCTAATACAACCCGCTCGGGATGTCTGCCGGCGCGCCCCTGCGGCGCGCGGCCCCCGATTCGCTTCGCGCCTACGCGCGGAGACCTCACGGCGCGGAGCCGCGTGTGGAGGCTTCTGCTAGACTCGTCGACGTCGAATGTCGGCCGCAAACGGCAAGATCTGCCCGACCTGCAGCGCGAGCTACGAGCCCGGCGTGCTCTTCTGCCCGCTCGACGGCGCGCCGCTCTCGAGCGCGCGGAACTCGGATCCGCTCGCCGAGAGCGACCCGTACATCGGCCTGGAGCTCGAGGGCGGCGTTCGGCTGATCACGGTCCTCGGAGTCGGCTCGATGGGCCGCGTCTACCGGGCGTTTCAAGCCGGCATCGACCGCGACGTCGCGGTGAAGGTCCTGCACCGCGAGCTCACGCGCAACCGTGAGCTCGTCACGCGGTTCCACCGCGAGGCGAAGATCGCGAGCCGGCTCGTCCACCCGAATGTCGTGCAGGTGTTGATGACCGGCTCGCTCCCTCGCGACAACACGGGGGAGAAGGGCGGTGAGCTCTACCTCGTCATGGAGTACCTCGACGGCCTGTCGCTCATGTCGGCGCTCGCCGCCGCGAGCGGGACGGACGGGGGCGCGCTGCCCATGGTCCGCGCGCTCCACATCGTCACGCAGCTCTGCGACGCGGTCGGCGAGGCGCACGCGCAAGGCGTGGTCCACCGCGATCTGAAGCCCGAGAACATCATGCTCGTGCGGCGCGGCGAGGACGTCGACTTCGTGAAGGTGCTCGACTTCGGCATTGCGCGGCAGGACTTCGCCGAGCCGGGCGCGACGCAGGCCGGGCTGATCTTCGGCACCGCCAAGTACATCTCACCCGAGGGTGCAGAGGGCTTGCGAGTGGGACCTCCCGCGGACGTCTACTCGATCGCGACGATCTTCTATCAGTGCCTCGCCGGCCGCACGCCCTTCGAAGGGGACGCGCCGATGACGCTGCTCATGCAGCAGGCGCAGACGGCCCCGCCCGATCTCCGCGATATCGACCGCGCGAGCTACGTCCCGGATCCGATCGCCGATCTCATCATGACGAACCTCTCCAAGGTTCCGACAGAGCGCTCCGAGGACGCGCGCGCGTTCCGCAAGGAGCTGCTCGCGGCGGCGCGCGCGTCGGGGATCGCGCTCGAGAGCTTCACCGGCCAAGCGAGGTTGCTCCTCGACTCCAAGCAGCGCACCCGCGCGCTCGATCTGAGCGAGGAGGTGGGCCACGCGATGCGCAGCCCGCTCATGCGCGCGTCCATCCCCGACGACTCGATCCCGCCGCCGCGCGCGTCTTCGCGCCCGCGTTCGTCGCAGCCGAGCGCGCCCCGCATCTCGTCTGCACGGATCTCCGCGGCTCCGGCGTCCGAGGAGGCGCCCGCGTTCGGGAGCGGCGCCGCCGACGCGCTCGCCGAGCCCGCGCGACGCGCGCCCCAGAAGACGATCCCGTTCACCCCGGCAGCGGACGACGACTCCTTCGGTGACCCGCCCTCCGAGGACGATGTCGGGCGGGCGAGCCCCGACTCGATGACGATGCAGGGGCACATGATCCCGGCGGATCGGGCCGCGGATCGAGGGGTGCACGAGGCCGGGCCGCCTTCGGAGCAAGCGAGGTCGCTCCGGCGCACACGCGCGTTCTGGGTGGCGCTCGCGTGCTTCGTCGTGATCGTCGCACCCATCAGCGTCTTCGGCGCCCTGCGCCTGTTCCGCGAGGCCAAGGCCGCCGAGGCCGACGTGCGCGACGGACGCGTCGACGCGATCCGAGAGGCCATGGCGAGCCACGCCTGGGACGCGCCGCGTGGCGCCTGCGTGAAGGATCTCACCGAGGCGGCGCTCCGCGAGTTCCCGGACGACAAACGCTTCCAATCGCTCCGCGTCGAGGCGGCCGAGCGAATGCTCGCGGAGGCCCTGGATCGGCGCTACGCGGGGGCGCCTGCGGAGGCGCTGCGCATCGCGCGCCTCGCGAGCGAGTTCGCGCCGGCGCTCGTCGCTGCGCGTCGGTTCGCCGAGGATCTGGGTCCCGAGGTCGCCGCGCTCCGGGCGGGCGGCACGGTGCGCGCGGACGACACGGAGCCCGCGCGCACCTCCGCGGACGATCGACGTCCCCCGACCAGGATCCCGGGTCCCCTCCCCCGCGACAGCGCGCCGACGTCATCGGCCCCGTCCGCGTCCGCGCGCGCCTCGTCCGCCCCCGCTCCTTCTTCGTCCGCCAGGCCGCCTCCGTCCGCCGCGCTGCCGGACCAGCCCCCGCCGCTCCCCGCCGACGTACCCACCCAGACCCCCGCGCCCGTGAAGAGCGCGCCATGGTACTGAGCCGCGCACGCGTCGGATTCGCGAGCGCGCTGATCGTCTCCTCGGGGATCGCCGGGCGAGCCCGGGCAGACGACGCGCGCGCCTCGGAGCGCGCGTCGCTCGCGCGCGAACGTGGCCTCCCGTACACCATGTTCGAACTGCGTGGAGGCATCCTCGCGCTCCCCGCCGCGACCGTGTGCCCGACGTCGCTCGAGCGCTGTGAGACGGGCGAAGTGAGCCTCACCGTGGGGCTCTCGAACTACTACCAGTTCGGTCCGTACGGGTTCGGCGCCGGGATCAATTGGGCGACCACCCTTCGCAACGACGCGGCGCGCGGAGCGCCCGAGCTCGAGCGGGATCACGCGCGGAGTTACTTCCTCATCGAGGCGTACTTTCGCTACCTCTTCGTGCGCGAGAAGAAGTGGGAGTTCTGGGCGAGCGGCTCGATCGGCGGCGTCGGCGTCAACGACTCGTGGACCGTGAAGGGCGAGCGTGACCCCGTGGCTGAGGTCCAACTCATCGGCCCCAAAGCGAACACGATCGGCACGCTCGGGTTCTCGTTCGGTCCCGGGATCGGCGGCGCGTACATGCTCGTCGACAACCTCTCCCTGGGCGCCACCCTCCGCTACGAGAACTGGTTCCTCCCCTTCACCCCGACGACGTCGCCCGAGGGCGACGTCGCCTCGCTGTCGGGCCGCATCGACCTGCTCGATCTGTCGCTGTCGCTCGCGTACCGACTCCCGATCTGACCTCAGCGAGGCTCCCAGCGACCGCCGTGGAGCTGGGAGATCGAGCGCTCGTTTTCGTCGATCTGGAACAGGTGGAGCCACTCGTTGTCGACGAGCTCCCGCACCTTCGAGTGCTTCTCGAGGACGCGGTCGATCGCGGCGCGCGGGGCCTCGATGAACACACTGAGGCGGAGCGGGGGGTGCATCCAACGCTCGCCGTCATGCAGCGACTGGAACGAGAGCCCGATGCGGAGATCGCCGCCGTTCCCCTCGAACACGCCGAGATGCCCGCCCACGACGTTGTGGAGCACCTTGTTCCCGCTCCCGTAGCGCCGATTGTCCACGGTCGACGCGTAGTATTGGAAGTTGATCCAGTGCGCGACCACGACGGGGCCGCCCACGATCGCGTCGAGGATCGCGGCGTCCGGGTCGTCCCCGAAGCGATAGTCGTGGAGGAACGCGCGCCCCGCGAGATCGAGGTGCCGGGTCCGCTCGCGGGGGGCGACGATGAGCGACGCGTTGCCGGCGAGGCCCCACTCGGGGCGCACCTCGGCCCAGTTCAGCGACCGCTCGACGAGCGCCTCGCGGAGCGGACCGTCCGCGAGGCCCCCGAGCCCGAGCTTGGGCGCGCGCTCGCGCCTCGCTGCGGCGCTCGCGCGCTCGAGCGCGGCGCGGAGCTCGGCGAGCGCGGAGCCGTGCGCGGAAGAGAGCGCGCCGTCCTCGAAGAGCGTCACTTCGTCCGTCGTGGTGTTGTGGACGCCCCCGACGAACAGGGTGCCCGTGGGGATCTCGATCCCGCGCGAGCCGAGGCCGTCCCGCACCTCCGCGTCGTTCAGGAGGGCCGCAGCCGCGCGCGCGTTCACGGCGCCCGGCTGTCCGCAGCATGCGCCGCAGTCGAGGCCCGCCGCATACGGGTTGTTCCGCGTCCCAGCGCCGTGGCCGACGAGCGCAACGATCGGCGCGAACCCTTGCGTCAGGCTCATCGCCCGGAGCAGCCCCGCGGCGATCTGACAGCGGTCCTCGAGCGTGAGCGCCGCGCCGTCGACCGCGCCGGTGAGGCGCGGGGTTCGCGTGCGATCTTCGCGCGGCCCGAGGCCCGCGCGCTCGTGCTCCGCGCTGTGCCGCGACTTGCGCCCGAACGCCTCGCCGAAGACGTCACCGGCGAAGAGCAGGCCCATCGCGTCCACGAACGCGAAGCTCGAGAGCGCCGTCGACTTGAACGCCTTCCAGGCCTGGCCCGCCTGGAGGCGAGCGCGCCGCTTCGACTCGAGACCGTCCGGGACGCCGACGTCCGTCACGCGGTATTTCGGGGCGAGCAGCCCCGGGAGCTGAGGGCGCGCCTCTTCCGAGGCGAGCGGCGCGTACTCGATCGGCAGCCCGAAGAAGCCCGCGACCCCCAGCGTCTGCACGCTCGGCGCGCCCGCCTCCAGCGCGCGTCGAAACACTTCGGATCGCACGTCGAGACAGAACGCGACCTGTAGAGAGGGCGCGCTCGGTCGGGGCGCGCCGAACCCCGCGGGCAACCCCGCGACGACCTTGCTCGTCCACGCGATCTCCACCGCGCGCTGGAGGATCCAATCGTTCGCGCGCGCCTCCTGCTGCGCGTTGTCGAGCAGGGGCCAGCTCGCCATCGCCTGGTGGAACTCCGCTCGTAGCTCGGGGCCGCCCGCCCGGAGGACGATCCACTCCCAGGCGAGCCGGATCGCGAGGAGCTCGAGGATCGTGTTGTCGTCTCGATGCGCGAGGCGCGCCGTCCAGCGGAGGTAGGCGCACCACGAGGCCCACCCGTTGACGTCGAGCAGGAGCGACCAGAGGTATTTCTCGAGCTCGCTCGTCGGAACACCGAGCTCGTTCGAGGCGACGCTCATCATCTCGTCCGCGTTCGGCGGCAGGGCGGCGGCGGTCGCGCGGTAGGCGTTGAGCCCCATGAACAGACTGGGTCCACGATCGCTCTTCGCACCTTCGCGCCAGCTCGCGTAGAGGCCCCCGGTCTTCACGGGACCGATCTGCGCCTGCCCGTCGTCGAAATATCCGCCACAGAAGCGGCTTACGCGCTCGACGATGAAGTCGCGCCACGAGACCTCCAGATCACGCTGATAGAGCGCGTCCATCACGTCCACGGCGAGCGGCCGGCGCGGCGGGGACGACTCCGGGATCCAGAAGAGCGCGGTGAGCTGGTCTTCGGTCGCGGTCGACCCGGTCTCCGCGATCGCCTCGCGCAGGTGCTCCGGCCGAAGTCGGCCCTCGCGCCACTCCTGCGCGTACCACGCGCGCGGGATGAGCAGGCGCGCGCCCGACAGCGAAGCGATCTCCGCCGCGAGGCGAGGCAGCGGCTTGTCCGTGCACGACCAGAATGGGTTCACCGCGATGAATCGATCCAACGGCCACGTGGGCGCGATCCGCGCGCACGCGCGCTCCGCGGCTCCTCGGAAGTCCGCCGAGGCCGGTAACGGGGTCTCGTGGGGCGTCAAAATAGACGGGACTCTCGGCTCGGCCGAGCCGACGTGGAGGGCCGGAAGGGCGCCGCGCGATCCAGCTGTGGGGGCCACAGGCGGAACGTGAGGCGAGTGAACCAGTCGTCGAGGTAGAGCCCGCTGTGGATGAAGGGCTGCAGCACGCGCGCGAGCACCCCGTTCGGGGACGCTTGCAGAATCGTCTGCGCGAGGAATAGGAGCACGAGTCCCCCGAGCACGATCCACCAACGCAGCGTGAGCGCGGGCGTCGCTTCGAGGGAGGGGATCAGGAACTCGAACGCCTCATGGCCCGAGAAGTACGCGACGCTCGCGCCGACCGTGAAGAGCAGCGCGCGACCGAACGCGCCGGCCCCCGCGGCGAACGCCTTCGCGAGCATCGGCACGAAGCTCAATCCGAGCGCGAGGGCGAGCGCGCGCAGCGGCGGGGGGACGTGCAGCGAGAACCGGATCGACGCCATCCATAGCCCCGCGGAGATCGTCCCGACCAAGATCACCGCCGCGATCGTCGCGAAGATCGACTTCTTCGCGTGCACGATGGAGTTGCCGCGCCACGCCTCGACGACGTTGCCCGAGGTGAGGAACGCGTGCGCCTTGTAGAACGAATGCGCGAGCAGGTGCAGGAGCGCGAGGTGCCAGACGCCGAGGCCGCACTGGACGAGCATGAAGCCCATCTGCGCGATGGTCGACCACGCGAGCACCAGCTTGATGCTCATGCGCGTCATCATCACGAGGGAGCCCACGAGCGCGGTGCCCAGGCCGACCCCGAGCAGGATGTCCTGAGCGACGGGCGCGTGCGCCATGAGCGGGCTCAGCCGGATCATCACGAAGCCGCCGATGTTCACGACGCCCGCGTGGAGGAGCGCCGAGACGGGCGTCGGCGCCTCCATCACCTGGAGCATCCAGCCGTGGAACGGGAGCTGCGCGGTCTTGAGGAGCACCCCGAGCACGAGGAGGATCGTGGCGAGCTCGAGCGGTGGCGAGAGCGCGCCGCTCGAGTGCTCCGCGTAGGCGTTCAACGCGTCGATCCGAAGCGTCCCCGCCTCGGACGAGATGAGCGCGAGGGACCCGAGGAAGCAAAGGTCCGCGACGCGCCCCAGCAGGAACTTCTTGTGCGCGACGATCACCGCCTGCCGGCGCGTCCGATAGAACACGAGCAGCTGGTGGAGGAACACGCCGGCCGCGACCCACCCGGCGATCAGGAAGCCGAGGTGGTTCGAGACGACGAGCACGGTGACGGACGCGATGGTCGCGAGCAGAGAGCGCGCGTATCGATCCAGGCCACCTTCGCCCGCGAGGTACGTCCGCGAGTACCGAACGACGACGACGGCGAGCGTGCAGACGAGGATCAGCATCGCGCTCGAGCTCACGTCGAGCTGCACGAGCCCTTGGATCTTGGACTCCCCCGCTGGGTATCCGAGGAGGGAGACGATCGCCTGCATCGACACAGCGAGCCCGGCGAGCCCGGCCGTGAGCGACGTCGTGAACGCGGCGACACGAAACGGCGAGCGCTCCGACACGAAGACCGTCGCGATCACGAGGATCGACGGGATGAGCGCCGCGAGGATCAGCGGCGAGAGCTGCAGCACGTCTCGGGCATCCGGCATCGGGTCTTCGGGCCCGGAAAAGTATCAATGGTCCCGCCGATTCACACGAACGTTCCGTTATTTTATGTCGCTCGAAACGTTGCGTCAGATCGGGTAGGTAAGCCGGGTCTCCACGACTGCGGCGCCGATCGCCGACCGAGTGCGGTGCGCGGCGTCAGCGGGAAAACCGGGAAGCGGTCACGGGGCCCGTACGCCAGCCGCGCAGCTGCCGCTCGTACCGCGCGATCACGTCCGGATGCTCCACGCACCCCGTGCGCTCACCGACGCTCGGATCGAACGACACGCGCCCGCACACCTTGCAGACGCACAGCTTGGATTCGTAGAGCGCGCGCCGGTCACCGATGTCCGCCGCGAAGAGCGAGAGGACGAGGTCGCTGAGCCGTGGTCGCGCGCTCACGCGCGGACTCCACGCTCCGCTCGAGCGCTGGCGCAGCGCGCCCTCGTCCATGAGTCGGCGGAGGAGCGCGTCCGCCCGAGGATCGGCGATCCACGCGCCGAGCTCGGAGGCGACGCGGCCGCGCGCCTCCGTGAGGATCGCGCGGAGCTCGAGCGCGGACGCGTCGGCGCAGCGCTGAAACGCGTCGCTCTCGTAGAGCTCGCCCCATCCCTCCTCGGGCGCCATGAACGCCAGATCGTGCAGCCAGGCGTCGAGGAGGTTGCGCGCGCCCATCCTGCTCACGGAGTCCAGGAACGCGACGGCGCAGATGGCGTGATGCGCGGCCATGAGCTCCCTACGACCCGGGACGCGTTCGGTTGCATGCGCGAAGCTCCCCGATCGAACCCACACCGTGCGCCCCTCGAGCGACCGCCCTCCTCGATCGACGTGCCGTTCGTCGCGCGCGAGACAGACATTCACCCGAGGGGTACCGATGAACCGCGGCCTCGATCAGGCGGACCGGCGGAGCTGACCGAGGTGCCCGACGACGCGTATGAGCTCTCGGGAATCGACGGGCTTCGGGAGGTGCGCCGTGAAGCCTGCGCCGAGGGCGCGTGCCCGATCTTCGCTCCGGCTGAAGGCCGTCAGCGCTACCGCGGGCACGTCGCCGCCTTCGCTCACGCCGAGCGCACGGATGGATCGAATCAACGAGTATCCGTCTTCTCCCGGCATCCCGATGTCGCTCGTGAGGACGTCGGGTCGCACCTCCCGAAACCGTTCGAGCGCCTCGTGCGCCGAGGACGCGGTGTGGACGACCGCGCCCGCGGCGCCGAGCACGACCTCGAGCAGATCGCGCGCGTCCGCCTCGTCGTCGACGACCAAGACCGAGAGCGCGTCGAGGACCCCACGCGGCATGCCCGCGTTCGCGCCCTCCACCGAAGCCCCCGTGCTCACGGCGCGTACGGGGAGAGAGAGGCGAAACGTCGACCCCCGCCCCTTGCCCTCGCTCACGGCGCTCACCTCTCCGCCGTGGAGCTCGGTGATGTGACGCACGATGGCGAGCCCGAGGCCCAGCCCACCGAAGCGGCGGTTCGCAGCGCTGTCGCCCTGGCGGAACCGCTCGAAGACGAACGGCAGGAGGTCCTCTCCGATCCCTTGCCCCGTGTCCGAGACGGCGAGGTTCACCCGTGACCCCTGCTGGGTGAGCGTGACCTCCACCGCCCCCCCCGCGTCGGTGAACTTCACCGCGTTGGACAGCAGGTTCCAAATGGCCTGCTGAAGGCGCGTCGGATCGCCCACGAGCGCGCACGTCTCCGAGGTGGGCTCGAAGCGCAGCGTGATGCGCTTCGCGATCGCGGACGGACGGACCACCTCGAGGGCCTCGCGCACGAGCGCCACCATGTCGATGGGCCGCGGCTCGACGCGAAGCTTGCCCGCGACGATGCGCGACACGTCGAGCAGATCCTCGATGATCCGGGCCTGCGCGAGCGCGTTCCGGTGGATCACCTCGATCGGCTTCTGGAGGTTTGGCTCGACGGTGCGGTCCCGGAGGAGGGACGCCCAGCCGAGGATCGCGTTCAGCGGCGTGCGAAGCTCGTGGCTGACGGTCGCGAGGAACGCGTCTTTCATGCGGCTCGCTTCTTCCGCGAACGTTCGCGCGGCCGTTTCGGCGGCCTGGGCGCGCCAGTGCGCGTCGATGTTCGTGTTCGTGCCGACCCAGCGGAGGATGGTGCCGTCCGGGGCGCGCAGCGGACGTACGCGCACGAGGAACCACTGGTAGCCGCCACCCCTCGCGCGGATCGGGAACTCCATCTCGAGAGGATCGCCGGTCGAGAGAGACCGCTCCCAGCGCCGCCTCACCTCGGGGAGCCACTCGGGATCGACGGTCTGCTCCCACCCACACCCTTCGAGATCGCCGAGGTTCCGGACGCCCGTGTACTCGGCCCAGCGCTGGTTGTAGAAATCCGCGTGGCCGTTCGGCAGCGCCGTCCACGCGAGATCGGGGAGGTGATCGACGAGCGCACGCAGGGACTCGAGGCTCGCTTCGCGCGCCACCGAGGCGCTCACGAGCCGCACGCGCTCGTCCTCCGCCCTGCGGCGTTCGGTCAAGTCTCGCGTGACCTTTGCGAAGCCGACGATCTCGCCTCGTTCGTCGCGCAGCGCGGTGATGACGACGTTCGCCCAGAAGCGCGATCCGTCCTTGCGCACGCGCCACGCCTCGTCCTCGACGCGCCCGTGCCGGCGGACGGCCTCGAGGGCCTCCGCGGGCTTGCCGGACTCGCGATCCTCGGCGGTGTAGAAGACCGAGAAGTTCACGCCCAGGATCTCGTCCGCGCGGTAGCCCTTGAGCGCCTCTGCGCCTGGGTTCCAGGTCTCGACGTGCCCCGTCGGATCGAGCATGAAGACCGCGTAGTCGGTGATCGCGTCCACGAGCTGGTGGAACCGCTGCTCCGCCTGCTGGAGCTTGCGCGCGGCCTCGCGGCGCTCCGTGAGATCCCGGGTCACCTTCGCGAAGCCGAGGATCTCGCCGCGCTCACCTCGCAGCGCCGTGATCACGACGCTCGCCCAGAGGCGCGTGCCGTCCTTGCGCGCGCGCCAGTTCTCCTCCTCGAAGCGCCCCTCCCGGCGGACGATCTCGAGCACGCGCTCCGGCTTCCCCGCCGCCTGGTCTTCGGGGGGATAGAGCAGCGAGAAATGGCGGCCGAGGACCTCGTCCGCGGTGTAGCCCTTGATGTTCCTCGCGCCCGGGTTCCACGTGACGATCCGGCCGTCCGGATCGAGCATGTAAATCGCGTAGTCGGTGACGGCGTCCACGAGCTCGTGGAACCGCTTCTCGGCGCGCTCGAGCGGATCGCTCGGAGCACGTCGCTCGTCGATCGCGCGGAGGGCGACCGCGAAGCCGACGAGCTTGCCGGCCTTGTCCCGCGCGGGCGTGAACGTTTGCACCGCCCAGAACGTCGACCCGTCCTTGCGCGTGCAGACGCCCTCTTGCTCGACGACTTCGCGCGCGCGAGCGCCCATCGCCTCCCGCGGAGGGGCCAGGATCCGAGCGACGTCGTGTCCGACGATCTCTCCGGCGCGGTAGCCCGTGAGCTTCTCGACGCCCGCATGCCACGACGCGACCTTGCCGCGTCGGTCCAGCATGAACAGGGCCGCGTGAGCGAGCGGAGTTCCGAGCGCGGCGCCTCGCGCCCCTGGCCTCGCGCTCGTCCCCGACCTCGCGCTCGTCCCCGACCTCGCGCTCGTCCCCGACCTCGCGCTCGTCGCCGAACGTCCCACGCGGTCCGCGGCCTGGATCGCCGGTTTTCGGCTCCTCGCCATGATCGGCGTGCACTCTACGCCGGATTGAAGGACCGCGCTCCCGGATCGACAGACATTGTGCGCGCCCGCCGAAGCGCGGAGTGGGGCAGACCGGCGACGATTGCGGCAGAACGGAGCGCCGTCGTCGACGGGCGAGACAGAAAGTCGCGTGCCGAGCGTCGCGCACCATCGACGACAGGCAAAGTGCCTCATTCGAGGCCACGCCGCCGCGACGCTTCGTGGTTTCACGCTTCGCCGACGAGGCTCGGCGCTTGCTTGAAGCGAGCGCTCGAGCCGGGCTCCGCACGCCCGAGTGCAGTTCACGCGCGACGGAGCGGTGGGACATGGCATCGAAGAAGACCACGGACAAAAAGCAGAAGCCGACGGCCAAGGTCGTCCCAGCGAAGGCGCCACCGGACGCGGACACCAGCGCCAAGAACACCGTGAGCGGACGTTCCAGCCGGAGCGGAGCGCGCGCAGGGACGGTGCAGGACGAGAAGCTGGGCGCGGGAGAGGCGTTCGCCCGCGCGGTGCCGTCGAACCCGCTCAAGCCATCCGAGTACGGGAGCTCGTCCCCCGAGCCCAAGGCGGGAAAGCCGATCCCCGCGCGCTCCGCGTCCGCCACCGCGAGCACCGTCTCGGAGACGGTGACCTCGAAGAAGGTCGGCGTGGGCGAGCCGCTCGTGTCCGCCGACCCGACGCGCCTCTCCCTCGATCGTGCGCGGGCGGACGGCACGGGGCAGCCGCTCACGACGAACCTCGGCGTCCCGATCGCAGACAATCAGAGCTCGCTCAAGCAGGGGCTGCGCGGCCCCGTGCTGCTCGAGGACTTCGTCCTCCGCGAGAAGATCACCCACTTCGACCACGAGCGGATCCCCGAGCGCGTCGTCCACGCACGGGGCTCTGGCGCGCACGGTTATTTCGAGTGCTACGAGTCCCTCGCCGACCTCACGCGCGCGTCGATCTTCGCGGAGAAGGGGAAGCGCACCCCGGTGTTCGTTCGGTTCTCGACCGTCATCGGTGAGCGCGGGTCGACGGACACGGCGCGCGACATCCGCGGCTTCGCGGTGAAGTTCTATACGGACGAGGGCAACTGGGACTTGGTGGGCAACAACATCCCCGTGTTCTTCATCCAGGACGCGATGAAGTTCCCGGATCTGATCCACGCGGCGAAGCCGGAGCCCCATTCTCAGATGCCTCAGGCGGCCACGGCCCACGACACGTTCTGGGACTTCGTCTCGCTGATGCCGGAGTCGACCCACGTCCTCCTGTGAGCGATGTCCGATCGCGCCATCCCGCGCAGCTACCGCATGATGCAGGGGTTCGGGATCCACACGTTCCGGTTCGTGGACGCCTCGGGCGCGTCGACGTTCGTGAAGTTCCACTGGCGGCCGCTCGCGGGGACCCACTCGCTCGTCTGGGACGAGGCGGTGAAGATCTCCGGCGCCGATCCCGACTTCCACCGCCGTGATCTGTGGGAGGCGATCGAGGCGGGCGAGTTTCCCGCGTACGAGCTCGGCGTGCAGCTCTTCAGCGAGGAGGACGCAGAGCGGTTCAGCTTCGACGTGCTCGACTCGACGAAGCTCGTCCCCGAGGAGCTCGTGCCCGTTCGCCCGATCGGGCGGATGGTCCTGAACCGCAACCCGGACAATTTCTTCGCGGAGACCGAGCAGGTCGCGTTCTGCGCCGCGCACGTCGTTCCCGGGATCGACTTCACGAACGATCCCCTCCTCGCGGGGCGCATCCACTCGTACATCGACACGCAGATCTCTCGCCTCGGCGGGCCGAATTTCCACGAAATCCCGATCAACTCCCCCGTCGCGGCGACGCACAACAACCAGCGCGACGGGATGCACCGGCAGGCGATCCACCGAGGCCGCGTCGCCTACGAGCCGAACTCCCTCGGGGGCGGCTGCCCGTTCCAAGTCGGGATGAAGGGCTTCACGTCGTTCCGTGAGCCCATCGAAGCAGACAAAGTGCGCGGCAAGCCGGAGCGGTTCGCGGAGCACTACGCGCAGGCGACGCTCTTCTGGAACAGCCAAACGCCCGCGGAGAAGATGCACAGCCAGGCCGCGTTTCGCTTCGAACTGTCGCGCGTGCAGGTGCCGGCCGTGCGCGAGCGGATGGTGGCGTCGCTCGCCAACGTGGACGCGACGCTCGCGGAGGAGCTCGCGAGCGACCTCGGCATCGCCGTGCCCGAGCCGCTCCCGCGTGCGGCCCCGAACGGAAGGGCCCCGGAGGTCACTTCGTCACCCGCGCTGAGCCTCCTCCACCGCCCGAGGGACGGATCGATCCGCACGCGGCGGGTCGCGATCCTGATTGGGGACGGCGTGGATGACAGCGCGGCGGTGGCGCTCCACGCGGGGCTCCAGGGCTACGGCGCGGTCCCTCGCTACGTCGGGGTGCGGCTCGGCGCGGCCGAGGGCCAGAGCGGGACGACCATCGAGGTCGAGGCGACGCTCGAGACGACACCGTCCGTCCTCTACGACGCGGTCGCGCTCCCGGGCGGCGAGGAGGCCATGAAGCTCCTCGCGACGATCGGGCACGCCGCGGAGTTCATCAAGGATCAGTACCGGCACTGCAAACCGATCCTCGCGCTCGGCGCAGGCGGCGCGCTCGTCGAGAACGCGGGCGTGCCTCGCACGCTCCCCTCCGGGGACGCGGATCCGGGCTTGCTCCTCCTCGACGGCGGCGATCCGGAGGCCGCGCTGACGCAGTTCGTGAAGGCGATCGCGAAGCATCGACACTTCGAACGCGACTACGATCCGCCCGAGGTCTGACTCGACCCGGAGATCGCGCCGTGGCGTGCGAGCGACCCGTTCGCTCGGGCGCTCGCGCCTCACACCAAGCCCGGTTTGACGGCTCGGCTCGCCTGCCCTAACCGGGGCCATGGCGCTCGATCTTGGCTGTGTGGGAACGACGAGCGGCGCGCACACCCTGCGCGTCGATTGGCGGACGCTCGCGACGTACGCGCTCGGGATCGGCGCGAAGCGGGACGAGCTCGATTACCTCTACGAGGGGACCGAGGGAGGGATGCAGGTGTACCCGACGTTCGCGGTCGTCCCCGCGTTCGGCCCCGTGTTCGAGTGCCTCGCGCGTACGGGCGGGGACGTCGCGATGGTCGTGCACGGCGCGCAGACCGTCGCCGTCCGCGAGCCGATGCCGCGCCTCCGCGGGGTCGAAGCGATCGAGCTCTCGACCACGGGCAAACTCGAAGCGCTCTACGACCTCAAGAAGTTCGGTCAGGCCATCGTGCGCACCGAGACTTCCCTCGATGGGCGGGTGCTCTTCGAGACGTCGTGGATGATCATCTATCGCGGCGGAGGCAACTTCGGCGGCCCGAGGCCCCCCGCGGATCACGACGTCCCGAGCGTCCCCAAGGACCGGGACGCCGACTTCACCGCGACGGAGGTCACGACCGCGGAACAAGCGCTGCTCTATCGCCTATCCGGGGACCAGAACCCCCTCCACGCGGATCCCGCGTTCGCGGCGCGCGTGGGCTTCGAGCAGGGCCCCATCCTCCACGGCCTCTGCACGTTCGGCTTCTTGGGTCGCGCGGTCGTGAGGCACGCGTGCGGCGGGGATCCGACGAAGCTCGAGCGGCTCGTCGCGGGCTTCAAGAAGCCCGTGTGGCCGGGCGACGCGCTGACGACGAAGGGTTTTCGGCTCGAGGGCCCCTCCGAGCAGCGCATCGCGCTCACGACGTCGGTGCTCGAGCGGGGCGAGGTCGTGCTCGGCAGCGCGTACGCCCAAATCGCCCGCTCGGACGTGAACGAGCAAAGCATGTGACCCGCGCGACGGGTGTGTTATCGCCCCGCTCGCTGAGGCGCGCCTCCGAGGAACCCCCCATGGCGAAGAAGACGATCGAAAAGACGCAACCCATGCACTCCCCTCCCCCCGTCGACGAGACGGACGACGAGCTCGAAGAGGAGGAGGATCACGACGAAGACGAAGACGAGGACGAGGACGAGGACGAAGACGAGGGCGAGGACGAGGACGAGGGTCGCCCGGTCATCGCCCACTCGACGCGGACGGTTCCGGGAAGGGTGCCGCTCCCGCCCGTCATCGCGCCCCACGAGCCGACCCGAGAGGACCCCACGTGGTGGCTCCCGCACGCGGTGCTCGGCACGCTCATCGTCGTCGGGATCCTCGGGTTCTTCGGCGTCTTCACGAGCTCGCTCCACCCGCTCTTCGTGAAGATGGGCCTGCTTTCGAGCGCTCAGCCCGCCGCCTCATCGGCCCAGGGCCCGAAGGAGGCGCCACCGAAGCCCTCCGAGAAGCCCGCCGCACCGACGCCCGCGTCGACGCCGACGGTGAAGCCCGTGCAGCAGCTCCCGCAGCCGCGCCCCCAGCCCTCGATCGTCCAGCCGCCCGTCGAGACGTTCGCAGCCAAGCACATCGTGGTCGCCTACAAAGGCGCGCTCAACGCGGACCCGAAGGTCACCCGCTCCAAGGACGACGCGAAGAAGCGTGCCCACGAGGCCCTCGACAAGCTGAAGAAGGGCGCCAAGTGGGACGACGTCGTCACCAAGTACTCGGACGAGGCGGGCGCGGGCGCGCCGCGCTTCGGGAACCTCGGGCGGTTCGCCGCGTCGACGTTCGACAAGACGTTCATCGACGCCGTCCGCGCGCTGAAGAAGGATCAGATGAGCGAAGTCGTGGAGAGCCCGATGGGCTTCCACATCATCGTTCGCACGGAGTAACCCGGCCGTAACGCTTTTTCGGGCCCGCTCGCAGGCGGGCGAGCCCGAAGCGAGCGCCCTCAAGGGAGCGTCTTCACCCAGTCGGCGACCATCTGCTTCTTCTTGTCCGTGGGGAGGCAGAGGTCGTCGTGCGCGGGGCCCGTCACGCCAGCGCGAAGCACGCGGGACTCGTCGCCGACGCCGACCACCCACTCGCCGTGAGTCGCGAGGACCCACTCGAGGGGCAGCGCGCCTTCCTTGAGCTCCACGCGGGCGATGTCGTCCTTCGGCCCGACTGGGTCGAGCGCACGCGCTGCGAACAGTTTGAAGACGTTCCGCGCATGCGCTGCGTCGCTGCTCTTCGAGACGAGCGTGCGGTACCGGCGACCGTCGGCGGTCTTGTGGTAGCCGAGCATGGCTGGGCCGGCGCCTTTCAGCTTGAGTGCGTCGAGCGCGTCGAAGCGGACACCGAGGGGCACGCGATCGGCCGTCGGGACGGACGCGAGCAGCGCCGGGAGCTCCCCGGCGGGCAAGGCCGCGGCGACCTTCTGCGCGAGCTCGGGCAAGAGCGCGTCGGCGGCCTTCTTCAGCGCCTCGAGCGAGAGCGTGCTGTCCTTGAAGTCCGCCTCGAACAAGTAAGCCCCCTTGACGAAGAGGACGTTGCCCACGCCGAGTCCAGCGCCGGTCTTGTCGATCTTGGGATCGCCGACCTCGAGCGGCCGCGGCGCGTCGACCGCCGGATCGTAGTCGCCGACGACGCGCGTCGAGAACATCGCGAACGCATGCTCGGGGGTGTCGAACCGGGAGAGACGGATCGCGATGTTCCCGCTCGGCGCGGACAGGTAGCGGACCTCGATCGCGCGCTCGATCGCGAGGCCGAGGTAGAGCTCGCACTCGCCGTCGAACAGATCGCAGATACCGCCGATGGGGTTCTTCGCGTCCTTGCCGTAGGTCGTCGCGTCCTTCTGCAGGCAGAACGCGCCCACGCGCTCCGGGAAGAACCCCTTCGTCGGCGCGTCGCTCGGGGCCGAGGGGACGCACGCGCTCCCGCTCGTCGCGACCGAGACCGCGGGTGGGGGTGGCGAGCCTCGCCGCTCCGCCGAGGCGGGGGTGTTGCCCGCGTCTCCGCAGGCGGTCACGACGAACATCCCGACGAGGATTCCGAGCCGACGCATTCCGCGGCTTATAGCCCAACCCTCCTCACGAAGCGCCGCTATGACTTTATTTCAAAGGGCCGCACCGCTTGCTGTCGGACGCCACCCCCGCTGCACCGACACACCTCGAGCCGGTCCCCCTTGTTGCGGCGCTCGTTTTCCATTCCCTGTCCGGCACGGCACTTCCCAGACGCTCCAACGGCGCCTGGTCCGCGCCTTGCTACCGACCATGCCCTCGGATGGGAGCGAGCGTGCGAACCGCAAATCCTTTCATAGCGCGGGGTCGGACCCGGCGGGCGTGGAGCCGAGGGTTCACCCTCGTCGAGATGATGGTCGTCGTCGTCATCATCGGGCTCTTTGCGTCCCTCGCGGTGCCATCGATCGTCTCCCTCGTCCGCGACCAGCGGACGCGTCGCGAGGCGATGAACATCACGAACGTATTCCGAACCGCGCGGGCGCGCTCGCTCGGCCGGGGCTCGGCCGTGAACATCAACTTCACCACGACCCCGGTCGGCGCGGCGACGCGCGCTGACTTCGTCACGCGCGAGGCGGTCACGGGCGCGCTGCCCGACCCCACGTGCCGCGGCTACACGTGGGCCAACGGCGTCCTGCTGAACCACTACTACCCGCAGCTCGTGAACGGGGTGCCGGACACGCAGATCACCGCCCAGACCAACGACCCGCTGCTGAATTTGCCGCAGAGCCCGGTCTACTTGGACATCTGCTACACGCCGAAGGGCCGGCTCTACACCCGCACCGCCGCCAACGGGACCTTCCAGCCGATGGCGGGTCGCGTGAGCTTCTTCGCCCAACGGCTGGACGGCACGGCGATGGCGGCGATCGGCATCATCCGCACGGTCCTCGTGAACGACGACGGGACGACGAGGTTGCGCCTATGAGAGCGATCCACACGTCGAGCGCTCCGCGCGCCAGCGCGCGGCGAGGTGCGAGGGCGCGGCGCCGAGCGAAGCGGGGCTACACGATCGTCGAAGTGATGATGGCGCTCTGCGTCCTTGCCGTCGGCGGCATGGGGATCGTGGCGCTGCAGAAGTTCGCGGCGATCGGCGCGGTCTCGTCCCGAAGCATGACCAGCGCGAGCGACGTCGCGAACAGCTGGGTCGAGTTCCTCCAAGCCGAGGCGACCAAGTGGAACCGCCCCGACAACTCGGACATCGTCGAGGCGCCCCTTCTCAACCTCGCGCTCTCGAACGGGAACGTCGGGAACTGGACGACGATCCCCACGAACGTCGCCTTTGGCACGCCGGACGGCGGCGCGACCCGGGTCTTCGGGGACAATAAACCGACGCCGGACATCCACTTCTGCTCGCAGATCCGCGCGACGTGGCTCGGCGCGAAGGATCAGCCGGCCACGCAGGCGGGCCAGGCGCTCGCGATCTCCGCCAAGCCCTCGGACGTCGTGCGTGTGGAGGTCCGCACTTGGTACGCGAAGACGGGGCGCCCCATCAACGCCGAGTGCGCCGTGTGGACCGCGGCTGCGGTGACGAACATGCTGAATACGCCCGACAGCGGTCTGAGCGACGGTGCGGTCATCCGGAGCCGACACGAGTACGGCTTCGTCTACGCGTCCGGCACGGTCCGGAGGAACACGCTCCAATGAGGACGCCGATGGACGACGAACTCGAGCCGCGCGCCCGGATCCGCCTCCGGCTTCGCCAACGGGCCAATCGCGGGTTCACGCTCATCGAGCTGATCATCGCGCTCACGACCGGCATCGCCGTGGCTGGGGCGGCCTACATCCTTTCGAAATCGTCGATGGGTGTGTTCGAGGCCGAGGCGCGCATGTCGCAAGCCCAGTTCAGCGCGACGATGGCGATGAACCGCCTCACCTCCGACATCCAGCGCGCGGGCTACATGTCGAACCCGAACTTCGTGAAGGAGCCGGGGCGAGCCTGCGGTCCGACCGTGAATTTCCCGAACGTGAAGGCGATCCTCGTGCAGCCGGACGCGTCGATGCCGAGCGCGCCGACCAGCGTGGACAATGGGCTCACGCCGGACCGCATCCGCATCATGGGGAACCTGTCGACCACGGAGCTCTTCGTCTTCCGGACCGTTCAGGATCGCGACGTCTATCTCCAAATGGACGAAGGCGCGATGCAGCGGACCCTCGCCGCAACCAACAATGGCGGCCCTCCTCTCCGCGAGCTCTTCACGCCCGGTCGGTACGTCCGGCTCATCGACAAGAACGGCAAGGAGACCTACGCGAAGATCGACCAGATGGTGTGCAACGGCGGGACGTCGCCGTGCGACATCGCCGCGATCACGGACGTGAAGATCACGCTCGACCGAAACCTGCCGACGAACGTCACGTGTGGCGCGTGGGTCGGCGGCGGGCTCATCAACCCGCTCAGCATCGTGGACTATTGGATTGGAAAGCCGACGGTGGTCAACCACTTCATCACGCCCGCCACGGCCGACATGATCGCCCCCGACCTGGCGAACGCGGCGCAGAGCGGAGATCTCAACCGGACGGAGCTCGTCCGCACGGAGATGATCGACACGGGCGCCGGGCTCGCGCCGTTCCCGCCCGCGTATGCGGGGGCGCCGCCCGCGAGCGAGGTCGTCGCCGAGTATGCGGTCGATTTCAGCATCGGCGTGACCGCGCGACAGCTGCCCGGCCCGCCCCCGGAGATCAACCCGAACCTCGTGCGATATGACGCCGATCTCGATGCCGCGTCGATCAACCTCTTGAGCCAGAACGATCCGCAGCGCATCGCTAGCGTCAACGTCCGCATCTCGACGAGGACGAGGGCCCCCGATCGAGAGGGCCCGATCGTGACGAACCCGCGCGCCCGGTTCGACGTGTTCGGCGTCCACACGGGCAACGTTCACGGCGGCTCGGGGACCTCCACCCACTACGCTCGCGTCCGCACCCTCTCGCAGGAGATCGCGCTGCCCAACCTCGCGGGGCTCACATGGTGATTGGCCAATCTCTCTTCACCCGACTGGATGGGCGGGCTCGCGCGTCTGGGGCGCCGGTCCGGCGGTGGCGAGTGCGCCGTCGCGACCGGGGCGCCGCGCTGTTCATCGTCGTCCTCGTGATTGTCTCCCTCACCGCGGTCGCGCTCTTCGCCGCGCGCTCCACCAGCACCGACGTCGAGATCGCCGCGCGCTACAAGCAGGCGAACCAGACGAAGGGCGTCGCGAAGCTCGGCATCCAAGTGTCCCTCGCCGAGCTCTCGCGTGACCCGACGACGTACGTGAAGGCGATGAAGGACAAGACGCTCTTCGCCGGTGCGGGTAACGCCTGCCGGTTCGAGGTGACCAAGAACCTCGCGGGGACGAACATCGACACGGGAGGCTGCTATCGGTTCGCCTACGACGGTGTGCAGGATGCCATCCAGAAGGCGTCGACCCCTCCGACGGTCCAGCTCCTCCCCGCGGGGCAGCCGAGCGCCCAGAAACCGAGCGCGCTCGGCCTCGCGGAGGTCCGCCCGAACTTCGGCGTCGAGATGACCGACAAAGCCGTCCTCGATTGGCCTGCGCCTGGGTTCCAGGCGGGGGCCGCCTCCAACATGAAGTTCTACGCCGTGACGATGACCGGGATTGGACAGATCGTCCCCAGCGACCCGGCAACCGTGAGCGGCGCCAAGCCGTGGGGTGACCTCGTGCTCAACGGGAACACCACACCCAACTGGTACAAAGCCAGCGTCGAGGAGATCCGGGCGCAGGTCGTCGTCGGCCCCCTCCCCGCAGGGCTCTGATTTCGATGAGCGCGCCGCAGGCGCTCGATCGGCCGCGGCCCCGTCCGCGGAGTTTCTCCGCGGATTCCACAACGTGTAGCTCCTCTCCGTCGCGGTCCTCCGCACACCGATTCGACAGTCGTCTTCGGGGCCCCGCCCCAACACTTGGCACGAGCGCGCCCCTGGGCGCCAAGAAGTGAGGTCTTCGAGATGCGTTCCCTCCGAACCCGCATCATGAGCAGTCGAGTCCTGTTGCCGTCGACCCTCGGTACGCTAGCCGCGGGCGCCGCGGCGATGTTCGGGCCGAGCGTCGCCTTCGCGGACGACGTTCAGCCGAAGCCGCCGAACGTGCTCCTCCTCCTCGACGACTCGGGGTCGATGGCCTACGAGCTCCCGAACGCGGGGAACAACAATTCCAACAGCTCGTACCCGAACTGCGGCGGCAACAACGACGCGCTACCGAACGCGTCCGCCGGCAAATCTCGCTGGACCCTCCTCACCGAGGCGCTCACGGGGTCGATCAACGGGTACGGATGCACGTCCGGCTTGAACGGTCGCATCTATTCGAACTTCTGCCGGTCCGCAGCCAACGCGGACCTCGCGAACAATTTCAACTGGAACTCGACGCCGTGGGCGTGGCCGCTCTCCACCGCAGCGGCGATGCCCGCGCCCGCGTCGCGCGGTCCGATCAACTTCCCGCACTACAAGAAGAGCGGCAACAACAACGTCCAGGACGGCACGAACAAGTTTTGCGCCGTCGGCTCGCTCGCCGGCACCGCCGGCATGCCGAAATTCGATCAGTCCGCGGACGGCGTCATCGACACGTTCAGCAAGCAGATCCGCTTCGGCCTCATGACGATGGATGACGAGTGGCCGCGCTGGAAGGACAACAGCACCCAGGACGTGCTGCTCACGGGCGTGATCGATCTCGGCGGCGTCGCGTTCTACCCGGGGAGCGGCGGTTGGGCGTACTTGGGGTGGGAAGGCGGCTGGTCGTACTGGGTTTCCGGATCGGGCAACTGGGACGCACAGACGAACCCGCACCGAGGAAAGTACGGCCGTTCGGGCAACAGCGGCGTGGGAACGACCTGGATCGACTGGGACGTGGGCGCGCGCAACCCGTACGCCCGCCCTTGGGAGGGTCGGCTCATGGGCTTCGGCAGCTCGGATGATCCGCTCGACTACGGCGCCCAGAACGACCGCATCCAGGACGTCATCCTCGGGCTCCACCCGCAGACCGCGACGCCGCTCGCCGGCCTCATGTCGGACGCGGACGACTTCCTCCTGCGCGATTCACAGGTGCTCCAGAATTATCCGACCGCCGGCAAGAACTTCCTGATGGGCCCGGCCACGGATCCGGCGACGTGCCGCCAGTCCCACATCATCCTCATCACGGACGGCGCGCCCAACACCGACATGCGCGACACCGGCGATGGTGGCCCCCTGCTCGACTATTGGACGAACAACCTGGAGCCTTGTTACCAGAACGGCGGCCAGTGCCCGTATCAACTCCCGAGCTACTACGCCGCGGATCTCCGCTCCCACAACATGACGACGTACGTCATCGGCCTCGCGATGAACACCGTCCGGTGGAAGTCCGGGAAGGACAACGCGGACGATTGTGAGAAGCCGGGGAAGAAGCACAAGAAGGCCGATCCGGACGGCAACGGGGAGCACTGCGACACCGACTGCAACACGCTCGACAAGGACGACTTCGGGCCGCCCGGCTCCAAGGGCAAGATGTGCTCGGGCGCGAACGGCGTGTGGGATCACGCGAACGATCCCGGCGGAAAGGGCGATCTGCCCGCCTGCTGCACGCTCGCCGAGATCGCGCTGAAAGGCTCGAACGATCAGCAGGGCGCGTTCTTCCCGCAGGACGTGAACGCGATCAAGCTGAAGTTCGCGCAGCTCCTGTCGGATATCGCCGGGAGCTCGACGAGCCGCACCGTGCCGACGTTCGCGGTCGCTGCCCCGACGATCCAGATCAACAACAACCCGCAGCAGCCCTCGGGCGTTCCGCCCGCGTCCTTCGAGATCCTCTCCTCGCTCGAGGTCCAAGTCGGAAGCGCGATCTGGGGCGGACACCTCGAGCGCCGGCGCCTCACGTGCGACGGGACCAGCGAGACTCCGATCCCCCAGGTGGTCAGCCAGTCGATGGGTGACTCCTACGACCTCAACATGATCGCGAACGCGGGGAAGCGGAAGTTCTTCACCGTCGTGGCCGAAAACGGCGGCTCGCCCGCCGTGGACAGCTCGCTCCGCCCGGCCAGCGCGAACAGCGACGGCCTGGGGAGCGTCGACGTGACGGTCGCCGCGAACCAGACAGTCCCCGACTTCCCGGACAAGTTCGATGATCGGATCGACGCGCGCCTCTCGGCGAGCGGCCTCAAGACCAAGGACGTCCTCGGCATCAACTATAACACGTCCGAGTCGAACTGCGTGAACCTCCTCCAGGTGTCGGGGAACGGCGCCGCGACGGAGACGCCGTGCGCCGAGAAGACGCTCATCTGGTACGGCGGCGGCATCAACGGGCTGGCGAGCGATCGCAAGCCGTCCCCGTTGTGTCAGAAGTGCAATCCACTCGGCGCGATCTATCACTCGAGCCCGGTGACCGTCGGCCCGCCCGTCGACTACATCCGCGACGAGCAGTACCGCAACACGTTCGCGATCGCGGGAACGGGGCAGGGCTACCGCCCGACGGTCACCTACGCGCAGACGCTCGATGGACAGCTCCACGCGTTCGTCACGGAGAACAACAGCCCCACGAACGACGGGGTCTACGGCTCGACGCCGAAGCCGATGGACGACACCGTCAACAACGAGCTTTGGGCGTTCGTCCCGCCCACCGTTCTCCCTCGCATCTGGCCGAACTTCAACGTGAACGCCTCGCTCTTGGACGGCGGGCTCGTCGTCAAGGACGTGATCCCCTTCCGCACCGTGGCGCAGGCCCAAGACGGCACGGGGACGTGGAAGACGATCCTCGTCGGCTCGAGCGGTGAGTCGGCCTCGGGTGGCTATTACTACGCGCTCGACGTCACGAACCCGCTCGATCCGAAGTTCCTCTGGCAGCTTCGAAACGATTCGACGGGTCAGCCGCTCTTCGGCAAGGCCGTCCCGACGGCGGCGATCGCGACCCTCGCGATCGCGAACGGTGTGCCGGGGCAAGCGGATCAGGTGTCGGTCGCGATCCTCGCGGGCGGCAAGTCGTCGGCCGCGATCCCGACGAACGTCACCTCGCGACGCTGCGGCTGCGCGGGCGTGGCGTGCGCGCCGTGCGTCCCGTACGCGCGCTCCAACATCCGTGACTGGGGCGACAGCGAGACCGCGCGCAGCGTGACCGTCGTCGAGCTCACGACGGGCAAGATCCTCAAGCGGTTCGTCGGTGAGATCGACCCGCCCCCGGTGGAGGGCGATCAGCCGGTGCTCGCAGCGCGCGTCGCGGCGGGCTTCGACAGCCCGATGACCGGCGCGCCGGTGGCGTTCCCCGACACGCCTGGATCCAACGCGACACGCGCGTACATCGGCGACGCGGACGGCACGCTCTGGCGCCTGGACTTCTCGAACCCCGACCCGTCGCAGTGGAAGGCGAGCATCGCCTACGACGTCTACAAGACCGATTACAACCCGAGCGGACTCGCCGCGCCGGAAATCGCGGGTCAGCCCATCGAGATTACGCCGATCCTCTCGACGGACTCGGCGGAGAACCCGGTGATCGTGTTCGCGACGGGTTCGCAGAACGGCTTCCAGATCTCGACGCAAGGGATGCGCAACTACATGGTGAGCATCACGGACAAGCCGACTGCGTTCACGTCCTTCACGGCCTCGAAGAACGTCCTCGTCGAGCTGAAAGACGGAGAGCGCGTCACCGGACCGATGACGTTGTTCGATCGGTCGATCTACTTCTCGAGCTACTTCCCGAACAACGCGAACCCGTGCAACGAGGGCTTCCCCCGCATCTGGGGCGTCAACTACATCAACGACACGAGCGCGCCTCCGGCCGGGACCGGCGTCAACGATCCGGCGAACGGGCTCGATACGGACGGGAACGGTCTGCCCGACAAGCGCTTCGTGACGCTCGACCAAGGCGCGGTCATCTTCGGCGTCGGTATCAACAGGTTGCCCTCGTGCGTGACGAACGCGACGAGCTTCAACGATGGCTGGCTCGCTGGTGCGTACAAGACGGACACGGTCTCGGCGGGCAAATACGAGCTCGTCGTGCAGACGGGCCACGGGACGGCGGCGGCGCCGCTCGGGGGTGAGGATCTCCTCAGCGACCCGAACCAGGGCGCGAAGACCAAGTCGATGCACGTCAACTTGCCCCAGCCCTCGAACACCCTGCGAGTGGATTCTTGGACGTCGGTCACCGAGTAGGTCGCGCCTTCATTCTCCTGTCGGCTTCGGCCGCAGCGCTCTCGCTCGGGAGTGGCTGCGGTCGGGGCGCCGCAGATGGCCCCCCCTCGGCGTCGGTCATCGCGACGCCGCGGGCGCCGGACCAACTCGCGCCCGGCGAAGTGGCGGAGAGCAACGAGGAGGCGTTCGGGCTCGCTATCCCCGCGGGGCTCCGCGTCACGCGCCGCGATCACGACATGGTCGTCGCGGAAGGCTCGCTCGCGCCCGAGGATGTCTCGAACTTCGTTCGCAGCCGCGTGCGGGAAGGTGAAGTGGAGACGGGTCCAGGGCGGACGAGCTTCGTCCGTGTGGGCGTCGTGAAGCCCCTCTCCCCGTGGAAGGGTCGCCTGCGGATCGACGTCGAGGGCGTCGGCAAGTTCACTTCGCTCCGCATCGTAGGTGAACCCGAACTGCCACCGGGCAATGCGAGCGCCGTGAGCACGGCGCAGGTCAAGACGGTCCCGCTCCAGCAGGCCGAAGGAAAAGAGCGACCGCCGCGGTTGTGAGCCCAGGGGCGCGGCTCGTGTACGCTGCACCGATGGCCCCGCACCCCTCGTTCCACCACCCGAGCAGGAGTTCCTGCGTCGCGGCGCGAGCCGCGATCGGTGTCTCGCGTCGCGCTCTTCGGATGTCCGTGTTCGCCGCCGCATGGCTGATCGCGGCGTGCGACGACACGACGGGGACGGGCGGCGCTGGCCCCTCTTCGGGATCGACGGGGACGGCGACGCACGGGAGCACCTCGGCGGTGAGCGGCTCGTCGACGTCGACGTCGGCATCTGCAGGGACGGGCGGCGCCCCGCAGGATCCGTGTGCGGGGCGGCTCCTCTGCGACGACTTCGAGGACGATACGATCGGCCAGGCGCCGGGTGCGCCGTGGTCCGTCGCGACGAACAACGGCGCCGTCGCCATCGACGGCACCCACGCGCACTCGGGCTCGCGCGCGGTGAAGGTCGCGACCGGCGCGGGTCAGTACAAGCAAGCGTTCTTCGCGACCGAAGGCGCGCCCGCGTTTCCCATCGCGGGCAACATCGTCTACGGCCGCATGATGATCTACATGGACGCGACCGCGAACGACGGCGTGCATTGGACCATGATCCAGGGGTCGGGCCCGCTCGCGGGCCACGACGGCGTCACGTCGTTCTACCGATATGGCGGCATGTGGGCCGGAAAGATGATGGCGAACTACGAGACGTGGGGGCTCTCCACGGATTGCTGGAACAACTCGGAGGCCGTGATGCCCACCGGGAAGTGGACGTGCATGGAGTGGAAGTTCGACGGTCCCGCGAACGACATGCATTTCTGGCTCGACGGGAAGGAGATCTCGGATCTCCACGTGCAGGACCAGGGCATGGGCTGCGGCGGCCACGATCTCGGGGATCAGTGGCTCGCGCCGACGTTCGAAAAGATGTGGCTCGGCTGGGAGAGCTACCAGAACGACGACGCGCGCGAGGCGTGGATCGACGACGTCATCCTCGACGACGCGCCCATCGGCTGCCCGCCCTGACGCTCCGGCGCGACGGGATCGCTCCGGGGTCGCGGCTCGTGGTGACTTCGGCGCCGGGGCTTGGTACCACTCGCGCGTGAGCGAAACGCCCTCTCAGCCCCTCGCGCGAACGCCCATCTACGACGAGCACTTGAAGGCGAAGGGCCGCATGGTCCCGTTCGCCGGGTTCGAGCTGCCGGTCCAGTACGCGGGGGTCGTCGAGGAGCACAAGGCGGTGCGCGGCGCCGCGGGGCTGTTCGACGTCTCGCACATGGGGGAGCTCGAGCTCGAGGGCAGCGCGGCGCTCTCCGTCGTCAACCGCCTCATCACGAACGACGCCGCGAAGCTCGTCGACGGACAGGCGCTCTACACGTGTGCGTGCAACGACGCAGGAACCATCCTCGACGACCTCATCGTGTACCGACGGGCGGCGGATCGCTGGCTCATCGTCTGCAACGCGTCGAACCGAGCGAAGATCAGCGCGCACGTCAAGGCGAACGCCGGCGGCGTCGCGTTCGAGGACGCCTCGGATCGGACGGCGCTGCTCGCGCTGCAGGGGCCTCGCGCCCTCGAGATCGCCGGCCTCGCGGGAGGCCCGGAGCTCGCGAAGCTGAAGCCGTTCCATTTCGCCGACGCGACGCTCGGCGGCGTGCGTTGCACCGCTTCCCGCACGGGTTACACGGGCGAGGACGGCCTCGAGATCTTCGTCGACAACGCGCACGCTGCGGAGCTCTGGCGCGCGCTCCTCGCGCACGGAGAGCCGCTCGGGATCAAGCCCGCGGGGCTCGGGTGTCGCGACACGCTTCGGCTCGAGGCGCGCCTCTCCCTCTACGGGAACGACATCGACGAGACCACGAACCCCCTCGAGGCCGGCCTCGGCTGGGTCGTGAAGCTCGACAAGCCCGAGTTCTTGGGGCGCGACGCGCTCGTTCGCATCAAGCGCGAGGGCCTCTCGCGGCGGCTCGTCGGCTTCGAGGTGACGGGGCGCGGCATCGCGCGCCACGGCTACCCGCTCCAGGATGCGAGCGGCGCGGTCGTGGGCGTGTGCACGAGCGGGAGCCCCGCGCCCACGCTCGGCAAGAACATCGGCCTCGGCTACCTGCCGACCCCGATGACGGAGATCGGTACCCGATTCCAGGTCGATTGCCGCGGGCGCCTGGCGGAGGCCGTCGTCGTGAAGACTCCGTTCTACAAGCGAAGCGCCTGAAGCTCCGCGGAGGCGGCGCGCTCTCATCCCTCAACGAGGACCGGACCCATGTCGAACGTGAAGGCTGATCTCAAGTACACGAAGGACCACGAGTGGGCGCGCGCCCAGGGCGCGACCATCGACGTCGGCATCTCGCACTACGCGGTCGAACAGCTCGGGGACATCACGCTCGTGAACCTCGACGTGAAGGAGGGCGACCGCGTGACGAAGGGCGCCGCCTTCGGCACGATCGAGAGCGTCAAGACGCTCAGCGATTTGTTCTCCCCCGTGTCCGGGAAGGTCACGCGCATCAACGGTGCGCTCGTCGACAAACCCGAGCTCGTCAACGCGGACTGCTACGAGGCCTGGATGCTCACGATCGAGGCGGACGACGCCCGTGAGATCGACGAGCTCCTCACCGCGTCCGCGTACGAGGAGCTCCTCAAGTCGGTGGGATGAGGCGGTCGAGGATCGCGCGCACGTCCGCAGCGTTCGCCGCGACGTGCGCTCGATCGGCGAGCTCGGGCCCAACCGGCACAGCGCCGCTCGGCCCGCGCATCCCGAACTCGGAGGGCCGGAACCAGACGGCGCTGTAGCCCGCGCCGAGCGCGCCCATCACGTCCGCGCCGAGGGAGTCCCCGATGTGGAGGATCTCGGCGTGCGGAACGCCCAGCTGGGTCGACACCCAGTCGAAGATCCGCTTGTCCGGCTTCTCCACGCCGAGCACGCCGCTGTCGGCCACGATCGGGAAGAGCGGAGAGAGCTCCATCTCGTCGAGGAGCTCGCGCAGCTTGCCCTCCGAGTTCGAGAGGATCGCGTAGGGCACGCCTCGCGCGCGCAGCTCCTCGACGAGTTGGATCATCTCGGGGAGGCGCTGGCGCCAGAGGTTTGAGCGCGGCTGATCCAGCCACAAGAACTCCACGGCCTCGGCGAGGACGCGCGGATCCGCGCCGTCGATCGCGCCCTCGAGTAGGGCTCGCATGAACACGCGCCACGGGTGTCCGCCGAGGCCCGCACGCACCGCTTCGTCGTACGCGCTCCAGGCGCCGCCCAGCGCCGCCGCGTAGCGCTCGCGGGGCGCACGGAGCGCCTCGAAGCGCGTGAGCTTCTCGGCGAGGAAGTCGACGTCGATGGTCGCGAGCGTCTGTCCGAAGTCGAAGGAGACGGCTCGGATCGCCACGCGCACCTCAGTTGCGGTCACGGTCGTCGTAGTACACGGAGGCCGTTCGCGCGCGCGGCGTCATCGGGTTGGGCCAGTACTCGAGGAACGACTCGCGGAACACGGTGAGGCGCAGGAGGTCGACCCCAAACGCCATGTGGATCCCCGCGGACTCCTCCATCCCGTAGTGGCCGAACACCGAGAGCTGAAGGCCGACCGGTCCGCCCGCGACGAGCCCGCCCACGAACCCGACGTTCGGAACGTCCCCGATCCCCCACGTCCGCAGGTAGGGCCCCACGTCCACCGCGAGGCCCCAGTCCCCAACCTGGAAGCCGCGCGTCGCGCCCCGCAGGGAGAGCGAGAGATCGGTTCCCTCTTCGATGATCGGGGTGACCCGGAAGATCGCGCCCACGATGAACTTGTTGAGCGGAGAGGAGCCGAGCCCCGCGTCGAACGACATCGATCCACGGAAGTGGAAATCGCCTCCGGACTGCTGGAGGCCCGTGGCGCCGCCGTTCACGCTCACCCAGGCGGAGGGCTCGGCGCTCGCCGCGTGCGGGAGGACCGTCACGGCGGCCGCCGCGATCGTCGAGAGCAGGGTGCGCCTCATGGGTCCCCCCGTTTACCACACCACCGGGACGCGGGAAGAATCAGAGATCGCGCGAGGCGGCGACGCTCGCCATGACGCGCGCCTCGACCATCCCAAGGCAGTCTTCGTCGAAGAGCAGCGCGTTGTGCCCGCACTCGGGGAGGATGTGCACGTCTCCGTCCGCGAGCGCGTGCACCACCGGGTCCTTGAACAGCACGTCCGATCCCGCGACGATCGAGAGGTGCGGGATCGGCCGCTCGAGCACGCGCGTGCGGATCGCGCGCAGCACGTCGCTCTCGGGCTCGAGATCGCGCGCGAGGTCGATCGACAGCACCCCCACGCCGCGCACGCCCCCGAACGGGCTCGCGAGCGCGATCGTCTGGACGACACGCGGATCGTCCTCGGTCACCGCGAAGTGCCGCGTGACGACGCCCCCGAGGCTGTGGCCGACGAGGTGGATGCGGGCGTCGCTCGGGAGATCCGCGAGGAGGCGGCGCAAGAAGCCCCCGATCTCGCGGACGCTCCGGTGGGGCGCGTACGAGATCGTCGCCGTGTGCACCCCCGCGTAGCGTTCGAAGCGCGCGCGCATCGGGCGGAGGACGCCGGCGCTGGCGAAGAGGCCGTGAAGAACGACCACGATGTCCTCGCCGCTTCGGACGCCGCGCGGAACGACCGGACGATCCACGTCCCTCGGGAGGAGCACAGCTTGCCGCGCGAACGCGCCGACCTCCCGCAGGGACGCGCGGGCGCCCTTGAACAGGCTCGGGAGTCGATCGGTGAGTGCGGCGTTCGTTCTCATGCGCGACCTCCAAACCTCCCGACGCAGTACAACGAGCGCCGCGAGTCAGGCCAACTACGCGGCCCGTTCTCCTGGATAGCAAGAAGAGCGCCGGTCATTCGAGGCTGAACGCGAAGCTTCGGAGCGGTCCGTCGAGCCCTCTCATGCGCACGACCGAACCGGGCGCGACGTCCGCGAGAGGGAGCCGCGTCTCGCTCCAAGCGCCGTTTTTCGTGGGATCGAGCGTGATGACGCGGGCGACGCCGTCGACGACGAGCTCGGCGGAGCGCGGCTCGGCCTCGTCCGTCCGAACGACCAGCGTTCGCGGCCCGCGGTCGAACGTGCCGCGAAGCGCGAAGCGCTCTTCGCGCCCCATGGGGATGGTTCGGCCCGCGTCGAAGCGGCGTACCCCCTCCGCGTCGAACAAGATGGCGGTCGTGATGTACCCCGCGTGGGGGTGCGGCATCTCGTAGGCGTGCTCCCGCTCGTCGACGAGATCTCCGACGTCGAGCCGATCGACGAACGGGCCCGTACGTGGCTCGAGCAGGGACCAGTCGGCGCGGTAGAGGGTCTTGGTGCGATCCGCGCAGATGATGTTGTCCTCGATCGTCACGTCGAACATGCGCACCCCGAAGTCCGGGACGAGCCCGGGCCACCACGACGTGTAGATGGCGAAGACGTCGGGCCGCTCCTCCGGCCTCATTCGCTCGATCAGCTCCACGACCGCTCCCTGCCCGTGGACGGAGGCGCGGGCGAACGGCAGATCGTGGTAGCCGCCGAGGCCGAGCCCGTCGAGCGCGGGCAGCCCGGAGATGAACGGGATCGCGCCCGCGTCGCCCACGAGCACGCGGCGCGGCCTCGGCTCGGCGTCCGCGAGGAGCGCCCCGACCCGCACCTGCTGCTCGACGATGTTGCGGGACGAGCGCGCGAAATGGCTGATCTGAGAGGGGAACCGACGCCCGGCGACGATCGCGAGGAGCCCGAGCGCGGCCACGCAGAGGGAGAGCGCGCCGCCGCCGCGGCGAAGGACGACGTCCGCGCCGAGCGCCGACGCGAGCAGGAGCATGGCGACCGTGGGCATCGCGTAGCGCATGTTCTGGAACGGCGCGGTCGTGTTGACCGAGGCGAGCAGGAGCGCGCCGAGCGCGCCGAGCGAAAGGGGCAGCGCGAGCGCGCGCGTGGAGCGCGAGACACACGCGGCGAGCGCGAGCGCGTAGACCGTCGCGGCGCCCAGCCGCCCGCCGAGCGCGTACTCGACGCCGCCGGTCGCGAGCTCCATCAGGTTCCGGAGGACGAGCAGCGCGACGTCGATCGGCGCCGCGTACGGGTCGTTCGTGATGAGCTTGCGGATCGCGCCCGCCGCCGCGAACTCTCCGGTGAACGCCTCGTTCGCGAGCGCCTGGAGGCCGAGCGCGACGACGGTCGGCCCGAGCGCGCGAAGCGCCGCGCGGAGCGCGCTCGCCGCGCCGGCGCTGCGCGCGATCGACGCCGTGAGCAGCGGCGCCAGCACGACGCACTCCGGGCGGGTGAGCGCCAGCGCCGCGAGGTACGCGCCCGCCCTCCGCTGCGCGCCGGGTCGCGAGAGCGGCGGGGCGATCGACGCCGCGTGCGCGGCTGCGAGCGCGCGGGCGAGCAGCGCGAGCGCGAACGCGACCTCCATCCCGCTGAACAGCGTCCAGTCGAGGAGAGGCGCGCACACGAGGATCGGGGCGAGGAGGATCTGCGCCGCGCGCGACGCGAGCACGCGCGTGAAGCTGCGGACGACGTCGATGAGGGAGGCGATCGCGACGACGGTCGCCCACGCGGCGAGCCACGTCCCGCGGAGCCCGAGCCAGTGACCGGGCGCGAGGACGAACGGGTAGAGCACGCTCGTGCAGCCGGAGGAGTACCCGTTGCCGATCACCCAAGAGAACGGCCGACCGAGCGCCGTGCTGCGCGCGAAATCCAGGTGGATGTAGACGTCGTCGAGCGGAGCGGGCCACGCGCCGCGCGTGAGGACGAGCGCCGGGACGATGTACGCCGCAGCGGCGAGGACCACGACGAGCGCGCCGATCGAAACCACTCGCCGGCGGGCAGCTCGATCGGGCACCCGACGCGGACTACACTCGCGCCCGATGAAGAACAAGCCGGGCGCGCGCGCCGAAGAACGACACGATCAGCGCTGGGACGCCGTGAGCGAGGCGGGCGAATTGATGATGGAGCGCCGGTTCGACGAGGCGCTCGTCGAGCTGAAGCGCGTGCTCGAGGCCGACGCGCAGAACGCCTATGCGTTCAACCTCGCGGGCCAAGCGCTCTACGAGCTCGACCGGCTCGAGCCCGCGCGCGACGCGTTCCGCGCGGCCGTCCTCGTCTCCCCGGATTTTCTGGGCGCACGGGTCGCGCTCTCGCACGTCCTCCGGCGCCTCGGAGACGCGCCCGAGGCGGAGCAGCAGGCCCGCGTCGCGCTGTCGCGCTTCCCCGGCGACGGCGACGCGATGCACGCCCTCGGCCTCGCGCTCGCCGCGCGCGGAAAGCGCAAGGAGGCTCGGAGGCACCTCGAGGGGTTCCTCTCGACGAACCCCGAGTTCGAGGCGACCACCGAGGTCCGCGGGATCCTCGAGATGCTCGGCCTCGGCGAGGAGGACGAGCCGCTCGACATCGAGTGAGTTCGCGTCAGTGCGCCTTCGTCTGCGCGGGCGCGCCCGCCGGGAGCTTCTCGACGGGCAAGAAGAAGCGGAGGGGGCTCTTGAAGAACCCGGCGACCAGGCTGCCGAACATCCGCGCAGCCTGGAGGAACGTGACCTCGCGCGCGCGCATGGCGACGATGAGCGCGAGCGTGAAGCTCACGCCGAAGTTCATCGCGCCGATGACGAGGATGCCGAACATCGCCGTCGTCACCTCGTGGCTGCCGAAAGGACCCGTGCCCGTCGAGAGCATCGACAGCGTGAGGCTGCCCGTGGAGAGCGTGATGTGGCGGATGTCGAACGGGAGGCCCAGGAACGCGCCCATGATCGGCGTGAGCCCGAGCAAGAGGCCGATCGTGACGTTGCCCCCGAGGCCGGCGATGTTCCGCGCGAACACGCGAGAGGCCCACTTCGTCACGCGCGAGCCGACGACGAGGCGGATGCGGTTCTCCGCGATGGCCTCGGGGAGCCGCCGGTAGACCGCCCAGTTCTCGAGCCACCCCGCGGCCAAGCTCGACGACCAGAGCAGCACGCCCGTGAGCGCCGCGGACCACGCGGTGTTCGCGTCGGTCGCGCTGATGGATTCGAGGAAGTGGTGCGCCTTCTCCTCGGTGAAGAAGTGCTTCCCGTACGCCTTGCTCCAGACGAGATCGACCACGAGGCACGACGGGATGACGAGCGCCACGTTGCCGAAGGCCGCGGCGAGCTGTGAGCGCGTCACCCGCGCGATCATCGTGACGAGCTCGCTCGCGTCGCCCTGCTTCTTGATCGTCCCTGCGAGCGCCGCGGCGGTCACGCTCGACTGCTTCGTCGCGAGGCTGAAGCCCAGGATCTGCATCAGCATGAAGCCCCCGGCGTAGTTCACCGAGTGGAGGAGGCCCTCCTGGAAAGGCGGGCGCTTCAGCGACGTGAAGTAGGTCTTCAGCATCACGGTGCCCGCCGTCAGCACGCCACCCCCGCCCGCGGCGTAGAGCATGCGGAGGTACTCGCGGCGCGTCGTCGTGATGTAGTGCTCGCCGGTCTCCCCGGCGCGCTCGATGATCTTGCGCGCCATCAGCCGCGTGTTCGTGCGGACGATGTCGAAGAGGCTCCGGTCACGCCGCCGCTCGCGCAGTCCGACCGCGAGCATGCGAGCGGCCTTCCCCGCGAGCTCCTCCGGCTGCTGAGGGACGAGGAGCCCGAGCAGGAGATCGATCCGCCGGAGGCACCGATCGATGAGCTCGAGCCGGTACACGACGTCCACGCTCACGCCGTGCGTCTCGAGGCGATCGAGCACCGCGGACCAGGCCGCGCGGCACTCCGTCATGATGGACCGGCAAGCCTGCGCGAGCTCCTCGGCCCCCTCGAGATCCGACCGCGGGGTCGCGAGGAACGCGTCGATCGCGCGCGGGAGCCGGAAGAACGGCGACTCGCGCAGCGAGCACTTGGGGCTGCGCTCGCGGATGTCCTCCGTGAGCCCGGCGGGACGACGCGCGCGACGCGAGCAGGAGGATCGCGTCGAGGAGGCTCGCGCGCACGGACGTGAAGACGGAGAACTCGCGCTTCAGCAGGAGACAGGCGCTCCGGCGGCATCGAGGGAGGCGCGCCGAGCGCCGCGTCCTCCCAGCGCTGGGAGCCCGGGTTCGAGCCGCCGCGCGCCGGGTCGTCGAGCATCCCATCCGAAGGGCGCCGCGCGAGGCGGATGAACCACGCGACGAGCGCTGGGTGGAGCGACTCGATCCACTGGTCGTCGTGGCGGTTCGAGAACATGCGGGCGAGGAGCTGCGTGAGCTCCCCCTCGTCGATCGGCTCGGGCATCAGCCGGCGCGAGAGGCGATCGACCGTCTCCGCGAAGAGGCCGCGATCGCCCGGGATCCCGACGCGCGAGAGGAGGCCGAGCGCCGACTGCTCCTGGAGGATGCTCTGCAGCAAGCGCGAGACACGCGCTCGGAACGGCGGAAACAGCTCCATCGCGCTCGCGAGGAGGGCGAGTCGCTTCGCCTGCGGATGCAGGAGGGCGTACCCCGTCTCCGCGCCGGGCGAGTTCCCGGTCGAGGCGACCCAGTGGGCGAGGTTCACCATCTGCTTCTCGCGGCCGTCGCGGTCGGCGCGCGGGTCGATGTCCTCCAGCACACGGTAAAGCATCTTGACCGAACGGTGCCGGGGACTCTGGGGCGCGATCTGCTGAGCGAACGCGAGGAGCGTCGGGATCGCTTCGGGGACCGCGGGGGGACCGACCAAAGGGGCGCTCTCGAGGACGACGGGCGGCGGCCGCTGAGACGCCGTCCGAAGGATGTCCCCCGTGGTGGGGGTCTCCAGCTCGGCAGGCTTCGGGGTCGCGAACGACGCGTCGTCGGCCGTCATCGGCGGAGAGAATCTCCGATCGCCCCGCGAAAGGCGAGATCAGTCGATGGGCGGGACGAGCGCGGTGACCTTGGTCGTCGCGCCGTGAGCGACGGTCGGCGCGCGGAAGGGTGCGGCGATGAGCTCTCGGACCATGCACTCGGAGGCGGGCTGGAATCGCGGTTCCTTCGCGGAAGCGATCACCGACGTGGGCTCGATGTGACCTTTGCCGTCGATCATGAACTTGAGCTCGATGCTCTCGCCCGGGAGGATCTCTCCGTCCGGTCCGCGACAGTGTTGGACGAGCGGGTAATACACGGAGGCGCGCAGCATCTTTTCGGTGCTCGCGCTCGGGCGCTCGACGATGTCGAGTCGCAGCACGTGCTTGTCGGTCCGCTTCTTCTTCGGCGGGAACGTGTCCGTTGTGCCTCCATCCGGGAGGTCCACGCCGGTCTCGGTGCCCACGAGCGAGTCCGGTGCCGCAGGGTTGGCTGGGATGCGCGCGATCATCTTGTCTCGAGCGTCCGGGTCGATCGCGTCGAGCCGAGGGACGTCGGCCATGTCGGGGCTCGGCGCGAGGCGCCGATCGAACGCGCTGCCGACCGAACGCGCCGAGCTCGTCGCGCTTGCGGTCGCGGCCCCCCCCGACGTCGTACAGCCGCTCGCGGCCGCGGCGACGACGATCCAGGCGAAGCGCAGTCGGTGCACGGGGCGAGAGCCTATTCCGCGGACGCAGCAACGGCAATCCGGGGAGCGCCGCGGCTCGGGAGCTCCATCGTGCCTCGGCGCCTGAACTGCGTTACCCTGCGCCCCGCTCATGCCCCTGCCCCGCGCGCGCCACGAAAAAACCCGCCTCCGCCCGCTCGCCCTCATCCTCCCCCTCGTCGCAGGGATCCTCGGCTTCGCCGCGTGCGGCGGCGGAGACAAGCTGGACGCCGCGCAGTGCCGCGTGATCCGCGGCAAGGCGTTCAACATCCTCGGCAACGAGGCCGCGCTCTGCTCGAGCGACAAAGACTGCATGCTGTCGACGTGGCCGGGCTGCCCGAGAGCGTCCAACCAGAAGAACACGGACGCGATCAAGCCCATCAAGGACGAGTGGGACAAGGGCAAGTGCGAGGAAGAGAAGGCCCCCACGTGCCCCACGCCGCCCGAGGGCGCGATCTGCAACCAGGGCGTGTGTGAGGAAAAGAAAAAGAAATCCCCGACCATCGAGTGATGGTGTGGGTCGGCTAGCATGTCCGTTGGAGCCCCATCGATGACCCTGGACGCCGAAGTCTCGTCGTTCGACGAGCCGAAGCTCGAAGCGCTGATCGAGACGATGTTCCACGCCGCGACCGCGGACGGTGACTTCAGCGCGCCCGAGCGCGCGGAGTTCGTGAAGAACGTCGCCTCGCTCACGGACAAGCGCCTCGACAGCGCCACGCTGGACGCGCTCGTGAAGATGATCGCCGCACAGACCGGCTCCGAGGGCCGTCCGGAGCGGCTCAAGGCCGTGAGCGCGACGCTCGGGTCGGACCGGCTTCGCCTCGTCGCGCTCGAGCTGTCGATCCGCATCGTCGCCGCGGACGGCATCGTGCGGACGACGGAGCGGGAGCTCCTGCTCGACGTCGCCACCGCGTTCGGCATCGACAACGACAAGGCGGCGGATTTGGTGGCGACGACGACCGCGTCGCTGGCCGCGTCTCGAGAACCATGAGCGAACTCGGCCCGAGCGGGCTCATCCCCTTCCCCGTGCCGGGCGCGATGCTCACGTCCCAGCGCGGGACGTACACGGTGGGTGCGCTGATCGGGGACGGGCAGTACGGGTCGGTCTACGAGTGCAGCGGCCCGTTCGATCAGCGGTACGCGCTGAAGATGCTTCGACCGGCGAACAAGCCGTACCAGACGGTGAAGGAAGAGTGGGCGCTCGAGATGAAGCGGCTCGAGAGCTTCCGCCACCCGAACATCGTCTACATCCACGACGCGTTCGAGCAGAACTTCCTCTTCTACCTCGCGCTCGAGCGCTGCGACATGAGCCTCCGGAGCTTCCTCACGCGTGGGAGCGTCCCTCCTGCGACGTTCGTCGAGATCTCGCGCCAGCTCCTCCTCGCGCTCCAGTACCTCCACGACAACGCGCTGGTCCACTCGGACCTCCACGCGGGGAACGTGCTGCTCTCGCGCGTCGACCACAGCCCGATGGTGAAGCTCACGGACTTCGGAGTCGCCCATCAGCTCGAGGGGGCGCACTGGTTCCGCCCACAAGTGGCGAACCCGAAGGTGCTCACGCCCGAGCTCGTCACGGCCGGCTACACGACGCGGCAGAGTGACCTCTACCAGCTCGGCCTCCTCATGTTCCAAATGCACGAGGGGCGCTCGATCATGGACGGCCTCGCCGACTCCGCGGACGTCACGCGGTACATCGCCGAGGGGACGCCGCGCGCCCACGCCGAGGCGCTGCGATCCCCGTTCGGCCCCGTCATCGCGAAGCTCCTCCGCCGCCGCGACGCGTACCGCTACCAATCCGCGCGCGAGGTCTG
The DNA here is from genome assembly GCA_046351395.1 of Polyangiaceae bacterium. Classification (GTDB taxonomy): domain Bacteria; phylum Myxococcota_A; class Polyangia; order Polyangiales; family Polyangiaceae; genus CAYYKK01. The sequence goes on from JAXLYP010000026.1 coordinate 126,754, forward strand.
GGACGACCTCCGGCAGCGCGTCTGGCGCTGAGTCAGACCTCGACGGACCAGATCCCCGTGCACTCGGGGACGACGGACCACGCGCGCGCTCGCACGCGATCGGCGAACGCCTCACCGAAGAAGAACCCCATCTTCGCGGCCGCCTCCTCCGGGGAGGCAAACCGGTAGTCGGTCCGGATCGCGTCCCGCCGCATCCCGTGCTCGGACTCGAGCCACGCGTAGTACTCGGCGAGGCTCGCGTTCGGGGGAGCTGGCTCGGTCGCGCCGGTGCCGAGCGTCTCGATGACGATCAGCGCGCCGCCGCGACGGAGCGCGCGCTTCAGCGGGGCGAGGCCTGCCTCGATCTCGCGCCGCCAACCTCCTTGTCCGTCGTCGAACCAGGTGCGGAAGTGGCCGAAGACCCAGCCCGCGATCGCGACGTCGAACCGGCCGGGCTCGATCGCTCGGAGCTCGCGCGCGTCCCCGACGTCGACGCGCGCGTCCGGGAGCGCCGTGATCGCCGGGCGCGCTCGCTCGAGCATGGCCGCCTCGCGCTCGAAGCCTCGGTAGTGGGACGCGAGCGGTGCGAGCAGGCGGGTCAACCGACCGGTCCCGACGCCGATCTCGAGGATCGCGGCCCCGTCGATCCGCGCGCGCCGTCGCAGCGCGGGCAAGAGGTTCCCGTCCGCGTCCTCTGCTCGGACCATCGCGTCGTAGTCGGCCGCGCGCTCTCGGTAGATCCGCTCGTAGTCGGCCATCGACGGCTCGCGTAGCACGGAGCCTTGCCGACGGGCTCGACCAGTGCGACCGGACGACGCGAGATGTGGCTCCCCCGACTCCTGGCCGTCCTTTCCACCCCGCTCGCGGCGCTCGATCGGCTCGCGGCATCCGAGCGGGCGCGACGCGCGCCGAGCGCGGCGCCAGCTCTCTTGCCTAGCGGTCGCTACAGCATCGCCGATGGAGTCAGCCGATGAGGGTCGAGGATCTCTGGTCTCTCTCGGCGCGCGATCTCGCGCGCACGATGGCGGGCCTCCACCCTGTCCGCGCCGAGGACGTCGCGGGCTTCGCCTATCGGGGCGTCGCGCTCGGCCTGCCGCGCCTCTTCGAGCGGCTCACGTGGAAGACGTTCTCGAAGGTGTTCGTGAAGGCGGGCGGCGACGTCCGCGGCTTCAACGTGCGCCTCCACCAGGATCCGCTGGTGGCCGGCGCCCCCCCGCGCCTGCGCCCTCGCCTGAAGCACGGCGCGCCGGAGAGCTTCGGGCATTTCCTCGTGCGCCAACACGCCGACGAAATCCTTCTCGACTACGGGGTCTACGCGCGCCCCCCTCGATCCGATGCGGGCGCTCCGAGACCCCGTCCGCGCCCTCCGCCCAGACGACCCGACGGCGCTCCTCGGCATGAGCTGGCTCGACGTGCTCGGTCGGCGGATCGACACACCGAGCTGGTTCACGCTCGAGCGCGTGGAGGGCGTCGCGTTCGACGCGCCGCTCCCCCCGCCGCGCTCGTAGCTCCGCCGCGCACCGCCGCGCTCAGCCCGTCACGGGCTCGTCTTCTTCCACGCGTCGAGCGCCTTCACGCGCTCGAACCACGCGAGCGCGCGCGGCGAGTCGCCGAACGGGAGCTTCGCGGACTCGAGGGACATCAGCGTCGAGGCGATCGCGAAATCCGCGAGCGTGAGCCGATCCGCGGCGACCCACTCGCGCTTCGCGAGGTGGGCGTCGAGGACGCGCGCCGCTTCGGAGACGAGCTGTTCCCCCTTCCTCACGATCGCCTCGTCCGGCGCGCCCTGGCCGAGGAACCCCTTCACGACGCGCTCCCAGTTCAGGAGCCCCGCGCCCGGCGCGAGCTGATGGGCGGACCAGAAGAGCCACCGGTTCACTTCGGCGCGCGGCTTGAGCTCCGTCGGGTAGAGCGCATGGCCGGGCGTCCGGTCCGCGAGGTACTGCATGATGGCGTGCGACTCCGCGAGGAAGAACCCGTCGTCGTCGAGCACCGGGACCTTCCCCGACACGTTCATCGAAAGAAACTCGGGCTTCTTCTGGGCGCCCTTCGAGAGGTCGACGAACACGAGCTCCACCTCCCCCCGTTCGACGAGGCCGAGGTGGACGGCGGTCATGACGGCGCGGCGGGCGTTGGAGGACATCGGGTGGTGGTAGAGGCGCATGGTCTTGGCTCCGGTGAGGGTCTGGTTGAACGACGAGACCCACTCTAGGCGGGGTGCATGTCAACCGTATGTCAGTTATGTTGAGGGCCTCGCATGCAACGCACCGAGCGCCTCTTCGCCCTCGCCGAGTACTCCGGGGCCGGCGCACCGGGGTCACCGCGGAGTCCCTCGCCGAGCGCTTCGGCGTGACGATCCGAACGATTCACCGTGACCTCGACGCCCTCCGCGCGGCGTCGATGCCCCTCTCCGCGGAGCGCGGCCGCGGCGGCGGATACGCGCTCGACAAAAGTTACAGCCTCCCGCCGGTGAACTTCACGGCGCGCGAGGCGGCCCTGCTCGTCGCCATCGGCCGGCACGCCATCGCACTGAGGCTCGTCCCCTTCAGTGACACGCTCGAGAGGGGGCTCGACAAGGTGCGCGCGGCGCTCTCGGGCTCCGCGCAGCGCGAGCTCCTCGCGCGCCTCGACGAGCTCACGTTCCTCGGCGTGCCCGCGCTCGCGACGAAGCGCGAGGTGCGCGCGCAGATCGAGCGGGCGTGGTTCGAACAGCAGCCGGTGGCGATCACCTACGTGGGACGGGACCACGTCGAGTCGAAGCGCACGGTGCGCATCCTCGGGGTGGTGATGGAGCGCCACGAGACCCGGATCGACGCGTCCGACGAGGAGACGGGCGAAAGGCGCCAGTTTCGCCTCGATCGAATCGCGCGCGCGGAGGTCGTCAGGACGCGCGAATCGACGCGTCCGTGAGGGAGTGCTTGACATGAGAGTGGGAGCGAGTAGATTCGCCCCGCTTTCACCGCTGCGGGAGTAACTCAGTGGTAGAGTGCAACCTTGCCAAGGTTGACGTCGCGGGTTCGAATCCCGTCTCCCGCTCGAAGGTTCCAGGAGTCTTCGCGCCCACTCGAGGGCGCGGGGTCTTCCGGGTCGAAAGACAACAAAACGAAAACGTCGCTGGGGCGCTCGCCCGCAGCGACGTTTTCGCTTTGTGCGGCTCGGATCAGGGCGTCGGCGGCAGCTGGTAGGGCTGCATACCCTTGAAGGTCACGCTGGTGACCGAGTCCGGATACACGTACACGCGGTGCTGGCCGAGCGTGACGACCTCGCCGTTCACCAGGCCGGTCGCGGCGACGGTGATCGGGCCGGGGACGATGTCGAACGCCGCGTAGAGACCGAGGCGCCCGGTCGAGGTCGCCTGGATGTCGGGGAGCGGGTTGTCTTCGTCGCTGCCGAAATACGTGAACTTGCGGCTCGGGCGGTCGGTGTTGGCGGTCGCGTTGATGAGGCGCACGTCTTCACAGTCGTGGATCTCGCCCGCGACGACGCCGTTGCCCTTCGTGATGCCACCGACGGCGACCGCCGGGATGGCCGTGTAGTCGTCGGCCGCGAGGGCCCGGACGTCGTGCACCCACTCGCCGCCGACGACCTCGGAGCTCGGGATGTAGATGTTGTACTGGATCAGCGGGCTCCACGTGCCGGTGCCCTCGGTCTTGATGGCGAGCTCGGTCTCCGTGGGGACGTTCGGGTACGCGTAGTTGCACTCGTACCGCATGCCGCACTTGTCGTTCGCGCTCGCGACGCCGTCGACCTTGCAGTCGGCGGGCGTGACGACCGTGGCGCCGACGACGTCCCCGAGAGCGCCGTCCTCCGCGCCTCCGCGCTTCACCTTGTGGAACGTGATGCTGAGGTTCTTCGACTCACACCCGCTCGAGAAGATCTTCGCGACGCCCTTCGCCGTGACCATGGCAGAGGTCCCCGGGGCCTTCGGATAGTTGGCCGCCTCGTAGCACGAGACCTTGGGCGGGCCGCTGCCCGGGAACTCTTTCACGGTGCTCGAGCGCTGGAGCTCGTCGGTGGGCGCCTGCAGCGCGACGCCGCAGACCTGCACGTTCTCGTTCCCTTTCAGCTCGCTGCAGCTCAGATCACCGGGCGTCGCCTTGCAGAACTCGTCGTTCTTGGCGTCCTTGATGCCACAATCACCGCCCGCGCCGGTCGTCCCGCCGGTCGAGCTGTCGGTCGTCGTCCCCGACTTGCAGGCCGCGATGGCGACGAGGACCGGCAGGGATGCCCAAAGAAAGCTGCGCTTCATCGTGTGTCTCCTCCGAGAAGAATCGGAAGGGAGCTTACCCCAGTCGCGCGCGCGATGGGCCGTCCGTATCGAGCGCTGCCTGCGCGAACTCGGCGATCTCGCGATCCGCCGCGGCGCACGCCTTCACGAGCGCCGCGCGCGCCGCGTCTCGGCGCGCGGGGTCTTCGCCCGTCGAGAGGCGGGTCCGCGCGACCCGGATCGCGGACCGGGCCAGGCCGCGGCGCGTCGCCCGGCCGATGGGGCTCCCCTCGCTGATCCGCTCGAACTCCGCGTCCGTGAGGCACGCCAAGTCCCCGAGATCAAGCTCCGCCCAGCGCGCGTGAGGGGCGAACGGGCGCGTCGCGTCGGGGCTCGGCGCCTCCGTCCGGTTGAACGGACAGACGACCTGACACTCGTCGCACCCGAAGAGGTGCTCCCCGAGATCGCCTCGATCGGCGGGCGTCTCCGGAGCGGCTTCGATGGTGAGGTACGCGACGCACCGGCGCGGATCGAGCACGAATGGCGCGTCGAACGCCGAGGTCGGGCACGCGTCGAGGCACCGCGTACACGATCCGTAGCGCTCCGCCATCGGGGCGTCGGCGCCGAGGTCGAGCGTCGTCACGACCTCGCCGAGGAGCACGAAGCTCCCCCTGCCGGGCACGATGACGAGACCGTTCTTGCCGACGAAGCCGAGCCCGGCGCGCGCCGCCCACGCGCGCTCGAGGAGGGGCTCGACGTCGCAGAGCGGTCGCGCCTCCACGCCCTCCCCGAGCGTCCGCACGAACTTGGCGAGCAGGCGGAGCTTCTTGCGAAAGTGGTTGTGGTAGTCCTGCCCGCGCGCGTACCGCGCGATGAGCCGGGCGACGTCCGGGTCCCTCGCCTCCGCGGAGGGCGACCGCGCGTAGGGCCGAGCCACCGAGATCACGCTGCGCGCGCCCGGGAGGATCGCCGGGCCATCGAGCGTGCGGCGGGCGTCGGCGTCGCGCGCGAGCCAATCCATCACGCCGTGCATCCCTCGATCGACGAACCGCTGGTAGCGCGCGTGGTCGGCCTCGAGCGGCGCGTCCGCGCGCGCGAAGCCGACGTGCTCGAGGCCGAGCAGGCGCGCGCGCTCCCGGACGATCTCGCGGAGGGTCACCGAACGCGTTCGCTCTCCACTAGAATCGCCCGCGTGGCAACCGAAGACCCCGCGGCCTCGGAGCGTCGGCGCCTCGACCTCCGGGTCGACTCGTCGTTCTGGCGCCGGGCGATGCGCGGCGGGGCGGTGTACGGGCCGGGGCCGTTCGTCCGCTTCAGCCCGCCGCTCTTCGGCGCGGCGTTCGCGGCGGCCATGCCGCGCGTCCGCGCGAGGGTGCGAGAGAACGTGCGGCGCGCGCGCGGCCGCGCGTCGCTCGCGGACGTGCTCGGTGTGTTCGCGAACTACGCGTGCAGCCTCACCGAGGCGTTCGCGGTGGGGAGCGGGCGCAACGAGCGGCTCGTCGCCGAGGTGAGCGGCGACGACGTCTACCGGCGCGCGCGCGCCGTCGGGCGGGGCGTCATCGTCGTCACCGCCCACACGAGCGGGTGGTACGCCGCGGGGCCGATCCTGCGGTCGGTGTACGACGACCCCGTCCTCGTGGTCATGCAGCACGAGCGCGACGCCGACGCCGAGAGCATCCAGGGGCGCACGCGGCGCGCGCTCGGGGTGGAGGTCGCGTACGTCGGCGACGATCCGCTCGCCGCGCTGCCGCTCCTCAGCCACCTCAAGAAGGGGGGCGTCGTCGCGATCCAAATCGATCGCCTCCCCTCGCGTTCTCGCGGCCTCGGGGTGCCCTTCCTCGGGGGGACGATGGAGATGCCCACCGGTCCGCTCCAGCTCGCCGCGCTCTCGGGCGCGCCGATCATCTCGGTGCTCGGGCGACGCGCCGGCTTCCTCGACTACGTGATCGAGGTGACCGGCGGCTGGACCCTCCCCCGACGCGCCGAGCCCGACGTCGTCGCTGGGGTCGCGCGCGACATCGCGCGCGTCGTGGAGCGGTTCGTGCGCGCCCACCCGACGCACTGGTTCCACTTCGCTTGATGGAACGGCCTGATCACGATCATCGCGCGCGAGCGCACTTCACGGCTTGACGCCGCGCCCGACGCGTACTCGCGCGCGCACGAGATCGACGGAGCACGTGCACGCGCGCGGACCGCAGTGATAAGGGTTGCGCGATGGGTCGAGTCCAGGTCGGTCTGCCCGGCTTCCACGGTGACATCGCGAAGTACGCGCAGCGCTTCGACATGGTGGAGGTGCGCGCGGACACGTTCGACGCGGTGAAGCCGGCGACCCTGAAAGCGTGGCGGCGCGCGGTGAAGCCGGCGTTCACGTTCAGCGTCGTGCTGCCGCGGAGCGCGGGCGCGCTCTCCGACACGGCGGACGCGCGCGCCGAGCTCGCGCGCGCCCTGAAGGCAGCGGCGGTGCTCGAGGCGCGGTGCGTCGTCCTCGAGACCCCCGCGGACGTACGGCCGACGCGCGCGAACCGCGAGAAGCTCCAGGCCCTGCTGGCGCGGCTGACGCAGCCGTCCACGCAGGTCTGCTGGGAGCCGCGCGGGATGTGGGAGACGAGCGAGGTCCACGCGACCGCGCGGGCGATGGGCGTGCTCGCCGTCGTGGACGCGGCGCGGGAGCCCGCGCCCGCGACCCCCGCGATCTACACGCGCATCCGCGCGCTCGGGGCGAACGGCGTGAGCGCGAAGGCGATCGCCCGGATCGCGGAGCAGCTGCGCGGGAGGCGCGATGCGTGGGTGATCGTGGAGGATCGCGCGAGCGCAGCGCGCGTCCGCAAGGATCTCGGTGGCGCGCTCACGGAGCTCGCCCCGCCGCCCGCGGCGATGGTCGTGAAGCCGAGCGCGGGCAGGCTCCGCGCCGAGGACGAAGAGCAGTGACGAAGTCGGCGGTCGCGGCGACCTCGGCCACGGCGCACGCCGCCGCGGAGGCCATGCGGAAGGCGAACGGCAGCGCCGTCGACGCGGCGCTCGCCGGCTTCTTCGCCGACGCGGGCGCGCGCGAGGGCGCACTGCTCGCGCCGATGGTCGCCGTCGCGGTCGGCGTAGGCGCGGGCGCGCGCGTCCTCGACTGCCGCGCGCGTCAGCCGGGCCTAGGCGTCGAGCGACCGCGCGGCACGACGGCCGAGCAGGAGCCGCCGATCGGCGCGCGCGTGTCCGCGCCGCTCACCCCGTTTGGCGCGGTCCTCCTCCACAACGCGCGTGGCCGCGCGTCGCTCGCCGAGGTCGTGTCGTTCGGCCGCGACAACGCGCTCGCGACGGGGGATCGCCGCCGCGCGGCGTTGCTCGACGATCTCGGCGCGATGAAGGCGGCGGTCTGTTCGTCCGAGCCGTACGTGGAGGCGCTCCTCGCGATCGGTGGGCGCGTCGCGGGCGGCGCGCTTCTCGCGGGCGGACGTGGTGGCGGCGCTGCCCGTCCTCGACTCGACCATCGGACCGTCGCGCTGTCGGGCGGGGACGCGGGGACGTCGCGGGTCTACGAGGCGCCCTGGGCCCGGGAGGTCCACGCGGCGGCCGTCCGCGCTGAGATCGTCGCGGCGGCGGTGGACGCGTGGGCCTCGCCGTCGTCCTCGGCAGACAGATGTTCCCGGTGGACGCTCTCGCGTCCGTGCCCGGCTCTCCAGATCGCCGTGCGCCGCTCGTCGCCGCGCCCGTGCAGCGCGGCGTCACGTGCGCCGCGCCAGGAGCCGGACGACATGCGCGCGCCCGTCGCGATCGTCGATCGCGGGAGCGGGGCAGGTGATCGCCGCGGGATGCGACGATGGCTCGACGGCGAGCGACGGCCGAGAGGCGGACGCCCTCGCGAGCGCGTTCTCCGCGGAGCAGGCTGCGCGCGAGCCGCGCGGCTGCGTGGCGGGTGTCGCGCTCGACCTCGCCGCGGCGCGCGCGTCCTCGGGGCCTGGCGCTGCTCCCTAGCGGCGTCACCCCGTTCACGGTTCAGCGGCCGGCGTCTGACGAGACGCCGGCTATCGTCGAGGTGTGCCGCACGCGGGGTTCGCGTTCGACGCAGAGTCGATGGCCTTGCCACGTGCGCGCCGGTGCGGGGGATCGGCCGCGACGCGGAAATGTTCGTCGATCGCCTTTTTCGATACGCGCCTCTTCACGGGGCGACGATGCTCGTCGGACACCTGAGCCGGCTCGTGGTCGATCTCAACCGGGGCCCCGACGACGTCGACGGGCTCGCGGCGGAGGGCGGCACCGGTCACGCGCTCCCGCGCGGTCTCGTGTGGCGCACCACGACGGAGGGAGAGAGCGTGCTCCTCCAGCGCTTGCCGCGCGCGGAGCTCGAGCGCCGGTTGGACCTCTACTACCGGCCGTATCACGCAGCGCTTCGGGCGATCATCGAGGAGAAGAAGCGCGCGTTCGGGTTCGCGATCCTCGTCTGCGCCCACTCCATGCCCAGCGAAGGCCGGCGTGGCCATGTCGACGTCGGCGCCGGCCGCGCCGACATCGTGCCCGGATCTCGGGGACGGACGACGGCGGCGGCCGCCGTGATCGACGCCGTGGATCGGGTCGCCCAGCGCGCGAGCCTCTCCGTGAAGCACGACGATCCGTACAAGGGGGGCTTCTCCACAGGCCACTACGGGAAGCCTAGCGAGCGCGTGCACGCGATCCAGATCGAGATCGCGCGGCGCCTCTACATGAACGAGGAAGCCCTCGCCCTCACCGACGGCGCCGTCGCCGTCGCTCGATTCGCGATGAACGTCGTCGCGACGCTCGGCGCGCTCACGCTCTGAACCGCACCGCAGGCGAACGCTACGGCGGTAGGCGAGCTCCGCTCGCCGCGCTTTGGAGAGGTCGCGCCGAAGAGGGGCGTCGCCCGTGGCGAGCTCCGCGTGGCGGCAAGCTCCGCATGGCAGCGAGCTCCGCACGGCAGGCGAGCTCCGCATGGCAGGCGAGCGACGCCTGCCGAGGAAAAGAGGGGATGAGAGTGCTGGTGCCGAAGGAGGGAGTCGAACCCCCGACCCGGCGCGTATGAAACGCCTGCTCTAGCCAGCTGAGCTACTTCGGCTTTGTTAGATTCGTGATGCGGACGCTGTGCGTCGGTCGGGCGCGCAGCGGCGGCGCAATATGGTAGAGGCGGTGGCCTCCTGTCAATGTCCTCACGACGTATTGCGATCGCAGAGATTGCCCGCCCCCACGGCGTGAGGGGCGAGCTTCGGCTCAAGGTCTACAACCAGGAGACGACGCTCGTTTCGAAGGGCCGCGCGCTCTTCCTCACGAAACAACGCGCGGCGGGGGCGCAGCCTGACGCCCGAAGGGTCGTCATCACGTCCGTGAGGGAGACGCCGGCCGCCCTCCTCGTCCGCCTCGAGGGGATCGACGATCGGGATGCAGCCGCGGCGATCCAGGGGTGTCAGCTCGAGATCGATCGCGACGAGCTCCCGGATCTGCCGGACGGCGAGTTCTACGCGTGCGACGTCGAGGGGGCGCGCGTCGAGCTCGTGAGCGGGGACGTGATCGGCGAGGTGGAGGAGCTCGTGACCTACCCTTCATGCAGCGTGCTGCGCGTGCGGCTCACGAAGGGCGGAGAGATCGAGGTCCCGCTGGTCGAGGCTTACGTCGCGCTCGTCGACACGGAAGCGCACCTCGTGAAGCTCCATCACGTCGACGAGCTCTGACGTTCGTGCGCGCGTCGATCCTCACGCTGTTCCCGGATCTCATCGAGCGACACCTCGAGACGAGCTTGCTCGGCCGCGCGCGAGAGGCGGGCGTCCTCGACGCGACGGCGATCGACCTGCGGCCCTTCGGTCTCGGGAAGCACCGGAGCGTGGACGACACGCCGTACGGCGGCGGATCCGGGATGGTCATGCGCGTCGAGCCCATCGTCGCGGCCCTCGAGCACGCCGACGCGCTCGCGACCGAGCACGGCGCGCCCCCGGCGCACCGCGTCCTGCTCACGCCGCAAGGGCGCCCGCTCCACCAGCGCGCGGCGCGCGCGCTCGCGGATCGACCGCATCTCGCGCTCGTCTGCGGGCGGTACGAGGGCTTCGACGAGCGCGTCCGGTCGTTCGTCCACGAGGAGATCTCCCTCGGGGACTTCGTGCTGCTCGGCGGCGAGGTCGCGGCGATGGCGATCCTCGAAGCCACGGTACGCCTCCTCCCCAACGTCCTCGGCAACGAGGCCTCGGCGGTGGCGGAGTCGCACAGCGAGGCGCTCGGCGGGGCGCTCGAGTACCCGCAGTACACGCGCCCCGTGGAGTTTCGGGGGCTGGGCGTGCCCGAGGTGTTGAAGGGCGGCAACCACGCGGCGATCGACGCGTGGCGCGCGGCCCAGAGCCTCGAGCGGACACGGACGCTCCGGCCGGATCTCCTCCGTTCGAAGGGCGGCGCGCGCGGGCGCGTCGCGGTCGCGCTCGTCCACCATCCCATCCTCGATCGCGAGGGCCTCACGGTCACCTCGGCGATGACGAACCTCGACCTGCACGACATCGCGCGCTCATCGCGCACGTTCGGGGTGACGGACTTCTTCATCGTCCACCCCATCGAGGCGCAGCGCGAGCTCGCCGAGCGCATCCGGAGTCACTGGGTCGACGGCTCGGGCAAGCGGAGGATCCCCGATCGCGCGACGGCGCTCGAGATCGTCCGCGTGGTCCCGAGCCTCGAGGACGCCTACGCCGCGCTCGGAGGTCGCGAGAAGATCCGCGTCATCACGACCGCCGCGCGCGCGCGGGACGGCGAGATCACGACGTACGCCGCCGCCCGCGCGGAGCTCCAGACGCGCGACGAGCCCTCGCTGATCTTGTTCGGCACGGGCTGGGGCCTCACGCCCGAGGTGCTCGCGACCGCGGACGTCCGCCTCGAACCCATCGCGGGGGCGACCCCGTACAACCACCTCAGCGTCCGCGCCGCCTGCGCGATCACGCTCGATCGCCTGCTCGCTCCCTGACGCTCGCGCGCGGACGACCGCTCGCCAGAGCGCGATGAGCTCGGCGCGGCTCGCGCGCTCAGTCTTTGTCGATCCCCTCCCCCGGATCCCGCGGGCGCACGGACGGGTTCTTCGCGGTGAACGCGATGTTCACCTGGATCGACGGCTGAAGCACAGAGGGCAGCGGTCCATACGGCGCCCCGCGCAGCACGGCCTGCCTCACGTTCTCGTCGAACTCGGGGACCCCGCTCGGCCGCTGCACGCTCGCGGTGACGGAGCCGTCGAGGCCCACGACGACGGCGATGATCGCCGTCCCCTGCTTGCCCTCGAGCGCTGCGGAAAGGGGGAACGCGTCGCCCCAGAGCGGCTGAATCTTCGCGTACATGTCGCGCAGGTACATCACGCGTTCGGCCGGGTCGGGCGTGCCCGCGCCGCCCGATCCGAGCACGGACGACGTCGAGCCCGCGCCGGTCGTGCCGCCGCTCCCGGGAGCACCCGCGCCGTGCTCCCCACCCTTCCCCTTCCCCGCTGCGCCGCCGGCCGTGCTCGCGTGCACGATGGACTGGAGGCGGGCTTGGACTTCCTGATCCGAGTCCTGATCGTCCGCGGGCTTCCCGGAGTCGTTCGCGTAGCTGCTCGGTGTTCCGCGATCGACGAGCGGGATCACCTTCGACACGTTCGCCTTGGACGCCTCCGGGCCGAGCGGGTTCGGGCTCGCGCGCGTCCCGACGCCGGGCGAGCTCGTGTGTCCTCCCGGCGTGGCCGAGCCCATTCGGCGGCGCGCGAGGAACCCATCGTCGATCGGCGTGATCTGCATGCCGAGCTCCATCCCCTGGGAGTCGCGCTGCGGGGCCGCGGGCGCGCCGTGCGCCGGGTCGGTCTTCGCCTGCACTCGGCGTTCGTACGTGACCTTCCCGGGTCCGATCGCGAAGAACGTCACCTCCATCGGATCGCGGCTCGCGCGCCAGTCCTCGCGCGTGCGGCGGAGCTTGCTGTTCGAACGAATCCGCGGGAGCTGGCTCCGATCGACGCGCGAGAGGATGCTCCGATCGAGGGACACGTCCTCCGCGCGATCCGCGAGGTTGAGCGCGGGAGCGCGGACGTCGTCGTCGCCTCCCTTGCCCTTCGCCCCCGAGTCCGGGCGAGCGTTCGAGTCCCCGCGCGGTCGAGTATCGGGCGGCGTGACCGGGTTCGCCGTGGCGCCGACGAGATCGTTCGCCTCGCCGACGACCTCGAGCTCCACGTCGACGTCCTCGTTCGTCCGCGGAGCGGCGGCCTCCTCCGAGCCGGGCGGGATCACGTCGGACGCGAAGTTCGCGAAGCGCACGAGCACCACGAAGCCGAACGCGATCGCCAGGTGGCCCGCGACCGACAACGCGCTCGCCGCGGTCAGATCGACGGGGAGGCCGCGGCGCTTCACACCCTTCATTGTTGCCGCTCGAACGCGGTGTGGCAATGCGCCACCCCGAACTCGGCGCGCTCGGGGGTCGAGGCGCCCCGCCCGCCCGCGCGTCGGGCAATACAGGATCGGTGCCCCTCGCGCCCTTGCCCTAGCGAGAGGCCGGAAGCCGCAGCCGCTCGACGGTATTCGCGGTCGCGCTCCGGCAGAGCTCCTCGACGGGCACACCTCGGAGCTCTGCGACGGCCTTGGCCGTGTGGACGATGAACGCAGGCTCGCACTTCTTGCCGCGGAGCGGGACGGGCGCGAGGTAGGGGCTGTCCGTCTCGAGCAGGATCCGGTCGGCCGGACAGAAGCGCGCGGCGTCTCGAACACCGGCGGCGGTCTTGAACGTGACGATCCCCGAGAACGAGAGATCGAAGTCCATGTCGAGCGCGCGGCGCGCGAACGGCACGTCCTCGCTGAAGCAATGGATGATGCCCCCGACGTCCCGCGCGGACTCCTCCTCGAGGACGGTGAGCGTGTCCTCGGCGGCGCTGCGCGTGTGCACGACGATCGGGAGCCGGAGCTCCTTCGCGACGCCGATCATGCGCCGAAACACGGCGATCTGCGTGTCCTTCTCCGAGTGCATGTAGTGGTAGTCGAGGCCGATCTCGCCGAACGCGACCACCCGCGGCGCGCGCGCGAGCTCCGTGAGCTCCGCGACGAGCGCGTCCGTGCCGCACCGCGCGTCGTGGGGGTGGAGGCCCACGGCGGCCCACACGTCGGGCTCCTCGCCGGCGATCGCGACCGCCTGCCGAGCGGGCTCCGCGTCCTCCCCGACGCCGATCGCGACGAACCCGGTGACGCCCGCGGCGCGCGCGCGCTCGAGGACGCCCGCGCGACCGCCTGCGTACCTTCCGTCCTCGAGGTGGCAGTGGCTGTCGATCAGCACTCGCGCCCGCCTCAGCCCGTCACGAGCTCGGCGTAGCGCGCGCGGAGCACGGCGCTCGCCGCGTCGAGCGCGCTCGCGTCGTCGTAGCCGATGCTCTTGAGACGCTCGAGGGCCGCCAGCGTCTCGCGCCGCCGGGCCTCGCCGAGATCCTTGTCGACGTCCTTGTCCTCCTTGGGGGTCCCCTTCTCCTTGCGCGAGCGCAGGACGCGGACGAGATCTCGGACCAGGAGCGCGACGGGCTTCCGGCGCTCGACGAACACGGTCTCCTTGAGCTTCTTCACGTAGTCGGGGAACACGTCCTGGTTCACGACCTTCTGACCGGGGTGATCGATCGCCCACGCGGCGATGAACGAGATGAGCCCTTTGCGGTGCTCCTCGGGCTTCGCGGTGATGCCGAGGAGGCCCTCCACCTCTTTCATCAAGCGCTCGTCCGCCTTCTCGTCCGCGCCCGTCACGCGGTTCTTCACGGTCTCGCCCTTCACCCACACGTTCACGTTCGAGATGTAGCGATCGAAGAGCTCGCTGTAGCGCGACTCGTCCACGAGGCCGCTCGCGAAGCGCATCTCCTCCTCGATCCGGTCGAGCAGGCGCCGCCGCACGATCGCGCGGAACTCTTTGTGATCGTGGTAGCCGCCGGTCGTCGCCTTCTCGCGCAGCCAGTCGTACTCCGTCGTCTGCCGGCACAGCTCCTCGAGCTCCTGGAGCACGGCGAACGGGGAGAGGCACTCGTACTCGCTCGCCTGCGCCGCGTTGAGGAGCACGCCGCGCATGGTCCGCGGAGACGCGCCGGCGCGGCCCTCGTAGTCGTTGCCGCTCTCGAACTCGCGGTAGATGCGCTCGATCCCAGCCTTCAGGACCTTCTTCGCGTCGGCGTCGAGGGCGTCGGGGACGGCACCGGTCGCGTAGAGGTCGAGCTTCTGCTCGACGGTCAGGTTCTTCACGATCTTAGAGAGCTCGTCCGCGTAGTTCTCGACCTTCGGCTTCTGGAGGCGGGAGAGCACCGCGAACTCCGCCGCGACGAGCGTCGCGTGGGGGGCGACGAAGCGACCGACGAAGGGAGCGATCTGCGCGTCGTAGATGCGCCGCTCGTCCTGGACGCTGCGCAGGTACGGGACCGCGACGAGCTCGAAGCGCCCTCGAAAGCTCGGGAACTCGGGGTGCTCGCGGAACGCGTGGAGGTGCACGTCGTTCGCGCTGCCGATCATCACGACGTTCGTCTGCACGGTCTGGTGCGGGAGGGCGACCTCTCCGCTCTCGAGCGTGAGCTGGAGGTACCGGAACGCGTCCAGCGGGCGCTTCAGGAGGTCGCTGAACTCGAGGACGCCGCCCGCCGCGTCGATCAGCTCGCCGTGCGCCTCGAACAGCGTCGTCGCCTGGAGGGCGGTCGGGAGCGCCGCGAGGGAGCGATCGGTCGTGATCTGGCGCTCCCCCGCGTCCACGCTGAGCTCGGGGCCGAGCGTGATCGCGCCGACGCGGTAGCGCCGCGAGATGAAGAACCGCTCCACCTGCACGTGCCGGAGCACGGCGGAGAGGGACCCGTTCTCCGCCATCATCAGCGCCTCGAACACCTGCTGGTTCTTGTGCGAGAGCTGCCCGTTCACGAGGTACGCGGGCACCGCCTTCCCGATCGCACCGAAGAGCTTCTGGAGGAGCGGCCGGCGGTCCGCGACGGGCAGCAGGAAGAGGGGATGGTCCCGGATTTCCATCACGAGGCGCGTGTCGATCTGATCGTCCGAGAGGTGCGCGTAGCTGTCGGTCGCGTCCTGCTCCGTCCGAGAGCCCGCGCGCCCCCCATCCCCGAAGCCGATGGACCCGCGCGTCGTCTTCCGGCTGGGGAACACCCAGTGAAACCGGTAGAGCGCGCCCTCCTCCGTCGTCGAGTACCTCTCGAGCGCTCGGAGGATGCACCCGGCCGTCGTGCTCTTCGCGGACCCGTTCGGCCCGTGCATCAGCACCAAGCGGTTCGCGCGGCCCTCGCTGACGAAGTTCTGGAGCGCTCCGTAGAGGGCGGCCTGGAGCTCCTCGTGCGCGATGAGCTCGACGTCGCGGCTCTCCGACTTCGACTCCCAAGGGAGATCGAACAGCTTGAAGCGTTGCGAGACGCCCCATGCGCGCTGCACCGGCTCGGTGCCGAAGTGGTCGAACATGTCGCGCGTGTAAGCCGCCGCGTCGCGGCCGTGGCGCGCCGGGTTCGTCGCGAAGAGGTCGAGGTACTCCCTGAACGAGAGGACACGCTTGCCCTGACGGAAGCGCTTTTCGCACTCGTCCGAGATGCGATCCAGCTCGTCGAGCGCCGTCGACTGGGAGCGAGACTTCGTAGGAGCTGAGGGTTCGCGCGCGTCTTCAGCCATGTGACGGGAGCCTCGCATACGACCGCGCTCGGCACAGAAGAATTCCGCGGCAGGAGCCGCGGCGTGACGGAGCGCCATCGGCGCGCAGGGGGATTCGCATCGAGCATCACGGCGGGCGGGACGTGCGGGGCGACGAGACAGAACAAAACCGAGGCCCGTCCGTCGGACGGGGTGGCTTTGGTCAGGAGAGAAGTTCGTGCTACGACGTAGAACCATGGGGCGGGCGTCATCGGGTCTGGTCGGTGTCATGGCGGTCGCGGGCCTCCTCGCCACGGCGACGATCGGGACGCTCGCGGCCGCGGAGCCCTCTCGCGCGGGCCGAGACGTGGCGGAGTCCACGAAGGACGCCGAGGGCTATAGCGCCGCGCTCGTCGTCGGAAAGTACAAGGCCGGCGAGAAGGGCGCGTTCACCGTCACGCTGAAGCCGAAGGACGGGTTCCACATCAACGCGCAGTTCCCCGCACGCTTCAAGGCGACCGCCGTCGAGGGCATCACCTACGACAAGGCGGTTTTGAAGCGCGAGGACGGCAAATTCACGGAGACCGCGGGCACGTTCACCGTCGAGCTCACGGCTGCGAAGCCGGGCAACTACACCGTCGGCGGCACGCTCAGCCTCTCCGTGTGCAACGAGAAGAACTGCCTCATGGAGAAAGTCCCCCTGGACGCGACAATCACCGTCGACTGATCGCCGCCACCGTCGACTGATCTCCGCAGGTCGACTGATCTCCGCACGGTCGACTGATCTGCGCACCGTCGACTGGTCTCCGCCACAGTCGACTGATCCCCGCCGGGGCCTCTCCGCCCGTCGCGCCCTTACATCTTCACGACGACGATCACGATCACGACCACCGCGACGCCGACCAGGCCGAGGATCGTCGGGATGAGCCAGGGCTTCGCCTTCGGGACGCCCGCGGGCTCGATGTCGTCGTAGGCGCCCTTGGCGAGGTTCGTCGGTCCGCCGACGGAGCCGGCCTGGAACGCCGCGTCCATCGCCCCGAGATCGAGGGGCGCCCCTATCTTGGCGCGCTTCTCCTCGATCCGCTTCGGGAGGCCGACCGCGATCATCTCGGCGATCTGGCTCTGCGGGGTCTTCGCCCACTCCCGGAACGAACCCGTGAGGCCGTACGCCTTGCCGACCTCGTCGGCGAGCTCACCGATCGAGCTGTATCGGAGATCGGGGTTCTTCGCGAGCGCGCGCTCCATCACCTCGTCGAGCGTCTCGGGGACGCTCTGATTCTTCCCTGCTTCGCTCGGGGGCTTGGGGTCGTGGGTGAGGATCGCGAGCAGAATCGCCGGGCCCGTGGACCCCGCGAACGGGACCGTTCCAGTCAGACACTCGTACGCGATCGCCGCGGCGCTCCACACGTCTGCGCGGTGATCCAGGCTCGGTAGCCCCTGCGCCTGCTCCGGCGCCATGTAGTACGGAGAGCCGATCGTGGTGCCGAGCACGGTGAGCTTCTTCGCACCCTCGGAGTTGTCTCGCACGCTGCCGAAGTCGAGGATCTTCGAGATGTCGCCCTCGGCGCTGTGCGCGACGAACACGTTGTCGGGCTTGAGATCGCGGTGAACCTGCTTGCGCTCGTGGGCGCCCGCGAGGCCGAGCGCGAGCTGGCAGAGCATGCGGATGACGCGCTCGGGGGCGAGGGTCTTCTCGCGCTTCAAGAGCATGCGGAGCTCCTCGCCCTCGAGGTACTCCATGACGAGCGCGTAGCTCCCGTCCTCGGTCTTCTCGAAGCCGAGCACCTCGACGATGTGATCGTGCGGGAGCGTCGCCGAGACTTCGAACTCGCGCTTGAACCGCTCGACGCTCACCGGATCGGTCGCCACGTCCGGGTGGAGGATCTTCATCGCGACGGACCGCTGCGCCGTGTTGTCGAGCGCCTGGTACACCCGGCCCATGCCGCCGTCCGCGACGGTGCGCCAGATCTGGTACCGCCCGTCGCAGAACGTCGCGCCGACGCGCTTGTCCTCGGGATCCGTGGGCGGTGTGGCGCTCGCGGTCTCCACGAGGCGCTGTCCATCGATCGGGCAAAAGCCCCCGTCGTCTCCGAACAGCCGATGGCAGCTCGTGCAGCTCTTCACTCTTCGGCTCCAGCCTCGTTCGGAGCGGGTCGCTTGGGCACGTAGTAGAGGATCCGCCGGCAGTTCGGGCACTGCTCGAACTCTTCGAGGCGCAGCATCTTCTGGAACATCATCGGCGGCACGGCGATGTGGCACCCGTTGCAGGTCCCGTCACTCGTCTGGGCGATCGCTTTGGG
The DNA here is from genome assembly GCA_046351395.1 of Polyangiaceae bacterium. GTDB lineage: Bacteria > Myxococcota_A > Polyangia > Polyangiales > Polyangiaceae > CAYYKK01. Next base: position 144,798 of record JAXLYP010000026.1, read on the forward strand.
CCGCCGCGCACGGATCGATTCGTATCTGCGGTAGACGGCCGGGGGCAAGGCTTTGACGGCGATTTCACGGTCCCGGGCGAGCCGGACGCGATCTTCCTCGCCGACGACGAGGTGCGCCGTGGCGCCCTCCTTCGTCCCCGCGAGCTCCGCGTCGAGCGCCGTTCGCTTTGCGTCCCCCTCCTGGATCGACTCGCGCGCTTTCTCGGAGATCTTCGTGAGGCGCTCCACCTCGTCCTCGCGATCGCGGACGAGGCGCCGGAGATCTTCGAACTCCCGCTGCGCCGCGAGGCTCTCGCGCTCGTTGCGCGAGCGGGACATCTTCTCGCGCGCCTTCTCGATCTGCGAGTTCATCTGCCGGATCTCGCTCTGGAGATCGTTGCGCGTCTTGTCCATCGACCCGAGCGCCTCTTTGTCGGCCGCGATGCGCTGCTCGGTGTTCGCGAGGTCGGTCTTCAACGTCTCGAGCCCGCCTCGGTGGGTCGAGAGCGACTCCTCCACCTTCCGGATGCGCTCGTCGATGCGAGCGAGGGTCTCGAGCTGCTCAATCTGCTGCTGAATGGTCAAAGCGGTCTCCTCCGAACGGACGGCGTACGAGTCGCGTGACGAGGGGTAGGCCCACCTGGATTCGAACCAGGAACAGCCCGGTTATGAGCCGGGGGCTCTGACCGATTGAGCTATAGGCCCTCGGATCGCTGCCTGCATCCTGCACCGACGCCGTCAAGCATGCCACGTCGGCACGCTAATACAGGTGGGTCGGCAAACCCAGACCGAAACGGGCGGTCGGCCGCCGCTCAGCGGCTCGACGGCATCTTGATGGGCCGGAAGCCTCCCGGCGACCGCCGGCTCGGGAGGGCGAGCTCACCGTTCGGCCGGGGCCCGGCGTCCACGCAGCACCGGAAGCCCACGCGGTGGGACGTCGACGAGTCCGCGGCCGAGAAATCCGCCGTCCGGCACTTGGCCTCGCCCGATCCGAACGATCCGCCGAGCACCGCCGAGTGGAACGGCTTCGCGGTGAGCGAGCCGGACGGGTTCACCGCCCACTCTCCCACGTTCCCGACGAGGTCGAAGGCCCCCCACGCGCTCTCGCACCCCGGGCGCGGTGCGCTCGGCTCCCGCCCGTCGACGTGCATCACGGCGGCGGCGTACTCGAAGCTCGACTTCGCGGCGCCGAGGAGGGACGTCGGATCGGCTCGATCGACCACGCACCCCCCGTCTCGCCGGACTCCGCTCGGAAGCGGGAGCATCGCGGTCCCCTCGCAGGCGAACTGCCACTCGTCGACCGTGCAGAGGCGCTTGCCCTCGTTGTCACACGCGCGCTTCGCGTCTTCGAAATCCACGAGCACGACCGGCTTCGCGCCCACCTCGTTGGGGTACTCGTAGCGATCGATGCAGAACCGGGACTCCCGGATCGTCCCCTCGCAAAGGACCTCCGGCTTGAACTCGTCGCACGTCCCGCTCTTGCGCGACTTCGCGCACTGGTGCGCGACGAACGGGCAGAACATCCCGTGCACGAGCGCCATGTCTCGCGGGCAGAGAGGCTGGTCGAGCACCTCCTCGGGCGGGCGCTCGGCGACCGCCCCGGGTGTCGGGGCGCTCGGCGTCGGCTCGGGCGCGGTGAGCAGGATCTCGGGAGGCCGCGGCATGCGGCGGAGATCGACGTGGGGGTGGAGGAGCCGCGGGACCATCATCGCGACGGACGCCGCGACCGACGCGCCCAGCACGAGGCCGTAGACTCCGATCTGTAGACCCCGAAAGCGGAGACTTCCCGCCGCCACCAGGAGGTTCTAGTCCCGATCGTCGATCCGCGCGAGTTTGCTGGATGCCCCCTCCCCGACCCCTCGACCTGCACACCCTGGCCGTTCACGGTCCGATCGAAGACGAAGCCGCGCCTTCCGAGGGCGCGCCGCGGAGAGCCCATGGGGCCGGTCCCGTCGAGGCGCCCCTCGTGCTCTCGAGCGCGTTTCGGTTCGAGAGCGCCGCCGTTGCGGAGGCGGCGTTCGCGTCCGCGAACACCGCCACGGAGGACGAGGGGAACGGTTCGACGGGTGAGCCGACGTACATCTACGGACGGTGGCAGAACCCCACCGTCCTCGAGCTCGAGCGCACGCTCGCCGCGCTCGAAGGGGGAGAGTCCGCGATCGCGACCGCGAGCGGGATGGCCGCCGTCAGCGGCGTCGCGCTCGGGCTCCTCTCTCAGGGCGACCACGTCGTCGCTCCGCGCGCGCTCTATGGCGAGACCGCGCGGCTCTTTCGGGAGCGCCTCCCGAGGCTCGGGATCGAGACGACCTTCGTCGACCGGCCCGACCCGGACGCGTTCACGGCTGCGGCGCGGCCATCGACGCGGCTCTTCTACATGGAGACGCCGACGAACCCGACGCTCGCGCTGACGGACATCCGGGCGGTGGCTGACCGCGCGCGCGCGATCGGCGCGTGGTCCGCGGTCGACGGGACGTTCGCGACGCCCATTTGCCAGCGCCCGCTCACGCTCGGCGCGGACATCGTGCTGCACTCCGCGACGAAGGCGCTCTCGGGTCACGGCGACGCGATCGGCGGCGTCGTCGTCACGAGCCGCGCGCTCCGCGATCGGATCGCCGACACCATCGTGAAGGGGCTCGGGGGCGTTCTCGCGCCGTTCAACGCGTTCCTGATCACGCGCGGCATCCGCACGCTGGCGTTGCGTGTGGAGCGCGCGTCCGAGAACGCGCTCGCGATCGCGCGCCACCTCGAGGGCCACCCGCGCGTCCGCGCGGTGCACTACCCGGGCCTCGCGCGGCACCCGGACCACACGCTCGCGAAGGCGCAGATGCGGGGCTTCGGCGCGCAGCTCTCGTTCGAGCTCGAGGACCGCGCGGCGTGCAGCGCCTTCGTCGATCGCGTGCGGGTCGTCACGCACGCCGTGAGCCTCGGGGACGTTCGCACGCTCGTCACCCACCCCGCGTCGACGACCGCGTCGACGATGCCCGCGCAGGACCGCGCCCGCGCCGGGATCGGCGACGGTCTGCTGCGGTTGAGCGTCGGGATCGAGGCGGTCGAGGATCTCCTGCGCGACCTCGATCGGGCGCTCGGGTCGTGATAGCACCCGCCGACATGTCCTCGTGCTCCAACTGCGGCGCGCCGATCGCGTTCTCTGGTCCGACGGCGACGTGCGGGTTCTGCGACGTCGTGAACGAAGCTCCTGCGAAGGAGATCCGCGTCGCCGTCCCCGTGCAAGTGATCCACCAGACGGTCCACGTCGAGGCGACCGATCCCGACGCCGCCATCCTCGTTTGCCCGCACTGCCGGCGTCGCCTCGCGACGGTCCGTGTGAAGGACGTCGAGCTCAACGGGTGCGGCGCCTGCGGCGGCATCTGGGTGGACAACGCGAGCGCGCAAAACCTCGTCAAGGCGCCCGACGCCGTGTTCGAGGACCTTGCGACCCGGTGCGCGGCGGGCGCGCGAAATCGCTCGAAGCGCGCGGCCGCGCCGGTCTGCGCGAGGTGTCGCGTCCCCCTCGATCCGGCGAAGAACGGCCAGCTCGAGCTCGACGTCTGCACGCTCCACGGCACGTGGTTCGACGCGTTCGAGCTCGCGGGGCTCATCCGATCGTTGCTGGCGAAGCGCGCCCCGTCGGCGGAGGCGCGCCCCGCGACGGTCGTCTGCGTCGGCTGCAGCACGTCAATCCCCGCCGCGAGCGCGAACATCTCGGGTCGAGGCTCGATGTGCGACGCCTGCTGGCGGCGCGAGCAGGAGCGCCAGCTCGAGGGCGGATCCGACCCGTCCCTCTTCGCGGCGCGGGAAGGCGTCACAGGGACGGGGCAGTTCGCTGATCCGTCGGGTTCACGGCGCGCCGCGGCCGCGGCCGACCTCGCCGCGGGCGGGTTGGCGGTGGTCGGCGCCCTGTTCGACGCCCAGCGCATTTCGCGGCGCGCCTGAGACCGCGCAAAAACGCCCCATCGAGTGCGGCGTTCCGCAGTCGGCGTTCGCCTCGGGGCGTGCTACTCGAGACAGTTCCATGAGCTGGATCGTCGTCCGCGGTGCCCGCCAGCACAACCTGAAGGACCTCACGGTCTCCATCCCCCGGCACAAGTTCGTGGTGATCACGGGGCCGAGCGGCTCGGGCAAGAGCTCGCTCGCCTTCGACACGATCTACGCCGAGGGCCAGCGCCGGTACGTCGAGAGCCTGTCCGCCTACGCGCGCCAGTTCCTGGGTCAGCTCGCCAAGCCCAACGTCGAGTCGATCGAAGGCCTCTCCCCCGCGATCGCGATAGAGCAGCGAGCCCTCGCGAAGAGCTCGCGCTCGACGGTGGGCACGGTGACCGAGATCGCGGACTACCTGCGCCTCCTCTTCGCGCGCGTCGGCACACCCCACTGCCCGAGCTGCAAGAAGCCCATCCAGGCGCAGACGGTGCAGCAGATCGTCGACCGCATCCTCACGTTCGAGGAGGGCACGAAGGTCATCATCCTCGGGCCCATCGCGCGCGCGCGCCGGAGCGAGCTGCGCCTCGAGCTCGAGCAGCTCCGCCGGGACGGCTTCGTCCGCGTCCGGATCGACGGCAAGCTCGTCGATCTCGGGGACGAGATCGTCCTCGACGGACGCCGACCCCACGATCTCGACGTGGTGGTCGATCGGATCGTCCTGCGCGAAGGGGTGAAGGGGCGCGTCACGGACTCGGTCGAGCTCGCGCTTCGACTCGGCGAGGGGACGATGCTCGTCGACCCGACGGGCGGCGCTGGGCAGGAGCCCATCACCCTCAGCGAGCGCTTCGCGTGCGTGGACTGCGGCGTCTCTCTCCCGCCGATCGAGCCGCGGATGTTCTCATTCAACGGGCCCCACGGCGCCTGCAAGGTGTGCGACGGGATCGGGTCACGCACGCGCGTCGATCCCGAGCGCGTCGTCCCCGAGCCGAAGCGCACGCTTCGCGAGGGCGCCGTGCTCGCGTGGGGCAAGCGCGGATCGGTCGCGCTCGCCCTCGAGGTGGACGCGGCGGTGAAGGCGCTCGGCGTCCCCGCCGACACGCCGTGGTGCGATCTCACGGAGGAGCAGCGCACTCTCATCCTGTACGGCGCCGGGGACACCAGCGATCCGAAGGGCAAGGCGCGCCGGCGCCGCGGGGAGTACACCGGGATCGTCCCGCGCCTCGAGGCCCTGCTCGAGACGGGCGAGGGCATCGCGCGCACCGACGACGAGGACGAGCCCGAGGACGGCGAGCCGGACGACGTCGGCCGCTTCGTGGTGACGCGCCTGTGCGAAGGCTGCGGCGGCAAGCGGCTCCGGCCCGAGGCGCTCGCGGTGCTCCTCGGCGGACGCAACATCGCGGACGTCGGCGGGCTCCCCCTCCGCGAGCTCCGGGAGATGCTCCAGTCGTTCGAACGCCGAGCGGCGGACGGCGCGGGCTCCGAGGTCTCCGAGGGCTTGGGCGCTCGCGGGCGAGCGATCGCGGAGCCCCTCCTCCGCGCGGTGATCGCGCGGCTCGGGTTCCTCATCGAGGTCGGCCTCGACTACCTCACGCTCGACCGATCGGCGATGACGCTCTCCGGCGGCGAGGGCCAGCGGATCCGGCTCGCGACGCAGATCGGCGCGGCGCTCGTCGGCGTCCTCTACGTGCTCGACGAGCCCAGCGTCGGCCTCCACGCGCGCGACAACACGCGCCTCATCCAGGCGCTCCGCGCGCTCGTGGATCTCGGCAACTCGGTCATCGTCGTCGAGCACGATCGGGAGGCGATCCTGAGCGCCGACTACGTCGTCGACATGGGCCCCGGCGCGGGTGAGCACGGCGGGCGCATCGTCAGCGAGGGCCCTCCGGAGAAGCTCATCGCCGATCCGGCGAGCGTGACCGGACCGTTCCTGAGTGGCGCGCGGCGCGTCGGCGATCGCGCGAAGCGTCGACGGCGGGGCGCGGGGACGATCGAGCTGCGCGGCGCGCGCGCGCACAACCTCCGCGGCATCGACGTCGCGATCCCGACCGGCGTCCTCACGGCGGTCACGGGGGTCTCGGGATCCGGCAAGAGCTCGCTCATCACCGACACGCTGCTCCCCGCAGCGCGGCGCGCGCTCTACCACGCGACGACGCCCATCGGAGAGGTCGACGAGATCACGGGTCTCGACCAGTTCGACAAGATCGTCTCGATGGACCAGAGCCTCATCGGCCGCACGCCCCGGAGCAACCCGGCGACGTACACGGGCGTCTTCGCGCTGCTCCGCGACCTCTTCGCGAACCTCCCAGAGTCGCGCGCGCGGGGCTATAAATCCGGCCGATTTTCGTTCAACGTCAAGGGTGGCCGCTGCGAGGCGTGCCAGGGGGACGGCGTCCTGCGTATCGAGATGCACTTCCTCCCCGACGTGTTCGTCGAGTGCGAGACGTGCGCGGGTCGCCGGTACAACCGCGAGACCCTGGAGGTCCTCTACCGCGGTCGGAGCATCGCGGACGTCCTCGATCTCACGGTCACCGAAGCCCTCGCCGAGCTCGAGGCCGTACCGCGCGTCCGCGAGCTCCTCGCCGCGCTCGAGAAGGTCGGCCTCGGGTACCTCCGCCTAGGTCAGCCCGCGACCACGCTCTCGGGCGGCGAGGCGCAGCGCGTGAAGCTCGCCCGCGAGCTCGCCCGCCGCGCCACCGGCCGCACCCTCTACGTCCTCGACGAGCCCACCACTGGCCTCCACTTCCAGGACGTCGAGCTCCTCATGGTCGCGCTCGAGGGCCTCTGCGACGCGGGCAACACCGTCGTCGTCATCGAGCACAACATGGACCTCATCCAGAGCGCCGACTGGGTCATCGACCTGGGCCCCGAAGGCGGCGTCAGAGGCGGAGAGCTCATCGCCGCCGGAACCCCCGAGGACGTCGCCAAGGTCGAAGCCAGCCACACCGGCCGCTACCTCAAAGCCGCCTTCGCCGGCCCCCCACCCACACCCCCCGCCCCCAAAGCCAAAAAAACCCCCACCAAGCGCCCCCCCAACAAGCGCCCCGCCGAACAAAGCCGCTAACCGTCGGCAAGTGCCCCCGCCGCTGCCAAGACCGGCCCAGTACGCCAAGAGCGGCGAGAAGCGCTCGCTCCTCCCCCTCTGCCCTCTGCCAAGAGCGGAGCGAAGCGCACGCTCCTCCGCCTCTGCCCTCTGCCAAGAGCGGAGCGAAGCGCACGCTCCTCCGCCTCTGCCCTCTGCCCTCTGCCCCGTGCGGCGCGAAGCGCCCGCGCCGAAACGCGACAGGGAAATGGGGCGAGAGCCACAGCCGGGCGTGCGTGGCTAGGGAGGCGCGCGGAAGCGTGGTCTGCCCACGCTGAGCACGCCGACCGACGTCCACGCGCGCCCGGCGAAGGCTATCGCCCCATTTCCTAGCCGAAGTCTTTTTCGGCGCGCTCCTGATCCTCTTTGCAGCGGATGCAGAGCGTCGTTTCGGGGCGCGCCTCGAGGCGCTTCACCGAGATCTCCTCGCCGCACTCTTCGCAGTTGCCGAAGCTCCCGTCCTCGATCTTGATGAGCGCCTTCTCGATCTTGTCGAGGAAGCTCTTCTCACGACCTCGGAGCCGAAACGTGAAGCTCTGCAGGTACTCGCTCGACGCGAGATCCATCTCGTCGGGGAGGTCGTTGGTGTCGAGCGTCATGTCGTCGTTGAGCGTCTGCTTCGCGCGCTTGACGATCTCGTCCTTCTTCGACTCGAGGAGCGCCTTGAACTTCTTCAGCTGAGCCTTGGTCACTGGAACCTCGTTGGGCCCCCAAAAAGGGGCGCAGAAAGGTAGGCGGCGCTGCCTAGTCCGTCAAGGAGCATCCAACGACGACTCTCCCACGGTTCTCCCGCGGTGGCCGCGAGCCGATGGGCGCTATCGTCGAGCGCCTATGAGCCTCTCGTTCGATCCAGCGCGCGAGCCCACGCCCCCTCGGGACGCCGCGACCGTGCTCGTCCTCCGCGACACCCCGAGCGGGCCGGAGGTCTACTGCGTCCAGCGACACGCGAAGTCCCCGTTCCTCGGGGGGGCGATCGTCTTCCCCGGAGGCAAGGTGGACGCGGACGACGCGGCGCTCGCGGACGAGCTCACGACGGGCGCCCCGCTCCACGCCGCTGCGTGGACCACGGGCACGCTCTCGGTGCGCGCGCTCGCGATCGCAGCGGCGCGCGAACTCGTCGAGGAGGCTGGGCTCTTCCCGGGGGACGTCCCGACCGAGGTCGCGCGTGCCCTTCAAGATCGGCTGCGCGGTCACGAGCCGCTCGACGCCGCGCTCCGAGCGGTCCGGGCGACGATCGATCTGACGCGGTTCGTACCTTTCGGTCGCTGGGTCACACCCGCGGCCGAGGCGCGCCGGTTCGACGCGCGCTTCTTCCTGCTGCGCGCGACGGACGGCCAGGAGGCGCGGCCCGACGAGCGCGAGACGACGCTCGGCTTCTGGGCTCGGCCGTCCGAGATCCTCGAGCGCTTCGGTCGCGGCGACATCCAACTCGCGCCCCCCACGACGCGCTGCCTCGAGCTCCTCGAGGACGCGCGCAGCACGCGTGAGGCGATCGAGCTCGCGACGAGCCAATGCCTCGAGCCGACGTGCCCCGTGTTCGTCGCCGGCGATCCGCCGTTCCTCGCGCTCCCGGGGGATCCGGAGCACCCATCACGCGAGCCGACGACGCGGGGCCCCACGCGCTTCGTGCTCCGCGACGGCCGCTTCGTCAGCGAGGATCCGCCGCGACCATGACCGTCAGAGGCCTTCTTTGAAGGCCTTGATCGCGTTCGCGATCGCGTCCGCGAGCTTCTGCCGATAGTCCGCGGTGTTGAGGCGCGCCTCGTCGTCCGAGTTCGAGATGAACGACGTCTCGAACAGCACGGCCGGCATCTCCGCCCCCGCGAGCACGTAAAACGCGGCCGATTTCACTCCGTGATCCTTCGTGTCGGGGTAGCGGGGCGACAGCGAGGCCATCGCGGAGCGCTGGAGCAGGGCGCCGAACGTCCGCGAGTCCTCCCCGACCTGCCCGCTCTTCAACCCCGCGAACACGTGCGCCATCTCCGCGTCGATGTCCGCCGGATCGAGGGACTTCACCTTGAGCCCGTTCTCGAGCATCGCGATGCGCGAGTTCGCGCGGATCTCCTCCTTCAGAGCGTCCAGCACGAAGCTCTCGACCCCGCGCGCCTCCCCGTTCTCGGCCGCGTTGCAGTGGATCGACACGAAGAGGTCCGCGTGGAACCCGTTCGCGCGCGCGGCGCGCTCCTCGAGCGGGATGAACACGTCCGTGTCCCGCGTGAGCATCGTCTCGATGCCGAGCTCGTGCGCGAGGATGGGCGCCACGCGGTGCGCGATGTCGAGGGCCACGTCTTTCTCGCGGAGCCCGGTCGGACCGATCGCGCCCGCGTCGTCCCCCCCGTGCCCGGGATCGAGGACGACGCGGCGGATCACGCGCGGGCTCCCGGGAGAAACGGGCGCGGTGGGCGTCCGCTCCCGAGAGCTCACGTCGATCACGACGCGGACCGGCTCCGGCAGATAGAACACGCGCCGGTGCATCTCGCTCGCGAGATCCAAGACGACGCGCGTCCCGTCGTCGTGCGGCGCCGTCCGCACGCGGTGGATCGCCCCTCCGACCGTCGTGTCGCGCGCGATCCCGCGAGAGCTCGCGCGGTCGATGTCGACGAAGATGCGCGGGTCCTTCCCGTTCTCCGCGGCGAGCGCGCCCACGTGGAACGACGTCACGCCGCTCAGGTTCACGACGACGCGCCCGCCCCCGCTCTCCGTGAAGTGCTCGACGGACGTGATCTTCACGGGCCCCTTCGACTTCAGGGCCTCGCTCGGGATGACCACGTCCTCCGGGACGTCCACCGCGGGCGACGCGCTCGCCGATCCCACCGCCACGGCGGAGAGCGTGGGGACGGCCACGGGCGTCTGAGCTGCGGATGCATCTCGGTATGCGATGGCCGCTTGGTTCGCCTCGCGATCCAGGCCGACCATGTCCTCGTCGCTCGGTCGGAACGCGACGAGCAGCGCCTGATCGCGCCGCAGCGCTTGCACGCATGGGCTCGCGTCCGGAGCGGCGAGCACCGCGGACTGCCGCCGTTCCGCGACATAGAGCTCGCGGTACGCGCGCTCCGCGCCGCGCTCCGACTCTCCCGTTTGAAGCGCCTGCGCGCGGTCCGCCTCGCAACCGCGCTCCGTGCCTGCGGACCATTTCGCGGCCGTCTTGAAGAGCTCGACGCACTCCCGCGCGTCCGTGGCGGTGTGGTCCGCGCGGAACGCGAGGCGCCGCAGCTCCGCGGCGAGCGACGCGAGGCGCCCCCCCTCCTCGCCGCGACCCGCGCGCGCCGCGGCGATCGCGAGGACGTCGGACTCGGCGACGATCTCCGCTCGAGTGGGGGCAGCGGCGCCCTCGGCGAGCATGCGGGAGGCGCGCGACGCGAGCTCGACGGAGGGGCCGCTGCCCGCGTCGACGGGAGCGTCCTTCGGGGCGGCGCACGAGGCCGCGACCACGAGCCCACCGAGGACGCAGGCGAGGGACCGACCGCGCGTCACGAAACCAACCTGGACCGAACCGACGATCCGGTCAACTTCCCGTCCGGCCTGGGTGCCCCGCCGGCACGGGCGCGCTAAGTGTGGCGTACGCGCGCTGCGTGGAACTATGCTTGAGCTCGGGGCTCGAGCTCGCGCACCTCCGGAGATCGCATGGCGAACAACGCATCCAAACTCTCCACCGTGGACGCGGAGAAGGCCGACCGCGCCGCGGCGAGCATCCGGCCGTCCTGGGATTTCGAGCACGCGGACTTCGAGGCCGCAGCGGCGTCCCCGGACCGCGCGGAGCCGTTCGAGAAGAAGCTCTCCCGCGAAGAACCCGCCAAGGGCGCGGTGACGCCGACCCCCGCCGCGAAGACCCCTGTGCCGTTCTCGGCCGGCGCGGACATCCCTCGCGACACGGTGATCGACGGCGTCCCCACCGTGGCGGTCGGTCGGACGATCGACATCGGGCCCGCGCCCGACGAGGTGAACGCGAAGCCCGAGCGCGCGCCCCGACCCGCGAAGCCCCAGGCGACGCGCTTCGGGCTCGGCGGAGATCCGGAGCCCCCGTCCGCGCCACCGATCACCTCGAACGGGACGCAGATCCTCCCCGCGACGACGGGCGCACAAGCCGCCGCTGCAGCCGCCGCCGAGGCGCTGCCCCTGCCGCCGAAGCGGATCGACGCGACGGAGGCCTTTGCTCCGGGGGACGTCGCGGAGGTCGCGCCGCTCGAGAGCCCGCCCGTCCACTCGAGCGCTCCACCGCCCGCTCCGCACGCGGACGAGCGACCGCTGGCGACGTCCGCCCCGATGGGCGCGTCCATCTCTCGCATCGAGGATCCGATCGAGATCCCGCGTAAATCGAGCGGTCCGATCCTCTGGATCGTGGGCGGCGCGGTCGCGGTCGCCGCGATCGTGGGAGGCATCGTCCTGTTCTCGGGCGGGGACGCGAAGACGTCGGGCGCGCCCACCGCGACCTCCACGGCCCAAACCAAGCCGGCCGCGACGACGGAGAAACCGACGACGACCACGACCGCCGCGGCTGCGCCGACCACGCCCGCGGCCCCCCAGACGGCCACGGCGAGCGCCGCACCAACCCCGAGCGCCGCGCCGAGCGAGACGGTCGCAGCGACGTCCGAGCCCGCACCGTCCGCGAAGCCGGCGGTCACCACCAAGCCCACCGCGGTGGCTGCCACGACGCCGCCGACCAAACCCACCGGAACGCCGAAGACCCCCCCACCCAAGGGATCCAGCGGCGGCATCCGGCGCGACACGCCGTTCTGATCCGCGCCGTTCTTCTGTCCCACGCCTCATCCACTTCGAGGGCATCCCGACGTGATCCAAGGCCTCCCGCATCCTCATGAGCCCCGTACATCGAAGAGCCGCGCCCGGCGCGCAGGCCCCGTCGTCGGAGTCGCCGCCGTGCTGGTGGGGCTCGCTGGCTTCGTCGCGCCGATCACGGTGGCGCAGCCCGCCGATCCGGTGACGGACGTCGCCCGGGCCCGCTACCAGGACGGCGTGAAGGCGTACGACGAGGGCCGCTTCGAAGACGCCCGGAACGCGTTCCAGCAGGCCTATCAGCTGAAGGGCCAGCCCGTCATCCTCCTCAACCTCGGGCTCGCGGAGGTCAAGAGCAACCACGTTGCAGAAGGAGGCAACCACCTCTTGCAGTTCCTTCGCGAGTACAAGCAGGCCACCCCGGAGGACGTGGCCGGCGCGAACGCGGGCATCGAGGAGGCGAAGAAGCGCTGCGGTCAGCTCGCGATCAGCGTGAACCAGCCCGGCGCGGACGTGACGATCGAGGGTACTCCCGTCGGAAAATCCCCGTTCATGGATCCGCTCTTCGCCGACCCGGGGACGCGCACCGTCGGCGCGACCTACGCGGGGACGTCGACCAGCGCGAAGGTGGACGTGAAGAAGGGTCAAGTGTCCGCGGTCGCGCTCGCGTTCGGCGGTGTGCCCGTCGCCCCCACCGTCAGCGCGACGACGACGGTGACCGCGCCCCCGGTGTCCACCACGTCCGCCCCCCCCGTGTATCCGCCCGGCACTGGGACGGTCGTGCCCCCGCCGATGCAACCGCCACCGGGCGGGGACGTGTCGAAGAACAGCTTCGGCTACTGGTACACGCACCACCCGCTCGTCTGGGTGACCACGGGCCTCGGGGTCGTCGGGCTGGGTCTCGGTATCGGCTTCTCGGCGGCGGCGGGCGCGGCCGCGTCGAACACGGACAGCATCGCGAATCAGATCCGCGACGAGGCGAAGAAGCGCAACATCACCGAGCCCTGCGCGACGACCGACGCGGGCCCGGACGCCGAAGGGTTCTCGAAGGCGTGCACGTCGCTGCGCGGCTCGATCGACACGCACGACGTCGACCTCGGCGTGGGGGTCGCGGGCTGGATCACGTTCGGCCTCGCCGCTGCGGGGACCGTCACGTACATCATGGTGGACTGGTTCCCCAAGCGGAACGGGACGGCGGCAAGCGTCGAGGTCACGCCCGTCATCGGCCCAGGCTTCGGGGGCGTCGCCGGTCGCTTCTAGCCGTCTGTTGAAAAAGCGGACCGAGCACGCGCGACGAGGCGCGGCAAGGACGTCTTCGGTGCCCGAGGAGCCCACGGCACGCGGCTGAAGCCGCGTGGGTGGTGCAGCGCAGGGTCCGACGATGTCCTTGCAGAGGCCTCGTCGATGCGGGCGAAGGGAGCTTCAACAGACTGTTGGAGCACCGAACATGATCGGTGCGCTGGAGCCCCGTCGCTTCGATCGAACGCGCGAGCGCGGTTGCGCGTGAGGGGCACGCCGACGAGCGAGCCCCGGAATCGCGGACGGACGCGACGCGTCTCCGGCTACCCGACGAGGCGCGTCTCGAGCGCGTGCGCGCGAAGCTCGTCCTCGACGAGCTCCTCCGGACTGACCTCCCCGCCGAGCGCGTGGACCGCGCCTCGACCGCGGCCGCGGGCCATGAGGTCTCGGAGCGTGCTCCGCGGGAGGTTCGCCTCGCGCGCGGCGCGGCTGATGTTCCCGTCGCACCGATCGAGGAGTGAGATGGCCTCGTGCGGGGTGAGCGGGCGCCGGTGCTGCGTCCGCTCCGCGAGCGTCTGAAGAACGTGCTCCGTCTCGATCACGCGGGAGGTGGTGCGCATGGCGCTCTGGGCGAGGACGTTCCGAAGCTCCCGCACGTTGCCCCGGTAGCGGCGGTTCGCGAGCACGCGGAGCGCGCCGGGCGAGATGCGCACGCCGAGCCCCATCGAGTGGAGGAGCGCGCGCGCGATGGGCGGGATGTCGGACGGGCGGTGGTGGAGCGGAGGGACCGTGGCGATGCAGACCGCGAGCCGCTCGTAGAGATCGGCGCGGAATCGCCCGGTCTCGACCATGCTCTCGAGGGGCTCGCACGTCGCGACGACGAGGCGAACGTCCACGGCGACGCGTTCGTCGCTGCCGAGCGGCCGCACGAACCCTTCCTCGACCACGCGGAGCAGCTTCGCCTGGACCTCGAGGCCGAGGGAGCCGATCTCGTCGATGAAGAGAGTGCCTTGATTCGCCTCGCGAAACGCCCCGAGGCGATCCTTGAACGCGCCCGTGTACGCGCCTCGACAGACCCCGAAGAGCTCGCTCTCCGCGAGGTCGCGGGAGATCGTCGCCGCGTTGATCGCGACGAACGGCCGATCGGGTCGAGCGATGACGTGGAGCGCCCGCGCGACGAGATCCTTGCCGACGCCGCTCTCGCCCCGGATCAAGACGGGGAGACGGACCTTCGCGAAGCGCCTCACGCGGAATGCGAGCTCGCGCATCGGCCTCGATTGGCCCACGATCCCCGGCAGCGAGGGCGCGACGACCGCCCCCTCTTCATCGAGCATGTTCTCGAGCTCGATCTCCCCACCGCCCGCAACTTCGATCACGCACGGCGGCCTCAGGCTCACGCGCGTGAACCGCGCCTCGAAGATCGACAGCCCCACGGACGCGTGATCCTCGACCTCGACGGCCGCGCCCGTGTGACGAAGACCGATGCCCGGCGCGAGGGAGGTTCGGTCGCCGGGCCGCAGCTTCGCTGCGACGTCCGCGCCGGACCGGACCAGCACGGTTCCGAGGGGCCGGTCGGGATCGGGGGTGAGGTCCTCCCCTCCTTCCTCTTCGGATCGGCGGAACCTCGGCAGAACGCGAACCACAGAGTCATCGTTGTGCATGTCTCATCGTCGGCACGAGGCGCCGCCAGTTGCCCCCCTCTCGTCCGATTGTCGATTCGGCGGAGGAACCGCGGCTCGGCGGAGCTCCCTCGGCGCGCTTTGGGATTGATTCGCGCGGTCGACATCGAGAGCGCCACCGGCCCCTTCCGTCGCCAAGCGCGAAGCTTCCCGCTTCGAGCGAGCACGTTCGTGGCTGCGATGGCGGCTCCGCGGAGGTCGCGCGACCGGCCGGATTGACGCGACCCGCGCGGTCTGCGAAACGCTTGCGTAGTGATCCTTCGATCCCTCACCGCGTTCTCGGTCGCGTCCGTGATCGTCGTCGCGTCGACGGCCCGCGCCGACGAGCCCAAGGCGACGGGCGCGAAGGCGGATCCGAACGCGGAAATCGAGCCGGAAGTGGGCGAGGGAGTCCGGCGCCCCGAGGGGAGCGACGAGCGCGCTGGGCACGTCTATCTGCGCATCGGGAGCGATCTCGAGATCCCGTCCGGCTTCGCGCGCTCGGGGGTCGCGCTCGTGGACGTCGTGGGCCTCGGCGTGGGACTGAACGCCTCGATCGGCGTCGGCCTGTCGCCGCACGCGGAGCTCAGCCTCGAAGGCACCTACGCGTGGATGCTCGGCGCTTCGAACTGCGCGGACTGCGGGGGCGACCACGTCGCCGCGAACCTCGGGTTCGTCTACCACCTCGCCCGGGGCACGGCGTTCGACCCTTGGATGCGCCTCGGCATGGGCTTCCGGACCGTGGACTACCAGGGCGGCGCGGGCGCTCCGAAGGCGCTCGTTCCAGGGCGCTTTTGGGGTCTCGACTTCCTGGATCTGTCGATCGGAGGCAGCTTCTTCCCCGTCCCCGTGTTCGGCCTCGGGCCGTTCCTCGCCGCGGACGTGGGCTCGTTCCTCGGCCGGCCGGAGGCCGGCGGAGAGAGCGGTGGAACCCGCGTCTACGCGTTCTTCCAGGCGGGGCTACGCTTCGAATTCGACCCCGTGCCGCGGCCGACCGCTGCGAAGACGGCGAGCGTTCCGAGGTCCGGAGGGGCGCCTACGCCATATTGAGCTTTGGCCGACGACCTCTCTATACTTCGTGACGGAATGCCGAACGCCCAGCGTGGGGTCACGGAAGGTGTTCGTCGGGAGATCCGCTTCGAAGCCGTGGGCGTGACCGACGTGGGCCGTCAGCGCAAGCACAACGAGGACCACGTCCTCCTGCGCCCCGAGCTCGATCTCTTCGTCGTCGCGGACGGCATGGGCGGACACAACGCGGGCGACATCGCGAGCCGCCTCGCGACCACGTCCCTCCGGAATTTCTACGAGGCCACCGTCACCGGTCCCCTCCCCCCGGACGCGCTCGGTGAGGACTACGAGGACCTGCGCGAAGACGCGAAACGCCTCGCCGCCGGGATCCGCAAGGCGAACCGGGACGTGTTCGAGATCTCGAGCACCTACCGCCAGCACCATGGGATGGGGTCGACGGTCGTCGCGGCGTACCTCGAGCGCGGCTCGGGCTACATGCACGTCGGCCACGTCGGGGACAGCCGTTGCTATCGCATGCGGAACGGGAAGCTCGAGCTCCTCACGCACGATCACTCCCTCGTGAACGACGCGCTCGCGCTGAAGCCCGACCTGACGCCGGAGGAGCTCGCGCGGCTGCCCAAGAACATCATCACGCGCGCGCTCGGGATGCGGGACGACGTGAAGGTGGACATCCGCAGCGAAGCCGTGCGCGCGGGTGACATCTTCCTGCTCTGCTCGGATGGCCTGTCGGGCATGGTGAACGAGGTCACCATCGCGAAGGTGCTCGGACCGTCCTCCGATCTCCGTTCGATGTGCGAGACTCTCGTCACGCTCGCGAACGAGGCCGGCGGGACGGACAACATCACCGCGGTCCTCGTGCGGATCGACCTCGACGAGGAAGAGGCGCCCTCCGTTCGGACCGCGCCGATCGAGAAGGGCGCGGAGCGAGCGCCCGCAGCGGACGGCGCCCCCGCGCGAAAGCCTGCGCCGCGCGTGGAGAGCGGTCTCGATCCCGCCATCCCGGACCGCATCCGCGCCTCTCTCGAGGCCGGTGAGGAGGTGAACATCTCGAGCGCGTTCGCGGACACGGTCGTGGAGTCGAGCGGGCCGAGCGTCGAGATCGGAGCGATGGTGGACGAGGGGACGATCGACGTCGCGCCGAGCACCCGCGCGGTCGCCCGCTGCCGGAAGTGCAACGCCGAGCTCGAGGTCGGGAATCTCTTCTGTGTCGAGTGCGGCACGCGCATCGCGGGCGCTTGAATCCCGCGGCGTAGCCGCGATCGCGATCGTCGCGAGCCTCGCAGCGTTCGTCGCGATCGCCGCCTGGGTGTTCGCTCGCTGCCTCCCTGCGTGGAACACGCGTGACACGTTCGTCGCCGAGGTCCCGCACGGGCGGGTCCACGCCGAGGCGCCGCCGCCCGTCGCGCGAAGGCTCGTCTGGGTCGTCGTGGACGGACTCACGTACGACGTCGCCGCCGACACCGAGACGATCCTCCCGATCGCCGACGCCGGGGTGATGCGCCCGATGGCGGCCGCGTTCCCGACGTTCACGGCCGGCGGCATCGCGTCGATGTTCACGGGGCAGTCCCCACGCGAGAGCGGCGTGCGCCTCAACGGGGCGACCGTCGGCGCGCCCGATCTGGACGACGTGCTGCACGCGGCCGAGGACGCGGGGATCGCCGTCCGCGTGCACGCTCGCGACTACCCTCCGTTCGTCGAGCTCGTACGCGCGCCCGCGCGCGCGCACGTGTCGCATGGCCATTTGCCCATCCTGGTCGACGCCGCGGGGTGGGCCGTCGAGCCCGAGCATCCACGCGAGGTGGACGCGATCCACTTCGGCGAGGTGGACGATCGAGGGCACGACGCGGGCTCCGCGTCCCCGGGGTACCGCGAGGCGGCGCTCCATGCGGGGGTGTTCCTGCAGCGGCTCACGGCGTCCCTCGATCCCTCGAGCGACGTCCTGATTGCGGTCTCTGATCATGGGCACCGCGCCGATGGAGGTCACGGGGGCATCGAGGAGGGCGTGCGGCGAGCGTGCTTCCTCGCGTGGGGCGCGTCGATTCGGCGCGGCGTGGTCCTGCCCGAGCGCCCGCTCCGGGACGTGGCGGCGACCGCGACGATGCTCCTCGGCGCGCACACGCCCTCGTCGAACATGGGCGCGCCGATGCTCGACATCCTCGACGTCCCGGCCGCGGAGCGCGCGGCGCGCCTCGCCGAGCCCTTCGAGCAGCTCGTGCGTTACGACTGCACGCAGGCGCCCGATCTCGCCGCGTGCGCGGACGCCGCGGCCGCGCGCGACGGGCTCGCCCGCGGCGACGACGCGGAGGCCGAGCGCGTCCTTCAAGCGCTCACCGGGAGCCTCGACGCGCGGCGAGACGCGGATCAGCGCGCGGGCTCGACCACGCGCGCCATCGTCGGCGTGCTCATCGGCGTGGCGCTGCTCGCGCTGGGCTCGCTCGCGCGACCGTCGCGCAAGGCGCTCGTCGCCCTGCCGTTCGTAGCGATCGGTCCGTACGTGTCGCTGCTCCTCGCGATGGGCTACCTGCCGACGCTCTCGAAGATGACCGCGACGACGGTGTTCGCGGGGGACGCGGCCTGGGCGGCGGCGCTCCCCCTGCCGCTCGTCGCGTTCGTCGCCGCTCGGCACGCGCTCGGCGTGGCCGAGGTGATCTGGCTCGAGGCCGTCGGGCTCGCGATCGTCGTCCCGCTCCTCGTGTGGGCGGGCGCGAACCCGCGCGAGACGTTCGATCCTCTCGCGGGCGTGTTGATCTTCCAGCTCTCGCCCATCGCGCTCCTCACGGCCGTGAGCGGCGCCGTCATCGTCCTCACCCGCGCGATCCGTCTCGCGCGTCGAGCCCGATCCGCGCGACTCCGCGCGCCGGCCCCGCGATCGAGTCGCCGATGAGCGACGCCGTCCCCCGCCGCGGCGTCCGCCGCTAGTAGCTGAAGACCGGGGGCGGGTTTCCGCCCGTCTGGCGCCAGGTGTTCGCCGCGTTCTGAACGAGCGGGATGCGGACCGAGGGGTGGGGGTGGGTCGACTCGAACACCGCGAGGATGCTGTTGCCGCCGCCCGCGCCGTGGAGGGCGAGGAAGAAGTTGAGGACCAGGAGCGCGCCCTCCTCGTTGAACTGCTGGCCCTGCGGCCGGTGGCTCCCCACGGCGAGCAGGTTGTAGGTGCCGGCCTGATCCGCCGTCGCCTCGTTGGGCTGGTTCATGACCGGGATCTTGTTCGAGATGACCCGCCCGATGTCGCCGATCGTGATGCCGGTGCTCGCGCCGTTCGCGCAGCCCGTGTGGCCGAGGTAGTGGTGCCCGAGCTCGTGTCCGAGCACGAACCCGAGCTGCGCGTCGAAGAGGACGTTCTGGCGGAGCACCTTCCGACCATCGACGTCCTGCGAGGGGTCGAAGAAGCCCATCTGCGGCCGCGGGAGCGGACCGTTCCCAGCGCCCTGCGCGACCATCGAGACGTACGCGTCGAGCTTGCGCGTCTGGAAGACCTCGTCGGTGGCGCGGGCGCGAGCGGAGTAGGCGACGACCTCGAGCAACCCGTCCGTCGTCGCCATGAACGCCGCGCCCTGCCGGCAGCCCGCGTAGGCGTTCACTTCGCCGGGCTCGTCGTCGCTCACGAGCGGGATGCCCTCGACCTTCGCGCGCTGCTGCGGGTTCAGGTTCGTGACGAGCTCGTTCAACATGATGGCCGCGCGCTGCCGCATCCACGCGAAGTCCATGTTGTTGATCGGATCGTTCATCACGGGCGGGAGGTTCTGCTGGACGACCGCGTTGGGGTTCGTCCCGTACCCGTTCTGGTTCTGCTGCCCGCCGAACGCGCCCTGCCCCTGCCACTGACCGGCGGTGTTGCCCTGCCTTGGCGTCGACGAGCAACCCGTCGCCGCGACCAGCGAGAGCGCCGTGAGGGCCGCGGCGGTGCCGCGAGCGATGCGCGAGGTGAGCGAGGTTCGGGGCTTCATCGAAACGCAATTTGGCATGGTGGAAGTCTATCGTGCCCGACGGGGCACGCCTTTGTCTCGGGAGACGGGTCCTGGGTTGGGGTCCTCGTGGGCTCGAACGCCGAGCTCACGGGCCTTCGATAGAGCAAACGCAGTGCCGGGCAAACTCCCACAGCGCGAGCACGAAGACAGCGGCGCAGGCGCTCGGGCCTCGCGGTTCCGACGCGCTCCTTCAACGGGAAATCGCGGCCCTCGACGAGAGCTCCCGACGGGCCGTCACGAGACCTTGGTGGGTGAGGCGCGTGGCCGAGGGCAGGGACCTGCCCCCGACACGGGTCCGGCGCGCAAACGTCTGCCTCCCGCAAGAAAACTCGCGCGCACGGTGAAAGACGGTTGGGGCTTCCGCGTTCTCGAGAGACCTCGTACCCCTGCCACGTGAGAACTCGACGCCGCGATCCGCACTCCTCCGATCGCACCTCGGACAGGTGTGCGCGCCCAGGCCGATCCCTCCGAGCGCTCGAGGTGAGAGCACCGCAGGCGCTCCTCTCTGGCGCGGTTCCTCCGCGTACCTTCCACGAGAATTTGGCGGTCCGTCGTGAGCCTTCGTGCCCTGGCCCGGCGTCAGAACATCGGGGAGAACATTGAACGCGAACGCTCGAACCACTCTGGCCGTTGGAAGCTCCGTCGTCGGGAGACGAGCGCCCGTCGCGCGTACGCTCGCCTCCGGGCTCGCTCTGCTCGTGGCTGGGCTAGCGCTCGCTGCCGGATGCGGCGGCAGCATCGGTGAGCCCGCCACGCCGACGGACAGCGTGGGCACCGCGGTCCAAGAGGTCGACGCCGCCGAGGCCCGCATCGGCGCCGCGCTCGGCGGGAAGTCGGCCCAATTCGGGACGCCGCCCCCCCAAGTCGGCGCCCAAATCCAAGGACCGAAGCCCGATCCAGCGGGTCAGCCGAGCTCGGAGCCGCCGCACGAGCAGCCCACCACGCTCGACAGCCAGGAGGAGCAGTGCCGCGTCGCCTGCGACGCGCTCACGTCGATGCTGCGCGCCGTGGACCGTCTCTGCACCATCACGGGCCAGACGGACGAGCGGTGTCAGAGCCGTCGAGCCCGCGCGGACAGCGCCTCGACCCGCGTCGTGCAAGCTTGTCCCTCCTGCAACGTCTAATCATGAGTGCCGCCATGAGCCCAACGAAGCTTCACACGCCCCGTCGTCTGCTCGTCGCGCTCGGCGTCGCCGGCCCGCTCGCGGTCGCCGTCGCGGCGTGCGCCTCGAGCCCGCCCGCGGCCGACGCGGGCAAGACGCTGACCGTCGGATCGAACGTGGCACCGACGACGCCGGGTCAGCCTGACATGTCTCCAGGCACGACGGCTCCGCGCAACGCGACCGAGGCCGAGGACGAGCTCACGAAGGCGGAGCGCGATCTGGAGAAGCTGGTCGGCGCGGAGCCCGCGCCGACGCCGCTGTCGACGGACGCCTGTTCGACCGTGTGCAAGGCGCTCGCGTCGATTCGAAACGCCGCCGAGCACGTGTGTGCGCTATCGACGGACGAGCCGAGCCGCTGCGAGAGCGCGAGGAAGCGCGCCGAGCGCGCGGAGGAGCGGGCGAAGAGCGCCTGCCCGAGCTGCCGCGAGACGGACTGAGCGCGGCGCCCACAGAAAAAGGAGCCTCACTGCGGGAGTTCTCGCCGGCCGCGCCCTAAGATGGGACCGAAGTGGCGGCCACGACGCGCGAGCTCCCGAA
Organism: Polyangiaceae bacterium; assembly: GCA_046351395.1. Classification (GTDB taxonomy): domain Bacteria; phylum Myxococcota_A; class Polyangia; order Polyangiales; family Polyangiaceae; genus CAYYKK01. Next base: position 166,099 of record JAXLYP010000026.1, read on the forward strand.
GACGATCGGCCGCTACGAGGTCGTGCGTCTCCTCGGCACGGGGGCGATGGGGCGCGTCTTGCTCGCGCGCGACCCGGTGTTGGGGCGCGAGGTCGCGATCAAGATCCTCCGGAGCGACCTCGCGATCGCCGAGGACGTGCGCGAGGGGCTCATCGTCCGGATGCGACACGAGGCGCAAGCCGCGGCGCGCGTCACCCACCCTCACCTCGTCATCCTCCACGACATGGGCGAGGACGAGCGCCTCGGGCTCTACCTCGTCTTCGAGTTCCTCGAGGGGCCGACGCTGCGCGAGCGCATCTCGGATCGCCGGCTCTCGGTCGCCGCGGCGTCCAAGCTCGCCGGGGAGCTCGGCGGCGCGCTGGCGTTCGCGCACGCGCGCGGCGTGCTCCACCGGGACGTGAAGCCCGACAACATCATCCTCACCCCGACGGGCGCGAAGATCGCGGACTTCGGCATCGCGCGCGTCCCCGACTCGACGCTCACGCACGCTGGCGGTCTGCTCGGGACTCCCGCGTACAGCGCGCCCGAGACGTTCCAGCGGAGCGTGTTCTCACCCGCGAGCGACCAATTTTCTCTTGCAAGCACGTTGTATGAAGCGATCTCGGGGGAGCGCGCGTTCCCCGGGGACGACGCCGTCCTCGTGGCGGCGCGCATCGCGAGCACGCCCCCGGATCGCTTCGCCGAGCGGCTCGGCCTCCGGCCCGAGCTCGACGACGTGCTCACTCGCGGGATGGCGCCCCGACCCGAGGATCGATACGAGAGCTGCGCGGAGTTCGGTGAGGCGCTCGTGCGCGCGCTCGCGCCGAACACGGGCGAGCGCACCCCCGCCTCGGGTGGTCGGCCCAGCTCGCCGGGCGCGACACGCGAGGCCGTCCGCACGGTGAGCGCGCCGCCCCCCCCGCGGAGGCCGTGGCAGGTGCTGCTCGGGGGGTTGGTCGTGGTCGTGACCGTCGCGCTCCTCGTGCGCGCGCTCCTTCGCAACCGCGACGCCGCGCTCGCGGAGCCGCAGGGGAGCGCCGCGCCCGCGCGTTCGATGGACCGCAGCGCGTCACCGCCGAGCTCTTCGGCGCCGGTGCGCGGGCCCGCCCCGCCGCACGGTGCGTCGGGCCGCGCCGCGCCGCCGCAAGCGTCCGCCGCACCGACCGTCGCCGATCCTCCGGCCTCGGCCGCGCCCAGCGCGGCGAGCGCGCCCGCCGCGTCGACGCCTTGATCATCGCCTCCTCGCGAGCGGAGACGGCTTCCCAACCAACACGGCCGACTCTACCCTCCCGCCTCCCATGAGCGAGACACCCCTATCCACGGAGCTCTCGGTCGAGCGGCACCTCGAGCTCTACGAGCAGATGCAGCTCATCCGCCGATTCGAAGAGGAGGCCGCGCGCGCGTACGCGCAGGGCAAGATCGGCGGATTCCTCCACCTCTACATCGGTCAGGAGGCGATCGCCGCGGGCGCCCACGCCGCGATGCAGCCGGACGACTACGTCATCACCACGTACCGCGATCACGGTCTCGCGCTCGTGCGCGGGATGACGCCGCGCGCGGCGATGGCCGAGCTGTTCGGGAAGGCGACGGGGTGTTCGAAGGGCCTCGGCGGCTCGATGCACTTCTTCGACGTCGAGCACCACATGCTCGGCGGCTACGGCATCGTCGGCGGGCACCTCCCGCTCGCCGCCGGGACGGCGTTCGCGTCGAAGTATCGCGGCGAGAAGCGCGTCACGCTGGCGTTCTTCGGGGAGGGCGCGGCGTCCATCGGTGACTGCCACGAGGCGATGTGCCTCGCGAGCCTCTGGCGCTTGCCCATCGTGTTCATCTGCGAGAACAACGAGTACTCGATGGGCACGCCGATGAGCCGCACGTTCAAGGTGGAGGACGTCACGGCGCGCGCCGCGGGGTACGGGATGGAGCGCGATCGATTCTTCGTCGAGGACGTCGGCGAGGTCGCCGCTCGCCTCGGCGTCGCGATCGAGCGCGCGCGCAATGACGGCGGGCCGACGCTCGTCGAGCTCCGGACGTATCGCTTCCGGGGGCACTCGATGAGCGATCCCGGCAAGTACCGCACGCCCGAGGAGCTCGAGGAGCGCAAGAAGAAGGACCCGCTCGCGCGGAGCCGCGCGGCGCTCGAGAAGGCGGGCAAGCGCAAGGAGCTCGA